>NZ_OZ034749.1:0-1679297 GCF_964028235.1 Wolbachia endosymbiont (group B) of Cyclophora punctaria
TGAAAAGAAGTAAAGCAAAAATAGCAAGAATCATCAGTCAGAACGAGTCAAATGAAAAAGTCCCTATTTGGTTAATGCGTCAGGCTGGTAGGTCTCTTCCTGAGTATCGGAAGGCAGTGGAAAACATGAATAATTTTATGGAGATATGTTATAGCACAAATTTGGTAACAGAGTTAACGTTACAACCAATAACAAGGTTCGACATGGATGCAGCGATAATTTTTTCTGATATTTTGATAATAGCTGACATTTTAGGTTGTAATGTAAATTTTACTCGAGGTGTGGGTCCAATAATAAGACCTATAGAAAGTGCTAAAGAATTGAAGAGTCTACAAGGAATTGAATCTAAGACATTACCAATCCTAAATGCTATAAAAGAAGTAAGAAGCCAGTTGCCAGAAGAAAAATCGCTTATAGGCTTTGCTGGAGGGCCGTGGACGGTAGGTTCATACATCATAGAGGGCGGTGGTAGTAAAACTTTTTCCAAGGTGCTAAATTTTTGTCCATTGGCACTAGAGGAAATAATAAAAAAAATAACGGAAGCGACAATTATTTATCTGATCAAACAGATAGAGTTTGGAGCAGATGTTATTCAGTTATTTGACAGCAATGCTGGTGTATTGAAGGGAAAACTATTTGAAAGATACATCATCAAGCCAACAAAGGAAATTGTTTCGGCAATAAAGAGTAGATTTCCCAATTTTCCAATAATAGGTTTTCCGCGCTCTGCTGAAAATCTTTATACAGATTACTGCGAACAAACAGGCGTATCTGCAGTAAATATAGATTATAATGTTCCAATAGAATGGGCGAAAGAAAATCTAAAAATTCCTCTGCAAGGGAACCTTAATCCTAGTCTTTTGGCCTACAATAAGTCAGAAGCAATTGAAGAAGCAAAGCGTATAATAGATTGTTTTAGAGGGTTACCTTTTATATTTAATCTTGGACATGGAGTGCTTCCTGATACTCCGGTTGAAAATATTGCTGAATTAGTGGACCTAGTAAGAAACTACTAAAACTCTTGTATGAAAAGCCTTTATGAGGGTGGAATGAAAACCTTACTTGACAAACCTCATTCTCTTCCTTACTATAACGATAAGAGTATTCATCCTTGTTTTTGGGCTCAACGACAAAATTCAGTAAAAAACTCAGATACTTATTGGCAAATTACATAAAATTATAGCGGCTGCATGTTTTTTAAATTTTTTCTACTTCAGCCAAAACACGCTTGTTAGCACATTATCAATTTACATTATTAAAACTCGCTATACAGGGGTTTATTTGCCTTTTTCAATTTATTAAGCTTTTTAATATCTATATTTAAGAATACAAAAATACCAACCTTTATGTAAAATAATAAAACTTCTAGCTTTTTTGTTGTGTAGAGTTTATCATTTTTATTTAACTTTAGTGAGATTATGTCAGACCTTGCAAAGAGGATGTCTCTGATAAAACCGTCGCCTACAATTGCTGTGAACGATAAGGCAAACAGATTAAAAAGCGAAGGAAAGAAAATTTGCGTTTTAGCTGCGGGAGAGCCGGATTTTGACACTCCAGATCATATAAAAAAGGCAGCTATTCAATCGATAAATGAAGGTAAAACTAAATATACTGTTGTTGATGGAACTCATGAGCTTAAAGAGGCGATAATCAATAAGTTAAAAAGGGATAACAATCTAGAATATACACTGAACCAAATTTGTGTCGGCGCAGGCGCTAAGCAGGTGTTATTCAACTTATTTATGGCAACAATTGACTCTGGAGATGAGGCTATAATACCAGCTCCTTATTGGGTTTCGTATGTTGATATGGTAAATCTTTTTGGCGGACTGCCAGTTATTGTAGAGTGCAAACAAAACTTTAAGCTTACACCGGAGTTACTGGAAAGCAATATAACTGAGAAAACTAAATGGTTAATTCTTAATTCACCGAACAATCCAGCAGGAATTGTCTATACATATGATGAATTGAAAAGCATAGCGAGAGTATTGCTTAAACATCCACATGTGAATGTTGTTACAGATGATATTTATGAGCACATAATATACGACGAAAAGTTTTTTACCATTGCTAAGATTGAGCCAAAACTTTATGATAGAGTTTTTGTGGTCAATGGAGTATCAAAAGCCTATGCAATGACTGGCTGGAGAATAGGTTATATTGCAGGTAGGAGTGATATAGTAAAAGCTATTTCTACACTGCAGTCTCAAAGTACTTCTAACCCAAATTCAATAGCACAAGCAGCAGCAGTTGAAGCGTTAAACGGTGATCATAGTTTTTTGAAAGAAAGAACAAAAATCTTTAGGGACCGTAGAGATTTTGTAGTAAAAAAGCTAAATTCTGCTTCAGGCTTGTCAGCATCTATTCCACAAGGTGCATTCTATTTGTTTGTCTCATGTGAAAGTTTATTGGGTAAGAGTACGAAAAGTGGTAAAGTAATAAATAGTGATCTTGATTTTGCCGAATATTTATTAGAAGATCATTTAGTTGCTGTTGTGCCAGGAATTGCATTTGGTCTGAAAAATTTTATCAGAATTTCTTATGCAACCTCTCAGGAACAATTAGAAATTGGATGTGATAGTATTACTAAAGCATGCGAAATGCTAAGTTAACTTTTTAATATTCCTATATATAATATTTCAGTAAGATAGGGTTGATTTATGGCTTGGGTGTATTTGCTATTAGCTGGTTTGGTTGAAATAATATGGACCACAGCACTGAAATATAGCAATGGCTTTACTCGTGTTATACCTGTAGTAATTATTTTAGTTAGCGGTTCTGTGAGTCTTTACTGGCTATCGTTAGCAATGAAGTCTATTCCTCTTGGAACATCTTATGCAGTTTGGACTGGTATAGGCTCTATAGGTGCAGCGATAATAGGAATAATGTTTTTTAATGACCCAGTAAATTTGGGGCGTTTATTTTCCCTTGCTTTGGTAGTGCTGGGTATCATAGGATTAAAAGTATTTTCCAATTAGGAAAAGTTAAGTACGTCTATTTTACCATCTCAGGACTTTCTACTAAAGTTGCTTTGGATTTTTCAGTTCTCGAAGAGGGCATTCCTATTGATTTAGAAAGTACCTTTCTAATGTTCAATATTTCATTTTTCTCATTTTGTTGGATTAAGTTAATGTTGTTTATTTTATTCACTAAATCTTTTCCTTCCTTTAAAATTTTTAAATCGCTTTCGTTGATATGATGTTCATTTTTAAATTCTGCAACGATTTCTTTCTTCTTTGGATGAGTATTCAGAAATTCTAATATCTGGTGTTTAGCAACAGCTTGAATAAATTTCTTATCGTGAAATATTGAATTGTTATGTAGTTCTTCTAGGCTTTTATCATATTGTTTTGCTTCGTTTACAGTAAGTTTTATTATTTCTTCTGCGCTACTTAAAAGTTCCCTGTATAACTTGTCGTATCTATTGCCTGTGTGTGCGGTAAATGTTTGTTCAATGTATTTTGTTATGTAGTTTTGTAGCGTATTGTATATTGTACCTATGTTCATTCACTCACCTTGCTTTTATATTATATTTTACACACGAAAAGGTTAATATTTAGTTAACTGCAGCGTTTCTGATACTGTATTTCATTGAAAATTATATTATTTAAAGTATAATCGGTATCACGAAATGAAAGCGTAAATAAAATGAACTTTGTAACAAAACTAAAACTTATAATAAAAAAAATAAAGCTTAAGATGAACAAGGGTAAAATTATAAAAATCCTTATCATCTGTGGTATAATTTTTTTCATATACCTTATCCATGAACCAGTTATAGATATGCTAAAAGGTCTCTTTTAAGAAAGATACTCGGATTAGAGTAGCTATCTACAAAAGTGTTGCTCCTTGCTGATAAAATACATATAATCCTGTTTTTTAGGTAATATTAGCATTGAAGAGAAACTTTTTCATATGGTTGCTAGCATCACTATTTTATGCATACCAGTATATATTACGTGTAATTCCAAATATAATCGCGCCTGAATTAATAACGAAATTTAACATAAGTATTACAGATATTGGTCAATTTGGTGGGCTATATTATATAGGCTATACGCTTGCTCACATACCTGTTGGTCTTGCCCTTGATAGATTTGGGCCAAAGTTTGTTTTGCCTGTGTGTATTGTCTTAACGTTTGCTGGGACATTACCACTAATATGCTTTGATGAGTGGTATTACTCAATACTTGGTAGAATGATTGTTGGAGTTGGGTCATCTGCTTCGGCAGTTGGGCTCTTTAAAGTTGCAAGTATGTATTTCTCACAAGAAAAATCAGCAAGGATGGCTAGTTTATCTATAATAATAGGGTTACTGGGAGCTATTTATGGTGGATTACCTCTAGACTTTTTGCTCAATAAATTTGGTTGGGATTATGTTATATATACTTTCTCAGCGTTTGGTTGTTTGCTTGCTCTGTTGTTGCTTTTAATAACGCCAAAAAGTAACATAGAGGAGAGTAGAAATGACAACATACTTCAAGATTTAAAGACTGTACTTTTCAATAAACATATCATTCTAATCAGCTTTTTTGGTGGCTTAATGGTTGGACCATTAGAAGGTTTTGCTGATGGTTGGGCAAAAGCGTTCTTATGTGAAGCATATCAAATGACCGGGGATCTGGCATCTTCGCTTTCTTCCCTTATGTTTATAGGTATGGGAGCTGGATCATTCTTTTTAGCTTATTTACTGGAAAAATACCCAGACAAACATTACGAGGCAATTATTGCCTGTTCTTTTGCAATGATTGCTAGCTTTATCTTGCTTTTTATACAAGCTGGAGGTTTATATATTGCACTACCTGCACTTCTTGTTATCGGCTTTGCATCTGGTTATCAGGTAATTACTATTTACAAAGCAATAAGTTATGTGAACAATAACTTGGTAGGCTTGGCCACAGCCATATCAAACATGATAGTTATGGTTTTTGGCTATTTTTTTCATACAGGAATTGCAAAAATAATAGATTTATGTTGGAATGGAATGGTAGTACAAGGAAATCCTGTGTATGGTACTGAATTACTAGTAAAAGCAATATCAATTATTCCTATATGTTTGCTTTTAGCTGTTTTTGGATTTATATGGTTAAAGAAAAGTTCTTATGACAAGTGTTTCAGAAAGAATTTGTGACTCTAAAAGTAGTCTGAAGTCTTTTGATGATGAAGTTTATCAATCTATAGAGAAAGAACTGCGGCGACAAAAATCACAGTTGCAACTGATTGCATCAGAAAATTTTGCGAGTAAAGCAGTGATGGAAGCACAAGGTTCTTTTCTGACTAATAAATATGCAGAAGGTTATCCTGGTAAGAGATATTATTGTGGTTGTGAGTATGTGGATGAAATTGAAAGTCTAGCTATGGAGAGGCTCTGTAAGCTGTTTGGTGTTAAATTTGCAAATGTTCAACCTCATTCTGGTTCTCAGGCAAATCAAGCAGTGTTTGCTTCGCTGCTTACTCCGGGCGATACTATACTTGGATTGTCACTAAATTGTGGTGGACATTTAACTCATGGTGCAGCACCAAACCTTTCTGGTAAATGGTTTAAGTCGATTCAGTATACAGTTAATAGAGATACTTATCTACTCGATATGGACGAGGTAGAAAAGCTAGCGCTGGAGAATAAACCGAAGCTAATCATTGCTGGTGCTTCTGCTTATCCAAGAGAAATAGATTTCGAGCGCTTTCGCAAAATTGCGAATAAAGTTGGTGCATATCTGCTTGCAGATATTGCTCACTATTCAGGACTTATTGCTGCAGGTTGTTACCCATCACCTGCTGAATATGCGCATGTTATGACTTCTACAACTCACAAAACTCTACGTGGTCCTCGTGGCGGAGTGGTAATGACAAATGATGAAGCATTACATAAAAAAATTAGGTCTGCGGTTTTTCCAGGGTTGCAAGGTGGGCCGCTTATGCATGTGATAGCTGCAAAAGCTGTTGCATTTAAGGAGGCATTAACGCCAGAGTTTAAAACTTATAGTAAAAAAGTTGTAGAAAATGCAAAAGTGTTAGCTCAAGCGCTGCAAAAACATGGAATAAACATTATAACTGGTGGCACTGACTCTCATATTGTGCTAGTTGATTTAAGATCACAGAAGTTGACGGGAAAAGACGTTGTAAATAGCCTTGAGAGAGCTGGCATTACCTGCAATAAAAACTCTGTGCCATTTGACACGGAAAAGCCAACCATTACTTCAGGGCTACGTTTTGGTACCGCTGCTGAGACAACGCGTGGACTTGAGAGAGAAGATTTTAAAGAGATAGCTGATCTAATAAATGAAATAATTCAGGGATTGATCAATGGAAATAGTCCTGATATTGAAAGAGCAGTAAAAAATAAAGTTGAAAAGATTTGTAGTAATTTTCCTATTTATTAATTTATTTGGCATTCAAATTTCCTTTCTTTACTTTGGATTAAACTATTGTATAGTGATTTTATAGCTCTTTAATTTTATGATAAATGTACTTAGCATAGAGAGTTGTGATTTTCACAATAAAAATGTTCTGCTCAGGGTTGACTTCAATGTTCCTATAAAAAATGAAAGAATTTGTGATGCCACTCGTATTTTAAGAGCGCTACCTACCATTCAGTATTTGGCAAATGCGGGTGCAAAAGTTATTATTATCTCACATTTTGGGCGTCCAAAAGCCAAAGACAGTAACTTATCGCTAAAAAACGTAGCTGAAGCTTTATCGCAGCTGCTAAGCAAAGAAGTGAAATTTATTGATGATTGTATTGGTGAGAGAGTACAAAGAGTAATAAATGCGATGGATGGAGGAGATATAATATTACTAGAGAATCTGAGGTTTTATAAAGAAGAAGAGCAGAATGACTCAAATTTTGCTAAACAATTAGCATCTCTAGCAGATATATATGTAAATGATGCATTTTCTTGCTCTCATAGAGCTCACGCTTCTATTTCACGTATTACGGAATTTTTACCTTCCTATTCAGGATTTTGCTTGCAAGATGAGCTAAAATATCTTGAGCAAGCCATATCGTTTGATGCTAAACCTATTACTGCGATAGTTGGTGGAGCTAAAATATCCACTAAAATAAAAATGCTTATAAAACTAGCAGAAAAGGTTGATTACCTTATTCTGGGCGGCGCAATTGCTAATAATTTTTTGTTATTTAATAAAGTTAATATAGGCAAGTCTTTTTTTCAAAATGGCGTTGATGATCTTCTGCACGATATTGTTAAGACGGCAAATAAAAACAATTGCAAAATAGTTGCGCCAGAAGATGTTTTGGTTGCAGTAAATTCTGATTATAGCACTGGCGTTTTAAGAAAAACTGAATCCATTTTGGACGGTGATATAATTTTAGATATCGGACCTCAAACTTTAAGCACAATAAGCGGTATAATAGCAAGCAGTAAAACTCTGCTGTGGAACGGACCTATTGGTGTTTTTGAACATTCAGCTTTTGCAAATGGTACAGTAGAGGTGATGAGAGTAGTAAGTAATTTGACACACGAAGGAAAATTAACCAGTGTAATAGGAGGAGGAGATAGCCTATCTGCAGTAAATGCTGCAGGTCTTACTGATAAAGATTTTACATATATTTCAACTGGTGGGGGAGCATTTTTAAGTTGGCTCAGTGGTGATAAAATGCCGGGACTGCGATTAACATCTAATTAAAACTTTTTTAAGCTGTTGCTTGTACCTTAGCTTTTTTATACGTTGTGTTGTGGTTATGTCGAAAGTAGCTAAATTAATCTTATGCTTAATAATACCAGTAATAGGATTTGTTTTTTACATTAAGGAGCATTACTTCAACAATACAAATTCACAAATTAAATTTGAGCCATTCTTCAAAACAGATTCTTCAGATCCAGACTATATTCCACTACTTCCGGAGCTGACTAACTTTGACAGAGGAATATTAAGGGTTTGTGGAGATTGGGGAACACAGCCTGATGAAGAAGATTTCAGAATTTTGCTTGATTGTCCGCAGCATCAAGAAGTGGTGAAAAAGATATACGATAAGCTTGATCATCAGGTGATTACACCTAGTGCAGACTTGGGGTTGTTTAAAGATGAATTGACTAAGATTTGGTTTACAAATAGCGGAACTGAAAAAGAAACTATAGGGTTTGGGCATATTTTTTGTGGTGAACCAGATAGATTGGGGCTTGGTGGTATGCATTTTGTAGGTAGATATGTTGAGGCTCAAGAAAATAAGTGGGCGGGTGCGATTTGGGATAATGAATCTCTGTGCAATAAATTAGATATTAAGCCACCTGTTTACACATTTGGAATGAAATATCTAGGTAAGGATGGAGAAGTGAAAGTTAAGTGCCCAAGTGGGTACGCGTATAACCTTCATGCTGATGATATTTTAGTTTCTGCGACTAAGGCTTTTAAGGAGCTGGGAAAAGATGGAATGTGTCTGTATAAAATGGAAGATGACAATTATCAATCAGTGTTTGTGAGAAAGAAAGACGCTATACTCACATTCTATCCTGACTTAACACCAAAATGTAATGATAAGAGTATTAATTGTAGCTGTAGCAAGTCTTGATTGGCTGAAAAAAAAGTAAACATTTTATGTGTATTATGCTAATTTAGTTATATTGAGGGCAATTTGTAGAGCTACATGAAACTTATAGTAAAAAAATGTTTGTCTGTTTTATTTCTGTTGCTGCTTGTAGCGCCTCTTGTATATGGACAACAATCTTGTTTAAGTGATATTGAGAACGATTTTCAAGATTTGAAAACATCATTAAAAAATCCAATATTTTTAGATCCTGCACCGAGTTTAAATTATGATGATAGAGAAGGCAAAAAAGTGTTGATGGTGGTGGTGCACCATACTGAATCACCAACATTAAAAAGTACAAAATACGCATTAAATTCTTCAGGGATATCAGTACAGCTTATTGTTGATAGAGATGGTAGCATTACTCTGATGGTTCCACTTGAAAAACGAGCATGGCATGCTGGTATAAGTTATGCGAAAGTTCAAGTAGATAATGTGGTTGAAGAGCTACGAAAACTGAATGATTATTCTATAGGTATAGAGATTGTAAACACAGGGCTTGAGCCTTTTCCAGAAGAGCAAATGAAATCTGTCAAAGATCTGATTTTGTACCTCATTAAGCGCTTTAAGATTAGAAAAGATATGATATTTAGTCACGCTGAGATAGGCACTATAGTGTACAACTCAGCAATTGAAGGTTACGCAATGCGTAAGCCTGATCCACATAAGTTATTTGATTGGGAGTTATTAGAGAAAAGTGGTATCGGATTGCATATAGGTGATAGAATCAGTCCTCAAGACGCAGAACAAAAAGTAAATGAGGTTTTGTATAAGGTAGGCGATAAGAGTGAAAATATTTTGAAATTAAAAAAAAGGTTAAACGGTTTTTTTTATAAAATACTGCCTTGGAATGATAGGGAAGGTAATATGATTTTTCCTGACAATAATGCTAATTACTCAAATGAGTTTGATGAAAATTTTGCGTGGGTTATCAATCAGTTTTCAATGCACTACTTGCCGAAAGAGATTAGAAAAGACTTGCCTCTAAAATTAGAACAAGAAGATATTTTGCCTGAATTTTTAGTTAAGTATAGTAATCTTATTTTTAGTGAATTCTTATCTTTAAGTGATAAAACTAAATTAAGCTTAAAGCCACCATTTTTGAATGAAGAGGATTATAAGCATTTATTATCTTCTCTTGCAGAATATGAAAATAATATTTCTTCTGATGCATTTGCTATGCTCATGTACAAGATTAAGCTATATTATGACTCTTATCTAAGATACAATATAAGATCTTCACTTTATATTCCATTTAGACTTAATTCATTTGAAAAGCTAGATGTTTTAAAGAATGAAATATTATCTTTTAAGTCTATAAGCCCTGAAAAGGCTATAGAAGTCTCGAATTTGATTAATGAGTTTAGGTCGCAAGTTTTATCTAATTTCCAAAATTTTGAGAAGCAGTGGTTTCAAGAATTTAAGGACACTTGGAAACAAAAATTTATACCGAATATGGAAAAGCAAATGTCTTGGACTGCGCTACATGAAACTGTGTTGGAATATTTAGAAAAGGCGAAGAAAGAAGTCTAATGAGTATTACAATGACCAGATGCATGGGCAGAGAAAAATAAAGGACTGGTTTCACATGCATCTGGAAGGATACAAAAATTTCTAAATGAGATTAATATAGTATTGGGATGACAGAGTTTAAAAAATAAGTTACTTTTTTTATTTTTGGTAAAAAGTAGTCTATGGGTATTAAAATTGCACCTTCTATACTTTCAGCAGACTTTGCAAAATTAGGAGAGGAAGTAAAAAGAATTAGCAACTTGAATGTAGATTATATACACATAGACGTTATGGATGGAAATTTTGTTCCAAATATTACAATAGGTCCGAATGTTATCTCTGCGATACGTAAATATAGCAATCTTCCTTTTGATGTACACTTAATGATTAAATCTCCTGGTAACCATATTGAAAGTTTTATAAATGCTGGTGCTGATATTATCACTATACATGCAGAAGCAGAGATACATCTTGAGAGGCTAGTAAGAAAGATAAAATCATATAAAAACAATACAAAAAAAATAATACAAGTTGGAGTTTCAATTGTTCCTTCAACTTCTCCAAGCGTGCTTGAGTATATAATAGATGAGCTAGATATTGTACTAATTATGACAGTCAATCCTGGATTTGGAGGACAGGAGTTTATTCATTCGCAGTTGAGTAAGATATCTACCGTGAGGAAAATGATACAGGACCGTAATCTTAAAACACAAGTTTCAGTAGATGGTGGAGTTAACTTTTCTAACGCAGCTGATATAATAAAAGCAGGTGCAAATATATTAGTTGCTGGATCAGCAATATTTAAAGCTGAAGACATAAAAAAGGCTATAAACGATCTTAAAAATCTTTCGTTATAACCCTATAGATAACACAAACCATTTTTGTTATCTTGTCAGTTTTAAAAATTCCTATTATCCCAGTGCTTCGACACTGAGATAATAGAAAGTAAGTTCAACCTCAATAGAAACCTGATGATGAGTCATTATTACCAAATTTTGGTCTGTTTCTATTACTAAAACCAGAACGAGGACGAGTAGGTCTATTACTATGATAATTATCTCCAGATTTTTTATTAAACGAGTTGTTATAATAATTATCCCTATTATTTAAACCATCTCTCCTTTCTTCATTGTAAAGCTTACCTTCAAAAAATTCACCTGTTTCTTGATCAACACGACGTCTTGATAATTTTGGACATCCACCTTTTTCAAAGTCAATTATCAAAGCTTTGAAGGTATCACCCTGTTTAAGTATATCCTCAATGGACTCTACATGTTGATTAGCTACCTCGCTTATATGCATTTTTCCTTTTCTTCCATTAAGAAGTTCTAACTCTACAATAGACTTCTCTATCTTTACAACTTTAGCATCAATTATAGAACCTTGTTCTAGCTCTGTTATTGAATCAATCATCATATTCTTTGCAGCTTCAGCTTCAGTACTACTAATGGCAAAAACAGAAACTTTACCGTCATCCCCTATTTCAATTTTTGCATTACTTCTTTCACATACACTGCGTATATTTTTTCCTTTAGCACCAATAGCTGCAGAAATTTTATCTTTATCTATATAAAACGATAACACTCTTGGTACATGATCTTTTATATCCTTACGATGTTCTGAAATTACTGCATTCATTTTTTCTAAGATATGTAATCTTCCGACTTTTGCTTGTTCTAAAGATTTTTCAACAATTTCAAAGCTTATACCAGGAATTTTCATATCCATCTGCAGTGCTGTAATCCCTTCGCTAGTTCCTGCTACTTTGAAGTCCATATCACCAAGATAGTCTTCATCGCCCAGTATATCAGAAAGTATTATATGCTCATTTTTGTCTTTGATGAGACCCATAGCAATTCCTGCAACGGGAGCCTTTATTGGCACACCTGTATCCATTAATGCAATGGAAGTTCCACAAACTGTTGCCATAGAAGAAGAACCATCAGATTCCATAATCTCAGATACTACCCTTATTGTATAAGGAAATTCAGATTTATCAGGTAAAACAGGATGAATTGCTTTCCAAGCAAGTTTACCATGACCAATTTCTCTCCTTCCTGGTGCGCGTATAGCAGAAGCCTCTCCAACAGCAAATGGAGGAAAATTATAATGCAACATAAAATGTTCACGTCTATCCCCTTCAATGTCATCCACAATTTGCTCATCTTGTGTAGTACCAAGAGCAGTAACAACTAGTGCCTGAGTGGTACCCCTTGTAAATAGTGCAGAACCGTGAGTCTTGGGTAGAATGTCAGCCTCAATTTCTATCTGGCGTATTTCATCATACTTACGGCTGTCTATTCTCACACTTTTCCTTCTAATCATTTCACGCACTAAAGATCTTTCAAAGCTTTTTACTGCATAAGTAATTAACTTTTCGTCTTTTCCAGCCTCTTTAAGAGTATTCAATATATTATTCCTAACTACTTCTAGAGCTTGAACTCGCTCTTGTTTTACTGTTTTTGAATATGCTTCTTCAAAGTCTTTTCGATATTTTTCAAGTTCTTGAGTTATATTTGATATATCAACAGGAGCAAAGCTTTCAGGTTTATTGCCTACTGTATCAGCAAATTCTTTTATAAGCTTAATAACAGGTTGAAGATGTTCATGGCCGAATTTTATTGCACTCAAAACATTTTCTTCAGAGAGCTCTTTGACTTCCGATTCGACCATTAAGATCGAATTTTCATCACCAGACAAAAACAGATCCAAGTTGCTTGCTTTCATCTCTTGAACGGAAGGATTGAGTATATAATTGTTATTTTCATCACAACCGACCATAACTCCAGCTATAGTAAAGTGGAAAGGAACACCAGAAATTGCAAGAGCTGCGACGGTACCTATCAATGCTGGTACTTCAGGAGAATTGACCGTATCGTAAGTTAATAGATTACATACTACACTAATTTCATCATGAAAACCTTCAGGAAATAACGGTCTTATACTTCTATCTATTACTCTTGAAATTAAAGTTTCTCTATCAGATGGTTTTCCTTCTCTTTTAAAAAAACCACCAGGAATCTTACCCATGGCATAACTTTTTGCAATAAACTGCACATTTAAAGGGAGAAAATCAACACTTTCTTCCTTCTTTTTTCGTACAACAGTGACTAAGATAGAAGTATCTCCATAATTTACAACTACTGAACCATCAGCTTGACGTGCTATTTTCCCAGTTTCTAAAGATAAGGTACGCCCCTCCCAATCTATAGATTTTTTTATAATTTCAAACATACAAAATTCCTCGATTATTTTCTAATGCCTAACTTCTCTATTAACTCTTGATAGGCTTCATTACCAAATTTACGTTTTATATAATTTAAGTGCTTGCGCCTTCTACCTATCAATACAAGTAAACCGCGCTTAGAATTATGGTCATGCTTATGCGTTTTAAAATGCTCAGTTAAATTACTGATTCTCTCGGTTAAAATTGCACACTGTACAAAAGATGAACCTGTATCATCTTCTTTAATTGCATATGTACTAATCAAACTTTTTTTCTTTTGGGATGTTATTGACATCTAAACCTCATTTCAAAATATTAAAAACACGAATAGGCTTCACATAACCATGAGTAAAACTGCAAATTGCAATAGGTACATTACCCACTATCGTACAAAAAGTATCATAATTCTTTAAATTACGCAAGTTATTTAATATAATTTCTTGACCTTTTCTGATTTTCTCCGCTTCCTCTAAGGAAATTTCAACTTTGAACATCGATTTTAAAGCCGATTCAATGGGGATGATGAAACTTTTTGTATTACCTACATCATCTTCTGCCATCCCACCTCCCTCTGTCATCCCAGTGTCAAGCACTGGGATCAAGCCTATTTCATCACGAACATTGTTTTTGACATATGCTCCTAGAATCTTTTGTCCATTACATGATTTGTAAGTATTTGTATATCTGGATCCCAGTGTCAAGCACTGGGGAGAGTAAGTTGTTGTGTTTTTTTTAGTAAGTTGCTCAATTGTCACTGATTCATCTTCCTTAAAATCACCTACCATCGTTCTTCTTAATTGTGTAATATGTCCAAAACAATTTAATTCAATTCCAAGATCTCTTGCAATTGATCTTACATATACGCCGCTACCGCAGATCATAGAAAAATCGGCACTATTATTTATGGTGTCCAAAAATATCATCTTCAGTTCATGTATTTTGACTTGCCGGGGCTTTATATTTACCTTTTGCCCACTTCTTGCTAATTTATATGCTCTTGCTCCCTTGATTTTCACTGCTGAAAATTGAGGAGGAGTTTGTGTTATCTCACCAATAAAATCCTTAATCACACAATTTATTTGGTTATATTCAGGTTTTATAGTGCTAGTTCTAATAATATCACCATCTAAATCGTCCGTAGTTGTTTGCTTTCCCCATTTGATTGTGAAATTGTATGCCTTTAAGTTACAAGATAAATACGGTATAGTTTTTGTTGCTTCACCAAGAGCGATCGGTAATATACCTGAAGCCAAAGGATCAAGTGTTCCCAAATGTCCGGCTTTTTTTATTCCAAAAATCCTTTTAATTTGAGTTACAGCTTGTGCAGAACTCATTCCTGTTGGTTTATCAAGATTCAGCCAGCCATTTACCATGTATCAATCTTACATAATTAGTAACAATTTAGAAAGTAGATAAAATATTAAGTTATTAATAAAATGCTTGACTAGTGTGCATTGTTAATATACAATTAACTTTTTATAAACCTTAATTAAGGAGGAAGTTATTATGCCTACTATATGGAAATTGAAAAATATAGCACCCATAACAAAAATGAGTATTGAAAGTACAGTTGCAATTGCATCTTTAGCAGCAGCAATAACAACATTATTGATTGCTACTAAAGTAATTGCTAGACCTGCATTTAGCACTTATTGCTAGCCCTGCTGGAATTGCAGTTCTATTTATTACCGCTGTATATTTTGCCGCACTAGCTATTTCTTCATATCAGCAAATGCATAAGAATGAAGAAATAAGTGAAGCTAAAGCAGGCGCTGAAACAGCAGCTAAAATAGAAGTTGAAGAAAAAATTAAAGATTTAGCTACTAAAACTGAATTGAATGCCAGAACTAACAAGTCTGAAGTTGATACGAAATTGGCTGAAAAACTGGATTCAAGCAAATTTAATGAAACACTTAAGAGTTCGTTAGAAGATGCTACAGTTTTTGAAGCATTCAAAAGCAAAATATCTCAAAAAAGCTCATAAGCTAAATGGTACAGAGGTAGAGATGGTTCTGCCTCTTTTTTCATTTGAGAAGAGTTACGGTAATCTATCCCACACCTCAACTACATCCTCACTAAACTCTATTATCTCTACTTTTTTGAATTTATGGCAGTTATTGATGGATTCAATCTCTAAATTCCCTACAAAAGGAGTGGCATCATTACCTAAAATTTTACCACTGCGGCAGATTATCAACCTGTCGATTAAACTATGCTTCAGTAGCTCTGTGATTAACACTCCTCCACCTTCAACTAATAACCTTGTTATGCCAATTTCTGAAACAAGTTTTGATGCCATGTCTTTTAGGCAGACTTTATCGATAATGTCAGGCTCCGATGTCATTCCAGCGCGTGACCAGTTTTCATTATGCAATTGCTTGAAGTTTTCTGGATCCCAGTGTCTGGGCACTGGGATTACAGGAGAAGGCATTGGAATGACAGGAGAGTGTGTTGGGGTAACATCTGGAATAACAGGAGGTTTGTGATTTGAATTGACTATCAAATAATTAATGTTTTTTATTTTTCTCTCTATTTCTCTGTTTGTAATCACCCAAGTTGTTATTTTGTCTGCAGTCTTTGCAATGTTATGCTCTTCCTGCAATTTCCCTTGGCTATCGATAATTAGCCTTATTGGCGACCTGTCTTCGAGTCCTGGTAATCTGCAAGTTAAGAGAGGATCGTCATTGATAAGGGTACTACTGCCAATCATAATTGCATCATATTTTGCTCTGAGCTCATGTACCCAATTTCTCGTATCTTCACTTGTTATCCATTTGCTATCACCTGTAAACGTTGCGATTTTTCCATCGAGAGTTGTTGCGATTTTGCAAGCTATAAATGGTCTATGGAGTTTCTTAGTGGTAAAAAAGCCAACATTTAGTTTCTCTGCTTCTTTCTGCATAATCCCTTGTTTTACTTCAATTCCTGCATCTGCTAAAGCTTTTATCCCTCTACCTGAAACCCTACTATCTGGATCAATTGTTGCAATCACCACCATTTTTATTCCAGATCTTATGATTTCCGTAGTGCAAGGTTCTGTAACTCCAAAGTGGCAGCATGGTTCAAGAGTGACGTACATAGTTGCACCATGAGTTAAATCTTTAGCATTTTGCAAAGCAACTACTTCTGCATGTGGACGTCCACCGATTCCTGTGTAGCCTTCACCGATCACCATACCGTTTTTTACAATGATACATCCAACAGCGGGATTTGGTGCAACACTTCCAAGACTTTTTTCTGCAAGTTTTAATGCGATCGACATGAAATAATCATCAGTCATTAGAAAGAAGTCATTTCGTATGAGGTATCAAAAATTCTTCTGTGCTCGTGTATGGCAAATCTATCTGTCATACCTGAGATATAATCACATATTATTACTGAACGCTGAGATTCACAAGCAAGTTTGTTCCACTCTATAGGTAATAACCCTGGGTTTTCATAAAAGCATTGAAAAAGCTCCTGTACTATACGTTTTGCTTTGTTCATTGTTCTGGTCAGTTTATAACTTCTGTATATTTTTTCCATGTTGAATTTTTTCATCTCTTTTGTGGCATTTGCAACTTCTGGTGAAAATGTGACTAGCATATTATTTAAGCTCCTTACATCTTCTACGCTTTTTATTTTGTAGTCTTTAATATTTCTTTCAGTCTGAAAAACGACATCATTTATCATAATTCCTATAGTTCTACTCAGTGATTCATGTATGAGTTTGCTTTGAGCCAATTCTGAATATTCGCTTTTTACTTTTTTGAACATTTTGCCAATTAAAGGAACATCGAGCAAATCTTCGGTTATTACTAAATTTGCCCTGAGTGCATCATCAAGATCATGCACACTGTAAGCGATGTCATCCGCAATTGAAGCAACTTGTGCTTCAATGCTTGAAAATTCCTCAAGTTTTAGATCATATTTTTCATTATATTTTAATAATAGCTGATTATTTGTAGAAGACTCTGCGTTTTGACCAAGCAAGGGACCGTTATGTTTTGCAACCCCTTCAATCACCTCCCAACTTAGATTCATACCATCAAAATCAGCATGTTTTTGTTCAAGATAAGTTAAAATCCTTATAGCTTGAACATTATGATCAAACTCATACTTCTCCTTATCAACTTGAACTAGAGCATTCTCACCTGTGTGACCAAATGGAGGATGACCAAGGTCATGTGCAAGCGCTATGCATTCGGTGATGTCCTCATCTAATCTGAGCCTGCGTGCGATGGATCTTGCAATTTGTGCAACTTCAAGGCTATGAGTTAGCCGAGTACGATAGTAATCATGCTCATAATTGATAAAAACTTGTGTTTTGTATCCTAGTTTCCTAAACGCATTAGAGTGAATAATGCGGTCCCTATCACGCTGAAAACAGCTGCGATTTTTGTCTTCTGGCTCTTTGAAATTTCTTCCTTTTGTTTTATTTGGAAAGCACGCGTAACTTAATAGAAAATTATTGTTTGACATGTAAAATTTCTACTATAATAGGTTATCAATAATGAACGGTGGTTGTTATGTCAACAGATTACAATATTAGCTTAACTGACAATGCATTAAGGAAAATCCACTCCCTTGTAGAACAGGAAGGAGATGAGAGTTCTATTTTGCGGGTTGCAGTTTCAGGTGGTGGATGCTCTGGCTTCAAGTATAATTTTCTTATGGATCAAATAAATAAGAAGATGTCTTTGGATGACGATTTTGACGATGATGAAGACGAAGATTTTGACGATGACGAAGATAGCGAGGATTATAGAAGCCACTCCAGTTTTAGTGAAAAAGGTAAAGATATAGTAATTAATGATGAGAATGGAAACCCTGTATTAATGGTTGATAATTGTTCAGCGAAATTTTTAAATAACTCAACTATAGATTATACTGAAGATCTAGGTGGTTCTGGTTTTCAAATCAAGAATGCTCTCGCTAAGTCTCGATGTGGGTGTGGTAACAGTTTCTCGGTCTAATTCTCCCTCCTGGATCTTTTTATAATATGGGTGGTGGTGTAACACTAGAGCTAGCTTCTGTAAGTAAGAGCTTCAAAAAAAGTCCTGCTATTGTAGAAGATATCAATCTGAGCCTTACAAGAGGGCAAGTAGTTGCATTGATCGGCAGCTCAGGATCAGGAAAAACAACTATATTGCAAATTGCAGGCCTATTGGATAAGCCAACTTTAGGTGTAGTGACAATAGATGGAGTAAATTGTACGCAAGCCAGCAATAAATATAAAACTCATGTAAGAAGAAATTTTCTTAGCTTTGTTTATCAATTTCACTATTTATTACAAGAGTTATCAGTGTTGGAAAACGTTATGCTTCCTCAGCTTATTGCAAGAAGAAGCAAAGCTGAAGCAAAAAAAAAATCGCAAGCAATATTAGAAAAATTTGGTCTGGAAAATAAAGCAAGTAGTATGGTATCTGAAATTTCTGGTGGAGAAAGGCAGAGGGTTGCAATTGCAAGAAGCATTGTAAACTCTCCAAAGCTTTTACTTGCAGATGAGCCAACGGGAAATTTAGACCCAACAAATTCTTTGAATGTATTTTTGCTGTTACATTCATATGTAAAGGAAAATAACAGCTCTATGCTTATAGTAACACACAACTATATCCTTGCAGAAAAAGCAGATCACATTTTTCAGTTAAAAAACCGATCATTAGTAAAGCTGTAAATGGAAGAAACAGTACAATACAAAGCTACCTATAACTTGTACTTATTTAACCAATGGTCATTAACAGAGTGTAATTCGCATGAAATGCTTTCATTATTTTTTATACACGGACTCTTTAACTTACGCTGTTTACTTAGAAAGCATCCTGACAGCATAAACATTGCTAAAACGAGAAATAATAATTGCCTAAACATAACAAGACTTTTTTTATTTATATTAATACGTTCATTTCTCTCATTTGTAAAGTTAGGCATATTCTTTTACCCTTATCTCTTTTTTAACTTTTTTGGAGGAAGTGACTGCACTGTTTAAGCGTAGTTTTATATAATTATCTATAATTTGAGCTACTTCCTCTTCTTTATCCCTTAAAAAGTGGTTAGTATCTTCTACTATATGGTATTCCATATGGTTATTTTTTACCGAATTTATTAACCTTTGTGCTAATTCTGTTACATCGCTTTCTTCTGAAATTGTATCATTATTACTTTGTATTATAAGTCCAGGAACTGGGCAAGGAGAGAGAAAAGAGAAATCGTACTTAGTTGCTGGAAGAGAAAGGGCAACAAAACTTACTATCTCTGGACGGCGCATTGTCAATTGCATAGCTACCCATGCTCCAAAAGAAAAACCAACTATCCAAATTGGAACATTGTTAGAGTTATGCTCCTGAAGCCAATCAATAGCTACTGCAGCATCAGTTAATTCTCCTATACCCTTATCAAAAGTTCCGGTAGATTTTCCGACACCACGAAAATTAATTGTCAATGCAGAAAAGTTATTATCGATAAAAGATTCATATATAGTATGTATAATCTTACTATCCATACTACCACCATATTGAGGGTGATGATGTAAAATTAGCACAACTGGTGCATTGGTATCTTTGCTTTGATGGTATCTACCTTCTATCTTTTTTGTTGAGTTATTTAAAAAGACTTCTACCATGATAACTCCTAATAAAAACCTGTTTTGACAGGTGTTGATAATGTAAATTGTTTATTAATTATGTATTAATTTCCCTGTTTTTGCAATAAATTTTTATCGTGTTAAAGTTAACATACATAATTGGTTGATGGTAAGTGACAAATAAGCCTGTGAGTTTATTCTCTCTGGAAGACAGTAGTTGCGTGTATGCTGATTATAATGCAACTGCTCCAGTGAGTAAAAATGTAAAAAAAAGTATACTTGAGATTTTGTCGAAACAAACACTAAATCCATCATCGCTGCATAAAAGAGGACAAGAAGCGAGGAAGATTCTTAAAGAGGTAAGAGATAACGTACGTGATGCTCTTAGCATTCCAGATGATAAAGAAATAGTTTTTACGTCTGGTGCAACTGAAGCAAACAACCTCGTCATGAGAGGAATGAAAGGCTATCTGCATGTAATTTCAGCTATAGAGCATCCTTCAATTCTTAATTCTGCATGTAATCCACATATAATACCCGTTAATCAAGAGGGTATTATTGACTTTTTAGAGCTAGAGAAAATTCTAAGCGAACTTGAAGGGAATAAAGTAATAATTTCAGTGATGATGGCTAATAACGAAACTGGAGTTATCCAGCCTGTTAAGGAAATAGCTAAAATGGCACATAAATTCGGGGCAATCTGTCACACTGACGCTGCTCAAAGTGTTGGGAAAATCAAAGTAAATATGGAAGATTTAGGAGTGGATTTACTTACTTTATCTGCTCACAAATTTGGTGGTATAGCAGGTAGTGGAGTTTTAATATTTGACAAAAAGCTTGTAATAGAACCTACTATAATAGGTGGTGGGCAAGAAAAAGGATTGCGTGGTGGTACAGAAAACATTATTGCAATAGTAGGTCTTTCTGCTGCATTGCAAAACATTCCAGATCTTCTATCAAAGATGGATGAAGTAGAGAAGCTGCGTGATCAATTGGAGTATGGGTTATTAAGTCTTGTCAGTGATATCAAGATCTTTGGCAGAAATTCTAAAAGATTGCCAAATACAAGTTTCATTTATATGCCGAGAGTGAAGAATGATCTGCAGCTCATGTGCTTTGACTTAAATAATATTGCAGTCAGCAATGGTTCTGCATGTTCTTCTGGAAAAGTTGGGCCTTCTCATGTTTTGCTTGCAATGGGAGCAACAAAAGAGCAAGCAGAATGTTCAATTAGAATCAGTATAGGTCCGGAGGTTAAACCGCGAGACATAGAAAAAATAGTGGATTGTTGGTATAGTATCTATAAGAAGAATGCTTTAGTAAATGCAAAAACTACTTTCACCATTCCCCTTAAATCATGATAGAGGGAATGGTGAAAGTAATTTCTATTGCCAGAGGTTGTTATAATAGTTAAATGCTGCTGAAAACCGATTTGCTTATAGTTATGGAAGAAATTCTCTAATTGCATACCACACCATTCAATTGTAGTATGTCATTTTATACTTGATAAAAACGCTGTATTGTATTATAATATATCATCAAGAGATAATAAGGAGTTACATATGTCTTATATGAAAAACGAACAGGATATTCGCTCTCAGGGCGTTTATTATAGTGCTGGACTCAGGAGTTACCTAACTAAAGTATACAATTATATGGCTTTAGCTTTAGGTGTTACAGGGCTTGTTGCGTTTTTAACAGTGTTTTCTGGTCTTTTCCAGGTGATTTATTCCAATCCTGTTCTATCGCTTGTGGTAATGCTATCTCCAGTTGCATTGGTGTTTTATATGTCTTTTAGGCTTCAACACCTAAGTGCTCAGTCAACACTTACTGTATTTTTTCTATTCTCAGTTTTAATGGGAATTTCTTTATCTCATATTTTTATAATTTATACTGCAGAAAATATAGCGAGAGCATTTTTCATTACATCGATCATGTTTGGTTCTATGGCTTTATATGGTAATACTACAAAAAAAGATCTTACCAGCATGGGTTCTTTTTTGATTATGGGAATCTGGGGGTTAATCATTGCATCTATAGTTAATCTGTTTCTTGGAAGCAGTCCTCTCTATTTTGCAATATCGTTTGTATCAGTGATAGTGTTTACTTTAATGACTGCATACGATGCTCAGAGAATCAAAGATGTTTATTATAGATATAATGATGGCTCAGAAGTTGCAACTACTAAGCTGGCAATACTTGGTGCAACTAATCTTTACTTTGACTTCATTAATATATTCCTCAATTTACTCAGGTTACTTAATTTATTCAACAATAAGGATTAGATGATTTCCTTTTTAAGGGGAAATAATGAAAATTCTATAGTTTTTTTCCTAGTATCTTTAGTGGTATTGATGCTGTGTCTTGCATATGCTTCAGTGCCATTGTATAGTATCTTTTGCAAAGCTACTGGATATGGTGGCACAACGAGAAAAGCAACTAATACGACAATAAATGCAACTGACCAAAAAATCAGGGTTTACTTCAATGCTGATGTAATGTCCGGTCTGCCTTGGGAATTTAAATCAGAAACTAACTACATTGATACGAATATAGGGCAAAAAAGTTTAGTGTTTTATTATGCAGAAAATTTATCTGACCAGCCTTCACTTGGAATGGCAGTGTATAATGTCACACCTTTTAAAGCAGGTAAGTATTTCAATAAAGTTGCATGCTTCTGCTTTGAAGAACAAATTTTGCAGCCAAAACAAAAAACAGCTATGCCAGTATCCTTTTACATAGACCCTGAAATAATTCGTGACAATAGTACAAAAGATTTAAGTGAAATAACACTATCATATACGTTTTTTAAGCTTAAATAACAAACCTTTGCCTATTGTTGATTTAAATAATAGTTATGTAACAGATCTATTTAATTGGGCAGAAGCACTTATTTGTTTTTTGCACACTAAGTACTTGTATTGCGGTTTTTGGTATTGCGAATTCCCATTCTTCACTATTTGCTTTACAGGCATTCCAGTACTCAGTTAACTCTTTATTACTTTTTATAGAGTCTGGCATTTTACTGTGAGGTTTTTTTTCTAATGTATGCTCAATTAGAATTTTACAGCAATCCTTGGATTTCGTTGACTTATCTCTACCATATAATTTAGCAACATAGTCTAAAGCGGTATTTCCACCATAGTTTTCATTTGGGTTATCATTTACTTCCGCTTTTATGAGAGCATTTAATATATCCGGAGAATGGGTTAAAACACAGGTATGTAAATATCCTTTTTCGTTTTGCACATTAGCTCCTGCTTTTATTAAAACTTGCGCTAGATTTGTTAAAGTGTACGGTTTATAGTTAATGGCGATGGAAAAAAGACTATCTATTGGAAAGTGATCATAATCTTTCAAGTCAAATCTGTGATTAATATCAAATCCTTTTTTTTCCCAAGAAGTATATAAATATTTACAATAATCTCTTTTTTTATCTGATTTTTGTATTCTATATTCTAACCTTTCTTTTATTTTTTTTATTACATTGTTAACATCCAAATCATTATCTTCATCCACTTTGCACAACACATTGAATAAAACACCATAAAGCCAAATTTCTCTGTTCATGATAATTTGTGCCTCAAAACTATTAACAATACGCTTATGTAGTGTATAAACTCTAAATAACATTTTGCAAAATATTAATTGCTAGATAACATAATTAAAGTTTTTGTCTTACATTTATCATGGTTAGAGCTATACAAATTAAAAAAACTGGGAGGCCAGAAGTATTAGAATTTGTAGATAAGAGCATAGGTGAGCCAAAAGATGAGGAAGTCTTAATACGTCATACAACTATCGGCTTAAATCGTTATGATTTAGAACATAGAAAAGGTATACGCAAAATTAAAGATTTGCCATCAGTACTTGGAGTAGAGGCAGTAGGAGTTGTTGAAAAGCTTGGTAAAAAAATTAGTGATGGATTTAAGGTTGGAGATAGAGTTGGATATTGCACAGCTCTTCCAGGGGCATATTGTGAAAAGCGCATTGTACACCAGAAATATTTGATAAAAATTCCGAATGATATACCTGATGAAGTTGCTGCTGCAGTATTGTTTAAAGGTATGACAGCTCACTATTTAGTTAATCAATCTTATAAAATCAGGCCTGGTGCTTTTGTACTAGTTCATGGAGCTAATGGTGGTTTGGGGCAAATAATATGCCAATGGGCAAAGGATAAAAAAGGTATAGTGATAGGTTCTATAAGCTCTGACGAAAAAATGAAGATAGCTTTACAAAATGGCTGCACATACGCAATAAACTACAATGATAAAGATTTCGTTTCTAAAATCATGGAGATTACGAAAAATAGAGGAGTAGGTGCAGTGTATGACCCTATAGGTTACGCTACAAGCAAGCTCTCTTTTGAATCTTTGGGTAAGTTTGGCATATATGTTTCCTATGGGCAGATATCAGGTAATACTCCTATTAATTTCTCTTTACTTAGTTCGCGTTCGTTATTTGCAGCTGGAACTTCGATATATCATTACAAGCATAATAGACTTACGTTAGTGCTTACTGCAATGGAAATTTTTGAAATGATAAGAAAAAAACTTTTAATTGTACGAATTAATAAAAAATATAAATTTGATGAAATAATAGAGGCTCATCGTGACATGGAAAATAGAAAAGTAAGTGGGCTAAATATTATCAAAGTTTCTTAAATAACTTAGTAACCTAAAATAATTATTCATTAAGTCATATCAACAAGAATTTCACATGGTTAATTTTCTTTTTGGGAGAGTTAAAAGCATACAGCTGTAGCTAAACTGACTGAGATTTACCAACAAGTTTGGAAAACTTGTCATTCTGCTACTCGTTAGTGGCGTGGTAATGCAATGTTTTATCTATAGATATTATGTTCACAGTAGTTTCAAAAGAAGCTGAGTAAATAAGTTATATTTCAAATTAGATTTGATGTCACATCTAACATTTAAGTATTATAACTTCAATAGTATATGGAGCTGTTATTCTCCTTTTAAATAACTACTTTTCTCTATTTTACAATAATTTTAGGGTTAAGGTTATAGTACTTAGAAAGTTTACATTACCCTATGAATTGTTTCTGTTGCTATGACACATCCAGTAATCATAAATTCTCCTTTAATGGCATTTTGTTCTCATATTTTATATACCATTACACTCTGGGACCATACATATAGGCTAAAGTGTGCTGAAAGTCAATTAAAATTCCTTAATAAGTTGACTATATAAGTTAAAAATGCTAGTATTATATTATTAATTTTAAGTAAGAGTACATACTATGAGCTATACAAGAGAACAGTTAAAAGAGGCAAGGCAAGCAAAAAGTAGCCTAGAAAAGAAATTTGAATCAAAACTAGAACTAGCAATAGCAATAGCACTAGCAATAGCACTAGCACTAGGAGTGGCAGCTGTTACTGGGGCTCTTGCAGGTTTAGCTCTAAGTTATGTTAACTTGCCACCTCTCATTGCAGGTGGAATCATTGGTTCTGCAATGTTATTAGTATGCTGTGTAATCAGTGCTTGTTCTTTCTCAAAAACTACAAATCTCAACGATATACCAGAAAGCATGTCCGAAGAAAATAAACAAATTTTGAGAGAATATAGCAACAGTGCTGAATATAAAATTAAAAATTATGCACATACTATCAGTAGTATTGGTGTTTTTTTTGGAGTTGGAGCAGGGTTAGTTGCTCTTGGTGTCACATCACCAGCAGCTATAGGTGCTTTAACTTTTGTAGTGAATATGATTCCTTGTATTTCTTTAAATTTCTTAATTGATAAAGCAATTGAGTGCTTTTTTCCAGAAGGAAATAGACAGCCAAGCAGCTCAGTTGATAGCGATGTGAAAATTGTTGATGGGGATACGTGCAGGAGAGTATTTTAAGAAACGATAGATAGAAGTTTTTGAAGAGGATTTAGCACATTTTTTCATGTTAAGCATAATTGAATTATCCGCTCAAGTCCTCATCCTGAATAGTTAGTTGATTTTCCCACCCAAGAATCATTTTATTAGCTTGCCTTAATGTTTCAACGGAAGGCAAGTCTTCTGTGCTCAGTGGTAGACGAACAGTTTTGTGTTCTATGAGCCCAATATCATGCAGGAGTGCTTTAGTAGGTATTGGATTACTGGCAGTAAATAGAGCTTTGCAAGCTTGTTGCCAACTGTCTGCTTGAGGGTTCTTGCCACTCATGCATTGCTTAACATATTTATGTACTACACTTGGCCAAACATTGGCAGCAACAGAAACCAGACCAGCCGCACCCTTAGCAGCCATATCGGGTATCATATTATCATCTCCACAAAACACCTTAATATTTGGTGCAACTTTTTTATACTCAATTAAAGTGTAAACAGTTCCACTTGAATTTTTGATAGCCCAAAATTTTTCGTGGCTGGATAAGTTGCGTACAGTTTCAGCGTGAAGACTCACTCCTGCTCTTGATGGAATATTGTAAAGCATGGCTGGCACATGTGCTTTTTCAAGCAGCTTTTCAAACCATAAAGTTTGCCCCATGATTCCAGGCTTTGCATAAATGGGAGTTGTCATTAGATAGCCATGAATAGGCATATCCTTGCAAAAATCAAGCCATTCAAGAGTCTGATATAGATTCACTCCTGGTACACCAATTATAATTTTCGTATTTAATTTTAGCTCACATACAAATTCAACTAAGGTGCGCTTTTCAGAATCAGTAAGTGATAAGCTTTCACCTGTGCTACCGAGCAACACTACACCATTTTTAGCTTGAGCCTGCATTGCAAGCAAGCACTGCAAACTTTGGTAATCTACGCTATCTCCATTAGAATTAAAAGGAGTAACACAAGCAGTCCATAAAAATGTAGGTTTCAATTGAAGTTATTAAAATGGTATTTCATCATCGATTAGTTCATCTTTTATATCGTTGTCAAAACTTCCGTGTTTATCTTTTTGTTCTGTTTCATTTTGTTTGTATTCACTTGGCTTGTAATCAGAGCTTGACATACTGTTTCGTGAATCTAAAAGGGTAAGGGCACTATTAAAGTTGTATAGCACCACCTCTGTTGTGTACTTTTCAGTACCATTTTGGTCAGTCCATTTTCTAGTTCTCAGAGAGCCTTCAACGTACACTTTACTACCTTTCCGTGCAAAGTCTTTAACAATTTTTACTAGTCCTTCACTAAAAATTACAATATTATGCCATTCTGTCTTTTCAGAGCGAGTACCAGAAAATTTGTCAGTCCAACTTTCAGACGTGGCTATTGAAAAACTTGCCATCTCTTTTCCATTTTGTGTAGTCCTAATTTCAGGATCTTTTCCTAAATTACCAACTAATATGACTTTATTTATAGTACCACTAGACATAATTATGCTTTAAAATAAACATCTTTATTATCTTATGTGAGAGTATTATTGTCAAATTTAATTAGAAACGCGCTTGGAGGGATTCGAACCCACGACCTTTGCCTCCGGAGGGCAACGCTCTATCCAATTGAGCTACAAGCGCAGATGTATTAGATTATTTAATAGATAAACTGTCTAAATCAAACTTTTGTTCTGGGTAAAGAGTAAACATAATACCTTCATGTCCAAAATTTACATTTTTAGAATTGCTTATCCTTTCTTTTGTTATCTTTTGGTTTACAGCCCATGAAAAAGTTACATAATTTTCAGTTACTGAGTGCACTTTTAAATCCTTAGTATTTATAAACAACTTTCCATTTACCCATATTTTCCATGTATCAGGGGAAAAGTATAAAATTGAATCTAAACTGACTACTTTACAATTGAAATTTTCTTCCTCTGTAACTCCTGAAGACTGTAAGTTAAACTTTTCCATCTCACTAACTATTCTATTAACCTGCTCTTCATCAAAGAAAATGCTTTTTATGCTACCATATTGCGATAAAGTACTCTCTGCTGCCTCTTTTATTATATCGTCTCGATCTATATAGCTTAGTTTATAATTGTTGATAAAAAAACACTCCTTCGCACGCAAATTTGCTATATCAATGAAATCATTTATTTCTTGATTTCCAACTTTTAAAATACTTTTTAAGTACTTCTTTTCTATAATCATTCCATTGTTGGAATGATGACAGACCATTTCATCATTGCCTTGTCTTTCTATATATACACATAAATTTTCACTATTTAACCCTAATATTTTATGCTCAATAAAATCTTCATCACTAATATGCTGTTGGCAAGAATATTTTTTACAAATCCCTATATTTTCTACAAGATCTTCACAATTGCAATATGCACTAACATTAAAAAATAGCAGCGTAAAAATAAAAAACAACTTTATATTCATCTACTTAATATGGTATACCAATCAAAAACTATACTAGCTCTCACTATCTCTATCATATTACCACTTAAAATCTGGTTTATAGCTGCAGAATCTATATTTCTCTGCTTATTCAAGGTAAGAGATCTGATCATAACATAACCAGGAAGATTTGGAATAGACTGTAGAAATAAAAAAATATGCTTATCGCTAATTGAGCTTAAACTTAGAACCACTTCACTTCTTATTACTTTTGTACGTTCACTTTTATTGTGGAGTTCAGCTTCTTCAGGTATAGAAATTGATATTTCAGGTTCTAACATGTAGTGTTTTTTATATAGCTTGTGAAGCTCAAAATTTAAATTTGTAACATATCTGCTACTATGTAAGTTTGAAGAAGAAATTCTTTTCCATAAATCTAGGTTTTTATTTAGAACGACTTCTTTCTTTTGAATTTCAATGATCTGTAAATTAATAGAGTGTATTTCCTCAGCTGCAGTTTGATTTTTATTATAAACCTTTTTGTTATAGAGAATAAAACACGTTGATAACCCTATTAATACAATAGATAACAATAAATAATATATGCACTGAATTGTAGCTTTTCTTTTTAGTTGAGAGATAGTCATCAATCTACATTGCCTCTCCTATTTCAACATCAATAGATAGATTTTTCTCTTTAGTAGTGGGTAAGCTAGAAATACTAATATCATGAGTACGGAAATTATCGTTTAAATTTTTCTGTAGTTTCTCGTATTGATAAGAAATGTCTTGACCAGATTGAAAATTAAACCTTAAAGTTGTGGTAATATAACTTTTTGCCTCATTATAATTCCACTCAAACGATTGAAGCTCTACACCTGGTACTTTTAACTTTTCTACATACTTAATTTGTGTAAGAGGAGAGTACTCTATTTTTGATAAAATATTATTTATATTAATAAAATCGTAAACTTCATCTATCTTTTTTACATTATAGCTTTGGCTAAGTTTTATTAGTTTGTTATTTAAAGCACTCCGCTTTGCAGATAAATTATCAGCAACATTAAAATTTGAATACAAATTTCGCAAACAAAAGGCGTTAATTACAACTAAAACCAAGAGTAGGTATAGAAAAATTTGAGGAGAATTTAAATAAAGATAATTAAATAGATAAAATTCTTTAGTTTCTTTTGTGTTAAAAATATTTATTGGCTTATTCTTAAAGCTATGGAACAAAATTGTAGTATCACAAAAGCTATCTTTTTTGCATATAGCTAATTCTGCTCCCAATAGTTTACCTAGCTCATATGGAGTCAATATGTTCACACTATTCTCTGAAAAATTTATAACTGATAAACTAGATTTAATAGCTTCTGATACTATGATGCAAAGGTCGATAGGGTCATTTTTTTCAAATCCAAACTTAGTTAAAGATTGAATTGTATTTTTCACTTCCTGATATATTTCACCAGCAATGATTCCTGGTAAATTATCATTAGTAAATGGTATTAAACGTGTAAATATCATTTTGTTCTCTTTAAGAACCACTTGTCTATAGCCACCTGTTTTAGTTGCAGCAACTATAATTTTCCAGTTACTAGGATCTTTGTGTAGAATCTTTTTTGCTATACTGACTAGTTCTATAGGAAACATTAATATTCCTTTAAAGTTAGAGCCTATTTCAACAAACACGTCCAACCAATATTCTATTAAATGATTTGCTTTTGATGAAACAAATAGATACCACCAGTTTTGATTAAATTTATTCGGCTTTTCGACCAAGAGAATAGAATTTATATCGTTATTATGAGCAAAATGCTCTACTTTTGTTTTTGCTGATAGATAAGCACTAATCCTATTTACTCTTGGGATAGACTGTAGCAAATAGTTCTGATCAGTGTGATTGAGAACCAGATATAAGGGTGCTTTTTTATCTGATGAGAGACATGAAATTAAGTCAGAAACAACTTTATTATTTTTGTCCTTAGCAAAATATCTTTTATTTAAAGTATCATTTTTAAAATATAGTAACATTGTGCCTTCTTTTCCTATAGAAAGCATAAACTTACTTTTGGGTTTTGACCCAAACATATTAACAAAGTGTATACTCATCTAGAATTAAAAAGGTAATTTATTGAAATTCATTAAACATTAGATGACAATATTACTTACATTATAAGTTTTTGATAAAATTAGTAGTAATATTAACCCTTTTGTATGATGAAGGTTTTTTATATTTGTGCTAGACACAACTTAACCTGACAAACGAGGATTAATTATATCTCAGCTTGATATTTTATTCTCCAACAGACTGAAAATTGAATTGAGCTAAAGACTTGATTTGACGCACTTTGTTGCACATTACCATTTAGTATACTTGAACTGAACATTTTCAGTGAATCCATCTGGCATGACTGAAACTTTTGTATTCATATTTATTTTTAAGTAATTTACTAGCTCATCAACTAATATATCAGGAGCAGAAGCACCTGCAGTAATTCCTATTTTTTCTGCGCCCTGCAACCAATTTTTGTTCATACATTTATAATTATCAATCAAATAGGCTCTTTTTCCTCTGGAAATACACAGGTCTAATAAACGGTTTGAATTTGAACTGTTTTTACTTCCTACAATCAACACTACGTCTGTAATTTTAGCCAATTTTTTAACAGCGTTCTGCCTATTTTGTGTTGCATAGCATATATCTTTTAAGTCGGGGCCTGTAATGCTTGGAAATCTGAGCTTCAGTGTAGCAATAATTTCTTTGGTATCGTCAATACTTAACGTGGTTTGTGTTACATAAGATAAATTATCTGGATCTTTGATTTGTAAATTGTATACGTCTTGCATAGTTTGCACTAGAGATATAGGATTACTTACTCTTCCTATAATTCCTTTAACTTCCGGATGATTTTCATGTCCAATTAGAATTAATTCTTTACCACTATCCTCATACCTTTTTGCCTCTTTATGTACTTTGCTAACTAATGGACATGTTGCATCAATCACTTGAACACCCTTTCTTTTTGCCTCATCCTCTATACTTTTCGACACTCCATGTGCGCTAAAGATCAATATTCCTCTATTGTCTTTAATGTCTTCTATGCTGCTTACAAAAACCACTCCTTGTTTCTTGAAGTCCTCTACTATATACTTATTATGAACGATTTCGTGTAGTACATAAACTTGGCGTTCATTTTTGTATTTCTCTAAAGTGATTGTTAATATGTCTACAGCTCTTTTAACCCCTGCACAGAAACCGCGTGGTTCAGCTAAGATAATCTCCATTTTTTTTCAAATCAAGTAAGTATGTAAACATTGCTAAAAAGTAAGCTCTGCTCACTATGTTTCATATCATGACTGCTTTACTATAATTTTAAATTTATCATTACCAAGATTCTTATTAATATACCAGGAACCGTCATCTTTAATTACAAATTCAGGACCCTTGAGGTCTCTTGTTATTGTCCTTCCATCTTGGTCATCCATGGCAATATGGATATCGAATGTAACGATGTCTAGATTTATTATAGCTTTTTTCCCACTGTATGAATTTAGACTAAACTTGCCCAACATGACATCATTAATACTCACTTCTCCTGCATAAGTATCACACTGACCATCTACACAACACTCACTTTCAATATAAAAAAGGTCTGACATATTTATATCTATAAAAAAAAGAACTAAACTTGCATACTAAATATAGCTTATCGTTAATAAGCAATTACAGATTACTTTGGCTACAACAATAATGCAACTGGAAGTATAACATAATTAATTGTATAAGAAACTACACTTTAGAGAAATGGTTGTTTGGTTTTTTTATTAATTTTTTTCACCATACTGTCAATCATGTGTTTTATTCCTTGATATACAGAGTGTGTACTTTCGTCACTACGCATATAAGCAGAGCAGGAAAATATATTATGCTTTTCGTCTTCTATTGATAGCTTTGTATCGCATGTTATATGTTCGCCGCCGAGCTTTTCTATCAACTGGTCTTTGTCGTCTCCTATAGTTACCTTAATCTTACTTTCTTCTTTACCTATCTTGCTACTTAAAATTAAAACAATAATGGCTGGAGATATACATATAGTTCCTATTGGCTTTTTTGCAACAAAGAACTCTGAGACTAATCTTTCAAACTCAGGCATTACTGTTTTATTTTCAGCTAAGTCAGATAAATTTTTCGCAACTCCATATCCACCAGGTACGACTAGCATGTCAAAATTTTCAGCTTTAGCTTCTCTTAAATCATTTATCTCACCTCTTGCAATTCTTGCTGATTCTACAAGTACATTCCTTTTTTCTTTTACTGCTTCTTTTGTTTTGTGATTCATAACTTGTGTGATATCAACATCAGGAGCAAAGCACGTGACTTCAACTTCCTGCTGATCAAACACAAGCAGAGTTAAGACTGCTTCTCTCACTTCTGTGCCGTCGAGGTGGCCGCATCCTGATAAAACCACAGCGGCTCTTAATTTTTTCTCACCCATAAAATACCTTGATTTCATATAATCTAGGTATTGTAATACAAATTCCATATTTGGAAAGGAGTAATTATTTTATGTCAATTATAATATAATTAGTATATATAATTAGGCATATTTATAATTGATGGGAATTGAATATGCTACAAAGTGGTACAGCAAATCCAACCAATTCGGATGAGTTAATTGAAAATGTAGTAAAATATATTAGTGGAAAAAAAGATTTGTTACAAGAATTGCAAGTTCTGTTAAGACTACGTAGCTTTGAAAGAAAAAGTGAAATTTTTGACGAATCAGATATCGATAGTATGTCTAAATTTCTGATAGAAAATAAAGATATTTTGGGGAGTGTAATAGGTCTTATATTGGAGAATTTTGAGAAAAACAAAGTTGAATCAAAAGAATTTTTGGAACAAGGAAATAAAGTAAAAGGCATGAAGAAAGAGCTTGAAACTTTAGGCAATCAACTGTTAGCTCAAGGATTGATAAGTGGAGCAGCATTTACAACATTGACAGGTGCACTAGCAGGTACATTGGCAATAGGAGGAGTGGCTGGTGCATTAATAATTGGAGGAGCAGCATAGTAGGATTTGTTGCTATAGTTGCTATTGGTTATGCTATATATCAGAATAGAAGTGAGATAAAAGAAAGCGTAGGTAAGGGTACCAGTAAAGCAGTCCAGGGTATAGTTGAATCGGGAAAAGCAGTGAAAAGTTTTGTGAAAGATGTGATCGATAAATTACCTACGATTCAAGCAAGAGAGAATAATTTTGGAAAGTTAATAAGCAATTTGACAAAACAGGGTCTTAAAGCTAATGAAGAAGAAAGAACAATTCTTGATAATAAAGTAAAAATAATAGAAATGCTTCGAAACAAAGAGCAATTAATGGCAATAAAGAAATTAGTAAAAGATCGAACCATTCAAAATTTTTCAAAAGATGATATGAGTAGACTTCTGGAAAAGGGCCTCAGTACTCATGAGAGTGATGAGAAAGCACTTGAGGATTCTATAGACAAATTAAAAGATGCAATTACTGCAGATAGCAAAACAGTAGAAGATTTTATACAAGAGGTGAATAATAAAGCTAAAGAAATGAAGCCAAGTTCTAAAGTGAAGGAGTCAAATTCTGAACAAGTTGATGGAAACAACATTACAAAATAGAATTGATGCATTTGGGGAGCGTTTTGATGTAAAAATGTATCTGTCTATCTTATTTTGCCACCCTGCTAAGCGGACACAAAAAATTACTTCCGCATATTTTAAATCTGATTATAATAACAATTATAGATATTTTTAGAGCTCAAAAATCTATCTTTGTCTGCAGACCTTTTTTATTAAACTCATAAAAAAATGTAGCGTATCCTCTTCAGTGTATACTTAATTTCTGTCATATGTGCGCTGCATTTTTTTCTAATCTTTTTTACAGGGGGATTTTATGTCCAGAATTCCAGATATTTGACCTTTACTTTAGCTAATAAAAACCAACTGGTACCTGCGGTTTTTATAGCTACGTTTCTCAAACAAGTTTCAAATGAATAGATTTCTTGCATAACTGGAATTCAAAAGTTGATGTCATTCTAGCGCGTTACGCTAGAATCCAGTCCTTTTGTGCAAAAAACGTTGTAAAGTGTTTACCAACTTAGTTGGATCCCAGTGGGCTTTGTTGCATAGCAACTGAAAAAATCTGGTGGCTACTGACAAAATTCATTATAAAACAGCCATTTAACTGTTGAAGAAAAAATATGCCACAGAAAATGAAAATCAGTAACCAAAACGAATATAACAAATTCCTTGAAAAAAGGGGGAATATTTTTCGTTACATCGATGAAGCTATCGAAAATTGGTATGAAAATAGTCCAAAAATGCAGGGCGGTAACTATATTTATAGTGATAAAGTTGTGATTTTGGTGCATATAATCGTTAATCTTTTTAGAATTGGCTTAAGACAAACGGTAGGGTTTGTAAAAGGATATCTGCAACAAATAGGAAAAAATTTGGCAGTTATCAGCTATTCACAAGCATCAAAAAAAACTTAATATTAAGATAAATGATTGCAGGATTGATAAAAGCAACATGGAAAATATTGAAATTATCATAGATAGTACAAATTTACAGTAACACTCCTGGCCACAGTAAGGAAAACAGTGCAGATAGAAAGTACCGAAGCTACGAGCAAGTAAGAAAGTTACATGTTAAGTGTGAATAGTAAAAAAGCTATAGCTGCAAGATACAGTAATGGCGTCTACTCTGACCACTATGGAGCTTGCTTGAAGAAGTTAATTTTCAGCACAAAATAAAAGCATTATATGCAGATAGGGCATACGATAGGCAAAAACTTTATAAATTGTGTAAGAAATACGATATAAAGACAAAAGTTCTACCAAAAAAGGATGCAGCAGAACATTCAAAAATAGATTATATGTCTGACAGAAATGCTGCTATTAGGTTAATAAAATTATATGGACAAGATGGTGTAAAAGAGTGGAAAAAGGAAGCAATTTATGGAAAAAGATCTTACATAGAAGGATTTTTCTCAAGGTTGAAGCAAGTATTTGTTTAGGAATAAATCTGAAGTAAACCGTGAAAAAGAATTACTAATTAAGTGCTATTTGCTCAACAAATTCACTGGTATTGGTATGGCTAAATTTGAAATCATTACATAAATTTGTCGTAAACCATCACTGCTTAAGGTGCTATGCAACAAAGCCCACTGGAATCCAGTCCTTTCGCACAAAAAACGTTGTAAAGTGTTTACCAACTTAGTTGGATCCCAGTGTCAGCTACTCTGATGACAAGAAGGGAAGTACAGGTTTCAATATTTGCATGCATCTGAACAGATACAAATATTGCAATTAAAAGCATTAGACAGGCAGTAAAGGTCTTGATATTATATAATATTAAGTTCTAAACTTGGAAGGGTGGCCGAGCGGCTGAAGGCGGCGGTTTGCTAAACCGTTATACGATTGAAAAGTCGTATCGAGGGTTCGAATCCCTCTCCTTCCGTATATTATTGTTTAGGTATTCATTACAGTAATTTCACCCTCTTTTTTAATTATAAAAAAGTTAGCTAGCGTTTATTCAGTATTTATTATAGAATTAGTTATTAGCTAAATAATTTTATATGCATAAAATACTAATTTTGATATTAATAATGCTGCCGCTTAGGTTACTTGCAACTGAGATTGAAATTGTTGCAGATGTAAATGGTGAGCCAATTTCAAATTTAGATATCGAAAGACGTATCAACCTCATAAATTCATTGCTTGGCACTCAGAAGATTAATCAAAAAGAGGTAAAATCTCAAATTCTAAAACAGTTAATAGACGAAATTATCATTGTCAGCGAAGCACAGAAGATGAATATAGAATTGAGTAACGAGGAGTTAAATAATGCTGTCACGTTATTCTTAACTCAAAGTTTAAAACTTGAGGCTGATGAAGTTGATGAATACGTAAAAAAGCATAATATGGATCTCAATAACCTAAAAAAACAAGTAAAGTGTCAGCTGCTGTGGAACAAGATTATTGAAGTAGGAATTGTATCGCTTATCAATATAAGCGATAAAGAAGTGGATGACATAAGAAAACAAAAAGAGAAGCCTGATTACCTTATTACGTTTCAGGAATTTGTAATTCCTGATCAAAAAATGGCTGAAGATTTAGTAAAAAAATTACGTACCAGTAATAATCCAGAATCTTCAATAAAGATGCGCAAAGCAACCGTTAATTTAAGTCAGCTAAAAGGTACTCTCAAGGACGTTTTGGAAAGATTAGAAATCAATGACGCAGCAGGTCCGATTAGTTTAAGCGAAGGTTACTCTGTTATAAAAGTCATAGATAAGGTACAGCTCGATCATACACTGCTGGAAAGTATTTTAAAAGTAAAACAAGTTGTGGTTAAAGATTCAGAAAATTTACTCTCTAATTTTAAGGAGCAAAAGGTCAATTGTCTAAATTTTGACAAATTAGCAGACGATTTCAAATTGCCAAGCGCAAAAGAATTTAAAATAAAAATGCGAGATTTAAATCCTGATTTACAGATTTTATTTAGTAAAACAAGTACGAATGAAATAGTAGAATTAAGAGAAAATAGCACTGCAAAGCTAATGATGTTATGTGATATCAAGAGTAATCCAGTGAATATAGAAGCAATCAAACAGGAAATGTATCAACAAAAGATTATTATACAAAGCAACCTGTTATTGGATAATATGCGTAAAAATGCAGCTGTTAGTTATCGATTTAATTGAAGCTAGAGAATATTTTTCGTTTTTTACTCTATAAAAAGTTTATGAAGAATATAATGCTGATTGGTGGCGGAGTTGGAAATGCAGTATTATTTTCGATAGGAAAGGCATGTCTTGAAAACAATCATAAGGTTTTATATTTCGCTGGCTATAAAAAATTAAGTGATGTATTTAAACGAGCACTGATAGAATGTGCATCAAGTGCAGTAATTTGGGCATGTGAAGAAGGATTGATAGAAACAAGCAGAGAACAGGATAAATCCTTTCATGGTAATATAGTTGATGCAATAATCTCATATCAGCAAGGAAAGTTAGGTAAAATTACTATTAGTTTAAACACTATAGATAAAATCATCACTATTGGTTCTGCTAAAATGATGAAAGCTATAAATGAAGCTAGAAAAACAATTTTAAAGCCATATCTGAAACCAAAACACATAGCAATATCATCAGTTAACTCTCCTATGCAGTGCATGATGAAAGAAATCTGCGCTCAATGTATTCAGCAACACATAAATAAGGAAACAGGAGAAATAAGTTTTGTTTATAGTTGCAGTAATCAAGACCAGGATATGGAGCTTGTTGACTTTGATTTTTTAAGTGAGCGCTTGAAGCAAAATAGTTTACAAGAAAAGATCACTGCAAAATGGATAGAACATGTTCAAAGACACTAAACAGCACAAAGAGGAACTAAGGAAGCAATATAGAACCATAAGAAAAGATGTTGATGAAAGTTATTCTAGTTATGCAGCAAATTCTCTTGTTAATCTCTTTAACAAAAACTTAAGTTGCGTTAAAGGTAAAACAATAGCAGCTTACATTCCAATAGACGGGGAAATTAATGTTGTGCCTTTGATGCATCATTTACTCGATTTAGATTATAAAGTAGCAGTCCCTAATAAAAACAAGTTATTAAAATTCGAAGAATGGAATAAAGCAGATGAAGATATAATCCCCGATACAATCATTACTCCTGTTATTGCTTTTGATGATCATTTTAATAGGTTAGGTTTTGGCGGTGGTTGGTATGATGAAATGATAAAAAAATTACGGCCACTTGGAAAAATATTTATAGGTGTAGCCTATGAGAAGCAATATTGTAAAAATTTACCTGTAGAAAAACATGATCAAAAATTGGATATTATAATCACTGAGATATGTGTTAGATTTGAAAGTGAATTGCTCAAGAAGGCGGATAGAAAGGAGTAGCATAGTCTCCCTCTTTCTGATAGTAATTGCTTATCTGTTCAGATGCATGCAAATATTGAAACCTGTACTTCCCTTCTTGTCATCAGAGTAGCTGACACTGGGATCCAACTAAGTTGGTAAACACTTTACAACGTTTTTTGTGCGAAAGGACTGGATTCCAGTGGGCTTTGTTGCATAGCACCTTAAGCAGTGATGGTTTACGACAAATTTATGTAATGATTTCAAATTTAGCCATACCAATACCAGTGAATTTGTTGAGCAAATAGCACTTAATTAGTAATTCTTTTTCACGGTTTACTTCAGATTTATTCCTAAACAAATACTTGCTTCAACCTTGAGAAAAATCCTTCTATGTAAGATCTTTTTCCATAAATTGCTTCCTTTTTCCACTCTTTTACACCATCTTGTCCATATAATTTTATTAACCTAATAGCAGCATTTCTGTCAGACATATAATCTATTTTTGAATGTTCTGCTGCATCCTTTTTTGGTAGAACTTTTGTCTTTATATCGTATTTCTTACACAATTTATAAAGTTTTTGCCTATCGTATGCCCTATCTGCATATAATGCTTTTATTTTGTGCTGAAAATTAACTTCTTCAAGCAAGCTCCATAGTGGTCAGAGTAGACGCCATTACTGTATCTTGCAGCTATAGCTTTTTTACTATTCACACTTAACATGTAACTTTCTTACTTGCTCGTAGCTTCGGTACTTTCTATCTGCACTGTTTTCCTTACTGTGGCCAGGAGTGTTACTGTAAATTTGTACTATCTATGATAATTTCAATATTTTCCATGTTGCTTTTATCAATCCTGCAATCATTTATCTTAATATTAAGTTTTTTTTGATGCTTGTGAATAGCTGATAACTGCCAAATTTTTTCCTATTTGTTGCAGATATCCTTTTACAAACCCTACCGTTTGTCTTAAGCCAATTCTAAAAAGATTAACGATTATATGCACCAAAATCACAACTTTATCACTATAAATATAGTTACCGCCCTGCATTTTTGGACTATTTTCATACCAATTTTCGATAGCTTCATCGATGTAACGAAAAATATTCCCCCTTTTTTCAAGGAATTTGTTATATTCGTTTTGGTTACTGATTTTCATTTTCTGTGGCATATTTTTTCTTCAACAGTTAAATGGCTGTTTTATAATGAATTTTGTCAGTAGCCACCAGATTTTTTCAGTTGCTATGCAACAAAGCCATCCCAGTGTCACGCACTGGGATGACAAGAGAAGGAAACACTGGGATGAGAGGAGAGGAAAACACTGGAACATTTATTTTTGAAAGTAAGTTGCATAGTAGATGATGTCATTCCAGTACTTGATACTGGAATCCAGGAATTTTGATTCTAAATTAGGTATTGGTCTTAAATTAAAATAAACGTTTGTGATGAGATTATATGAACACTGGATCCCAGTGTCGGGGCACTAGGATGACAGGAAAAGGAAACGCTGGAATGAAAATAGAAGATCTAATTCCTTATATCAATTAATTCTCATCCGCCTTTTATGTTACATAAACTCATCACTTTTATAGAACATCTCATTAAAATCATTCAAAATTCCAAAATCTTGATTTTTAATAAATAGATGCCCATCTGCAATATAGGACTCAGCAAGAGTAAATGGTTCATCATGATGCTTTGATGCTGGCCTAACAATTTCATTGTACAAAACCATTACTTGCTCATAATTGTATCCACTACCATCATGATATTTACCACGTATAGTGTCATAAAAATTTCTTACATCATCATACGTAACTTGCAGTTCTACCTTATATTTCCCTATTTCAACAGCCTCACCCACTTTGATTTTTAAAGGATGCTGTGATTCTTCTTTCACATTATCTATAACAATTGTTTCCTCTTGCTTCTCTTCGTCTCCTCTTATCGATCTTTTACTCCTTTCTTCACTCGCAGGTTGATCTGCTGGCATTTGGTCTATATCGTTAGATTCTTCTTCTTGCATAATAATTTTTTTGAGATAGCTAAGCATATCCTTTCCAGCTTTTTCCCAAGTTGCAGCTTCTTTTGAAAGCTCACGATAATAAGAATCATTATCGCCTTTGCTATCTATTACATCTCTTGCTAGTCCTTTCTCTTCTGCCCATAACTCAGCATGTTCAACAAGTGTCCTGCCATCTTTACCTACAACGTCAACGTCAGCTTTGTTTTTTATTAGATATTCTATTGTATCTAACTTTCCATGCCTCACTGCATGAACTAAAGGTGTCCAACCATCATTATCCTGAGCATTAATATTCGCACCTTTTTCAACTAACTGCTCTATAATCTTCTTATTCCCAAGATCAACAGCAAGATGCAAAGGTGTTAAGCCGTAGCTATCCTGAATATCAATATCCGCATTATGCTCTATGAGATATTTAACTACTTCCATATTTTTCATGTGCATGGCAAAATGTAGTGGAGATTTACCAGAGCTAATATCACGGGTATCAACATCTATACCACGATCTATTAAGTATTTAGCAATTTCCGTATGTTTTAGCTCAATTGCATAGTGCAGCAGTGTTTGAGCTGACGTGTTTTTGATACCAAGATCTGCGCCATGCTCAATTAAACTCTTAACTATTTCCGCATTCCCTAGCTTAATAGCAGCAAGTAACGGAAAAGTATAATAACTTTTACTATTAGGATCTGCGTTATGATCTAATAGATACTTCACTATTTCTGTATTACCTGAATAAATAGCACTGTATAATGGCGTTTTGGAATAAGCATCTTGAATATTAGGATTTGCACCACGATCTATTAAGTATTTAGCTATCTCTATATTTCCAGACTCAATAGCATAGTGTAAAGGTGTCTTATAATACACATATTTAGTATTAGTTTTCTGATAATAATTGTCATGAACATTAAGATTTGCTCCATGATCAATAAGATATTTTGCTACTTCCGTATTTCCTGACTGAATAGCATAATGTAGTGGCGTTTGTCCATTATAGTCTCTTGTATCAATATATGAATTGTGTTTTAGTAGCGTTGCTACTTTGCTTAAATCTCCCAATGAAGCAGCAAAATGTAAACTAGTCGCACCTGTTACCTTATTTATCTCGTTTACTTTTCCTATAGTATTTTCTACATTATTGTCATCAATATTCACCTTTAAGAAAGGCTGTTTATTATACTTCATAACTTTTGTTGTAACAGCTTTTCCTTGTTCGTCTTCACTCGCTTTTTTAGCAGGTTGCATAGAATCTTCTCTACTGACACTTGATTTAGATTCTATCTTGGTTTTATCACCACTTACATTATGTACTGGGCTATAACCATATAGACCCTTGCCTGCACTTTGTTGGCTTGTTGAACTTTCAACACTGTTAGATTCAACAACATTATATTCCATATGTTGTTCACCACTCAGCTCAGCTTTGACCCACTGTTTAAATTCCTGAGTATAACCTTTTAGCTCAGTCAAAAAATCCTCAAATAATTTATTACCTTGAGACCTATTTGCACCAGATTTAGAAAGGCTCTTGAGCAAATTATCAATCATATCTGGGTGTTTATCTTCAAGAAATTTGATCACTTGTTCAGCATCCGAATGATAATGTTCCCCTTTATTACTCCAAATATTATTGCGCAATATTTCATCTGGTTTGAGACCTTTATTCTTTATTGCAATCAAGGCCTCTTTATCTCCGTGGTCATTGACATGCCGACCATCTTCTAAACTTGCCATATAGTTAGCAACCCCTTCATGCATAGCCTTAGATAAGACATCACCTGTACCATAATAGGAATTAATGATAGTTAAGGCGTGTCCCAATTCGTGTTTCAAAGTTTTACACGAGTCATCAAATTGGTCTTGTAGATAAAAATAAACATGAATTTCTGAGCCACGCCCTTGAACTGTTAAGCCAGAAGCGCCTTTATAGTTAACGTTCAACTCCTTAAGATAATTTTCGTAGTCACTCTTTGTATTAAATACGAAAACATTAACTTTATTTGGTATGTTGTGCCAAGGCTGAGAATTATTAATGCCAAATGCTGAATCAAAATCTTTTATAGTACTCTCGATGGCATTTTTTACACTACTCAATTTGCTCTGAGTTAATTCCTCATCATCATATTTTATATTTATTTGAAGCTTGTGTTCGCCGAAAGTCATAACTTCACTATCTGGCACAAGATCTGCCACAATTTTATCGCCACTTTTTACATCCATCCACTGCTTAAATTCTTTTTCAACTTCTGAGTTATTCAAAAGATGCTTGAATTTTGATATCGCTTCTACTCTATCGAAGGACATCTCAGTGAGCAATTGCTTTATGAATTGAGGATGTTTTTCTTGTAGGAATGTCACTAAGCAATCTGATATTCTATAGTCGTTAGACATACTTGCTATTTTATATGGTGTATCATGCCCAGATGCATGCATTTTATTGTATGCTTCTTTTGTATAATGCATATCGCGAGTGCTTTCTTTTTTAGCTGCATCGTAGCTCCACATGAAAAGCTTCATACCGGTACGTAAAACTTCAGGTACTGTATCCATATTACCGGTAGAGTACTCAAGAAATGCATCGCTCATTTTTTCCATTAAAATTTTAGATTTTGCACAAAGTAAGCCATTTACATCTCCAACAATAAAGGTCTTTGCTATCGTGCCGTCAGCTTCGTGTGCTCTTACTGTTCCACCACCCCATAATTCTCTATGGTCCTTACCACCTGAAAGTTCCTTGATGTGAGCTTTGTAATCATCGTAATTTTTCAGCACATAAAGCTGCAATTTTACTGGACCAGAATGAACGCTTTTTTGTGAATAGAAATTATCAGACCAGGCTCCATAAGCATCTTTTACAGTTTGTTTTATATACTCAGGGGTATAACTAGCTAATCCCCCATATTTTACTTCTATTGTAAGCTGATCGTTTATTACTATACTTTCTTTATTTGGAAATAATTTTTTAATCAAAGTTTGTGATTTATCATATCCAGAATTTGTTTTAAATTTCATATTCACCTCTTAAAAATTTTCACTATAAATAAGTCTTGAGAAAAATGCGTTAACTGTAGATTCAGCCTTTAACTTGCTTTTGCACAACTGCTGAGATAGTTGATCATCGCTGAAAAGCCGATTCTTAGTATTGAGATATTTAGCATAGCTTCTAGAATTAAATTCAGGGATTGAGTAGAACCCGCTTTCAAGTTCAAGATAAGAGCTGCTATTCAGGACAAAAAATAAATCGCTCTGGTCAAGCAGTATGTCATAACCAGAGCTCGTGCAATGTAAGTATTCATTGCTTTCATACTCTGCTATGTAGTATTTACTTGCATCAAGATCACCATTAAGCTGTAGAATTGCTGTTGAACGTCCATTCTCAATACTATGGCCTTTTATTACTTTAAGTACTTTAATCTCATCATTTTCTATGAGTTCTCTTAACTTTTCATTCTTTTGATTTAATTCTTCCTCTGCTTTTCTTCTGTCTTCTTCTAATTTTGTTTCTTTTTCAACAAGCTCATTTTGTATTTGCAAAAACATATCTTGAATGGTTAAGCCATTTAGAAAGTAATCCAATACACTTGACACAAACGGCTGCAATTCACCATTATCTTCAAAGCTCTTTTCCTGCTTTTTGTCATATTGAGTGGGATTATAGATTGCATACAGAGGATAAAAACCATAATTCACCTCGTCGAATGATAACTCTATCGAAAATCCGCTCTGATCAAGTGGAAGTTTAGTAGCTAAATATCTACCATTATCATCTCTGACATATAGCTCATTTATACCATAGTGACCACTATATTTGTTATAATAAATGTAAAAATTTTCAGGATTAAGATTAAAGTAATCATCTAAATTGTTAAGTCTACCAAGCTTTTCACATAGAAAATTTTTGCTCTTATCTGTAAGTTTGATGCGTGTAGAAAAGTAACAGCGATCTATTCGGTCGCCTTTTTCTATTTCAAAGTCTAGGACTATTTTATCGCTAAACATACAGAATTTCCTCACATTTTCAATATTTATGATTATAAATTGTGTACTATGAAAAAAGCATTAAGGCTTCTTTATGTATCTAAAAACAGCGCTAACTTATGACAAGAACAGTTGACGTATTACTGCCACTTCCAATTGATCAGCTATTTTCATATGCAGTTGAGGAAGATACTGAAGTTTCAATTGGAGATTACGTAGTGGTGCCGTTTGGCAGAAAGCGTTTGATTGGAACAGTTTGGAGAGAAAGTAGCAAAAGCGATCGAGAATTAAAATTTATTGAACAAAAGGTCGATTTGCCGAGCATCAGACCAAAACTGATCGAATTTGCAGAGTGGGTTGCACAGTATAATGTAATACCTATCGGTATGCTTGCCAAAGTGATAATGGGAGGAGTGTTAAAGGTAAATCAAATAGATAAACTAGTTTGCACTAAGCAAAAGCAGGAAATAAGTGAAATAGATTACCAATTAAACCCTGAGCAGCAAGCAGCTCGAGATAAAATAATAAGTAATTTGAATGAGTATTCAGTAACTTTACTTGACGGTGAAACCGGGTCTGGAAAAACGGAAGTTTATCTCTCTGTAATTGCACAGTTGATTAAGAATCATAGTATTTACGAACATTGTGATTTGGGTCTACGAGTAAGGTGTCATCCCAGTGCTCATACACTGGGATCCAGTTTTTCATATAATCTCATCACAAATATTTATTTTAATTTAAGACCAATACCCAACTTAGAATCAAAATTCCTGGATTCCAGTGTCAAGCACTGGAATGACACCTTTGCATTTAAGGCAAAACCCTCTGTAACATTTAGCATACTGCTTTTACCACGTACTGGAATGACACCATTTGCTATGCAATTTACTTTCAAAAATAAACGTTATGTCATTCCAGCGTTCAATACACAACTAGACGAATGTTACAATATAAGAGTAATTTTTACCAAAAAGCCAGTGCCCCGACACTGGGATCCAGAAAACTTAATTTCAAATCAGTACACTAAGCAGTTGTACGATAAAGACTGGATTCCAGTGTCAAGCACTGGAATGACATCATCTACTACTAAAACTACCTGCAAATGTTCAAACACCAAAAGGTTACACACTGGAATGACACCAGAAGAGGTTAATGCACAAGTGCTAATCCTCTTGCCTGAAATTGTCCTAACTTCACAATTGGTAAATCGCGTTCGCAGTCAGACATCTGGAAATATAGCTGAGTGGCATTCAGGACTTACTCCAAAAGCTCGCAGAAATAATTGGCTCAGTATTGCAAATGGAAGTGCACAGATCATTATCGGGGCACGGTCAGCGCTTTTTTTGCCTTATAAAAACCTAAAATTAATTATCGTCGATGAAGAGCATGACTCATCCTTTAAACAAGAACAGGGGATTATATATAATGCTCGAGATATGGCCATTATCTTAGCCAAGCTCGAAAATATTCCGATTATTTTATCATCCGCCACTCCGCTACTTGAAACAATTTATCATGTTAAAAAAGGGAATTACAATCATGTAAAATTGACTAAACGATTCGGTGGTGCAGAGTTGCCACAAATAAAAGTAGTAAATAATAAGCAATGGATTTCCAATGAACTTTTCGAAGGAATAAAACAAACCATAGAGAAAAAACAGCAAGTTATGCTCTTTCTAAATCGCAGAGGATACGCACAACTTGCAGTTTGTAAAAAGTGTGGATACAAAATTTCCTGCTCAAATTGCACTATATGGCTTACTTACCACAAGAAAAAGAACGTCCTTTTGTGTCACCATTGTTCTTATCAATCAAAACTTCCAGAAAAATGCTCCAATTGTCAAAGTGAGCAGTCATTGCTTCTTTATGGTGTGGGAATTGAAAGGTTAGTTGAAGAAATAGTGAAATTAATACCAAATGCAAAAACTGCAATTATCAGCAGCGATCAGAAGTCGCTTGGTAGCGTCATTGACTCAGTGCTCAAGGAAGAGGTGAATATTATAATCGGTACACAAGTGATTGCGAAAGGACATAATTTCCCTAAATTAACTTTAGTTGGAGTGATAAATGCAGATTTAGGACTTGAAAATTCTGATCTTAGGGCAGCAGAAAAGACGTATCAATTATTGCATCAAGTTGCGGGTAGATCTGGGAGGTTCAACGAAAAAGGAACGGTAATAGTGCAAACTAATAATCCTGAAAGTTTGATAATAAAAGCATTGCAGCAGCAAAAAAGGGATTTGTTTTATGAAGTTGAACTTGAGTCAAGACGCAAAGCTAAAATGCCCCCATTTAGTAGACTAATAGCGCTTATAGTTTGCAGTAAGGATCAATTTGCAACGCAGAAAGCAGCAAGTGAGATAACAAGCTTTTTGCATGATCAATGTTCAGCTACTATTCCTTCTGCGTTGTCATTCCAGTGCGTGACTAGAAAAGAAGAACTCGAAATTTTTGGCCCATCACCAGCAGCAATAAATTTTTTAAACAATAAATATCGTTATAGAGTGTTACTAAAGATACATAGTAAACATAGTCTATTCATAAAGAAAAAGCTGAAACATTGCTGTAACTTGAGTTCAAACATTGCAATAACAATAGATGTTGACCCTGTGAGTTTTTTTTAACAAAATTACGGAATTTATTTGACATTCACAGAATTAATTATATTAACTTTCTAATAAAAAATTTGACTTTTATTAGAATTTATTATTAGTATAATAAGAATAGGTAGATAATGTGACTTTACTTGAAATCATCTGTAGGAAAGGGATAAAGCATAACGAAAAAATTAGAGAATTGCAGGAATTCCTTAATAAAAATATCGAAATAACTATTGACAAGGAGTTATTTAAATCAGCTTCATTTATAAAGGATATTGTAGATATAAGAAAAGAGATGGTGTATCTTATTTTGCAACACTGCATTGTATACGATAGTACAAGGTCTAAGAAAGAAGAGATATTGTCATTTAAAAACGTGATGAAGATTTTAGATGAAGCGGTGAATAGATCTGTTAATCCTCAGTATTTCTACAAATTGATCAATTTTCGAGATAAAGATAAAAATAGAAATACATTATTACACCAAGCTGTTATAAGTAATAACACTGAAGCAATAGAAGCCCTTTTGACATATGGTGCAAATCCTTTGATAAGGAATCAAGAAGACAAGATGCCATTAGATTTAGCTCAAGGAAATACAAGAGAAGCACTCATTAAATGTATGCAAGACCAAGCTCAATCGAAAAAAGAAAGTGCTAGATGTAATAGTTTGATTGGCATTATACCTGGCGTTTTTCTTGGCATTGGACTCGGTGTTGGTGGTGCTTTAGTCCCTTCAATGACTATTATATTATGCACACTCGCAGTATCTGCTCTTGTTGCTGGAATAGCAATTGGAGTAGCTATATATTTCTTAAGTCAGGACTATAAACAGGCTAAATTGATAGAAGGAGTTGTTGCTATTGGTTCTCAATTACATTCCGTCAAACCTGAAAAGACTGCAGATAATAAAGCAGTACTAGGATAACTGTGAGTTTTTTAACATTAGACTTCTTGCATAACTGGAATTCGAAAGTTCCAGCGCATTTTTCTTATTGGATCCCAGTGTCAAGCACTGGGATGACATCTGATTATGCAAGAAATCTATTCATTTAAAACTTATTTGAGAAAACGTAGCTATAAAAACCGCAGGTACCAGTTGGTTTTTATTAGCTAAAGTAAAGGTCAAATATCTGGAATTCTGGACATAAAATCTCCCTGTAAAAAAGATTAGAAAAAATGCAGTGCACATATGACAGAAATTAAGTATACACTGAAGAATATACGCTACATTTTTAATGAGTTTAATTAAAAAGTCTGCAGACGGAGATAGATTTTTGAGCTCAATAAATATCTCTAATCGTAATTATAATGAGATTAAAAACATGCGGAAGTAATTTTTTGTATCCGTTCAGCAGAGTGGTAAAATAAGATAGACAAAAACATAAGAACAAATGGTGTCATTTGGCACTGGCATGACAGGGAAGGGCTTTAGGACGATGAAGTGGAACGAGTAGCAGATGGTGTCATGCCAGTGCTTGACACTGGCATCCAGCTTTTTCATAATCATCAGAAACGTTGATTACTTTTATACTCATAAATTTAACTGGATCCCAGTGTCTAGGCACTGGGATGACATCATTCTGGTAGCTGGGATGACAAAAAAGAAAGCACTGGTTTCAATATGTGCACATTAGCCATGCATCTGAACGGATACAATTTTTAGCTATAAAATCTTCTAAAAATTTAACACAAAAATTAGTGTCATAAATATTTTTATCAAAAACTATTTTAAAAAAATTTAAATAGAGTTGAAAAATTTTAAAGATGAGATACCCTACCTGAAATGCAACTTCTGTAAAAAAAGAAATATGAAAGGTGAAATAAACGCTGCAGCAAATTTTCAATCAGAAGACTTTGTATCTAAAAATACGGATTTTGATTGTTTAGCTAACCCTATAAGTGCTTCGAATGCAAAGCTAGAGAATAGTGTTAAAGCTAAAGATAAAAAGAATGAGGCGCCTTTTTCCAGTAGAAGAGGCAGCTCGCATGTTTTAGAACTTTTTTCTAATGAAAATGTTGAGATTCACATTCAAGATAAAACGCCTTGTTCTGCTCGGAGTGAATCAGGTATAGCTGGAATATTTAGAGGTATAGCTAGGTTGTTTACAGGTAGGAATAGTATGAACGTAACCCTTTATCAATCTAAAGTGCAACGTAGCTCTGCAATTGATTACAGTACTACAGAAAGTATAGGGTCACGGCTACTAAATATCTGTGAAGGAGAAGAAGATATCTCTTTTGATCAAGAGATTAATTTTTTATATAAAGAGGGTTGTTTGTATGATGCCTTATTGTTGAAAGATGAAAAAAATCAGGACACACCTTTACATGTGGCTATTAAAAAAAATCATGCTGATTTTGTAAAAAAGCTTTTGTGTATTCTTAAGGAGCCATACCGTGCAAATGAGTTTTACAAGCACAAATATTTTGAACATAAGGAAGAGGATGAAAAGCCGCTTTTCAAAGTTATTAATACTAAGAACAAAGACAAAAAAGACGTAATTACTCTGACTATTGAAGGTAATAATTCAGAATGCATTTCAGCTCTTTTTAACTACTTAACTGATAAAAATATTAACAGAAGAAAAAATGTTGAAAATGAGTACACACCTCTACACGAAGCTGTGCTTCTTAACACAAATGAAGCAATTAAAGAGCTTCTCAAATCAAAGGATATAGATACTGAACTCATAGATAAGGAATCTTACAAAGCATATAATTATACTAATAACCAAGAGGCAATAGAATTGTTTATTAAGCACTATAGTAGTAAAATTAGTGAGTTGCGTATAAAATTAGAAGATAATAATAAAAAACTAGCGCGAATTAAGTGCATCCTAAGCAGAACAAAACTTACTTGTGTATGCTTAGCAGCCTTTGGCTCTTGTTTTAGAATGTATAGAAATTCCCATGACATAATAAATGAAGAAGTGAGCGAAGATATGTTATATTATTCTCTTGCATTGCTTGCCAACACTACAGGTCTAATATTATTTTTTAATTATTTGATCGATACAATACTTTCCAAGTATGAAGAAAAAAATTCTAGTTTGAATAAAGAATCAGACAATTATGTAGAAGAAAGAAACATGTTGAAAAATAAATTGCGTCACTTTCAAAAAAGAGGTACTGTAGAAACTACGCAAATGTATGAGATAATTTCAGTTACACCTGAGTCAGACTTAAGTTACAGTAGATTGTGATTACACTACTTTTTTCAAGACAATTTCTGAGAAAAGTGGAAAAATTTTTCTATAGCTAATCAAGATAAAGACTTACTACTTTCTTTACGAAAGGTTTGATGTTATCATTTTTGAACTATCTTGAATTTACTGAATGAACATTAATATAAGGAATTTAGTTCATGCTTTTTCTAAATTGCCAAATTTAGGGCCATCGTCATCAAGAAGGTTAGTTATACATTTGCTCCAAAATAAAGAGAAAGTCATGCTACCGCTTGCATCTTTGATTAGAGAGCTAGCGGATCTTATAATAGAGTGCAAAATTTGTGGAAACCTAGATATTAAATCGCCATGTTCTATTTGTATTAACCCAAAGCGTGACACCAAGTTAATGTGTGTAGTAGAAGAGTTGGGTGATCTATGGACATTTGAAAAAGGAAATATATATTCAGGTATGTATCATGTTTTGGGTGGAAGGCTATCAGCAATAAATGGTATAGGTCCAAAAGAACTGAATCTTGATAACATTCCCAAAAGAGTTACAGAATTTAAAATTGAAGAGGTCATCATTGCAATCAACCCAACATTAGAAGGCCAAGTTACTGCGCAATATATAATTGAATTGCTAAAGAATTCGAATGTAAAAATATCGCGCCTTGCTTGTGGTATACCGATAGGTGGAGAAATTGACTACCTAGATGAAGGGACGCTGAAGATAGCACTTACGTCAAGACAGGATATTAAATAATATTCCATTTCTTCTGAGCAACATACCTTAAAAATACTATAACATACTTCAGCCTAGAAACTTGCTTACTAATTGAAAATATTATACATTTAAATATGATGTTTTAAAATGAGGGGTTATGTTAACTTTTGCACTAGATGGAGTACGTTATACTTATAATTGGTTAATCAAAAAATCAAGATCAACCGCTCTTGATTTCATTGCGCTATTTAACAAAGAATACGCAGATAGTAAACGAATTGGATATATAATAGAAGATCATCTGGTTAAAAAAGATCTGATAAATATTGAGCCTGAACTTGAAATCAAATATGAACTAAAAAGAGATCTGATGAATATTGAACCTAAATTTAAAATCAAATATGACCCATATATCACAAAAATAGATTCTTCAAAAATGTTTAAAGTAATGGAACAAGAGCATAGATCTATTGCAAATCTGAAAAATGTGATTCGAGTAAGAATTGGTGATCAAATTAGGTCGGGGGTGTCGAGGTTTAGTTATTCTTATGATGGAAAGGATCCTTATTTTTATGCAAGCGTTCAGGCAAGTAAAATAAGGGAGATAACAAAAGATAATACGGACCTAGTTCTTCTTTTGTGGCTAATGTATATTCATGTGCCTATAGATGAACATGAAAAACTATTAGAGGATCTTGTAAAGAACCACTCCGGTAATAGAGCTGAGATGATAGAAAAGTTATATCTACTTCAACAAGAAGGTAAATTATCAATAACCAATCGTGAGAGCCTAGATAGGATAATTAAAATATCCCCACTGATAGAGAAGGAGTATATTTCAAATGGGAAATTTTCTGTTATGGGAATGATAAGTTCTGGCAATGTAGATGGTTTAACACAAAGGTTAACAAAAGATACAGAAGGAAGGGTAAAAGAATTAACCTGCATAGATATTCAATATAGTCCCGAAAGCAGCTTGAAGAACCTTTCCATTTCTGCAGTGATAGAAAATTATGGATTATTTAAGTAAACTGATTCTTAACTTATAAAATACTATAGTAAAATATAGTGTAAGAGTCTTATGTGCTTAAAAAAACTTACATCCCTAATAACCTTCAGAAAAAAAGAAACGGAACATCTACCCAAGGTAATAACTTGGGAAGGTGATTGCTTAGGCTATAAGCAAGTTGCAAGTAGATTTAGTAATATAATTAAGACAATTGATCAGTCTTTTTCGATCGTATCCTTAGAAGGATATAATGAGTGGGGTAAGACATTTTTTTTGAAAGAATGGGTAAAGGATCTAGAGCAGCAAAATGAAATTGCAGCTTATTACAGCGCATGGGATATTAGTGCGCTAGATCAACCATTGCCTTCTTTTTTGCATTTCCTGTTTGAGGATCTATTTGCATCATACGAAGTAAAAAGAAGTATTATACAGCAGTTCAAAAACATAAAACAAGAACTATTTTCTCTCAATACATTAGGAAAGCTAATCAGTAAATCTCCACTCGCTATGCTTTCAGTATTTCTCGATGCTGCAAAAGAGGCTGATAAGAAAGACATAGGTTTTGTCTTGGGTGAATTAAATCTTCTCCAAAGGAGAAAAGAGAACATTAGAGATTTTAAAATACAACTAGCAGATGTGGTTAACAAAATCAGAAAAGGTAAAAACATTTATATAATGGTCGATAATCTTGATATATGCCGCCCCAAATTCATTGTCGATTTTTTAGAATCCATAAAGTACATGCTTGATGTTGAGGGACTGGTTTTCATTATCTCTGTTAGTCAAGATAAAAGTAACGTGCAAAGAGCAATCAGCACAATACTTGGACCAAATTTCAGCCTAAAATCTTTTACTGATCTCTCTTTGCATTTGCCAAAACAGCCAATAGAGAAATTTACAAGAAAGCTGTTTCAAAATATTGAATTGCCGAAAAAATCAAAGAGCTTAATTATAGATAGCTTTATATTTTATGCAGAAAGCTTCTCATTATCATTGCAGGCAATAGAATACTGCGTAAAGAAAATAAAGCTATGTTATGCGAAAATTGATCCGAATTTATTTACATTTTTAGTAATACTACAGTCAGTAAACACTGATTTGTATGAGGAATTATATTCATCACCTCAGAAGGCACTGGAGAAGATTGAGAGCGCTTTGATTCTAAACGGTCAGGAAGAATGGGAAAATCTTAAAACTTCTCTTGAGACTACTTTTAAAGAAAAAGAATCAAAGACTCACAAATCTTTGAAGCAAATAAGAGATATCTTATTCTAAGAATAAAGAGAATTGTAGAACAGAACCCTCTTCTTATCATTTCAGCTTGCATGACAAATTGGCTCACATAAATTTTAGCATATATGACCTTGAAAGATCGCTGTGCAATACTTAAATTATTAGAATAGCAGGCTAATAATGGAGCTCAAAATGCACAACATACAAGAAACTGAAAGTTTAAAATTTGACGCTGAAGTAGGCAAAGTACTAAATATAGTAATTCATTCACTTTATACCAATAAGGATATTTTCTTGCGTGAGTTAATATCAAATGCATCAGATGCATGTGATAAATTGCGCTATGAATCGCAATTAAATCCTAATTTACTAGATTCAAGCGATGAATTGAAGATTACTATTAGCTCCAGTAAAGATAAGAATGAGCTGTATATAACCGACAATGGAATTGGCATGAACAGGCAAGATTTAATAGATAATCTTGGCACGATTGCAAGTTCTGGTACGCAAAAATTCTTGGATGCAATTAAGAATAATAAAGATTCAAACCAAGCTGTAGAACTGATTGGAAAGTTTGGTGTTGGTTTTTATTCAAGCTTCATGGTTGCCTCAGAAGTTATAGTAGAGTCAAGGAAAGCCGGAGAAGAAGAATCTTGGGTATGGAAATCTAAAGGAGATGGAGAATATTCAATCAGCAAGTTAGATGGTCAAATCTCTCGTGGAACAAAAATTACGCTCATCATTCGTCCTGAAGAAAGCGAATTTTTAGACAAATTCCGTATTGAAAACATTGTTACTACTTATTCAGATCACATAAATTTTCCTGTTGAATTTGTAAATGAAGAAGGGAAAAGTGAAAAATTAAATAGCAAAGCTGCAATTTGGACTAAGCCAAAAAATGACGTTACTCAAGAAGAGCACAACGACTTCTTCCGCGGTGTTGCGCACGTAGGTGGTGAGCCTTGGATGATACTGCATAATAAAAATGAAGGTGCAATAGAATATACGAATTTGCTTTATGTTCCTTCTATCAAGCCTTATGATTTGTTTCATCCAGATAGACGCTGCTCTGTAAAGTTATATGTCAATAAAGTATTTATTACTGAAGATAATGTGCAAATTATACCACCATACCTGCGTTTCTTGAAAGGTGTGGTTGATTCACCAGATTTGCCTCTTAACATCAGCAGAGAAACACTGCAGAATAATCGCGTTGTTGAGCAGATTAGGAAATCCCTAACTAAACGCGCGGTATCAGAGCTCGGCAAAAAAGCAAAAGATAATTTAGAGGAATACACAAAATTCTGGGGCAATTTTGGTGCGGTGTTAAAAGAAGGTCTTTGCGAAGCTATGCCAACTGATGAAAGAGAAGCATTGCTTTCCATTTGCAGATTTCATAGCACCAGTGATGATAAGCTAGTTAGCATTGATGATTATATAAGCAGAATGAAGCCTGAACAGGAACATATCTACTATCTCACAGGAAATAGTCTCGATTCAGTAAAAAACAGTCCACAACTTGAAGGATTCGTCAGCAAAGGATTGGAAGTGCTTCTATTTGTTGATCCAGTTGATGATTTCTGGACTAGCGTGATTCATGAATATAAAGATCAAAAATTTAAATCTGTAACTCGTGCTGATGTTGATTTAGAAAAATTCTCTTCAGAAGAAGGTAAGAAAGATGAAGAAAATAAATCAGATGAAAACAAAAGCGAAGAAAACGCGGATTCTATACTCGAATACTTCACCAAGGTTCTTGGAAGCTTAGTAAAAAGTGTAAAGATCTCTAAGAAATTAACCGATAGTCCTGTGTGTCTAGCAGTTGATGAAGGAACTATGGATCTTCGTATGGAGCGTTTTTTACGTGAACAGAAGCAGCTAAATTACCGCACGCCAAAAGTACTTGAAATTAACATTAAGCATCCTTTGATAAGAAACATAATGGAATCTCACGCTGAAAATGGTGAAAATCCAACACTTGGAGATATGATTTACTTATTGTTCTATCAAGCTTGTATAGTGGAAGGTGAAGAGATGGAAGACGTAAGTCTGTTTGCTAAAAGACTCAATAATTTGCTTGGCAAAATTTCTGTTTAATGCTATAATTAACTTAGCTAATGGTCGGGGGGTAAATCATGGGTGGTTGGAATTTATTTGGTGGGCTCATGCCGCCAGCAGTAGATACTGCAGAAGAAAGGGAGCGTCGCCATTCTGGAGATTCAAGTAATGAGAGTCAAGAAGAAGCTGATGTGAGGGATTCTGATGTTGAACCTAGTGTACCAATTACGTTACAGTTTCAACTAACACAATCTCTGCTAAGTCAAGTAAAGGCAAGTGAGAGTAATAGGGATGCAAATTCTGGCAAGCAAGCTTACAAAGATCTACCCAGGATGGATTTTGTAATTAATGGTCAAGTTATAGACAAGAATTTCGTTAGCCAGCTTCGTGATAAATGTAATCAAAATGACCAACGCCAAATCGCAAAACATGTTTTTACAAAAATGTTTGAACATGCTAAAGCAGAAATTCCAAATGATAATCTATTGAAGAATTAATTACTAGTTGCAATCAGGCTGGTTATGATGGCTCTTTGTTAATGCAGCTCTCTCCTATATTTTTGGGACACGATTTGCAATTGCCTGATGCTAATGATAGACATATAGAGATTGTCTGTAGTGATCAGGATTCTTTAAACGTTAAATATTTTCCAAATATGCCTGTTAAGCAACTGGGTAAAGAAATATGCAGGGTTGATGCTATTTTAGAGTTCACCCTTAAGTTTCGAGATAGTAAGGTAGAGTATGAAAACGGCAAAGTAACATTTGCCATTCCTGAACAATTAGAGAATTACAAAGCTGATGGCAAAAGTTTGTTAGATGAAATAAATAGGCATTTCGAAGATGAGGATAATAGAATTACAGAGACTCTTGAGAAAAATATGAATGAAGGACCTAAGTCATTTGCTGCTGAAGACTTGTCTATTACTGAGAGTTCATCTGATAGTAGTGAAGTAGCAAACAAAGTAGTTACTGATCCAGGCATTTTAGGTAATGTTGCGAATGTATTGGTAGGTGTTGCAGAAGTTACAGCAGTTGTAGCAACAGAGTTATTTTGGCCTCAAGATCAGATTAATATAGAACCAAGGCATAATGAAGAAGAATTTACCATTATCCCTGAAAATTTAACCTTTGATGGATTAATAGACGTTATAAATAAAGCAAAAAATTATGGTGATTACGCAGATTTAGATAAAACTATAAATAATATAGAGGAAGGCGATAGATTTATTACTGATTTGAATTGTGGTAATTTGAAGGATTTTTGCTCTCAACAGCTTAATTTGACTGATCATATGCACAATGTGCTGTTGAATAATAGCTATGATGAAACAAATGGTTATTATAATTATTCAGTAAAAGAGCTTTCACTACTAGCCATTGCAGCTGATGACACACTTGTGGAAAGGTATGCAGAAACGCATAAAAGTATATTATTTACGCAAGATGAAGGGCTCGATAGGCTACTTATTGGTGTTGGTGGACAGCGCTATACTAAGCTTTTATTAGAAGATTTGGAAAAAAATCGAAGTACTATTCTACCTTGGCATAGCATATGTGAAAAACTTCGAAGGGCGTTGTCTATTCGTAATCAAGAATGCGTGAAAGCGGTATTAGATAAATTTAAAGATACTGAAGCCAGGTCTAGAGTTTCTGATATGTCAGAAAAATTTTTGCACTATGCTATACAACAAGATTTTATAGATGTAGCAAAGACTATTATTAATCATAAAATTGCTGATATTAATAGTATAGACAATTCAGGGCATGCACCTTTGCATTGGGCTGTGGCACGTAATAATTTAGAATTAATCGGCTTGCTTATTAAAAATGGTGCTAATGTTGATGTTCAAGATTGACCTTACCCAGAAAAAGTAGACAGAAAGTTAAGACGTTTTTGCTATGAGAATGATGAATCAAAAAGCTCAGGAATGCAATAGTTAATAGTAGAATGTCTACGCTGTTTATTGTAAAAAATTTCTATATATTCAAATATTGCGGTTTTAGCTTGTTGTGCAGAGTGTTGTGAAGTATCAATGAGTAACTCTCTCTTAAGTGAACTAAAAAAGCTCTCTGAAACAGCATTATCATAACAACAACCTTTGTGACTCATACTAGAAGTAATATTTTTTGTACTTAGTAAAAATTGATAATTTTTAGAGGTGTATTGCGATCCTTGATCGCTATGAAATAGTAGATTTTTAGCAGATTTGCGCCTACCAATAGCCATGAATAACGCATCTATAACTAATTGCCTATTTACTGCATTACTCATTGACCAGCCAATCACCATGCGTGAATATAAATCTATTATTGCTGCCAAATATAACCATCCTTCATTAGTTTTTATGTACGTAATATCAGTTACCCATATCTTGTTAGGTTGATCAGCGATGAAATTCTGATTTAATATGTTAGGAGTTATAACTCTATTGTCTATTTGTGGTTTTTTACTTTTAAACTTTCGTCTAAGCTTAGCTTGAATGCCATTTTTCTGCATAACATTTTGCACTGTTTTGATGTTATAATTTTTACCTAAAGCCTTTAATTCAGCGTGAATTTTAGGAGCTCCGTATCTGCATTGTGATGCTCGATATACCTTCTGAATATCTTGTATGAGCTCTTCTCTTATTGATTTTTTGTTGTTTTTTTCCTTAGTAATCCATTTATAATAACCACAAGCAGATACGTTCAAAAATCTGCATAATTCCCGTATTTTATAGCAGTTTTCATGTTCTTTTATAAAAGAATATTTTACTCTTTTTGGTTTGCAAAATATCCCAGGGCTTTTTTTAAAATGTCTCTTTCCCTCGTTACTCTTGCCAGCTCTTTCTTTAAATAAAACTTTTCTTTGTCACAATGAGCTACTTTCCCTTTTCCTGGAAACGCATCTACTCCAGACATTCTATCATTGTATGTTTTTACCCATCTGCTTAATGAATCACCGCTAATACCCAAATCTCTTGCTATTTTTGCTGATGATTGACCTGTTTCTTTTACTAGTCTTATAGCTTCAATTTTGAATTCTGCTGTATATTCTTTTCTTTTTGTCATACCACACCTCTTTGAAAAAACGTTTTATTTTACTTCAAAAACGTCTTAACTTTCTGTCTACTTTTTCTGGGTAAGGTCAGATGAGAGGCATGGCAGAACAGCTTTACATTGGGCTGCTTACCATGATAAATTCGAAATAGTAAAATTACTTGTAAACAAGGGAGCTGATTGCAACATTAAAGATAGAGATGGCAAAACAGCTTTAGATCTGGTAGGAACGAAAAGTTTATATTTGGTAAGGGAAGAAAACAGGGAAAAATCTTCTAGTGAATCAAAAATCACAAAATTTCTTGAAGGTTTAGATGATAAAACACCTTTGCATTTAAATATTAAAAAAGATCCAGAATCCAAAAATATTGATAATCAACAGCCGCAAAGAAACATTGTTGATAAAGTAGAGAATATTATGAATAATGAAGAGGCTTCAATAGAAGAAGCTATAGGTAATAATTGTGAGGAGGGTAAAATGCCTGGAAATGAAAAAATTATAGGGGAAAAATTGTCTGATGCTGTCGATAGAATCAATTGTGATACTATGATAGATTTATTAAAGAAATTAGATGATAGTGTATATAAATCCACTTTACAGAAGCTCTTGACTCAACCACTATCGGCTGAGAGCCGAAAGGTTGGATATAGCGCTGGAAGCGCGGTGAGAAGCTAAAGCTACTCCAATCTTATACTAGATATAGAATGAGGCTGATGTGCATCTGTATGTTTATTGATGTACTCATTAATGACTTCATCTGTGATATGTCCGCTGGTAGCACTAAAGTATCCTCTTCCCCAAAAACGCTTTCCCCAGTACATTTTATTTAGCTCTGGAAATTCTTGTTGAATTTTGCGTGAAGACCTGCCTTTGGCTCTTTGAACAAAATCACTCACAGCTATATGAGGAGGTATTACTACGAATAAATGTAAATGATCTGATGATATTACTCCGTTTTCTATCTTAATCCCCATTTCTTCAGATACTTCTGCTATGATTGTTCGTATTCTCTCCTTCATAGCCTTAGTTAATACTCTGTACCGATATTTTGTAATCCAGACTATATGGTACCTATGATAAAATACAGTGTGTTTTCCTTTGTCATATTCCGTCATAACTATACTTTATAAAGTACAGTTATGACATTGACAAACTAAAGTTTCTCCACCTAGAAGGTGGAGGCTTGTACCATCTTATGGAAAGTCAAGCAAATGACAAGATGACAAGCTTGGGAGAGGGTAAGCAGAAAGAGGATCTTGCACAAATAATAGCATTGCTTAAAAACGAGCTCGAGCACATTGATGCATCATCAGTAGGCAATGATGTAGAAGCTAATGCAAGTGGTCAACAAATTCCTGTGGAAAAGGTTAAAGAACGTGAATCAGATTCACCATCACTGAGTTCTGAAGATGATGATTTTTCTAAACTTGAAGGTAATAAAAGTGATTGCTCTGCCGGAACTTCCTCAGACTCTAATAGTAATTCTCCATTTGAAAAAATTAGTGAAGAAGGTCATGAAACAAGAATATCTGTAATTGACACAGTGGAAGCTGAAGCAACAGCTAATGGTACTGTTTCTAGTAATTCTGTTCTTTGTACTTTAAGAGTAGAATTAACAAGTGATGATGAAGATGAACTTCTTTCGATTGAAATTGAAGATGTTAATAGTAGTATTAACGTTAATCAACCTACTAAGCATGTAGAACAAGTTGCTAACGGAAATGGACAGCCAAAAACAGAATTGCCAAGAATTAATGAGCAAAGCAGCAAAAGTGGCCTCAAAAAAAATCCACAAAATGACCTTACCCAGAAAAAGTAGACAGAAAGTTAAGACGTTTTTGAAGTAAAATAAAACGTTTTTTCAAAGAGGTGTGGTATGACAAAAAGAAAAGAATATACAGCAGAATTCAAAATTGAAGCTATAAGACTAGTAAAAGAAACAGGTCAATCATCAGCAAAAATAGCAAGAGATTTGGGTATTAGCGGTGATTCATTAAGCAGATGGGTAAAAACATACAATGATAGAATGTCTGGAGTAGATGCGTTTCCAGGAAAAGGGAAAGTAGCTCATTGTGACAAAGAAAAGTTTTATTTAAAGAAAGAGCTGGCAAGAGTAACGAGGGAAAGAGACATTTTAAAAAAAGCCCTGGGATATTTTGCAAACCAAAAAGAGTAAAATATTCTTTTATAAAAGAACATGAAAACTGCTATAAAATACGGGAATTATGCAGATTTTTGAACGTATCTGCTTGTGGTTATTATAAATGGATTACTAAGGAAAAAAACAACAAAAAATCAATAAGAGAAGAGCTCATACAAGATATTCAGAAGGTATATCGAGCATCACAATGCAGATACGGAGCTCCTAAAATTCACGCTGAATTAAAGGCTTTAGGTAAAAATTATAACATCAAAACAGTGCAAAATGTTATGCAGAAAAATGGCATTCAAGCTAAGCTTAGACGAAAGTTTAAAAGTAAAAAACCACAAATAGACAATAGAGTTATAACTCCTAACATATTAAATCAGAATTTCATCGCTGATCAACCTAACAAGATATGGGTAACTGATATTACGTACATAAAAACTAATGAAGGATGGTTATATTTGGCAGCAATAATAGATTTATATTCACGCATGGTGATTGGCTGGTCAATGAGTAATGCAGTAAATAGGCAATTAGTTATAGATGCGTTATTCATGGCTATTGGTAGGCGCAAATCTGCTAAAAATCTACTATTTCATAGCGATCAAGGATCGCAATACACCTCTAAAAATTATCAATTTTTACTAAGTACAAAAAATATTACTTCTAGTATGAGTCACAAAGGTTGTTGTTATGATAATGCTGTTTCAGAGAGCTTTTTTAGTTCACTTAAGAGAGAGTTACTCATTGATACTTCACAACACTCTGCACAACAAGCTAAAACCGCAATATTTGAATATATAGAAATTTTTTATAATAAACAGCGTAGACATTCTACTATTAACTATTGCATTCCTGAGCTTTTTGATTCATCATTCTCATAGCAAAAACGTCTTAACTTTCTGTCTACTTTTTCTGGGTAAGGTCAGAACGTTACTTCTCCCCGGAACAATTTCAACTCTATCAGGGCGCAGAAGATAAAGCTCTGTTGATTTGTTCTGCGCCTCAATCATCAATACATAAGAATTGCCATTAACTAATCGATAAGTCACAATCCCTTCAATAAATTCCGATTTTGATGTCATTGGATTAGGAGAATAAAGTAACTTCAGTAATGGATGCGCTTTTAGTTGTGATTTTCCCTGGTCAGTAAGCTGGCAGAGAGTAAAAGGTACCGAAGATGCAGCACTTGCGATCATATTAATTGCTCGAAAGGCAATGACATTTTTTATGTAGCCTTCCTCAGCAAAACTTGCATAATCGCGCCTACTCCAACTTGGTTCCATCATTAGTTGCAAAGCAGAGTATTCACTGCTTTTCTTTCTTTGAAAAATATTAAAATTCATATGTGCCTCCTGAAAAATTGAATTTGTTAAAAGATTGAAATTGTAGTTGAATTATATCAATTAGTGTTACAAGAATGATGTCATCCCAGTGCTTGACACTGGGATCCAAGAATTTAATTGTAGATAGCCCACTTAACTGGTGAGCATAGCTGTTTTATACCAGAACGAACACCTTTGACTAGATTGTATGAAAAGCTAGATCCCAGTGTCAGCTACTCGGATGACAAACATGGACTACTTCAACTATACCATCGTTAAAGAAACCAGAAAAGCTATTATCAAAGCTGAAGCTCTCCTTGAAACCCCTCAACTTTTGGATCGTTAATTTTGCTATTGCAGCTACTCATTGCATAAACATTAAGACAAATGTTTGTCACTATTCCAACAAGCATACACATTCCTGTAATCATTGCAGCTACAGTAAAAGCTGTGCCTAAGGTTCCACTTGTAAATATAGCTGCTATTAACGTTGGAACAAATAGACAGAATGAAGGTTTGATTACGTAACTATAAATCTTTTCAATTCTATCGAAATTTTTCCATGGTCCAGCAAGATCTTTCAATGGACCAGTAAGATTTCTTGCCATTTTAACCTGGGTTTCTAAGTTTTGCTTAAAGTAATCACTAAAACTAGTACTTGGAGAATCGTTATCAAGAATTGAAAGAGAAAAAGAAAAACCTACCTTCTTCATCTTCTGGCCTTTAAATTCTCCTTTCATGTACTTAAAATTCCTAACATTCAATATGGATCCATCAATATACCTAAGGTTAAATTGCATGTTAGGATTCAATACATGATTTAAAGTGCTTGCCTTCCTATCTATTAAAGCTTCAAATTTTTCTTTATTCTGATCATAATAGTCAATAAAATCCTCTAACTCTTTTGATAGCTTTTCTAGATCTATTTTTATGCCATAGCTTCTCAATGTGGTCAGAAAGGTATAAAAGTTTTGTAAATAACTTTTGGTGCCACTAAAGATCAAATAAAATGATCTACCATGATCAATTTTTGCCCAGAGTTTTTCTTTTACTTTTTTACCCTTTGCATTTTCATACTCCTTTTCTATTACACCAAAATTTTCTTGGTTCACAATATCAGCTTCTACAAGTAATATTTGAGCAGCCAGTATTTTCTCAAAACCTTTTGCATCTTGGTGGTTTTTGCCTTTTTCTTTAAGATCCATTAATGTTGTAAATTTGTCCAAAAACTTTGATCTCAAATGAAGTTGCCCTTGATTTTTCTCTTGCTCAATGCGCTCTTTAAATTGATCATTACCATTAGCAAATCTTTCCTTTGGCAAATCGTTATTTGTTACCAATTCAACAATTGGAGCTCTATCATATAAAAACAGCTTATATAAATCACCAGCAACATATTCCCTGATAAAATCAGCAATATTAAGGTCATCATAACATATATCGCTTTCTACTGACTGCCATAATAAATCAAGATTATTATTTATCACAAAATTTGGCAAATTAAGGATTTTGCAATTTTGTAGCTTTTCTTGATCCTTTGTAAAAAGATTCTTTGAATTGTGCTAACTTAGACTGTTCTTCCTCTTTTGTAAGCGTGTGATTTAGAACAGACTTAATCATGAAAGCTGCCTTATCACCTTCATTGTCGCTATACTCGTGCTCTGCTTGAAATCCTGAACTGCAGACTACTTCTTTCTCTCCTACTTTCTTGAACTCGCTCATAGGCTGGAGTGTTCTATCATGGAAATGTTTTTCAAGAAGTTGAGTTTTTTGTTTAAACTCTGTAATTATATTTGGCATAATTACTCCCTAGCTAAAAATATAAATGTTAAATATTTATTAATGATGTTAGCATATCTAGCAACATATGTCAAATTTTTCATCATTAGGCGATAGCTTCCCTTTTTTGTTACAAAGCCTTATATAGCTTTATATGGAACGCTTTAAAAGCTCACTAACAACCTAAACTTGCTTGAAAATCAAGTAAGTATTATAAAATTAAATAAAAGAAATTGAATATGACAGAATGGCTAATATCTAACCAATTTGCTGATTATAACCATTCTGTGAAATTCATGGAAGCAAAAATTCAACAAATTCACAATAATTTATCTGATGAGTTAGTATGGCTACTCCAGCACCCTCCACTTTATACTGCAGGAATCGGTGCAACAGATGATGACATTATTGAAAAATTATTTCCTATATATAAAACAGGTAGGGGTGGTAAATATACATATCACGGACCAGGGCAGCGCATTATATATTTAATGCTAAATCTTAAAAAAAGAAACAAATGTGACATAAAACTATATATCAGAGACCTAAGTAATTGGATCATAAATGTTTTAAAACACTTTAATATATTTGGGGAATTTAAGGAAGATAGAATAGGCATTTGGGTGAACAACAACGGAGTAGAAGAAAAAATAGCAGCTTTTGGCATTCGCTTGAGAAAATGGATAACTTATCATGGCATAGCACTTAATGTCTCTCCAAACCTTTCCCACTATGAGGGTATTATTCCTTGTGGACTAAAAGATTACGGCGTTACATCAATGGAAAAACTAGGAGTAAAAGTTTCTCTTTGCGAATTAGATGATATATTAAAGCAAGAGTTTCATAAGATATTTTAATGTATTCCTTTATTCTTTATTTTCTATGCCTTTTACTCACTAATCCTGCACACACAATCAATCAAGTTGATATTATTGCTCCTTCTTCGAAAGGAAAAGAATCAGATCTGCCTACTATAAGAGAATACGTAAAAACTTTGGGTTTTAATCCCCATATTTCGGAGAAAATATACAGTAATGACAACCCATTTTATTCTAACTCTGATGAGTTTAGAGCGAATGATTTGGTTAATGCGCTCACTGATGATAGCAAAATAATTTGGTGTATCAGAGGAGGAGAAGGGGCTTCTCGGCTAATTCCTTACCTAGAAAAGCTGCCCAATGATAAAAAAGAAAGAATTGCTCAAAACAAAAAAATTCTTATAGGCTATAGTGATATCACTGCTTTACATATTTATCTGCAAGTTAAATATGACTGGCAAACTCTTCACGGTACCATGTTGGAAATGATAGTAAATAACTCTGTTGCTGAAAGCTCTGTTGAAAAATTAAAAGAATTAATTCTTAACCAACACAACTCTATCAGATTTGACAACTTAAAGATGATAAATAATGGAGTTAGACTAAAAAATAGCATATTAGAATCTAAAATCATCGGTGGTAATATGACTTTGGTTGAAAATAGCATAGGAACTGCTTGGCAAATAAACGCAAAAAACAAAATTCTATTTTTAGAAGACATAAGAGTTTATCCATATTCAATTGAACGCAGTTTAGATCACCTAAAACAAGCTCATATTTTTGATGGAGTAGATGCAGTAATATTCGGTGACTTTGTTAACTGTTATAATGATAATCTTGTCGAAATTGTAAAAGAAAGGTTTGCAAAAAGTGTCAACTTTCCAGTATTTACAATGAAAGGAGTAGGCCATGGAGATATAAATGACCCTTTACCTTTCAACACTCACGCTACCATTAGCGTTCAAGACGAGAAGGAGTTTATGGATGTGCAACAGTTATACAAGTAGCTTTATCTAACACTCCTTTCATTCCAGCACCTTCGTTGTCATCCGAGTAGCCCTCTTTCTTGTCATTCGAGTAGCCTCTTTGGTGTCATTCCAGTGCTTGACACTGGAATCCAACTAAGTTGGTAAACACGAAAGCGCTTTTTTTTGACGGAATTGCACAAAAAAAACTGGATGCCAGTGTCAGCTACTTGCATGACATCATCTTTTTTATCAGATGCATATGAAATCAGTGCTTTCTTGTCATCCCAGTACTCCTTATTCTTGTCATTCGAGTAACCCCTTCAGTGTCATCCCAGTGCCTAGACACTGGGATCCAGAAAACTTCACTTTAAATGAGTGAACTAGATTGCCTTTATATAGATTCCAGTGTCAGATAATTGCATGACATCTTCAACTCTGTACAGATGTGCGCAACGCGTTCCACTATGAAGAAATGACAGTAACTCCCTGCTGTTCATTTGTTAAGTTGACAATTGGTTTTTCTGCTCCATCAACTTTAGTACTAGGCTTTAACAATTCATATGTAGCACAACCAACTACCAGTGCTGCTGCTGTAACTGCAACCACTGCTATAACGATAGGTATCAACTGAGCTGCAATTGTTCCAGTTGTAAAAAGTGCCACTGCTATAGCAGTGCCTAATAATGTATTCACTCCACCAGCAATCATTGCCTTATTACGTGCTTTCACAAAAGAACCTCCTACTTCATTTAATAGAACTGTTACTACGTTTTGACTTACAGCATAATCTAAAGGGGTCTCTCCATATTGATCTGCTGCGTTAACATCTGCTCCTGCTTTGATTAAAACCTCTACTGTCTTTTCGTGACCATTACAAGCAGCGAAATGCAAAGGAGTCATATCGTGGTAACCTTTCTCATTAACATTTGCTCCTTTTGCTAGTAAAAACTCTACTGTCTTTTCGTGACCATTCTCAGCAGCTAAATGCAAAACAGTATTACCCGAATGATATCTCTCATTAACATCTGCTCCTTTTTCTAGTAAAACATTTACTATATTTGTGTAACCATTCTTAGCAGCTATCTTTAATAACATACACTCAATACAGAAGGAGAGAGAAAATACATAATTTACATCAAAACTACCTATCTCCCACAACAAATATAGAAATAGATTCTGTTCCTTTAGTTCTTCTTGTATTTTCTTAATTATATTATATTTATCTAAGCCTTCCTTAACCTCAATCGTACTCAGTACTTTTTTCAGTGATTTATATTCTCCTGTCATAATTCTACCTTCAATATTAAACAATATGTTTAATTATTTCATAATTATGATGAAAAATCAACTCAAATAAGCTAATAACCGGGATTGTGAATAGTAAATTAGATTCAAATAGCCTCTTTGTGTTATTTCAGTGTTAGACCTTTTCATATCCTTACAAGCGAATTAATGTTATCCTTTTATTGCTAATCTAAAGTTTTTTATGTTCATACACTTGCGTGTTCATAGCGTTTATTCTCTGCTTGAGAGTTCGGTTAAAATTGAGGAGCTGATTGGTCTTTGTTTGCAGAACAAAATGCCGGCAGTTGCAGTTACTGACTCAGGTAACTTATTTGGCTCACTTGAATTTGCAGAATATGCAGCTAATAGGGGAATACAGCTAATAATAGGATGTAATATTATCGTTCGACACTTAGAACAAAATTTATCAATACTGCTACTTGCAAAAAATGAACAAGGGTACACTAATTTAGTCACTTTGGTGAGTGAGTCTTTTAAAAAGCGTAAAAATAGCAGCGATATTCCCTACGTTGATTTTGATGAGCTATTAAATTTAAGTTCAGGCCTAATCGCCTTAACTGGTGGATATGACGGCATATTGGCTCAACTGTTATTGAAGCAAGATAAAGAAACGATAAAAAGACTGCTCTCAGCATTTGATGGTCATTTATATGTTGAATTGCAGCGTCATGGGCTGAATAAAGAGCTAGAGCTTGAAGAAGCTTTAATAGATTTTGCTTATCAGCGCAATATACCACTAGTTGCAACGAATGATGTGTTTTTTTCAAATAGATCTGATTATGAAGCTTATGATATATTAACGTGCATATCGGAGGGCAGTTATGCTCTCGAGAATAACAGAAAGAAGCTAACCACTGAACATTATTTCAAATCTGTGGCGGAAATGGAGGAGCTATTTAGCGATATCCCCGAAGCAATTTATAACACTTTAGTGATAGCTAAGCGGTGCTCTTACATGCCAAGAAGCAGGCAGCCTATCTTGCCTAAATTTCCTTGTCGAGAAAATAAAACTGAGAATGAAGAACTGAGGGAGCAGGCAGTTTCAGGGTTGAAGCTGCGTATTGCAAATGAAACGGACATAGACCTTAAACAATACTACGATCGGCTGAATTACGAACTAAGCGTAATAACTTCGATGAACTACGCTGGCTACTTTTTGATAGTTTCTGATTTCATTCGTTGGAGCAAAGCAAATGGCATTCCAGTTGGACCGGGAAGAGGTTCTGGTGCTGGGTCGATTGTTGCTTGGAGCTTACAAATTACAGATCTTGATCCAATAAAATTTGGTCTGATCTTTGAAAGATTTTTGAATCCTGATCGTGTATCGATGCCTGACTTTGATATCGATTTCTGCCAAGAGAAAAGGGACCTGGTTATTGATTATGTTCAGAAAAAGTACGGTTATGTTGCTCAAATAATCACTTTTGGAAAATTGCAAGCAAGGGCAGTATTGCGTGATGTTGGTAGAGTATTGCAAATGCCTTACTCTCAAGTGGATAAAATATCTAAAATGGTTCCATTTAATCCAGTAAATCCTGTAACTTTATCGCAAGCGATAGAGCTTGATCAAAACCTACAGAAAGAACGAGATAGTGATGAGGTAATTGCAAAGCTTCTTGATATATCACTAAAGCTCGAAGGAATATATCGTCACGTTTCAACTCATGCTGCTGGAATTGTAATATGCGATCAAAAATTAGAAAATTTTGTTCCCGTCTATTATGATCCAAATTCGGCTCTGCCAATCACTCAATACAGCATGAAATATGTAGAGAAAGCTGGGTTAATAAAATTTGATTTTCTTGGACTTGGTACGCTAACACTAATAGATCATGTATGTCGTTTAATTAATCGTGATGAAAAAAAATTTGATATTTCCTCGGTTTCTTTGATTGATCAAAGAACCTATGAAATGCTCTCAAGAGGTGATTCAATCGGAGTGTTTCAGCTTGAAAGTTCGGGAATGAGAGAAGCTTTAATCAAACTAAAGCCAGACTGCATTGAAGATATCATCGCTTTAATTTCTCTTTATCGCCCAGGGCCTATGGATAACATTCCAACTTATGTTGCAAGAAAGCATGGACTTGAAAAGCCAGATTACATTCATCCATTGCTTGAGGAGGTGTTAAAAGAAACATTCGGAGTAATAATCTACCAAGAACAGGTAATGGAAATAGCGCGTATTCTCTCTGGATATAGCTTAGCAGAGGCGGATTTACTCAGACGTGCCATGGGTAAGAAAATTAAGGAAGAGATGGATAAACAACGTGAACTTTTTGTTCAAGGAGCAACAAAAAACGGTGTTGATTACGACAGGGCAAGTTATATTTTTGATCTTGTTGCAAAATTTGCTGGTTATGGATTTAATAAATCCCACGCTGCAGCATATGCGATTATATCTTACCAAACAGCTTACCTTAAGGCTAACTACCCGCTAGAATTTTTTACGGCCTTGATGAATCTCAACATTGATGATAGAGACAAACTGAATTTGTTTTATCATGCTGCAAAATTCAGTGGAGTTGCTGTTCTTTCGCCTGATATCAGCAAATCTAAGGCTGAATTTTCAATAGAGGGTGAGCACATACGCTACGGAATTGCTGCTTTGCGTAATGTTGGTTTTGCTATAGCAGAAGGAATAGTAAATGCACGCTCAAGTTCTTATAAGGACATATGGGAATTCATTCAAAATTTGGGGAATGTAATAAATAAAAGGGCATTAGAAAGTTTAATTAAATCTGGAACATTCGATAGTGTGCACAAAAATAGAAAGCAGTTATACGGGTCAATAGACACATTGATTTACTTTGCAAATAAAAATAGGCAGTCAAATCAAGCTGCTTTATTTGGTAATCTTGATATTCTGAAGCCAAAACTTGAGAACGTGGAAGATTTTAATGAAGAGGAAAAATTAGAGCATGAGTTATTTTCATTGGGATTTTACTTAACTAATCATCCACTTGAAAAGTTTAGAACTCTCTTGAAAAAATTAAATATTGGGTTTATCGGAGAGAGTAAAACGATAAAAACTGCTGGTGTAATATTAAATGTGCGTATGAGAACCTCAGAACGTGGAAGATTTGTTATCCTAACACTTTCTGATCCCCACAATGTTTCTGAAATAGCATTCTACAATAATGAAATAATAGAAGAAAAAAGGAATCTATTTTCACCTGGAGCATTTGTGATAATTGATCTTGAAATTTCAGAAAACACAACGAGACTATCAGGAAAGGACATATCTGAATTTACAGAAAAGGTTACTTCTCTAATGAAAGGATTAGTTTTAACTGCTGTATGTGCAGACTCGCAAAAAGTTGCTGAGGAGTTGAATGCAGTGTTGAAAAATGGAGGCAAAACCAAAATAATGCTAAAGTTTCTTCTCGAAAAACATAAAGTCAGCATCTTGTTGCCAGGTACATATTCAATCACCCCCCAAGCTATTTATGAAATATCTCACTTAAGTTGGATTGAAGGCGTAGAAATTAATACAAATAACTTGCTTATATAAAAAAGTTTTATATAATAAAGTGTTTAATTGATATTAAAGGAAGATATAGTGAATCTCTATGAATTTACTTTTATAGCACAACCGAACTTATTGCAGCAAGAAGTAGAAGAAATGGTCCAAGAATTGGCTATTTTGTTGAAAAATATTAAAGCAGATGTTATTTCTCAGGAGGTTAAAGGTCTCATAGAAAGAGAACATAGCACAGTTACAAAACAAGAGCTAGAGGCAAGTACTGAAAGCATTAAAAAAAGTCTGATTGTTTACTCTGATTTTTTGGAAACTCTGACAAAAATTTTATGGGTTGAATTGGAAGAAGATTTTTCAAATTTAAAAGAAATAAAGTCAAGAATCGATAAAGAATTGAAAAATGAACTAAGTGATACGGGAATAAAACAAAATTTTATGGACCTTCCAGGAGCTAACACTAAAAGTGCATTTATTTATAATGTAGTAAATGCTTTTAAGGAAAATATTTCACAACATCTAATAAAGCCCCTTCAAGAGGTTTTAAAAAGTTTTAAAATAGTAGACTCAAATCAATTGAATAAAACGCTGGAAGTGCTTTTGAAAAATATTGAAGCTTCAGGATTGATAAAATATGAATATTGGGGTCTATTAGATTTTGCATACCCAATAAATAAGATGAAAAGTGGTCATTACTGTATGATGTGTATAAGTTTTACTTCAAGCATTATGGATGAATTTGAGCGTAGAGTAAAACTGAATGAGAATATTATTCGCCACTTGTCTGTACGGGTTAATGAGTTTTTTAAAGGTAAATCTTACATGATGGATAAACAAATTGAGGAGAAAAGTGCATAATGATGAAAAGAAGAAATAGTTTTAATAATTCTTACGTGTCTGTAAATAACAGAACTGGCTTTAGGCGTCCTAAGGTCTGTCCTCTTGCTGCATCTAAAGATGAGGACATAGACTATAAGAATATAGATTTATTGTCCAAATTCACCTCTGACTATGGTAGAATATTACCTAGAAGGTTAACAGGTGTGTGCGCAAGAAAACAAAGAAAGTTGCGCTTAGCAATTATAAGAGCACGCTTTTTAGCTCTTGCTCCTTACTGTACTAAAAAAGTTAGGTAATTTATGTTAATAATTTTAAAGGAAAATATAACAACTTTAGGTAAGATTGGTGAAGTTGTCAAAGTTAAGCCAGGTTATGCACGTAATTTTCTTTTTCCACAAAAAAAGGCGATGAAAGCCACTAAGGAAAATTTAATAAAGTTAGAGGAACAGCGTTTATTATTGGAAGAAGAAAATACCAAAAAATTAAATGTAGCAAAAGTGCTTGCATCATCACTGCATGATAAATTTATTATATTAATAAAGCAAGCTTCAGAGGATGGAAAGATTTTTGGCTCTGTAACCACACGTGAAATTGCAAAAACTTTATTACAAGAAGGATATGATATAAGTCATCATAGTTTATCTTTTGGTGGAATAAGTATCAAAAATTTGGGCGAGTATCAAGTGAATATAGAATTACATAGTAAAGTGATAGTGCCAATTACTATATACGTTGTCAGATCTGAGAAAGATGCACATGAATTAAGGCAAGCAAAGTTGCAAAATCAGAAATCTGAGCAACAAGAGGCAGAGCAAGATGCGAGTAAAGAAACTACTGATGGTGATGATAGCTGATCAAAGATGATCCCTTGTTATAGTCGTAAAGAAATGTCTTCCATTGCTAAGCTGGTATCATCCCAGTGCTCCTTTCATGTCATTCCAGTGCGTGACACTGGGATCCAGTTTATTTCATCATGGACATTATTTTATGCTTCTAGAATCCGTTGTCCATTGAATAATTTGCAAATACTTTTATATCTGGATTCCAGTGTCATGCACTGGAATGACACCATTATTGGAATAAATCAAAAATGATCCCACGCTATAGCCGCAAAGAAATCTCTTCTATTTGGGAAGAAAAAAATAAGTTCAACATATGGCTCAAAATAGAAAAATTAGCATGTGAAGCTCAAGCAAAATTAAAAGTTATTCCAAATGATGTTGCTGAAAAGCTCTCTGGTGCTATTGAATTTGATATTGAGCGTATTAACGAAATTGAATCCATTGTAAAACATGATGTTATAGCTTTTTTGACATATATTTCTGAAAAAGCGGGAGTTGATGTTCGTTATCTCCATTACGGAATGACAAGTTCTGATGTTTTAGATACATGCCTTGCAGTGCAGTTGAAAGAGTCATGTGATATTTTACTCAAGAATCTAAAAAATTTACTTATAGTATTGAAAAAAAAAGCTGAGGACTATAAAGATATTGTTTGTGTTGGGCGCAGTCATGGAATGCATGCAGAACCAATAACTCTTGGATTAAAATTTGCTAGATTTTATGCTGAATTTAAACGCAATTATCAGAGATTAATTAGCGCGCAAAAAGAGATCTCAATTTGTAAAATATCAGGTGCAGTAGGTAATTTTGCAAATATTAATCCATTTGTTGAAGAGTATGTAGCGAAAGAAATGGGACTCATACCTGAAACCATATCGTCTCAAGTCATCCCTCGTGATAGACATGCCATGTTCTTTTCAATTTTGGGAGTAATTGCAAGCTCAATAGAAAATATTGCAATTGAGATTCGTCATTTGCAAAAAACTGAAGTCGGCGAAATCTCTGAATATTTTTCCACTGGGCAGAAGGGAAGTTCTGCTATGCCGCATAAGTGTAATCCTATTTTAAGTGAGAATTTGACTGGGCTCTCACGCTTAGTACGCAGCTATGTTTTTCCTGCATTAGAAAATGTTGCATTATGGCACGAACGAGATATATCGCACTCGTCTGTGGAAAGGTGCATTGCCCCTGATGCTTGTATAACAATGGATTTTGCTTTAGTGCGATTAACAGATTTGATAGATAAATTGGCGATCGATAAGGAAAACATTGAAAAGAACTTAAACTCTTCAAAGGGTTTAATTTTCTCACAACGTGTATTGCTTGAGTTGGTAAGTAGTGGTTTAACTAGGGAAGAGGCATATAAAATTGTTCAGAATAATGCAATGAAAGTAAAGCAAGATAACAGTGATTTTCTGTTCGAATTGAAACAAGATAAATCCTTGCACGGAATTATTGACTCTGAAAAACTTGAGTCTTTGTTTGATTTGAAGTATTATATGAAACATATAGATTACATATATAGCAAGGTTTTTAATTAGGCTGAGTAGCTCAGTGGTAGAGCAGGAGGATCATAATCTCTTGGTCGGGGGTTCAAATCCCTCCTCAGCCACTCAAGCTAAGTTATGGTTTGGCGATAGCAGCGCACTTGACAAAATAACGTGATTCATTGTCAATTAACTGAAGTTTTTTTTCAGTTGTTCATATAGTATATGGAATAATGTATGTGAAGTGATAAAGATACAACATTTGTTGTATCTATTCAGGGGAATGGCTAATGGTATCCGTTCAAGAAAGTGGTAAGGTAGATGAGAAAAGACAACTAAATGAATTTCATCCGAGTAGCTGACACTGGCATCTATATAAAGACAATCTAATGCACTCATTTAAAGTGAAGTTTTCTGGATCCCAGTGTCTAGGCACTGGGATGACAAGAAAAGAGTTGACTTGAATGACACCGAATAGGCACTGGGACAGAGGCTACTTGAATAATATTTCACCATGTCATTCCAGCACTTGATGCTGGAATCCAGAAGTTTTTGAGCACAAAAGTCATGCTAAGTTTTTGTTGTTAAGAAAGGCTGGATAGCTACTTGCATGACACCATTTGTTACTGTATTTTTGTCTATCTTATTTTGCTACCCTACCGAACGAATACACAAAATCTAACTTTTTTCTATACAACCAGCCAGGTCAAGAAAGGTGAATCTATCTCTTGTTGCAAATGTAAGATTGACTACCTTGCAGTATTGCTCTTTGTTCCAATTAAGATGCTCCGGTAAGTACGGAATTGATAGATCTTCAAATACTTTCTGCAGGTGTTTTGCAGATAGTAAATTTTGCTTAATTAAACTAGAAATATTACTCCATTCTTTGCAAATAATCTCTTGAATTTTTTGCTGCATCATTTGCTTCTGCTTTAGAATTTTTATAAATTCGGTATTACCAAAGCACTGAGTTATATGTTTTACATCTAAAGTGATCGGTTTGGTAATCGGGTTTTGTATTGACAATATCTCCTCTTGCAAGTTAGCCATGGTAATCGTTGTCACAGCAATTTTTTCCCCATGTAACGAGGAGGAATAATCCTGTGTTACCATCTCAATTGCATGAGCTATCATATGTTCTCCTTGACTTGCAGAGTAGCTGCCTTTTGACATCACCATTCCGAGTCCTGAAATCAATAAGGCTTCCATAAGTAATAAAACTACTCTTTTATCTTTTTTAGCAAGTGCCAAGTGTTCTCTGAGCAAAATTTCCTCCAGATTGCGAACAAGTTTAAAGGGTAATTCATTATATTCTGTGCCAAGTAATAGATGAGATAATAGCCAATCGGCTTGTACTGTTGAACGGCAGATGAAATCTGCAAATCCACTTAATGTGAGGCGTGGTGGTGCGTTGGCAATTATATCGGTATCAATGTATATTGCCTTTGGAAGATGTGCTCCGAACGATTTTTTATATCCATCAACTAATATTGAAGCGTTTGCAGAGCTATATCCATTCATGGAAGCAGCTGTTGGAAAGGATATGTAGTCTTTGCCTTCTAAATAGCTTGCGTACTTACAGATATCATTAACAGTGCCACTGCCAAATGCAACCATTAAGTCACTATCTTTTGCTTTATTTCTAACTAGGTTTACAGCTTGGAGAGAAGCAGCACTGTTCAGTCCATTTGGTGTCATCCAAGTAGCGTGACACTGCGATCCATCATAGTCACGCGCTGGAATGACAGGTGTGGCTGGAATAATTAAATGAGAAACTTTATTAAGTATGTTTTTGTTTAAAAGTTTTGCTGTATTTTCATCTGCAATCAGAAAAATGTCATTTCCGTATTGTCTACATATTTCATAGATATTATCAGCAAGTACTTTTACTTCCCTAATAAGAACTTGTTCTGTGTGCTGTAATATTTGTTTTAAATATCGCATAGAATGTTTACAATACGGTAATGTTAGTATTTCAAGATTGATATGAAGATTGACCCTGTAGAACTAACTAAGAAATTAATTTCTTTTAGAAGTATAACACCAAAAGACGATGGGGCAATAGAGCATATAGCAGCCATTCTCAAGAAAAGTGGTTTTGAATGTGAGATTTTAGAGTTTGGTGATAAAGTTAAAAATCTTTATGCGAAATATATAAATGGAGTACCAAACTTGTGTTTTGCTGGACATGTTGATGTTGTACCACCAGGTGAGTTAAAAGATTGGATATCTGATCCATTTAAGCCAGAAGTTAGAGATGGAATGCTATATGGAAGAGGAGCATCTGATATGAAAGGCGGAGTAGCTGCATTTATTGCTGCTATCGTAGATTCAGTTGCAGGTAAGTTTCGATTCAGCGGTTCAATCAGTGCATTGATTACCAGCGCTGAAGAAAGCACGGAAGAACATGGAACAAAGGCCGTTTTGGAATGGATGAAAAGCAAGCAAAAAAAGATAGATTTTTGTGTAGTTGGCGAACCAACTAGTAGTGAGAAATTAGGTGATACCATAAAAATAGGTAGAAGAGGTTCTGCAACATTTAAATTGATTTGCCATGGTAAACAAGGGCACGTTGCCTACCCAGATCTAGCAGATAATCCAATATATAAAATGGTATCGATACTAAGTAAGATAAAAGATACCACTTTTGATACTGGTAATAAATACTTTCAGCCTTCACATTGCGAAATTACTACTATCGACGTTGGAAATAATACTAATAATCTAATACCTAGTTCAATAGCAGCAGGTTTTAATGTTCGATATAACAATACACAAACACCAGACGTTTTATATAAGATGATTGATGCAATATGCACCAATGTGACTAACGATTATAAACTGTCTATGCAGAGCAGCAGAAACGTTTTTCTCTCTATTCCTGATAGAAATACTGATATTATGCTTGATGCGATAAATAAAATTACCGGCATTGATGCTGTGCTGAGTACAAATGGTGGCACATCTGATGCTGCGTTTATTAAGGATATTTGTCCAGTAATTGAATTTGGTATGATCAACAAAACCGCACATCAGGTAAATGAATGCGTATCAATAGACGATATACATAAATTAACAGCTATATATAAGGAGTTTATAAAAAATTATTTTTACCCCACTAATAAAATATTAAACCAGATCAATGTAATTGGTAATACGCCTGATGGTCCATTATTAGCTTGAGGTGCAGTTGCATAGAGAAGAAAACTTACTAGACACATTTTACCAGCCCCTTATTATAATATTAAGGGTATTTTTGACTCAAAACTTGTCTTTGATCTGTGTGAGCTCAATAACAAAAATTCAGTAGAAAGCTTATTGGCGAAAATTATCTGTTCAGCAGAGTGACAAAATAAGATAGACAAAAAAGCTATAAGAACAAATAGTGTCATGCAACACTGGCTTTTGTACACAAAACGTTGTAAAGCACTTTTGTCAACCTGGATCCCAGCTCGGATAACAAGAAAAGAAGCACTGGTTTCACATAGATCTGAATAGATATAATTTCTTAAACATTTATAGCTCACATAAAACCCGGTCTGACTGTCATAAAGGCTACTCATTGCAGCAGACAACTTTCGCACTACTTCAAATTCTAATTTTCAACTTAAAGAGGTACATAATGTCAAATAACTTCAATTTCAAAGAATTTTTTCACCATCACGAAGCAAATAGCACTTTAGATGATATACAAAGGTACTGCATACTGTGGCAATCAGTGATATCACAGGCAATGATTGATGCAGCAAGTAACTGTAAAAAAACAGAAAGCTTGGTAGAGAAACGTAAAGCAATTTCCTGGCTATCAGACTTCAGTCAAGATTTTGTTGAAACATGTATACTGGCTGATTGCGATCGGTTATACGTAAAAAACAAAATACAGCCAATTCTAAAAAAGATAAAGCCCTTTTAATGAGGTTTACCCCTCTCACCAAGAAAAATATCATTTAATCTTTTTTCTATAGCTTCATCTATATCTTGGATTAATAGCTGCTTTATCATATTCACTTTCCGTTCTGCCTCTTGAAGATTATTGTTACCGTAACTGTTCTTATTACTATAACCATAACTACTGCCATTTGGTTTATTACCCATTTTTCTTCTTGTGCTGAGTATCTGAACTATCTTCTCCTTGAAAAAAGACTTCCAGCCTGTGCCAGAAAATAATTTGTAGAGAAAATGCGGAGTAAGAAACGCTACTAATATTCTAATAGAAACTCCATAACCCAAATCATCTCTATTTTCATAATACCATTTTAAATATTGATATAAATGGTAAAATGCATTTTTGAAAGAGCTAAATTCTACAGCATACCAAAAGCCACTGGTGAGAAACATGAGCATAATGCTCGATGTATAAAGATACAAAGTGAAAAAAAATAGCTTGACAACTATATCTTTCAAACTGCCCAGTATGTAATTAAATAACCTTAATTTATAAAAAAGTGATATCATTTCACGCACACTTCAATAAAGCTGGGGTGGAAGGATTCGAACCTTCGCGTGGCGGTATCAAAAACCGCTGCCTTACCACTTGGCTACACCCCAATATTGTTTATATCAATAACATTATTAACCCAATTAGTAAAAGATTTATTCGCTTTTCCTATGGGTATTATCAAAACGGCTGGTTGACCATAAGAATGCATTGCCTCGATTTTTTCTACAATCTTATCAGCCTGATCATTCCTACTTTTCATAATTGCCACTACTTCACAATTACTATTAATTTTACCTTCCCATAAATACAGAGAATTTACTTCAGGAAATATATTTACACACACAATTAACTTCTCGTTTAACAATTCTTCAGAAATAGCCTGAGCCTCTTTCAAGTTTGAAAAAGTTATATAGACTAAAACTAAATTGCTCATTAATTGCTACATAAATGCATTTTTACTATACTCTACTTAGATTTATTCATCAAGAGAAAATAGGAGAGACCTCTTCAGTGCTTGACACACAGAAATTGAAGATGTAATTTAGTAGCTCTCCCCTTGTCATCCCAGTAGTTCTCCTCTTGTCATCCCAGTGCGTGACACTGGGATCCAGCCTTTTTTACCAACAAAAACTTAGCATAAACTTTCGTGCTCAAAAAATTCCTGGATTCCAGTGGGCTTTGTTGCATAGGTCAAATAAAAAGAACTGGCAGTTACTGACAAAATTCACTATAAGACAAGCATTTAACCTACTAAAGAAAAATATGCCACAAAAAATGAGAGTCAGTAACTGCCATGAATATAACAAATTTCTCCAAGAGAGGGGAAATATTTTTTATTACGTCAATGATGCCATAGAAAATTGGTACGAAAAAGGTCCAAAAATGGCTGGTGGCAACTATATTTATAGCGATAAGGTCGTGATTCTGGTTCACATAATAACTTATTTATTTAGAATAGATCTGAGACAAACAGCGGGATTTATAGCAGGGTACCTTGAGCAAGTAAGGAAAAACTTGCAAGTTATTAGCTATTCCCAGGCCTCAAGAAGGCTTAAAAAACTTAACATCAAAATTAATGATCGAAGACATGATAAAAATAATACAGAAGATATTGAGATTGCCATAGATAGTACTGATCTACAATAATATTCCAGGTCATAGCAAGGCAAATGGTACAGATAGAAAGTATCGCTGCTATGAGCAAACAAGAAAACTGCATGTAATGCTAGAGATAGGTAGCAAAAAAGTTATAGCAGCAAAATACAGTGGCGGAGTTTATTCTGACCACTATGGAGCATGTGATCTTATTGCAAGGATTGATGTTAAATATAATATAAGCACACTATATGCAGACAGGGCATATAATCGAAAGAAGTTATACAAACTGTGCGATGAGCTTGACATAAAGACAAGGATTCCTCCGCAAAATAATGCAATAGAGCATCCAAAGTTGGATTATATGGATGAGAGAAATTCTACAATCAAGCTCATAAAGTCATATGATGAAGATGGTATGAAGAGGTGGAAAAAAGAGATAAATTATGGGAAGAGATCTTATATAGAAAGTTTTTTCTCGCGACTGAAGCAAACATTTGGGTTTAGTTTTAGAAACAAATCTGAGGTTAATCGTGAGAGAGAACTGCTACTCAAGTGTTATTTGCTTAACAAATTTACTGATATAGGCATGGCTAAATTTGAGATAGCTTCATGAATTTATTCCACGTTACCTATTATCCGAAGAGTGATGCAACAAAGCCATTCCAGTGTCAGCTACTTGCATGACACCACCTACTATGTAATTTACTTTTTTATATAATAAATATTATTAATTTATCAAGATGTTAGTTGACAAGTAGTGTAATTTATACCATTATTAAGATATATAGTTAATATCTTAATAAATAATATGCCAAAATATGTTAATCGCATTGCTCAACCTATTGTATTAAAAGTCTGTACTGATAAGGAACATCCTAGAGTTAAAGTGTTTTGTAAAACTGAAGATAGAGAAGATGGACAAGTTGAAATAAGACTCTCAAAACAGAAAATTGCGGAGTTTTTAAATCAATTTGCCAATAAAGGAAAGCACCAAATTTCTATCAGTAAAAATGTAGAACAAGGTATAATTAAAGATATAGAAGGTATACGTAGAGAAAATGGTAGATATGTATACAAAGCACCGGATTTATCAGCTGAAGAACAATATAATAAATTATTTGAAAGTGAGAAAGCTATTCAATTTAATTTGAATACTTTTATGTCAGATAGTATATCTAAAATTGTACAATTAAAAGATAGATTTGAAGAAATTTTAGATTTTGATTCCAAAAAAGGGCTATGTCACTCATTAAGTTACTTTATTACTTTTGTAAAATTAGAGAATAGGCAAGATTTTGTTGCATTTCTCGAGTCTGATAATATTATATCTGAACAAGATTTTATGAATTATATTGATGGAAAAAAAGAACAAACGAAAAAGTTATTAATGATGCAGTTTTTATCGCAATTCTTACCTATTCTTGATGTTCAGAGCATTGAAAAGCGAGAAGGAGATCAATTTTATTATGATGACATAATATATAAGGAATTAAATAATAATTTATCTTCAACAGAACTATGGATCTATACTGAGCAAGAACAAATCAAATGTGCGTTAAATGATGTGGAGATAGGATGCTACTTAGAATTTAGTTATTTTTGCTATGCTTGTAATGAAGAAGATGTCATTGAGGATGAGGGGCATTCTATGTTGGTGTATAAAGCAGAGAATGATAAATACATATTTTTTGACCCTAATAAAGGAGCGGTTGGCTTTTGTCCTGATACAGGAGCTGCCAATTTTACATTAGAGGAAATTTGTAGGGTAATGGAACTTGCTGTAAACCGTTATTCATATGATATGTATATTGAAAATTTTGCAGATTATTGCCAAGTTTATATTATGCTTAGAAATGCAACAGTAATGTTAAAGAAAGCCGAAAAGCTTTACGAAACAATGGAAAGAATAAATTCAAAAATAATTGATATATCAGTTGATAAAGGTATGAATAAATTGTTGCTTACACCTGCAAGTCTGTGAACGATATAACTTGATCTTTTTGGCTATTTACCAAGTATAGACATCAGCTCATTCCATTCTCTTTTACCAATGCCACTTTCTTCTCTCGTAACATTTTCTCCTTTTATTAGCTTGCGAATTATTTCAAGACCAGTTTTTGAAATGCAGGCTGATTTTAGCGAGTATTCAACAAAAGCATTATAGGCCAGCGGGACCCATTTCTTCACTATGTCCAACATAACTTCTGCATAGACTCTAATTTCATATTGGGCGTGCTGATCAGCTCTAAGTCTTAAAAAGTGAAGAAGGTTGTGTAAATCTATTTTCCAATAAAACTGAGTATAGTAATTAAGTGTTAGATTAGTTCGGGCAATTTCCCTTGCAAGGCCCTGTTCAATAAATTTCTCATAATGAGAATATACTAAATTAGAATCATTTATTAGAGAATCTATTATTTCTTTTGAAGTACTTGAGTCAAAAGCTTCACCGCTGCCTTGTTTATTATTATCAGATTGTTTTGCAACCTGTTCTGGTATATAAAATTCATTATCAAGTATCGAATACCTTCCGGAATATTCATTCACATTTGCAGTTCTATGTCTTATCCACTGTCTTGCAATAAAAATTGGAAGTTTCACGTGAAACTTAATTTCACACATTTCAAATGGAGTTGTATGATGATTTCTCATCAAATATTTTATAAGCGCCTCATCTTGATTTATCTGTTTCGTTCCCTTTCCATAAGAAACGCGAGCAGCTTGAACTATGGCGCTATCAGAGCCCATATAATCAATTACTCGAACAAATCCATGATCTAACACCTTATGTTCTTCGTATAGAATTTCATCTATCTCTTTTACTGTAGTTCGCTTATTCATAACATGTCCTCAAGGAAATATCGGCTCCACACGAATTGAGTTTTTCGTCCATCGCTTCATAGCCTCTCCATAAATGATGTGAGTTATTTATTGTAGTTTCTCCTTTAGCTACCAAAGAAGCGAGAATTAAAGCTGCTGTTGACCTTAAGTCATTAGCATGCAGATTAGCTCCAGATAGGCTCTTTGTTCCACTTATAGTAGCTTTACTTTTTTCGATGCTGATATTAGCGCCTAATTTTCTTAGCTCATTTGCATGTGCAAATCTACTTTCAAAAATGTTCTCTTCAATGATTGATATTCCATCTGCAATGCACATTGCAGACATTAGTTGTGGTTGCATATCACTGGGAAAGTTGGGATATGGATTTGTTGCAACGTGAGCAGATTTAATAGAGCCATTTTTTCTAGAAATAATAATACCATCATCATGTAACTCAACTCTGGCTCCTATAGTCTTCAATTCATTTGCAATACATTCTATATCAGACAAACTTATTCCTTCCAACTTTAGCTCGCCGTCGGTAATGACAGCAGCCAAAGCATAAGTACCGGCCTCTATGCGATCTGGTATTATTTTATGCTCACACCCATTTAATGCTTCAACACCTTCTATTGTGATTTTTGTATTATTAACTTCAATATTGGCACCCATAATCTTCAGAAACTCTATTAAATCAAGAACTTCCGGCTCGATTGCAGCATTGTTTATTATTGTTACTCCCTCTGCAAGTGTTGCTGCCATTATTATATTTTCTGTTGCACCAACACTCACTTTTTCAAATGTTATTTCTTTGCCTTGCAATTTCCCCTTTGTTGTTGCAGTTATATTACAGCTATCAATTTCAATTTTAGCTCCCATTGCTTCAAGTGCCTTAATATGAATGTCAACAGGACGTTTTCCAATATTACATCCACCAGGAAATACTGTTGAAACTCTACCAAATCTGCTGAGCATTGGACCTAGCATTAAAAAAGATGCTCGCAGTCTGCTTGCAATTTCATGTGATATTAAATAGTTATTGATATTGCTACAGTCAATTTCCAAAGTGTGATTTGCTTTATAGTCTTTATTGCATATAAAATTTACTTCTGCACCAAGACTCTTAAGCAGCTCAGACATCAAATGCACGTCAATTAAATCAGGTACGTTATGCAAAGTTATTGAAGAATTACTAAACAAGCTTGACGCCATTATTGGCAAGACTGCATTCTTTGAACCATTAATCTTGATTTTTCCAATCAAGGGCTTATGGTTACTTCTTACTAATATTTTATGCATTTAATCAAGCGATAGAACTTATCAAGTAAGTATAATAGGTTAGCGGTAAAAGGCAAAATTTTGCTTTTTCTTCTTCTGTCATTCGAGTAGCTGAAACTGGGATCCATTTCTTCATCATCATCAAAATGTTATATTTCAACATTACTTTTATGCTGACCAATTTAACTGGATTCTAGTTTCAGCTACTCGAATAACATTTTCGTAGTCGATTCAAAATAGCATAATTAACTACACCTTTCCAAAGATGAGAGACGCGTTGGTACCACCAAAACCAAATGAATTAGAAAGCGCATATTGAATTTTATGCTCTTGAGCTTTAAGTGGTACAAAATTTAAATCACACCCTTCTGAAGGTTTGTGTAGGTTTAAAGTTGGTGGAACAATTCCATTGTTTAATGCAAGGATACTAAATATTGCTTCAACACTTCCTGCGGCACCAAGTAAATGTCCTATAGAAGATTTAGTCGAGGAAACAGGTATTTTATAGGCATAGTCACCGAATAACTGCTTCATTGCTATTACTTCAACTTTATCCCCAAGTGTTGTTGAAGTCCCATGTGCATTGATATACCCAATTTGACTTGGGCTTACTTGTGCACTCCTTAAAGCAAGTTCCATTGCCTTAAGTGCGCCTCTTCCTTCTGGATGTGGTGCTGTGATGTGGTGCGCATCTCCTGTTAACCCATATCCAGTGAGTTCTGCATATATTTTTGCTTCCCTTTTTTTTGCATGTTCATATTCTTCCAGAACTAATATACCTGCCCCTTCGCCCATGACAAATCCATCGCGTTCTTCGTCCCATGGCCTTGAGGCCTCTTCAGGATTATCATTGAATTTAGTTGATAGCGCCTTCATCGATGCAAAACCTGCAATTCCAACTCTGCATAACGCACTTTCTGCTCCGCCTGCAATCATAATGTCAGCTTCACCGAGTTTTATAGCTCTTGCTGAGTTTATAATCGCATGCGCACCTGTTGCACATGCAGTTACCGCTGAGTCATTTGGACCTATAAATTCGTATTTAATAGAAATATGACCAGATATCAAATTTATTAGACTTGCAGGAACAAAAAATGGGCTAACACGTCTAGGCCCCTTCTCCTGCATGGTAATTACATTTTCCTGAATTGATGGAAGACCACCTATACCAGAACCAATAGCTACACCTATTCGCTCTTTATTAATATTTTTATTTTCCAAAATTAGTGAATCTTCTACTGCCTGAACAGCTGCTGCAATTCCGTAGTGAATAAAACGATCTGTTCTTTTTAGGTCTTTTTCAAAAATATAATCTGGTGGATTAAAATAATGCTCAATGTTATCGGATTGCACAGGCACCTGCCCTGCAACCTGACAAGCAAGATCAGAAGAGTCGAACCTATCTGTATTGATTGCTTTGATGCCAGATTTACCTTCTTTCAGCTTTGACCAGGTGTTATTAACATCTGCTGCTAGTGGAGTAATTAAGCCGACACCGGTAACTACTACTCTTCTGCTCATTCAACATCAATTGTTTGCTTTGTTTACTATATATTCAACTATCTGTTCCATAGTTTCCATTTTTTGCGCATCTTCATCAGGAATCTCTATACCAAACTCTTCTTCAGCTGCCATAATTATTTCAACTGCATCTAAACTATCTGTGCCATGGTCTGAAAGCTTTGAAGAACTACCAAATCCCTCTACATCCTTACTGATGTGCTCTAGTATAATCTTCTTTACTTTTTCTTCTATATCTTCCCTAGTGCTTTTTGCTAATTCGCTCATTTCTTACTAAAAAATAACCTATTCTCTGATGTTATAAGAAATTTTGATGTTTGCAATAGCTTTTATGATTATATAAACTATTAAAAACTTCTTATCTCTTAGCACTCGATAGTTAATAAATTTAAAAATGCTAGACGAAACAACAAAAAATTTGCTTGTTGTAGAAGTGAATAAGCTCTTACCTGAAAATAGCGAGAATAGACTTATATCAGCTATGCGTTATGTGCTTCTTGCTCCTGCAAAACATATACGTTCTTTTTTAGTTATAGCATCTTCGTCGATATTCAACATAAAGGTTGAAAAAGCAATAACAGCAGCAGCAGCAATTGAATTTATTCATGCTTACTCCCTAATTCACGATGATCTGCCATGTATGGATAACAGTGACACCCGCAGAGGCCAGCCAAGCTGCCACAAAAAATTTGGTGAAGCAACAGCAGTACTGGCCGGAGATGCATTACTTACCCTGGCTTTTGAGGTATTATCTTTGTTAAATTGTGAGATCATAAAAGTGCTCTCTCAAGCAATAGGAATGAAGGGAATGGTGGGAGGGCAGATTTTAGATATAGGTGCAGATTTTGGCAAAATAAAAGAAATTCATTTGATGAAAACTGCAAAACTATTTGCAGCTTCATGTGAAATAGGGGCTATAATAGGAGGCGCTACAGACAAGGAGCGGGAAGCATTATATAACTATGGAATAAATCTAGGGCTTATTTTTCAATCCAAGGATGATATCGAAGATTATGAGCAAGATAAAACAAACAATTTAATGTCCGTGCTTGGCAAAAATGAAATGGAAAATTATATAGATAGTCTCTTTAAACAGGCCTCAGATAATTTAAGTACGCTTTCAGGGAATACTAATGACTTATATGATTTATTGAATCAAGTAAAAAAAGATGGTTAGAAAAATTATATTACAAATGTTTATCTCTGTAGTAATGATTCTCGCTTTAGCTTCTGCTTTTATAATTACGATTGTTTATATAAACAAAGATAAACCAGAGAAAAGGGAAAAGCTTTACGAAATAAATGCTACACATGGTGGTTTGACACAGATGATAGCAAGTTATTTGGTCAGGCCGATACTTGAATCAGCTCTTGATCGTTATATTGAAAAGCATGGGTTAGCAGAATATTTAGAAGAAATAACACAGCAAAAAGAAGAAGAGATGATAAACTTTTATGAAATTACTGAAGGCAGTGGCAGTAAAGTTTTCTGTGGCCAAGAAGTTCTGCTACAAATGTACAAAGTCTCCAACAACCTAGCAACGCTACTTCCGACTGATGTCAATTTGAAAATAGGTCAGGATTACTTAAAAGAAGTGAGTTTAGGGGTAATAGGTATGAAAGAAGGCGGAGAGCGTGTAGTTACTATTGCTGCTGATGACAACAAAATGAGTTTTAACTCTTATTACATCAAACTGATTGAAGTAAAAGATAAATATCCCGATTCAGTAAATAACCTGATGATTTTTAATGACTTAATTAACAAAACTGGAAAACGAGTAAAATGTGGCGATGAGATATCAGTTCAATATAGCATAAAGAGACATAATGGTGAGTATATAATCAAAGATCAAATAGTGCAGTTTAAGGTTGGTGACAAAAAAATACCACTTGCTATAGAACTTGGAGTTGTGGGAATGAGAGCTGGTAATAAAAGAACAGTTCTTTCTCCACCTGATCTTTTAACTGATGTGTTAACAAAAGGCATAGATTGTGATATTGCAATAATTGATTTAAGCTTGAATTCTACTATTGCAAAATAGCTTAAAGAATTACGAAGTAAGAAAAAATAAAACCTCTTGAATGCTCTATATTACTTAAAGTAAGCTTCCTCTAAAGTATAAATTTAGATAAATCAAGCTGCTTTGAAATTGACTCTAGTTTATCTCTTACATATTTGCTATCTATAACAAATTTTTCATTATTTTTTTCAGAAGCGATAAAACTTATTTCATCCAAAAGCTTCTCCATGACAGTATGAAGTCTTCTTGCACCTATATTTTCCACTTCTCTATTAACTGTAAATGCTATTTCAGCTATAGTCTCTATACCATCATCAGTAAACTCAAGTGTTACATTTTCCGTTTTCATTAACGCTATATACTGTTTTAACAAACTAGATTCTGGTTCCTTTAATATTTTTATTAGATCCTCTTGAGTAAGCGCCTTAAGTTCCACTCTAATTGGCAATCTACCCTGTAATTCTGGTAAAAGATCAGATGGCTTAGATAAATGAAAAGCACCAGATGCAATAAATAATATATAGTCTGTTTTTACGGGGCCATACTTAGTTGAAACAGTTGTTCCCTCAAGTAATGGTAACAGATCGCGCTGCACTCCTTCTCTGTTGACTTCACCTTTTATTTCTGTACGTGCTGCAATTTTATCTATTTCATCTAAAAACACTATACCTTCATTGCTAACAAGATCAATCGCTTCTTTGACTATCTTGTCTTCATCCATTAACCTTTCGCTTTCTTCATTAATCAATATTTCACGTGCTTCTTTCACTTTAACTGTAATAGTTTTTGTTTTTTTGCTCCCATTAAACATCTTGCCCACGATTTCTGTTACGTTCATCACACCAATTTGCCCACCTGGCATGCCAGGTATATCAAAAGTGGGTAACATACCCTTGCTCTCCCTGACGTTAATAGAAACTTCTCCATCTTCAAATTCCTTATTTCTCAGTCTTTCTCTGAAAACTTTTTTGCTTTCCTCGGTTGCATCTTCACCAACCATGGAGTTGACTATTATCTTTTCAGCCAAACCTAAAGCTTTTTCAGTTAAGGCTTTACGTGCTTTTTCCTTAACTAAAACTATTGCTGCGTCAACTAAATCACGTATTATCGAGTCAACATCACGTCCAACATATCCTATTTCAGTAAATTTCGTTGCTTCAACTTTTATAAAAGGTGCACCAGCAAGCTTTGCTAAACGGCGAGCTATTTCAGTTTTACCAACTCCCGTATGGCCTATCATGAGTATATTCTTAGGTATAATCTCTTCACGTAGTGGAAGTGGGACTTTATTTCGACGCCAACGATTTCTGAGTGCAATAGCAACAGCGCGCTTTGCATCATTCTGCCCGATTATAAATCTGTCTAATTCTTTAACTATCTTCTGTGGTGGTAGATCATCTAATAAAGCTTGTGAGCTTTGAATGCTACTACTTCCTGTACCTTCATTTTCATAGAGGCTATTTTTCTCATTACAGTCATCATTATTATCAAATTGACCTACTACAGATTGACCAGAAAAATTAGCACACAAAGTTCTTGACATATTACTCCTCTATTTTTTCGATAATTAGATTATGGTTTGTATAAACACATATATCGGCAGCTATCTTCATAGCCTTTTTTGCAATCTCCTCTATTGATATTCCTTCAACGTCAATCAAAGCTTTTGCTGCAGATAAAGCAAAATTTCCTCCAGAGCCAATGGCTGCAATGCCATCTTCAGGTTCAAGAACATCACCCGTTCCTGTAATGACCAATGAAATAGACTTGTCTGCCACGATCATCATAGCTTCTAATTTTCTTAGATATTTATCCATTCTCCAGTCTTTTGCAAGTTCAACACATGCCCTCATTAACTGTCCTGGGTGCTTATCAAGTTTAGATTCTAGCCTTTCGAAGAGAGTAAATGCATCAGCTGTTGCTCCAGCAAAACCGGCAATTACGGAATCACCAGAAAGACGCCTAACTTTTTTTGCTCCAGATTTTATAACGGTATGGCCTAGCGAGACTTGCCCATCACCTATTACTACTACATTTTTGTCTCTTCTAATTGACAGTATAGTAGTACCATACATTTTACTGCTGTCATGATGAATCATTTTTTTGTTATTTTAATTAGTTATATTATATTAAGATTATAACTTATAATATAGTACTTTTCTTATAACATTTAAAGTGTAGATGCAAAACATAATTCATCCAAATCTGGAAAAAGATATAAATAATTGGTTCAAAACAAAATTTAATGGTTTTACATTACCATTTTATAGCTCCATAGATCTTAGGAATTCAGGCTACAAAATTGCTCCAGTAGACGCCAATTTATTTCCTGCAGGGTTTAATAACCTAAGTGAAGTATCAAAAGCGATAGCAGCAAAATTGATAAAAAGCTACTTCGAAACAAAACAATATAAAAAGGCCCTTATAATACCGGAGAATTACACACGAAATAAAATGTATATAGAAAATGTATTTGCCATAGAAAAGGTACTGCAACTCGCAGGTTTTGAAACTAGAATTGGCCTCTTTCATAATGAAACGTACAATTTAATAGAACAGTATGAAACTGTTGTGAAAGAAAACTCTTTGCTGAAGACAACTTCAGGATTTGTGCCTGATGTTATTATACTGAACCGTGATATGACGAGCCACATTCCAGACACGCTAGAAAACGTAAAACAAGAGATAGTGCCAAGTCCATTATATGGCTGGCACAGTAGGCAGAAATTTCAATATTTTGAAATCTATCAAAAATTAGTGTCCGAATTTTGTGGCGAATTTAAAATGGACCCATGGCTTATTTCTGTGCTTACAGAAAGCTGTAATGGAGTTGACTTTAATGATGATTCATCACTAGGAGCAGTAGCGACTAAAGTTGACCAAATATTATCTCTAGTGCAAAAAAAATATGAGGAATATGAAATAAAAACACAACCTTACGTTTTTATCAAAGCAAGCAATGGCACATATGGAATGGGCATTATAACAGCAACAAGTGGAAAGGAAATATTAAATCTCAATAAAAAAAAGCGTCATAAAATGAAAAAGATAAAAGAAGGAATAGCAATCAATAGTGTTATTATACAAGAAGGTGTACCAACTATTGACATATTTAAAAGTAGTTCTGCAGAACCGCTAATATACTATATAGGAGATACTCCAACATGTTACTTATACCGATGTAATAGCAGGAAAGATGTATATTCTAGCTTGAATTCCACTGACTGTGAATTTTATGACATCAGCCAAGAAAATAAAACTTTGCCACTTTGGAATATTGTTAGCAAATTAGCAGTGCTAGCATTGGCAGTAGAAATTAAGTCTTTTCATCTCTAATAATTAATTTCTACAATGCTGCTATTATGCTGAATATGGTGAGCGTCATCAAGTCCAGTAGAAGGATCAGTACCATTATTAGGTTGATTGACAAACTTATCGATGTTTGATACTAGATATGCTATGCTTAGTAGCAAACTAACCGTAACAGTTAAGTTGAAATTATAGATTATGCCACCACCCAAGTCTATTGGTATGGTTGGAAGTTCCATTCTTTTTAATATGAAGCTTAACAAGCCCAATGACAAAGCGAATGTGCTAAAAATAACTTCTTTGCCATATTTAGCAGACTTTTCAGAATCCTTATTATCTAGATACTTCTTCCATGTATAATAACAGTTTATGCATTCTGAAAATAGAAATAGAACTGCTGATGTTAAGCTAATATAACTTATTACATCCTTGTTGTTTCTAGCTAAGAAATGAATGATTTTTGTCTGCATCAATATTCCTATTACACAGTTTGCCAAGAAGGCTAAGCTACCCACAACCTGTATTGGTTTTTCAGGTTCATTTCCCCCTTTACCATTCTGAAGTTTTTTAGATTTATATCCAGCTAAATTGAGACCAAAGTGAAGAGCAAATATTATTGATGTTGGTAGTTTTATGAACTTAGAAATATCTAATATAGTACAAATATTGGATCTGTTGTTATCAATAAACTCGCAACAGAATTGCAATGAAATTTTACACAATATGCCTGTTAAACCTACTGCAATACAATACATCTTTCTAATATCATGATTGTGAGCATCATGTATACTTTCTATAAATGTATTTGGCTTACCTTTTGGCATAAGTAGATAATAAAATAATAACTTTTTAATATTATACTATAAAAATCTAAAAAGAAAAGTGCTATAAATCAGTACTTTGAGAGTGATCTAAACATAAATCGGCCAAGCACTTGATAAATAAGAGATCAGTACTGAGAGTTGGTACGCGAAAGTAATATCCGTCTTTGATAATTGCTTTATACTCTATATCAAGTTCAACCAGTGTTTCAGAATGCTCAGAAACAAAAGATATAGGTGATAAAACTACAGGTATATTATCGTCTTTTGCGCGTGATAGCTCACTTTCAGTGCTAGGCTCCAACCATTTTACAGGGCCAACCTTACTCTGATAACATATTCCCCAGTCAAGATCTTCAATATTCAATTTTTTTACTATTAATTTTACTGTTTTTTCTATCTGTGAAGCGTAAGGGTCGCCTTTTTTAATGATACTAAGAGGTAAGCTATGGGACGAGAATAGGACTCTTGGCTTACCGATTTTGCTAGCTAATTTATAATATTTAGACGTCAGATTAACATGAGCTTCAATAAAGTCTTCATTGTCATAATAATGGTGAATTGTTTTTGTGTTACATTCCAGTTTGGCATTTTTTTGCCAATTCTCGATGGATGATAGAGTTGTGGTGGTTGAATATTGCGGATATAGTGGTAACAGAATGATTTCGTCAGGGTCGAATTGCTTTACGCTTTTAACAACTTCATCAGCAAATGGATGCCAATAACGCATGCAGATGAATATCTTATATACATGGTTTCCATTTTCATTTAATTTTAGTTCTAAAGCATCAGCTTGTGCTTTCGTATTCTCCAAGATTGGCGATTTACCTCCAATGTGCTCGTATATTTCTTGTGCAGTACTTTCTCGCCTTTTGGAGATAAACTTTGCTAAAAGGAAGCGAAAAGGATTTGGTAGATTTATTATTCTTTTATCGTAAAAAAGATTAAATAAGAAAGGACGGACCGCACTTAGTGAATCAGGTCCGCCTAGGTTAAATAAGATTACTGCCTTCTTCACTGACAGCACCTTTTTTCAGGTTTGCCTATAAAATCAGCTACACACTCATCAAGTTTAGTTACAGGCACTAAATTTCTTACACTGGCATACAATAGATGAGCAGATCTCTTCATGTTACTCTGTGTAGATGCAAAGCCTCTATCGAAAACCACATCAACACAAAAACTTGGCACTGCTTCAAGAAGTTCAACAGCAGCCAAAGATATCATTATGCAGCTTTGTAGGGCCTTCAAAGGAACCATAAGCGGAAAAAGTAAAACCTTAACAAAGAGAGAGCGAGGACTTTCATTCATTATTTGTCCTTGATTAGGAGAATTATACTCAATATGCTGTCTGTTTTTATTAAAAATAGGAAATTTTATAGTGTCTTCCTCAAATTGCTCATCTATTTCTTTTCTACTATGGTTAGTGATCTTTTCCATTAATTTCTCACGCAATTGACAAGTAGTTCTCACAAAAAAACACGTGGCAATCATCAATATAGCACATATAAGCGCACAATGCATGAGGTTCATCCCACCTATCATAGATGGTAATGCAAGACAAACAAATGGCACTATGATAGCCATTTCGAAAAATGGAATAGTATTCCTTTTTATTGCAAAAACAGCGCCTTCTTTTAATTTTGTATTATTGTGTAAGCTATACTCTAAATAACTCAAAAATGCCAAATTAAAAGTTAAAAATCCTTTTGTCCCACAAAAAATTGATGACTTGAATTGATTAACCCATTCTTTAGCAGTAAGTGTAGTTTCAATTGATTGTTTAACATTAGGATCGACTGGTTTGTTGTTTTTTTTATTACAACACCCCATAAAACACCTCCTTGATGGTTTATTCTTAACTATAAGTGAAAAATTGCTTTTATCAAATCAAAGTTTATAATAAAATAAATCTATAAATATACGATCTTAATATAAGGAAATAATATGGCAATTGAGAGAACACTTTCAATATTAAAACCTGATGCAGTAAAAAATAATATTACAGGCAGTATAAATTCTTACATTGAAAAATCTGGACTAAAAATTATAGCACAAAGAATGATGATGCTGACAAAAAAACAAGCAGAGCTGTTTTATGAAATTCATAAGGATAGGCCTTTTTTTGGAGATTTGGTGGAATTTATGACTTCTGGGTCTGTGATAGTTCAAGTTTTAATCGGTGAAAATGCAGTCAGTAAATACAGACAAATCATGGGTGCTACAGATCCAAAGCAGGCAGATAAAGGTACAATTAGGGGTGATTTTGCTGATGATATTAGTGAAAATAGAGTGCATGGTTCTGATAGTCTAGAGAACGCTCATAGAGAAATAGCTTTCTTTTTTGCTGAATGTGAATTGGTGTAGTTTTACTTTTTTACATATTAAATTTCTGAGTTTTATGTTGAACTGTATAATATTAGCTCAATTTTTAGTTTAAGCAATATTAAGGGAAAGCTTTTTCATGCACTATAGATAATATTTAAAATGGATCATGTTGTTAACGCTTATAATAGATCTGAAGCTTCTATAGTTAGAGGAGAAGGAGTATATCTCTTCGATAAGGATGGTAAAAAATATTTAGACTTTGCTGCAGGAATTTCTACAACCTCTCTAGGGCATTGTCATCCATACATTACAGATAAACTGAAGGAGCAACTGGATTCATTATGGCACTGCTCTAATATTTTTACTATTCCTCAGCAGGAAAGGCTTGCTCAGCGTTTAACAGAACTTACCTTTGCCGATAAAGTTTTTTTCTGCTCAAGTGGACTTGAAGCAACAGAAGCTGCAATTAAATTTATTCGCCGCTATTTCTACTTAAATGGACAAGAAAAGCGCAGTCACATCATTACAATTGAAGGAGGTTTTCATGGCCGCAGTATTGCTGCAATTTCAGCTGGGGGAAATGAAAAATCACGCGAAGGTTTTGCTCCACTCCTTTCTGGTTTTGATAAAGTTCCAAGAAATAACATTGAAGCATTAGAAAAGAAAATCAATAGCGAAACAGCTGCCATATTTTTAGAGCCTATACAAAGTGAAGGCGGAGTACATCCATTGGAGGTAGAGTATCTTAAAAAAGTAAGAGAGATAACAAAAGCTCAAGGAATAATTTTATGCTTTGATGAAGTGCAATGCGGATATGGACGGATTGGCTCTCTATTTTACTATCAAAATATAGGAGTTGAACCTGATATGCTCACTTGTGCGAAGGCTATGGGTAATGGATTTCCTCTGGCTGCATGTTTAGTAAAAGATTATATAGCAGAAGCAATCACTCCAGGAACTCATGGGTCAACTTATGGAGGTAATCCACTTGCCATGACTGTTGGTAATGCAGTACTCGATGTAATGCTAAAGGAAGGCTTTTTTGACCATGTTAAGAAGGTCAGTAAATATCTAAAAGAAAAGTTGTTGCCTTTGACTGAAGAATTTCCGAAGATCGTTTCAGAAGTTCGTGGGGAGGGTTTATTGATAGGGATAGAGCTTAGAGTACCTTTGGCTGATAAAATTGTTAAACAATCTCTTGACAAAGGCTTAATGATGACTAAAATTTTAAATAATAGGGTAATAAGAATAACTCCTCCACTTGTTGTTGAGAATATGCATGTGAATGCAGTGTGTGATATATTTCATGATTTATTTTTTTATATTAAAGATATATAGACTTGCAAATGCTTCTTACAACATATAAAATCAACTCTGTTTCTATATCGCAATAACATCATACTTTAATGGATTGGTTATTGATTTCAGTATTGTCAGCAATTTTTTTCTTATTGATTTTATCGTTTTTGTTCTCAGGAGCAGAAATAGGGTTAACCTCAATTAGCCGATCCCGAGTGAATAAACTAAAGCTAGAAGGTAACAAAAAAGCCAAGATAATAGAGCTTTTGTTAGGTAAAAAAGAATTAACAATAGGAACAATATTACTGTGTAATACAATTATTAACATTACTTGCTCTGCTTTATTTACAGTAATATTTATAAATTCTTTTGGGAATGAGGGCATATTTCTTTCAACATTCATGATGACGTTTTGTATTTTGCTATTTTGTGAAGTTTTACCAAAAACTTACGCCATGCAAAATCCTGAAAAATTTACATTACTTTCTGCTTATTTTATGCTGTTTTTTGTCAAGGTTCTTTCTCCATTGACATTAGGCATTCAGTTTATTGTCAATATCATTCTGAAGTTATGTGGGCTTCATAAGAATAGGGAGGTAATATCTGCAGCAGATGCAATGCGTAATATGATTACTCTTCACCGCAGTGAGGGCACTATGTTACAACAGGATTTAGATATGCTAAATAGTATACTTGATTTGGCTGAGACAGAAATATCACAAATTATGACCCACAGGAGAAACTTATTTTCTCTTGATATAGATCGAAATAAAGAAGAGTTAATAAGAGAGATTTTAACCAGTAGCCATAGCAGAGTACCTTTATGGCAAAAAGAACCAGATAATATTGTTGGAGTGGTTCACGTGAAAAATCTAATAAATGCCTTGCGTGAAAAGGATAATAAAATAGAGATTGCCAAAGTTATGTCAAAGCCTTGGTTTATACCAGAAAGTACGCCACTCAGTGTACAACTTCACAACTTCCGTAAAAACAGGAAACACCTTGCATTTGTTATTGATGAGTATGGAGCACTACAGGGAATCGTAACTCTTGAGGATATACTGGAAGAAATAGTTGGAGAAATTTCAGATGAACATGATTTGATCACAGAGAATTTTATAAAAAAGATATCCGATAATATGTATCACATAGAAGGAAAATCTACTATTAGGGATATTAATAGACAGTTACATTGGGATCTTCCTGATGAAGAAGCTACAACTCTAGCAGGTATGATTGTAAACGAGATAGAGCGCATTCCTGAAGAAAATGAAGAGTTTTCCATGTACGGTTTTTACTTTAAGATTTTAAAAAAAGATAAAAATATTATTACTATGATTGAAGTACAAGTAAAAACTGATAATACTGTAGTAGCAATTAATTAGTTGGGTTCTATGGAAGATACAGTAAAAATAACGGCTGAAGATTTGAAGAGCTATATAGAGAGAATCGAAAAACTTGAACAAGAAAAGAGGGATGTGCAAGATCACATTCGTGATGTATATGCAAAAGCTGCAGATGAAGGTTGGGATATAAAAGTGATGAAACAGATTATTAGGCTAAGAAAGATGGATGATGATGACAGGGAGGAACAGGAAATATTACTTGATACCTACAAACGTGCATTGGGAATGAATTACGAAGGTGAATAGTAGGATTGTAATTGGAATAAGTGGAGCATCTGGTTCTATTTACGGTGTACGGATTCTAGAGGCACTAAAAAATACCAATCATGAAACTCATTTAGTGATCAGCAGTGCTGGAAAAATAACTATAGCTCATGAGATTAAAGAAAAACTTGAAGATATTATATCGCTTGCAGATTTTTACTATTCTGAAGAAAAAATAGGAGAAAAAATAGCAAGCGGCTCATTTAAAACCTCAGGTATGGTTATTGCTCCATGTTCTATGAAAACAATGTCTGAAATAGCATCGGGGGTGACTTCCAATCTATTAACAAGGGCTGCAGATGTAACTCTAAAAGAAAGAAGAAAATTAGTTCTTATGGTGCGAGAATCTCCACTACATCTTGGACATCTCCGAAATATGTTAAAACTAACGGAGATGGGAGCAATTATTGCTCCGCCGATGCCTGCTTTTTATATTAAACCAAAATCTTTGGATGATATTGTAAATCATGCTGTTGGTAAAGTATTGAATTTATTTGATATTGCATTACCTGACTTCAAGGAGTGGCAAGGAAATGTCAATTATTATTAACGGTAAAAAAATAGCAAATGATCTCTGTGAGGAGCTATCAAAAAAAATTGATATTTTAAAGAAAGAGTATAATGTTTTTCCTTGTCTTAAAGTAATTCTTGTGGGTAGCAATCCAGCAAGTCAGGTCTACGTTCGTAATAAACAAAGAAAAGCAGAATCAATAGGCATAAGTTCTGAAACTATTGTTTTGCCTGATAGTATCTCAGAAGATGAATTGATTGAAAAAGTTAATACATTAAATGAAGATTCATCTGTGCATGGAATTTTAGTTCAGTTACCTTTACCAAAGCACATCAGTGCAAGTAGAATAATTAATACAGTAAGTGTTGAAAAAGATGTAGATGGCTTTCATGATGAGAATGTTGGCAGGTTAGTTAAAGGTGAAAAAAATTGTCTGATACCTTGTACTCCCAAAGGTTCTTTGCATTTAATTAAGTCAGTTGAAAATAATCTGTCCGGTAAAAATGCGGTAATCATTGGCAGATCCAATATTGTGGGTAAGCCAATGTTTCACCTATTGTTGCAAGAAAATTGCACTGTTACCATCTTGCATTCACAAAGTAGGGATTTAGCTGATTATTGCTCTAAGGCGGATATAGTAGTTGCAGCAGTTGGAAAGCCAAATTTTGTTCAACCAGATTGGATAAAAAAAGGTGCAATAGTGATTGATGTTGGCATAAATAGCATTAACATAGGAAATCAAAGTAAGCTTGTGGGTGATGTTGACTTTGAGGGAGTAAAAGAAAAAGTCAAAGCTATTACTCCAGTGCCTGGTGGAGTTGGCCCGATGACAATAGCATTTCTTATGATAAACACTGTAGTTGCTGCTTGCTTACAGCGGGAAGTTGATCCTTCTAATTTTATTGCTTAATATTTATCTTAATGTTAGCATAAACAGAATACCTTTGCAAATAGCACATATATAGCACCGAGCATACAACTGTATATAAGGATTCAAAGTGTTCATAGCTTAAAAATTATAACGTATACCTACTTCTATGATTGCATCTGGTTTTTTCATCGGTGGTTTAAAGCCACTTAATTGACCGCTTGCAGCAATAGCAACTGTGCTAACTATCTGTGGAATAATTTCACAATCAACACCTAACTTTACTTTATAGGAAATAGCACCCAGTATTTTATCTAGTGTTTCATTTTGACCTGCGGCTGCGGCTACAGTTGCAGCTGAATTTACTGCATTTGTATCCTCACCAAGACCAAAAGATGGCAATATTCGAATATATCCACCCAGTCCTATACTAGCATATAATTTAATAGGATCAATTTCAAGATCAGGATAGTAAAGGTAATTTGCCAATAAACTAGCTCCTACTTTTCTTTTTGCTTTATCAGTTATATCACTTATGTTAGCAAGAACCTCAAGTTCAAACTTAGAATTTTTGTTATGATGATAACCAAAGACAACGTTAGGGTTCAATTTAAAGCTTTCACCCCATCGAGTCCCAAAGTTTAAACCTACATAACCTACATAGTAATGATCTTCGTACTGGTCTTCATATCGATCTTCGTATTGATCTTCACAATGATTGACCTTACCCAGAAAAAGTAGACAGAAAGTTAAGACGTTTTTGCTATGAGAATGATGAATCAAAAAGCTCAGGAATGCAATAGTTAATAGTAGAATGTCTACGCTGTTTATTATAAAAAATTTCTATATATTCAAATATTGCGGTTTTAGCTTGTTGTGCAGAGTGTTGTGAAGTATCAATGAGTAACTCTCTCTTAAGTGAACTAAAAAAGCTCTCTGAAACAGCATTATCATAACAACAACCTTTGTGACTCATACTAGAAGTAATATTTTTTGTACTTAGTAAAAATTGATAATTTTTAGAGGTGTATTGCGATCCTTGATCGCTATGAAATAGTAGATTTTTAGCAGATTTGCGCCTACCAATAGCCATGAATAACGCATCTATAACTAATTGCCTATTTACTGCATTACTCATTGACCAGCCAATCACCATGCGTGAATATAAATCTATTATTGCTGCCAAATATAACCATCCTTCATTAGTTTTTATGTACGTAATATCAGTTACCCATATCTTGTTAGGTTGATCAGCGATGAAATTCTGATTTAATATGTTAGGAGTTATAACTCTATTGTCTATTTGTGGTTTTTTACTTTTAAACTTTCGTCTAAGCTTAGCTTGAATGCCATTTTTCTGCATAACATTTTGCACTGTTTTGATGTTATAATTTTTACCTAAAGCCTTTAATTCAGCGTGAATTTTAGGAGCTCCGTATCTGCATTGTGATGCTCGATATACCTTCTGAATATCTTGTATGAGCTCTTCTCTTATTGATTTTTTGTTGTTTTTTTCCTTAGTAATCCATTTATAATAACCACAAGCAGATACGTTCAAAAATCTGCATAATTCCCGTATTTTATAGCAGTTTTCATGTTCTTTTATAAAAGAATATTTTACTCTTTTTGGTTTGCAAAATATCCCAGGGCTTTTTTTAAAATGTCTCTTTCCCTCGTTACTCTTGCCAGCTCTTTCTTTAAATAAAACTTTTCTTTGTCACAATGAGCTACTTTCCCTTTTCCTGGAAACGCATCTACTCCAGACATTCTATCATTGTATGTTTTTACCCATCTGCTTAATGAATCACCGCTAATACCCAAATCTCTTGCTATTTTTGCTGATGATTGACCTGTTTCTTTTACTAGTCTTATAGCTTCAATTTTGAATTCTGCTGTATATTCTTTTCTTTTTGTCATACCACACCTCTTTGAAAAAACGTTTTATTTTACTTCAAAAACGTCTTAACTTTCTGTCTACTTTTTCTGGGTAAGGTCAGTTAGACCTTGCTTTGCATCATCCAGCTGCCCTTCCAATTGATTGTTTTGTATAGTCATTTGATCTACTTGATCTTTTAGCTTTCCAATCTCTTTTTTCTTCTTTTCAAGCTGAGCTCTTGCTTCATTAGATTCTTTGCTAAGTTGCATGACTTTACTAGTTTCTTCAGCTAGTTTTTGCTCTGATTCTACAAGTTGAACTTCTGTTTGCTCACATTTCCCTTCAAGCTCCCTTGCTTGACTAGACAAATTACTATTTTCCTGTTCAAGTTGAGCTTTTACTTCCCTTAGCCCTCTCTCACTCTCTCTGAATTGAGCTTTAGCATCCCTCAGCTCTTTTTCTGCAAATTCTACCTTTTCTTCTAGCTTAGTTTTTGCTTCCTCAAGTTTCTCCAGTCGATTAGCCAGATTACTATTCTTTCTTTCTAATTCAGCATTTGTTTCCTTAAGTTCCTTTATAGTATCATTAAGCTTGGTTACTGTTCTAGTTTGTTCATCCAGCTCTGCTTTCTTTTCTGCAAGCTGATCTTTTGTCCCTTTAAATTCTGCAGTAAGTTTATCTATTTGATCATTGAGTTGATTAGTCTCCTGTTGTTCTTGTGTTAATTTTCCTTTTTCATCATCTAGCTCTTTAGTTTTTCCAACCAAACTTTGTTGTATACTCTTTAACCTTCCCTCTAATTGAGTTTTGTCATTAGTAGGCTTAGCTACTTCTTGTTCTAGTAGTTTAATTTTCTCTTCTAATTTTGGAGCATATTGAATTGGTATCTCAGAAAGCTTAATGTCTTTATTTTCTTCCTCAACTTTTTTAAAGAACTCCTTATCATTCACATCGACATATGACAAAACTGCATGGTAAAATAGGCCAAAAATATAAGCAATATGACGATACTTAGATGGATTGTTATCTGATTTAAAATTTTCCTGCTCTACTTCCCGAACAAGGTTATAATAGATATTAATTCTATGATAGTGCAGTTCTAAGTACTCCAGAGTTTTACCTGTTTCTAATTTTAATGATTTACCTACATGTTTATAGTGCATACCAGCATTACCATGTGGCAAACATGGTACCGGATCTGATTGACAAGCTACTCTAATAGTCTTATTTCCAAGACACTGATTGTAAACTTCAGCGGCACCATTGTAGAAAACTCTTGGAGAGCCAAAAGTTGCAACATGAACATCTTCGGCATCTTCTGTTTTATTAAGACATAAAGCAGCGATATTAGCAAGAGCACCTCCCATGCTATGACCTGTAACATTAATTTTCAAATCTTTGATTGCTAATCCTTTATCATTAGCATGCCCTTTTAATATCTTATGCACACTGGGCCAAGAGCGTTTGAATAAAGAGTAAAAACCAGAGTGTACACGATGATCTTCAGGTAAAAATGACAATTTAGCTAAAGATGCACGAAGATCTTCCTTTACATCATTTAAATCACGAGTACCATGGTAAGCTATAGTTACTTCCTGACCTTTAATAAAAACATAACCAGCATCTCGATTATATGAATTGCTACTCATTAAAGCATAACCGACATCTTGTTGCTCTAATTTATAGTCAGTATCCGAGCAATATTTGTCTTCAATGAGTTCATTGTCGTAAAATTTTATAATTTGATAACCTTCTTCTTCAAATTGCCTTTTAGTTTTGTACTCATCTTGCTTTAATTTTCTGTCCACATTACCGTAGGAAATCTTGCTAAAAGTACACATTTCTTGTAATTTTTCTTTATTAAATCCTGCAATTTGCCCTTTTATCAGATCAGCAAGGTCAAAAGCATCCTTTAATCCAGCACCTTTAAAATCTTCTATCTTCTTCCATGCTTTAATTAGGTCAGAAGTTCCTAGCCCATTAAGGTCAAAACTTTGAGCTTCTAATTCGTTCTTAAATGGTTCTAGCGCTTCAATTGCGCATTCTTTTATTTCATTACCACCAATATGTACAATACTATCGCTAATAGAATCCATACTTTGACCATGAGTAATACTTGGCATATTTTTTACCTACTATTTCATTTTATCAGGCTTAAGACTCTTATTTGTGACAACCACCGTATTTGCAATCTTATCATGCCAAGTTTGGCAACGTTTGTCGAAGCTTGCCCATATGAAACCTAAGAATAGTGGTGCAGTTGACAATATAAAGGAAAAAAACCTCTTTATTGCTTGTTTTAGAGTCAATTTTTCAAAAGTTTGTGCATTTACAACTCTGAGTCCAAGTAATAACTTTCCAGGTGTAGCGCCAAATCTTATCCACATATATGCTACATAACTAAAAAGCATAATAAATTGAACTATCTGATTTAGAACTAGTAACTTGATTAGCTTACTCTGCATTGCTGTTTCCTCTGCAGATAGTGGTACCTGCATTTGATATTTTGCAGCAATTTGGCCTAATATTTTACTGCTCTCTGAGCTCATGAAGAGTTGATTTAAGGTCTGACCGCAAAACTGCAAAAATAAAACGATGATGATTAAATCAAGCAGCACTGACAAATAGCGTCTAAGTCCCGTTACATAGCATATTCCATTATCATCCTTTTTCACTTTTTGAATAGCATTTATAGAAGAAAGAATGGAAAATAAACGATTAAAAATTTTATGTAACATATATGCATTTTCCAATGTTTGAGTGCCCCTGGCCGGACTTGAACCAGCATGCTTTTGCAAGCAACAGATTTTGAGTCTGCCGTGTCTACCATTCCACCACAGGGGCCTACTTTAATGCTATAAGCAACACAAGATTAGTCAAATTTTTTATCTTTTAAGTAAGGACTGAATATTCTACAATAATCAATCATTACTCTGAAAACTTAAAATGAATGAATTAGCTAATCTTATTGATTCAAGAGAAGAAATATGTAAATTGCCACACAATTTAGAAGCAGAGCAAATGCTCATTGGTGCAATGATTCGTGATAATAGAATTTGTGATGCAGTTGAAGATATAATTGCAGCAGACAATTTCTATGATCCACTACATCAAAGCATTTTTACCCAGATATCTAAAACCAGAAAACACGGCATAGTTGCCAATGAACTAAGCCTTAAGATGTTTTTTGAAAATGATAAAGCATTTGCCGAATGTGGTGGAGTTGAGTACCTAGCAAAACTTGCAGCAAAGGCAAGCATTGCGCTTGATATCTATAGCTTGACCAGAATAATCCGTGATACTTATTTAAGGAGATGCTTAATCAAGCTCGGGCAGGAGATAGTTGACGATAGTTACAACTACAACATTGAAAATCCTGCACAGGTACAAATTGAGCAGGCAATGACAAAGTTGTTCAACTTAGTAGTAAAAAAGCAAGGTGATAAGACATATATAAAGCTTGCAAGTTCAATTAAAGATGTGGTTGAGAAGATCAGCAAGCTGAAGAATAACCCAGAGGCTCTAGGTATTACAACCGGACTTCAAGACCTAAACCAGCTCCTTGGTGGTTTGCAGAAATCTGATCTGTTAATTATAGCTGCAAGGCCCTCAATGGGAAAGACAGCATTGGCGCTGAACATCGCACTTAATGCTTGTAAGATTTTGCAAAAAAGAACAGATAAACAACACTACGTAGCGTTTTTCTCACTTGAAATGTCAGCAGAGCAATTGACTGCAAGATTGATTACTATAGATTCAGGCATTGGTTATTATAAGGCACTGACTGGGAGAATTAGTGATTTTGAATTACACGAATTCATTAATGCTAGTACAGATCTATCCGAATTACCTTTCATCATAGATGACACTCCTGCATTATCAATTAGTGCTCTTCGTACCAGAATACGTCTTCTCTATCAACTATATAATGTAGAGGTGGTCTTTATCGATTATCTGCAGTTAATTCGAGGAACAACAAAAAGGAGTAGTGAAAATAGAGTGCAAGAAATCTCAGAAGTGACGCAGGGTTTAAAAGCAATTGCAAAGGAACTAAATATTCCCATTGTTGCACTATCACAGCTCTCTCGTTCTGTTGAGCAAAGGGATGATAAAAAACCACAACTTTCTGATTTACGTGATTCAGGAAGCATAGAGCAGGATGCGGATATAGTAATGTTCCTCTATAGAGAAGAATATTATGAATTAAGAAAGCAACCAAATGAAGGAAGTAATAAACATCGAGAGTGGCAAGAGAAAATGGAGAAAATTAGAAATATTGCAGAGCTGATCATTGCAAAACAAAGAAACGGGCCAATTGGCAGTGTGAAGCTACATTTTGACTCCAATAGAGGTGCATTTAAAGATTATACAGAAAGATATAGTCTGTAGCGGTTTTGAGTAATTCTGGAAGTGTTTAACAAACCATACGTGCCAAATTAAGAAGCTATCGTGAAACATAGCAATATTTAAGATTGGCATTTTATTTGTTACATTTATTTTTTTAGGAAATTCTTATCTAGGATAAGATAATTTTTTAGAAAGATCTATAAATTACTAACTTTATTACTTAATATATAAAATAGTTTTTTCCTATTTCCTTTCTTCCTTACGCCACTTTTTCTTAACTTGATGCGTATGGTTTATTTAACACTTCCGATATACAACTAAAAAATAGCAAATTCTCTATAACTTGAATATAATTTTAGCTTTACCTAAACAGAAAGATGAATTACTTAATGGATTTTGTTTTAATATCTCTTTCCTTGCCACTTTTTATTACTGAGAATTATTTGTTAATTGCTGCGTTGATTCCACTTTTAAGTGCATTAGCTATTTCTTTTACTAGTAAATGGCCCAGATTGAACAATAGCATTACTGTTGTTTCTTCTATGCTTCTATTTGCGTATACATCTCTATGCACTTTATATTTGGTGTATGGTGATCATTCTCAATTTATTCTCATGGACTTTGGTAATAATTTGCATATTAGTTTAAAGTTAGAGTCTAGTGGAGCAATATTCAGTTTATTAATATCATTTTTGTGGGTACTAACCAGTATGTATGCAATATGTTATATGCGAAATAACTATGCTGATAGTAACTACTCGAGTTTTCTATGCTTTTTTTCAATAGCGATTAGCTGTGCAATGTTTATTGCTTTTTCTGGAGATTTGCTCACTACATTTGTCTTTTACGAGCTTCTAACTATTAGTACATACCCTCTGATTACTTACAACTCAACAAATGAATCAGTAATTGCAGGACGCTATTACTTTGGTTTACTATTTTTCTCTTCTTTAGTGTTATTTTTTCCTGCAATAGGCCTCTTATATAATGAATTCCATACTTTAGACTTTGTAAGAGGTGGAATATTCAAGTTTGATACTTCGTTCATAACTTTTATTGCAGTGTGTTTTGCTATGCTGATTTATGGAATAGGAAAAGCTGCATTAATGCCAATGCATTTTTGGTTGCCAAAAGCAATGGTTGCACCAACTCCTGTAAGCGCACTACTACATGCTGTTGCTGTTGTGAAATCAGGAGTGTTCATCATCATCAAAGTTATATTATACACTTTTGGCATCGATAATATGCAACGTTTTGCACAGCAAAGTTGGTTTGCTGGAGGATGGCTTCCGTACGCTGCTGGATTTACTATTATTACTGCATCGTTAATTGCATTAAAGCAAAAGGAATTAAAGAAATTGCTTGCTTATTCTACCATCTCTCAGTTGTCATATATTATATTGTTTGCTTCAATTTTTAGTGAATTCAGCATGAGGGTTGCAATTTTTCAATTAGTTTGCCACGCATTTGCAAAAATCACTTTGTTTTTCACTGCTGGAGCAATAATAACGAAAACAGGTGAGAAATACATAGATAGAATTCACGGTATAGGACGTAGTATGCCAATTAGTATGATAGCATTTACTATAGGTGCATTGTCCATGATAGGGGTACCACCTGCTCCGACTTTTTGGAGCAAATTTTTCATTTTTCAAGCTGTTTTTAACTCTAGTAATGTAACACTTTCTGTATTTGTAGCTCTGGTGTTAATTGTCAGTACTATACTCAACGCTCTATACTTCTTACCGATAATTTACAATGCCTTTTTCTTAAAACCTTCTAGAAATTATTTTATTAAAAAGACACCAATGCTTCTAATTTTACCTCCAGTTGTTACTGCTGTATGCACTTTAGTTATTTTTTTAGCTACCAAGTAATTTTTTAAATGTAATCACCTGTATTTATAGCCGTTAACAATAAATTTAAATGGTATTATACCAGTTAGAGTTGCTTTCATGTTTGATAAAGTAAATCTAACCTCCACAGCATAGTCTTTCATTTTCTTATTTTGCTCAGCTGCAAAAACTACAGTGGCATTTCCAGCAAATGTAACTAAGTCCTTGATCGATCGGTCAATAGATAGTGTTGTTACGTTTGTGTTGGTAATTTTTCTTGTGGATGAAACAGCTTCATTGTTTACTTTTTCCTGAAAGTCTTGATAGATTTTATATATAGAATTGTTTTTTATAAAATTTTCTTGATACTTTGGCTCAACAGTCCGAGAGGACTCATATGTTTCAATATATTTACTTATTAAATACCTTGCTATGGAAATGTACTCATCTTCTTTTTTACTAAAACTAAGTTTATGTATTGCAGAGAACTCATCTTCTGTGTGGTTCATATACTTCACAAAATTTAAATCTTTTTTAACAGGAAGTAATAGGTATATGTTTAGTAGTGATAAAAATAAACATACTAAGAGAAGTAACGCTATTAACGCCATCCAAGATCTTTCTACAACGCAGAACAGGTATCTGTGGCAATACCATTCAACTGCTTTCCTGAAGTAACTTTTGTTTTTTACTGATTCAAGTAATTTATCTTCCATAATACAAACCCAATTATATAATATACTGGATACTCTAAAAAACTTTAAAATATGTCTAAATTTTCCAAAATAGGATGAATTATTATATCACCTTGTTCTGCAATAAGGTGAAATTTATCAATTTTGCTCACATCTAAATTTATCATTTTTACACTGAAGCTTTCAGGATCATAAGTATTACTTTCTGCACTTTTGTGATAATTATAGTAGTGTAATTTATTTTGATCATCAAAATAACCAAATTCATCAGCAAGAGTTCCCACTTTTTTGCCTTTACCGTCTCTGACTAGCTCAAATAGATCAATTACATGGTTTTCAGATCCAGGCTCAATAGATCCTTCTACAGCAAAAAATTTAGGTGCATGACCAACATACTCCTTAAGTTTTAGATTATTAGTCTTTTTTATACTACCAAAATCCATGAGTTTATATTCATCTGAAAGACCAGAATATTGTGGATCATACTTTTTATATTCAAAAAACTCATTACCTAAAAAATTACAAAACGTTAATTTACAATCATCGTGATTGGATTTAACAACTTTAAAGTAATGAAAATCTCTAGGGATCTTTACTTCCTCTTTTGTAATATGATTACGTACAACAAGTTCATCATTAATCATATGATAGCCAATTCTTGGCAAAGTAGCTATATTGATTGCCTTGTTTAGCTTAAAATTTGCCTCATAGATGCCACTTGATAGCTCCTTCCCTTTTTCTAAAGTGACGTCTTGATCTAAAGATGTATTCTTGATTAAACTCAATTCTTTCTGCATGTTCAGTATAGTGTTTGTTAAAACTTCTATTGATTGCCATACAGTTAATTTATTATCATTCAAGTTATATACTTTCAGTATTAAATTAGCAGAATTTTATCATAAATTTATGTTAAAAGTATTACATTTTTGTGTCATGATGTTAACTACATTAGCTAAAACATGCTTTTTATCTAAGCGAAATTGCTTTGCAGCAACGAAAAGTTCATCTATTTCTTTCCATTGACTTAGTAGAATTTCAACATTATTTACTTCTTTCTTTATACTTTCTAAAATGGAGGTTTGAATTATATGTGATGCTAGTTCTAGCTCAATCTCACTATTAATTATTTTATTAACTATATCAGAATTATTTAGATTACGGAAAAATGTATAAAAATGCTTATGTGACTCATAAGCACCACTGTTTATTGCATTTATTATTACTCCCGGAGTTCCAGGAAACAAAGTAATGATCTCACTAAATATTTTATCGTCGAATTTACACTGAGATGAAACAACCTGCTTTGTTTCATCGTAAGTTAATGGAAGTAAATTCAGCTGAAAACACCTACACCGGATGGTGGTTTGTACATCATATGGCTTATGGCTAATTACAAATATTTTAGAATTTTGTGGCGGCTCCTCTAATATTTTTAATATTGCATTTTTAGCATTATTAGTCATTGACTCTAAGCTATCTATTATAGCTATTTTATATTCTGATTGAATGGGGCTTAAGTGCAAAAAGTTTTTCATTTCTCTCACCTTTTCCACTCCTATTGTATCACCTTCAACAATGTGTAAGTCTAATGCTACTTCATCGTAATTTTTTATAAGAAACCAATTAGAAAAGGATTTTGCGAATGTTGCTTTTCCTATACCTTTTTTACCACAGATCAGCCAAGATTGAACAGACAAGTTGTTCATTATCTTTTTTTTTGCTTGGTTGTGGCCTATCACCTTTTTCATTCTTTCTCCTATAGATCTTAGTTTGAAAATTCGTTATTTATTGTTTGTAATGAAATTTTACCTTTTCTTAAAACCTTAATCTTGTCTCCAGTTAAGTCAATAATAGTAGATTCTATACCAGAAACTAATTCATCATCTTCAATTACTGCAGATAAGTGTTGCTTAATAGACTGAGGTATATCTCTTGCTTTGCATATACTTTTTTCTCCTGAAATGTTAATACTAGTTGCAACTACTGGAGTTTTCAGTTCATTTAATATTGAAATCGCAATAGGATGATCAGGAATTCTTATGCCTATACTATCTTTAAAGAACTCATTTGGTAATATACTGTTATCTTGAAGTGGTAAAATATAGGTCATTGGTCCAGGAGAAAAATAGTTTATTAAATCGATATACTCTTCCTTTACCTTTGCTATATTTATCAAACTATCAATATTACTAACAAATACAGAGAGCGGCTTGTTTTGAGAACGCTTTTTTATTCGATATATTTTTTCTATAGATTCGTTACCTAGCGCATTACAAGAAAGAGCATATACTGTCTCTGTTGGAAAGCATGCTAACAAATTATTTTTTATTGCATTTATTACTTCAAATACCATATAGCTAAAACTTATGTCTACAATAGCTCTGGGTTTACCGTTATCTCCCTATATGGTAGCAATTAAGATACCGAAATGGCTAGCACGCATCTGTTGTATACTTACAGTAAATTTTATTAGCAACTGCTCGTTTTGACTGCTAGTACAACATTGCATAATTCTATTATGGCTATTTTGATCAAAATTTGCAAGACTTTTTATGCGAAATACTATGTATAAGTGGTTGTGGTTGATTTCAATTTGATGAATTAACATTCTAATAATATTTTGCTTAGTCTGCCAATCTACTTGATCAAGCTTTGATTCAACACTTGAGGAAAAGTTTTTCAAGCTATCTGTAACAAGGCTCAATTCTTGTTGTAACTTCTTTTGATCGAGTGTTCTTTCTTTCTCTTCTTCAATTTCTTTCAAATGTTGTTTCATTGTTGTAATTCTTGGCTCAAATTCTTCTTGGCTTATAAACCCTTTGGCATAGCTATCAATAAATTTTTTGATACTTAATCTTAACTTACTTTCTTGCTTTTCACGTGTTTGATTATGTAAAGGTTTTTTGTTCTCTGACAATCTACGTTGATATTCATTTGCAATCCTATCTGGCTCTTTTAATATACTCTTAACTTCCTCCCATACGACTGTATCGAGTACATCAGTGCGTATTGATTTATTATCGCAGATTTTATTGCCATTAAATTTGCTAGAGTTTGTACCAGAGCAACGATAGTAATAATATGTCGACTTTTTATGAACGTGGTTTGTACCACAATAAGTATATTGACAACGTTGGCATACCATTAAACCTTGTAATAAATATGTTTCTCTTCTTTGCCGTACTCTTGCTCTTTGTCTATTTTCAGCTAATTGTGTTTGCACTGAATCAAATAAATTTTCATTGATTATTTGTAGGGTCGAGAACTGGCGCGCCTTCTTTAGGGTTTAGTGGCTATTCCGTCGTTTTCACTGTGGGCCTCAATCCAAATTCCCATGTTAACGTTTCCAGCTCCCGCCTCGTCAAACGCAGCATGCGGTTTTCCCGCACTACGCTTTCCTAGCAAGTTCTTTACCAAAGTTTATCACATATTGTGTTGGTGATGCTTTCGGTCTGTAATACCTTATTCTGTAATCTGAATATAGATCCAGCGTTTTGTATATCCATTCGCTACTGACCTTACCCAGAAAAAGTAGACAGAAAGTTAAGACGTTTTTGCTATGAGAATGATGAATCAAAAAGCTCAGGAATGCAATAGTTAATAGTAGAATGTCTACGCTGTTTATTATAAAAAATTTCTATATATTCAAATATTGCGGTTTTAGCTTGTTGTGCAGAGTGTTGTGAAGTATCAATGAGTAACTCTCTCTTAAGTGAACTAAAAAAGCTCTCTGAAACAGCATTATCATAACAACAACCTTTGTGACTCATACTAGAAGTAATATTTTTTGTACTTAGTAAAAATTGATAATTTTTAGAGGTGTATTGCGATCCTTGATCGCTATGAAATAGTAGATTTTTAGCAGATTTGCGCCTACCAATAGCCATGAATAACGCATCTATAACTAATTGCCTATTTACTGCATTACTCATTGACCAGCCAATCACCATGCGTGAATATAAATCTATTATTGCTGCCAAATATAACCATCCTTCATTAGTTTTTATGTACGTAATATCAGTTACCCATATCTTGTTAGGTTGATCAGCGATGAAATTCTGATTTAATATGTTAGGAGTTATAACTCTATTGTCTATTTGTGGTTTTTTACTTTTAAACTTTCGTCTAAGCTTAGCTTGAATGCCATTTTTCTGCATAACATTTTGCACTGTTTTGATGTTATAATTTTTACCTAAAGCCTTTAATTCAGCGTGAATTTTAGGAGCTCCGTATCTGCATTGTGATGCTCGATATACCTTCTGAATATCTTGTATGAGCTCTTCTCTTATTGATTTTTTGTTGTTTTTTTCCTTAGTAATCCATTTATAATAACCACAAGCAGATACGTTCAAAAATCTGCATAATTCCCGTATTTTATAGCAGTTTTCATGTTCTTTTATAAAAGAATATTTTACTCTTTTTGGTTTGCAAAATATCCCAGGGCTTTTTTTAAAATGTCTCTTTCCCTCGTTACTCTTGCCAGCTCTTTCTTTAAATAAAACTTTTCTTTGTCACAATGAGCTACTTTCCCTTTTCCTGGAAACGCATCTACTCCAGACATTCTATCATTGTATGTTTTTACCCATCTGCTTAATGAATCACCGCTAATACCCAAATCTCTTGCTATTTTTGCTGATGATTGACCTGTTTCTTTTACTAGTCTTATAGCTTCAATTTTGAATTCTGCTGTATATTCTTTTCTTTTTGTCATACCACACCTCTTTGAAAAAACGTTTTATTTTACTTCAAAAACGTCTTAACTTTCTGTCTACTTTTTCTGGGTAAGGTCAGATCTTTGTGTTGATCTTCATACTGATCTTTGTACTGGTCTTCATACCGATCTTTGTACTGATCTTCTAACTCACTTGTACCATTACTAGCTGTACTTGCTAAAGCAACCAACACAGCGAACACTTTCATCGTTCTCATATAATTCATACACATTACTTCCTTAAAACAGACTGGAATAAGTGTTCAAACATGCTAGCAGCAAGTTTTGAGCATCGCTTGTGGTTACACCTAAACATTAAACATGTATTCAATGTTATCCAGCATTAAAAATTATAGCGTACTCCTACTTCCAGCATCATATCCGGTACTGTCATTGCTTTTACACCACTCAGTTGCCCACCTACGGTTAAAGCAGCTGTACCAACTATCTGTGGAGCAACTTCATAATCAACACCAACCTTCAGTTTGTAGGAAATAGCACCTAGTACTTTATCTAGTGTGTTATCTTGAGCTTCAGCTGCATTAGAGCTTCCTTCAGATTTACCAGAGCCAAAAGGTATTACTTGGAGATATCCACCTAAACCTCCACTGACATATAGTTTCACAGGATCAATGTCAACGTCAGGATAATAACGGTAATTTGCTAATAAACTAGCTCCCATTTTCTTGTCTTTGTCCTTTCCTTCTGCATCCTTACCTCCAAACATATCACTTACGTCAGTGAGAATCTCAAGTTCAAACTTAGAGCTTTTATCATAATTATAACCAAAAACTAAGCCAGGTTTTATTTTTAATCCAGTACCCCATCCACCACCAAAGTTTAAACCTGCGTAGTACTGCTCTTTTGCACTATTACTAGCTGCTTTATTACTAGCTGCACCTGCTAGAGATGAAGTGAGCAACACAGCTAAAACACACAATCCTTTTATTTTCATATAACTACCCATACAAAAAAATATATAATGCACAAGTATATATCCTTTATATTAAAAAAGATATAACCTCATATCAAAAAAAGTATACCTACGAAATTAGGGACATGCTACTCAAAATTTTTATATAACTATGTTTACTACCTTATTTGGTACAGCATATATAGTGCGAATTTTGCTTTGATCGATTTTGTTAGATACAGAATCTGTTGCTATTTTCTTCAATTTTTCTTGAGGTAAATCAGTTGCCACTTCAATGGTCGCACGTAACTTTCCATTGATCTGCACTGCTACAGTCACCATATTATCAATTAGCAGTGATTCATCAGCTTTTGGCCAAGGTTGCATATATAGCATGCCTTCGCCTCCTATTTTTTGCCATAAATTTTCAGCCAGGTGTGGCATGAATGGCTCAATTACTCTGATTAGTATGCATATACCTTCATCAATAAGAGATTTTCCAGTTTTTACGTCTATTTCAGCTATTAAATTTGTCATTTCACGAAACTTTGCTACCATACAGTTTAATCTGCAGTTTTCCAAGTCATCTGTAAGCCCTTGCAATAGTTTATGGATTTTTTTTCTGTACTCTAGGAGTTTACCTACAATGTTTTCATTATCATAGTGTATGTTTACGGGCCTAAGTTGCACTACCATACGCCACAATTTATTTATGTAGCGAAAACAACCTTCCACGCCATCATCAGACCATTCCATATCTTTTTCTGGGGGGATATCGGATAATACAAACAAACGAGCAGTATCAGCACCGTATTTTTCTATGATAAAGTTTGGGTCAACTGTATTTTTCTTTGACTTACTCATCTTTTCGACTTTTCCAACTTGGATCTTAGCACCCTTCGCAATCAACTCTTTTGCTTCTTCGGGAAAGAGCCATTTGCCATTCTCATCTTTATAAGTTATATGGCAGACCATTCCTTGAGTGATTAAAGTAGAGAAAGGCTCTTTAACGTCAAAATAGCCACATTTAGTTAAAGCATGGCAGAAAAACCTTGAGTAAAGCAAATGTAGAATTGCATGTTCTATTCCACCTATGTAATAATCAACAGGCATAAAACGATTACAAGTATCTTTATTAATCGATTTATTTTCACTGCAAAATGAAGCAAAATACCAGGAAGACTCAAAAAAGGTGTCGAATGTATCAGTTTCACGCTCTGCTTGCTTTCCGCACTTTGGACAATCAACAAATTTCCAGGTTGGGTGCTTATCCAGGGGATTACCACCACTTGTAAATTCTACATCCGTTGGTAGAACAACAGGGAGGTCTTTTTCTGGAACTGGAACAATTCCACAATCTTTACAATGTATAATAGGTATAGGACATCCCCAATAACGTTGCCTTGAAATTCCCCAATCGTGTAGACGATAGTTTATTGTTTTCTTACCTATTCCTTTTTCTTCAAGTTTTTTTATGATTACTTTTTTTGCCTCATTAATCATTAGTCCGTTTAAGAATTCAGAATTGAACATCACTCCATCACCGAAGTACGGTTCTTTTAAGATCTCTGTGGTCTCTTCACAAACTACAGGAATAATCGGTAAACCATACTTCTGTGCAAATTCAAAATCACGCTGATCATGTGCAGGGCAACTAAAAATCGCACCTTCTCCATACTCCATCAACACAAAATTCGCTATATAAATTGGTAATTCCTTGTCGAGAAATGGGTGCCTGACGTTCAGTCCAGTGTAAATTCCAATTTTTTCATCATTCTCCCCCTTTGCCTTCATATTACCAATAAAGTCTCTTATTTCTTTGTCCTTAAGGTCTTGTACAATAGGGTGCTCTGCTCCTACTGCAAGAAAAGAAGCTCCAAATAAAGTATGAGGAGAAGTTGTAAAAATCTTCAATTTCTTATTCAGGCCAACTATTTCAAAATCTATAGTTGCCCCTTCAGATTTTCCTATCCAGCGCTCTTGCATAGTTTTGACTTTTTCTGGCCAATTTTTTAAACTTTGCAGACAATGAAGCAAATCTTCAGCAAAATCAGTAATCTTTAAAAACCATTGGAATAACTTACGTTTTTCAACAACTGCACCTGATCGCCATCCTTTTCCATCAACCACTTGCTCATTTGCAAGCACTGTTTGGTCCACTGGATCCCAATTAACCCACGACTCTTTTCGATAGGCAAGACCATGCTTTAAAAAATCCAGAAAAAATTTCTGTTCGTGTTTGTAATAATCAGGCTCACATGTGGAAAGCTCGTGATTCCAATTGTAGGAAAGACCTATAGATTTTAGCTGTGCACGCATATTGTCTATATTCTCTTTTGTCCACGCTGCAGGGTTAATATTATTGTCCCTTGCTGCATTTTCAGCTGGTAATCCAAACGCATCCCAGCCAATTGGGTGCAAAACCTCAAATCCATGAGCTCTCTTGTAACGTGCTATAACATCTCCTATTGCATAGTTACGCAGGTGCCCCATATGAATCTTACCAGATGGATATGGAAACATTTCCAACACGTAACATTTCTTCTTTTTACTATCTTTGCTTACAGAAAAATCCCACTTATTTTGGTAGAATTTTTCAACGTTTTTAAAATCATATTTCATAAATTCAATCACAGTTTATATGTACTAAAGGATCGACTGCTTGACCATTATGCCTTATTGTGAAACACATCTGCGGATCTTTATCTTGTGTGCTTGATTTACCTGCAGATCCAATTACTTGACCTTGTTTTACTTTATCACCAATTTCAACTTGTATGTTTTTTAAATAGGAGTACATAGTCATGTAATTATCTTTATGTTCCACTATAATTAAATTTCCGTACCACCTCAGGCCTTTGCCTACGTATATTACTTTGCCAGGTGCAGAAGCAATAACCTTTGTTCCACTTTGAGCAGTAATTTTTATGCCATCTTGACATATTTTATCAGAAGAGGTAACTGCACCTTTAACCGGTATTACAAATTTACACATGCTTTGTGCATTATTGTTATATACCTTATCTACAAAGGCTTTTCTACTTTCTTTTCGCAGCGAAGAATCAACATTTTCTTTAATCAAATGATACTCCCTTGTGTACTCTAGGTCTCTTTTTCCATAAAATTCTTCGCCTTTAAGTAGTACAGGTGCAGGTTTTTGCAGGCCACAGCTTATCAGTATTGCTGATAATATAAAGAACAATGCTATACGACACATACACTTATCTCTAGATATATCAACTTTCACAAAACTTTATAGTGTTTTTCGTCTATTTATTACTTTCTTCATTTATTTTATCAGTCAAATAGTCTCTTAAATCGGTAAGTTCTTGCAACAAATTTCTTGAATAATGATCAATTCTTACATCGTTACCAAATTCCTTTTGTACTCCTTTTATTGTATATCCTTTGTCATATAGCATATATTTTATTTTCTTTATTGCCTCTATACACTTATGATCATATAGTCTTCTTCCCTTCCGTTTTATGGGTTTAATTTGATGGAATTGACTTTCCCAGAATCTTAAAACATGCTGCTCCAAATGTAGTTCTTCAGCTACTTCTCCAATTGTGTAAAATAATTTTTCCTTATTCATCGGTTGTTTATTAATTTCTTCATCATTTTTGAAGGTCTAAAAGAAATTGATTTTCTCGCTTGAATTACTACCCTTTCCGATGTCTTTGGTATATTTCCTGGTCTTTCTTTCTTGTTTTTAACCAAAAATGTTCCAAATGAAGATATTTTTACTATTCCATCCTTTGCTAAGCTCGTTTTTATCTCATCCAATATATCATCTATTATTGCAATAGAGTCTTCTTTCGATAATCCAATTTCCTGATTTATACATTCAGCTATTGTTGCCTTAGTTACTGTTGTGTCTTTTGTTGTCATAATTTATTACAGTATGTTAATATAATATAACAATCGACTCAAGATTCAGCTACTTTATTTTTATAGTATGTTTCTTTTGTAGCATAATTAAAAATACTAGCAAATGTTAACATTGCAAATATTGTGAAAAGCGCCATTTGATGATCTGAAAAAAGTGCTAAAATTGACACTAAAATTCCACTCATAACAAACATAAATCCATTGATAATGGATGATGATGTGCTAATATACTTCTGCTCAACAACCTCACTACCAACAGTAAAATTAAGCATATGTCCTCCTGCAAAAAAACCAAACATTAACATACAAAAGTATATAATATGAACTGTTAAATTGCCGCACAGTAAAATAATAGCTGAAATACTTTGCAATGTGGCAAAAGCAGAGATTACGTGCCTTCTATTTTTAAATAGATTTGAGATTAGATCTGCAATTGGAGCACCAACTGCAAGACCAAGCCACAATATTGCAGTTGCCACACCTAACTCCATTGTATTGAGTTCTAAGTTGCTTAGTAACCTTGGTGCCCACAGCATATTAAGCGCTAAAAATGTTCCAAAAGTAATAGCACCCACTATTGAGGTTATCCAGATATCTCTTAATTTTAGCACTGTTAGTACAGAACATATTACTGTTTTTATAGAGCTCTTTATTGTGTACTCCCCCAAATTTTTTTTTGAAAGTCCTTTCGGATAAAAAAACATAAGTACAAATATCGATACGCCAAATAATATTACGCATACAATAAGATTTTTCCAATCTGCACCTTCGGCAAGCAAGCTAGAGAAGCACATTTGAATCATCAAAGCAGAAAGACTTGAAATTGTCTGCACTAGTGAGAACATCAGTCCAAATTGAGTAAGGGGAAAATATGTGCTACTTACATGAGCAGCGCCAATAAAACCAAACGATGCTCCAATTGCGATCAAAAATTGAGATAAAATTAAATGGGCAAAATTGTCACTCTTGATAAGGACAAAAAAACCAAAGAGCATGATTGACAATGAGAAAAAATAAATTTTTTTGCTGGAAAAAACATTAAACATTGCCCCACTAAAAAATTGTGAGATAGCAAAAGTCCAAGTATATGCTGAATTAGCTAGTGCAACTTGCGCGATTGTGAGCTCAAGTTCTTTTTCAAGATTCACGCTTATAAAGGTGTAGATTATCTGCATATTGCTGAATACAACAATCAAGTTACTGATGAGCCAAATGAACCAAGCTTTATTTTCCATAAGATTTTTTATAAATAGTCCATTGATAATAAACCTCTTTTAGGCTCTGATTATTGTTAAAACAATTGCAATTATAGTATGATATAAAAGCTATGAAACAACAAATTTGTTGTGAGATTTAATTTGTTAGAGTTTGTACATAATCTCGAGAAAGAAATAAGTTCAACAATCATTACCTATAAGATAAAAGGTGAAAATTTGAAATTATCATGAACTGGCTCATTTTTCTGCCACTCGAATGATGTTCTTTCAATTGTTGGTAAATCAAAGTCAGTTTAACTATTAATTATTTATCTTTTTTCTAGTTATGCAACGGGCCTATTATTAAATCTTTCAATAATACCTTTTATTTTTGCCGCCTCTTCAAACTCTAAATTTTCAGCATGCTTCAACATTTGCTTTTTCAGACTATTTAGATCATCCTGACTAAAATTCTCAACTACCACTTTTTCCTGTAAAGTATTTGATATAGGCTTTATTATAGTTTTTGGTACAATATTATGCAGTGTATTATGCTCTGTCTGTTTCTTTCTTCTCCTTTCAGTTTCTTTCAGTGCACGATCCATAGAATTAGTAATTTTGTCTGCATATAAAATTACTCTGCCCTCAACATTTCGTGCAGCACGACCTATCGTTTGAATGAGCGAAGTCTCTGATCGTAAAAACCCTTCTTTGTCAGCATCTAAAATTGCAACTAATCCACACTCGGGAATATCAAGACCTTCCCGCAACAAGTTAACGCCAACAAGAACATCTATTTCTTTAGATCTTAATTTGCATATAATTTCAATTCTTTCCAGTGCACCAATATCTGAATGTAGGTAAGTTACTTTCATACTGAGCTCACTCATATGCTCAGCTAGTTTTTCAGCCATTTTTTTTGTCAATGTGGTAATTAGAATACAAAACCCTTTTTTTATCGTCACTTGTGCCTCATGAATCACATCATCAACCTGACTCCCTGTTGGTTTTATGATGCAGATGGGATCTGTCAGTCCTGTTGGGCGGATAACTTGCTCTATAAATGCGTGATTAGTCTTTTCTAATTCATATTTTCCTGGAGTAGCCGAAACGTAAATAGTCTGTGGCCGTATTGCCTCCCACTCTTCCAATTTTAATGGACGGTTATCAAAAGCAGAAGGTAGCCTAAAACCATAATCTATCAATTTCTTTTTACGTGCTTCATTACCGCTATACATTGCACCTATCTGGGGAACGGTTACATGGCTTTCATCAACAAATAAAATTACATCTTTAGGTAAATACTCAAACAATGTAGGCGGTGGATCTCCAGCTTTCATTCCGTAAAGATAACGCGAATAATTTTCAATACCTTTACACACTCCCGTTGCCATCATCATTTCAATATCAAAATTAGTACGCTGCTCAAGGCGTTTTGCTTCAACAATTTTGTTCTGTGAATAGTAATAATCCAGGCGTTCATGTAGTTCTTTTTTAATCAATTGAACTGCTTGCAAAAGAGTCTCACGTGATGTAGTGTAATAGCTATTTGGAAAAATGGTGACTGTATCTATGCGTCTGATAATATTGCCGTTCATGGCATCAATCTCAGAAATTTCCTCTATTTCATCACCAAACAATGATAAACGCCAAGCTTTATTTTCATAATAGGCAGGAAATATATCAATAATATCGCCGCGCACTCTGAAATATCCTCGCTCAAATCTGACATCAGAACGTTTATATTGGAGATTAACTAAATTATTCAGAAAGTCATTAACATGAATCTTATCTCCAGCACTTAAAGTCAAGGTCATGCTGAGATAGCTCTCAGGCGAACCAAGACCGTATATACAAGAAACACTCGCAACTACAATCGTGTCCCTACGCTCCAAAAGAGAGCATATAGCAGAATAGCGTAGCATATCAATTCTTTCATTTATTAAAGAGTCTTTTTCAATATAAGTGTCTGTTTGTGGCGAATAAGCCTCAGGCTGATAATAATCATAATAAGAAATGAAGTATCCAACAGCATTGTGGGGGAAAAATCCTCTCATCTCCTCGTAAAGCTGTGCCGCTAAAGTTTTATTATGCGCCATAATTAACGCAGGCCTGTTTGTTCTTGCAATAACATTTGCCATAGTAAAAGTTTTTCCAGAGCCAGTTACTCCAAGTAAAACCTGATCTCTTTTTTTGTTATTTAGTCCTTCAACTAAACTATCTATTGCTTGTGGTTGATCCCCAGCTGGCTGAAAATTTGTAACTATTTGAAATGCCATAATCCCTATACTTTCATAATATATTTATCATTACATAATACACATGATATTATGAGTAAGGTATAAAAACGAGCGTAAATGAAGTTCTATTTTCCTTTTTTATAGAGTTGGCTCCAAACTCTATTGTTAGTGAGAACAAAAAATACCGTCAAAGTTATAAAATATGTCACTATTTTTAGCCCAAGTTTATGTCGGCGCTCCAGTTCTGGCTCTGCTGCCCATTGTAAGAAATTTACCACATCATATGCCATATTTTCAACTGTGGCTTGCCTTGTACCATCATATTCTACCATTCCTTCAGAGAGTGGTGGTGCCATAGCTAACCTGCCTGTTGAAAAATATGGATTAAAATATAAACCGTTCTCATCATGTTCACCGTTTTGATAACCAATTAGTAGTGAATAGACATAATTTGCACCATCATGTCTTGCTTTGACAATTAATGATAAGTCCGGTGGAATTGCTCCATTGTTGCTTGCTGCAGCTGCTTCTTTTGTATCAAAAGGTGCAATAAAATAATCCGAAGACACTCCCGGTCTATCAAACATTTCACCCAAATCATTCGGACCATCTTTAACTTGGTAAGAGGCTGCAATTTGTTTTACATCCTCTTCAGAAAAACCAACATCTTGCAAATTACGAAACGCTATTCTATTCATTGAATGGCAAGCAGCACAGACTTCCTTGTATACTTTATAGCCACGCTGAATTGACTCTCTATCGAAAGATCCAGTAATTCCATCAAAACTCCAGTCGATTTTCTTATTTGGTAAAGGTTTAAACTCCTCTGCAGACAAAGAATTAGTGAGAAATAATATACAAAATACAGCAACTTTAACCAACAGCATCACTTCATCTCCGGAACGGAATCGCTTATTGTTTTTGGTAATTTTTTTGGTTTCTCATACTTACTAAGTAAAGGTAAAACTATCACAAAATATGAAAAATAATAAAGAGTTGAGAGCCTACTTAAAGTAATATAAGGCTCTTTAACTTCCTGCCCCCCAAGCCAAGCAAGAAATGCAAAATTTATTGCAAAAACCCAAAAAAATTTCTTAAATAATGGGCGATAAGCACCACTTTTAACCTTTGATTTATCAAGCCAAGGCAAAAGAAACCAAACTAAAATAGATCCAAACATGGTAAGTACACCAATAAGCTTATTTGGAATTGAGCGCAACATCGCATAAAAAGGTAGGAAATACCACTCTGGTACTATGTGTACTGGAGTTACCATAGGATCAGCTTCTATATAATTATCAGGATGACCAAGATAATTAGGGGCATAAAAAACAAATCCAAACAAAATTATAAAAAATAAACCAAAAGTTATGCAGTCCTTTGCTATATAATAAGGATAAAAAGGAATAGTGTCCTTACCTGACCTTACTTCTATTCCACTTGGGTTATTAGAGCCAAATCTATGCAGAGCAACAACATGCAACATAGCTAAAGCAATAATAATGAAGGGCAGAAGATAATGAAGGGCAAAAAAACGATTAAGTGTTGGGTTATCAACGGAAAAACCACCCCACAACCATATAACTATTTTATTGCCAATTAAAGGTATGGCTGAAAATAAGTTAGTTATAACTGTTGCACCCCAAAAGCTCATTTGTCCCCATGGAAGAACATACCCCATAAAGGCAGTTGCCATCATTGCAAAAAATATAAATATGCCAATAAACCACACCATTTCTCGCGGTCTCTTATAAGATCCGTAATATAATCCACGCATGATATGAACATAGACCACCATAAAGAAGAGTGACGCCCCAACAGCATGAGTATAACGTATCAGCCATCCATAACTTACGTCACGCATTATACGCTCCACACTATTAAATGCATGATCAACATGCGGAGTGTAGTGCATGGCAAGAAATATACCTGTTATTATCTGCAAAATTAGTGCTATACCAGCCAAAGAACCAAAATTCCAAGCATAATTTAAATTTTTTGGTACTTGATAAGAAGCGGTATGTTTTAGAAAAGAAAATATAGGCAGTCTATACTCTATCCAACCTAATATACCTTTTTCTTCTGTTATTTCTTTCTTGCTATCATCTTCCATAACTTAAAGTTTTTTCATCTTAACTCATTTTATTGTAACAACTTACCTACAACGCACAATAAAAAGTTTAATTTAAATAATAGATTTCACGAAAACAAGCACTAAGACTTGAGTGCTTGTTTTAACTGATTTAGAGGGATTTTTGATGACATACACCTTTAGATATTGTTGAATTGCTTAATAAACTTCGAGGACATTGATCAAGTTTTTCAAACTCACTAATTACCATCTTAATATCCCTTTCTATAGCACTAACCTTTCTTTCTCTAATTTGCTCCAATGTCAAAAGTGAATCATCCAATGGTCTTGAATATTTCCTCCCGATAAACTTTCTGATTACCACGTCAGCTAGCAGAGCTGTTCCATTAAAATCAACTTGCGAAAAATCAATTGGGCTTCCAGTCAAATGTGCAACAGATTGCTGTGCGGGAGGTAAAGCAGGGGCACTCTGAAATAAGCTACTGAGTGCAGCAGTTGTTGAAGTTCCCATCCAACTAAATACACTATTAATAAAAGAAGAAGGCCTTACTGCACTGCTTGGTGCAGGATCTGGATTTACATTGATACTCTCTGCCTCTGCAGCAATTTCTTTTATCGTTTTACCTGGATAAAATAACTTAACATAATCTGATGGTGTCTCGTTCCTTATATTCTTAACATTATCAATATCAGCACCATTATCGTATAATAGCTTAATTATTTTTGGACGTTTTGAACTAATAGCCAAATATATAGGTGTTTGTCCCTGTTCGTTTTGAACATTGACATTAGCACGATATTCAATAAGAAGCTCAACTATTCTTGAGTAGTTTTTTTCAATAGCAGCATGTAGGCATGAATTTTGTGAATAAGCAAGAAGATCAAATTTGCCGTTTGGGCTAGCACCATGTTTAAGTAAGACCTCCACTTTTTCCGGACTATTCTTGTCTATAACCCAACCTACAAGAGTGCGTTTTTTATCAGCATATGAAAAATAACCACTAATGCTTGCTCCTTTATCGATTAGAAGCTCTATCATTTCTGTGGTGCCCTTTGTAACAGCATAGTATATAGGAGGCAAACGAAAAAAGTCCTCAATATTAACATCTGCGCCATTCTCAATTAAAAACCTCATCATTTCTAAATCTTGTTTACTAACAGCAATCGATAAAGGTGAGTTACCATTTCTATCTTTAGAGTTAATAACATTAGTAGTATGTGTCTTTCCTTCTCTAATATACTTCTCAGCTTTTTGAAAATCATGTTCCTTTACTGCAGAACGTAGCCCGTCTCTCCATTTTTCAACTTCTGTTTTTGTAACCATAACCCCTCCTAAAGAGTAAAACTTTTGATTGTATATCACATAATTTATGCATATACTAGTAAAATTTATATGTAAAGCTAAAGAAATTCCACAACGCAAGAGATTATTTATTTCATTGTGTATACCGTGCTACATTTAGTTTTTGTACAAAACGCTATAAGTTTCCTTAATTTACTTAAATTTCGTAGCAGCTTATTCCCAACATATAAGAGCTTAAACTTAAAGAGGATTATACGAAAATAAGCACTCGAATTAGAGTGCTTAGTTTAACTGATTTAAAGGGACTTTTGATGCATACCTTTAGATATCGTAAAATTGCTTAATGAACTTTCAGGACATTGATAAAGTTTTTTACACTTACTAAGTGCTGTCTCGAAGTTTTTTTCTATAGTGTTAAGCTTTCTTTCTCTAATTTCTTCTATTGTGAGAAGTGAATTGTCCAGTGTCCTTGAATATTTTTTTCCTGTGAACTTATTTATTGCTGCGGCAGTTAGCAGAATTATTCCATTACAATCAACTTGTGAAGAACTAATTGGGCTACCATCTAAGTGGTCAACAGATTGCTGTGCAGGAGGTAAAGCAGGAGCACTGCTGAATAAGTCGCTGAGTGTGTCAGTGGTTACCCAACTAAATATACTATTGATAAAAGAAGAAGGTTTTACTGCGCCGCTTGTGATGCTGCTAGCTTCTTTAAAATCTGCTCTGGTAGGAGTGGAGGAAGAGTTCACTGTGCTACTTGCCAAGTTTTTGGTATTACTAACTTCCAATGCTATCTTAATTGCTTTGGTAGGGGATAATTGAATACTCGCTGCACTACTTACCGAATCTGTGCCCTTGTTAGCGTCTAACCCTACCTTAATACCTGCTTTTATAGAAGTTAATTTTGCTTCACAGTCAGCTTCAGTAGCACTGCTCAATACAGATTCTATTTTTTGAATTTCACTACTACTACATTCATCTTTTCTAGCATTTCCAACAACATCTAATGCTGTTTTGCCGTAACGACTTTGAATACTAGCATCAGCACCTCTACAGAGTAGGAGTTTTACCATATCTAAATGACAATCATTAGATGCTAAGTACAAAGGTGTAAAGCCTTTATAATTTGTAGCATTGATGTTAGCATCACGATCAAGTAAAAACTTTGCTATTTCTAGTTTGTCATGTCTAGCAGCAATGTGCAAGGGAGTACTCAAATATCGATTACTAATAGTAGTATTAACATCAGCACCGCTGTTACATAAAAACTCTAATATCTTTAAATTACCCAAGAGAGTAGCATGATGTATAGGTTTCATATAGTATCTTTCATAATTCAAAACTTCATTTTTTATTTGTTTATACTCTATCTCTTTAATACATTCTTTAACTTTCTGAAAATCACCTCTGCTTATAGCAGAAACTAATTTTCTTCCTAAAATCTCAATTATTTTTTGTTTTTCCATCAAATACCTCCTAAAAGAGAATGCTCCCGGCTTTATATCATGCAACTTAATATGTGCAAGCAAAATTTACAGAGAAAAATTTCAATAATTAAAAATTAGGTCTTCAGCAATCTACCACGTTAACTTTTGTACAAAATATGCTGAGCTTCATTATTCAAATTTTTTTGCTCTTAATGAGAAGCAATCTGCTTTAGAAAAGGAAATAAGGGATAAGTTTTGTAAACTAAGCACTCGAATTAGAGTGCTTAGTTTAACTGATTTAAAGGGACTTTTGATGCATACCTTTAGATATCGTTAAATTACTTAATGAACTTTCAGGACATTGATAAAGTTTTTCACACTTACTAAGTGCTGTCTCGAAGTTTTTTTCTATAGTGTTAAGCTTTCTTTCTCTAACTTCTTCTATTGTGAGAAGTGAATCTTCTAGTAGGCTTGAGTATTTTTTCCCTGTGAACTTTCTGATCATTACATCAGTTAGTAGAGCTGTTCCATTAAAATCAACTTGTGAAGAACCAATTGGGCTACCATCTAAGTGGTCAACAGATTGCTGTGCAGAAGGTAAAGCAGGAGCACTGCTGAATAAGCTGCTGAGTGTGGCAGTGGTTACCCAACTAAGTATATTATTAATAAAAGAAGAAGGTTTTACTGTGCCGCTTAACACACTTGTACTATTATGATAGCTAGAGTGATTACTCGCTTCTATTACCTTAGGATTTGCTCTAGAAGCTAATGTCTGACAATTAACTTCTTTATCAGCGCATTCTAATATAAATATTATTTTTTGCCTTGTATTACTAATACATATAGATTTTGGATCATCTCCCACAACATCTAGTGGTATTCTACCACCCGCATCTCTTATATAAATATTAGCATCATGCTTGATAAGAAGTTCCACCATTGCCACTTGGCAATGGAAAGACGCTAAGTGCAAAGGCACCTTACCCATTATATCTTGCAAATTGATCTGAGCATAACGACTAAGTAGAAGCTGTCCTGCATCTTCTCTGCCATATTCAGCAGCGACGTGCAATGCAACTCTCAAACTTTCACTACTAGCAGCATTAACATCGGCGCCGTTATTAACCAAAAACCTCAATATCTTGAAGCTATTTTCTTTCACAGCAAAACTTATAGGTTTCATACCGTATTTTTCACCAATAAAAATCTGCTTTCTTAGGTTCATGTACGCTGCACTTCTGATACATATGTTAGCTTTTAGAAGACTATGCTCTTTTATGGCAATAAATAACTCATCTATGAAGTTCTCAGTTTTTATCTTTCCTTGCATCTCTTTCATCAAATACCTCCTAAAAGACAACGTTCCCGATTTTGTATCACACAATTTGATATATACAAGTGAAATTTATAGAAAAATTTCAATAATTAAAAATTAGGTCTTCAGCAACCTACCACGTTAACTTTTGTACAAAATATGCTGAGCTTCATTATTCAAATTTTTTTGCTCTTAATGAGAAGCAATCTGCTTTAGAAAAGGAAATAAGGGATAAGTTTTGTAAACTAAGCACTCGAATTAGAGTGCTTAGTTTAACTGATTTAAAGGGACTTTTGATGCATACCTTTAGATATCGTAAAATTGCTTAATGAACTTTCAGGACATTGATAAAGTTTTTCACAACTACTAATTGCCGTCTCGAGTTTTTTTTCTATAATAGAAAGTCTTGTCAGAGGTGGATTGTCCAGTAGCCTTGAATACTTTTTCCCTGTGAACTTTTTGACCACTACATCAACTAGTAGAGCTATTGCATTAAAATCAACTTGTGAAGAACCAATTGGGCTACCAGCCAAGTGATCAACAGATTGCTGTGCAGGAAGTAAAGTAGGAGCACTGCTGAATAAGCCATTGAGTGTGGCAGTGGTTACCCAACTAAATATACTATTAATAAAAGAAAAAGGTTTTACTGCACTGCTTGGTGCAGGATCTGGAGTATCAACAGCTTCCAATCCTATCTTAGTATTTGCCCTGGTGGAGGCTGAGAAAGGGTTCGCTGTACTACTTGCTGCATCTGGAGTATCAACAGCTTCTAATTCTAACTTAGTATTTATTCTAGCAGAGAGTAATAGTTCTGTACAATTATTTTTATGAAATTTTGATAAATCTAAGTATATTTTGCTCATGTCACAGCCATCACTGCAAAAACTTTCATAACCTGGTATAACCTCAAATGCCGTTTTGCCATTTGCATTTCTAATATTAACATTAATAATGTTATTATTGAGCAGAAGATTCGCGATATCTAATCGACAATAAAAAAAGGCTAAGTGTAAAGCTGTAAAACCTTGTATTACTTGGGAAGTGGTACTACTAGTACAATGATATATCATTTCTTTTATTTCTGTTTTGCTACTCATGGTAGTAACGTACGAGTAAGGAACAAGACATCCATCACTAACAGCATTAATATTAGCATTATTTTTAAGCAAAAACCGCACTATCTCTAAGCTACCTTTATAAACAGCAAGATGTATAGGTGCCATACCATCTTTTTTACCATTAATAATCTCTTTTTCTTTATTTATATATCTTGCCTTTTTAACATATCTTTTAACTTTCTTAATATTAAGCTCATCTATAGCCGCAAATAAATTCTTTCTCAATCTCTCAAGTTTTTTCATCAAATACCTCCTAAAGAATAATGTTTCCGGCTTTATATCATGCAACTTAATATGTACAAGCAAAATTTACAGAGAAAACAATGGTTAAAATTAGGTCTTCATCAACCTATCACGTGCTGCGTTTAACTTTTGTGCAAAATATTCCGATCCTCCCTTGTCTGGATGGACCAGTTTCATTAAATTTTGGTATGCCTTATTGATTTCATTTTGGCTTGCCTCGGAATTCAGCCCCAGTATTTTTAATGCTTCATCTTTGGACATATTATCACCAGTGTAATTTTTGGTGTAACTTTTACTGCTGTTAAATTCGTTCAAAAACTTACTTAATATAGAGTTCATCATAAAACTTATGTTATTTCTCTTTGCCAAAAAGAGAAAAAATACAACAACGCTAGGTAAAACAAACGTGATTATTGTGAATATCAAAAAAAGGAAGAAGATGAATGACATGTATATTTTTTTATCATTTTATGATTAAATAGTAACAATTATAATTGTCATGGTAAATAACATGTTTATCCAGATTGAAGAAACACCAAACCCAAACACGCTGAAATTTCTTCCTGGTTTTGAAATTCTGAGCGAAGGAGAAACAGCTGATTTTTCAAATGCAGATGAAATAAAGAACTCCAAACTAGCAGTAAATCTTTTTCAAATAGAACATGTTGTAAGAGTATTTTTTGGTCATGATTTTATTTCGGTAACAAAATCAGATAGAATGAATTGGGATATAGTAAAGGTGGAAATTTTAACTACAATTATGGATCACTTTACTTCTGGTGGAAAAGCATTTGATAAAGAAGGAGTAAGTGATAATAAAATGCTAGAGGAAGAATTCTTTAATGAAAATGATATAGAAATTGTAAATAGAATAAAAGAATTGATGGAAAGTTATATTAAACCTGCAGTTGCTCAAGATGGTGGTGATATCAAGTTCCGTGGCTATAAATACGGAATAGTTTACGTTGAACTGCAAGGAGCTTGCTCTGGGTGCCCAAGTGCTGCAATTACCTTAAAACAAGGAGTGCAGAATATGCTAAGCTATCACATACCAGAAGTTTCAGGTATAGAGACTATGCTATGACTAATCAAACAGTTAGAGGAACGAAAGATCTTCTGTTTGATGAATGGTATAAATTTAAATACATAGAGCAAACAGCAAATAGAATCTCAAGTTTATACGGCTTTTTAACTGTTCAAACTCCGATATTTGAATACACAGAAGTCTTTACAAAGACTTTAGGTGATAGCTCAGATATTATCACTAAAGAGATGTATACTTTTATTGATAAAGGGGGAAAGAGCATAACTCTGCGTCCTGAGTTCACTGCAGCTATTGTTAGGTTACTCATTGAAAAAAAACTGCAAACACCAATAAAATTATTCTCAACAGGACCTACATTCCGCTATGAAAGACCACAAAAAGGACGACAAAGACAATTTCATCAGATAAATTTTGAGGTTTTTGGTATAGAAGATCTAAGAGTTGATATTGAATTGATATCACTTGCTCAGCACCTACTAACTGAATTTGGCATCAATAGGAATGTAAAACTAGAAATTAATTCTTTGGGCGATGGTGAAACAATAACTAAATATAGAGAAGCTTTGATATCGTATTTAAAAAAGTTTCAAAATGACCTATCAGAAGATAGTCAAAATAGATTGATTAAAAATCCACTCAGAATATTAGACTCTAAGGATAAGACAGATAAAGAAATAATCTCTGACGCACCAAAAATCAGTGATTATTATACAAAAGAATCTTCATATTTCTTTGACCAGGTGTTAAATGGACTGCAAGCTCTTGGCATACCTTACACTGTAGATAGCAAATTAGTTCGAGGTCTAGACTATTATTGTCACACAGTATTTGAATTTGTCACAGAAGATTTAGGTGCACAAGGGGCAGTTTTTGCCGGTGGAAGATACGATAATCTAGTATCTTCAGTAGGTGGAAAACACACTCCAGCGATAGGATTTGCAGGAGGTATTGAACGCATAATGGAGTTAATCAATTATTCTCCGAAAGAAGAGCGACCTATTTACCTAATTCCAATTGGTAGAGAGGCTGGAGAACATGCTCTAACACTTGCAAATGAATTACGCAGGAATGGTTTATACGTAGCTTATGAACATAGTGGAACTCTAAAAACCCGAATGAAAAAAGCAAATCAAGCAAATGCAAAAGTTGTATTAATCTTTGGTGATGAAGAGCTAAGCAGTAAAACTTTAAAAATTAAAAACATGGACACGGGTGAAGAAAAAATGATTGCTCGCGATAAAATCGTAGAAAATATCTAATCAGAAGCAATAGGAGTGTTAGCTATAGAAGAAAATTCCTCTGCATAAGAATTTTTCATAGCATTTAATATATCATAATCTGTAAAATCTAATTTTATTGGTGTAATAGTAATAAAACCTCCTTTTATTTTATTTATACTACCATTGCCTGAGTGCTCTCGAGACCAATTTAAGCTCAAAGAACCATTCAAGTTTTCAGTAAAAGTTAAATCACCATCAATGTTATATTCACCTTGTTCAGCAAATTCGACCCCTTTCACTTTTTCTGTAGCAGGAAAATTTATACTCATCACTATATCTTTAGGCCAACCAACTTTCATTAGCTTGGCAATAACCTTTGGTGCAAAAATCTTTGTATTGTTCCAGTCTATTTTACCATGATAAACTTGGCTCAGCGCAATAGAAGGTATAGATCTTGCAGCACCTTCCATTGCAGCACCAATTGTGCCTGAATAACAAATATCATCTCCGACATTTGATCCAATATTTACTCCAGATAATATTAAGTCTGGTTTCTTATTCATAATTTTATTTAACGCGATAATAACACAATCTGCGGGAGTACCAGACACACTAAACTCCCTTTCACTATGTTGGTTTATTCTAATAGATTGTTTCACTGGGTAATCAAGAGATCTTGCAGATCCACTCCTGTCAGTATCTGGTGCCACTATCCATACTTCCGATGCAAAATTGTGTGCAATTTCTTTAAGTAGTCTTATTCCTTCACTGTCAAAACCATCATCATTTGTTATCAATATTATCATATTTAACACTCACCTATCAAAGTATACTAATGAGGTTTGAAGTTTCTTTTCATAACCATAACAAAGAACCTGCTACAAATCAATAAGGAAAAATTAGAAGGCGGCCAGATTGCCATCACCTAGGTTGCTGTGAGTTAATTGTAAATATCAATTTTAGCTTCACGCCTAACTCACAATCAAAATTTAGACAAGTCTTAGAGCTTTAAGCAGCAGAGAATCTTGTATGCCCTGCAAAAAATGCTTTCATCTTTTCAAGATAAGTAGATGGTTTTTCAGGGATTTCTATATTATCTATTACAGCACTTACTGCTTCCTTGATATCCTCATCTGTAATTAGTTCTTTCAATTTCTGCTTTATAGGACCCCTTCCAACTTCTTGGCCATATCTATTATAGTAATCGACATACAACTTATTAAAGACAAATTGCTTTGCCTCTTCCATCAACTTACCCATACTATCTTTTACTTCAGGATCCATACCATTCTCAAAGTAGAAATTGTTAAAATTATTCTTTAAAATCTTCATCTTTTTGCTTTCATAATGGTTGAGAAACTCTTCCGTAATGCTTGGCATTCTTTCGTATACTTGAGCATTTACCTCAACTGTAAAGTTATTTTTTGCTTCAAGGCAACTAAGCGAATAAATAATACGATTAAACATTCCAAGATGACATGCACCACTTCCTTCTTGTAAACGCATGAGTAACATGCATTTTAGTAAATCTACATCTAACTTTTGATTCTTGGCTGCAGCTAAAACTAAGTTTGCAGTTTGTGTTAGCGTTAATTCAGTTCTTGATTCTCTATAAGTTGCTCCATTGGAACCATTAAAGTTAAGATAAAGTTTTAATTGTTCTTTTTGATTCCCTGTCAACTCATCTGAATTATTTATGTAATCTTCAAACTCTTTATTGAGTACATTTGATTGATTCCCAAATTTCTGCTTTAAATCTTGAGCGCATTGGAGAATGCTATACTCAAAACTACTAGTATGGACGCTCTGACTGCCAGTACCTACATCACTTACATTAAACAAAAAGCTCATTTGCTTTACACTTAAACCCAGAGGCGAGAAGAGCTTTATTAATGGATACTTTATTAACTCAAGAAGTGCTACTGGGATCAATAATATAGTATTAATAAGCACTAAACATATTCTAAGACCCAACGCTCTACTATTTGATAATGTTCTGCTAAGCTCTGATATCTTCGATGAACAATACAAAAATGGTAATTGGATACAATATATTAAGTATATAGAAAAAAATAAAATCTTATCTTTCAACCCTATTGTCGGGTCATTATATACTTCAGAAAAAATGTTATCATCACTATTTTCATTTTTGAAAGATTGATAGCTACTTGTAATCTTTTCTGTAAAAATAGAACAGAGCTTATGCAGTCCGTAGCACAAAACACAAGTGGCAAGTAAAACTGCAAGTGTTCCAAAAGCAGCTAACACCTCACTTGAAGTTTTGGCAAGAAGGAATGCATAAAGCGCATCAATAAAGATCTCAAGTAAGTAGTCAAATAAAAAAATTGCTCCAATAGCAGCACCAACTAATAGAACATACCCACAAACAACCAAAAATGTTTTTAACCTCGGATTCATAAACCACTTCTTAATAACCTATTAATATACTCGTCATTATATGCTTAAATTAAAAAAATGCAAATTTTTATACAAAAAAGATCAATTGAAATTTTCGAGCTTCAGCTATATTGTTAATATATTCAGATAAAAATTAAACATTGTCGTGTCAAATAAAATAGGCTTTTTGGCTATTTTCGCCTTGGTGATCAGTAGCCAAATCGGCTCTGGAATTTTTATGCTCCCAATTAGCCTTGCACCATACGGCGCTTATAGCCTCATAAGCTGGGTTATATCAGGATTTGGTGCTATATCTCTTGCTTTAGTTTTTGCTTCACTCTGCGCAAAATTTCCAGAAACGGGTGGTCCTCATATTTATGTGAAACATGCCTTTGGCTCTACAGCAGCTTTTTTTGTTGGCTGGACATATTGGGTAAGCTCGTGGGTAAGCTCAACAGCTGTGACAATTGCAAGTATCGGTTATTTAGCCCCACTTTTTCATAATGATATACAAGATATACGTTTGCTTTTAGAAATAACATTGATTTTAGCTATTATGCTAATAAACTTAAGGGGAGTAACTACTGCTGGGCATGTTGAGCTTCTGCTGACCATTGTTAAAATTATTGCACTTCTCGCAATACCTATCGCAGGGTTGTTTTTCTTTGATAAAAATAATTTTATTGTAAGCGAGGAAGTATCAAACTTTACAATATCACAAACTCTTGCTCGTTCTACACTCCTTACTCTATGGTGTTTTATTGGACTTGAATCAGCAACAGCACCTGCAGGATCCGTCAATAATCCAGCTAAGACAATACCAAGAGCTATAGTGCTTGGAACAGTCTGTGTTGCTGTGATATATTTCATCAATAGTCTTTCAATTATGGGATTGATAAGTGGTAATGAACTAGCTAGTTCAAAAGCACCATATGTTGATGCGATAAAAATTATGTTTTCTGGTAATTGGCATTTAATTATTTCTGTTGTTGCCTTTATCGTTTCTGTAAGTAATTTAAATGCTTGGTTTTTAGCTGATGGACAGGTCACCTTAGGCCTTGCAAAAGACAAGTTAATGCCGCAATTTTTTGGCAAAAAAAATAAGCATGATGCTCCATTATGGGGAATAATACTCAGTACTTTGGGGGTGTTAGTTTTACTTATCCTAACGTCAAACAAAAGTTTTGCTGAGCAAGTAACTTCAATAATTGATATCTCTGTGGTGTCATTTTTGTTTATCTACTTAGCATGTAGCCTTGCTTTTCTCAAAGTTAATATACAAGACAAAAGCTACAGCAAATTTTTAATTGGAGGTGTGGCTGTATCTTTTTGCTGTTGGATAATATACGAGACTTCTATAAAAACATTGTTAATATCAAGTCTATTCCCTTTAAGCGGAACACTTATTTATCTACTTTGGTATCATAAACTAAAAACTTAACTTAAATTTTTTATTTGCTAAAATTCTTAAGCTATACTACTGGCTTACATTAATAGAATTAAGAGGTATTGTGTCAAATAAAATAGGTTTTTGGGCTGTTTTTGCTTTAGTCATTAGTAGTCAGATCGGCTCTGGGGTTTTTATGCTTCCAATTAGCCTTGCTCCATATGGCGCTTATAGCCTTATAAGTTGGATGATATCAGGAGCTGGTGCTGTGTCTCTTGCGCTAGTTTTTGCTACGCTATGTGCAAAGTTTCCAGAAACAGGAGGTCCTCACGTTTATGTGAAACATACTTTTGGTCCTGCTGCAGCGTTCTTTGTTGGTTGGACATATTGGGTAATCTCATGGGTTAGTACAACAGCTTTAATAGTTGTGGGTGTTGGCTATCTTACACCATTTTTCCATGAAGATATCAAAAGTATACGTTTATTTTTAGAGCTGTTGTTATTTACAATCATTACATTAATAAATTTAAGGGGAATAGCTACTGCAGGGCACGTTGAGTTTCTGCTCACGGTTGTGAAGGTTGCTGTATTGCTTGCAATACCTGTAGCAGCGTTGTTTTTTTTCGATAGAAATAATTTTATCATAAGTGAAGAAATATTAAGTCTTACAACATCGCAAATTCTTGCCCGCTCTACACTCCTTACTTTATGGTGTTTTATTGGACTTGAATTGGCAACAGCACCTGCAGGGTCAGTTGATAATCCAGCTAAAACTATACCAAAAGCTGTGGTGCTTGGCACAGTTTGTGTTGCTGTTATATATTTTATCAACAATTTTGCAATTATGGGATTGATCAATGGCAACAATTTAGCAAGTTCAAGAGCACCATATGTTGATGCGATAAAAATTATGTTTTCTGGTAATTGGCATTTAATTGTTTCTATAGTTGCATTCATTTTTTGTGTTGGCAGTCTAAACGCTTGGGTTTTATCTAGTGGACAAGTTGCTTTTGGTCTTGCAGAAGATAGACTAATGCCAAAATTCTTTGCTAAAAGGAACAAGCATGGCTCTCCTTTTTGGGGAATAACAGTTAGTTCAATTGGAACTGCAATTTTACTAATTCTCACTTCAAACAACAATTTTGCCCAGCAGATTACGTCGATTATTGACTTTTCTGTAATTTCATTTTTGTTCGTTTATCTTGCGTGCTGTTTTGCCTTTCTAAAGGTTATTATACAGGAGAGGAGTTGTTATAAGCTTTTAATTGGTAGCATAGCAACAACCTTTTGTTGTTGGGTGATATTAGAAACCCCTGTAGGTACTCTGCTGATTTCGAGCCTGTTCACTGCAAGTGGCATACCCATTTATTTATTTTGGTACTGCAAAACTTCTGTGCAACAAATTCAGTAGTGAGAGATACACTGTAAATGGTTAATATTTATGGGCCAAGATTTTTTTTCTCTTTATCTACTTGTTCAATATTACCATTCTCAAGTTTGCTACCTACTTCTTCTGTGCGTTTATTATCTATGTAGATCTCATTTTTTGCTTTATTAGAAAGACCTATTTGCGATTGCAGTTTTTTATACTCTTCTTTTTCAGGCGTGAAAATTTTCACTAAAAATCTTCCCATTATTGGTATTGAACTTAAAAAATCTCTTAATCCAAAAGATTCTTGCTTCTTGTTTGAAAGATGCTGGTCTATCTTAGAAATTTTCACACCATACTTTTTATCATCAAAATTTATCGCTGTCTTGCTTTTTTTCGAAAGAACATTTTGAATCTCTAATCTATTGACTTTTTCAGGCTTTTGAAATTCAGATACTGCAGGTTTGACCTTAGTGTCATCATGTTTTTTACTCATTTCATTCTACCATGCAATATTACTAGTATCTTATAATTATAACTAAATTATGGTTAATTGCAAGGGAAAAATATTAAAGTAATTGTAAATTTTATCAGTAAAAATATAATATAGCTTTAAAGTCAGAGGTTTATCTAATGGGATATAAAATTGCTGTTATTGGAGCAACAGGAAGAGTAGGGCGTGAGGTATTAAGCGCGCTTGCCGAGTTTCAAGACGAAGGAAAAATTTCAATAGATTCTGTTATTGTATTTGCATCAAAAAAATCAGAGGGAAAAAAGGTAAGTTTCGGCGATGAAGAATTAACTGTCTTAGACCTTGAGAACTACGATTTTGTTGGAATTAATATAGCAATTTTCTGTGCTGGGTCTCATGTTTCCGAGAGATACGTACCGATTGCAACTGAAGCTGGATGTATTGTCGTAGATAATACCTCTCGTTTTAGGATGAAAGAAGGCGTGCCACTAGTTATTCCAGAGATCAATAAAGATAAAATTACGGAATATAAGAATCACAACATAATATCTAACCCAAATTGTACTACAATACAGATGTTGTTGGCATTGCATTTATTGCACCAAAAAGCAAAAATAAAGAGAATCGTTGCTTCAACTTATCAATCAACTTCTGGTGCAGGTAAAGCAGCAATGGATGAACTCTACAACCAGACAAAAAAAATATTCATGAACGAAGCTAAAAAATCTGAAATATTTCCTAAGCAAATAGCATTTAATTGCATTCCCCATATAGGAGGGTTCATGGAAGATGGCTCTACAGAAGAGGAATGGAAAATGCAAGAGGAAACAAAAAAAATTTTAGGAGAGAATATAAAAGTGACTACAACTTGTGTAAGAGTGCCTGTCTTTATTGGACACGCTATTGCGGTAAATGTAGAATTTGATCAGCATATAACTGAAAAGGAAGCTCGTGAAATGCTCAGTGAAGCCGAAGATAGTGGAATTTTAGTGTACGATAGGCGTGAAGACGGTGAATATACGACTCAGATTGATACTGTACAGGAGGATGCTGTATATGTATCGCGTATCAGACAAGACAGTACCATAAAATATGGACTCAATATGTGGATAGTAGCTGATAATCTACGCAAAGGTGCAGCACTAAATATAGTGCAGATCTTGGAGATCTTGATCAAAGAGCATTTATAGCTCAATAACTTAAATCTATATTGACATGTCCCATTTTACGCTTGTCCCTAACCTCTTTTTTCCCATATATGGTTAAACTAGCTTTTTCGTTGCTCAAATATTTGTGAGAATTATATATATCATTACCTATTATATTTTTTGTCATGCAAGGAAAGCGTAATACTACTTCCTGCATAGATAGCCCGCATATTATCCTAACTAGCTGCTCGAATTGACTAACGTTGCATGCATCCAAGCTCCAGTGGCAAGAATTGTGGGGTCTTGGGGCCAGTTCATTAACTAGTAATTCATGATTTTGAGTGATGAAAAATTCAATAGCTAGAATTCCTACTACATCAAGCGCAGTTACTATTTTCTCTGCAGTTTTTTGTACCTCTTGGGCTAATTTATTATCTATTTTAGCTGGTGCTATTGAAGTATTAAGTATTCCGTCAACGTGGTGATTCTCTGCTATGGGAAAAAAAGCTACTTTACCGTTTTTATCTCTTGCAACGACTATTGAAACCTCTTTCAGTAAATCAACACTTGCTTCAAGAATGTACTCTTTATTCCAATCGAAGGAAGCAAATTGCTTCAGTTCAGAATCATTTTCAATCACATATTGTCCTTTTCCATCATAACCCATTTCTGTTGTTTTTAGCCTCACTGGATAGCTAAAAGTTTCACTACTTTCTAGTAGCTGATTATAATTTTGTATACTTTTGTAATCAGCAGTTTTTATGCTTAAATCTCTAATAAAATCTTTCTCTCTCAGCCTATTTTGCGAAATGTGTAATGCCTTTTTGCCTGGATAAAAATCTGTATGCTGCGACACAATATCAATTGCACTACATGGAATATTTTCAGACTCAATAGTGACTAAATCCACACTCTGTGCAAAAGATTCAAGTGCTCTCTTATCACAGAAGTCTGCTATTGTTAAGTCATCAGCAACAGAACAAGCTGGATCGTTTTTAGCACTGGCAAAAATATGCGTTTTGTGCCCAAGTTTTATTGCAGCGATAGCAGTCATTTTACCCAATTGCCCACTTCCTATTATTCCTATCACTTTTTTATCCAGTGGATCTGTTTTGTTCATCATGTAAATTAATACTTCCTAGTTAGAGTACGATAATATGCTTGGAAAATCCATGAAAAAAGTGTATAATTGAAGTGTGTTAAATTTTTATCATGAACACTTTACGATGACCATGAAATACACACTTATTACTAATTCTGTTGAAGTTACAGTTTTGCCAATTTACATTGAAGAGCAATCCATTCCTTATGAAAATTGTTACGTATGGATGTATAATGTTAAGATAAAAAATAAAAGCTCATCAACCATTCAATTATTAAGTCGCTATTGGCGAATAATAGATCATAAGGGCAAAATAAATGAAATTGCCGGATTTGGTGTTATTGGAGAACAACCTGTAATAAAATCTGGAGAGGTATTCAAATATACAAGTGGAACATACTTAAATACACCATCAGGAATAATGCAGGGTAAATATGAATTTCTGAACGAAGAGAGCATAAAAACCTTTGATGTTATGGTACCACCCTTTTCCTTAGATAGTCCATACGTTAACACTAGACCTCATTGATCATCAAGATAGTGTATTTGTTTAAGTGCATCTGAAACCAGTGCTTCTTGTTTTGTCATTTGAACTTCCATAATGTCATCCGAGTAGCTGATACTGAGATCCAACTAAGTTGATAAACACGAAAGCACTGACCATTTGCTTCTATAGTTGTCTTTTTTCGTCTATCTTATTTTGTTACTCTGCTGAACAGATGCAAAATAGTTTATTTTTGATTCTTATCATCAAGTGTGAATAAGATTATTGTAGAGGTTAAACCTATAATAACTATCATTAACGAAAATGGGGCAGCTTCTCTGTAACGCTCATCGCTGACAAGTTCATATACTCTAGTTGATATAGTTTCAAAATTAAATGGTCTGATAATTAGTGTTGCCGTGAGTTCTTTTACCGTATCCATAAACACGAGCAGAAATCCCGATAGTATGCTTTTCTTGATAAGGGGAATATGAATATTCAGGCACGTGGAAATAGGCCCATGACCCATAGTATATGCAGTCCATTCAATTTCATTTGGTGTTTTTTTGAGTCCCGACTCTATCGCCTTGAAAGATATAGCAAAAAAACGAAATAAATATGAGTAAACTAATGCGCCAATAGTTCCTACCAAGCTAATTTCTACAATATATTGAGTAATGAAAGAAGATATTCTGCTTAAAAATATTATTATGCTAATCGCAATAATTGCATTTGGAATTGCATATCCAAGAGAAATGAGACGTGCTATATTGCTTATTACCTTATTTTTACGTGCTGTATATCCAATAATTATTGCAATGCTGATCGAGATTAGCGCGGTAATAAATGATAAACTAATACTGTTTGTTATTATATTGTAAAATCTTGCTTCGTATATGAAAAAGCCTTTCTCTATGCTCCAATATATAAGTGGAATCATTGGTAAAATAAAGCCTATTAATATCGGCAATAAACACATAAGATAAGAAAAGATCAACGATATAGAACCGTTTATACTACGTTTATTGTGATAATCTGCATTAGTATTGATTGAAGAGTAAGATATTTCTCTTTTTTGTAGTTTTTTCTCGATAACTATTAGTGTTGCAACGAAAATCAGTTCTGCAACTGCCAAAACAGTAGTTGAATATTTGTCATGCAATAAAAACCAAGTACGGTATATTCCTGTCGTGAAAGTATCGATAGCAAGAAACTGTGGTGTGCCGAAATCTGTAATTACTTCCATTAGTACCAAGGATAACCCAGCTATAATTGATGGACGTATGGAGGGTATGATGACAGAAAACAGACTCTGTAATGAGGAGAACCCAAGTGTTGATGCAATAGTGACTGAGTTACTAACGCTCTTTAGACTTGAGCGGACCAACATATAAACGTATGGATATAGACTAAATCCCATTACTAATATTCCACCACCTAGGGATTTGATCTCGGGAAACCAATAGTCACCTTTGCCCAATTGAAAAGTATCTCTTAACAAGCTCTGAATCGGACCTGAAAACTCTAGCGTATTTACATAAACAAACGATACTATATATCCAGGAATTGATATCGGAAAGAATAAGGCAATCTCAAAAATTCTACTTCCGGGAAACGAAAAAAATGTAGTAAGCCAAGCTGGAATTACTCCAAATATAAAGGATATTAACCCTACTCCTACCATCAAAATTAACGTATTGAGTATATATTCAGTAAAAAGTCTACTAATTACCCATCCAGAGTTTGCTGATTCTGTAAATAGAATCGATATTAACGATAGTATAGGGCAGACAAATAATACACTTACTAAAAACAAGAATATATTTTTAAATACTCTCAGAAACATTAACTTGAATCTATATTTGATATTAAAATGTTATATGCAAAAACTAAAGATATCCAGTAATTAACAGCCGTCCTATTGAATATCTTCATAATTTTATATATTATGTTTTAAATCGATAAACTAATTAATTATGAGTTTTGTCATTGCAACTTTCTATCATTTTGTAAAACTCTCTAATTATTATGACATGAAAGATGAAATAAAAGTTGCATGCGACAATGTCGAATTAAAGGGTACTATACTCCTTGCAGAAGAGGGTATTAATGCAACCGTATCTGGTGAAAGAAACGCGATTGATAAAATATTAGATTTTCTATGTTCTGATTATAGACTAAGGGACCTTACATGGAAAGAGAGTGCAGCAGAATATCAACCATTTAGTAAGATGAAAGTGAGATTAAAAAGAGAAATTGTGAATCTTGGTGTAAGTAATCTCGATACTTCCGTTAGAGGTCAGTACATTGATCCAGATTATTGGGATGATTTTATCTCTCAACCTGATGTTTTAGTGATAGACACACGAAATGATTACGAAGTAAAACTAGGCAAGTTTAAAAATGCAATCAATCCACATACTCAGCGTTTTCGAGATTTTCCTCAGTGGGCAGAGTCATTTTCTGAGAGTAAAGACCTGAAAGTGGCTATGTACTGCACTGGTGGAATCAGATGTGAGAAATCTACAGCATATATGAAAAGCCTTGGATTTAACGATGTTTATCACCTTAAAGGCGGTATTCTTTCCTACCTTGAAAAAACTCACAACAAAAGTGGTAGTTGGGAGGGCGAGTGTTTTGTTTTTGATGATAGAATTGCTGTTGATCATTCACTCGCCCCAAGTGATAAAATAAAATGCATATTCTGCTCAAGTAAAGTTTCAACTGATGAGCTGAAATCAGTTCCACGTGGCCAGGTAGTTTGCTCTGATTGTAAATCTTTAAGTATTGAAAGAAATTCAGAATACAACACGAACCTTTAATAATTTATTTCTCTTTGCATATTTGTAACCTTAATTTTATCAAGGCATTTACCTACAACATAGCCCGCTCCAGCTCCAAGTAACGCACCAACTATAGCAAATGCAATCAACACTACACCAGAACCGCCAATAAGAGCTAAAGTTTCTTGCACTAAACAACATGCTGCAACTAGACCAGCAACTAAACCAATTCCTACACCTATGCACCTAAGTTTCATGTTATTACTAATATTGTAACCTCTTCTATGCTTTAGGCTATGACTAGTATTGTTACTTATCCAATCAAAGATTTCGACATTTGGGTTTTTGTCCAAAAAATCGAAAGCTCACCTATTGTTTTGTTACGCAAACTATCTAAAAATATAACTTTATCTTTTACATTTTGTTTACGTGTCATTTTATTTTTCCATACTATTAGAATATATTTTTACTACACTTAATGTCTTAATAATTGGTAAATTCCCATACAAGAATAAGTAGATAATCTTACCACTATAGGTGGGACTAAAGCGGTATAAGATTAAATTCCTGAAAAATGTTGGTAAGAAGAGCTTTTCCAAAAACAATAAAGTTAAGAGTTGAAGAGATAGTAAAAGAGCGACTTACAGTTAATCCAATTGATTTTGGTGAATCGTTTTGTTACAAACTCAAAGGATACAGAAGATTGAGAACTGGTGATTATCGTATCATGTAAATGCTGCAAAGTATGAAGTAACCATTGTTTCAATAAAACACAGAAAAGACATTTACGAGTCTGAGGCTTCATACTAATATCCTTCCAGTATTAACTTACTGTAACCTTTCCGGTTGAGCCACTGCGATTCTTTGCAACGTTTATCTCTAATCCGTTATTAGCATCGATTTTATAGTCTGTAGAGTAGTAAAATTATAGGGGGTAGCGAAAAAAATGAGTTATTTTTGAGCTGAGCAAAGCCACCTAAGGTGAAGAATGGATCAGGAAGGAGGGCTGTATAATAATATATTTATAATTTCCTTACTTAACGAAACAGAGTTTATTGAAAAACATAGTTATTTAGTACTTTAAGAGCCTTCTCGTAAATAGTGTCTCTATGTCCTATTGTAACGATAGTTACTTCATGTTTTTTGGTGTCTGTATAATACATGATACGATAGTCGCCAACCCTTAGTCTTCTGAACCCTTTGAGTTTGTAACAAAACGATTCACCAAAATCAATTGGATTAACTGTAAGTCGCTCTTTTATTGCATCTATAGCTCTTGACCGTACTTTTTTTGGAAGATTTGGAAGATCTTCTTCAAGAACACTGTCTAGGAAGATAATAGTGTATTCCAATCCACGTCCTCACTTTTAGTTTTTTTTTCATTTTCAATATCATATTGATCAGCAACTACAGATAGTAAAAAATCTTCCATTTCACGATCTATTGCTTCTTTAAATAGCCTGTCTGCTAATTCTTGAGTGGGCTGCTTAGTGAGCTCAACTAGCTTAGCAAAATGCTGTAAAGTTTCTTTACTGAAAGCTAAATTAGCGTTTGCCATAAGTTTTACCGAAATCTACTAATAATTATAAAACATTTTTCTGAAATTTTCAATAAAGAATTGTTAAGGTGAAGAGGAAGAAGGGGTGTATAATATATATTACTTGTTTTAGCTTTTGTAAAAAACTATATTACAAAGTTGTTGTTCTATGGAGTTATGAAGTTGTTTGAGGATACAGAAAAAGAGTATTTCGGATTAGGTAGGAAAAGAAGAATGCTCTTTAGAAAACTGGATAAAGCAAAAAACATAGTTCTTAAAGAGAGTAAAAACGTTTTTTTGCTAGAAGATTATAAAAAGAGTGGAATTCCTGTATTGTTAAATCACGAAACGTTTGGTCCTATAATTGGAATTTTCATTGTACTTGATGGAGATTGCAAAGAACAATATGAGCTGATTTTAATCGCCCACGATTGTATTTCTAAGTCAGGTATAGAATATTCTAGTGTAACTACGATATATGAAGGAAATTTAATTCTGTTTATGCATAGAAATATAGAGAGGTGGTTTTTAGAAATGGAGGAAAAATACTAAAATAAAAGTTTGACAGTTAATTCTCGAGCTAGTACATACCAGTTTGCTGATGCTCGTGAGAAATGACACAGACTAAGTATAGTATTGCAAGAGATTATTAGGAATAGGGAAGGTATGCTGGCTACTGGATGTATTTCTATGATAACAACTACTCTTCGTCATCAAAAATCAAGAAGGCTCTGCAACTTGATGAACATCAACTCTATTCTTTTATTGACGTAGATGACTCTGAAAAATTGCGGAGCTGAAGTGCTAATGCTATATGGTTATTACGTTCAAGAACAAAACGGAAAATCCTATGTTACACTAGAAATAATGTGCGGAAAAGGGGGGATTCGAACCCCCGACATATTTTCATATGTGCACGCTTTCCAAGCGTGTGCTTTAGACCGCTCAGCCACCTTTCCATACTTATTCATAATATTAAAAATTATGCTGCTAAACAACTGGTATATATGGTTCGCCACGGAAATTCACAGTATTGTTAAACTTGTTTTTGCACGTTAAAAACGCTTTATCACAACCTGCAAGTATCGAATATTTATCTCCGGTAGAAATTTGATATGGAGGAGAAGCAAATAATGTAACTACTTTATTTTTGTATTCTTTAACTACAACTTCAAATGTTGCTGAACTAAAGAATTTTACCACTCCGTGCTTATAATATCCATCGCTTTCGATTAAATTAGTGTCTTCAAATCTTCTTTCATCTATCACTTTAGTAATTGTGCTCATTCTACTAAACTTTTTAGCATCAGCTTTACATCTATCATCGCAAAATTGTGCCCTGCATACAGGAGAATATAGCTCTGTTATGCTTCTCTCAAGCTTTGTCGCAAGACCTCTAATTTCAGCGATAAACCTCCCACTATTTAATGTTACTTTACCAAAAGTTCCTGCATGCAAATTCATAATTCCCTGACTCAAATCTTTATAATTCACAAGAAATATTTCAATATTTGCAAAGTCATGCCTTCCTGATAAAACATCTTTTTCTTTAATATCAGCACTATTTAATATTCCTTCAATTTCTATATTATCAGTTCTCAAATCGCTATTTAATATTATACTGCTGGCTATAAAACCGCTTGAAGATTTATAGAGTATATTATTGAGATTTAAATCTTCATCATAGTCAGTGAATCCCATTACCTCCCCACTTACAAGTGTTAATTTCCAGCAAGTAGCGATGGTAAGTAATTCTCCAGTTAAATGGTTTTTTAGTTTGGTTTGCATACTGCTTAATTGATTGAATTTGAAAACGTTCGATAGGTAAGGGATTATGATAATTTATCCATTATCTGAGTAGCCATAGGGTGTCATGCCAGCTCCCATACATTGGCATCCAGTTAAATTTACGAGTATAAAAGTAATGTTAAAATACAACGTTTCTGATGATGATGGAAAAATGGATCCTAGTGTCAAGCACTGGGATGACACCATTTACTATGCAAATTGCCACAATTTTCGTACAGCTGTGACTGGGATGACATTACTTATTGTGTGAATAGAATAAATACCCGTAGAGTTTGTTACGCACTGGCTTATGTTTATTTGATCGACAAATAAACACTAACAGACAAGACACACACCACATTCAAGTTGTGGTGTGTATTACTAGAACAAATTAGAAAGAAAACTTCACACCAGTTAGTAGAAGAATTCCTTGGTTAGAAGGTACATCAGTACCTTTTTGGTCTTTCAGCGCACCTTTTTCATCAGTCATAAAATAATGTAAGGCTGCATAAGGAACAAACTTGCTCTTATTGCAAGAAGATAGATCATACTGAACACCAAGTGCAACATCATGAAGCATATCTTTATCATTCATTGTACTGCCAAAGTATGTCAAGCTTGTATAAACATTCTCATATTGATAACCAGCACCTGCAGTCCAATACATGGTGTCCTTGTCATTAAATTGCTTTAAGCCATTTTTTCTAGCAATATCAGTAGTCTCTTTATATTCTTTTGAAGCAGGGTCGAGTTCCTTGATACTCTTCGGTTGACCAGATTTGCCTAAATATGCAAAAGAAGCAGCGAATTTTATATTTTGACCTTCATCAATCTTATAATCAGCGCTTACACCCAAATTAACACCCATCAGGTCATTGTACTCTACAAATTCCTTATAAAGATGCTTATCTTTACTCGGTTGCTTTGAAACCCCATATTCACCAACTACGGAAGTTTTAACTTTTACATTATGTTTACTAAAGTCATATTCATATGATGCACCAGCACTTATTATATGCTGGTAATCTGGTCCAACATGTCTTAACGTTTCCTCATTCTTTACCCCTGTTACCTTATTATTTGAATCTTTGAGGAAATCTGGAGCTATTTCTTTTACAACGGATAAACCACTATCGTAGCGAGGTGAGTAGCTAAGACCAAATCTTGCACCCATATAATTCGGCGAGTAGTAAGCAGCTCTAAATGGCAATGTGGTCATAACCTCTTTGTTGTATTTTCCTGCCATACGGAAGGAGAGTTTTTCGCTCTCGCTCGAGAAGCTTTCAGTGTAAAGACGTGGTGTTACGTAAAATGGAAAGTTTGCAGCACTTCCTTCTAAGTTTACTTTTCTGAACCAGTCACTATCTGCAGCTCCATCAACAGTTGCAATTCTTGTTGCATCAAGTCTCATCAGAGACTCAGGACCAAACTGATAGCCAAGTTTCAGATCACCATATTGTGAATTTAAGAATACATGCGCACTTCTACCTCTTGCAGCATTTACGCCTTGTGAAGCTCCTTTACCTTCAGTAACTGGAACATGGAATTGTACATCGGCACCATAACGAAGACCAATATCCTCATTTTTATTTTCAGCTCTTAAGTGCAATATTGCATCTGAAATCATGCCCATGTTTTCACTGTAATCACCAATATTCCCTATCCCTTTAGGAAATATTGGATTTGCTCCTTTTATACTATCTGGAGTATTGTTAAAATAATCTGTAGATTTACCTGGCATAATATTATAATGGTTATAGCCACTTAGCCCATGGTTACCATAACCTTGAGAATCAACAACGCCACCGAAAGTTATTCTTAAACCATCCCCTTGATTGGTATTGATAATATCAACCCCACCAACTGAAACAACAGGACTTGCCTTACCTTTTTCCTCTGTATTGCTGTTAACAACTTTTACATCCTTTTTTATATCTTTAGCTTCAATTTTAGCATTCTTAGTTTTAGAACCCTTAATTTTTGACTTTTCTACATTAGAATTTTTAGTGCTTAGAGCTTTCGCCTTTGAATCCTCTATAAACTTTGCTTTTTTCTCTTTTGCTAGCCTAATTTCATCTTTTTTCTTTTGTTTTGCTACTAATTTTAACTCTTCTTTTTTCTTCTTTTGTTCAGCTGCTAATTTTAACTCCTCTTTTTTCTTCTGCTCAGCTGCTAATCTTAGTTCTTCTTTTTTCTTAAGCTCCTCGGCTTTTTTTCTTGGATCAGCATTACATATCCTGTCCATTTTTTCTTTTAGTTTCTTATTTGACGTCTTCATCACTTCCATCTTTCCAGAAGTTTTGATTGACTCGTTACTCTCTTGCTTTTTTACTTCCTTCATACTCTCGTCAGAAAAGTCAGCAGCAAAGCCACTGAAAGAACATAAAGTCAATAGAGAAGCTAGAGCAGTTCTAGTATAAATAGATTTTTTCATGAAGTGCCCCCAAAAAATTTTAAAATCATAACATAAATAGTATAAAGGTGTTGAAAATCCAACTTAAAGCAACCTTATAGCGAAAATAAAAGTAAAATGCAATACTTTAAAAGCAACTTTCTTAATACGCTCAACGCTTATATTAACCAAAATTTAGTACAGAGGTTTGCTTGTTAGTGTATTATAACTCTATACTTATTCTATGGAAGTAAAATTTACTCAAAGTAAAAGCATAAAAAGATTAAATTATTAATATAAATTGTTGACAATAATATTAATTTGTATTATAGTTGGTAGATTATTGTTTTATTTTTGACAGATTGGGGTACTTATGGATTTTAGTTTTTTACGCAATTGGTTTAGCACTACAGGTGCTGCTACAGGCTCAGAGCCAGGTAATACTGAACAGCCAGACTCTATTTCAGTAGATGATGGCAAATACGAGATGAAAGAATATGACGATGAATTTGAGATCATTGAAGATTATGAATTTATAAATCGTGCTGATCCAAATGAGCCATGTTCTTTACCTTCTGACTATAAAATAGATGAAAGTATTGTAAAAATTGCAGGATTTGATAGAGAGAAATTATTAGAAATGGGTAATTTCTGCAAGATAAGCTATGGCGATGATGATGGTAAATTAAGTAAAAAAAGATGTAACAACCTAGCTCAAAGAGTATACAAAACTGAATTTGAAATTGTAGAAGATTTTGAAATTGTTCCATCTACTGAAAAAATGTATAAAACTAGAGCTGAACTCATCAGCGAAGGTTATGAAATTATTCCATTTGGTAATAGCTTTGAAAAAGATGCTGGTCACGTTTTTATAAAAGGTAAAGAAATAACAATAGCCTACCATGGTACTCGTCTGAGCCAGAGTTTTAATGATGGAATTACTGATATAAATGTACTTTTTGCTACTTCGGAATTTTTACCTGAAGGTGGAAGAATTCATTGTGGTTTCTATAATTCATTTATGGATTCATGGCCTAATCTGTATGGCATTTTAAAATCTCATGCTGAAAAACAGGGATCAGAAATCAAGGATTTTAAAATTAATCTCACAGGTCACAGTATGGGAGGAGCTATTGCTAAGATAGCTGCTTTATGCCTCAATAAAACAGAAGGAGCTGAAGATGTTCATGTTGCAACTTTTGGTGATCCACGAGTTTTTGATCTTACTGCTAGTGAATTTTATAATGATGTTCTTCAAGAAAAAACCATTAGAGTAACTCAACATAGACAAGACCCAGTACCAGCGGTATCACCTGGTATTTGTGGTTATGCTCATGTAGGTGCACAATTGAGAATATCAGTACCTGAAGGATATTTTGTTCATCAAATAGATGGTTATCATGAAGCCATTAAAATAATGGATGAAGAGGATTTCCGATCGAACAATAACGTTTCTCTCTTTTATTACCCTTCGAGAATATTAAGTCGAATTAACTGTGCAGTTTTAGGTAATGCTCAATATTATGCTGCTAATTTAGGTAATTATATTCTTGGTGGACAAAATTTTTTCGAGAAAGTAAAAAAGGAATACCAAGATAAAAACTTAGAAAATTTTTCTAAGCTTGAACAAGCAGAAGTTAAGCAAAGGGTACATCAAAATGTCTTTTCTACTACAAGGAGTTTATAACTACTATACAGAGCAATCATTAGATTGCTCTGTAGCATCTACTCATTTAAATTCAATATAAAAATTTTCACCAGAAGTTATTTTCCATTCTTCTTTAAATTTCTTTAGGTGTTCTTTTTTTTCGCATTCTAAAAGCAGTTCTTCTATGCTCTTATTATAGCTTTCTGTAGTAATTCTTCCTTGATGATGCATGAACTTCAAGTAAATCAAATAGGTGTTAATCACATCTGTTTCGCAATAATCGCGAATCTCTTGTATTTTTCCACTATCGTATAAATCCATAACTTGTGAACCATCAACTCCAATCTTACCGGGAAGATTAAGTGCTGCGCAAACTTCGTTCATCTTCATTCTTGCAGAAGCTCCAAAATCAGAGAGAGATTCAAGCAAATCACAATGCCAATCACTACTGTACCTCTGATTGTAACTATTCCACTTATCGCCAGCTTTGTGAAAATATTCTGCTTGAGTGCCATGAACCATAGCACGGTACTTCAGTACCGGTATATCAAAAGTGCGCCCATTGAACGAAACTAGTCTTGGCTTTTTCTCTGATATGTAGTTAAAAAATCCCTTTACTAGCTCTTTTTCATTGGAGTTTACTGTGCCTCCAGATCTTATTTCTTGTAGTGTGAACATTTCATAACCGCTCTGGCGTGTTATATTACAAAGTAAAAAACTAATAACTACAACAAGGTGGAAGGGCTGACGCAGAAAAGAGTTTTGCCCGTTTGTTATTTCAAGATGATATTTTGTTAATGCGTTCCTCTTTTCTTCTACACTGCTATCATCACTAATATTTAGTAAATTCTTGCAGGAATTTACATCTGGTATAGTTTCAATATCAAATACCAACAAAGAATTAAGCATTACTTATATATTCCTCAGGGCGATCAGTCCAAGGTCGCACTTTTACGAACAAAAAGAGATGAACTTTACACTCAAATAACTTTTCCAATTCTGTACGCGCCTCGATATTAATTTTTTTTATGCTACTGCCGTCTTTTCCTAGCACTATTTTCTTATGATTATCTTTCAATACAAATATGATCTGTTTTATGACTAAACTCTTATCTTTTTTTTCCTCAAATTGTTCAGTTATAACAGCTGTAGAGTATGGCAATTCTTCACGTAGGTTCAAGAATAACTTCTCTCTTGTAATTTCTGCTGATAAAAAATCAGCTGAGGAATCGGTTACTTGATCTTCTTCATAGAACCAAGGGCTTATCGGTGCAATTTCAGATAAGTAATTCATCAAATTAGAAAGTCCATCATTCTTCAGTGCCGATATCGTAAAAATTTTTTCAAACTTATAAAGCAAATTTAGGTGCTCATGTGCCATCTTGAGCTCTGATTTCTTTACTAAATCAGTTTTATTGATAACCAAAATGCATCTGCCTTTTGTGCGCTCCAGTCGTGCAAATATCGTTTTTATTCTTTCTATATTTTTTAGGTAATTGTTTACATCAATAAGCAACAAAGTAATGTCACTATCCTTAACTGCTCCCCATGCAGATTTGACTAAAGCTTTTTCAAGATTTGTTTCTGCTGAAAACACTCCTGGAGAGTCAGTAAAAACAATTTGCGCATTGTTGCATATAGCAACACCCCTTACCTGCGTCCTTGTTGTCTGCACTTTAGGGGTGACAATTGCAATTTTCTTGCCTACGATGCTGTTAATTAGCGTTGACTTTCCAGCATTTGGCAAACCAGCTATCGTTACAAATAAGCATCTTTCTTCTTTCACAAAGGAAATTATAAAGAAAACTAAACGTTAACGTCAAACAACTTTTTTTAATTATTCTTTAACTAGCCCGTTTTCTTCCTCTTTTGAAGAAAAACATTTTCCAACTTTTTCAACTATACGTGATATAATATAATCATTCACTTTTTCAGCTATTGATTCAATAACACGTGTTACAAGTAACCCTGCGATTAATGCTATGGGTGCTATCACCGCACCTGCTAAAGCTGCCGATCCCATTCCAAGCATTGCACCAGGGAAAACAGCAGTTGCAGCAAGACTAACTCCAGTTGCAAAGCTTGCAGCACATAAACAAGCACCAATAAAAAAAACTTCTTTGGAAAAATTGTCATTATAAATTATTATACATGAAAGTAAGGCTACCGGAATTGCAGCAATAATTCCACCCATTACCAATGGTGATAAAGCTGTAAAACTGAGTCCTAAACCTGTAAGTGCTCCTATTGTTGTTGCTCCTATGCCTAAAACTGTTAAACGGGCTATAGCATCAGCATCATCTTTTTTCATATAATCTCCTTAAATATAAATTTCTAAAAAACTTTTCTAGTAGAGCTAAATTTCTTAGATAAATCAATTCATTTTTTTATGATTAAGTGTGATTAAAACTCAAAGAGCGGGAGAAGGGGTTCGAACCCTCGACCTCAACCTTGGCAAGGTTGCGCTCTACCAACTGAGCTACTCCCGCAGTTAAATTCTGCTTATTCTTATTATAGGTGCGTATCATAATTTGTAAACCCTACATGCATGAAAATCATGAGAGCCAATTTTCTATGATCTTTTCGTATACTTAAAGCTCATTTTTGATTATTATATGTGTCATAAAACATATTAAATTTATGAGAATATTTGTATATAAAGACGACCTGCCAGCCAGTGCAATACCAAGTGATATAAAATCTATAGCTGTTGATACAGAGGCAATGGGGCTACTGCATAGCAGAGATAGATTATGCCTTGTGCAGCTTTCTTTTGGTGATGGCAACGCTCATTTGATTCAATTCAAAAACGATTATACAGCTCCAAATTTGAGAAAAATATTAGAGGATAAAAATATAACCAAAATATTTCACTTTGCGCGATTTGATGTAAGCATAATACATTATTATTTAAAAACCTGGGCACTGCCTTGCTATTGCACGAAAATAGCCTCACGTTTAGTTCGCACTTATACAGATAGTCATAGCTTAAAAGAGTTGTGCTTAGAACTACTTGATATAAAACTAAACAAGCAACAACAATCTTCTGATTGGGGAAATGAAAATTTAACAGACAAGCAAAAAAGTTATGCTGCATCTGATGTTTTATATCTTCATAGAATAAAGGAAAAGCTAGATTTAATGCTAGAACGTGAAAATAGAAAAGAATTAGCCGAAAAGTGCTTTGCATTTCTTCCTACTCGTATTGAGCTAGATTCAATGGGTTGGGGGAGTGTAGATATCTTTAATCATCAGATGTAATCACTTCACTTGAATCCAGAAAAATTTAGTTGATCAGCTGTTAATTGATACGCTATATTTATAAAAATTTAGGTATTTTATGAGTGATGATATTAAAGCGGTAAATGATCAAAATTTCGAATCTGAAGTTGCTAACCACAAAGGATTTGTGCTGGTAGATTTTTGGGCAGAATGGTGTGGACCATGCAAAAGTCTGATGCCACGTATCGAGCAGTTAGCCAAGGATAGAAAAGACAAGATCAAAATCTGTAAGTTTGACATAGATGGAGAAACTGAAGTGCCAAGTAAGTATGGAGTTCAATCTATACCTACTTTAATCATATTTCAAGATGGTAAGGAAATTGCACGCAAAATTGGCGCAATAAATGATTTACACAGTTGGGTTGATAGTGAAATAAGCGAGTAGACAAATTTCCTTTTGCGTGTATTATAAGTGTTAATAAAAGGGATTGTAGCTCAGTCGGTTAGAGCAGTTCGCTCATAACGAATTGGTCGTAGGTTCGAGTCCTACCAATCCCACCGCTATTGATACAATTGCAAGGCCTACTCTCTTAGATAAGCTTTTTGCCTTATTAAAGTACTTGGTTGTTAGTGTTTGAAAATTCCATTATATAAAAATTACTTCCGCATATTTTCAATCTAATTATAATTGCGATTAGAGATATTTTAAGAGCTCAAAAATTTATCTTTGTCTGCAGACTTTCAATTAACTTTTCAATAAAAAACGTAGCGTATACACACGTCTGTCATATGTGCGCTGCATTTTTTTCTAATTTATACAGGAGGATTTTATGTCCAGAATTCCAGATATTTGACCTTTACCTTAGCTAATAAAAACCAACTGGCGCCTTTGGTTTTTATAAAGAAAATCTAGGAAATAACCAAAAACTGTTTCCAGGCATAAATTTGCCGTGTATACCTAAAAAGTAATGATATTAGCATAATGTTCATATTTGTATGCTAATATTAATATCATTTAAATTGAAGAGTATTATGGAACAACAAGCATCAAACAAAGAGAAAGGGATTGAATTTAGATATAATCAATGTAAGCAGAAATGCCATTCCTACAAAACAAAACGGACAGACCAAGAATGCCTAGATAAATGCTATGAGAAGTACGTTTCTAAACTTTATCCACAAATTAGTGAGAAATTATTAGCTAGTGAAAACAATCTCTATGATGAAAGCACAAAATTATCACTTATGGCAGATACTCTAGATGCAATGTTTTTTTAATCACAAAAGAAACACTTATTTCAATATTTGCAGAGATGTTAGCTTTTTAGATATACTTTGACTTATTGAATAATTCTTTAAATTGGTAAAATACTGTTTCTTTTCCTCTATTTCTTTTTCACTATTCTTTCCACATATCGCTTCTGTTTTTATCTCTGGTTGTTTCTCTTGATTGAGAGAGCCCTTCTTTTCAAAATAATTATCTGTGAATTCTAAAAAGAGTGAAATCAGCTCAGGAATAGTGTATTTGTGTTCACTTGATGAGCACAATTCTGTAATCGAAGAAAAGTGAATATCATCTGCCTTAATAGGTAGTAACGATAGAAACTTATTCCAGCATTTTTTCATTATTCCAACTTCAGGTTCAAGGTTTTTTATTTTAGCTAAGTTGGCATGCTCCATAAAAAACTCTTTATATTGCTCAAAACCTTCAAAAGTTTCTTTTTTTTGGTAGTTTTTTTTCCTATGACTTTTTTCTATGTCAGCAATTTTAGTACCTATATTTGCCTGCTTACTAATAAAGCCATCGTTCTCTAAGTTAAAACAAATTGTGTATGGAGTAATGTCGTTTACTATTGTGTGTGGCTTAAAGTGCCAACCAAAGCATTTGAGTATGAATTTTATTATAGGAGGAAATAGCCATTTAGGTTTTGATATGTGTAGTAATTTCACTACAAGTTTTTTGAATGAGCTAAAGGATTTATTGATAATGCATCTTAAATGAATATTGTCATCTTTTTTAAACTTTTTATAAACCTCCGCAGCTATTGGTCCTCCAGCACAGCTTCCATACAGTACTATATTGTCTGGGTGAATGCCTTGCTTTAGAAGATCTGAAATGACTCCAATTCCTGCATTTACTCGATTTCGACCGTTTAAAGAATGGCCTTTGCTTTTTCCAGAACCAGGAAAATTAATAAGGTGAACATCCATACCTGCTTCAGCTGCCCAATTCCATTCACTTTTGTCTTCATTTGGCTCTTTTTCAAAAGTATATGTAAGCCCTGGAAAGTAAACTATATGCTTTTTCTTTCTGCTATCTGCACTGCTCTTCGAGTTTGACATCACTATCTTTTGAATTCGCATTCCATTTTGAACTTCTACGAACTCTTCCCTAATTTTTATTGTATTTTCTTCTGTTACTTTCATTTTGCGTTTTTCATTATATTGATTTAATAATACATAAAATTTTAGAAAAAATCAATTTTACTAAAAAATTAACTTATAGCATATCTATCTTTATATTTATTGGAATTAAAGTAGTAGTGAGAAATGCCTCTTGACATTTGATAAACCTAAACGTAGCCTAAAACAATTTACTATTTATTTATGACATTTGTTCAATCACTTAATAATCAATTAGATAGTTTACACTTATTAAAGCACCCGTTTTACGAGTCATGGAATGAAGGTAGCTTAAGCCTGCAGGCTCTGCAAACCTACGCTAAGGAATATTATCACCATGTTGCTGCTTTTCCTCGTTATATCAGCGGTATACATTCCTTGTGTCCAAATTTGAAAATGCGGCAAGTTTTACTTGGTAATTTAATAGAGGAAGAACAAGGCGACGAGAATCACCCAGAATTATGGCAGCGTTTTGCTGAAGGACTGGGAGTAGCACGATCTCAACTTCTTGAGGATGCACAGGTTAAGGAGACACGAGAATTAGTTGACGGTTACTTTGATATTGTAAGATCAGGTTTTGTAGAAGGTCTTGGAGCTCTGTACGCTTATGAACGTCAAACTCCAGAGGTTTCTAAATCTAAAATTGAAGGTCTGAAAAAACACTATTCAATAAATGATGAGCGTTCTCTCAAATTTTTTACCGTTCATATGGAAGCTGATGAGTGGCATTCTGAAGAATGTGCAAACCTTATTGCAGATTTAAACGAAGAAGAACAAGAGAAAGTTATGCAAGGCGCTGAAAAAGGAGCAAAACTCTTATGGGGTTTTCTTGATGGCATGATGAATGTTGATGTTTGTCATTAATTATAAGTAGATACTAAATTCAGTGGTAGCATGTAATCTTCTTATATCTGATTTACGGCTTTGGGTTCATTTGGGATGTAGTGCAGAAGAGAAGTCTTCTCCCCAATTGGTGAGTATTGACGTTGATTTCACTTTTAAATCTCCTCCTTCAGGGCTTACAACTGATCAACTTAAAGATACTATCTGCTATTTGGAAGTAGTGCAAAATATTCAATCTCTTGTTCAGGGCAAGCAATTTAATTTAATCGAGCATTTAACTCATGAGATATACAGAGCCATTAATAACCTTTTGCTGCGAAAGAAGCATATTATTTCTTCTGTCAGGGTGACTACTCACAAAATCGCACCACCAGTTCCTGGTGTGCATGGGGGCGTTTTTTTTACTTACTGTAATGAATTGCAAGAATGATCTATATTTCTATTGGATCAAATATAGGGAATCGCCTTTCCCATTTACAAAGAGCTACTGAGTTAATAAAGAAGCGCTATTTAAAAGACTTAAAGTCTTCGATCATTCTAGAAACTAAGGCTATTTTACCAAATGGTGCTCCACCTGATTGGAACAAGCCATTTCTCAACATGATTGTCTATGGAAGTTGTTCTTCTTCTCCTGAGGAGCTACTAAAAGGCTTAAAACAAATCGAATGTGATATTGGTCGTCCACAAGTCTACGAAAAATGGGCACCTCGTGTTATTGATTTAGATATTTTGTTATGGGATGATCTAACGCTTGATATACCTGACCTTAAAATTCCTCACCCAGAATTAGTAAATAGACCATTTTTGCTCCACTTGATGGCAATGGTTAACAAAACCTTTGCTTTCAATGTTCAAGACTGTTTTTCAAAGAGTTTTACGCTTTCACCAAAGCTTATGGGTATCGTCAATATTACCCCTGATTCATTTTCAGATGGTGGTCTTTATTATGATGCGAATCGAGCAACCAAGCAGGCATTGCAGCTGGTATCAGATGGTGCAAGCATAGTTGATCTTGGAGCTCAATCAACAAGGCCTGGAGCTTCAATAAAGACGCCAGAGGAAGAGTATGAACGTCTAAAACCAGTACTTGATAATCTTAGCGACTATATGAAAAATGGTGATATTGAAGTCAGCATTGATAGTTTTTTGCCAGACGTTATTTTAAACGTTTTGAAGCACTACAATATTGCCTGGGTAAATGATCAGAAGGGAGATCTGAGTAGTAATACCTTAAAAGAAGTTGCTAGTAGTGGGTGTAGTGTCGTTATTATGCATTCACTTTCGATACCACCACATAAGGACAATATTATTCCACATGACACTGACCCAATTGATATCATAAATAATTGGGCAGAGAAGAGCATTAACAAACTACTAGGCCTGGGTTTTGATGAAAATTCAATAATTATTGACCCTGGTATTGGTTTTGGCAAATCTATGTATCAGAATATTCAGATTTTACGCAGTATAGAAACTTTACAAAATTTTGGCTGCAAGGTTTTAGTTGGCCATTCCAGAAAGTCATTTATTTCCTCTTTTTCCATAGAATCTCCCTCTAATAGAGATTTAGAAACAATTGCTACATCTGCTGTACTGCAAAATAAGGTTGATTTCCTTAGAGTGCATAATGTACGCGACCACATGAGATTTTTTGTAGCCCAAGCTGTCTTAAAAGGATGAAGATTATTGGAATTATGGCTGTTGACCCTAATGGGGTAATTGGAATAAATAATGATTTGCCCTGGCGTTATCCAAGTGAGTTTAAACATTTTTGTCAAGTGACCGACAAACAAATTATTGTGATGGGAAGAAAGACATTTGAAACCGTGCCTCAAAGCATACTAAAGAATCGTACACCTATTGTTTTCTCCCGTAACAAGTGTTTTAATAGAGGTCCAAAATGTACTGTTGTCTCTTCCATGCAAGAATTTCTGTCAATTCAAAGTAGTTCTCAAGTCTTTGTGATTGGTGGGGCACAAATAGCACACCTTTTTTTAGAGCATAACCTAATCTCAGAATTTATTATAACTGAAATTCACAAGCCCTATAAGGGTGATACATACCTCAATTTAGCATTTTTTGATGGATGGAATAAAACTATTCTCGTCAGAACAGAAGACTATACTATATTCAATTGTATCCGTTCGGCAGAGTAGTAAAATAAGAAAAAGAGAAAAGACGACTAGAGGAATAAATGATGTCATTCAAGTAGCTGACACTGATTCCTTTATGGTGATGTCATGCCATTGTCAGCTACTTGGATAACATTCCACTCCAGCACTTGATTCTGGAATGGCTTTGTTGCATCACTCTTCGGATAATAGGTAACGTGGAATAAATTCATGAAGCTATCTCAAATTTAGCCATGCCTATATCAGTAAATTTGTTAAGCAAATAACACTTGAGTAGCAGTTCTCTCTCACGATTAACCTCAGATTTGTTTCTAAAACTAAACCCAAATGTTTGCTTCAGTCGCGAGAAAAAACTTTCTATATAAGATCTCTTCCCATAATTTATCTCTTTTTTCCACCTCTTCATACCATCTTCATCATATGACTTTATGAGCTTGATTGTAGAATTTCTCTCATCCATATAATCCAACTTTGGATGCTCTATTGCATTATTTTGCGGAGGAATCCTTGTCTTTATGTCAAGCTCATCGCACAGTTTGTATAACTTCTTTCGATTATATGCCCTGTCTGCATATAGTGTGCTTATATTATATTTAACATCAATCCTTGCAATAAGATCACATGCTCCATAGTGGTCAGAATAAACTCCGCCACTGTATTTTGCTGCTATAACTTTTTTGCTACCTATCTCTAGCATTACATGCAGTTTTCTTGTTTGCTCATAGCAGCGATACTTTCTATCTGTACCATTTGCCTTGCTATGACCTGGAATATTATTGTAGATCAGTACTATCTATGGCAATCTCAATATCTTCTGTATTATTTTTATCATGTCTTCGATCATTAATTTTGATGTTAAGTTTTTTAAGCCTTCTTGAGGCCTGGGAATAGCTAATAACTTGCAAGTTTTTCCTTACTTGCTCAAGGTACCCTGCTATAAATCCCGCTGTTTGTCTCAGATCTATTCTAAATAAATAAGTTATTATGTGAACCAGAATCACGACCTTATCGCTATAAATATAGTTGCCACCAGCCATTTTTGGACCTTTTTCGTACCAATTTTCTATGGCATCATTGACGTAATAAAAAATATTTCCCCTCTCTTGGAGAAATTTGTTATATTCATGGCAGTTACTGACTCTCATTTTTTGTGGCATATTTTTCTTTAGTAGGTTAAATGCTTGTCTTATAGTGAATTTTGTCAGTAACTGCCAGTTCTTTTTATTTGACCTATGCAACAAAGCCCACTGGAATCCAGGAATTTTGATTCTAAATTAGGTATTGGTCTTAAATTAAAATAAACGTTTGTGATGAGATTATATGAAAAACTGGATCCCAGTGTCGGAGCACTGGGATGACACCATTTGTTGTAAACTCACTTTTACTCTATGGTTATACTACCTTGCCGCTATCCTGAACGGATACCAATATTTACCCATTAAAAACAACAACATTTTTCCGAATAACTGTAATTTAAGGCTAAATCAACGCAAACTAATTTCTACTTTTTTCAATGATTTTTTTTGCTTCTTCTACATCAGCCCATTCTCCAACTGTCACCGTTTTTCCCTTTTCTAAATCTTTATAATGAGAAAAGAAATGAGCTATTTTATCTAGTAAGCTTTTAGGTAGGTCAGAATAGTTGTTTATATTGTCATAATAGCTATCAACACTAGAGATAGGTACGGCTAATATTTTTTCATCCTCTCCTTTCTCGTCTTTGGTAAGTAATGCACCTACTGGACGCACTGATATCAAAACTCCAGACGCTAAAGGAAATTGAGTGAGCACCAAAACATCCACAGGATCACCATCACCTGCACATGTATTTGGTACAAATCCATAATTGCAAGGATAAGTCATTGAAGTAGACAAAAATCTGTCAACTTGTAATAATCCGAGCTCTTTATTAAATTCATACTTTACGGGTTCAGCATTTGCGCCTATTTCAATTACTACATTTATTTCATCTGGTTTTGTTGTTACTTTGCTTAAATCCATGGATTACCTCGTTATTCAAGAGAAGATATTATATAGCATACACTTTAAAAGTGCTACATTTATCATTCATAAGTAGAGATTCATGATTGCATAGGACCATTTGCAAAACTGTTAATAGTTGTATCATTGATCGTTGAATGTGGCGGTTCTTGAGGTGATTTTAGTAGTTGAAATAAAGCATATACTATTACGATAGTAAGTACTGCAGCAACTATGAAATTGATGAGATTATTTTGTGGCAAAATATTTGTTATTGAGTTGAATAACTTTTGCTCCATAAAGAAATAATCAGCAGTATATAATCCAATAGACAATATAAACATACCTAAAGCTAATTTACAAAATGTGTTTTTATGATTTTTGTTTTTTTTGTTACTGATAGTAGAGTTTAGTCTGCATTCACTTTGTGGCACTGAGTAATACGTATTCTCAGGGTTTGTTACTAATTGTTCAAATGCATCACTATTTTGGTTTTTTAGTAGTTGCTCTAGAGTACGTTTGATATTTTTAGGATATAGAGAATCTTGACTGTCTTGCTCTCTTGCAGCTGTAAATGTCCCGTTCAATTCACTTATACCTCTATAATTAAGTGTATACTTGGTGAATCCATTTCTATACGGTAACTCAATTTTGCTTAATACGTTTATTAACTGTAAGATGTAACTGTAATATAGTGGTGTGTTGATTACTCTAGCTTTCTCATTAATATATTGATTGAGTGATAAAATATCTCCATTTCCAGTACATGTAGAAAATATACCATAACTAGAAAATAGTAATGCTATGTCTTTATCTATTTTTATACTGTGAATCGAGTAATAATGATTTATTACCTCTTTACATAAGCTAAACTCTTTATCAAATTCATTTGCATAGCTTATTTTGAGTAACTTTTTAACATTATTGAGTACTTGTTTCTCAAAGTCATCATTATTGTTAAATAGAGCTTCACCTTTCGGATTTGCTAGAATATTAAAAAGCTTTAGTTTTTTTTGATCTTCTGTCAATTCTACTTGATCTACAATTTCCCTTAGCAGTTTCTTCGAAGTGTCACAAAGAGTAGGTATTTTTTTACTTTCAACTGCAGCATATATTTTATCAATTACTTCTTGAGTATTGAACTGAGCATTTTCTGCAAGAACTCTATAAGCTTGAACATAAATTAAAAACAATCCTTGTAGACTAAATTTTAAGTTAAAATATTTATCTAATGGCTCTTGTTCTTTTTTATTAATGAATTCGGATAGACCTATATGATTTCTGCAATCCATGCAATGATGTAAGTCAGCATGTTGAAAACTGCCCAAACGAATAAATGCGGCCTCTAGTAAATTGCCCTTACCAACAATTTTTATTAACTCTTCAACTTCTTTAACCATCCCTCTAGTCCACAATATAATAATTATCTTTATAGTATAAAGAATATAGGATAAAACAGCAATAAATTTTATTGTATGTTTACATTCTGCATTAAAAAATTAAACCACCAAGTTAGGAGCATATCCAACCTCCACCTATAACTTGTTCGCCCTTATATGCTACACAGGCTTGACCTGGACTGATGCCAAAGTAATCGTCGTTTAAAATTACACAGGCTTTGTTCTTTTCGTCAGTTGAATATATTGTCGCTAAGCTTCCTGCATGTGATGACCTAAGCTTCACAGTTACTTCCATGCCTTCTTTTGGTTGTTCTAACCAATTTAACTCTTTGACCAATATCTTTTTTTGCATTAGAGCATTGATCGGGCCTACTACAACTTCATTATTTTCTGTATTAATTTTTATCACGTAAAGAGGCTCATTGTGTGCGATGCAGAGGCCTCTTCTCTGTCCCACTGTAAAATTTACTATGCCGCTGTGCTCACCTAGCACTTTTCCATGAATATCTACTATTTTACCTTTCTGTACAGATTGTGGAGCTAATTTAGCTATTGTTTTACTATAGCTTTCGGAAACAAAGCATATATCTTGACTATCCGGCTTTTCAGAAATTTGTAAGCCAAAATACTTTGCTAATTTTCTTATATCACTTTTATAGAACCCACCTAATGGAAATCGCAAAAGCTTTAACTGCTCCTCAGTAGTTGCAAACAAAAAATAACTTTGATCTTTACTTTTATCGATGCTTCTACACAATTTTACCTCACCATTTTCTTCTAATCTTCTTACGTAATGTCCTGTTACGAGCACATCCGCACCAAGATTTTTTGTAACTTGCAATAGATCGCGAAATTTTACTGTTTGGTTACACCTTACGCACGGTATGGGAGTTTCTCCACGCATATAGGTATTTGCAAAATCCTCTATTACTTCCTTTTTGAATATTTCCTCGTAGTTTAAAATATAGTGGGGAAAGCCAACACTTTCAGCCACGTATTTGGCATCATAAATATCCTGTCCAGCGCAGCATGCACCCTTTCTCGCATTACCATCACTGCCATAGAGCTGAAGAGTCACACCTATCACTTCGTACCCAAGGTTATACAGCAGTGCTGCAGCAACGGAGCTATCAACTCCCCCGGACATTGCAACAATAGCCTTAGTTTGATGCGGAGCTTTATCTTTTAATAAAGGTTCAATTTCAAATTCTTTTAGCATATAATTTATAAACACAAACCTGTGTCAAGCACTGGAATCCAGTTTCTATTACACAATTTCATCGAAACAGCATACTTATTTGTAGTCAAGTTCCAGTGTCAAGCGCTGGGATGACACCCCTTCCTGCTGGAAGTTGCCTTTAAATTACTTGGTGCGTGACACTGGGATCTCATTTATATTACATAATTCCATCAAAACAATTCGATAAACTGCCTTCAAAAACAATTTAATCTTGCTTGAATAAAACATGGCCAAAATAGTCCATGTTTTCAAGTACTTTTCCGCTACCCAGGGCAACACAACAAAGTGGATCATCTGCAACACGAACTGGTAATTTTGTTGTTTCACTAATAACTTTACTCAAGTTGCGCAATAACCCACCTCCACCAGATAAAATTATTCCTCTATCAACTATATCAGAAGAAAGTTCGGGTGGAGTACTCTCCAGTGCAGTTCTAATAGCAGAAATTATCTGATGTACAGGCTCTATTAGGCTCTCTGCAACTTGATATTCTGATAAAAGCATTTCTTTTGGCATACCACTCACTAAATCCCTGCCTTTAATTATCATTCCCTCTTTGTTGTTTTCAACTGGCAGACTGGCTGAACCGACGTTTTTCTTAATTTTTTCAGCAGTTGTTTCGCCAATCAATAACTTATGATTTTCACGAATGTATGACTTTATTGCCTCATCCATAATATCACCACCTACTCTGGCAGAACGTGAATAAACAATTCCACCTAAAGAAATAATTGCAACTTCAGTTGTACCACCTCCTATGTCAACAATCATAGAACCTTCAGGTTCGGTAACTGGAAGTCCAGCCCCAATTGCTGCAGCCATTGGTTCTTCAATTAAGAATACTTCATTTGCACCAGCACTTTCTGCTGCATCTTGTATAGCACGCCTTTCAACTGGTGTAGATCCAGATGGAACACATATGATAATACTAGGCTTATTAACAGTGAATCTTGTGTTTGCGCTGCGTATGAAATATTTTAACATTTCTTCCGCGCTTTTAAAATCAGCAATAACTCCGTCTTTCAAGGGTCTTATCGCTTCTATTTCTCCAGGTGTTTTTCCGAGCATCATCTTAGCTTTTTTGCCAAAAGCATAAGGAACGTAACTTCCTTTTTCTTTTACTCTTGCTACAACTGAGGGTTCATCAAGCACTATCCCCTGACTTTTCTGATAAACTAAAGTATTTGCAGTACCAAGATCTATAGCAATATCGCTAGCAAATAAACCTTTGAAAGTAAAAAAATTTCTGATTAAATTCTGAACAAAACTCATACACAACTCAAGAAAACCATTTATTGAGACAAATTATACTTTTCAGATAAGTAACTAGTGTAGCACTCAATATCTAAATCCCTACCTGTTACCTTTTTTAGCTGTTCCAAAAAGCCATAATTTGCACTATATACATTTTTAGAGAACCAATCGATAAGTAAACTGAAATCTCCTTTTACTATAGAATCTAAAAATCCGTAATGATTTTTCTTAATGAAAGAAAAAAACTGCACAGCAGCGATTAACGCTATGACTTTAATAGGAAAGTAGCCTATAACACCACTTATCCAATACTCATCTTGAAAATAAGTGTCTAGCTCATTTTTAGCTTTTACTGAAATCTTGTAATGCTTCATACCTTCCAACCATTTATCGTGTAGATCTTTAACTTCTAACGTACCATTTATTAGATCTTGTTCTAATTTAGTTCTTAGCATAATGTGAGCCAATAAACTAAATTCATCCGCATTCTTCAAAAAAGATGAAAGATTTACTTTATTGAAAATCAAATACAAATTTTCAACACTACTATTAATTTTGCCTTTTGTAGAAAGTTTCTCCTTTATGTGTGGTTGAATGAACTCAATAAATTCTCTGGATGTTCCAATGATCCTTTCCATGAATAACCCTTGAGTTTCATACATAATATGTTTTGTAATTGAGCTCTTTATAGAATTTTGCGCTAAACATTTTTGATGAATTGCATAACCAGTATGCCGTAAAAGTAAAAATAAACCATAACAAAGGTCAGATTCATCATAATCGATAGGATCGTAATAAGAAATGGAAATCTCATTTGGTGTAACACTCATTTGCTGTAAGAATAAGGAACCAAGTTCAATCTGTCTCTGAACCGTAACTTTTTGTATATTAGTAACCTTATCCTTCTTCTGCTTTTGAGTTACTTTCTCTACATTTTCACTAAAAAATTTACCTAGCTTAGGAAATATTTCCTTTATGTTCTTTTCTGTGATATTAGAGTCATAGTCAGCAAGCAATGACTCATAGTTTGAGCGCTTTAATTGCTGCGATTTTATAGAAGCTGCTTCACGAGTAAGCTTAATTAGGTTAGTAAAGCATTCTTTCAGCTTTTCTAAGTTACTAATTTCAGAATTAGTTAGCCTCCATAAGTTTTGGCATTCAATCTTAGCTTTGGACAAAGATTTTACTAAATCAACAGGAATAGCACTGCTGCTTTTGTGTATCCCCTCTATTAACTTTAGCTGCTGAATATTCGCACTCTTTTTATTCTTAAGAGCATTCGCTAATGATTCCTTTATTGCATCATGAGAGATAATTTCATGTCTGATTTCCTCTAGAAGACACATTTGCTCGATCTTATCCTCTATATCCAGTTGGCTTTTGCTTAGTAGTTTTAGTATGTTTTCGATATTCCTTACCTTATGTAATACTTCCTCTAGAAACTTATAAGATCTCATTTTTATTCATTGCTTTGAAACATCCGCTTAATATCGTAATAGATTAATAATAAAGTTAAAAGTATATTTGCTTAAAGTACAATAAAAAATTGTATTTTTATTCTTTTATTGTACTTCATTGCTAAGAATTGAGCATCTTATCAGAAAATTAATTATAAGATTGTAAAGAAAACATTTAGTATTTTATTTCCCTTGACTCTATTCTAGTATAGAGGGATTATTAGTACTAAAATTAAAATTACGCACTATATTTTAAATTTATGGAGGTTTAGTGATGTGGAGTAGACTGATTATAATGTGTTGTTTTTGTTTACTGCTTACTGGTGTAAGTTCTTGCCCTAAAAAAGGAGTAAATACGACAAATAAAATGAATGCTGTTGTTAAGCAGATAGGTGATAAAAGAGTTTTCTTTGGTTATGATGAATCTAGTATCAGTGAAGTGAGTGCAGATGCATTACTTGACGTGATGGAAGTGTTACAAAATAATCCTGACGCAAAGGTCACTTTAACTGGTCATACTGACAATCGTGGTTCTCACGAGTATAATCTTGCACTAGGAGCTAGAAGAGCAGATGCAGCTAAAAAATTTATGGTCAGCTGTACACCTTATCTAGAAAATAGAATAAAAACTGCTTCTAAAGGTGAAACTGAGCCTTTGGTTAATGTAAAAGATGATTCTAGAAATTCTAAATATGAAAAAGAGCATGCTAAAAATCGTAGAGTGGAATTTTCATTTTCTGGAATAAAGAAGTAGTTTCTTGCATTAAAACCTGGATCCCAGTGTCAAGCACTGGGATGACAAAAGAGAGCAATTCCGCTACTTGTTAGCGGGATCTATATATACCACAAATAAGTCGCTGTATGACGTAGAGACTATCTGGCCATCAAGAAACATAATGAAATTAGAGTTATTATTTCAAAATATAGCTAATAGCTTTGCTTTCCATAACCAAATCGCAGTCGCAGTATCAGGTGGTGTAGATAGTATAGTCTTACTGCACTTAATGACTAACTGGGCAAAAAAAAACAAGCTTTCACTTCCTATAGCATTAACAGTAAATCATGGGTTACGTTCAGAGTCCCAAAAAGAAGCTGATTTTGTTATAAGTTATGCAAAAGAACTTGGAGCAAAGGAATCGTTCATATTAAATTGGGAGAAGCAAAATATTAAAGGTAATATTCAGTTACAGGCACGAAAAGCACGATATAAGTTACTAGAAGAGTGGTGTAAAAACAATAATGTTAAATGTTTGCTCGTTGCTCATCACAAAGATGATCAAGCAGAAACGTTCTTATTAAGATTGGAGCGAGGTAGTGGCGTAGATGGATTATCATCAATGGATTACAAATCTTTCTTAAATGGTATTTATATATTTAGGCCGTTATTAAATTTTAGTCGTAGTGAAATAGAAAAGTACGCTAATCTTCACCGGTTAAAATGGATCGAAGATAGAAGCAATTATGACTTAAAATACAGACGAACTTTATACCGTAACTTACTTAAAGCAAGTGACAATCAAGAGATTTTAACAGAGCGAATATGCCTCACAGCCCTTCATATGAAAAGAGCTGCAAAAGCGTTGATGCACTACACACGCCTTGCACTTAATGACTGCGTTAATATTCATGATCTTGGTTATATTGAAATTAAACTAGATGAACTTTATAAACTGCCAGAGGAAATAGCTTTAAGGCTTCTTCTTTATTCTATAATGGCAATTGTCAACAAGCACTATAAGCCAAGGTACCGTAGCCTTATCGCAATATTTAACAAAATATCGCAAAAAGATAGTGATATTAACTGTACACTCTCTGGGTGCAAAATAAGAAAATATGGAGGGAGCATCTTGATAATGAGAGAATCATCAAAGATACAGGAAATTACTGTACACCTAACATTAAATGTCCCTATTGAATGGGACAATAGATTTAGCTGTACAATACTTAGCAATCAGAAGTGTTCAGTAACTATTGCTCCGCTAAAAAAAACACAAAAAGTTCCTGAATTTCTGAAGGATTACAACTGCTGCCCTGAAGTTTTCTACTCTTTGCCTACAGTACAAAAAGATGGAAAGGTGCTTGCTTATCCTGATATAAATTATAACGGAAAAAATACCAATGACGATAAAGTTCAATGCATTATTAATAGCACAATAAAGCAAAATTTGGTAAGCTTGATTAGTATTTAATTAGAAATGTAAATGAAAAAATTTTTAGAAGGCTTATTGATCTGGTTAGTGATTATTGTTCTTATTTCAGTTGCTTATATTCAATTTAGCGGAAGTATAAGTAAGAGTAAAACAACCATACCTTTTTCAGAATTTTTAACTAGACTAGAAGATAATGATATAGAAAATATTACAATAAGAAACCAAAGCATCGAAGGGAAGTTTAGGGATGGGTCAGCCTTTAACTCAAGTGGTGTTATATATAGTGACTTAATAAAAAGTTTGCATGATAGGAAAGTGAAGTTCTCCTTTTCAATTGGAGACTCTGCAATAGGTATAATTGGTGGATTACTTATTCAATGGGTTCCGACGCTTATCTTTATCGGTTTATTACTTTTCCTTTTTAAACAAATGCAAGCAGGAGGTAATAGAACTATAAGCTTTGGCAAATCAAAAGCTAGGCTTATGACTACTGGAAAAAAAGTGACATTTGATGATGTTGCTGGGATTGATGAAGCAAAAGAAGAGTTGGTTGAAATTGTTGATTTTCTTAAACAAAGGCAAAAATTTCAAGTGTTAGGTGGGAAGATACCAAAAGGATGTCTTTTAATTGGTTCCCCTGGAACTGGTAAAACTCTACTTGCTCGTGCAATTGCAGGTGAAGCTAATGTACCGTTTTTTAGTATTTCTGGATCTGATTTCGTTGAAATGTTTGTCGGTGTTGGTGCAAGCCGTGTCCGGGATATGTTTGATCAAGGCAAGAAAAATGCTCCTTGTATAATTTTCATAGACGAAATAGATGCAGTAGGTAGGCATCGCGGCATCGGTCTTGGTGGCGGTAACGACGAAAGGGAACAAACATTAAACCAGTTACTGGTTGAGATGGATGGTTTCGAGTCTAATGAAGGTGTGATAATAGTTGCTGCAACTAACCGTCCAGACGTCCTAGATCCAGCACTACTTAGACCTGGTCGTTTCGATCGACAGATTACTATTTCTTTACCTGATATAAATGGGCGTGAGAGAATATTAAATACGCATATAAAGAAAATATCGATAGCACCAGATGTAAACGTAAAAACAGTTGCGAGGGGAACGCCAGGTTTTTCAGGGGCTGATCTAGCAAATTTAGTGAATGAGTCTGCGCTTATTGCTGCAAGAAGAAATAAGAAAATTGTTACCATGGATGATTTTGAGTATGCACGTGATAAAGTGATGATGGGCATGGAAAGAAGGTCCTTAGTCATTACAGAAGAAGAAAAAAAGCTTACTGCTTACCATGAAGCTGGTCATGCAGTAGTTGCAGTTAATATGCCTGCTTCTGATCCTATACACAAAGCAACAATTATTCCACGTGGTAGAGCACTCGGTTTAGTTATGAGACTACCAGAAACAGATAGAGTGTCCCTCACAAGAGAAAAGATGCTAGCAGATATAACTGTTGCAATGGGTGGACGTGTGGCAGAAGAGCTAATTTTTGGCTATGATAAAGTCACAAGCGGTGCATCTTCAGATATAAAACTAGCATCAGATTTATCACGTTCTATGGTGACAAAATGGGGAATGAGCGACAAAATAGGTCCGATCTATCATAATCGCGAACAAATCACACATGATTCTGAGACAATTTCTGAAGATACGTTAAGACTTATAGATGAGGAAGTAAAGAAAGTCGTATTTTCTTGCTATGAAAAAGCAAAAGACATTTTAACCAAGCGTAGGAAAGACTTGGAGCTCATTGCTGAAAATCTACTGGAGTTTGAAACTTTAACAGGAGATGAAATAAGAGACATATTAAGTGGAAAAAAAATTGTTAGAAATGAAAATGAAGGTAAAGAAGAGATAAGAAGATCCTCTCTCTAATAAGATCTGGCTTTATTTAACCGCTAAAACAAAAATTTTTAATTAATTAGCTTAAGTTGTAAGATCATAGTTAAGCCGATGTATTTTATAAATGGACTTTTTTGAACATTCTTCCAATTTTTTTCTAAATAACTCTTTGCCTATTTAAATAAGCATATTCAGTATTAGAGCTTTCCAGACCGCTACTAGGAGAAAGATTAGGTTCTTGACCTTTAAACATCTCTATTAGCTTTAATACAGGAGCAGTTCCTGCTACAATAGCTCCTATAACAGCAGTAGCACCCATGATGAGAAGAATCGGTTCTGCAGTGGTGATTACACAAAGCTCAATACATAAACCAGCAATGACCATACCAACCATTATACCAATGAAAGCACCTACAATTATGGATGAAACTACACCAATTAATTGTCCTATTTTTGAACTAAGTGGTACTTCTCTTTCACGTCTAATACGCCTAATATAGCGTGACCTCATTTGTCCTCTCATTATTACATTTTCATCCCTGTTTCCAAAGAGATTCAATGACGCTTCTCTTTCTCTAATAAAATTTGGCCACATTTGTTGTTCTCTTGCCCTTCTTCGCTCTCTCATTATTATGTTTTCCTCAAAGAGGTTTAGTGGTACTTCTCTCTCTCACCTCTAATTCTAACATGATTTAGCTGTGCTTGTTCTACTAATAATCTTATTGTACTTTTTATTTCATTTAGCGGTGCTCTTCCTCCAATATCCTTAATTGCCTTCTCAAATTTTAATAGCGACTTGTTATTTAGTCTGACATTATTCTGAGAATCACAAACAATAACCCAATCTAAAATTGGCTTTTTTTAACCACCATACTCTATATCATCATTAATGTGTTCCTTTAGTTTTTTAATTATCTCTACTGCTCTTGTTTCCATAGCTTCCATGGCGCTATCTTCACTTTCTATGAGTATATTGAAAACAATTCCTAATAACTCCTGTTGTAAATCCTTTCGTTCTTTAATATTCATAATTAGCCTCAACTTTTATATGCTATTTTGCCAAAATAATTTTACCAAATAAGTAATATATATACAATAATTCTCATTTAAAAATTTTTTTACATTGGCCTATCTAAGTTATGTTTTAGGATGTAAAAGATTCTTACTTTAATACTTTATTAAAGTAAACCATATATGGATTGCTATTTAGGAGCAGCTGTTGTACTTTAATCATAAGGTACAGTAATGTAAGAAGGAGGTACTTTATGTCTTTAAAAAATGAAATTTCTTAGTTGATAGAGCAACAGCTTGGCATTAAATATCATGACAATTGCTTAGCTTACACTATACATAATTCGGCTGCAGGTGAAATATCCGATTCTATTGCTCTTTGCATAGTTGGCTGTGGCGATTGTGAGATTAAGTATCAAGGTATTGCTAATTCATTTAACATAACGAAAGAAGAAATTAACCAAAGTAATATAGAAAGCATAAAAAATAAGATAGAAAGTGAAGCTAGAAAAGAAGGTAGTGAATTTTCCGAGTTGATTTCTAGAATGGATCAATCGCTGAAAGAACAAAGTGAAAAGTCTATTATACAGATTTTAAATTCATCTGCTGAAGAGATGTTAAGGAGTTTTTGTGGTAGTTCTATACAGAGAACAGAGGATAAAGAAGTTAGTCTGTCCTCTGCTTCACATGAAGAGCCTGCTACAGAAGATTCGGAAACTACTATTAATTCTGATCTTTTATCAATTTAACCAGCTCCTCATATAAATTTTTTCTGTACCTAAGCTATATGTTTGTGAGAGGATAGTAAGCACTACATTTTTCTATTTCCATTATAACAGATTCGTCTATTTTCATGATGATCTTACTATTTGTACTCTTTCTAGGACTAAGCAATAGAAATAGTAGGATAACAGTAGTCAACCAAGATTCCAGCATCACGTACTAGGATGATATAAGTATCATAATTTACGATTAGATTGACATAGGGTAAAGAGTAAATTAAAAATTAAATAGATCTTTTAATGCAGAATAAATGCCTATAGAAATATTGATGCCCGCTCTTTCCCCAACAATGAGTAAAACTGGAGGAAAAATTGTAAAGTGGTGTAAAAAAGAACAAGATAAAGTTGAAATAGGTGATGTAATCGCTGAAATTGAGACTGATAAAGCCATAATGGAGTTTGAATCTGTCGATGAAGGAGTTTTAGCAAAAATTTTAGTGTCGGAAGGAACAAGTGGTGTGCCTGTAAATCAACTGATAGCTCTAATGTTAGAGGAAGGGGAAGATAAAAGCGCACTTGATTTAGCTTCTGCCATCAATACCAAGGTTGAGAAGGAGGTTGAAGCCGATTTTTCAGTATCATCCAACCCTTCGATTTCATCTAGCTCTTCAATGTCATCCCAGTGCGTGACACTGGGATCTAAAAAAGAGGATAGAGCAACAGAAAATAGAATAAAAGTAAGCCCCTTAGCTAAAAAAATAGCTCAAAATGAAGGTGTTGATATAAAGCGATTAAAAGGTACAGGTCCATATGGTCGTATCATCAAAGCTGATGTATTAGAATTTTTAGATCAAACTAAAAGCTATGAGAGATTTGAGGAAAATACAACAGTTGAAGTAAGTAATATGCGCCAAGTGATAGCGCAGCGCCTAGTTGAATCTAAGCAAAATATTCCACACTTTTATTTAACTATAGACTGCCACTTTGATAAGCTAATATCGCTCAAAAATGAGGTTAATTCAGCAAATGAGAACAATAAAGTAACAATTAATGACTTAATTATAAAAGCTGTGGCTTTCAGCATGAAAAAATTTCCTGATATAAACTCATCGTGGATAGATACTAAAATAGTAAGATACTCAAATATAGATATCTCAATTGCTGTAGCGCTTGAGGATGGACTGATTACTCCTATAGTAAAAAATGCTGATGAAAAAAGTGTTTTATCTATATCAAAAGAAGTGAAAGATTTAGTAAATAGGGCAAGATCTGGAAAACTAAAGCCTGAAGAATTTCAAGGAGGAGGATTTACTATCTCCAACTTAGGCATGTTTGGTATAAAAACTTTCAGCGCTATAATCAATCCACCGCAATCTTGCATTATGGCTGTTGGTGAATCTAAAAAACAGCCGGTTGTCATAGGTGAAAAAATAGAGATAGCAGAGATAATGACAGTTACTCTCTCTGTTGACCACAGAGCAGTTGATGGAGCACTCGGAGCAAAATTTTTAAATGCCTTTAAGTACTATATAGAAAACCCTACGGTGATGCTTCTTGAGCCTTTATTATTATAATAAAATTAATACCTCTTAGTTTATACTTTTGTTAGTTAATAGGTTTAGAGGTAAAATATGACTGATAAAAAGATAGAAAAACGTAGTATATCTTTTGATGCTACAAAATCAAAATTTTCAAACGATAGGTTTCAAATAGATTCCTCATCTAATGAGTCAATAGATACCATTGGTAAAAAATTTAAGTATGAAGTGAAACTTCCAGGTGTTATTCACACTACAACAAGAAAAAATAATGTTGGAAGCGGATTAAATGAGTTAGATCTAAGAAAGAAAAATGAAAACTCTTTCAAGACACCAATAAAGAATATTGAAGAATCAGATAGTAAGAGAAACCAAAGTCATTTGCTGTTTCAGGAGGACTCATTTCCAGAACTACCAGCATGTGCATATAAGCCAGCACTGCTGCCAAAACCATCAAAAGAAAAAATAAAGGAAGCTGTAGATAAAATGCGCAATAATAGAAAAGCTCATAATTCTGCAAGTGTTGAAAATGGTGTTAGTTCAGACAGGTTCAAAGTGCGCCCGTTCTTATGTAGTGATATAGATGGATATGTAGCTCCTGGCAAACGTGACCGTAATCTAGAAAGGTGTAGGGTTACACATGATAGCAGTAAGCTTGAAGCACAAATGGAAAGAAAGCATGGGTTTCAATCAGATCCAAGTGTTAAGCATGTAAAGGCTGATACTGTAGTATGTTCTATTACTAAAGGTCATGACAAAAAAGGCGTTAAATCTGATGTCTCATATACACAAGAGCCTACATCAGAAATGTCTAAGGTCAATGTGAGAGAATTAGCAAATAGGTTCCGCGGCTAATCATTATTGGATTTTTCGAATAACAATTGCTTAAGATTTTATAAACTGTGCATATAGTACTCTATAAGAGAAAGAGAAGTGTGACAGCTTCTCTCTTTCTTAACCACTTGCTGAAGAACGTTTATCTTCTGTGGCATCTGGTGATGGAGCAACTAATCTGCTCAAAATCTCATCTTTTGGTCCCATATCATAAATAACACCATCTGACATGATAATCACTTTATCAACTACGGATAGTAACGGTAGCTTATGAGTGATGATAACAGTGGTAGTATTTTGCTCTCTCGCAACATTGATTGCATTAATCAAGCGCGCCTCTCCATTACTGTCTAAGTTAGCATTCGGTTCATCAAGCACTAAAAGCTTAGTATTACCATAAAAAGCCCTTGCAAGTCCAAGAAGCTGTTTTTGGCCACCAGAGAGTATTACTCCTCCAGGTCCTCCTATTGTTGTATCATACCCATTTGGTAAGCTCAGTATTAATTCATGTATTCCTGCAATTTTTGCTGCTTTGATTATTTCTTCAGGATTTGGATCTGGTCTCATGCGGGCAATATTAGCTTTAACGCTCGTGTTAAATAACTCAATATCTTGAGGTAAGTAACCAACATAATTACCAAAGTTTTCTCGATTCCAAGTATATACATCAGCACCATCTAGTCTGACTACACCTGATATGGGTTTCCAAACACCAACGGTTAGTTTTGCAATGGTCGACTTACCAGAAGCACTTGCACCAATAACACCAACAACATCCCCTGGTTCTATTACAAATGAGATTCCTTTTACTGTTGGCTTATTGCTCCCATAAGGAGTAAAAAATACCCTATCAAATTCCAACTTCCCTTCAGGCTCTGGTAGAGCCATAGTTTGCTCTCTTTTTGGAGATGTTAGGATAAGCCTTTGCAGCCTGCCATATGACATCTTGGCTTGATTTAAAAATTTCCAAGTATGAACTGCTGCATCAAATGGAGCCAATACTCTACCCATCAAAATCGAGGCAGCAATAATGCTACCGGCAGTTTTGTGAGCTGTGATTGCAAGTAATGCACCTGTTCCAATTACTGAAATTTGGAGAGTTGAACGTAAAAATTTAGTAATACCAGTAATTACATTAGAACGATTCTGTGCTGTGACTTGCATTGCACGATTTTGATCATTCCGTTTACACCAATCAGAAACTATAAATTCTGACATACCCATAGCCTCAACCACCTCTGCATTTCTTGTTGCAACATCTATAGCATTAATATTACGTATAGTTTCTTCATTGGTTTCTCGCAATATACGCTTAGTGGCAAGTTCATTCCATACTGCCATTGAAACTAATATAATGATCCCGGCAATAGCTATAAACCCTGTAGAGGTATGTATCATAAAGATCACAACAAGGTAAATTAGCGACCATGGAGTATCGAACAGTGAAAATATACCATTTCCTGTAATGAAATTTTTTATTACTCCAAGATCTCGTATTGCTTCACCACTTGAAGTTGAGCTTTGTACTGATGTTAACCTGATTGACCTTACTATTAGATCTGGTGTTGCAGTTTTATCAATCCAATCACCAATTTTAGCCATAGCTAAATATCGACAAGTTTCAAGCATTGCAGAACATGCAAACGCAGATAAAGTAATAATCGTCAGCATAACTAGTGTTGACACACTCTCGCTCGATATCACTCGATCAAGTACCTGAGAGGTATAAAGTGGCAAAAATAACATTAACGCATTAATCCCTGAGCTAAACCAGAAAATAAACCAAAACGCACTCTTGCACTTCTCTAGACAAGTATATAGTATACTTTGCTTTAATTCCTTTTTTATTGACGGAGTGATTTCCACAATCTTCCTTTTTATTTAATTATATTTACCATATATAGTTTTTATTTCAAAAGTATTAACAGTTATTGCCTTGCCATATCATTAATGTAATAAAATATTAATGATATGCAAATATAAACTTTTTCATGGAAATTTAGCAAGGCGATCTAATTTCTTCTCTACTATAACCTTATACGATAGCCTTGCCAATTGTTCTACGTTTTTCTTATCTACTACTAAATGACAGTTTACTAGAATGCTTACTATCACTCCTCTGAAAGTTGATGCTATCAGAGTCAGTGACTACAATCTGCATCTCTTTTCTTCTTTCTATATGATCAGGAAGTATTATATATTCCAATGATCTAGCTGTAATTGCTCTTTTTCTCACACAAGATGGACTTGAATATACCCTTGGTCTATATCTTTCGAATTTAAAACAGTCAACAGTAATTCCCTCCTCAAAGTTAGAAAGTATTAGAGATGGAGATTTACTAACTTCCTTATCACTCACAGAATTATTTGCACTACCATAACTCACATGACGCGCTGCACTATGATTGTTACCACACTCTTCTCTTGAGGTTGAACCGCTTGGATTAAAAGGAGTCGAAAATATTGAATACCCATTGGTATCACCAAATCGTTTTATCAACCCACAGTTTTCTTCATTCATTTTTGTAATATTCTCGTGATTAGCACCTTCTGATAAGCTTGATGAAGCAATAAGATCTTCTTTTTTCTTACTAAAGATATTGCCTATTTTTAGCTTAGTTGCAACATTCTTGAATTTGTTTTTCGGAGCTTTTGGTTTAATTTCTGGATGCTCATTTATAGTAATTACACATGATGGATTATCTAACTTGTCCATTGTATTTTGTACTCTACTGTTGCGTCTTGAATACAGACTAAGTTTTGTTGTTAAATCATTCAAAACAGGTGAACTTTTTCTACCTTCTAAAGACTTATTCGAACATAGTACTACACTACCACCCCTACTCATTTTCTGAGGAGAAATATTGAGTTTGTCTTTACTCTCTAATCTAGTCTCATGCGTAAACTTGTAAAGTTCATTTTCCAATCGTGAAATATCTTCTGCATTCTTTATTAATAGTTCCAATATTGAGTTGTATTCCTCCAAATCATGATCTCCTACTTTTGTCTTAGCTAACTTTCCTGTAGCCTCTTCAATTCTGTTCATTTTTTCAGTATAGTTTTCTATCTTACGTTTAACAGGTTCTTTTTGAAGGCCAATCACTAAGTTGTATAAGATAAGTAAAAATGATATCGAAGAAAATGCAATGGAAATCCAGGTAGGAATTTCTTCCTTTTCAGATTCTGCATTATTATACTTAACGCAAACAGAAATAATCACACTTGATATTGACATGGCCAGATTATAGTAGTCTAGAAGCTTTTTGCTTCTTTCTTGATCTTCCATATTAAGTTTATCATATTTCCTTTTTTTGTTTTCCCTTATTTCATAAAAGAAATCTAAAAATAACCTCAAGATATTTGTGTCACCATATTTAAAAGCATAATCTAAAGCTGTTTTTTTTGCATTATCCTTTATATCAAAATTTATCTTCTTATTTACAGTTTTCTCTCCGGTGCTGATTGTTAGGTAGAATAAGGCTTTAATAGCTTTTTCCCTTAAGTGCTCATTTTGTTTACGCTTTTCTAAAACCAACTTTTTCAAAAATTGACCTTGCTTAAAATCCTCATTTATAGTTTTTTCAAAATCATTATCACTCATTACAAGATAGTGTAATGCTGTTCTTCCAGATTTAGATACAACATTTAACATTTTCTTATTATAGGGGTAATGATTATCTGTCATAAAATATTCTATTAACTCAGCATTAAGGCTCATGGCAGCTAAATGTAGAGGTATAAGCCCTTGACTGTTTGTGTTAAAAAGTGGTACTGTATTCCTAATAGTTGACTTGGCAATACTTTCAATAACATACTGAGAGAATTCTATGTCGTCGGCAAGAGCAGCCATGTGTAACGGTGTATTGTCATTTTCATCATATAACACTTTGATGCTAGCAGCCACCTTTTTACCTACAAGTTCTTTTGACACAAATTCAAGACATTCCTTATTGCTGCTCAAAATAGCTGCAAATAACAACCTTTTTTGTGTATTTTGTTCTAAAAAAATACCCTTTGGGCTTTTTTTTACCAAATACTTAACGCATTCTACTCTTCCACTGAGAATAGATAAGTGTAGTAAAGTTTGTCCATCCTTATTTTTCTTACTTAATATTTCTCCCACTCTCTCTTTTTTAAAAAGGTGCTCAAGGCATGATTTATTACCAACACGTGCTGCCATATGAAAGACGGTGTCACCGTTGCTATTCTCACGCAAAACCTCTTGATAAACGTCAAATTTCTTCTCTTCCAACTTTTTTTCTATCATGCTTAAAAACGATAAATCAAGTTGGGCAGCAAAATGTAAAGGGGTGTTTCCTTCATTATTACTCTTATTTACTTGCATGCTTCTGTCTACTAATAGACTCACACATTTTTTTCTTAGTTCTGTTTCTGTATTACTCGATAGAGCTAAGTGTAGGGCCATATTTCCTTTGCGTGTTTCTGTGCTTAAATCGTAATCAGGAAATTTCTTGAGTAAAGATGTTAGACAATCATACTTCCCGTACATTGCAGCTAAATGTACAAGATCTCTTCCATAATCACCTTTGGATTGAAGTATGCTATTTCCTATATTTTCATAAAATAGCTCTATACAATATGAATTACCATGTATAATAGCAATATGTAAGGGGGTGTTACCTTGTTTATTCTGAACAATTTTTGCACCTGATTTAATAAACAATTTCATTAGCTGGTTATTTCCATGTTTTGCAGCTATATGCAATGGGGTGTTACCATCTACATTTTCTTGATTAATTTCACTTTTTAGTCTACCTAAAAATTTTAGATGCTCTATAAGAAAATTTATGGCATTTTCTTGAGTTTCTGAGTTACCTACAACCTTATGAAAAGGATTCTCATTATATTTATTTTTTAAAAATTGTACTTGATTATCAATGAAGAATTCTATGCACTCAGCATTTCCAGATTGCACAGCATAGTGTAATGCGTTATTTCCATATTTATCTGTTTTAATTTTCTCTCTATCAAAAATTCCTTTTGCTGTCAATATTTCTTTTAAATATTCTAGGAGGTTAGGACTTCCGCTTCTGGCAGCATAGTGTAACTCGGTTTTATTATTGGCAGTGCAACTAAAATCTGCTTCATTTTCTATGAGAATTTTCAAGCATTCTTTATTGCCAGATTTAGCCGCATAGTGTAGTGGTGTTTTACCATCTCTATCTTTATTCCTTACTGCTTCTTTAATGTTAAAATTAGAATTTTCTATCACAAAACATAAAATATCTTCTTTACCCGACTCAGCTAAATAATGTAGAAGTGTTTTATCATTACTATCTGCAAAATTCTCCAATTTTATAATCAATTCTCTGCCCATACCAAGAATTAGAGATACAGCTATTTCAACATGAATATCATAATTCCTATTTTTCTTTTGTTCTTTCCCAATTCTTTCAATAGCCACTGTTAATAGCGAAGAACCATCATTACTTGTTATATTCCATCCATCTTGACGAAATTTTTCAGCTAATGAATCACTTATATTTTCTGCTAAAATCCTGCTTTTTATACAATCAAGATTATTAGTACATATATTATAGTTTTCTTCTTGAGTTACTTTATTAATATAATCATATATGATTATTAGGTCTTGCTTATTGACTTTATCTTCTGAATTGCCTTGTAATGAAGAGAGGTCTATCTTACTAATTGCTCTGACCATACCAACGTTTCCCGCAACAAATAAACCTGAACTGAGTGTCTTTGCGCTTGTACTAGATTTAGCTTTGAAAACACTAGTAACTGTGTCAAATTTATTTTTGAACATACTGTACCTCATAAATAATAATGCCGGTAGTGAATAAGGCTTTAGTAGATACCACTGTAATTTTTAAGCCTACAAAAATTCACCAGCGGCCGCATTATATAGTAGATAATTTTTTGTGCTAGTAATATTTTTCTAATTCCCACTTTTGCCTTGGTGCAAAGTCAAGAGAGTCTACATAGTTTCTCTGTAACCTTTCAATTCCTGTCCATCCAACCATCACTGCATTGTCTGTACATAAATTGCTTGGAGGAGAAAGCACGTTCAAGTCTATGTGCTTTTTTAATCTCTCTTTCAGGAAATTATTTGCTGCAACTCCACCAGTAATTACAAAATCATTGATTTTAATATTTAAAGATACAGCGATACCAATAGCATTTCTGACTCTATCAAGTAATATGTCGCTAATACACTCTTGAAACGAAGCACACATATCACACACATCCTGTTCACTCATTACAAATTCTCGTGCTAAGTTTTTTACCGCTGTTTTAATTCCAGAAAATGAAAAGTCACATCCAGAACGTTTTATCATTGCTCTTGGCAGCTTAAATCTCATACCATCACCTTTTTTAGCTAACTCTTCAATTAATGGACCTCCTGGATAGCTTAGACCCAGCATCTTAGCGACTTTGTCAAATGCTTCTCCTAATGAGTCATCAAGCGTTTCTCCAAGTTTGATGTATTTACCTACATCCTGTGCAATTAAAAATTGGCAGTGACCACCTGATATCAGCAGGACTAAAAACGGAAATTTAACCTCATATAGTAGCCTAACAACTAACGCATGTGCTTCTAAGTGATTAACTGCAATAAACGGTTTTTGTGTTACGTGTGCAATTGCTTTAGCTATCATTGTACCAACTATTAATCCACCTATGAGTCCTGGTCCTGATGTTGCTGCAATTGCATCCAAATCACAAAAATTAAGGTTATATTTTTCCATAGCACTTTTTATTAAACCACTTAAATGCTTCATATGAGCACGTGAAGCTATTTCAGGTATTACCCCACCGCGTTTTTTGTGCTCCTCCTGAGAAAGAATTTCGTGAGCAAGGACTTGCTTATTACTATTTACAATTGCTGCTGCAGTTTCATCACAGCTTGTTTCAACAGCTAATATAGTTTTCATATATATTTGAACTCTTTAATTGTGAGAACTATAACTTGAAATGTTGAAGAAGTGAACTTTGTTCTGTTAAGCTAATTATCATCTCCAAATATAGAACCAATTTTTTTACTCCCAGAGGAAAATTTATTAGTCCAACTGCTTTGTACTTTGTTTATATCTTTAAAGGCAGTTTTATCGCTATATTCCTTTACTTCTTTATCTATTCTCTCCATTATTTGTAGATCCAGGTAGCTCTTTTTCCATTGGTTAGTAGCAAGAAATACTTTATTTAAATCTTGAGTGCGAATTAGATATTCTTTATCTTTAGGATAAACTTCCTGAGCCCAAGCAAACAGCTCAAAATAGCGTGCGAATAACTCAGACGCACGTGATTTTGGAGTTTGATAAGCTTGTATCTCTTCAAATATAATTTGACCAATAATTTTTTGTACCAGAATATTTGACTGCTTTAAGTTCTGCTCAATATCCTGATAAACTTTATAGAGAAATTCTTGCTCTAAGCTTAAGTTCAGTTCATTTTCAACCATATGTGAAAGTTCATGTACTATGATGTAAGGATTTGACCTTCTTAGCACAATAACATACTTATTTAAACCAGAAGAACGAATTGTCTTACACACTCCCTCTTCCATATCCAATAATCCTTCTTGATATATTTCAAACGAGAGTCTATTTTGCTTTATTAGTGACAAAGTGAGGTTTAATGTATTTCTAAACTTCTCAAATTGATAGAGATATTTGACATATTGTATTACGTTTTCACTATTTCCTACTTGAGTTGCTTGTTTTATTAAGTTCCTGATTAGCATGCTTCATTATTAAAGGAATTTTCTTTATGCTCAAGAATTATAAAGTGTTTTCAGGAAGTATAGCTAAAAAAGTTTAATTTACTTACATTCCGCTACTTATTATTAGCCAAGAGGTATCACGTCAGTATGACTTAGGAATGTGCTAGATATAAAAGTGTAATATCAAATATATTTTACTAAAAATCAATCAACTTTTCACATGTTTGCTCTTCATAAAAGAAGCTCAATGTTATCGTAGTACCAAGTTTTGCTTCACTTTGAATGTTGAAAGTCCCACCCATTAACTCTACTAATTTCTTGCTTAGAGGTAATCCGATACCTGTGCCTTCGTTTCTATATCCCGAATCTGCTTGGCCAAAAACGGACATAACTTTATATATGTCCTGCTGCATTATCCCTATTCCATTATCATGAAACTCAATAGTTAATAAATTTTTTTCTATATTCTCTTTAATAATCATTCTTATTAAACCACCTTGAGGAGTGAACTTGATTGCATTTGATAACAAATTTATTATAACTTGCTTCATTCTTTTGGGATCGGCGATAACTAATAATTGTTTATCAGATATCTCTTTCTTTAAACTAATACCTGTTTCTTTTAGTTTAGGTGATAACATTTTTAAGCACGAATCTATTATCTTATTCAGATTAAACTTCACTTTCTCTACTGTTAAACTACTTGATTCAGCTTTAGAAAAATCGAGCACATCATTAATCAAAGCAAGTAAATGTGTACCAGCATTATATATATCGTCTACGTATTCCTTGTATTCAGAGTGATCTACCGAACCTAAAGTTTCATTTTTGATCAACTTTGCAAATCCAATAATAGCATTAAGAGGTGTACGCAACTCATGTGTAACACTTGCAAAAAATTTTATCTTATTTGCATTTTCTTGCTCTAATGCCTCTTTAACCCTTTGTAATTCAATATTAGTTTTATGCTGCTTGGCTAGCATTTGGGTGTTGGAAAAGTGCAAATAAAGCATTATTAGTATTAAGATAACCAGTAATAAGCCAATTAATATTGAAAATAGACTATATACCATAATATAAGAGTCATTATAGCTTTGAATGATCTTCAAAAAAAATGAAGGCTTAATGTCATCTTCATGAAATATAGGGAAAGTAGAAGTTAATGTATTTCCTGTAGCGTAAAATATTTCTTGATTGCTTAGCAATTTATCAATTTCATCATTTGTAAGCAACTGCTCATAGTCATGACCTTGAGTATTAAAATTACTGAAAATTACTCTGGCATTTTGATCATACAGTATTAAGCTAAAATTTCTTACTTTGCTTACTGATTGTAACAATTCAGCACGCAATTTTACCAACTGGTTTATGTAATCAAAACTGTTATATTTAATATGATGTTTTTCTATTAGTAAATAATGATATTTTTTTATTATACTATTTTCCAATAGATCTTTTAAGTTTGCATTTGAATTACGGTAAAAAGAAAGAAAATTATTCTTTAATGAATAATTGCGATATATTGTGCCCAATAAAACCACAAAAATTAATAAGAATAGCGAGATAATTTTTGTATATCTATTTGTTTTTAGTGTAGTAAACATTAATTTACTTAATTTATACATATTCTTCTCATTGTGAAATAACGTCTTTTATGGTATTAATAAAAAATTAGCATATCATACTTTTATGACAATTTCTCCTATCTTGCCAGTTTATTCTCCTACTAACATAAATTTTTCTTATGGCAAAGGTATTTACTTGTATGATATCGATAATAAGCGCTATATAGATTTTCACTCTGGAATAGCTGTTAGCAGTTTAGGTCATGCCAACCCACGATTAACTGATGTCCTAAAATTACAAGGAGAAAAACTATGGCATATATCAAATACCTATAATATATCTACTGCCAACAAATTTGCAGAAAATTTAATAAACAACAGCTTTGCTAATACTGTATTTTTTGCAAATTCTGGATCAGAAGCAGTGGAATGTGGACTTAAAATCGCTAGGGCCTATCAAAATGGAAAAGGTAATAAAAATCGCTATAGAATTCTAACATTTCATGGTGCATTTCATGGAAGGACATTTTTAACTTGTGCAACAAACGATAGACAGAAATTTTCTGAATTACTGAATCCTTATATTGACTGGTGTGATAACATAGAGCCCAATATTGAGAGTGTAAAGAAAGCAATTTCTAATGGCATAGGTGTTATATTAATAGAACCAATACAGGGACAAGGTGGTATTAAAGTAATGAGTGAAGTCTTCATGAAAGAGCTAAGAGAACTATGTAACGAAAACGACATACTGCTATTTTTTGATTGCGTTCAGTGCGGTGCTGGCAGGACAGGAAAGTTATTTGCATATGAACACATAGGAATTAAGCCTGACATATGTGCTCTTGCAAAAGGAATAGGAGGAGGTTTCCCTCTGGGGGCTTGTCTTGCAACTGAAAAGGTTGCTAAGTACATGGCGGTCGGTATGCATGGTTCTACTTTTGGTGGTAATCCACTTGCAACTTCAGTAGGTAATGCTGTATTGGATGAATTGCTCAGCCCTGGCTTCTTAGAAAATGTTGAAGTTAGAGGTAAGTCTTTAAAAAACAAACTAGAGGACTTAGCAAGCAAGTTTCCAATGATAGAAGAAGTGAGAGGGAAAGGGTTGATGCTAGGAATAAAAGTAAAAATGAATAACCAAAAATTTGCAGAAGAGCTAAGTCAACGTGGTTTACTTACTGTTGGAGTAACATCAGATAATGTTCTGAGAATCTTGCCTCCACTCATTATCACTGAAAAAGAGATTGATGAAGGCATTGAAATCCTCACTCAGTATTTATCTGAAAAGTTCTAGTTAAAAATTAAACCTTCCTGCTCACTAGTTGTTGGCTGTATCAAAATTGCAGATAAAGCAGTAGCTACAACTTTATCAGCTACTTCATTTGTACACTTTGCCTTTTCCTGTTCTCTTATCAGTGTAAGCTCATTTATATCACTTAGTGAGTCAAATTTTGTTATATCCTCAAATATAAACGATTGCACGATGTCTTTCGGAATATTGAAAAAAGCCGAGTTACCAAGCGATAATGTCATATCTAACAAACTTTTCATTGAGCCGTTTCTCAAAACACATTTAGACAGTTCTCCTAAAAGAATTGGCACTCCAAAAATAAAAAATGCTCCTCTCACTAAATAGGTCGTTATTTCATATAACAATGCACCACACAAGAGTGACAGTGGTCCAAATACTATAAAACCGCAAAGTAAAGGCAATGGTCTGACCTGATGATATTCTACCTATAAGCTCCATTGAAATTATGGACCCAATAAGTAACATAGCTCTACCTAGATATGTCCTTTCTTTAGAGCGTTTGTTAAAGTTTTTCTCACGTAACTTAGAAAAATCATTGTTAACTCTGACTTCAAAAATATTATGGTTGATTTTTAATTTTAGCTCTAAGTCCTCTATTCCATGATGCCACTTATGACACCTTACAATTTCATCAATTATCGTACTAACTTGATTATTGATTTTGTATAATTTGCTTTCTTAATATAAGTTGCCTTGATAATATTTTTCTCTCAAGTCTACACAATTTAAATTCTTTAAATCACATAAAAAATCTTCGATTTCTTGTGCCATTTTATTAGCATCATCTTTGTAGCCTACAGCTTTCAAAATTGTTACCAAGTGTTTATTTTCAATTTGAGCAATTGTTCTATCTAATGCACGTATATATTGCTTGGATTGAAAATATGAGATGATTTTTTCTTTACATCTATCCTCATTGCCTTCTTACAAACTATTTCTTTTGAAACTGCTGTCATGTTCTTTGGCAATTTCTAATGCATGAACCAATACATTTTGCGCCTTCACACTACTTTCACAGTGACAGTTTCTGATTATGTGTACATACGCTCTTGCACTGGTATCTCCAGATTTATCTATATTGTACGCTTTAGCCAAAAAGACTAAATAGTCAAACCCTGCCCAAAGATAATACATTACCTTTGTTATAGCACTCCCCACAGAAAATAAAGCTGAGCGTGTGCAAGATAATTTACCGTTGTTTTTAATTCTGTTCTCATATGAACGAAGGTATGCCTCTGTACTTTTTAAAATCCTATGTGAATCTTGTTCTGTCTTTTTGACATCAAAATCATTTATATCATGAACTTTTTCATACATTTCTTTTATCAAATCACTAGAAAACTTCTTCAGAGCTGAATCATCAATATTTCCTAATGCATCAATATTTTTACTAATATAGATTTCTATTTTTCTTCCAAGTTCTTCTCCCATTCTATTTTTTAGCAACTTATTGTATTTATTAGTAGCTGGAAACAAAACTTTCTGACAAAATTTCTGTGGTTCGTTTTTAAAATTTGCTAAGATCTTATTCACAAATAGCTCAACTTTTTCACCTGCAGCAGCGAAAAACCATGATTGTCTGCTCTCATTACGCTCTCTATTTCTTCCAAGATTCTGTAGGGCTTCAGATGGATTATTGAACTGACTAACCGAATCTGCAAATATTGATGCAACATGATTATATTCACTATCAAATCCACGACCTTTCGATCCATCTATAACCGTTGTCAACGCATATTTAGCCAATGAATCAAAATCTCTTTTTTCATAATCACAATAAAGAGCTCGATATTTACCTATTTGATTACGTATTATCGCTGAAAAGGGTCTATTTTCTCCAATACCAAGATCATTTTCCCAATTCCTGCAAAGATACATTTATTTTGTTTGCAGAAATCAATGAGACTATGTAGTATACCTTCCTCTTTTTCCATGAGGTCATGGAGCTCTTTGCTTAAGCGCCAATTATCAACTATTAAGCTGCATTGCTCATTATCACTTTTACTCAGTGCTTCAATTACTGTCTTTATTTGCAGTAAGAGCTCATCTCTAGCAAATTGCTCACTAAAGCCTTTTCTCTCTAGGTAGCTTATAATATTGTTATCATTAGTGGTGCTAACATTCTTTTTAACATCTTCTATCAATTCACTCAAACCTTCTCTTCTTTTTTTATCTAAGGTAATATTATCACACTTCATTAAATATAAGAGAGTAAGATCGATCATTGAATGCATTACTCTATATTTTAGATATTCAGCAGTACTACTGAAATCCACCTTTTCTTTTAATTCAGATATCTGCTCTTCTGTCAAACTAGGATGTTGCTTTTTAACGCAGTTTATAAAGTTTAATTGACGTAATTGGAGCCTGTAGTCTTGATATGACATTCCTTCAGGCTGAAATTTATTATACACTTTATAACGTGTACTACCTTCATATACTAAATTATCTCTACCCTGCAACGCAAAGTTAAGGTTAACTATACTATTTACATCATCAACTAAAAGCAGAGCACTTTCTCCAATTGGGCTTTGCACATTCCATCTTATAGAAGTTAATAAATCATTGTTATCGACAAGTTTACTGTAATTAAAAACTTCTTCGCTTTCTTCAACATACTCATGAGCTGGACTGGATTTTTCTCTAGTAAATAAGCTACGCACGTTAGCAAGAAATCTAGAGAGCAGTTCTCTTGATTCCACTCCAGTTGATTTAGTTAGCACCCACCAAACTGGCAACACTACCATACCAAATATAAACATAGAAATTGTATAGTATAGCTGCCCAATCAAAGCAGAATACAGCCAATAATCTGAAGTGAAACCAATTACGGCAGCAACATTACTATTTATAATAGGAAACAATATAGCTAAAGATATGATGGAGGTAGCAATGTTCACTACAAGTGCTTGATTGAAATTTGTTATCCTATTGGTTTTTGCAATAACACTTGCTGTTTCGATGGCGTTTGCAATACAACGTCTACTCAATCTTGTCGGGCTGATAACTTTTCCGCATCTATTTAAAATCCTTCTCTTTGGTGTTGCAGTGAGGTAAGTCGTAGGATATTTCTCATCAAGCTTGCACATGTTCTCAAAATCCTGCTGCTTGTTAATACTGTCTGCTTCATCAACACTAATCCACAACTTGGTATTTTGGTCTTTAAATTTACGATCATTTTCTTGCTGTAATAACAGGTCATGTGTCACTATAATTGTTGTAGGTTTAGTTGCCTTCAGTGCATTTTTAATTTCCTCAGCAGTTTTAGGTGTCCTAATGTTTACAGTAAATGCACTGCTCATCATTTTTTTAGCTTGATTCACTAGGTCACTACTTGGTACTGCAACCAGATGATGAAATCCTGCTTGGGCTAGTACATGACTCAGTATTCCAATGTCGTAAGTCTTACCAAATCCAGTTTCTGCATCGATCATACATTGACCTTACCCAGAAAAAGTAGACAGAAAGTTAAGACGTTTTTGAAGTAAAATAAAACGTTTTTTCAAAGAGGTGTGGTATGACAAAAAGAAAAGAATATACAGCAGAATTCAAAATTGAAGCTATAAGACTAGTAAAAGAAACAGGTCAATCATCAGCAAAAATAGCAAGAGATTTGGGTATTAGCGGTGATTCATTAAGCAGATGGGTAAAAACATACAATGATAGAATGTCTGGAGTAGATGCGTTTCCAGGAAAAGGGAAAGTAGCTCATTGTGACAAAGAAAAGTTTTATTTAAAGAAAGAGCTGGCAAGAGTAACGAGGGAAAGAGACATTTTAAAAAAAGCCCTGGGATATTTTGCAAACCAAAAAGAGTAAAATATTCTTTTATAAAAGAACATGAAAACTGCTATAAAATACGGGAATTATGCAGATTTTTGAACGTATCTGCTTGTGGTTATTATAAATGGATTACTAAGGAAAAAAACAACAAAAAATCAATAAGAGAAGAGCTCATACAAGATATTCAGAAGGTATATCGAGCATCACAATGCAGATACGGAGCTCCTAAAATTCACGCTGAATTAAAGGCTTTAGGTAAAAATTATAACATCAAAACAGTGCAAAATGTTATGCAGAAAAATGGCATTCAAGCTAAGCTTAGACGAAAGTTTAAAAGTAAAAAACCACAAATAGACAATAGAGTTATAACTCCTAACATATTAAATCAGAATTTCATCGCTGATCAACCTAACAAGATATGGGTAACTGATATTACGTACATAAAAACTAATGAAGGATGGTTATATTTGGCAGCAATAATAGATTTATATTCACGCATGGTGATTGGCTGGTCAATGAGTAATGCAGTAAATAGGCAATTAGTTATAGATGCGTTATTCATGGCTATTGGTAGGCGCAAATCTGCTAAAAATCTACTATTTCATAGCGATCAAGGATCGCAATACACCTCTAAAAATTATCAATTTTTACTAAGTACAAAAAATATTACTTCTAGTATGAGTCACAAAGGTTGTTGTTATGATAATGCTGTTTCAGAGAGCTTTTTTAGTTCACTTAAGAGAGAGTTACTCATTGATACTTCACAACACTCTGCACAACAAGCTAAAACCGCAATATTTGAATATATAGAAATTTTTTACAATAAACAGCGTAGACATTCTACTATTAACTATTGCATTCCTGAGCTTTTTGATTCATCATTCTCATAGCAAAAACGTCTTAACTTTCTGTCTACTTTTTCTGGGTAAGGTCACATTACAGTTAGCAATGGAAGGGTTTTTGAGATGTTCCAATATCCCTTTAACAACAGATTTACGACGTGCTACTATTATAGATTCCTTTGTATCATCAAGTTTTATAGATTCACCTTTTAGCTTGCAGTTGATTTTTTCTAAGCTACTTATAATACTTTGCCTTTCTTGATTACTGATAGAACTCACACATTACCCGCTATAATTATTACAATATTAATTGTATGTTAATTCAATAAATTGCCAATTCTATGGACAAAAAGCTGATTTCAACTATCATATTAATATGAATATATGCCTCGGAATAATTACTTCTCCCCATGGAATCAAAGGAGCTGTCAAAATAAAAACCTTTACTGAAAAGCCCGAAAATATTTTCCTATATGGTGAACTAATAATCGGAAGTGAAAATTATAAAATAAGCTTGGTGTCTGTTGTCAGTAATAATTTAGTAATAGCAACAATTAGCGGTGTGAATTCCCGTAATGAAGCAGAGCTTTTAAGAAATAAAAAGTTATATATAGAAAGAGATAAGCTACCACAGTTAAATGATGAGGATGAATTTTACCAAGATGATCTTGTGAATATGGAAGTAAGACTAGAGAGTAATGAATTATATGGCTATGTGAAGTCTGTGAATAATTTCGGCTCGGGGGATATATTAGAAATTTTGGTTATCAGCACAAAAAAAAACATTATGTTATCTTTTACTAAAGAAGTATTTCCATACATCAACATGAAGGAAAGGTATATAGTAATCAACATGCCAGAATTCATTGGCCAATAAAAATTTTGATATTTGTATAAAGTGATTTATAATAATCAGACCAAATTAAAAGTGTAATTATGGCAGAAAGGGCTAATGATATCAGGCCAGGTCAGGTACTAGAACATAACGGTGGATTGTTTTTGGTTGTAAGTATTATGCATACTCAACCTGGTAAAGGTGGTGCATATATACAAGCTGAAATGAAAAATATCCAAACAGGAGCAAAGTACTATGAGAGGTTTCGCTCTGATGCAACAATCAGAAGGGCAATTTTAGATGAAGAGGAATATGTTTATCTCTTTACTGAAGGGAATATCGTAAATCTTATGCATCCAAGTAGTTACGAGCAGATTGTTATAAATTTAGACTTATTAGGGGAAAAGAAGGCTTATTTGCAAGATAATATGAAAATTAAAGTAGTAACTTATCAAGATAAAATAATTTCTGCACATGTGCCTGATCACGTTACACTAACTGTAAAAGAGACAGAGTCTGTTATCAAAGGTCAGACTGTTACTGCTTCTTATAAGCCTGCAATTTTGGAAAACGGAATACGTGTTAACGTGCCTCAATTTATAAAAGAAGGGGATAAAATTGTATTACATACTCTTGATAACAGCTATTACGAAAGAGTAAAAGAGTAAATGGCCATTTCATCACCACGAATCAATGTGATGCTTGATTCTGTACGCAGTGCCTCCAAGCAGCTTATACGTGATTTTAATGAATTGCAAATTTCAAGCGTTAAGTCAGCAGACTTTATCAATAAAACTTATTCGAAATCCAAGCAACTTATGTACGATTGCTTGAAAAACTACAACCAGAACTATGACTTTATTTTTGAAGACAATGTAGGCCAAGATCTAAAAGAAGGCAGTTATACTTGGTTTATTATGCCTATAGAAGGCAAGGAAAACCTTTTTAGTTGTATGGTTTATTTTGCAGTATCAGTTTGTCTCATTCATAAAAACAGAGTTGTAGCAGCTGTGATTGATGCTCCAGCCCTTAGAGAAACTTTCTGGGCAGAGGAAAAGAAAGGAGCTTTTCTTGAAGATTTCAAATCTCGCCATGTAAAAATGCGGATGAAAGCTCGTGAAGGGGGAATAATAGACATAAGTGGTAATTTGTTAAATAAATTACCACTTGACAATAATAATCTACGCTCCCTTGGCTCAACGGTACTAGGTTTTGCATATCTTGCTGCCGGAAGATACAATGGAATAATTTACTCTGGAATTAATAAATATAAAACTTCACTCGGTAGGCTTTTTCTGCAAGAAAGCGGTGGGAGATTAAGGGAAGATAACGCGCTTGTCATTGCTGGAGATATAAACTAAAGTTCATTCAAAAGAGCAAAAGTCACGTAGTGAAAATAATAAATGGTCTTACCTACCCCTCATTGCAGCAGGGTGGCAAAATAAGATAGACGAGAAAAGACAACTATAGGAACAAATAGGTGTCATTCCAGCACGTGACACTAGAATCCAGATTGTTTAGACTGGATCCTATGGTCAAGCCATAGGATGACAAAAGAGTAAACTTTACCTGTGTGAGCTATAGATCCCAGTGTTAGCTACTTTCATGATAAGAAATAAAGCACTGATTTTGTACATTAACTATGCTTTTAAATAGATACCTTATTCTTGGCAACTTTAAACTCAACAACAGACACAAACAGATAATTTCTCAAAAACTTTTACAAGAGATTTTGTTAAATGCTCTATCATTTCATTTGTATGGTAAGGCGTAGGAGTAATACGGAAGCGCTCAGTCCCCTTTGAAACTGTTGGGTAATTTATATGTTGTACATATATTCCATACTCATCAAATAACAATTTTGATGCTTTTTTGGACAACTCAGGATCGCCAATTATGATTGGAATTATATGAGTTTCTGTTTGCATAAAATTCACTCCTGCGTTTCTCAGTGAGTCTTTTACCTTTTCAACAGACTGCTTTTGCTTCTCTCTTTCAACATTGCTCGATTTTAAATGCTCAACGCTTGCCTTTGCTGCTGCTGCTAAAACGGGTGACATAGCAGTAGTAAAAATAAATCCTGGGGCTGAACTTCTTATTACATCCACCAAGCTCTTTGAAGACGCTATATATCCACCCATCACTCCAAAAGCCTTTGATAATGTACCCTGAATAACAGTTATTCTATCCATCAAACCTTCTCTTTCTGCAATTCCGCCACCGCGCGGTCCATACATGCCAACTGCGTGTACCTCATCCAAATAGGTAATTGCATTATACTGATCTGCTAGATCACATATCGCTTCAAGCGGTGCTACATCACCATCCATTGAGTATACAGATTCAAGTGCTATTATTTTCGGCGTTTTTATATCTATAGACTTTAGCAACTGCTCTAAGTGATCAACATCATTATGCCTAAATATGTGCTTCGGTCTTTTTCCTGATTTTATACCTTCTATCATTGAAGAATGGTTTTTCTCATCTGAAAAAATTACCACGCCCGGAATAACAGACGATAAAGTACTAAGTGTAGTTTGGTTGGCAAGATAGCCACAAGCAAAAGTTAAAGCAGCTTCTTTTTGATGCAAGTCAGCCAAAGACTTCTCGAGCTCAACAACTTCCTTTGTTGTACCTGATATATTTCTTGTTCCTCCAGCACCAACAGATGAATTTTGAATAGCAGCAATGACACTATCGTTTTGTGACATTCCCAGATAATTATTACTGCACCAGACAATAACCTCTCTATTTCTTTCATAATCCATAATATAGGGAAGTTTGCCAGGTAATGACGCAAAATGCGTGAATTCACGATAGCGCCCTTCTTCTTTTATATCTTTGATTTTATTTAAGAATATTTCTTCGTAGTCTACCAAGTTTTTATCTATTAACAACCAATATAATTATAATAAATTATTAAATGATAGACTACTATATTTATTACTTAGACTGACATTCTTCTGTCTGCATAACCTTTTTGACCTGATTATCCTCAACTAAGCTTTTAGGCCTATAGCAGTACGTAATTGTAGCTGCAATAAGACAACAAACTGCAACTGCTATTCCTATTGCTAACATTTCCAAGTAAACTGCAACAGCTGCTCCTAAGGCAATAACAGTTATTGCAAGCGCAGAAGCAGCTACGACATACTTTTTTGTGTTTTGTGGATCATTCTTTAAATTTCTTGGTACGGTTGCTGAATAGCCTAAAAATGACATAAATTCCAAAAATCCCTTATTTCCTCGTTTTTTTGCCATATCTAAAGAGCTTTCTTTCAAAAGAGTATCTAATGGTGTATTAATAATTGGATCATTTTCTAAATACGGGCTTGCACCATTGTCTAGTAGCAATTTTGCAGATTTTTTACGCCCTTCATTTATTTCTCGATTATAAGCTATAACATGCAACGCAGTACCAATATTATTGCTTTGCATATTAACATACCTTTCTTTATCTTCTGCTGCACTTATTAAAATAGCAACTACATCAGGATGGCCATTATCAGCAGCTAAGTGCAGTGCAGTTTCATCATTATTATTCTGTAAATAAAGATCTGCATTGTTTTGTAAAAGTAATTCCACCATTGCCGAATTACCTTCTGCAGAAGCGTACATCAAAGGAGTAAAGTTATACCGATCTTTAGCATCAACTGTTGCGCCACGATCTATTAGCAATTCCGCAACATCTAAATGTCCATAATACACTGCTTCATATAAAGGAGTTACTCCGCTGCCTGTACTACTCACTGAATTAACATTTGCACCGTTATCAAGTAAAAGCTTCACAAAATCTTTATGACCATTTCTAGCAGCTAAATGAAGTGCAGTGTCACCACCTACTTTTGTTTTTGATTTAATCTCAATATTTGCACCACATTCTAGTAAACGCCTGCCAAGCTCAACATTACCTTTTTGTGCTGCAACGTGTAAACGAATAAATCCATCATTATCATAATCTGTGAAACGTTCATTAATATCGTCTAGTAAACTTTCCCTACCAGCTTTTAATTCCTCAGGAATGATAAGTGTTACTTTACCATTTTCATACTCTACTTCACCGTTATGAAATTTAAGTGTGAACTCTAAAATAGCATCAACCCTGCATATTTCCCTATTTGTATCAAGTTCCCTGACAGGCATACTTGGACAATACTGAATATTGAGAGAACCTTGGCTATTATATACAATACTTATCTTTCTATCGTTGGCATGAGGCAAGCTTAGTTTATGCTTAGAGAATATAGGAGAGAGCTGCATTAACAAAGAACCATCATACCCAGCCTGATTGCAACTAGTAATTAACTCTTCCAGTATATAGTCATTTGGAACTTCTGCTTTAGCATATTTAAAAATTTCCGTAAAAACATACTTTGCAAACAGACGTTTATCATCTCCCTCATTATATTTATCATATAACCCTTTAATGAAACTATTATCTATAGTGCGATCATTGATTACAAAAAAATCCGTTCTATATAGGTCTTGATAAGCTGTGTTACCAGACTTTACATCTTCATCATTCTCATTTGCCTTTACTTGACCCAGCAGAGATTGTGTTAGCTGAAATTCTAACGTAGTTACTGCACTAGATTTAGTATCAGAATTATTAACGCCAGATTCCTCTTGACTTTCATTACCTGAATCCTCAGAACGACGGCGCTCTTTTTCCTCTCGTTCTAAAATTTCAAACCCTTCTTCAGTTCCCGAATCCCTAGAATCTGATTTCTTTAAAATTTTGTTTGATTCCTGTGATACAAAATCTGAACCTAACATGTTTTTCCTCCTAATTAGTAGCTAAGCTAAGTGTAGCATTAAATGGCAATTTTGTCAACTTAGCAAGCATCTCTTCGTAGTCCACCAAGTTTTTATCTATTAACAATCAATATAATTATAATAAATTATTAAATGATAGACTACTATATTTATTACTTAGACTGACATTCTTCTGTCTGCATAACCTTTTTGACCTGATTATCCTCAATTAAGCTTTTAGGTCTACAGCAGTATGTAACTGTAGCTGCAATAAGACAACAAGCTGCAACTGCTATTCCTACCGCTAACATTTCCAAGTAAACTGCAACAGCCACCCCTGAAACAATACCGGCTATTGCAAGCGCAGAAGCAGCTACAACATACTTCTTTGTATTTTGACCTTACCCAGAAAAAGTAGACAGAAAGTTAAGACGTTTTTGCTATGAGAATGATGAATCAAAAAGCTCAGGAATGCAATAGTTAATAGTAGAATGTCTACGCTGTTTATTGTAAAAAATTTCTATATATTCAAATATTGCGGTTTTAGCTTGTTGTGCAGAGTGTTGTGAAGTATCAATGAGTAACTCTCTCTTAAGTGAACTAAAAAAGCTCTCTGAAACAGCATTATCATAACAACAACCTTTGTGACTCATACTAGAAGTAATATTTTTTGTACTTAGTAAAAATTGATAATTTTTAGAGGTGTATTGCGATCCTTGATCGCTATGAAATAGTAGATTTTTAGCAGATTTGCGCCTACCAATAGCCATGAATAACGCATCTATAACTAATTGCCTATTTACTGCATTACTCATTGACCAGCCAATCACCATGCGTGAATATAAATCTATTATTGCTGCCAAATATAACCATCCTTCATTAGTTTTTATGTACGTAATATCAGTTACCCATATCTTGTTAGGTTGATCAGCGATGAAATTCTGATTTAATATGTTAGGAGTTATAACTCTATTGTCTATTTGTGGTTTTTTACTTTTAAACTTTCGTCTAAGCTTAGCTTGAATGCCATTTTTCTGCATAACATTTTGCACTGTTTTGATGTTATAATTTTTACCTAAAGCCTTTAATTCAGCGTGAATTTTAGGAGCTCCGTATCTGCATTGTGATGCTCGATATACCTTCTGAATATCTTGTATGAGCTCTTCTCTTATTGATTTTTTGTTGTTTTTTTCCTTAGTAATCCATTTATAATAACCACAAGCAGATACGTTCAAAAATCTGCATAATTCCCGTATTTTATAGCAGTTTTCATGTTCTTTTATAAAAGAATATTTTACTCTTTTTGGTTTGCAAAATATCCCAGGGCTTTTTTTAAAATGTCTCTTTCCCTCGTTACTCTTGCCAGCTCTTTCTTTAAATAAAACTTTTCTTTGTCACAATGAGCTACTTTCCCTTTTCCTGGAAACGCATCTACTCCAGACATTCTATCATTGTATGTTTTTACCCATCTGCTTAATGAATCACCGCTAATACCCAAATCTCTTGCTATTTTTGCTGATGATTGACCTGTTTCTTTTACTAGTCTTATAGCTTCAATTTTGAATTCTGCTGTATATTCTTTTCTTTTTGTCATACCACACCTCTTTGAAAAAACGTTTTATTTTACTTCAAAAACGTCTTAACTTTCTGTCTACTTTTTCTGGGTAAGGTCATTCTGCCTATCGTTATACCGTAAATAACAACAGTTATGACTTTAAAGTTGATAAATTGACTGGGCGTTCAACAGTACTGCATCTTAAAACCTTTAACCCTTTGAATGATTGGTATGGACTATCACCAATTGAGGCAGCTGCATATAGTATAGATCAGCATAACCAAGCGGGAGCTTGGAATCAGGCAATGCTGCAAAATGGAGCAAGACCAAGTGGTGCAATAGTTGTAAAATCAGAAAAGGATGGAAGTGGTGGAAACTTAAGTCAAGAGCAGTACCAACGCTTAAAAGGACAGATAAATGATCATTACTCAGGTCCTGTCAATGCTGGAAGACCTATATTGCTTGAAGGGGGCCTAGAGTGGAAGGAAATGAGCTTATCACCGAGGGATATGGATTTTATTGAGTCAAAACATAGCTCAGCTCGTGATATTGCTCTAGCTTTTGGCGTTCCGCCGCAGTTGCTTGGCATACCAGGTGATAATACTTATAGCAATTTGATCGAAGCACATCTTTCCCTTTGGGAACAGACGATTTTACCAACACTAGAAAATATTATTTGTCACTTAAATTCTTGGCTAGTGCCCAAGTTTGGCAAAGATTTATGTTTGTCATATGATAAAGACGCGATAGAAATTCTAATGGAGAAAAGACAAAAGATGTGGAAATACGTGCAAAACGCAAGCTTCATGACGCTTAATGAAAAAAGAGAAGCTTTTGGCTTGCAACCGTTACCCGGTGGTGATAAATTGGGTTGATATTATTTTTTTGCATATTAAATTAACTACAATGAAATTGTGGGGTAAATTATGAATGAAAGGGAACAAAGAGAATTGGATGAACTATTAATGAATTCTTCTAAAGGAGAGAATATACAGCAGATTACGGAGTTGATAGAAGCTGGAGCAAATATTAATGCAGTAACAACTGTGCAAAAGGAGACTCCTTTACATATTGCAGTTAGGTATGGTCATAAGGAAGTAGAAGAATTGCTGCTTAATAAAGGGGCAAATGTTAATGCAATAGAAAGGCGAAAGTGGACTCCTTTACATACTGCAGTTAGGTATGGTCATAAGGAAGTAGCAGAATTGCTGCTTGATAGAGGAGCAAATGTTAATGCAGTAGATAATCTGGATATGACTCCTTTACATTTTGCACTTAAGTATGATCGGGAGGAATTAGTAAGGTTGCTGCTTGATAGAGGAGCAAATGTTAATGCAGTAGACAAGACAGGAAGGACCCCTTTATCTATTGTAGCTAGTGATGATTACAAAATAGGGTATTGCGATAAACCGATGGTAGTAAGAACTATAATTGCATATGCTGTGGTACATAGTGGTATCACAACGAAACCAGAGTGTATTGTCAAAAATATTGAATTGTCCAAATTTTGGGATGATTATCAGAATGAGATGATGAACGTCAGGCTTAGTAACAGCAATATATCGTTATATCAGTTTCTGCGAGAGACTGATGAGAATAAATTAGCAGGTTATTTGTCTGATAGAGAATATGATGAAATAAGGTGTTCTGACGCATTGGAATATATATCAGAATTTCCTGAACACGTTGATACAATAGTAAGCCAATTTGATAAGGCATCGGACAGAAGGGATTTATTAGATAAAAGTAAAGCAGCTATAGAGAATTCTAATTTGCGGGTGTTACATCAAGTTTTTGACGAAATAACTTATCACTTAACAGATAAAGAGTTAAAGAACATTATAGAGGCATTTCCAAGTCAGAATTTGGATAATCCAAGTGCTGAACAACTTCAAGCAGCTGCTCAAGCTCATAATTAGAGTAATGTACACAGGCCTATGCTCATTATAAAAGGAGAAACTTTTACCGTTACCCGGTGGTGATGCGTTGAATTGATATTTATATAGTGTAGATATTTATACTAAGCTGTAAGAAATTAGAGGTATTTTATGTATCAAGAACAAGAAAATTCAGTAGGTAATTCTCGATTTATTCTTCCTCATATAGAATTGTCATCGAGACGCAAAGCAAATATTAATGCAGCAGATCGTAATGGTGAAACTCCTTTACATTACGCTGCTAAAAGAAATCGCTTAGAGCAAGTGAAATTATTGCTTAAAAAAGGAGCAGTTATTGATATAAAAAATCGTTTCGGTTATACTCCTTTATACCATGCTGTTCGTGAAGGCCACACAAGTATGGTAAAATTATTGCTTGAAAAAGGAGCAGATATTAATATATCAAGTAATTCTTGTATTACTGTTTTACATTTATCTGTTCTCAAAGACTATAGGGAGATAACACGTTTATTGCTTGGAGAGACAGAGAGTCCAAGCACAAGCTGCAGCGACGCAAACATTGAGAAGGTACAAACAATCAATCAGTTTTATCATTGGTGAGAGTGGAACATCTTTTACTAAGGTCTAACTTAAAGACAGATGGTCCCTTAAATCCTACATCTAAATGAGTTAACTATTTTTCTTGCTAACTAAGGTGTTGTAAATTTGGTCTACATCAAAACTCATCTTAGGGCACCAAATAGGGCCATCTAAGTGTGCCTCGATATAAAGAGGACTATTATGATTTGGTAGTATGAAAAAGAGTCTGAATATAGAAGTTAAGGAGAAATTAGATAAGATTAAATTAGAAGAGATAGAACCTGATGCTTGATCGGTACTAAACTGTGAACTAGTTGAACATACACCACTGTTAATACTTACTTTTCCATTAATATTTTCAAAAAGCGTACTGCCATTATATATATCAACGTAAGCAAGCTTGGAAATTTCAGGTTTATTCTTACTACTTAACAACTTAGTGATGAATGAATTAAAATCCACATTTGTAAACTCTATTTTCTGTGCTTGAAAGTTTACATTTCCTGATAAGTTACTAGCCCAATCATCAAAGCTTGTTCCTTGAGTTTTGATTTCACCACTTAAGCTTATCTTGCCATTTATGTTATTAACTCCTATAACTTCCTTGGTGTCCAAATTTGCAATAGAAAATTTTGTGTGAATTGAGCCTGCTTTTAGATAACCCTGAAAAAACATTTGTCCATGTTCTAGTATGTAACTTATCTGTTTGATAGTGATAGTGTTGTTTCTTATCACTGTATCCAAGTTAAAATCTTTTAAGACGTTTTGCCCAATTTTAAATTCTGTAGTTTTGATTTGCACGTTTGCATCAAAATCTCCTTTCTCATCTAAAAAATTAAGCTGCTTTGTTGACCATTGAATTTGATTTATTTCATTTCTTGAGTTTCTTTTTACCTCTAATAGTTTTGGTAATTTAAAGATATTTCCATTAAATTTATTACCTGTAAGGTTTACGTCTAATAAAGGCTTAGTGTATTTTTGATCCACTAATATTTTTACACTACCGGTAATGTCGAAATCTTCTCCGAATAACTTTATTTTATCTGCAAATAGCTTGTTCTCTTGTATTTTTAATGAAAAATCCAAATCTTCAATTTTTGTACCATTGAATATAGAATCTTTAACACTAGTTCTTATATTTACATCATATTTAAGATTTTTCAGCCATTGCACTTTGCTGAATAATGAATAATCATATTTATCTATATTAATGTTATGCATGCTAAATTTGCTATCGATCATATTGTGTTTTTTTGTGTGATTTACCTTAATTGATCCTTGCCAAGATTCTTTGTTATTTAGCAATCTGATATCTGAAAGAGATAATATTCTAGGTGCTAAATATAGTTTAGAACTTGCTGTAAATTGACTTTTCTCTCTTTCTTGCATCTTGATAGAAGGTAAAATATGTGAAATGAACGACTCACCCTTTATCAATATATCACCATTAAATTCAGACAAGTTGCCATTGTTTGAAACTCTTCCTGATAAGCGAGATATATTATTGGTTCCAGGAAATTGAAGAAGAGTATCAACGTTTATTTCGCCATTAGCAAATTTTAGCGTAGCATGAAATTTGTCCAATATCCTGTTTTGATATTGAATATTTGAAGCTTCCATATTAAAATCCAAGCTCAGGTTCTTTGGCACAACCTCTCTAAAAGATTCTAAAAGACCCTTCATATCTGTTGTTTTGTGTGAGCCGTTTTTTAGGTCGACTTTACTAAAACTAATATTGATATTAGTATGATCACTTTTTCTATCATTTTGTATTATACCAGTGCCTTGCATGCTTTTGGACTCAATTTTTAAATCAGTTGCCGTAAATTCGCTTTCATTGAGATTGATATTGGATGATATCTCAATATTTTCGCTGGGAATCACATAAGAAAGGAAGCTAAGATTAATGATTTTTGCCAAGTCGCTCATAGAATCAGAATTATTATTAATCGTCAATACTAAATTGCCCTTGAGCTCTTCTTGATTTCTATTACCTTTAAATAGCAAATTTGCAAAATTTGAATCAACACTAATGTGTACATTATTTTTTGTGACATTAACCTTTCCAGAAAAATCGTAATTGTTGTCACCAATCTGTACTTCACCAAAAAACTTCTTATTTTTTTTTATAGCAACTTCCTTGATGTTAATAGTATCGGCGTTAAAACTTATTTGGCTGTCCTTTATTAATATATCAACTATATTATCATTGGCTTTCGTATTTATAATATTAAGTAAATTTTCTTTGTTGCTTTTCATGCCCAAAAATGAGATTGACTTTGGTTGCAATGAAAATGAAAACAACGATAATAGCGATGGCCTTATTTCAATTTTTTTTGCACTAATTAAATCTGATAATTTTTGTTCCTTGTTTTTGTTATATTGTACATATACATTGTAAATAGTAAGTTTTGGAGTAATGAGCGAAACTTCAATTTTTCCTCCAACATGTACTTTAGCATCATACGTCTTCTCTAACTCTTTTACGATATATTCTCTGTAGCCACTCCAATCCTTAAAAGTTGCAGCAACGTGCATGAGAATTAATAGCAACGAGATTGATAATATGGCGTATAAAGAAAGTTTCATAATAGACCTCTCATTCCAGCATCCCTTCTCTTCTTGTCATCCCAGTGCTTGACACTGGGATCCAGGAAATTTGATTAGACATTAAGTTAATTAGCAAAAAAGTAGCTATTCTTATGTTAAAACACAGCATTTTTACATGAGAAGCTGGTCTGATGAGCACTGGGTTCCCAGTGGAAATTGCTCTCAAACCACAACACTCATACAGTTGTGTGTGTGACACTGTGATCCAGTGTGACTTAAATAAGGTTTTCCAGATTATATAATCAACAAAATTTCTGGATCCCAGTGCTTGACACTGGGATGAAAGGAATAGGTTATGGGATGAAAGGAGTGGATATTGGAATAGTAGCTGAAATGACATATAGCAATACAAAGGGTGTAATTTATACATATTTCAAATTATTCAAATTTCCTCTAAAAATTAGGTAAAGAGTGCTAGAATAAATAATAACACTCAAAGCTATTAAAGTTACTAAATAAACAATACGAGCTAGCCCTCTATCGCAAAACAACCCTGCTGATAAGTAATTAGAGAGATAAAGAACTATTGACATAACCAATGTTGCAGTGAGAATTTTTACAATATTTAGTAATAATGCTTGGCTAATCTTATACATCTTATTTATTGTTAAATAATTAATCAATAAAATAGAATTTATCCAAGTGGAAATGGAAGTAGCAATAGCAATTCCTATATGTTGGTATTTGTTCATTAATATGAGATTTAGTATTACATTAATTCCAAGGCACGTTAATGAGAACATAGTTGGTATTTTTAGCTTTCCCCTAGCAAAGAATGTGGGTAGCAATACTTTATTTATAATAAATGCGGGTAAAGAAAGAGAAAATGCTACTAATGTAGGAACAGTTTGCTGCACTGCATAATAATCAAATCGGCCGTAAGAAAAAAGCGTAAGTAAAATTATGTCAGGAATAATGATAAAAGCAGCAGTTATTGGCATAATTAATATTAACCCTATATTAAGGGCCTTGTTCTGTATTTTGACTATATTCTCAGTATCATTTATTCGTTTTGAAATCAGAGGAAGAAGTACTGTACCAATTGCAGTGCCAATTACTCCTTGCGGTAGTTGATTTAGTCTATCGGCATAATATATATAAGAAACTGCATTTGGTATAAAACTTGCCATGATTGTGTCAATCCATACACTTATTTGTATTACACAATTGTTGATAATTGCAGGTATCACACGTTTAAAAAATAATTTTACTTCGTTACTTAATTCTAAACTAAAAGAAAAGAAAGCCTTTAATTTGTATGCACTAAATATTATTAAAAGTAGCTGCAAAATCCCTCCAATCAGGACGGCTATAGAAAGGTTATGAGCCGGTGTTTCAATGTAAGGTAAAAACAAACTGATGATTAAACAGAGGTTCAAAATGATTGGTGAAATAGCTGTTGAAGCAAAATGCTGTTTTACTTGCAACATTCCACCAATAAGTGATGCGATTGACACGAAGATTATGTAGGGCATCATAATTTTCGACAAAGTTACAGTAAAGGTAAATTTATTTTGGTCAAATCCAGGAGTGAAGATTTTGATCATGTAGGGGAAGAAGGTTTGTGTGATAAGGCAAAAAATTACTAGAATAATAAACGTAATGGATATTACACTACTTGCGAAATTAAATGCCTTTTTATTATCATATGACTCTGCAGAGTATAATGGTATGAATGAGGTAGTAAATGCCCCCTCTGCAAAAAACGATCGAAATAAATTAGCAAAGCGAAACGAGGAAAAGAATATATCTGCAAGAGAGGTTGCACCAATAACCGTAGCAATCAATACATCTCTTATTAGCCCTGAGATTCTTGAAATAGCTGTAAAAAAACTAAATGTGAAAATACTTTTAAACATATCACGGTGTCAATACGATTGAGTATAATGATAAAAGCATGAATGAAAATATTTAAAACCCTCTGCAAAAGGAGGTAGCTTAAATAATCAATTGACTATTTGTGCTCGTATGTTAAAAATTTTATATCTTGGCGGGCGTAGCTCAGTTGGTAGAGCGTCAGTTTGTGGTACTGAATGTCGCCAGTTCAATCCTGGTCGCTCGCCCCACTCAAAATTTCCACTTTACATAAATATAAACATTAGATATTTTTGCACGGCCGTTAGCATTCCTTGTTGCTCTAGTATTTAGATGGCGGAGGGAAAGTTTGCAATTTAGAGTAAAAATGATGCCTATTAATTAGTGAGAGGGATTGTATGTATATTTGTTTGTTAGCTTATAGTATAGTGTCAGCACTAGGAGTATTAGCTTGTTGGTTAAGTTTTGACACTTCATCACCTTTAGCCATGGGTGCAATTGCTGGTTCTATGGCTCTAGTATTGATTGCGGTTTTGCACGTAGGATGTTTGCTATATAGGTTTTGCAAAAGAGATCCTATTGAGGAAGATCATGGAAAAATAGCAATTTTTTTGGGTATGGCTATACCTATAAGTACTATGATTGGGGCAGTGCTTAATGCAAGTGTGATTGCTGTTCTTCCTAATCCAGTAGTAACAGTGATTATCTTAGTAAGTGCAATAACAGGGCTAATAGCAACAATTATGGGGGTTTATGTAGCCACATCTTTAGTGCATTGTGCAGATGAAGCAGCAATTACATTTGCAGCAAGTGCAACTTCGATTACAGATTCTAAATATGTTGGAATATCTCAGGAAGAAGAAGTGGATGAGTGTATTACCTCTCCTACAGTTGAAAGATTTTCTTCTGTAAAAGAGACGATAATTTGAGCTAAGTTAGTGTGTAACACTGGAATCTGTAAAATTTGACATCAATCACTGATAGTTGGAATATTATAGAGTAGGAATTACTCAAGAAGATGCATAAGTACGACGTAGTGGTAGTAGGTGGCGGTCATGCCGGGTGTGAAGCAGCTACAGCTGCAGCACGCCTTGGTGCAAGCACGCTACTTATAACTCACAAAATTTCAACTATAGGAGAAATGTCTTGTAATCCAGCAATTGGAGGAGTTGCAAAGGGTGTTGTAGTTAGGGAAGTGGATGCCCTTGATGGAATAATGGGAAGAGCTATCGACCGAGCAAGCATACACTCGGTCGTTTTAAATGGCAGCAGAGGCGCAGCGGTATGGGGCCCACGTGCACAGGCAGACCGAAAATTATACAAAAAAGCAATACAGGAAATTATTCTAAATTATCACAACTTGAAAGTAAAAGAAGAGTCAGTTGACGATTTTCTTATCGAAAGTGATAGCAATGGAGAATCTTATATAAAAGCTGTAATAACAGACTCAGGTGAACGTATACTGACAAGCAGAGTTGTTTTGACTACAGGGACTTTTTTACGTGGTGTGATTCATATAGGAGAGCAAACAACTCCTTCTGGAAGAATGGGAGATAAACCTGCAATAGAGCTTGCAAACACGCTAAAGAAGTATGATTTTAAACTGGGCAGATTACGTACCGGAACTCCACCGAGGCTTGATCGTGGCACTATAAACTGGTCGGTATTACAAGAACAAGTGGGTGACAATCCACCTACACCATTTTCTTATCTTACAGAGAAAATTAACCAGCCTCAGGTTTCATGTTTTATTACTCATACTAATGAACATACACACAGAGTAATTCGAGAGAATCTTCACAGATCAGCTTCTTCATATTTAGATAACGTTATTGCACCAAGATACTGCCCATCAATTGAAACTAAAGTTAAAAAATTTGCAGAAAAAAATAATCACCAAATATTTCTAGAACCAGAAGGGATTGATGATAACACTATATATCCAAATGGAATTTCAAATTCATTGCCCATCGAAGTGCAGTATGAAATGATAAAGAGTATAAAAGGGCTTGAAAATGCAGAAATATTAAGACCTGGATATGCAGTTGAATACGATTATATCGATCCACGAGAGCTATTTCATACTCTCGAAACTAAGAAAGTTAAAGGACTATATTTTGCTGGTCAAATTAATGGTACCACTGGATATGAAGAAGCAGCTGGGCAGGGAATTATTGCCGGAATCAATGCAGCACTCTCTTTATCTCAAAAAAGTTTTGTTCTTCATCGTACAGACTCATATATCGGTGTAATGATAGACGACTTGGTCACTAAGGGAATTGCTGAGCCTTACAGATTATTCACCTCGCGTGCAGAATATAGACTGGCAATCAGGTCAGATAATGCAGATAGAAGATTGACACAAAAAGGTTATGACATCTCTCTTGTGTCGCATGAGAGATACTCTGTTTTGCAGGGTAAACTTAAATCCATTAAGCAACTTGAGGAGAAATTAGAGAGCCTAACAATTACTCCTGAGCAGCTCAGGTCCTATGGCATTAAAATATCTTATGATGGAATAAGAAAAACAGCATTAGATTTGCTCGGTTATCCAAATATTGACTGGAATAAATTACGAGAAATATGGCCAGAGTTAAACATGGATTCCAGTGTCAGCTACTTGCATAACACCAAAGCACCTCTTCCTGTCATCCCAGTGCTTGACACTGGGATCCAGTACTTGAATGATGATAGAATGGATGCAGTTGACACTGAAAAAAATGTAGATTCCAGCGTCATGTGGTGGAATAACACTATAACTGATAGCATAGCCAAGAATGAAATATATGAAGCAGTTGCAATTGAAGCAAAATACAAGCCTTATTTAGTAAGACAAGAAGCCGATATGAAGTTTCTACAAGAGGAAGTTAATACTCAAATTCCAACTAATTTCAACTACTCACAGATTAAAGGCTTGTCAACTGAAGTGATAGAGAAGTTGCAATCAATAAAACCAGCAACAATTGGCATTGCAAAGCAAATACAGGGCATCACTCCAGCAGCAATAGTTAGCATATTAGTGTACCTTAGGAATAAGAAAACGAAAATAGCTGCTAATTCTGCGTAAGGTATTCCATGTCAAAAATCGAAGAATTTCGCTCTTTTATGCACGAAATAAATGTTGATGCATTTATGTTGCATACTAAAGACGAGTATTTAAATGAATATTCAAAAGAGTTAGCAGAGTTATGTGGCTTCACGGGAACAAATGGGCTACTTATCGTTACAAAGAGTAATAAGTGCCCATTTTTTACAGATGGACGCTATATCACACAAGCTCGCAGTCAGCTCGATCAGGGCAGTTTTCGAGTATATAATATACAAGAAGAGGATCCACACAAATGGGTAAAAGCAAACTTAACATTGACTACCTCACTGGGTTACTATCCGCAATATTTTACTATGAAGGACATAAGAAAATATGAAGGCATTTGTAAACTAGTACCATACTTAATTAAAAAAGATAGTAGTCATAAAGCACAAACAATAGTCTCACATGTATCTGGTGAGAGTAGTAAGGATAAATGTGAAAGAGTAGCTAAAAACATAGAGGCTGAAGCAGTTCTTCTGACTGATCCAAATTCAATTTCGTGGTTATTAAATTTAAGAAATGAAAGTGCGGAATATACTCCTTGTATATTGGGTCGTGCTATATTGTATAAAAATGCCAATGTTGATTTATTTATTCAAGATAAAAAACATTCAACTATAGAAGCAAATTTTGATAACCATATAAATGTTTTTGATATTAGTGAGCTAGAAAATTCACTACATAAGTTAAATTTGGTGGTGATAGATCCAAGCACGACTCCAATGAGCATTATGAATGCAATAGATTCCTTGTATAACCATTATTTAAATGAAAAATCAGCTTCGGTGTCATTCCAGTGCTTGACCAGAAATAAAAAAGCATGGATCCCAGTGTCAAGCACTGAGATGACAATAAGTAATGAAAGAGGTCTAATAGAAAATAAGCAGATAATTGAGAAGGAGGATCCTTGTTTGATTCACAAAGCAGTAAAAAATCAAACTGAAATAACTGGAGCTATAAGTGCGCACATCAAAGATGGAGTAGCAGTTACAAATTTTCTATATTGGCTTGAAAACAATATTGACAGTGAAATTACTGAGCTTGAAGCTGAAGAAAAAGTTTTAGAATACAGAAAAGAGCAGAATTTGTTTAAGCAATCGAGTTTTCCAACAATTTCAGCATTTAACGAGAATGGAGCAATCATTCATTACCGTGCAAGCAATAAGACAAATAAAGTCATTCAAGAAGATGGGCTGTATTTAATTGACTCTGGTGGTCAGTACCTTGATGGCACAACCGATGTTACAAGAACTATAGCAATTGGTAGTCCAACCAATGAGCAACGAGCTCACTACACAATAGTATTAAAAGCTCACATTGCGATAGCAAGTGCGGTCTTTCCTTCTGGCACCACTGGTGGGGAATTGGACATATTAGCGCGTATACATTTATGGAAATTTGGAATGGATTACATGCACGGTACAGGACATGGAGTAGGAAGTTACCTTTCGGTACACGAAGGACCGCAGGCAATATCAAGAGGAAATAAAGTGGAACTCATTCCAGGCATGATACTTTCTAACGAGCCTGGTTATTATATTCCAGGAAAGTATGGAATAAGAATTGAGAATCTGATGTATATTGAAAGGCGAGAAAACGTCTTTTTAAGCTTTAAACAATTGACCTCTGTTCCTTATGATAAAAAGCTAATAGATATACAAATGCTTACTGAAGATGAAGTTAAATGGATAAATAGCTATCACCAATTTGTTTATAAAAATATAGAAAATGGCATAAAAGATAAGGAATGGTTAAAGAGAGTATGTGAACCTTTAAAATAGTTAATTTGTCATTTAATCAAGTATTAATATAGTTGTTCTTGTATTGTTTTTAATTAAAAACAATATATAATATTAGTTTCAAATAGGTGTAATTATGACAGATAAAGTGCAAGATGATGAATTTATGAAGCAGTACATGGATACTTGCAAAGAGCAAATAGAAAAATTGGCAAGCGACCCTAATTTGCTTCAACAGACCTTAAAGCCATTCATGCAAATGTCTCAGCAACTTATGGCTGGTGGTATGCTAGAAGGAAATATGCCTAGCATGATACCTGATATGGGTGGTATGGATATCAACAAGATGATTGCTCAGATGAAGGAGATGTATGATTACATAAAGAGTAATCACAAAGAGCTCATGGGAAAAGATCCTTCACAAATTCAAGAGCTTGATGATTCCAGCAGAAGATTGAGAGGCTTGGTCAAGAAATTGATAGAGAAAGTTGAAGCTAAGTAGTTTTTATTACAAGTAGTATTCAAAGAGCTATGGCAGTAGTGAGGTTGCTCTCATTCCAATTTTAAATAAAAGGCATAAGTATTAAAAGAAAAAGTCTACAAAATGCTTTCATTCCTTAATAGGGGTTAAGATGGTTTCGAAGTTTATTCAGGGGGCTAGTAAATGGTGTATAATTTTAACAATAAAGCAATACTTGATGCTTTGTTAGAATATTATGGTATAAATAGAGAAATTGAAGAAAGTGACAAATCTAATACTGTAAAAAATTTATTGAATTGTTTCACAAAAGAGAATCTTAATTATTTCACACATGTAGCTCCTTGGCTAAAAAATCTTGTACCAAAATTAGAAGGTGATACTCAAGAATTGAGACAACCTTCTACGTTACAAGCATTATCAATTGCACGAATAGTTAGAAGTCGTACTGAGCTACTTTCTAAATTATTTTCATCTGCCAAAAATGGTGATTTAGAGGCAGTGAAATACCTGGTAGAAAGAGCAGAAGTGGATGTTAATGCACAAGATATGTTTGAATTCACTTCTCTAATGTTTGCTGCTGAAAGTGGTCATTTGGATGTAGTAAAGTATCTAGTAAAAGAAGCAAAAGTAGATGTTAATGCAGGAAATGAATTTGGAAACACTCCTCTAATATTTGCTGCTGAAGATGGTCATTTGGATGTAGTAAAGTATCTAGTAAAAGAAGCGAAAGCAAATGTTAATGCAAAAAATGAATTTGGGGAAACTGCTCTAATGTTTGCTGCTAAAAATGGTCATTTGGATGTAGTAAAGTATCTAGTAAAAGAAGCGAAAGCAAATGTTAATGCAAGAAATGACTGTGAAGATACTCCTCTAATATTTGCTGCTGAAAAGGGTCATTTAGGTATAGTAAAGTGCCTGGTAGAGGCAAAAGCAGATGTTAATGCAAGAAGTAATGGTAGACGCTTTGAAGAAACAACTGCTCTAATATCAGCTATATATAAGGTTCATTTGGATGTAGTAAAGTATCTAGTAAAAGAAGGAAATACAGATGTTAATACGCAAGATAGAAAAGGAAACACTCCTCTAATGCTAGCTGCTCAGAGAAGTGATTTAGGTATAGTAAAGTGCCTGGTAGAAGCAAAAGCAGATGCTAACACAAAAAACTACTATGGAGCAACTGCTCTAACACGTACTACTCAAGATGTAAGAAAGTACTTGAAAAATCATGTACGAAAAATTAATGAAATAGAACTTCGGAAGGAGCGTGTCTGCATTAGCGTTTGTGGTGCAGTAGGTTTTATTACAGGTTTTGCGGTAGCATATAATACACAAGCAGCTATTGCAACGTGTGCAACATCAGCTGTTACTGGTTTATTATTGGGTGCAGTAGTTGGTTATTTAGCTATAAAAGTAAAAAGAGAAAAACGTGAAGATCCAGATATAGCAGTAGTTACTGCACTTAAAAATATCCTTACTATTCAATGGAGTACCTGGCCGACAGTATGCTAAGGACGAGAAGCTCGGATTTAAATAACAATAAAAAAGTATTTGAAAAGATATAGCTCTTTTGAGATACTGCTTTGTTTTTAAATAGGATTTTTATCTTTAAAATAGTATTTTACCTTTTTGGGTGATGTGGAAATTCTTGAATTTTATAGAATTTTGTTTAATATTAATGCATGAGTCAGTTTTACAAAAAAACATAAACACAAAAGAGATGATTAAACTACAAAGCCAAGAAATTTGCCCAAATGAAAATAAGAAAAATTTGATTATTTTTTTTCATGGTTGGGGCTCAAGTGGCGATAATTTCATGCATCTTGCTAAAGTTATGAGCAAGTTTTTGCCTGATTCATATTTAGTAGTTCCCAATGCTCCATTTGAAAGAGAAATAGGTGATGGTTATCAGTGGTTTAGTTTAGAGGATCGTAGTGAGGAAGCACTATATAATGGGGTGAAAAATGCTGCATCAATTGTAAATCATTTTATTGGTACAAAATTAAAGGAGCTTAATTTAAAAGATACTCAGCTTTCTTTAGTTGGATTTTCTCAAGGGGCAATGCTTGCAATGCATGTAGCTCTTACCCGGCTTCAGTCTTGTGCATCGGTTGTTGCATATTCTGGTAGGTTTCTTTCACCTTCAAAAATTGCACCGGAGATCAAATCAAAACCCAGCATATGTGTTATTCATGGTGACGCTGATGATGTGGTACCTTTTTCTTCCCTTGATTTAGCGGTTAAAGCTCTGAAAGAAAATGGAGTAAACGCTCAAGGATACCCAATTCATGGATTAGGCCATATTATTAATGAAGAAGGAATAAGGTTAGGGGTTGAGTTTATCAAGAAGAATTTTGGAAATTAATTTCCATGCACTTGTTTTGCTTTGGTTACGGATATGTAGCTAAATTTCTATCGAAAAAATTGCTAAACTTAGGCTGGAAAGTTAACGGTACATCAAGAAATAAAGATATACAACTTTTTGATTATGAAAAGGTTGATCAAGATCTGCTTAAAAGCGTAACGCATGTTTTAGTTTCTATTCCTCCAGACGGCGATGATGTTATGGAGAGATACGGTCATTGTCTGGAGAATATTAAATGGCTTGGTTATCTGTCTGCAACTAATGTTTATGGTGACCACTGTGGTAATTGGGTGAATGAGGAATCTGAAACAAAGCCTATAGAAATTAGAGGAGAAAAGCGCCTTGAGTCTGAAAAGAAGTGGCTAAGTAGCAAATTGCCTGTACATATTTTTCGTTTGGCTGGGATATATGGTCCTGGTAGAAATGCGCTAATTGACCTGCAGCTTGGCAAAGCAAGAAATGTGAAAAAAATTTTTTCTCGTGTTCATGTTGAAGATATATCGAATATTTTATTTTCTTCCATGCAAAATATAAAGCCTTATGAGATATACAATTGTGCAGATGATTTACCTGCTACGCAATCTGAAGTGGTCACGTATGCAGCCGAGCTTCTCAATATTAGCCCTCCAGAGCCAGTTGAGATTTCTTCCGTACCAAATTACGCACGGGGTTTTTATTTAGGGTCAAAAAAAGTAAGCAATACTAAAATTAAAAAAGATCTTGGTGTCTCTCTAGTTTATCCTGATTACAAGGTGGGTTTAAAGAGTTTGTATATATTAGAATAGAGAAAATAGATTGCCAGATGCAAAAATTTTTCTTGAATGTTCCTTGTTTTGATGTAGTACCACTAGGCATACTATTATATAGAGGTAAATATGTTCAGCACTCAATCGCTTCCGGTTGAAAATATTCTATTACATCAAGCCGCTTATAACGGTAACATAAATGAAGTTAGGTTATTACTTAATGTAAAAACTGATATCAATATCAAGGATAAAAAAGGATTTACAGCCTTGCATTTTGCTGTTTATTCAGGACATTTAGACGTAGTAAAGTTACTAATCAGTAAAGAAGCTAATATTCATGCAAGAACTACTAAAGGCAGTACAGTTTTACACTTTGCTGTTGTAGCTAAAAGCAAAGCTATAGTAGAGGAGTTAATTAAAGCGGGAGCTGATCCCAATATAAAAGACTGTACTGATGGTAAGACACCTTTACATATTGCTGCTCAAAATGGACTTGTAGAAGTTGTAAAGGTGTTACTTAATACTCAAGAAATTAAGATTGATGCTAAAGACAATGAATTTGGTATAACAGCTCTGTACTTAGCCTCTCAGAACGGACATACTGAAATAGTTGAACTATTAATTAGCACAAAAAATGCTGATGTTAACATAGTAGATAAAAAAAATAATGTCACACCCTTGTATCTAGCTGCTCAGAATGGGCATGCAGCAGTAGTTAAGTTGCTTCTTGATAATGGTGCTAAAGTCAATGGCTGTGATACCAGTATGAATCCTTTGTGTGTAGCTATTAATAATGGCCATGACGAGGTAGCTCAATTATTACTTAGTGTAGGAGGGGTGAATGTCAATATTGGCAATCAGCTTGGCAATACACCTCTACATATAGCAGCTATGAAAGGTAATGAAAAAATGGCAAGATTACTGCTAGAAAAAGGTGCTGATCCTAATATTAAAAACCTTTCAGGAGATACTTCCTTACAAGCTGCTGAATACGTAAGAAACATTAGCTGGCATGATAATCCTCCAAATGTACAAGGAGGATTCTTCGTGTTAGTTGGCTCGAATGGAATATATTCATTTCAGCAATTTTATGAGCAAAAAAAAATTATGGAGCTTTTGGTACAACATATAAAGGACAGCAGACCTAGCTCATCAGTAGATGAAATTGACGTATCTGTTCAGCAGAGTAGCAAAATAAGATAGATGGGAAAACTAGTTTGTGACATTGGCGTCCAGTTAAATTTACATGGATTCCAGTGTCACGCACTGGAATGACATCTTCAATGTTCTGTACAGCTGTGCATTATGCACTGGGATGACATTATGAGAACTGAGATACAAAAAAAGAAACACTGGTTTCACATGCATCTGAACAGATACTCTCAGTGATGTAAATTCAACTTTACCCCATTTGCAACCATCAGGGTTCTTTGACTATAGACCTAACAATTCTTTTCTAATTTCTTCTTTAATTGTATCAATAATCTTTTTATCAAGTTTATTTATTAAGGAATCATCAATACCTGTGATGTCATCTGGATTTTGTATCATTTTTTCAATAGCATCATCTATTTTTTTTACTCTTTCTTTATTAATTTCATCAAATATAGGTTTAATTTTCACATAACCAGGAGCGCCCTTGCTATAACTTTTGCTGTTTTCGTTGATACAACCACCAGCACCATATGTTTTATTCACGTAGTTTTTACTACATTTTGTTACATCTTTATACCCAATCTCACCATTTTCTATATATGCTATTTTATTATCTTTACTAGAGTTTAGCTTGTCCCCTTTCTTAATTTCTTCTTTTAATTTTAAACTTTGTTCATGAATTATTGTATCTTTGTAATTCTTTCCCCCATAGGTTCTGTATGTACCTCCACCTGCAACAGTAATTAAATCTTTACAAATTGTTTCTGAAAGGTCTCTGCACATTTTTACTAAAGTAGGTCCCCCATCCTTGTTAGATTTATCATTTTCTTGTCCACCACCTCCTTCTGTTACTTTTACTTTAATATATGGATAACTAGGGTTGACTCTCAGTTTAGCTTTAATGTAATCACCTGGCATTCCTGGTCTATTTTCTGTAGACTGAGCTTTATCAGCTATATGACCAGCTTCACCACCTCCCCATGCTTCTATTTCAACGTAATCATACATTGACAGATCATCTGTATAGCCATCTCCAAGCTCATAAAGTTTTTGATCCCTGTCTTCAATAATCTGCTTCTTATGTTTCAATTGTGCTATTATTATTTCACGCAATCTCTTTTTTAAACCATCTAAATCGAATCTGCATAATTTATCAGCAAAAAAGACTTCTGTTCTATTTGCTTTAATTGGATGATCTAACTTCTTTACAACTCCATTTTCATCCTGTGAAACTCTTAAGTAAAAAGGCTTGTTGTCCTTGTTCACATGCTGTGTTGAGCGACTACACACTCCATCAAAGCAGAGGCAACCATCATCACCGTGATTACAGTTTTTTTCTTCATACTTTCCATCTGTTAACTCATATACTATTTTGCATTTGTCACAATTTTGTTTTGTATCTACCTCTTTATCCTCTTTTGCCATGCAATTATCTCTAGGCTTATTTTCTTCAGGAATAGAAATATATCCTTTCTTATTGAATATTATTTCATCTAGTGCATCTTGTGGCTTTGCTAAAACATCAACTAATTCAATAATTTCCCCTTTTTTGCAAGGAAAATAATAAGATTGATTTGATTCTTTCGAGTAAACAGTATTGTGTTTAGCATAGCTTGCTCTCATTGACTTCAGTGATATTAGCTCACTTCCTTTTTCAAGAACGAATTCCTCCGGTTCTGGCTGCCAACCAGAAAGGCATAGCATTTTGCTTTTAGGATTTTCTTTATATTTTACTTCTATTTTAGGATATCCTAAATTATCCAGTTTGCACTTATTTCCCTGAAACTCTTTACATTCTGCTTCGATATCGGGAACATACCCATATTTTTCTAGAACTTCAAATTGCGAATTATTTTTTAATATACCTTCTATTATGTTATCGATATCGCTTTTTATGTTACCGGTACCAGTTGTTTTTTCTACTATTGCCGGCTTTACTACTTTTAAGAATAGAGGGCCGACTTCTATAGAGCGACTGGTGTCAGCATTAACATTAAAAGTACAGACTCCATTATTGTGAGTTCCACGTGCCCTCTCAGTACAAACTCTCTCATCCATCTTCATTTTTACCTCTAGCGTATTTTCATTTACTACCTTTATTTCCTCAGGCTTTGGAGCAGTTGGTGATGGAAAACAACGGGCAGGAAATTGTAATTTTCTTTTTGATTCTTCTTTTTCAGTGCCATAATATTCAGCGCAGAGCTGATCTTTCTTTCTATAGGTTTTGAAATAATGGATAGTATCTTTATCTGGAATAGTATATGCCCAACTTGGAATATTCTTGTGATTTGAAACAGCAGATGGAACATATATCTCCCTTCTTTCTTTCAGCTTACCAATAATGACTCCAACTCTTGGATGGAAATAATCATTTTCTTCATTTGTTATAGGAACAATTTTAACTTGTGGTGGTGACATCGCAAGTTGTTCACAAAATGCAGGTGGGCCAGGTGCAAGTTGCACAGGGGCACACTTTACTTTTGTTTGATAGCATGTATCACAAGCTTTTTCCATCTCTCCAGGACGAAAAATATTTTCCCCAGAAAATACTCTAGAGTCCCATGAAGAAATTCCTGACATACAAGCCCCCTTTTGACTACAAGCGCATATTTTAGGGGCATTAGCAAATTTTACTTTTTCTTCATCAGTAACACCATCTGCCCATTCCCATCCAAGACCTTGGGCAATTTCTCCTCCAGCTTTTGTTTTATCTCCTTCCCAATCGATAAAAGCTGCTGCAGAAACTCCAGCTCCTGTACTCTGCGTTCCATATATCTGGCGGCAGAATGTTCCACTGGATAATATATAACAGTTGTCGTTCCCTTCGTAATCGCAGACCTTAATCTTTGGATCGAAGTAACCTTCTGGTCCCTGATTATTTACTGCTGTAACTTTAATAAATTGCAATAATTTTTCGTCAAAATCTAAATCGCTCCACTTGCCTTTAAAAAAATTCGCAATACCTTTTCCTGCTTTACTTCCTGTAGCTTCAATTTCAGTATTACTTTTTACAAATGTTGGACAATCAGCATATCCTTGATAAGAAAGACAAAATATCAAGGAGAATATCAATAAAAAATTAAGCTTTACATTTTTCATAGAACGCCGGTAACCACTTACTCACTTTTTCGCCTTTTTCCTTTATTGCTTCATACATATACTTTATAGTCTCTTTATTAGCTGAAAGTACATGTATTTCTTTCATATTCTTCAAATCTAGATTTAAAGTTACTAAACCTTTGTATTGCTTTATCAAAAATAAACCTTCCTGTGTTGGTGTTTGCAAAATGACATTCAGTTCCTCTTTCGACAGAGAAAATGCTTTCATGTATAACCTGTTTGCATTTATGTTCGGCATCAGGATTCTCGTATCGACATGCTTATCTAAATATTGAGTAAACTTGCTAGCAAATGCTAGGTTTAAGTTTTCAGTACTTAGAATTACTACAACATTTAACTTTGTCATTCTTTGCATCCAGTCGTCAAACTCTCCCTCTGTAGGAAAAATATTACTTATCTCCCATGCTTCATCCAAAACAAGTATTGCAGGTGAGCCATCACATTTTGCTTCGAAAGAGTATAAGAAATAGTAAAGTATCACGGACATACATTCTTTTTGCTTAGTGAGATTTGCAGTATTGAGGGATATAGTTTTTGTTCCCCAGTCAATGTCTGACTCATCACCATCTTGGAATAAGTAAGCAAATTCACCATCACCACACCATTTACTTATTTTACCCCCAAGAAGTAAAAGCACTTCAGAAATTTGAGAAATAGATCGCGATTCTCTTGGTATAGCAAATATAGAATCTACAATTTTTTTTGTCTTTTCTTCTACGTCTACCAAACTTGCATCTGCAACCATCCTTTTGATCAATTCAACAAGCATATTGCGATTAGAAGCACTATTTTCAATGTTCAGTGGGTTGAATTTTAGACTTTTATCTTTATATTTTGGATCAATTATGTAATATTGACCGCTTACTGCTTTAGTAAATATTATTGATTTTCCAGTATTATCCAATATAACAATCCTAGGGTTAAATTTTCTTGATTCCGAAAGTAAGAAATTGATCAGTGAGGTTCTACCTGAATTTGGAGCTCCAAGTATTGTGGTATGACCATTATTTTTCTTTCCATGAAAGTTAAAAAAGTAAGGACTGCCTTTTTTTGAAAAAAAAACTGTTACTGCTTCTTTCCATCTTCCTCCTTTTAACGTACCTGATGTAAAATCATGCAACATAGCAAAGCTGCAAGCATATTTTTCTAATATATTTTTTGGTTGTGTAACAAAAGCAAAGTTTCCAGGAAGCTGTGCCCAAAAATGATTTTCCATGTGCAGATCAGTTCTAAACATCATCAACCCGATTAACGACATTACAGAGGATAAATCGCTGATATTTTTAGCTAACCTATTCTTATCATCTGCAAAGATTGTAACAATAATTTTCTGTTGACAAAAATCCATAGCAGAAATTTTTTCAAGCTCTATTATTTCATTTATTCCTGAGTTTTGAAGTAAGGTATTGTCCTCACTGATTTGCAGTATATTAATTTGTTTTTTAAATTCTTTTACTGCTTTATTATTACTAGTAAATATTATTATTTCTGTGATGATAAGCTCAGAGTCAAGTTGCAAACACCTATCTATATTTTCTAAGGGGATTTCTCGATATTCCTTTATGCAAAAAATAGAACCAAACTTCTGTTGACCTTCAAACGATGTTTGAAATTTATTGAAACCAAAAGCTACTTTTAAATTTTTAACATGCTGCGATAGATCCCTTTCACATATTGGATAATCTTTGTGCGTTAATGTAATAATGTAATGGAGAAATTCCATCATTTGAGAATATATTTTGCCTTCACTAGACCTAAGGCCCAGTTTTTTAGCTCCAAAAGGTTCTAAATCTTTTTGAATCAGGTCAGTTATTTTTTGTAATTCTTGATGATTTTTTTGTAAAAATAACTTGTGCCTATTCTTTATCCCGCCAAAAAAAAATGCATTATTAATATGTTTGCCAAAATCACTAAGTAACACCACAATGTACAATTCATTTATATACTGTAGTTTACTATCAACTAGTTTATTAAACCACGTTGAGTGTAGCTGATCGGAAAAGTCTGCAGTTTTATTCCACTGTAAGCTCAGTTTATTGCGCTTACGGACAGTGTGAATCCAAACGGTAAAATATAAACTCTTGATATTTTTTGATATACTTTTTCTAATTTCAGTTCTAAGATCACCATAGTTATCAACTGAAGAATAGTCTTCTAATTTGATTATTTTTAATAATTCCCCCTGTTTTGTTAGTATAGTTTCTTCATCGTATTGGCAAGCATAAGGGATAAAATCTAAATTAATACTTTCTAGTAACGCTAAATTGTTCTTTTTTTCAGAATTAGAGCTAGTGGCTGGTACTTTTGGTTGCATATAATATCATGCGTATTCAATAAAAAGATAATAAAGAATCATCTATCTTACTTAATCCTTATCTTCTTTTTTGTTATTGGATTGTAACTGTATGTCCTTTGCAAAGTTGAATTTTTCTTTCAGGTAATCTGTTGCCTTTTCTGTGCTTCCAAACATCATGATCAGTACGCCAAATATTATCATGAAAAGAATTAGGCCTCTGAACACTACTGCAAGTATCACTGTAGCTATACATAAACCTATAATTGTTGAGGGACTCATATTTTCTACAGTATCTTTAACTGAAAATGAAGAAATAAGTTCTTTCAACGTTCCTGGTATATTTTTCAATTCATCACTTGCTTTGCTAGAACATGACATGAAGATAAAACTTAACAGGGCTACAATAGCAAAAACTCTACCCAATTGAATATGCATCAGCTAAATACCTTTAAGATACTCCTCAAATGTAACAATTTTTACATCAATAGGCAAGAACCGAATTCACTTGCTCACCATAAGTAACTCATATTTAACTTTTATCACCGTGTTAGCTCTTTATTATCAACAAGAGGACTCACACTAATGGATGTCAATTTGACCTTACCCAGAAAAAGTAGACAGAAAGTTAAGACGTTTTTGCTATGAGAATGATGAATCAAAAAGCTCAGGAATGCAATAGTTAATAGTAGAATGTCTACGCTGTTTATTATAAAAAATTTCTATATATTCAAATATTGCGGTTTTAGCTTGTTGTGCAGAGTGTTGTGAAGTATCAATGAGTAACTCTCTCTTAAGTGAACTAAAAAAGCTCTCTGAAACAGCATTATCATAACAACAACCTTTGTGACTCATACTAGAAGTAATATTTTTTGTACTTAGTAAAAATTGATAATTTTTAGAGGTGTATTGCGATCCTTGATCGCTATGAAATAGTAGATTTTTAGCAGATTTGCGCCTACCAATAGCCATGAATAACGCATCTATAACTAATTGCCTATTTACTGCATTACTCATTGACCAGCCAATCACCATGCGTGAATATAAATCTATTATTGCTGCCAAATATAACCATCCTTCATTAGTTTTTATGTACGTAATATCAGTTACCCATATCTTGTTAGGTTGATCAGCGATGAAATTCTGATTTAATATGTTAGGAGTTATAACTCTATTGTCTATTTGTGGTTTTTTACTTTTAAACTTTCGTCTAAGCTTAGCTTGAATGCCATTTTTCTGCATAACATTTTGCACTGTTTTGATGTTATAATTTTTACCTAAAGCCTTTAATTCAGCGTGAATTTTAGGAGCTCCGTATCTGCATTGTGATGCTCGATATACCTTCTGAATATCTTGTATGAGCTCTTCTCTTATTGATTTTTTGTTGTTTTTTTCCTTAGTAATCCATTTATAATAACCACAAGCAGATACGTTCAAAAATCTGCATAATTCCCGTATTTTATAGCAGTTTTCATGTTCTTTTATAAAAGAATATTTTACTCTTTTTGGTTTGCAAAATATCCCAGGGCTTTTTTTAAAATGTCTCTTTCCCTCGTTACTCTTGCCAGCTCTTTCTTTAAATAAAACTTTTCTTTGTCACAATGAGCTACTTTCCCTTTTCCTGGAAACGCATCTACTCCAGACATTCTATCATTGTATGTTTTTACCCATCTGCTTAATGAATCACCGCTAATACCCAAATCTCTTGCTATTTTTGCTGATGATTGACCTGTTTCTTTTACTAGTCTTATAGCTTCAATTTTGAATTCTGCTGTATATTCTTTTCTTTTTGTCATACCACACCTCTTTGAAAAAACGTTTTATTTTACTTCAAAAACGTCTTAACTTTCTGTCTACTTTTTCTGGGTAAGGTCAATTTTACTTGACAGAATATTTGAACAAAATTCAGCAGCAGCTGCTGTAGCAAACACTGCAGCCACCACAAACAGTCCTGCTCCTACTAATCCTGATGTCATTGCTCCTGCAACAATGCACCCTATTGCTAAGAGAGCAGAACTTGTTACAAGTGCGACGTGAAGATTTTTGTTTTTACTACTATTTTTATAATTATTGGATTGCATTGTATCTTTTACCTTACTGCCTGTCACTGAGATCACACAATGAGGCCCTTCTTCAGTCTTCTTATAATGTTTAGAAGGGGATATTCTGCCGCTTGGGCCTTTGGGCCTTGTTTTGTTCGGATGTGCTAATTTTGTTTTTCCTTCATCTTCTAGTTGCAAACTATTATCTTCCTCAGCAGGGTTTAATTTTAAGTGTACACTTTCCTCAGATGAAATGCTTGTTACTGAAGTTAAGCTGTTCCTTCTGCTACTTGATGCCAAGCTAGATGAATTTATTCCACTATCTAAATCACTACTACTACTGAGTTTAGAAGTATTTGCACCGCTTGGCACTTCTACAGGACCTCTTGCTTGCAATTGTTCTGATGTAGGAGTTGTTAAAGCACCATAACAACCTGAACTTCTCAAGGGATTATATATTCCAGGGGTTCCTTTTCCACTTACACCCTTAGCTAAAGAATCCTTTTCCAGAGGATTAATACCTGAATTTTTGGGAATTTCAACTTCACCAGAAAGACTTTGTTTGTTAAATAGTTCCATAGCATTACCTTGTCTATCTTTTTGATTTTGAATAACGCTACTAGAATGATTTTTGTCACTACTTTTATTAGTAATCCTTGAAATTATTCCTAATATTTTTCCTCTTCTTGTTGGTGATCCTTGTGATTGTTCTATTTCATTCTTAAATACTGGAAGTCCGACTTCTGATCCCATTACTTCTTTTTCCAATTCTGGAAGAAATTTCTCGGTGTAATAATTATAATATTTTTCTTGTTTTCTCAATGACTTTTCTAATTCAATTAATACGTTGGGAGCAGCTCCTTTGTTGAACAACTCTATGCATTTTGCGATAGTTCCATCTCCCTTTTTTGGACTTTCATTATTATGTGTTTTTTTTGTGACCTTTTTGTATATAGCATTGTACAATTGTTGATTAATATCTTCTTTACTCTTCTGATGTTTTGCAAAACGACTTAGCATAACATTTCTCCATACATAACAAAATGTATGAATACCTCTTTAGCGTTAATTTTACATTAAAACTGGGCAGTTATGCCTTATTGCAGATAATTATAGCAATTTGCTAACTATTTTCTTTGCTGATTACTGATTTTACATTTCAACATAATTGCTTGCCTGTTGAACTAGTATATCTATTACTTCTTTTACAGGCTTTTCTCTATCAACCATGCCAACACTTTGACCAGCCATTAAAGATCCTGTTTCAACATCTCCATCAATTACTGCTCTTCTTAAAGCTCCAGCCCAGAACTTTTCTATTTCAAGTTGCCCCTCTTCTTTTGAGATTTCTCCATTCTGATATTTATCGATAATGTCTCTTTGATGCTTCATAAAATCATCACTTGCTTTGTTGGCTATAGCTCTTACTGGAATTACAGGGAAATCAGCACTAATCTGCACAGAAGATACAGCATTACGCGCAGCTGATTTGATGAATACTTCTTTAAAATTTTTGTGAGCGATTGACTCATTCGTGCAGACAAATAATGTACCTATTTGACAGCCACTTGCTCCCATTTCTAGGTAGTTCACTATCATTTCGCCTCTTCCTATTCCACCTGCAACAAACACCGGTGTTTTCTCATTTTTAAAATGAGGTAATATCTCTTGTGCGAGAACAGAAGTGCTAACAGGACCGATATGTCCTCCTGCTTCCATACCTTCTATTATTAACGCATCTACTCCCATGTTTACTAACCTTTTCGCAAGGCTTAATGCTGGTGCAAAGCACATAACTTTAATGCCTGCATTCTTGATTTTTGCTATATTAGGTTTTGTTGGTAATCCGCCAGCAAGAACTACATGGCTTACTTTTGTTTCAATGCATATATCTATTAACTCACTCAAATTTGGGTGCATAGTAATTAGATTGACACCAAATGGCTTATGAGTTAATTTCTGTGTCTCTATGATTTCTTTTTTCAGTAAGTCTGGAAACATTGCACCACATGCAATTACACCAAAACCACCGGCATTTGAGATTGCTGAAACTAAATTTCTCTCTGAAACCCAGCTCATAGCACCACCCATTACTGCAAACTCACTACCGAGAAAATTCGTTCCTTTCTTCCAAAGGTTGCTCAACATATAGCCTATATCATACGTTTAAAAATGTTTTGTTTATCTATAAATGTGTGTTTTAAAGCACCAAGTATATGCAAGGTTATAAAGACTATCATAAGATATGCAAGCATCGAATGTAGCTGATTAGCTGCACTAGCTAGCTCTTTGTTTTCATTGATTAACAAAGGGATATGAACAAAATATTTGATCTCTTTACTAGAAGCAGAAGACATGACATAACCAGATAATGGCATTAGCACCATCAAAAAATACAAACCAAAGTGTATCGTTTTGCTCGCATTAATTACGAACCGAGAAAAACTTGCCGGTAATTGAGGAACATAAGTAAAGACACGAAAAAATATACGTACTATAATTAATCCAAAAACGGTGATACCACAAGCCTTATGAATAGCGTATATGCTGAATTTAATTTCACTGCTAATCGGCAAACTTTTCATGTACAGTCCAGAATAAAGCATACCAATAATAAGAGCAGACATTAACCAATGAATGATCCTTAAGCCTAAACTATATTTATTGTTTTTCATTAATTTTGATTACTCTAAAGTAGAATTTATATAGTAGAAAAACTATTTCTCAATCAAAATTATCTATACATAATTTCGCTGCCTTGATCAACATAAGTGCAATAATTGTATGTGACACATAAACATTGTCTATCAGATCATGAAGAAGTGGTGAAGTTTTTGAGAGTTTTTCTATTGTAACGATGAGTTATAGCTTGTACAAGAAGCCTATTGACTTTAAGCACATTTTACCCTATACAATTTTAATATCTTAAACTTCCAAACATGCCAGATCTAAAGACAATGATGCTAAACTTTGGCCCTCAGCACCCAGCTGCACATGGGGTGCTACGTCTTGTTTTAGAAATGGATGGTGAAGTGATCGAGAGGGCAGATCCCCACATTGGACTTTTGCATCGCGGCACTGAGAAGTTAATAGAACATAAAACGTATCTTCAAGCTCTGCCTTATTTTGACCGCCTTGATTATGTGTCACCAATGTCACAAGAGCATGCATATTCGTTATGTGTAGAAAAATTATTGCAGTGCGAAGTTCCGATTAGGGCAAAATATTTGCGTGTTCTATTTTGTGAGCTGACAAGAATACTAAATCATTTACTAAATATCTCTTCCCAAGCACTTGATGTTGGGGCGATGACTCCTCTTTTATGGCTCTTTGAAGAGAGAGAAAAAATACTCGAGTTCTATGAAAGGGCCTCAGGTGCAAGATTTCACGCAGCTTATATAAGGCCAGGTGGACTTGCAGCAGATATCCCAGAAGGTTTGATTGAAGATATTGCAAAATTTATAGAGCAATTTCCAAGGTATATAGATGATGTTGATGAGCTTCTAACAGAAAATAGGATATGGAAGCAACGCACTGTAGGAATTAGTGAAATATCAATAAAACAGGCGCTTGATTGGGGCTTTACTGGACCAATGCTCCGTGCTGCTGGACTTGCTTGGGACTTGCGAAAAAGCCAGCCATATGAGATATATGATCAGTTAGATTTTGATATACCAATCGGTCAAAATGGTGACTGTTATGACCGTTATTTAGTAAGAATGGCGGAGATTAGGCAATCTATCAGCTTGGTGAAGCAATGCATAGAGAAGATACCTGAAGGGCCAATAAAAACTGAAGATAGAAAAATTTCTCCACCGCCAAGAGCGGAAATGAAAGAATCCATGGAAGCTATGATTCATCATTTTAAGCTTTATTCAGAAGGATATCACGTGCCAGAGGGTGAGGCTTACGTAGCTGTTGAAGCGCCAAAAGGTGAGTTTGGAGTATATATAGTTTCAGATGGTACCAATAGACCTTATAGATGTCGAATAAGAGCACCTGGCTTTGCGCATTTACAGGCCTTAGATTTCATGGCAAAAGGACACATGCTTGCTGACATTGCAGCAATTATCGGTTCACTCGACATAGTCTTTGGTGAGATTGATAGGTAATTATTGTAAAATAGTAACTTAACTAATGGTTAAGACATCTTCTATCATAAATTGTATAAATTCATTGCCATTCCAGTAATTCATAGAGATTTTACCCAAAATGGCTTTAACATTACCCTGCATAATAGCAGAGCCAAGCTCAGTATTTGCACAGCGAAACGCAATAGCTTTGACCATAACATTATCGTCAGCAATAAAACATTTTATATGGTCAACTCCTATAACTTCCGGCTTTCTTATCTTTGCTCCTTGAATGATGAATCTCGGTTCAGGATTGCCAACACCAAATGGCTCTAAGCGTTGCAATTGATTCCAAAGGGATAAGTTTATTGCTTTAGCTGTTACTATGCCATCGGCTTTTATGATTTTGTCATTTGTAGAGTTTGCAAATCTTTCAGTAAAAAAATCATGTAGATCACTTATTTTATCTTCTTCAATCGAAAATCCTGCTGCCATACTGTGACCACCACCTTCAATGATTAGGTTGGTAAATTTTGCAGAAAGAACCGCAGCACCAATATCTACTCCAGAAATTGACCTACAGCTTGCTTTTCCTATTCCATTGTTTAAAGATATCACTATCGTTGGTAAGTGAAACTGCTCTTTTAGTCTTGATGCAATGATACCAATTATTCCCTGGTGCCAATTACCACTTACCATTATAAAATTTACACCTAAGTGGGCAAAATTTTCCGCTTGTGTTGTAGCTTCCAAAATAGCCTCATTTTCTAGCATTTTTCTTGCATTATTCAAATCTATTAGTTTTAGCGCGATTGAATGCGCCTTTTCTTCATCATCAGTGGAAAGCAACCTTGCACCGAGCGATGCTTCTCCAATTCTTCCTCCGGCATTTATACATGGCCCAATACTAAACCCTAATCGTGAAACACTTGGTTTTTCAAGGATTCCCAAAGCGTCAAACAAAACACGTAAGCCAACATTTTTTCTTGCTGACATAACTTTTAATCCTTGTAAAACAAAAGCCCTATTTAGGCCTGTAATCTGCATAACATCGCAAACAGTTCCAAGAGCAACCAAATCCAGTAGATCAAATAAATCTGGTTCTTTTTTGTTGGTAAAAAATCCTTGCTCACGTAGGCTTCTGTTAAGAGCAACAATTAGCAGAAATGACACTCCAACTGCTGCTAAGTTATTATAAGGAGAGCTCTCATCAAGGCGGTTGGGATTAACAACTGCTACAGCACTTGGTAATTTTTCTATACCAAGGTGATGATCGATAACTATAATATCAAGTCCAAAAACCCTTGCCTCTTCTATTGGTTGATATGCAAGCGTACCGCAATCAACAGAAATACATAAATCAATACCATTCTTTTTAAGTTGTAATAAAGCATCTGTGTTCAATCCATAGCCCTCATCAACACGATCTGGAATATAGATTATAGAGTGTGTCCCAATCGCTCTTAGGTATCTATTAATCAATGCTGATGACGTTGCACCATCAACATCGTAATCACCAAATATTGCAATATTCTCATTATTGTTTATTGCTTTTATTATGCGAGAAACAGCTTTATCCATATCAAGGAGGTGAAAGGGATCTGGTAATAGCGATCTGATTAGTGGGTGTAAGAAGTCATGTGCATTTTCTATGTTAACACCACGAGCAACTAATATTCTTGCTAATATTTCTGGCAACTCAAATCTCTGTATAAGAGTAAAAATCTCCCTTTGATCTGCTTCTTGTAACTTCCACAGTGCATTTGTTATGCTGCGTTTTTCAATATCAAGTAGCATGCTCTTTATAAATAAAACTACTTTACCAGAACTTTTAAGCTTGTTCTATAATTGTGTTAGACTTCTGTATAACCTAAAGAAGGATATAAGAGAGTGTCACTCGAAAGGAATCACATTTATTTTGACAAAGAGCATCTGTAAAATCTAATACTTCTTCTTGCATAACATGCTCTTTAATTAGTATTATATCTATATTGGCATATAAGTGTGAACATTATATTAATGTAATTACTTTTTAAGTATGCATCGCAAATTTATGCCTGGAAACAGTTTTTGGTTACTCAAACCTTTTCTACCTTTATTTCATATTCTTTAAAGTATTTTTTGCACTTTCTTTATAAAAACCATAGGTACCAATCGGTTTTTAGCTTAAGAATAAAGGTCAAGTATCTGGAATTCTGGACATAAAATCCCCCTGAAAGATTAGAAAAAAAATACAGCGCACATACTACAGTATACACTGAAGAAGATACGCTACACTTTTTATTGAGAAATTGACTGAAAAGCCTGCAGACGGAGATAGATTTTTGAGCTCTTAAAATACCTCTACTGTTAGGGTAAGGAAAGCGAGAAGGTTTGTCAAGCAATCTTTATTGGCTGTTGTACTAGAATTCAGTTTTTCGTATAATTTGCTAGAATTTGTGTGAAGAATTTTAAATATGAAAGGCCTATACATTAAAACTTACGGCTGTCAGATGAACGTTTATGACTCCATTTTAATGGAGAATATAGTTAAGCCTCTAGGATTCAACGTTGTTAGTGATGTAGAACAAGCTGATTTGGTGATATTGAATACTTGTCATATTAGAGAAAAGGCAGCAGAAAAGCTTTATTCAGAGCTTGGAAGAATTCATTCGTCAAGAAAAGAAAGGACCATAGTAGTGGCTGGATGTGTAGCGCAAGCAGAAGGGGAAGAGGTATTCAAAAGAGCTCCTTTTGTTGATATTGTTGTTGGTCCACAGAGTATCGCTGCTTTACCGGAATTGATAGTCAAAGCAAGTAGAAGTAAAGGTCATATAATAAATACTGACTTTCTTGAAGTTGCAAAGTTTGATAAATTGCCGGATGAATGTTATGGCAATAGCCAGGGGTCTTCTGCGTTTCTTGCCATACAAGAAGGTTGTGATAAATTTTGTACGTTTTGTGTGGTGCCTTACACTCGCGGGGCTGAGTATTCACGACCAGTAAATGAAATATTCCGTGAAATATTGAAGTTAGTTGCAAATGGGGCAAGGGAAATCAATTTGCTCGGTCAAAATGTTAATGCTTATCATGGAGAGTGCGAAGAAGAGGTCTGGGATTTAGGAAAATTAATTAGTCACATTGCTAAAATTGAAAACCTAGAAAGAATCCGCTACACAACTTCTCATCCAAGAGATATGCACGAATCTCTCTACTTGGTGCATGCGGAAGAGCCAAAACTCATGCCGTTTGTTCACCTACCTGTGCAGTCAGGTTCGAATAAAATATTGCATGCAATGAACAGGAAACACACTGCAGAGGAGTATTTGGAAATAATAGACAGATTTCGCAAATTGAAACCTGAAATCGAATTTTCTTCTGATTTTATTGTTGGTTTTCCTGGAGAAACTGAAAAAGATTTTGAGGAAACTATGAAGTTAGTAGAAAAAGTAAAGTACGCTCAGGCTTATAGTTTTAAATATAGCCCAAGGCCAGGAACGCCAGGGGCGGAAAGAAAAGATCAAGTACCAGAAGAGGTTAAAACAGAGCGTCTTCTTCGGTTACAGGAATTAATTAGCAAGCAACAACTTGAATTTAATCAGAGTATGATAGGAAAAACTATTCCTGTTCTATTCAGTGATAAAAAAGGTAAACACCAAAATCAAATTATTGGTAAAAGCCCATACATGCAATCAGTATGCGTTGATGATCCTGACGATAAATACAAAGATAAAATAGTAAATGTAAGGATATTGGAAGCTCGGCAAAATAGTTTGTTGGGATGCGCTGCCTAATTAGAGAAAAGTGCTCCCATGGTCTCATGTAGAAGTACTTTGTGTGTTTTATAAGTTTATAAGCTATCTAGATTTAATCCTTAAAGGACTACAGCTCTCTGTTACGCAATCATATGAGACTTGATATAATAGATTCGCGGGATTTTTTTTCTTTTCCCACTGATAGCGTATTCTCTCAATCTCTCCAGAATTGTTGTATTCATAAGAAAGCGATTTCCAAATAAAGCTACTTTTACTATTATTTTTGTTAGCATCATGAAATTTATGATAAGGCCAACTTCTATTGTCTTTATTCATCTTCAACCTCAATAAATAAGTCTAATGAATTAATATGTTGTATAATGATGTCAATACCTATCTATGTTTATAGAAACAGAGTTTTTGAATTTGTAATTTTCCAGAAAGCTCTATATTCTTTGATTTTATCCAGTTAAAATGAATATGAAGTATTATCCTGATACAAGCAGCAGTCCTGATTTTTCATTGCTAGAAAAGGAAATCATAAAATTTTGGCAGGAAAATAAAATTTTTGAGCAGTCAGTCAAGAAACGTTCCAAGGGTCATTGTTTTGTATTTTATGATGGGCCTCCGTTTGCAAATGGACTTCCGCATTACGGACACTTGCTTACTGGTTTTATAAAAGATGCATTTGCAAGATATCAAACTATGCTGCAAAAAAGGGTTGAACGTAGATTTGGTTGGGATTGCCATGGCTTACCAGCTGAGATGGGTGCAGAAAAGGAACTTGGAATATCTGGTAGAACTGAGATAGAGAAGTTTGGCATTGAAAAATTCAATAATCATTGCCGTACTTCTGTGATGAAATTTTCATCAGAATGGGAGAAGTATGTAAATAGACAAGCAAGATGGGTAGATTTTCACAATGACTATAAGACTATGGATAAGTCATTCATGGAGTCGGTCATGTGGGCATTTAAGCAGCTTTATGATAAAGGTCTGGTGTATGAATCAATACGCGTTGTTCCCTATAGCTGGGCGTGCGAAACTCCACTCTCTAATTTTGAAACAAGACTAGATAATGCTTATAGAGAAAAAGCTAGCAAGGCTGTAACTGTTGCGTTTGAACTTTTAGAAAACCCAAAGCAATTTAAACAAAAATGTAAGTTGCTTGCTTGGACTACAACCCCTTGGACGTTGCCAAGCAACCTCGCACTGGCAGTAGGGGAGGATATTGAGTATTGTATGGTGTTAGTAAATGGTGAAGTTTGCATCTTTGCTGAAAGTTATTTAGAGAAATTTGTCAGCCACTGTGAACAAAGCAATATTCAATATGAAAACTGTAATATAAAACTTAAAGCAAGTGATCTTGCAGGTCTTCCTTATAGACCACTGTTTGATTACTTTAAAGATACAAAGAATGCGTTCCGTGTTTTCATTGCCGATTATGTTACAGCAGAAGATGGTACTGGTGTTGTGCACACTGCTCCTGGATTTGGTGAAGAAGATTTTTACCTTTGCCAAAGCCATGATATTCGAGCTGTTTGTCCAGTTGATAACGCTGGAAAATTTACTACTGAAGTTTCAGATTTGGCAGGAGTTCATGTTTTTGATGCCAATGATACAGTAATCAAGAAATTAAAAAGGCAGGGGAGCTGGTTTAAAACTGAGCAATATATTCACAATTATCCACACTGCTGGAGAACTGACACTCCTTTAATCTACCGCACTATGCCTTCTTGGTATGTTGCTGTGACAAAATTTAAGGGAAGAATGACAGAGCTAAATAAGAGAGTTAATTGGATGCCAAATCATATAAGAGATGGTCAATTTGGAAAATGGCTTGAAGGAGCGCACGACTGGTCTATTTCACGCAATCGATTCTGGGGTACTCCAATTCCTGTGTGGAAATCAGACGATGCAAAATATCCAAGAGTGGATGTGTATGGCTCAATAGCAGAACTAGAGCGAGACTTTAATGTTAAGATAGATGACTTGCACAGACCGTTTATCGATACTTTGACGAGACCAAATCCTGATGATCCAACAGGAAAATCAGTTATGCGTCGTGTGCCTGATGTGTTTGATTGTTGGTTTGAGTCTGGCTCGATGCCGTTCGCGCAAGTTCACTATCCGTTTGAAAATAAAGAATGGTTCGAGAAAAATTTCCCTGCGGATTTTATCACTGAATATATAGCACAAACAAGAGGATGGTTCTATACGCTTTTTGTGCTTTCCACTGCTTTATTTGACAGTGAGCCATTTAAGAACTGCATATGCCACGGTGTGGTTCTTGATGTGAAAGGGCAGAAATTATCCAAACGTCTGAATAATTATGCGGACCCAATGGAAGTGTTTGACAAATATGGTTCTGATGCGCTGCGTTTTCTTATGCTGTCTGGTTCCATTGTCTGCGGTGGTAATTTACTACTCGACAAAGAAGGAAATTTAGTGCGTGATGTTCTGAAAAACGTAATAAAACCTATTTGGAACAGTTATCACTTTTTTACTATGTATGCAAATGCAGATGGAATTAAAGCTGAGATTTGTAGGGATTATCAGAATACTATTGATTGCTACATGATTTCAAAATGTTTTGAAGCTGTGGAAGGTATGCGAGCTTCTATGAACAACTATAACTCTCAGGAAGCTTGCAAAATCTTGACAGATTTTTTTGAAGTGCTAAATAATTGGTATATTCGTCGCAGTCGCGAGCGTTTTTGGAAAAGTGACTTAGATCAAGATAAAACCGACGCTTATAATGTTCTGTACACAGTTTTTTATTACATACTACGGGCTGCAGCTCCTTTGTTGCCACTTATAACAGAGACTATATGGCAGGGGCTGAAGTATAAAGAAACATCTGTTCATTTGGCTGATTTTCCACAATTAGATAGATATAATAGTGAACTCATTGCCAATATGGATTTGGTAAGGGAAATATGTAATGCTGCACTCTCTATTAGAAACATGTTTAACATACGTATAAGGCAGCCACTTGGTAGCATGACTATTTATCATAAGTCTTCCTGCAATTTTCTTGAAGATGAATATCAAGAGATGGTAAGAGATGAGGTGAATGTAAAAGAACTAGAAATAGTAAGTGAATTGAAAGAGGTTGCATCACTAGAGTTAAAATTAAATTTTCCTGTGCTTGGAAGAAAAGTTCCAGACAAAATCAAGAAACTAGTTCAATACGTTAAGGAAGGAAAGTGGAAGCAAGTTGAGAATGAGCAAATATTTCTGGGGGATGAAACAGAGAGCTATACTATGGAAAAAGGTGAATATGAACTATTATTAAAAGCAAACAGTGAATATTCTGCTGTGTTTGATAATAACAAAGGAGTTGTTATTCTAAATACTGAATTAAATAATGAACTAATTCTAGAAGGGCTGGCAAGAGATATTGTGAGGCTTATTCAAGAAACTAGAAAACAGGCTGATTTTTATATATCAGATAGAATCAGAGTAATAATCAAAGCAGAAGATGAGAAAGTTAAAGAGGCAATAAACAGGTGGGATGAGTATATAAAAGAGCAGACCCTTGCCTTATCTTTGGACACTAATAAAGAGATCGAGGCCGATTTCTATTCTAAGGAATACCAAGGTTTGACAGTTGGTATTAAGTTAATAAAGTTGCGAAGTTAGTAATGTTTATGCTATACTTAAATTACTTTAAGTAGGGTGGTGATATGAATCAAGTTGTTGCAGATGGTCATAGAGAAGTTATTGATTTAAATAACAACAGTGATGGTTCAGGTGAAGTAAAATCTACTTCCGATGTTACTTCGGAAGAAGAAGAGGAGTTTTTTGATGCTATGGAAGATGTTTCTAATGTAGAAGAAGGGAATGATTTAGGTCTTGCTAATTCAGAAGAGGAAGAAGAGTTTTTTGATGCTGTAAGTAAGCAGGATTGGTTAATTAAACAAATAGCTGCTTTTAATGTTCCACTCAGTATATTTCATTATAAAGATTATAATTCTGAGTTTTTTACTTCCTGGTATAATATGTCAAGTGAAATATTTAAGGAAATAAACAGAGCTTGTCCAGAGAAGAAAGTATTAAATTTAGCTCTGTCAGTTTTAATGCTTCCTTATATTGCTTTTACTGCGCTGGGATTGGTCATATACAATAGATTGAGAATAAACAGTAAGACACAAGAAGGTGTAGGAGAAGATAAGACACAAAAGAGTGAGGCAAGTGTACCAAAAAGACTGGCATATGGCGTTCTTGCTGCAATAGCAATTTTTGTTAATGTGGCTGTGCTAACAGCCTTAGTTATTCCTGCAACAGTTGCTTTGGCTACTTTTTATCTTTTAAATAGAGATTTACCTCACTCTTTAGTTACTGCTCTTAAAATAACTATGGGGCAGTATTCTAATAAGCACCAAAATATAGAGGTATCTTTTCATGAAATGGAGGTTTCTGAGTCAAGCATTGCATATGATATGAAAATAAAGTTTCCACCGCAATTTAAACAATTACTTAGAGATTTATGCGATAATGAAAATAATCAGTGGTTTAGTGTAACGCGGGATTCAGAGCGCAATATCATACTGAAATTGTCAACTAACATCAATTTAAAAAATGGTCTTAAGCCCTTACATAGTGAAATCAAGAATGTGCTTGCAACTTCGATTCAAGAATGCGCAAGAACTATGGAAGAGCTGATGAAGCTAAAAAAGAAAGATATTACACATGATAAACTGAAGGAATTATTGAGTGAATTCAGGCTGAAAGTGGTGAGTAGCATAGATTCTAAGTTGACAACTCACTTAATAGAAAATGCTTATCAAGTTGCTTTTATACAAGCAATTAAGTTTCAGCAAAATAGACGGGGAGAAGATTTTTCACTGGAGGATGAGCTAAAAAATACTTTAGTGAAACAGAAATTAGAAAGTCAAGGTAAGGAATTACCGAATGAGAAAGAGATGATAATAAAAGATCTGAGAGAAGCAGGAGCAAAAGTACCAGATATCTTAGAAGATAGTGAATTTCCTGTATTTAAAGCAGAATGGGAACGGCTTAAAGAAGAAGGGAAAATAGCTAAGAGGACAATCATTGATGTTTATAAAGAGAAGTATCATGAAGAAACAGGAACAGCCCTAAATAGTGCTAAAAAAGAGATTGAGAATTTAAGAAAGGCAGGGCATGAAAGGTATCAAAGTGTACGTCAAGAATTAGAAAAAATGTATGATGATAAAGAGGGAAATAACTCAATAAATGATGATTTAAAAAGGAAATCAGAGGATCTTTTTAAGTTCGAGTATAATGATCAAGAAGTTGAGCAAAAGCTAATAAAATCAGTAATGAAAAAAGCAAAGAGTGAGTTAGATCGATTAGTCATGCTTAGCTTAATAGATCAGTTTCAAAGTTTAGAAAAGAAGATAAAACATCCTTCTAGCAAGAAAAGTTTAAAAGAAGCTTTAGATGAAGTGAATGATTTTATAGCAAAGATGTATTTAGAAATAACGAAACGTAAAACGCAAGATTTGTTTAAAAGTCAAGCAAAGGGTATAGAGAATTCATGTAAGCTGTTAGAGGAAAAGGAGCCGGATTTAGTACAGAGGATTAATGTGCACCGAGTGAAAATTGCAGAATGCTTAGATCAACCTATATCGTTAAGAGAAGTAATAGAAGAAAGTGAGGATTTAAATAAGTACTTAGAAGATGAGCGAAAGAGAAAAGGAGAAAAGCATCCAAGTACAAAATTAATAGAGAAGCACTTGCAAAATAACCAAGAAATTCTAAAAGCATTAAAACAGTTAGAATTAGAAAAAGAAGGATTGTTGATAAATAAAAAAACAAAAAATGATTATAGAGAAGAACTAGAATCTCGTGAAAAAATAAAATTTGCAATAATAGAAGATGCTTTACTGAAAGCATTCGAGCATGAAACTTTTGATGAAGAAGCAATTAAGAAGTTATTAGAAGAAGCGGAACTTGAGTACTACTTGGCAGAAAAGTGCATAAAAACTCCTATTATTAAAATAAAAAATAATATCAAACACTTTTGTCAAGATTTATTGTCTCCTCTAGTAGATAGATTAGCAAATCTTATAATAAATAATGTACCAAAAGATAATGAGAGTGGTTTGTGGAGGATTTGGAACTCTCTCAAAGTTGGTTTTAATTATAATGTGATTGGATGGTCAGCTACTGTAAACAAAGATAATAGCACAGAAGGGAAAGCATTGAGTGTGGCACATGATACTCATAAGGAAGTAGAGACATTTCTTCAACATTTTCAATCAAGTTATGAAGAAATTGGAGTTTTTTTAGGTAATTTATTTTCTGATGATGGAACGACATTTAAAAATGATGTCTGGCCTAAAGTAGAAGAGCATTTGCATGGAATGTGGGATAGGTTTTTCAAGGATATTGGATTCAAGATAGAAAATAAATTGGATGAAGTAAACGTGACACAGCAAAATCAGGAAACGGCGATTACGGCTTAATAATGAGCTCTCAAAGTTCCTTCAGTATTTTTACACACTAAGTTGACTATCATATTTGATTCTTTTTGGATTTCCTCTTCAGTTAAAGTGTGAGTTGGAGAGCAGAAAGTAACTGAAAATGCTATAGACATCTTATTCGATTCTATATTGTTTCCATGATATACATCAAATATCAAAACTTCTGTGATGAGCTCTGAGCTTTTTTTCACCATATTGATTATACTACCTGCTTCTATATCTTTATTTACAATAAACGCAAAATCGCGTTTTACACTTTGATATTTATAATTGATAAATTTTTTTCTACTTATAGGTAAATTTTCGATATTTTCTAATATCAACTCAAAGCCTACAATTTTTTGTTTGATGTTAAAAAAATCCAATATACTCGGATGCAATTCTCCAAAATAACCAACTATTTTACTTCTAAAAGATAAGGAGCCTGATTTTCCTGGGTGATAATATTCTTTTTCTGCTCTCTTTATTGCTAAATTATCACAATTGATATTAAAAAGTTCCAAAGCTGTTATGAGGTCAGCCTTTGCGTCAAAAACATCTATTTTCCTGTCAGTGTTATAATGGTTTCGTGGTAGATTATTTCCTGACCTGATTCCGCTTAAAACATACTTAGACTGAGCTTCATCATTATAAATTGGCCCAATTTCAAAAATTGCACAATCAGGTGTACCATGGGCAGTATTATCTGCAGTAACTTTTAACAAATTTGGTATGATGCTTGGTCTCATTATGTTAAAGTCATTATTAAATGGGTTGTCGATAATAAATAATTTATTCAAGTAACCAAACTTTTCAGCTATTGATTCACTCATAAAAGACCAAGTTATCACTTCATGAAACCCTCTGCTTGTCATTAAAATGCGTAAATCATCTTGTGTCTCTTCTTCTACTGTAACGTCTTCTGCTAGTTGCTCTTCCTTTATTTTATCATAGCCGTATATTCTTACTGCCTCTTCAACTAAGTCAGCAGGTATGGTTACGTCCGGTCTCCAGCTTGGTACTTGTATATTCCAATTACCTTCGGTTTTTTTATCGATACTAAACCCTAGCTTTGTTAAAATATCGAATACCTCATTAGGTGATGCAGATACACTTCCAAGTTTGTTTGCATTCTGATAATCAAAATTTATCTTGGTATCAGCCTTATTCAAATTGCCAGCAGACACTATGCTTGACACTTCTCCGCCACATAAATCTAAAATCATCTGGGCTGCAAGATTGAGTCCATCAAGGGTAAAACTAGGGTCAACTGAACGTGCAAACCTGTAACTTGAGTCTGTGGAGATGCCTAGTTGCCTTGAAGATTTAGTGATAGAGATAGGATCAAACCAAGTAGACTCTAAAAAAATATCAGTAGTCTCAAGAGTGCATTCACTGTACTTACTACCTATAATTCCAGCAATTGCATGAACATTTTTATCATCAGAAATAACACTTATGTCTTTATTTAATGAGTATTCTTTATCATTTAAACCAATAAATTTTTCTCCATCGTTTGCTTTACGTACTGTGAGCTCTCCTTCTATTTTTTTTGCATTATATGCATGCATTGGGCGATTAAAGGATATCATGATGTAATTAGTAATATCAACTATTGCAGAAATGGAGCGCATTCCTATAGATTCCAATTTATCTTTTAACCATTTTGGGCTCTCTCTATTTTTTACATTGGTGATGTATATTCCACTAATAAAGCTCTCCCCGTCGGTAACTTTGACGTTTACTGGTGAATTTATAGAGCAGGTAAGTTGTGGAATGATTAAAGTCTTTAACGTTCCAATTCCAGTTGCTGCTAGATCACGTGCTATTCCATAAACACCTAGGCAATCTCCACGATTTGGAGTGACATTTATATCAATTACAGGATCGCAATTAAAAAATTTATCCCCTACTTTATAATCGTCAGAAAGCTCAATTATTCCTTCACTTTCATTTTGAGTCAACGCAAGTTCGAAAGCAGAGCAGAGCATCCCTTCACTTAGCACTCCTCTTATTTTTTTAGGCTTAATTGTAAAGTTGCTTTCTGGCAATGTGCTACCAAGAGGTGCAAGTACAGTCTTCATGCCTTCTTTAACATTTTTTACTCCGCAGACTATCTGCAGAACTTTACTTCCATCATTTACTTTACATAATTTTAATTTATCAGCATTTGGATGAGGTGTGACTTCTAATACTTTTGCAATAACAAACTCGGCCAATTTGGTATTGTTGACCACATCTTCTACTTCCAATCCTATGTGAGTTAGCTTATCAGTAATTTCTTCTAAACTGGCATTGGTTTCTAAGTACTCTAATAACCAAGATAATGTGAATTTCATCTATCTAACAAGAAACAAAAATTTATTGTAATGTAAAATGTGATGCTTTTAAAGTTTGTTGTAGTGGAATACCTCTACATCACGAGCAGTGATGTAGAAGCTATTGTAATTTTATATATTTTTGTGAAGAAAGCTTATCTTCTCTATATCACCTTTTAAATCTACTTCCATAGAAAATTTGAGATTCATATTGTGATTATCTTCATAGAAATTACAAATGTAACCATCAATAGTTAAGTTTCCTATCATATTATGACTTTCATCTAGTATTTCGCTTCCTATTTGATAATGGCCAGTGTATTCGTTAAAGGAACCATCTGTCAATTTGATATATCCGTTACCAAACTCCTGTTCTAAATTTAAAGGCTGATTAATAAAATCTATTCCATCCATAATAATACCTCAACTAAAAGTTAAATTATAATTAAAATAAGATGTTAAGTCAAGGTATTAAGTAACTTAATAAGATTAGTGAATTTTTAAATGGAACGCTGGCTATAATTAGCATTCTAATCACATACTTTGTTGATATATTTATGCCATAATGGTATGGATCTTCTATCTTAATTCTTGACTTTACCCTATAAAATCTATATTTTACTTACTATTATAGTTTAATTATATAAATCAAGATGGCGTTAAATCCGCTAGAACAATTTAAAGTATATACAATAATAGAACTACCAAAATTATTTGGGTATGACATAAACTTTACCAACTCATCTCTTTTTATGATGATCTCGGTGATATTAATGGTACTGTTTTTGCTCCTTGGAATAAGAAAAGGTGCAGTAATACCAGGATATTTGCAAGCTGCAGTTGAATATGTATATGATTTTGTTATTTCAATAATAGAAAGTAACACTGGAAGCAAAGGTTTGGAGCACATTCCTTTGATATTTACAGTATTTATTTTCATTTTATCGTGTAATTTAGTTGGTGTTCTTCCTTATAGTTTCACGGTCACAAGTCATGTGATAGTTACCTTCGCTTTATCAATGGTGGTTTTTACTTATATAACGATTGTTGGTTTTAAAGAAAGAGGAGTAGAATTTTTACGCATATTGCTACCAAAAGGAACTCCTTCGTGGCTTGCACCTATAATCATCATTATTAAATTATTTGCTTATTTAGTAAGACCGATTAGTTTATCAATAAGGCTTGCAGCAAATATGATTGCAGGTCATACAATTATCAAAGTGATAGCAGGATTCGTCATAAATATGAACATATTTCTTACTCCTGCACCTTTTTTGTTTATAATTGCACTAATAGGATTTGAAGTTTTTGTTGCAGTTTTACAAGCTTATATATTTACTATATTAACGTGCGTATATTTGTCAGATACAGTAAAGTGAGTGCTTGACTTACCTGTAGAACATTTTATAATATTATTAAGGAATAGTTAAAGGTAGTATATGGATTTAGTAGCTTTAAAATTTGTAGCGGTTGGTTTGATGGCGTTTGCTATGTTAGGTGCTGGTTTGGGTGTAGCTAATATTTTCTCTACTATGCTAAGTGGGATTGCGAGAAACCCTGAATCGGAAGGTCAAATGAAAACTTACGTTTATGTTGGTGCTGCTATGGTTGAGATTATGGGATTTCTTGCGTTTGTAATTGCGATGATATTAATATTGTAGTGTTTGACACATGCCGCAGCTTGATGTTTCCACTTTCTTTTCTCAAGTTTTTTGGTTTTTAATTTTTTTCTCTTCACTTTTTTTTGTAGTAAGTTGTTTGTTCTTACCAAGGTTAGATGAAATAATAAACACTAGGAGTAAGGGGATATTAGATTCTTTTAATAGTTCTGTTCACCTTTTAAGACTTACAGAAGAGCAAATTGCCAAGTATAATGCAGCTTTAAATCAAGCTAGAGTACGGGCAAAAAAAATCATAGATGATGCATTTGCTCAAGTAGAAGAAATGAGAGCGAATGTTAAGGATATATTGGAAGAGGAAGACAAGAAGATGATTAAACTTGTTGAAGAAAAGGTAGTACAATTTAAATCTAAGTATATTAGTGAATTAAAACAAATGGCTACTAGTATTGCTTTGATTTACTATACTAAGTTAACTAATTCTGAGATTGAAGAGGAATTTGTTGCTGATTTGGTATCCAAAGAATTTTAGGGTTTTTATGTCTACATTACTAGTTATAAGCCTTGCTTTTTTAGTAGGTTTTATCCTCTCGTATAAATTGCTAAGGAAGGTAATAAAAAACGCGCTTAACAATAAACGTAACAAAAGCAAGTTTTCAAGTGAAGAAACTGAAAAATTCAGAAAAGATATGTTGGAGTATTACAAAAAATCTTCTGAAAAATACAAAAAATTAGATGTAGAAGTTAACAAAATGATGAATGAAGCACTTGATAAGGCTAATAGTATTATTAAGCATAATAGACAGCAACTCGATCAAACGTTAGATGAAAATGCCCATTCTAATTTGAAGAAAGTTACTGACCAAGTTGAAAAAGCTCTTGGGGATTTACAAGCTAACACAGCGAGTATAGCTGCTGATGCTGTAAAAAAAATAATGCATGAACGTAAAGATGATAAGCGTAGTAGTGAGGTTATATCTTCGTTTTCACGTGACTTGAGCAAAAAGTTGCATTAAGTTTAATGCCTGTACTTCAAACTGATAATGTAGAAAAAATTAAATTTGATTCTAGTTTATGCAAAGAACAAGAGAAACTTTTCTACTATAGGTTTAATATAATTCCTTGGCAAAATTTAAATGATACTACTTTTTTTATGGTTGAAGACATAAGCCAAGATATCAATCTTTGGGTCGAATCTCATTACGGTATTGAATATGTATTGATAAAAGTAGATAGCAAACAGATTTTAAATCTTCTTAACTCACACTTTGGTATTTCAGAATTTGCAAGTAACTACTTATATTATAAGAATCCTAATTTTTCAGCTAAAAGCATTAGGCTCAGTTCAATCTTTTTTTCCTCTTTCTTTGTTATGATTTCAACTTTAACACTGACAAAAAAATATGCATATTTTGCTTTGATGTTGATATTTATAATCGGATGTTCTAGTTCTTTATTCAAATTTGTAACTAAAATTTTTGGCTTGCGTAAAATTTCTAACCAAAAAGCAGATTATGATAAGATGAATGAACCTATATATACTATTTTATTGCCTGCTTTTAAAGAGAATGCGGTTATAAAGCAATTGATTAAGAGCATTGAAAGTTTGGATTATCCAAAATCAAAATTAGATGTAAAGCTTGTGATAGATAGCGATGACCAAGAAATGTTGGCAGCTATAGAAAAGTGCACTTTACCACAGTATTTTGAAGTAATAAAAGTGCCTCATTCTCTGCCTAGAACAAAAGCTAAGTCATGCAATTATGCTATGAGCTTTGCTAGAGGAAAGTATGTGGTAATATATGATGCAGATGACAAGCCAGATCCGTTGCAGTTAAAAAAAGCACTAATTGAATTTAATAAGGGCGACGAAAAGTTGGCTTGTGTACAGGCGAAATTAAATTACTATAACTTTGGTTGCAATTTTCTTACAAAATTCTTTTCTCTCGAGTATATGAACTGGTTTCAATATTTTTTGCCTGGATTTCAAAAAATGAACATGCCAATACCTTTGGGTGGTAGCAGTAACCATTTTTCAGTGGAAATTTTAAAGAAAGTGCTTTTTTGGGATGCTTACAATGTCACTGAAGACGCTGACCTTGGTTTGAGACTTGCGCAAATGGGATATAAAACCAGGATTATTGATTCAGAAACATTGGAAGAATCACCAACTACTGTGTTTGCTTGGATCAAACAAAGAGCACGCTGGATTAAAGGTTATATGCAAACTTATATCGTTCATTTAAAAAATATAAAATTACTTTTTAAGCACACTGGGCTTAAGGGAGTTTTGCTATTAAACCTTTTTGTTGGTTCCTCAGCTTTTATATTTTTCACGACTCCTTTTTTGTTACTTTCATTGGTGCTGACTCAAATTTTGAATGAATTATTCTTATATTATTTTATAATAGTATACGGTATTAACTTGATTTTTTTGATAATAGCTATCAGACAACAAAAAATGCCTTTTTATTTTTATATAGTATCAATATTTTTTCCCGTCTATAGTCTACTACATAGCGTTGCAGCTTTTCTAGCTTTGTGGGAATTTGTTATTCACCCTCAGCAATGGAATAAAACTCAGCATGGATTATGGAAGCAAAACCTGTAGCTATTTGGCTTTTTCTCTGCTCTCTCATGGTGATTTGCATGGTGGGAATTGGTGGATTTACCAGACTTTCAAAAGCAGGATTGTCAATCACGGAATGGAAACCAATTACCGGAACATTGCCACCGCTGAGTGAACAAGACTGGCTAAAAGAAAAATCAAAATATGAAGCTACACCTGAATATAAAGCATTTAATTATGGTATGAGTATGGAAGAGTTTCGCACCATATACTTAATAGAATATGTGCACAGGTTAATTGCAAGGCTGACAGGTTTAGTTTTTATTTTACCATTTATATACTTTACACTAAAAAAAAGAATACCTAAAAATGCAGTAATAAGGTTATCTACAGTACTATTATTTGGAATTTTACAAGCTTTTGCCGGTTGGTATATGGTTAAAAGCGGTTTGGTATCTAATCCTCATGTTAGTCACTATAAGCTCGCACTTCACTTACTGCTTGCATTGGTTATCTTTGCATTATTGTCATATCAATTTTTTGATTACCAAATCAAACCAAAACAGATAATTAAAATTAATAGCAACATTACATGTTACATATGGATAATTTTAATCCTAGTTACAATACAAATAATCTTCGGTGCATTTGTTGCAGGGCTAAATGCTGGTTTAATTTATAATACCTTTCCACTAATGGATGGACAAATTGTTCCAGAAGATTTATTTTACTTACAGCCTGCTTGGCTAAATATCTTTGAAAATAGAGTAACAGTGCAATTCATACACCGGGCATTGGCATTGCTGATATTAGTTCTGACAGCAATACTCACAATAAAAAATGCCAGTATAAAGCCATTATATGTTATGCTATTCTCTGTCATCATTCAGGTAATTCTAGGAGTAGTCACTTTGTTGCTGCATATACCAATGGCCATTGCTATAGCCCATCAAATGTTTTCATTTATCTTATTTGGATCAGGTTTATACTGCTTGCGTTATTTAAGAAATCAGATCTAATACCAAATCACCAGCATGTATATTTTTTCCTTCTTTAACAGGGATATTTTTTATCACCATTTCTGATTCAGCACATATTATATTTTCCATTTTCATTGCCTCTACAACAAATAGAGGTTGTCCTACCTCTACCTGATCTCCAGCATTGACGTGTAATTTAACCAATAAACCTGATATTGGAGATTTTACAGCATCTACTGAAATCCCTTCTGTTTTGTTGTTTAGCATTAATTTGCTTAGTTCAGCTACATGAGGTTTCAATACACAACATTTAGCTTTCATACCTGCGTGTCTTATAAAGTATTTGCTGCCTTGCCTTTCTATTTTAAGTGCTATATTGGTATCATCATTAATTGTTATATATAACAACCTGTAACTTGGTTTCCACTTACCTACCACGGAGTATTTATTGTGGTTATATACTGTTGTTAATGTGTTATCTTGATATTTTGCATTTACGGAGTACTCATTATCGTCTATTTTCACTATGAATGCTTCATCTATTGACTTACTGTAATACTTTCCCTCATTTTCTAAGTGAACATACAGTGCAATAAAAATAAATATTTTAATATATTCCTCTGTAATAAAATCACCTTGAAACCCGCTAGGGTAATGATCTGGAATGAATCTCGTGTGGAGCTTTGCTGCAATAAAATTTGGATTATGGAAGATGGATTCTAGAAATTCTATGTTGTTTATTACTTCCCCTATATAGCACTCAGACAAAGCTTTTTGCATTCTGCTGATCGCCTCTATTCTATCTTTTCCATAGGTTATAATTTTTGCAATCATTGAGTCGTAGAACATGCTGATTTCTGAACCGCTAGCTACTCCATCATCTATTCTTACATGACCATTTTCATCTGGTTTGTCGTAATATTTGATTCTTCCGCTGGAAGGAAAAAATCTCTTTGATGGATCTTCAGCGCAAATTCTGCTTTCTATTGCAGAGCCAATAAGTTTAATATCATTCTGACCAAATCTTAATTTTTCTCCGCAAGAAATTCTGATCATCTCTTCCACTATATCTATTCCAGTGACAAATTCTGTTACTGGATGCTCAACTTGTAATCTCGTATTTACCTCAAGAAAATAGAAGTTTTGGTTCTTATCTACAACAAACTCGACAGTACCTGCTGAAAAATAATCAACTTGCTTTGCCAAAGAAACACATTGAGCATACATTTTTTGTCTTACTTCTTCACTAATAAATGGGCTTGGTGTTTCTTCTATTATTTTCTGGTTATTCCTCTGTACCGAGCACTCTCTCTCCCCAAGACACACTATATTGCCGTATTTATCTGCAATAATTTGTATTTCGATGTGTCTTGGTAGTTCTATATATTTTTCTATGAAAATACTACCATCTTTAAAACTTTTCTCTGCTTCATTTGTTGCTGATGTAAATGCTAGTTCAATTTCTTTTTTGGAATATACAATTCGCATTCCTTTGCCACCACCACCTGATGCAGCTTTGAGCATAACGGGAAAACCAATCTCTTCAGCAACGATGGCTGCGTGGGCAGCATCTTCGATCTTACCCATATATCCTGGCACTACATTTACTCCAGCTTTTCTTGCCTCTTCTTTTGCTGTTATTTTATTGGCTGTAACTTCTATTGTTTCTGCACTTGGACCAATGAAATCTATGTTATGTTTTTCCAGAGCACGGGGAAAATCTGGATTTTCTGCTAAAAACCCATAGCCAGGATGAACCGCCTCGGCACCTGTTTCAACTGCTACTTCGCATATTTTTTCGATATTTAAGTAACTAAGATAAGCAGGCGAAGGGCCAATGTGCCTTGACTCATCTGCTTGCTTTACATGCACAGAATTTGCATCTGCATCTGAGTACACAGACACACAAGATATGCCCATCTTGTGCGCAGTTTTGATTATCCTGCAGGTAATCTCCCCTCTGTTCGCTACTAAAATCTTACTATACTTCTTTCTTATCATCTTATCAGTATACTTTCTTAAGTTAAGAAAGTAAATTTCTATATTACTACCTGCAAATACTTCACACTGGGGCTAAACCACTATCTAAAAGTTGCATAACATCAGGATCTGTCACTATAGTACTTTCGTTATAGAGGCCATATACTTCATTACATGCCTTAAATAACAGATATGAAGATCCTCCAGAAGCTATTGTTGCTATTGAAGCCAATGCAAGAGATTGAGAAGCCGAAAATAGAAGATACAAAGATACACACATAGTGATAGCACACACTATAGCTCCTACTATATATAAGCATATATGAAACTTCTTATTACATATAAAGCCACATTTTATATCTGCAATTTGCTTAACTTCCTTCCGCTCTGCAGGGTCCAAGAAATAAAGGGGTGATACTGCCTTCTTCCCGTCATCCTTAATATAGCTTTTATCGAGGAGTGCTTCCTTAATATATTTCTTATTATTCTTAAGTTCCTTTTCTAATCTTTTTACTTCTTCCCAATCTTTAGCTTTCTTGACTTTGTTCTCAGTATCTTCTTCTAAATACTTTATGATCTCCTGTAACGCAGATAATAGAAACCCTTTACTTGCTGCTATATGAAATGGGTTTCCATTTTCATCAATTCTATGCTTAGCTACACAAGCAACTCTTTTCTTGCAAGCTTCAATAAATTTATTTTCATCCTCTTTTGTGACAACTCCTCTTGCAATTTTAAATAAATTATCCATATATACACCTCACTGCATTCACTAATATTAAATTATACAATGCAGTTTGTTAAAAATAAATGTAAATTGATCTTTCAAATTTACTATAGTTCCACGTTGTTGCAAGTGCAAATTTTAGTTATCATCGGTTACGTTATCACAATAGACAAATATGCCAGGTATAGTCACTAGATTCGCTCCATCACCAACAGGATTTTTACATATTGGAGGAGCTCGCACAGCTTTATTTAATTGGCTCTATGCGCAGCGTCATGGTGGCCAGTTTTTACTAAGGATTGAGGATACCGACAGAAAACGTTCAACACAGGAAGCAATTGATGCAATAATAGATGGGTTAAAATGGCTTGGAATAAACTATGATGGGGAAATAATATATCAATCAAAAAAAATAGAGCAGCACATTGAGGTTGCAAATCTTTTAGTTGAAAAGGGTAGGGCGTATCATTGTTACTGCCCCGAGAATGAAGTTGCGGAGAAGAAAATAAGAGCAAGAGAAGAAGGAAAAATATATAAGCATAAGTGTACTCATTCGACATCAAATGCAGAGCCTGTTGTTCGCTTTAAAGTGCCAGACTCAGAAAATATTGTTGTTGACGATAAAATATACGGCCAAGTTACAATAAGTAGCGATCAGCTTGATGACATAGTAATCTTGCGCTCTGACAATACTCCAACATATATTTTTGCTGTAGTGGTTGATGACCATGATGCCGGAATAACCGATATTATACGTGGCTCTGATCATCTCACTAATACCTTCAAACAATTACTAATATATCAGGCTCTTGATTTTGATGTTCCACGCTTTGCACATGTACCGCTAATTCATGGAGAAGACGGGAATAAGCTATCTAAAAGGCATGGGGCTACAAGTGTTTGCGATTATGAAAAGATGGGAATATTGCCACAGGCAATGCGTAATTACTTGCTAAGACTTGGCTGGAGTCATGGCAACGATGAGATTATTAGCGATGAGCAAGCAATAGAGTGGTTTAATTTAGAAAGCATCGGTCGTTCACCTGCACGGCTCGATTTCAAAAAACTGGAGCATTTGAATAACCACTATATTAGTAATATGAGCAATGAAGATATTCTGACTCTAATGCTTAGAGAAAATACTCTAACTGACAAAAAAAAGGGCTATTTACTGCAGGGACTGACAGAGCTGAAAAAAAGAGCAAACTATCTGACCGAATTATTGGATTTAGCAAAATTTTATATTCAAGTTGATTTTAGTGAAGAAGCTGAGAGAATTGTCAAGTCTAACCTCAATATAATTAAGTTACTTGCAGCATTTTTCTCGAGTATAGGAGATGAAGATTGGAATAAGAATTTTTTATCTTCTCAGATTAAGGAATTTTCAAAATTACATAATATAAAAATGAGCGATATATACCACTCATTACGCGCCCCAATAACTGGAATAATGGATGCGCCTGGAATCATCGATATCATGGTAATTCTTGGTAAAGATGAGTGTATAAAAAGATTGCGAGCAGTTTAAATAAAAAATTACTTGACAGACTCTGGTGGCTTTATTATAGTGGAGAATGAAGGTTTTTTAGGATCCAAAGTCTACCTTCACCTGCAGGTTTTTTCACCAAATAATCAAATTTCAGCAAAAAATATATAAGTTTATTTTTGCTAGCTCTTTATTCATATAGGAGGGTTTATGTCTAGAATTCCTGATACTTGACTTTTATTTTTAAGTTAAAAAAACAATTGGCGCCTATGGTTTTCACATTAAATCATTTTAAATTGTTAAAGTTAATACGGGCTTTTTTTGCCTTTTTTTATTGGTATTTTTTTCATATTTTATTATATCATTATACTGTGGTACCATATAGACTTCAGTTTCATGATAAGGGGAGCAGGCAGAGTAGCTCCGCCTCAGCTATGGAATTAAAAAATGACTATGCATAAGATCTAATGGTGTGTCTAATCTATAGATAATTTTTTGTATTGCTAAGTTAATATTTTGCATATCTGTTCAGCAAAGTGGCAAAAAAGACAAGTAAATGAGTATCATGAAAGTAGCTTACACATAGCTGTAGGAATATTCATTTTTTAAGGTAAATTACACAGCAAATATTGTCATTCAAGTAGCTGACACTGTAATTCCAGCTTCTATAATGTCATGCCAGTGCTCGACACTGGCATCGAGCAAAATTTATCACAAACAAGACAACATTTTCAATTAAAAAATCAGTGTCTGGGTGCTAAGATGACACCTTCATAAGGGAGCCAGCATCAGCTACTTTCATGACACTCATTTAGTTGTCTTTCTCGTTTACCTTATTTTGCCACTTTGCTGAACAGATATTAAAATAGCAAGCCTCAAGGTCAGAAGCCTGCTATTACTTACTGGTTACTTTACATCAATTTTCTTGATGTGTTTCTCTGACTTAGGTATGGTTACATGCAATACCCCATCTAAAAAGTTGGCAGATACCTTATCTTGCTCTACATTCGTTGGAAGTTGAATAGATCTATAGAAAGAACCATAGTACCTTTCTTTATGGTAAAACTGCTTATCTTTTGATTCATTATCACATGTTTTTTCACCCTTCACTATTAAGCTATCGCCAGATATACTAATATCTATGCTTTCTTTAGGAATACCTGGTAATTCTAATGATAGGCAATAGCTTTCCTTTGTTTCATAAAAATCACAAACTGGTAGTAGACTACTGCCTCTTTTGGAAAGCTCTGGGTTCCATCCTGTAAAAAAGCTATCAAATATGTCATCAACGGCTCTTTGTAACCCTCTTACACTAAAATTATCACGATTATTGTTTTTATTTAAATGAACTATATTACTCATGTTGTACCTCCTTTTACTAATACATGAACTACATAATCATTCCACTTATTAATTTCAATCCTAAATCTAAAATTTTTTAGATGCGAAAAATTTTCCCCGTTTACTATAACTTGATTATGAGAAAAAATCTTATTTGGATTACCACGAGTAGTTCTATAAACTAGATTAACTGTAAAAAAGGGCAAGTGTATGCAAATTTATTACTTCTCTTTCCACTTCCACAATCAAACAATTTTGAATGTTTCTTATTTGACTTGTCAACAATGAGAATTGGTATAACTGCTAGCTCCGTCTTTCAGCTATGGCATTAAACAATGACATGCATAAGATCTAATAATATGTATAATTTATAAATAATTTTTGAGGTAAATTGTGAAATTGGGCGTTAATATTGATCACGTTGCAACCCTTCGCAACGCACGTGGAGCTTCTTATCCAGATCCATTAAAAGCAGCAAAAATAGCTATTGATGCTGGAGCAGATTTTATCACCGTACACTTACGAGAAGACAGAAGGCATATCAGGGATGAGGATGTATTCAATCTAAAACAAAACATTAGCACTGAGTTAAATCTTGAAATCGCAGCTACGGAAGAAATGCTCAACATAGCAAAAGAAGTAAAACCCTATTCGATTTGTATAGTACCAGAAAAAAGAGAAGAATTAACAACCGAAGGTGGCCTGGATATCGTGAATATGCACAGTAAACTTTCTGGTATAATAGAGGAAATGAACAGCTTTGACATAAAAGTCTCACTGTTTATTGATCCAAATATTAATCAACTAAAATATCTTGAGAAGCTAGAAAGAAAGCCTGACATAATAGAAATTCACACAGGGGATTACTGTGATAATCCATCAGAAGAAAAATTGAAACTTATTACTAACTCTGCAGAATACATTAATAAGCTAGGAATAGAATGCCAGGTAGGGCATGGCATAAATTATAAACATGCTAAAAGAATAAAAGAGATACCTCACATCTCAGCTCTTAATATAGGCCATTCTTTAATCAGCGAGGCTGTATTTCATGGCTTACACAGTGTAACTAAAAAGATGAAAATGACTATATCTAAATAGCTGATGCTTTCTCTTTGTTATTTAAAGTACTTGAAAGAGCTTGACTTGCTGTAAACTTTACCCTTTTCTTTTCAGGAACGGTCATAATCTCACCATTTTGAGGATTACGGCATTGTCTTTCCTTACTTATAGCAGTAGAGAATGTCCCTATTCCATGTAAACGTATTTCACCTTTACGATTTAGATCGTTCTTGATTGTTTCCATAAAAATATCATGAAGCTTACCCAAACTAGCTTTTGTTATATCTATACCTTGACTAGAGCACTCTTTACTCAGTTGGTTTACTATATCTTCTTTACTCATAAATTACCTTAATATTGAAAAATTACATAAACAGCATATTATGCTAATGCCAATAGTCAACTAAATTCGTCATAAAAAGAGAAAATGTCATAAACCCTTGTAAGAACTTGTATAATATTTACAAAAAAATACCATTATGAAACAATTATCTCTTAGAAAACTGACATTTTTTCCGAGCTTTATGTTGACCATATTTCTTACGCTCAACAACACGTGAATCTCTAGTTAGGAATCCACCTTTACGTAATATAGAGTGTAGATCTTGACTTATACTACTTAAAGCTCTGCTTATTCCATGAGCTAAGGCACCTGCTTGGCCAGATAGTCCTCCACCTTTTACAGTTGCAAACACATCATACCTATCTAACATAGAAGTTACTATGAATGGCGCTTTAATCATTTGACACACTGATTCTCTTTTAAAATAAGAAATTAAATCATCTTTTTTATTAACACTAAATTTTCCACTTCCTGGCTTCATCCATACTCTTGCTACAGATTCTTTCCTTCGACCTGTGGCATATGAACGACCAAGTGAGTCAATCATTGCCTTTTTTGGCTGATCATTATTGTTTATTTTCACTTTTTACTCCATTATTTCTTATTTTTACGATTTAAAGAGGCAAAATCTATTTTTTCAGGTTGCTGTCCTTGATGCTTATGTTCTGAACCAGAATAAACATACAAATTTTCAAACCTTCTACGTGCCATAGGACCATCATCAAGCATTCTTTTTACTGCCATTTTTATCACACGCTCAGGGAATTTGCCATTTAAAATATTATCTGGAGTAGTTTTCTTTAAACCACCAGAATAACCTGTATGCCTATAGTAGATTTTATCTTTAAGTTTCTTTCCGGTAAAATGTACCTTTTCTGCATTAACAATGATTACATTATCACCACAGTCCATATGAGGTGTATATTCAGGTTTATGTTTTCCACGCAATAACATTGCTACAAATGCTGCAAGCCTTCCTACTACTAATCCTTCTGCATCTATAACAAGCCATTTTTTATTAATTTGTTTCTCTTTTAAGAAAAAAGTTTTCATATATCAATACATAACAGTAGGTTATGATATACTAAGTTGCTTGATAGTGTCAACAACATTAGTTATTGATTATTAAAGTAATTTATGCTAATAACTTAAACAACATGCTAGAAAGCAAAATGTTTCGATTGATTATTATATTTGTAATTGCTTTTTGTACCATAGGTTGCTATGCAATTGATTTGGAGGAAGCTATAAGCAAAGCTATCAAAAACAGCTCAAAAATAAAGTCTCGATTTTACCAATATAAGAGTGCTGAAAAACAACTAAAATCTTCTGGATTGGCTGGGTTTTTACCTGACATCAATTTACAATATAATTTCGATAGTAATTTTAATATTATTAACGGTCTACAAAACTCTGGAAAACGTCTAACATTAAGTCAAAGAATAATAGATGGTGGTGGCACTTTTGCTACATTCAGCCGATCAAATCATCTTCTCAAAGCAGCAAAAATTAGATTTCAGCAATCTAAGCAAGAAGTTGCACTCAGGGCTGTGAAAGCATATGTTAACGTTTTACAAAAGGCAGAAATATTAAAATTGGGGGAACATAAAGAACGTGTTTCTTTAGAACACTTGTCAGCTATGAAAAAACGCTTTTCTCTTGGAGAAGTTACTAATGCTGAAGTTTTGTTCGCAAAAGCAAAATTTTCATCTTCTATATCCAAAAGAGTTGATGCTGAAGGTGAATTAAAGCTCGCTAATATTGCTTACTATCATTTAATTGGTGAAGATGCTGATAATCTTCACGAGACTAATGGTAAACTACCTTCTATACCAGAATTAAATGAATGTTTACAGTTAGCAAAAACCAACAACTTGTCCCTAAAAGCAGCTATTTATAAAAAAAGAGCTGCTGGAATGGAAGTGATTGCTGAAAGTTCCAAGTGGCTTCCTTCTTTGAATCTAAGCGCAAGTAAAAATTTTGGAAAGGACAATATAAAATTAGACACGTTACTAGAAAATGTGAATGTTGTCTTTACTCTTGATATTCCGATCTTTAAAAGAGGAGTTAATGTTTTTGGTGTTAGTAGAGCTAAAATGGATGCAAAACAATCCACTTACGATTATTACGAAGCAGTAAAAAATATAGAACAAGCAGTTATAAATGCTTGGAATAACGTGCTGACAGCAAAAGCTATTATTAAAGCAAGTCAAGAAGCAGAAAAAGCGGCAGCTTTAGCATTAGAAGGAGTTGAGCAAGAAGTAAACTTGCATTTAAAGAGTACAACTGATCTTTTGGATACTGAAGATGAATTATTTAAAGCACGTTCCGATCTAATTCAGGCAAAAAGCAATTATGTAATTAGTGTTTACAATTTGCTTTTTATGATAAATAGTATAAACCTTTAAATTTAATGGTATGAGCGATAATCAATCTGTAAAAGATATACTAGAAGATATAAAAAAAGCTATATCGGGTAAAAATCCAAGCGGCGATAGAGCAGAAATAATAGATGAAGATGATGACGTATTATGCCTTGAAGAGGAGTACCCAGAAGACATCGAAGAAAAAGAAAATAGTGAAGAAGAGAATAATTGCCAAAGTGAGAAAATGAATAACCAATTTAATAGTTACAACTCAGAAGAGAAAAATTTGTATAATAATATCCAAATGAGTAGTAACAAAGTGAGCTATCAAGAACAAAGTAACGAGCATTTAGTTTTAAAAGAAAATATGGAGGAAATTAAAACATTGCTTGAAAAGATGCAAAGCGAACTACGGCATAAACAACAAAAAAGAGCGGATCTTACTGTTGAAGAATTAGTTGTATCTCTTTTAAAACCTCAGCTTTCAGAGTGGCTGAATAAGTATCTACATGCATTGGTAAAAGAAGTAGTTGAAAAAGAGCTCAAAGATATAATCAATAATAAGTAGGTTATTAGTATAAAGACCAGAGTAAAAACAGCTAGAGGTAGAAAATTATCTTCAACAAGATGGCTACATCGCCATTTGAATGATCAGTATGTGCAAAAAACCAATAAGGACGGTTATAGATCGCGCTCGGCATATAAGTTAATAGAAATAGACGATAAATTTAAACTACTCCAACAAGGGCAAAAAATTATTGATCTTGGCGCTTTTCCTGGTGGATGGTCACAAGTTGCATCTAAGAAAGAAGCGAGTGTGATTGCTGTTGACATAAAACCAATAAACGCAATTAGTGGAGTAGAGTGTATACAGTGTGATATTATCAGCGAACTTGAAATTTTAAGAGAAAAATTCAAGGATCACAAATTTGATGTAATTTTATCTGATATGGCACCAGAATCTTGCGGTTTAAAATCGTTAGATCATATCAGAATTATGCTTTTATGCGAAGCAGCGCTCAATTTTGCAAAGCATTTTTTGAATCATGATGGCAAATTTGTAGTAAAAATTTTTCAAGGAGAATCTGATAAAGATTTCTGCAATGAGCTAAAAAAAATGTTCAAAACAGTAAGATACTTCAAACCAAAATCAAGTAGATCTGAATCTACAGAAATGTATTTAGTAAGTTTAGGCTTTATTGGTGGCAACTATTCTGTATAGCAGGTACTTACAGAAATGTTGACGAATCTTATCCTATTAAACTGAAGATTAATAACGCTCGCACAAAAGCCCCTTTTTCTTGTTTAAATATTTATGATAGTTAATTAAATTCTTGACTTTATTGCTTAGATATATAATAATTAAAGTATATTATTATTATTTTTATAGGAGAGTTTGATGTGTATTTAGAATTGTTGAAACAGATATTAAGTATAGTAAATCGTGAAAATGATTTGAATGGTAATAACATAGTTGAAAAAATAGGAAAGCAACTACAAGAAAGAGAACTATCTACTTATAAAGAATGGGAGAAGAAAAATTGTGATATAAATTATAAATTTAGTAATAATAATTATTATGGCAAAGAAGAATTAACATTATTACGTGTAGCATTTCTAGATAATCAAGAAAATGTAGTAAAAGCTCTATTAGCAGTAAAAGGTATAGATGTTAATTTGCAAGATGTATATGGAAAAGCTCCTTTACATTTGGCTATTGAAAAAGGTAATGAAAATATAGTAAAAGCTCTATTAAATAAGGGGGCTAGTTTGAATTTGCGAGATAAAAGTGAAAGCACCCCTTTATCTCGTGCTGCTGAGAAAGGCAAAATGGAGATAGTAGAGGCTATATTAGCTAATGGGCCTAACGATATTAATTTGCCAGATACATGTGGATACACTCCTTTGTGTATTGCTGCTTATAAGAGTCATCACAAGATAGTAAGAGCTCTATTAAAAGCAGGTGCTGATCCTTTAGTAAAAGGTCGTTGTAACAAAGATCTAGCAGAAATGGTTACTGAAGACGCGATTATGAGAGGAATAGTCTGTGGTGTTGGTATATTTATTATTACATCTATTGTAGCTGCTATAGTAGTTACTTCTGCATATTTTATTGGTGTGTCATTATCAGTAGGTGCTATGGCTGGGATAGCTGTGGCTGCTGCTGTACTCACAGGACTTGTTGCTGGTGGTATTACGTATGAAGTGTATAAGCCTTGTGATGAGTTAAAGGAGGCTATTGCTGAAAAAAAACGTCAAGTCTTAGTCAGCCAGCTAAATGTAGTTAATGTACAATCAGAAGTTTCTTCAGAGTTAGGCGCAACAGTGTAGTTAAGTAGAAGGAAGAAGTCCCTTCTTCCTTTTCAAGTAGCTGACACTGGTTTCTTACCAAGAAAAACTTAGCATAACTTTTGTGCTCAAAAAAACTTCTGGATTCCAGCATCAAGTGCTGGAATGACATGGTGAAATATTATTAAAGTAGCCTCTGTCCCAGTGTCCATTTGGTGTCATTCAAGTCAGCTCTCTTCTTGTCATCCCAGTACTGGGATTCAGAAAACTGACCAGGTTGGTCACGCGCTGGCTCTCTAAAATTACTTTAGTTGTAAATATTAAGAAATTTACTAAATAAAAAAAGACAAAAGAATCCTCGTATAGCGAGTTTTAATAATGTAAATTGATAATGTGCTAACAAGCGCGATTTGGCTGAATGTAGAAAAATAAAAAAAGCCGCTATAATTTTATGTAATTTGCCAATAAATATCTGAGTTTTTTACTGAATTTTGTCGTTGAGACCGCGTGTATCAAAAACAAGGATAAATACTCTTGTTGATATGATAAGAAAAGTGGGAAAGTTTGTCAAGTAATAACACTAGAGAGCTCAAATGGAAGAAGGTAAACTCTAAAGTGTACGTTCAGTAGCACTTTCTATAAGAGAGATTGTATTATCTATCCCATAAAGCTTGATAAAAGATCCCATCCTAGGACCGGTTTTTTGTCCAAGTAATGTTTCATACAAAAACTGAAACCAATCGCGTAAGTTATTGTAATTATGTTTTTTTCCGATGGAGAAAACCTGAGATTGAATCTCTTCAGCAGTGGCTGTAATAGGCAGGGAATGTAGGTTGTTCTTTAAATCTAGTAACGCTTCTTTCTCTTTTTCGTTTGAAGCTTTATACGCTTTTGTTGGCTTGATAAAGTCGTGATAATACCTAACTGCAAAATCCGAAAGCCTATCTAGCATTTTGTTGCTTTCTGGTGTAACGTTTGGTGCATAAGTTGATATAAAACCCCAAAGAATCTCTTTATTTTCAGCATTACAAGCTGCTGCCAGGTTTAAAAGTAACGAAAAATTTATGCCTGAAGTTTCTACGTTTGGAACTTTACCCTGGTGGATGTGCCATACAGGGCTATTTACATCCTTTTCTTCACTCTCATTGTAACGCTTAGCAAACTCTAAATATTCATCAGTTGATTTTGGTATCACATCAAAATATAAACGTTTAGCTTTTTTAGGACTCTGAAAGATGTATAACGCTAAACTCTCTGTGGGTGAATAAGTTAGCCACTCCTCAATTGAAATACCATTTCCTTTTGATTTTGATATCTTCTTTCCTTCTTTATCAAGAAATAACTCATAGCAAAACAAAAGCGGTGGCTTTTCTCCAAGTATTTTACATATTTGACTTGAAAGCACAGCAGATGGAGTCAAATCCTTTCCATGAGCTTCGTAATTAACTCCGAATGCAGCCCACCTCATCCCCCAATCAGGTTTCCATTGCAGTTTACATTTTCCTTTTGTCACTGGAACTTCTATTTTTTCCCCGTTTCGGTCTTCATACGTGATTGTTCCTTTATCTGTATTTGTTTCAACTACTGGAACTTGTAAAACTTGGGAAGTTTTTGGGCATATCGGCAAGAATGGACTGTAAGTCTGCTGCCTTTCTTCCCGAAATGATGGAAGCATTACGTCCATCACTTTATCATAATTTTTCAGCAGGAGTAAAAGTTTTTCATCGTAAACGCCAGATTTATAACACTCTGTTGCACTCCTAAATTCGTATTCAAATCCAAACAAATCAAGAAATTTACACAACAACGAATTCATGTGATGACCATAACTCTCATGAGTGCCAAATGGGTCAGGTATCATGGTTAATGGCTTGTTCAGATTCTCTCTTAGCATTTCCTGATTTGGTACATTATCTGGTATTTTTCGCAAACCATCCATATCGTCGGAAACTGCAATGATTTTGGTTTTTATACTAGGAGCTATTTTTTTTAGAGCGTTTGCAATAACTGTGGTACGAAAAACTTCCCCAAAAGTACCAATATGTGGTAAACCCGAGGGACCATAACCAGTCTCAAATATTATCTCTTTTTTATTAGGGAATTCTTGTAGTATTTTTTCTGCTTCTTGAAATGGCCAGCTTATAATCATTGAATTTAAATTAATTATCTTACCTAAAGTGCTATTCATTTCAATAGATTTTTAATTAATGATGTAGTATTAGTGTTAGAGCTCTTATTAGAAGGTTAAAGATATGTCTACTGGCAGCGTACAAACGAATCAATTATTTAAAGGTCTTACAAGACCTGCAATGCTCTTTGGTGTGAGTTATATGTTTGCAATATTAAACGTTCTAATTTGCATGCTAATTTTCATTAATACAAATGATCTTAGAGTAATTCTCCTGATGTTACCAGGTATACATGGACTTGGCTATATAGCTTCTGCAAAGGAACCGTTGTTTATTGAGTTATTTATGGTAAAGTTGGGAAAATGCTCCAAATGTTTAAATCGATTTTATCATGGAGCCAATTCTTATGACATTACTTGATGTTATGCAATGTTGAGATTTAGAGCTATTCAATCAAAGAATAAATCTATTCTAAGTAGAGAGGTTCACGCTGCCGAATTTATACCTTATTCTTGCTATTGGAATAGTACAACCTTGATAACAAAGCAGAATTGGTTAGTTAAATTTATAAAATTAAATGGCTTTGCGTTTGAAACGGCCGATGATGAAGACTTGGTGATACAAAATAATATCAGAAATCAGATGCTAAGAAGCATTTCATCTCCAGCATTTAGTTTGTACTTTCATACCATCAGACGTAAGAAAAATATTTTTTCTGATGAATTTGCAAATCAGAGTTTACCAAATTTTTTTGCTAACCATGTAAATCTAAAATGGAGAGAAAAACACGCAACTAGGCAATCTTTTATTAATGATTTATACATTACGATTATTCGTAGGGCAGATACAAAGGGAGTAGAATTTTTATCACATCTACTGAAAAAATTTGGGCATGTAACTTCAAAACATGCTTGGGAAAGTGATATGCGTGATACCTATGAAGATTTAGAGGAAACGACAAATCGTATAGTAACAAGCCTTAGGAATTATTCGCCTAAAGTCCTTGGAGTAAAAGAAACTCCAAACGGACTGTTTTGTGAAATAATGGAGTTTCTGTCTAGAATTGTAAATTGTGGCTTTGTTACAAATACGCTTTTTCCACTAAAAACTGAAATATCAAGATACTTACCAGTTCATAGGTTATTTTTTGGCCATAAGATGATACAGGTTGTGACTCATAATGAAAGTAAATATGCTGGAATAGTTAGTATCAAAGAATATGGAAATAATACTTCTGCAGGAATGCTTGATTCTTTTTTACAACTTCCTTATGAATTTATTATCACGCAGTCTTTTCAATTTACAAATAGGCAAATGGCAATTGCGAAAATGCAGATACAGCAAAATCGTATGATACAATCTGCAGATAAAGCTATTTCTCAAATAGCAGAAATTTCTCATGCGCTTGATGATGCAATGAGTGGTAAAATTGCTTTTGGTGAACACCATTTAACTATCTTATGTATAGAAAAAAGTCCTAAATCATTGGACAATGCTTTATCATTGGTTGAATCGGAGCTTTCTAATTGTGGTGTTTATCCTGTTCGTGAGAGGGTTAATCTAGAACCAGCATTTTGGGCGCAAATTCCTGGTAATTTTGATTATATAGTAAGAAAAGGTACAATAAGTAGTCTTAATTTGGCCGGTTTTGCATCTCAACATAATTATCCTACTGGTAAAAAATTCAATAACCACTGGGGAGATGCTGTTACAGTTTTTGATACAACATCTGGCACTCCATTTTTCTTCAACTTTCATATAAGGGATGTTGGACATACTATGATAATTGGGCCAACAGGTGCTGGCAAAACTGTTTTAATGAATTTTTTATGTGCTCAAGCAATGAAATTTTCTCCAAGAATATTCTTTTTTGATAAAGATCGCGGTGCAGAAATTTTTTTAAGAGCACTTGGTGGTATCTATACTATAATAGAACCAAGAACTAAGACAAATTTTAATCCTCTGCAACTTGACGATACTCCTGATAATAAAACATTTTTGATGGAATGGATAAAATCTTTAATTTTAGTGTACAACGATAAATTCACTTCAGAAGATATTGCTAGAATTAATGATGCAATTGAGGGAAATTTTAAATTAAAAAAAGAAGACAGATTTTTGAGAAATCTTGTACCATTTTTAGGACTTGCGGGCCCTGATACTCTAGCTGGAGCAATATCTATGTGGCATGATGATGGCTCTCATGCTGCAATATTTGACAATAAAGAAGATTTGCTAGATTTTTCAAAAGCAAGAGTGTTTGGCTTTGAAATGGCTAGCTTGCTAAAAGATCCTGTTGCTCTTGGGCCGGTCTTGATTTATTTGTTTCATAGGATTAGTATATCGCTTGATGGCACTCCATCTATTATTGTTCTTGATGAAGCATGGGCGTTAATAGATAATCCAGTTTTTGCACCTAAGATAAAAGACTGGTTGAAAGTGCTGAGAAAGTTAAATGCTTTTGTGATTTTTGCTACTCAGAGTGTTGAAGATGCAAGTAAAAGTGCTATTAGTGATACGCTTGTACAGCAGACAGCAACACAAATTTTTTTGCCAAATCTGAAAGCTACTAGTGTCTATCGAGATGTTTTTATGTTAACTGAACGTGAGTATATACTGATCAAACACACAGATCCAAGTACTAGATTCTTTTTAGTAAAGCAGGGAGTTAATGCTGTAGTAGCTAGAATAGATCTGAAAGATTTGGATGATGTGGTCAACGTGTTATCTGGACGTGCAGAAAGTGTCCTATTGTTACATGATATATTGAAAGAACTCGGAGATGATCCAAAGATGTGGTTGCCTGTGTTTTATCAAAAGGTGAAAAATGTTTAAAACTAAACTGTCATTACTGTTAGTTGCGATATTTTTATTAAATATAGATTTTTTACTCTCATATCCAGTATTTGCAGATGTAGTAAGTGGTACTGAAAAGACAGAATTTGTTAGCAGGTTTAATTCTAATGGTAGTTTTAGCCGTGCCTCTGATCCTGACTGTAAGGCGTTTGAAACAGCTGCAGCAGTTGCTGGGATAGCAATTGCTATTGGTGCAATATTTACTGGTATTGTTTTGATTGTCTCTTCTGCTGGTTTATTTACTGCTCTTGTTATCGTTGGAATGATAGCTGCAATTGTTGGAGTCTGGAAGGCAGTTGGGGGACTTATTGTTTGTCAGCATAGTTTTGTTAGGCATCCAGTTGCATACGATAATGATGGGAGATATAAAAATTTTAAACTAAAAGATACAGGTTATAGTGGTGATACAGATAAAAATTATCGAACAGAAGATGAATATTTTTCTGCATTACAGAAAAGATCAGGAAAAGATGGAAAACAAACAGAGAAAGATATTTTAAACTTTACTGATTGGGATGTTGTGAATGTTGATAGGGAACACTACTACTGGCCAAAAAATGGGGTGCAATATAGTGAATACATAGAAGTATGTCATCGCAATCCTTTAACATTTGGCAACCTTTTCAAGACGAATGACTTTAATTTCAGAGGGGAAGATGGATACATAGACTTTGATATCAGAGAGAAAGATACTGGATATGAAAGTGGGTCATGGTCTCCGAAGGTTGATGGCGATCTAGAATGTAAAGTGCTTAAATCTGGACAGAGCGAAGAAATATATGGATCAACGTTCAGGGCACTGAGAAAAATGGGTAGGTTATGTGTGGAATTGGCTGAAGTTAGGGCAGCTGGAACTGCTTGGCCGCAAGGAATTGATATAGGATGCACGGAATTACCGCCTGATCGGATTGCTCCTATGTGTGAACAATCTGTGATATTATTCAAAAATAAAGATGGTACAGGTGGTGAAGAAAGGAGTTTTATCAACAGGGATGACGATTATAAAACTCTTATCAGGAAAAAAGAAAAAGAAGGAAAAATTTTTGTAGGTTATGACAATAAAAGCTGTTTTAGCTCGTATGTCTCTGAAGCTTGCTACAATCAAGCGGGAAGTAAGTCATTATCTCCTATTCCTATAACTTCTATGATAGTGCAATGCATTAAGGAATCGTTAGATAATTTAGTTGCAGGTATTGACTCAAATGGTGATAAGCTAAAATATGAAGATGGAGAAAAAAAAGGACAGGAGAAGGGTAGTTTTTTATCTGTAGCACAAGGAAGGTTGAAAAATACTGTAACTGCTGTTCTAGTTTTAGCTTTAATACTGTTCTCTATAAAAGTTATGTCTGGTGGAGTGCGTAGTCCGCAAGAAATGTACATGTTGATCATTAAATTCGCTTTAGTGATTTACTTTACGACAGGTAGCACTATGTCTCATTATTACGGGGAATTAACAAAGCTTTCAAATGGTTTGTCAGAGATAGTGCTTAAAGCGTCATCTGAAAGTAAAAATATATGTAATTATGAGTCAGGTACAGATTATGAATACGATCGCGCAGGAAAGAGGGTATCTTACAGTTATCTTGCACCTTGGGATAGGCTTGATTGCAGAATTTTATTTTATTTAGGTGCCCCTTTAGATGGAATTGGTGGCAAAATTGGTACTGGAGGTGTTGCAACGTTAGCGGTTTTGCTTGGCGCTGCTCCTGTCTTGTTAGTTGCAGGTTCGGTGATTGGTATTATTTTCGCTGGTGGACAGATCTTAGTAGCTCTTGTCTGTATATTTATGGCCATTTTGATGATGATGGTTATTTTGTGGATGTGCTATGTATTTATCTTATCTTTAGTTGCGCTTAGTGTAATTATCATCTTATCGCCTTTATTCATTCCTATGGTTTTGTTTCAACATACTAAGGGATATTTTGATGGTTGGCTAAAAGAGTTAATTACCTACAGTTTATACCCAGTTATCCTTTTTGCATTTCTATCTTTTATGTTCATAGCATGTGATAAAATCTATTTTAAAAATTTAAATTTTAAACTGGACGAGTCATATAAAAATGAACAACCAGACAAGTCATATGAAAAGAAACAAGCAGAAATCTCATATAGTAAGAAAAAACAGTGGTTTAAATTGAAAGATGGGGAATGTGATAAAAATGAAACTACTCTCGCATGTATGATGCAAAATTATAGCTTTAAAAAGAGCAGCATACTTGGTCTATTCGACTTTACATACATGGAGTTTGGCAGCTCTCTAATCGGAGAATTATTAAAATTGTGTTTAGTATTATTCCTCTTTTACCACTTTTTAAACGTTCTTCCCGGCATGGCTGCTGAGCTTGCTGGTAATCACAGAGCAGCACTTGGTTCAGGTAGCACTCCTGCACAAATGGTGAATAAAGCTTTATCTGCTGCCAAAGCTGCTGCTGGAGGTGCTGGTCAAGTTGCTGCTGCGGCTGTAAATAAGGCAAGAGGGGCTATTGGAGGAGGTGGAGATGATAATAAGGGATCGGGATCTTCCTCTAGTGAATCTATAAAACCAGGTGGAGAGTGAGCGCAGGTGAGTAACAGATGTTTGAACATTTGAGCAACCAAAACTTGGTTAAGCTATGCATAAGTTTTGTGATACTCTTTTTATTATCTGGGTGCGGGTGTATTAAGCCAGAAGATTCATCAGGCTTGCGTGAGAAATTGGATATAGTGTCAACAGAGCAGAAATGGGTTGATTCTGGAGTCTATATTTCGGATAAAATAAAAGTAACAGAGATTAATATAGTACCTAATAAGGTTAATTTTTGTTCGCAATATAAAGATTTTGCAATTGAACCTGGAGTAAGAAACGTTACATTACCGTTTGCGCTTAAAGCTGGTGATGCGATAAGCTTTAGTGTTGTTGGAAGTAAAATGTGTAAAAACAATAATGGCATGGTCACCTACAAAAAAATTGACGAAAATTGCGGTGAAGGGGAAAAGGAGTATTTTTCACATGTTTTAAATCAAGAGAAGTGTCAAGGTGAAATATGTCCTAATAAATATGAAATAGGCAATGCACAATGGTTAAATGGAAAAGAGTACTGGTCTTCAGAATTAGATCAAAGTGAAAGAGAGGAAATTAGAAATGTCATCGACTCTATAAAACAGCAAGGGGAAAATGTAGACTGTAGCAAGCTTTCAGAGAGCAGTGCAAGTAAGATAGATACGCGCATTTTAAATTTACTCTGTGGACGTATATGTAAATTTTCTTTCGGCAGCGGAGAAAAAGGTTGCTTATATATTGAATACAATAGTATAGAAGGTGAGATATTCAATACTTTAAATTCTAGAGGTGAATCTGTTATTGCTGAAATTATTGATAACGTATTAAAGGAAAAACGGGTAAAAACTGACATTACACTATTACGTGTTCACATGGATAATGAGGAATTTGAACACATTCCAGGAGGCGGTATATGTATTAACTGTGATCATAAGATAGATCGTAACCATCCAAAACCAGAGTTAACTTTTAGTTTAGGTGATGGTAAGGGCAAGGGTGGTTTCAACATAAGAGTAACAAGAATCCCTAATTTAGAAAAAAGCTTATATATAAGCGTTTCTGACAAATTTCCTGAGCGTGAGCCCGATGAAACTCAGGGAGATATACTTTTAGACATTAGCAAAGTTTATAATACTCAATATATGGAAGGCTTAAAAGAAAAGCTAAAGGACAAGAGTGGCACTATATATTACGGAATAAGAGATCATGGCTGTGATTATAAGAAAAATGAGGGTCAGTTTAGCATTAACCTTACAACTAAAGAGCCACCTGTAAGAACTTTTAGTGCGATATATAATTTTTTTGATGAAAAAGTAAAAACTGCATTTTTCGGTTCTAGCTACAAAGACACTAATGCGATTCACTCTGATACTAGCCCTGTGAAGTCTCTTTATCAAAGTTTTGTAGCATCAAATAGAACAAATACCATCAGATCTACAATAGTGTCGTTATTAGTATTATATATAGTTTTATACACCCTTTATTACTTTTTTGGATTGTCTCATGCTTCTATATATGAATTTTTAATTATATGTGTAAAGATAGGAGTTATTACCCAATTGCTGAACGATAACAGTTGGAGTTTTTTTTATAACAATGCATTTTCTATTTTTGTTAATGCTCCAAAACAGTTAATAGAAATAGCAAATTTCAGAGGTACAACATCAAATGTTTTTGAATTTCTTGATTTACCGCTCAATAGGTTTTTATCAGCACACTCAGTGTTACTAATAGTATCTCTTATATTCTCCGGTCCTTTGGGTATTGTATCGTTTTGCTTGGTGATTTGGGGTTTGATAACAGTGAGCTTATCGATGTTTAACGCCTTATTTTCTTTTATCACATCTATAGCAATAGTTGCATTATTGCTTTCTTTGGCGCCTCTTTTTATTATTTGCCTTCTATTTGGATATACTAGACAGATGTTTCACAATTGGGTCAAAAATTTAGCAAGATTTGCAATTCATCCGGTAGTGCTTTTAATTTTTATATCATTAATAAGCCAGGTTATGGATTATATTGTGTATTCGGTCTTTAATTTTGAGGTCTGCCCTACATGTATACTTAATCTTAACTTAAAGATTTTTAATCCTTGTATTATTTATGGTTATGCTTCCAAACATGCACCTGACATCACAGCTATGATGGCTTTTGTGATTTTGGGACATGCTATGAAAGCTTTAGTTGAGGCATCTTCAACAATATCTGATTCGTTGTTTGGTGTTTATGTGGCAAGCGAACCAGGAAGGCAATATCAGCAAAGCTTAATGGGAACAGTAGGTTTAGATGAACAAAGTATCCAAAGAAGAGCAGGTCAGCAATCTGGTACACCAAGTCGAAGACCTCAAATACCACAATCAGCTCAAAGATCAGCACCTAAAATACCGACAAACACAGGAAATCAATGATGAGCAGAAAATCATTATTATTGATACTATGTCTTGTAATTACTGGCTGCACAATGGATTGTGTTGAACCTGGGCTGCAGAGCAGAAATACTAGTGTCAGTATAGATGTTCCAGTTCGTGAAGCTGGCGAAGGAGTTAAAATTCATTGGGTTGATTCTGGTCAAGTAATTAGCAAGGATGAAAAAATCAAATTTACTCTTGGTGGGTCAGTAAATTTTTGTCCTCTTAAAGAAGGGAAAAATCCAAAGAGAGTACTTGTGCCCGCTGTATTTTGTGCTAATGATTTAATACCAAATTACAGTAATAAGTTAATTGATAATGCTAGTCTTGATGAACGAGAAATATGTGGGAATATAGGCTTTGGAAATAATGAATTCTATAGCAATAGACGTTATGTAGATACCGGAATTAAAGCAAATCCTGGTGATAAGTTAAGCTTTAGCTTAGTTCCCAGAGAGATAACGATTCATTATGACAATCCGGAAGGGAAAGGTATCAGCTTTGATGACAATTGCTATAGAGCTGAAGAAAATGATAAAAAAGACAAAGCTACAATAAAAGACATGCTCAATGGAGGAACGTTCTTTTGTGGAGAAAGTGGTAAGAGGACTAAAGTAGAATTTCCTAAGATTAATAAAGAGAACATAGAAGAAAGAAGAGTGCTAGTTGGTAATGGCTACACTCCATATGATAATAAGGTACATTTTAATAAGGATTATATTCAAAATTCATGGATAAATGGTGCATTGTTAGATTTACGACGAACTAAAATAGGACTGGATAAATTATGTAATGGGAAAAAATGTGATTTTAATGAGATAAGCAAGTACAGCTCTTATGAGCTTAATTGTTACTATCAGAAGATATGTTATGCTAAACAAGGTATAGATTTTAATGGAAATTGTGTTTCTTCTGTAAGGTACAAAAATTATGATAAGAACAACAAATGTGATATGTATTCTCATCTTAAAGGAGTTGAAGATAAACTTAAAAAGATTGAAGAAAATAAAGATAACACTGATTTTATATCAAACATTGAAGAAGAAACTGAAGATATCTCCTGGGCCGAAGCTCTTGTTGCAAAAATTGGCGATCTTGATGATCAGAATACTGTTCAATGTTTTCCAAAAAGAAAAGAAACAAGTGATGGCCTAGTATGCTCAAAAATAAGTGATAATTTTAGGGATTTTTCCTTAAAGTTAAATCATGACTATGGGATAAATAAAAAGGTGAAACCTGGTAGTAGTGTAATGCTTGCTATAGCAAGCAATGGCAATTACTTTCTTCATAGAGGTGGATATCATGTTGAAGTAACTAGATCATGTAACTTCGATAGTGGCAAAAAATTGTATATGTACTTGGGTGATAGCCCGCCAGAAGATCCATCTGCTCGAAAGACTAATAATTTCAAAAAAGTAAAGAAATTAGATAAAATAACAGAGGATAATGTAGACTATTACATAATAGATGGAAGTCATTTAAAGGATAAAGAGTCTAAAAAGATATACTTTGGTATTAATGTAGAAAACGTAAAGAAAGATGATATTACGGACAAAGAAGGCAAATATTATGAAGATAACAAATACACAGTAAATTTATTTTTAAAAAGAAAAATAAACGATTTTATTTCATCAACTGTAAACAAGATTTTTGATTTCATAACAGACGGGGGTGAAGACGGAATTAAAATTCCATATGAAGGATATAGAAAGGGGCTTCTACAAGGAATAAGAGCTTTGCTTATTCTATACGTTACATTTACTGTTGTTGGCTATATGCTTGGAACAATACAATTAAGTAAATTCGATTTTATTATAAGAATATTCAAAATAGCATTTATAGCTTTTGCTTTTAGTGATAGAAGTTGGGAATTCTTTGGTACAACTTTGTCTGGGCTTTTTGTTGATGGTAGCATTTATTTAGTTGATAGTTTTTCTGGCTATATAGGAGAAGGAGGTAAAAAATTTGCATTCTTAGATTTAACAGCGGGAGTATTATTTACAGGAGAAACATGGCTGAAATTTTTGTCTTTAATGCTATCAGGATCTTTTGGCTTTATTGCATTTTTGGCAATACTTTATGCTACTTTTGTGTTTTTAAGATGCATTATTAGTGCTACGTTTAAGTATGTAATATCTACTGTTTTAGTGGCATTTTTATTGTCATTAGCACCTTTATTTATCGTATTTATTCTATTTCAACAAACTAAAACATTATTTGATAATTGGATAAAAACGCTGGCTCATGTTTCATTGCAACCAGTCATTTTATTTTCATCCTTGTCTCTTTTAAACCAGTTAATGTATTCAGTTCTATACAACCTCACAAATTTTTCTGCATGCTATCAATGCTTAATTAGTGTAAATTTTTTATCGTATGATCTGTGTCTTATGAAATCAATATTACCTCTTGGGTATAGTCCTGGTACTAGTGTTGATGTTGCGCTCAGTACTGGAGAAAGGGCTGGTGGGCACTTTGCAGCATTACCTATAGATCTAATCCAGGCATTTATATATCTCATCATTGCTAGTGCAATGGAAGCTTTTGTTTCTATATCAGAAACTATGGCGCAGGCGTTGTTCAGCTCTGGTTATGGAGTTGCTCAAAGTGTTAGTCATATTTCTAGGAGCGCATCACAAGCTATGCTGTCAACTGTTGGCCTTGATGATAGAACCCAAAATATGATACATAACATCAAGCAGGGAATGAGTAAAGATCGTAGCAAAATTGAAGCTAAATTGCCTGATACACCAAAGCAAGCAGATGGGAAAGCGAGTACTGGCAGAGAAATGAGCAAATCTGAAACACTAAGCCAGCCAGATAAGCAAAAGGATTCTGATAAAACAAAAGGACAAGTCAAGGAAGATTGATGAGATATATGGAGTAACTAATTAAAAAGATATTTGAAGTAAGGTTTTAGAAATTTATTCTGTATTGGAAAAAGTTTAGGTATGCAATCACGCTTAGGCAAATGTTGGTTTAGGTTATTAATTTTGGTAATCTGTGTGCTGGTTACAGGTTGTAGTAAGAATGATATGCCTTTTCCAAGATGTATATCTGCTGATTATTTTGGTCCTGAACCGGTTGCAGTTGGTGCTCATTTTTCAAGAGATCACGATGCCTTTGTTCCCGAAGATCAGGAAATTATTGACTATGATACTGGTGAAGTCAATTATGGTTTTCACTCTAATCAAGTGGTGAAGTGGAAAGATACTGGATTTGAAACCAATGGAGATAGTTTAGTAGTACGAGTAAATGGTGCATGGACATCTTGGAGTAATAGTAATAAGAAAGAATCTAAAGGTAGTTATAATTTGCAAAGCTTGGAACAGCTAAAATATGCGACTAAGTTTGAAGGTAAACAAGGCGATAATAGTTTGCCTGACTTTCGCTTAATTTGTAATGATTACAAATCTAGTACACAAAAAATTTCAAGTAATCCTAATGCAAGTTGTACTGTAAATTGCAAGTGTATTAGTGAAGATGATAACAGAGAAAAACGCGGTGTTCCATGTTGGTTTACTAACGGACATGGTGCTTATCTTTTATTTAAAAGGCCTAGCGATTCTAGTCCTAACGAAAATTTAAAATCCATGCGTAACCCTGAGTCTCCTACTGTACATCTAGGTTACAATTCCGTAGCGGAAGATGGAAGTGGGCTTTTTACTTTAGACAGAGATAACACCACATTACAGGACAGGAATTGTAATACGGTGAGGTTAGAAAAAGGATGGAAAATATATGTAAAGATATTAGATAGATATTATCTAGATAATGCAGGTGGCTACTCTTTTGAATTTTTGAGCGGAGTGCAGAAACCAAGTAACTTTGGATTTTTTGATTACGTTTATAACTATCTAAAATGTGTATTATTGATTAACGAAAATTGTAAAAAGCATTTTGATAGCAATGATCCTGCAGCTGCACAAGCGATGTTTCAAAATATAGCTGAAAAAAGTACGAGCTTTCACAATTTTGTTCTTTCCTTGCTTGTTCTATTTATAGTGATTTCATCGCTTCTTTATCTTTTTGGAATGATAAGAGAAACTAAGCATGATATGCTCATCAGAATGATGAAAATCACCCTAGTAATAGTGCTTATATCTCCTGGAAGTTTTAGATTTTTCTATGATCATTTTCTTGTTTTATTTGTTAAAGGTCTTGAACAATTGATAAGCATAATTACTAATTTTGCTCCCAACATGAACACCGGAGGTAATTCAAACGTTGCTCAAGGAAATGAAGCTAAATTGTTTAGCTTCATGGAGGATATGTTTAATAAGTTTTTTGCTTACTCTGTTTGGAAAAAGTTTGCAGCATTTTTACATTATCAAATGTGGGCAAGTCTCCTTATGATACCGGCAATTTTTATAGGGATTGTCTTATATTTCCTGCTGTGTATGTATGCTTACATAATATTCCTTTCTGGTTTTATGGGTATAGCTTTTCTTGTAGCTATAATGCCGCTATTCCTAATCTCTATTTTATTTTCACCACTGAAAAGTCTATTTGAGGGTTGGATAAAATTCTGTATTAGTTTCTGTTTGCAATCAATTATGATATTTACCCTGCTGTCATTACTTGCTGCGATGATAATGAATACCTTTTATAAACAGTTAGGCTTTACTGTGTGCTATAATAAATGGCTTGAAATAAAGTTATGTGCTCCAAAATGGGTATTTGGTGGTTTTTGTATAATTGATAAAGAATACTTTAGCTGGACTCCAGGGCAAATTTTTGTACCTTATGCTATTGGAGAGGCTTCTCCATTGAACGTAGATAAGAATATAGAAGGTATAGAAAAACTAAGCAGAATAGGTGGTACAGTAAAGTTTACTGGTGGAGCTGGATATATCCCTCTTCCACCAGATTACATTAATAAAGGTTTTCGTTATATAGATTATCCTTTCTTTAATCCAATTCCTGGAACTAAAGATAATCCAGCAGACCACTATATTGCGGAAAGTGATATGATAGTTAGTAATGGCTGTAGTGCAAAAGATCTAGTACGCTTAACAAATAGTTTATCTCATGCATCAGAGAGGGCAGACATTATATTACTGATCAACAATATAGAGAAAAGGATAGGTGATGTTAGTGAAATAATAAAACGCTACTGTCAAGATATAAATAAATGCAATAGTTATAGGGAAATAATTAATGAAATAAGATCTTTAGTGCGGAGTGCGATAAAAAAACAAGGTTGTAGAATACTGAAACTTCATGATTTATATAAGGATCCCAACAGTGAATACTGTCAGAAATGTAAAGATTGTGAGGATTGCAAAAATTATAAAGAAAATAGTGATTACCAAAGGGTGCAAGACATACAGAGAGGTTATTTAATCAACGCAGGAGAGATCTTTGTATTGTTCTTGCTTTCGTTTTTGATGTTTTCTTTGAAGGAGTTTGTACAGCAGATGGGCTCAAGCATTGCCGGTGGTGGGTTTGGTGTTTACAATATATCTAGTATGTATCAAGCATCACCTGTGACTGGTTTAATGCAGGGATTAAAACAACAGATGCAAGATAAAATTGGTGGAGGGCTAGAGTCTTTAGGTAATTGGGCTACTCATGTACCGGACAGATTAGCTGGAGGTACAGCTAATTTGCTAGATAGAATACCAGGAGTTGGGGGTGTGCTGAAATATGCTATTAATGTGCCACGTAAGCTTGTAGGTGCTACTATTGAAGCAACAAAATTTGCAACATCACCTAAAGATGATGTTGATAAGCTTGAGGAAAAAATCTACAGGGCGTTTGGAATTGATAAAGAAGATATTGCACATAGAAGAATTGATAAATATTTAGAATATTATAAAGGATATGTAGGATCACATTTGGGATATACAATAGAAGATGCTATGAAGTTTACTTGGGAACATGGTCTCGACTCTATAGGAATTAACCCTGCTACAGGAGAAAAGGATGGTTACCAGCATAATCTACTCTATAGAGCAAAAACATATAGACGGGAATTTCTTGAGAAGCTTCATGACTACACTATTGGCCGCAAGAGAGAACCAGAAGAAGATGAATCATCAAAAGAAAATAAGCCTAATCAATCAAATCGAAAATTAGGTACGGAACCAGAAACCCTAAAAAACACTACAGAAGCTATACGTGCCGGAGAAGATAGAGAGCGTCAAGATAATGAAAGGAATGAGAACATAGAGAATGATGAAGAATCGTAATTTCAAAGGGCTAAATTATTATGGTCTTCAGCAAGACGAAGATGGTAATATCAAGTTAAACGATTACAATGATGTTTTAAATGCGCGCAGAGCGAGGGTAGATTTGTTACTAGATAGCACTAAGCAAGGTGATGTTAGTCTTTCAAAGCTAAATAAAGCTCTGAATGAGAGACTTATAGATGATAAAGGGCTATCGTCAGAATTTGACAAAGAAGACAAAGAAATTGCACAGAAGGAGCTTAAGATGTTCTCTATTTTAGACGATCTTGATAATCTTGCAAACATTGAAAGTGAAGATCTATTAGAGGTTAGTTTGTTACTATCAGATCTTAGTTTTATAGAGAGAAATATTGTGTTGAATGCCGATCAGAGTTCTGATCTAATAGGGTTCAAAAGTCTATTTATAGAAAAAAAAGCATCTGGTGAGGAATATAGTGATGAAGAGTGTCACAATTTCCTCGATAGTATAGAGAAAATCAATACTTTAATTAAGTTAGAGTTAGAAAGTAGAATTGAAGGGATGGGTCATGATGAAAAAAACAACCATGATGATTTACAAGACGAGATTGGTCGTGCAATCAGTATAGAAAATAAATCAAAGAAAAGCGATTGATCTTGCGTTCCTCCACAAGCAACCTTCTTTCTATTAGACTGCTGAAGCTATGTTGACATTAAATGTGTATTATAAATAATTAGTTAACTTCGAACTTGTTTTATATGTTACGTGTTATTGCGGGTAAATATCGTGGAAGAAAAATAACTACAGGCAAGAATTTATCTGCACGGCCCACTATGAGTAGTGTCCGAGAAGCAATATTTAGTATACTTTCTTCAAGAAAACCTATTTATAACCTAAATGTACTTGATTTGTTCTGCGGAAGTGGCTCTTTTTCATTTGAAGCACTTTCTCGAGGTGCTAAACATGCATTCATGGTAGATTCAGATTATTACAATTTGCAACTGCCTAAAAAAACAGCAGAAGATCTTGGAATTACGAACGATATCACGTTAATTTGTTGCAATGCTAACGGATTACCAAGACCTATTTCAAAGTGCGATATAGTTTTTATGGACCCACCTTATAATATCAATCTGGTTAACTCAACTTTAGACGAGTTAGCTCACTCAGGCTGGTTAAATGATAATGCGTTAATAATTCTAGAAATGAGGAAAAATGAAGGTTTTGAGTGCAATAAAAACTTCAATATAGTTGTGGAGCGTACCTACGGTATTGCAAAAATAATTTTTCTTTCTTCACTCACTTGAATTTCTTTTGTAAACATCTATAGCTAAGCTAAGTAAGATTTTTCCGAGGACTGAAAGAAAAAATCAATTCGTTTTGGTGGGAATAGGGTGTGTAACAGCAAATCAATACGAGTTGATATACTAGAAGAAGCAGTATGGAAAGAAATGAAGATGGTACTCAAAGAACCAGAGGCAATGACAAAGGTTAGACTTTTAAAATATGAAAATAAGCAGGCAAAGGATGAGATTGAAAAAAGCGCAGATAAAATAGAACAAGGTATAGAAAGATTAGCTTATGTATATGCAAGGGGTCATATAACGAAGGAAAAGTATGACTTAGAAGTTGAGAGCATGGAAAAGGAGTTAAAGGAATCAGAGATCAAAGGGAAGAAGCTATCGATGAAAAGAGGCTACAGAGAGAATTAGATTTTATCACAAACAGTGTAGAAAGTTTTTCCTCTGAGAGAGCTTAATCAGGCAGATTGGGAAACTAAACTTGAGATAATAAGAAAATTAGTTCAACGCATTGAAATTGATGATGATAACGTGCATGTAGTGTTTCGGTTGAAAGAACTCGCTCTCGAAAGGCAAAAAAATGTTCAACATTCTATCGGGATGCCAGTGTCACGCACTGGCATGACATCCTCTTGCTTCTATAGGTGTCTTTATCTCGTCTACTTTATTTTGCCACACAGATACAATGGTTTCACATGTACTTGGTAGGCTATCTATTTTGAAAAAGAAGGACTACCAACACCTTCACTTTTTGCATCACTAAACTTACTTGCTACTTTATCAATAGTCCAAACTAGTGGTGTAATAACAAGCGCAGCAGCCCAAATGACAGTACTAACAGCATAACTCAAAACTGCGTTAACAAATGTAGCTAATGTATCACTGTGATTCCGTGCCTTATTTGATAACATAGATGAATAATCTATCAATGATCTTGTATTGCACTTAAGATCATAACTATCTGTTACTTTCGCTAACCCTTTTGCCGTCCAGTATGACAAATACGCCAATGCTAGATATAAAGGTTGCAGAATTACACTAGCTAACGCAAAAGTAATAATCCAAATCATAGGAGGATTTTTTTTGTAACTACCAAGAGCTACATTCTTCACTGGCCCAATAACACTATTAATATAATGAACGGATTTATAGAAATTATTTTGTGGAACTTCGTTACCTCGAACGCTTTTGGTAGGAACATCTCCGAATTTAACATATTTCTTAAAATTACTATATGAACTTGACATATTACCCCTATAAAATAAAAACATAATTATCTTACTAATATCGCTTGTTTTAGAATAAATGCAATCACTACCTAACTAAATTATCTGTTGCGCAAAAGCACATATTACTATACCATCGAAAATAAAGAGGTCAGCATGAGTTTTACTTTACCTGAGTTGCCGTATGATAAAACAGCTTTAGAGCCTTATATATCTGTAAAGACATTAGATTTTCATTATGATAAGCACCATAAGGGATATTTAAATAAACTCAACGAACTGGTTGAAAACACAGATTATCAACATATGGAAATTGAGGAATTAGTAACGAAAGTTCATGGAAATAATAATACAGTTCCTATTTTTAACAATGCAGCACAAGTTTGGAATCACACTTTTTATTGGAATTCAATGAAAAAGAATGGTGGTGGTAAGCCTCAAGATGATGGTCTTCTAGCAAAAAAAATTCAAGATGATATTGGTGGCTTTGACAAATTTTGTGAAGAATTTTCACATTATGGAGTAAGCCAATTTGGTAGTGGATGGGTGTGGTTAGTGCTTGAAAAAGGAAAACTCAAAATCACTAAAACTCCAAATGCGGATCTACCGCTAATTTATGGCCAGGTGCCACTACTTACTATGGATGTATGGGAGCATGCATACTATTTGGATTGCCAAAATCGCAGAATTGACTACATAAAAGTTTTTCTTGATCATTTGATCAATTGGGATTTTGTAGAAGAGAATTTAAAGAAGAATATATAAGATGAATATACCACAAGTAACAAAACTAGATAATGGTCTGCGCATAATAACTGAGCGAGTGCATGAAGTTGATTCCGTAGCTTTAAATATACGAGTTGGTGTTGGCAGTAGAGCTGAAAGTGCAAGTCAAAATGGAATATCTCATTTCCTAGAGCACATGGCTTTCAAAGGAACAAAGACAAGAACTGCATTTGAAATTGCGAAAGCTTTTGATGATATAGGTGGAGTTTTCAATGCCTGCACCGGTAGAGAAAGCACCAGTTATTACGCAAAGGTTCTTAGAAAAGATATAAAAACTGGCATTGATATATTAATAGATATATTAATGAATTCTACATTTCCAGAGGATGAATTGGAACGCGAAAAGGGTGTTGTAATACAAGAGATTTTTCAAACTAATGATTCACCGAGCGATATCATTTTTGATAAGTATTTTGAAGCAGCTTATAAAGATCAACCATTTGGTAGGTCAATCTTGGGTACGCAAGATACTGTCAAATCTTTTACTCGAGCTAATCTAGATAACTACATAAATGAGCATTACTTTAGCGAGAACATTATATTTGCTGTTGCAGGAAATGTTGAACATGAGGAAGTTGTTCAATTAATCAAAGACTTTCTCTCAAAGATTCATTCAAAAGAGCTGAAAAAAAGCGAGAATGCAAGTTATACCGGTGGTGAGTATTTAGAACATCGTAAATTAGATCAAGTACATTTATTAATTGGTCTACCTAGTGTTTCTCGTGATGATAATAGATATCACACATTCAAAGTTCTTGATGCCATACTGGGAAGTGGCATGTCATCACGCCTGTTTCAGGAAGTAAGAGAAAAGCAGGGGCTTGCTTATTCCATTTACTCATTCAACTCTAGCTATGCTGATACAGGAATGCTTTCGATTTTTGCTGGTACAGATAGCAATAATCTAGATAAGCTTTTGAAAGCCATAACGACAGAGTTGAAGAAATTGTCTACAGATGATTTAAAGGAAGAAGAAGTAAATAGAGTAAAAGAACGAGTAAAATCTCAAATTTTAATGTCACGCGAAAGTGTTAGCTCGCGTGCTGAAACGTTAGGACACTACTACGGTAACTATAATAAATACATCAGTAAAAACGAATTAATAGAAAAAATTAGTGCTGTTACTATTTACGATATAAAAAAAGCAGCAGAAGAATTGCTATCTCAGCATGAAAGAATTACTTTAGCTGCGATTGGAGAAATTAATTCATTGCCAAGTTACGATAAAGTGGTTTCTATGCTCAGTGTACTTTAGTTATGTTGCTTATGCTCACTAAAAAGTTCAATGAATGGTTGCAAAATCCTTTCTATAAAAAGTTTGCTTTCTGGTTCATCGCGTATACCACTAATCATTTTATTGAAAGTTTTTTCGCTGTTTTGTAAAAATAAATAGCTTTCTACTAAGAGTGTAAAGGCTGAAACGCAAAACGCTATTTAATGTTTTTCTTTATTTTTAACCATAAATGCCTCACAAAATTATATTTCTAGTATACCCGTATATATACGGTACTGTCAAGTTTTTAAAGAAGATTAAAAAATGCAACGCACATGTACAAAATATGAACTAGGTATATAATTCACAATGCAGCGGTATTTCACTAATCCAATTGTTTTTTTCCTGATCTAGCCTATCATTCAATATTGCTTGTCTTATTGATTCCATCAACTTATTCATGAAGAAAACATTGTGAATGGTAACGAGTGTGTAAGCCAGCAATTCCTTCGCTTTTAGTAAATGGTGTATATAGGCTCTTGAATGTTTTCTGCAAGTAAAGCACAAACAGTCATTTTCAATTGGGTTATCATCTAGTTCGAATCGTTGATTTCGCAAATTAATATGCTCTTTACACTTTGAAGAAATAGAATCTCTGTTTTTTACTTTAACAAGTGCGCCACCATGTCTTGCGAGGCGAGTTGGATGCACACAATCAAATGTGTCAACACCAAGCTCTACTCCACGAAAAATGTCCACAATTCCACCAATACCAAGCAAATGAGTAGGCCTCTCTTTTTTTAAACGTTCCATAGTAAAGGAAACTACGTCATACATCTGCTCTTTACTCTGACCAAGCGATCCACCTATTGCTTGACCAAAAAATGGCAAATTGTTGATAAAGTCACAACTTTCCCCACGTAAATCTTGATACACTCCGCCTTGGCTAATTCCATACAGCGCCTGTTTGCCATCATTATTTTTTTCAAACTCATTTAAAGAACGTTCAGCCCATCTATGGCTCATGAGCATTGATTTTCTTGTGTATTCTTTACTGACATGGAATGGAGTACATTCATCTAAAACTAGGATTAAATCTGCACCTAATTTTTGTTGAATTTGTATAGACTTTTCAGGAGTTAGACAATAAGTTTTACCATTTATGTAAGAACGAAAAATTGCCCCATCTTCGTTAATTTTGATCAGAGTTTTTTGCTTCTGTCTTATTCCCTTTATTTCTTCCGAAACTGACCCGTGCCCTAAACTAAATATCTGGTATCCACCAGAATCAGTGAGCATTGGTCCACTCCATCCCATCATCTTGTGCAAGCCACCAAGTTTTGCCACAGTATCCTCTCCAGGTTGAAGCATTAGGTGATAAGTGTTGGAAAGTATTATCTGAGTACCTGCTTCTCTGATTCTTTCGATATCTGCAGCTTTAATGGCAGCTTTGGTTGCACAAAATATAAATGCTGGTGTTTCTATGTTTCCATTTGGAGTTTTAATTGTACCAACTCTTGCAGAACCTGATTGCTTGGTTATCCTAAACGAAAACTTTTCCATCTATTTGCTTGAAAGCTCTGCTATGATATTTTCCACTTTTTCAGGAGTGAGGTTTTCATAAAAGTCATTATTGATCTGCACCACAGGGGCATTAACGCATGCACCAAGACATTCAACTTCCTTTAAAGTAAATAGATTATCTTTAGTAGTTTCACCGATATTGATTCCTAGTTTCTTTTTAAAGGTATTTAACACTTCTTCACTATTGCACAACCAGCAAGGAGTTGTTCTACAAATTTGTATGAGATATTTACCTACTGGTTTTAAATTATACATGGTGTAAAAATTTGCCACTTCATATACACGAATATGTGGAATATGAAGCATGTCAGCAACGCAGCGCATGGCAGATTCAGGAACCCATCCGCATTGTTCTTGAACCAGGTATAGTAAAGGCATGACGGCACTACCTTCTCTGCCTTTAGGATACATCTCTATAGACTTTTTCGCTTTTCTGAGGTTGTCTGATGTAAAACTAAACTGTTCTTCTTTCTCTTTCATCTAATAAGGTTCGTGTAAATCTCAACAAATTATACTTGAAGAGTTAACAATTGCAATTGTTGGTTTTTTGAGCTCTACAATATTATATTTGTAGAGTGGGTGCATTCAATTTGTGAATTCTTTACTGCTACTCATTTTCCATATTTCGCTTTGCAGATTATAAAGGTATTAATTTCTTAACTTTAGTTAAAATTTTCATTGACATTAACACATAGGAGTAATCATAATGATATTTTATTAAAATTTTAAATAAAATTATGTCTATATTAAGTAGATTATTTGGAGTTAATACAACTATACTAAAAGTTAAAGAAGCGATAGGTTTTAACCCAAAAAACGTAGGGTTGATTGAAGGAAATGGAGTTACTTATGGACTCAGCTATCAAGATAACGGCAATGGAAGCAGTAGAGTAAAGTTACTTATTAGCTCACTATATCAATCAAAAACATACGAGTGTGATACAGGTGTCAACGTAGCAAATGAATTTAAGGGCCAATTATCTCCCACACTAATAGAAAATTCAGCTGAAGTAGATAAAGTTGGAGTTATCTTTCCTACAGAAGAAATTAACCAAGAAGGAAAAAAATACATAAAAAGTTTAATATTTAACACTTATAAAATTCAACATTCAACTAATGCACCCTCAGTTGAGCATTCAGGAAAAGTAAAATTACAAAAAAACATTAATAACCATAATGATGCAAATAAAGGCAATAGCTACTTTCAACCAAAAGCAGTAAAAGTTAGTACTGGTAATGTCATTGTAATCGCTCATAACTTAAAGGATCAAGCTTTAGTTTCTTGGTATTTACAATCAGACACGAATGGAAAGTTCAGAGCTTTACCTGGAGCAAAACACACCATAGAAAGAAAATTATTCAAGTTTAATAATCCAGGGCAATTAGTATTGGATGAAAATACGATGCTTTATACGTAGATAAAGACTACTAAAAACCAAGAAGTAAGAACAAATATCTTTAAATTCGACTTGATTGACGTGGCTCAGAAGCTGAAAGATAGAAAAGAAGATGAATGTTTGCTTAAGAAAGAATGCCAATTAAATATAGCACCATCTACTATCTATAATCCAGGAAAAATAAACTTTTTACAGTATGTAAGACGAACTGAAGGTGATGATTTAGTTGCTTTTCTTGCGAAAAAACAATCTTCTAATACGCAAGAATTGCATTTAGCAAGGCTTGCTAAGAGAGTACCAAAATCAAATTTTACTGTTTGTGAATGTGAAGATCCTATAGAACAATTGTATGTTAAAGACAATGGCCAAGGAGGTTTTATCGTCACTGCGGTAAGTGGAGAGAGTATTATAACTTTTAATAGAGAGAGCTCTGGAAAATCTTCTGAAGCAACGATAATATCGACAAGCAGTATCAAAGCTCTCAGTGATTTTGTTAATATCATTAACGGCCAATTGATGCCTAGTATTATTTCCAGCAGTACTGTATCTCCTATAACTGTTACAGAGACGGTTGTGACTTCTAAGAAAACGACGACTGCTGCAATTACTAGCACAACAGAAACCGACACTGTAAAGACTACCAAGTTAACAACAGAAGCATCAACTATCATTGTACCAACTTCCACAATGAGTAAATCTTCAACAGAGTCAACAATTCAAACAAGTACAGTAACAGTGGGGCCAACAACAGTAGCAAAAACAACTACTACTCCACAAGCGACCACAGTTGCTACAACGTCAACTAGTGCACCGATAGTAACTTCAGAAACTGAGACAAGTACTGTAAAATCTACAGCAGCGACTGTTGAGTCAACTTTTACAGCAAGCAGTACTACGATGAGTAAGCCTTTAACAGAATTAACAACTAAAATAAGTACGGCATCAGAATCAACAACAGTAGCTGAAACTATTACAACCTCACAATCGACTATGATCACTATAATGCCAACTAATGTGCCAACAACAAACTCAGAGGCAACTATACAAACAGTGTCCACTATATCAAATACTGGAACAAAGGTAACAACTCCTTTGTTCACTACAACTTTACTTCCTCAAACTACTCCTTCACCACAGCCCACTCAGCTTGCTATAGAGTCTAATAGGGCAGGAATGATAGGTGGGTCTTTGGTTGGAGCGATAATAAGTATTGCTGGAATTATAGGATTCATAGCATACAAATATGTTAAGGGTCGTAATTCTGCCCCTGTGTTAGAACTAACTAATTTCAATGATAGAAGGCGATCATCTTCAAGTGGCAATAGCGATGAAGAAATTTTTATCGCTAATAACAGAATGAGACATATATCTATGCGAACTATGGATCAATCTGAAACAGTGCTAAACAGTATATCGGTGGAGAGTAGTAGTCGGTCAAGAAGTAGCTCATCGTCTTCAAGCGGTGGACCAGGATCTTGACTGACTGAGCTAGAGTCTAAAAGTGAAAAAAGCTTATCTTGGGATAGTGATGATGTACCGGAATATCACCTTTAGCTATTTGTCTGAATGTTTTTAGTATGTAGACTGTTAGGAAATTTTCTTTTGCTTTTGTGATTTTAATGTTAAAGTATAATTTCTAGGTGAAATAAGTAGCTGCTGTTGTGTGATAAACACAGCAGAGGAAAGTCCGAGCTCCAAGAAAAGGTAGTGACGGGTAACGCCCGCCGGAGGTAACTCCAGTTATAGGGCTACAGAAAATTACCGCCTAAATATTATTAGGCAAGGGTGAAAAGGTGTGGTAAGAGCACACCATAACAATGGCAACATTGGTAGTCAAGTAACCAACACTAGGAGCAAGATTAAATAGAAGTAGATTTTATGTTTTTCTCATATCTACTCGGGTAAATCGCATGAAGTAAATGGTAACATTTACTCCAGATAAATAGCTACATAAACAGAACTCGGCTTATATTTCACCTAGGCAATGCATGAATGTCAGCCATACTATGTAAATGTATCAAACATTTCACATACCCTGTACGCTCAATTTGACCACCTATATTCATTTTACTTCTTGGCTTATCTCTTTTCTTATTTCCTTTTGAACTTAACAAAGCTTGAATTTTAACCGAGCTTTTCCTTTAACTCGTCATTCTCTATCTCTAAAGCCTTACTTTCTTACCTATAACTTTTTAGCTCCGCTTCCAACTTTTCTATCTTTTGTTGTAAATCTTTGTAAAGTTCTAAAAGACTGACCACGTTACCTCACTTTTAGGATTAGTTTTTATCTTACTAAATCTACCTTTTTGCTTCTTCAATCAACAAGTAAATAAAGCATTTCATGCGCTGTCCTTCACTTGTTCTGCTTGATAGTCACTACTGCTTTCGCTTATATTAGCACTAGAGTATTCTTCATCGTCAACATACTCTTTTAGAACATATCCTCTACCCCAAACGGTTTCTATGTGGCTTATTCCATCATTTGCACTTTCAAGTTTTTTACGTAATTTACACATAAAAACATCAACTATTTTGTTGTCTGAAGGTTCGTCCAAGCCATTGTAAAGATGGTTTAAAAACATTTCTTTTGTCAACACTGCTCCTTTACGCAATGCCAGCAATTCTATCATGGAATACTCTTTGTTAGTAAGGTGAACTGTTTTGCCTTTTACCTCAACAATCCTGTGATCAAAATTGATATTCATATTACCAATTTTTATCACTGATTCGGGATGACCTTTAGTACGTCGGACTATGGCCTTAATTCGAGCTAATAATTCGCTCTTGTGAAATGGCTTGGTTAAGTAATCGTCGGCACCATACCCAAGTCCTTTAGCTTTATGGTTGGCAGCGGAGATACACGAAAGTATTAAAACAGGAACTTTGATTTTTGCACTTCTTAATCTTAACAGTATATCATATCCATCAATATCACCAGGCAGGTGTATATCTAGAATAACTAGATCGTAATAGTCTCCACCCGAGGAAACCATATTATTGTTATAATCTTGTGCAGAAGTAACAACGTCGCAAAAATGTCCATCAGAAGTTAAGGCATTAACTACAGTCCTTGCACTTACTTGATCATCTTCAATTAATAATATACGCATATTTTACACCCCATAAATAATTTATAATTTTAGTAATATATATAACCAAGGAAAGTAACAAATCAAATTTTTATTAATGAATAATAGAAATTACACTTATTAATTAATAGTTAATGTGTCGTTCCAAAATTATACAAATAGATCTAAAATACAATAGATATACTATAATAATACTATTTTTAGTAAATATTGAATAGAAGCTATTTTTATTAAAAGAATACTTAGGTTAATAGATATTTAAACTATTTTATACTTTTATGTTATATTTTTAATTTACTTATTCTACAGTTTTAAATTATAAGTAATACTTTCAGGAATATTGAGTGGTAATATCAGTTTTAGGTGCTGGCGCATGGGGTACAGCAATTGCGATTTCATTAAGTAGTAAGAAAAATGTAATTTTGTGGACTCGCAATAAGGCCATGTTTGAATCAATTAAAGAGAAAAGAGAAAGTGACAAGCTACCTGATTGTCCAATTTCTGATAATGTATCAGTAAAATTAGCTATTGAAGATGCAGTGAATGCTTCAGTAATAATTTTAGCTGTTCCCACTCAGTCTCTAAGGGAGATATGTCATCAATTGAATGATTGTAACCTAAAAAAAAATGTAGCAATAATTTTGGCTTGTAAGGGAATAGAAAAATCTACATTAAAATTACCTAGTGAAGTAGTCAATGAAGTTTTACCTAATAATCCTCTTGCTGTTTTTTCTGGTCCTAGCTTTGCTATAGAAGTTGCAAGAAAATTACCATATTCGATGGTTCTTGCATGTCAAAATGAAGTATTAGGTTTAAAATTAATATCAGAGCTACAGCAAGAAAATATTAAATTGTACCTTAGTAGCGATGTTATAGGAATACAGGTTTGTGCAGCGTTAAAGAATGTTTTTGCTATAGCATGTGGGGTTGTTCTAGGTAGGTTTGGGTTTAATGCTCATGCAGCATTAATTACGAAAAGTATGAGTGAAATTAAGGCTTTATACTCAGCAAAAGTTGGTGACGGCAATGTAGATATAAATACACTACTTGGACCAGCATGCTTAGGCGATTTGGTTGTGACATGCACATCATTAAATTCAAGAAATCTATCTTTTGGATCTAAAGTAGCTAATAGTAATGGTTCTAGTGCTCAGCAGATTTTATCAGAAGGTAAGTCGGTAATTGAAGGTTTTAACACTGCTAAGTCTGCATTTGATTTAGCAGAAAAGCTAAAGATAAAAATGCCCATATGTGAAGCGATCTATAGATTGCTATATGAAAATACTTCTATAGAAGATACTATTTCTGTTCTTGTAAATTAGTTTTATATTTCGGTATATTGTGAAATTTTTATATAAATTAATATCAACATGGTGGCTATCTGGCACGGTAAAACACATGCCAGGTACTATAGGCAGCTTGGCTGCTTACCCAATTGTTCCTATATTACTCAATGACAGAATTTTAGGTACAGCAATTATTTTTTTTTTATTCTTAGTTGGATTATGGTCTACAGGCAATTATATACAACATTACAAAGCTCCGCATGATCCAAAAGAGGTAGTAATTGATGAAGTAGTTGGTCAATTGCTGACAGTACTTCTAGTTTCAATATTATTAGAACAAGAAATGAATAGCTCTGTATTGTTGGTGTGCTTTTTCTCCTTTAGGTTTTTTGATATAATAAAAGTGTGGCCTATAAATTTGATTGATAAAAATACAAAAGGTCCTTTAGGTATTATGCTAGATGATGTTGTAGCTGCAATTTTAGCCTTTGTTTTTATAGGAGCCTTTTATTGTTTATTGTTGATTTATGCAGAATAAAAAAATTTGTTATTCACGCTTAATTATTCAGAACCTAAAGGATTATATACTTTATGCAACGAATTTGTCCAAGTGGGAAATACATGACGAATTTGATAATGTTATATTTACAGTAAATGGTACCAGAGAATCGTTATTTAATTTTGTGTTTTGTGAAGATCAATGTACTGAGCTTTCCATATGCAGAACTCTAGATTATCTCAAAGCACGAAATATAGAAGCAACATGGATAATAAGTCCACGTATAAAAATAGGGGGTATTTTAGAAAAATGCGAAATAAAACACGTTAGCACACCAAAAAAAGTTTTACTCAATATAAAAGATTATTTTTTGCCTGATGATGCTGTTCCAAATTTGAAGTTCAATGTTGTAAATAGTAGTGAGCTCTTAGAGCAATTAGATTTACACACTTCTAAAATTTTTTATCACAGAATTAGTATTGTTAGCACATTTTTTCGCCAATTATCGAATTATGATGATAAGAGCTCAAGGTTAAGATTTTTTCTTGTAATGCTAAATAACGAAATTGTTGGAACATGCGGTCTTTATATTCAAGACAGCATAGCTGGTTTTTATAGCGATGGAGTTTTACCAATTTACAGAGGTCGTGGAATAGGAACTCAAATGGTTCTAGAAAGAATAAAGATAGCTAGGCAATTTGAATGCAAATACATAGTAGCACATTGCATGAAACCTTCTGTAAACCTTTATAAGAGATTAGGCTTTAGGGTATTGGGCAATCTTCACTTATATACCTCTTCAGTACAATCTCTTTGCTGAGAGGTTACAAATTTTTATATTTGTTTTAGAATACTATGTTTTTTTTGTATGAAATAGTTTTACTACTAATTCTAGTATTCTTCTTTTTCTCATATTCTAAATTAAAAATTAGTAATAAAATTAAGGACTTACAACATCAAAATGTTATCATAAATAATTTAATAGATACTGTGAATGATGGATTTTATATTTGGGACGCAAAAAAACGTATAGAAAAATTTTCTCCCAATTTACTAATTTTGCTTAATACTGTTTTTTATTCATTTAATGAGTTTGTAAATTTTTTTGAGCAATCAGAAAGCTTAATTAAAAGTTTTGCTGAGGCAAAGGAAATAAATAAATCTTTTACTCTAGATTTAAAGTCAAAAGACAGTGAGGTTTATTGCACATGTTATGGTAAAAGCATAATAGATTATTCTAATAATGTGATTGGTGTGTTGTTATGGATAAGGAATATCTCCGATTATAAGATAAAAGCTAATGAACTTGAGTTAGAAAATAGTAAGCTTATGCGAGAATTGGAGAACTATAAAAAAATTTTTGACTCTTTACCATTTCCAATACTGAAGTACAATAAGAATAAAAAAGTAAGGTTTTATAACTTATTTTATGATAAATATATAGGCAGCTCTAAAAAATTTACTGTTGCAAGTGGCTCCTATAACGTAAAACCAGGAGAGTGTGTAATAACTTACAAGAATGAACCTAAGGTTTTTAATTTTGTTGAAGTTCCAATGCAAAATTCTAATAGCATAGTAATGTATGGAAAAGATATTAGTGATGAAAAAAAATTACATACTGAGCTAAGCAATTGTTTAGCTGCACAAGAAAGTTTGCTTGAGAAGCTATCGATTGCTGTAGCGATATATAGTAAGAATCAAAAGCTAAAATTTTATAATAATGCTTTTATAAAAACTTTTCAGTTTGATCCAAAATTTTTGGAGTCTTATCCAACTTATCACGAGATTATGCTTCACCTATTTGAATCTAAAAAGCTTTTAGGAAAAAAGGATTTTCAAACTATTAATAATCAAAGACATGAATTGTTTAAAAGATTACTGGAATCATATGGTGAAACAATACATTTCATGAATGGAAGAACGTTTAGAGTATTAACAATACCCTATGCTTCAGAGGGTCTACTATTTTCTTACGAAGAGTGCCAGAAATAACACTCAAATTCCTTCTCTCTCTACCATGAGCTGTTTTACTTTTGCTATCGCTTTTGCTGGGTTAAGACCTTTCGGACAGGTTTTTGTACAATTCATTATTGTATGACAGCGATACAACTTAAATGGGTCGTTTAAAGAAGCAAGTCTTTCTTCTTTCTTATTATCACGACTGTCAGCAATCCATCTATAAGCTTGCAGTAATACCGCTGGCCCTAAAAATTTATCACCATTCCACCAATAGCTTGGGCAACCAGTCGAACAGCAAGCACATAGTATACAATCAGACAGACCATCCAATTTTTTTCTATCTTCAGGAGATTGAAAGTATTCTTTATTTTGTAAGGCAGATTTATCTGTTTGTAACCAAGGTTTAATCGATTTGTATTGCTCATAAAATTGGCTTAGATCTGGAACTAGATCCTTTACTATATACATATGAGGTAGTGGATATATTTTTACTTCACCTTTTATATCATGTATAGATTTAGTGCATGCAACAGTGTTGGTACCATCAATATTCATTGCACAAGATCCGCATATTCCTTCTCTGCAAGAGCGTCTAAAAGTTAAGGTTGAATCTATTTCATCCTTTATTTTTATTAATACATCAAGTACCATAGGGCCACAATTATCCATATCGATAAAAAATGTGTCTATTCTTGGATTTTTATCATCATCAGCAGACCAACGATAAATTTGAAATCTTCTAATATTTTTTGCTCCAGTAGGAGTAGGATAAACCTTGCCCTTTTTATTAACTTTAGAATTTTTTGGTAAAGAAAACTGAACCATATTGCTTACCTTTTACAGCTAAAACCCCTTTTTTGTAAATAACATATTTTGGTATTATCTACCATACTTTTCCTTTTCAAATTCAAGCAAAGCTAAAATCTTGCTCTCTAAACTTTTCATTATAATTTCTTCATCTTCTTTTTGATGATCATAGCCAAGTAAATGCAGCAATCCATGAACTAACATGTGTGCAGTGTGAGTGAGGATAGATATACAGTACTCATGAGACTCTCTTTCTATTGTATCTACTGCAATTGCTATGTCTCCTAGATCACATTCACTAGATAACTGTTCGCATGGAAATGATAGTACATTAGTTGGCTTATCTATTTCTCTAAACTTGAGATTAAGTTGATGTAGCAAGTTATCATCAGCGAGAGCTATTGATATATTTGGTTTATAATGATCTATTTTTAATTCTTTTAGAGAAGCGTTAATAATATTTAATACAAAACTCTGTGGGTCCTTCGTAATACTATGCCACCTCTTATCAAGAATATTTACTTCTAACATGAATAAAGCACCAGAAAGGACATTATCCCATCACTTGACATTGGAACCCAAAAAAGAAGAATTATAGACCATCGTATCATACACACAACTATACGAATATTGTACACTAGAAGTATGTCATCCCAGTGCTCCAACATTGGGATCCAGGAATTCTGATTAGACATTAGGTGAGTGAATATAAAAGCTATATTAAAACACAACATTTTTAATGTGGTTGCATTACAGCTGGATTCCAGTGTCAAGCACTGCTTTGTGTTTGATGAAAAATCGGCTACTTCGAAACAAACACTCATACAGCTGTATGTTGTGTGCTGAGGTAATATTGTTTGGCAACAGGTATTACACATCACTCATCCTTATTATTTCATTCCACTCAGTCTCTAAAACTGGAGAAACTGATAAACGTGATTGTTTTAATATAACCATATTTTTCAAAAGTGGGTTTTGTTTTATACTGTTTAACGTCACTTGGTTACTTAAAGGTTTCAAAAGTTTTACATTCACTAGTCCAAATTTGGAATTATAAACATGATAATACTCCTTTAATACTTCAACTATTCCAAGTATAACTCTCTCTTTACCTGTATGATAAAAAAATGCAAGATCACCTAATTTCATAGCTCTCATGTAATTTTGAGCTTGATAATTGCATACACCATTCCACTGCGTCACCTGCTCCTTTCTCATTTTTTGCCACGAGTATTCACTTGGCTCTGACTTGAGTAGCCAAAATTGCATTATTTTTTTCTTCTTAAATAAGCTGGTATATCATAAACATTGCTGCCCCACTTAACTCTTTCGTTTGTTTGCTCAGTTGAAGCATATTCTTTTGTTTCTAATATTGGAATTTGATTATAAGGCCATTTAAAATTTTTTTCCTCTGCTGGGATCTTGTTTTGATTAACAGATGAATTGTCGTTACAGCTATCAATGCCAGTTGCAAGAACAGAAACTCTAACTCTTCCCTCCATCGCCTGATCAAAAGTGGCACCAAATATTATATTTGCATTTTCATCCACTTCTTCACGCACTCTATTGGCTGCAGCATCAACTTCAAATAGAGTCATATCTCCACCACCAGTAATATTAATCAATATTCCTTGTGCACCTTTCATTGATACATTATCAAGTAATGGATTAGATATCGCAGCCTCTGCAGCACTAATTGCCCTATCTTCTCCTTCTGCCTCTCCAGTACCAATCATTGCTTTACCCATCTCACTCATGACTGTTTCTATATCAGCAAAATCAAGATTAATCAGTCCTGGCATGATCATCAAATCAGTTACTCCTCTTATGCCAATATGCAGAACATTATCGGCGAGTTGAAATGCGTCAGCAAATGTAGTTTTCTCGTTAGCAATTCTAAATAAATTTTGATTGGGAATGACAATAAGTGTATCTACGTATTTTTGCAACTCTTCAAGTCCAAGCTCTGCAATGCGCATACGCCGCACACCTTCAAAACCGAACGGCTTAGTTACGACTCCAACAGTCAGTATCTTTTTTTCTTTTGCTCCTTTATCTTTAACTACCGCTCTTGCTTCTCTGGCTGCTTTTGCAATTACCGGTGCAGCACCTGTTCCAGTACCACCACCCATCCCTGCTGTGATAAAGAGCATATGGCTATCTTTTATATGCTCCATAATTTCGTCAATTGATTCTTCTGCTGCACCTTTACCAACATCAGGCAAAGCACCAGCACCAAGGCCCTTAGTTAAGTTAATACCAAGCTGAATTTTTTTATCACATAATGACTTCTCTAACGCTTGAGCATCGGTATTTGCTACAACAAAATTTACTCCTTGTAAATTGGATTGAATCATGTTGTTCACAGCATTTCCACCAGCACCACCCACTCCCACAACGGTAATCCTTGGGTGCAATATGGGTAATTCTGGTAAACTAAGGTCAATTGACATTTAAATTACTCAAATATTAGTGAATTCACTTGATAACAAGTTACTGCTTTTTTAACAATATGCAAACATTTTTCATTTTGATATATGCAAATAGTGAACAAGATTTACTTATTCTTAACATTATTAACCAGTAGATATAATGATTAAGATGCAAAAAAAAACTGTAAAAAGGGACAGAAGCCTATCCCTTTTTATTGGAAGTTGCTACTAATTAAACAGTAGATGTTGATTGCTGGACCCAAGTATTTTTTGAATTTCACCTACTTTTATCTCGCTGCTTGGTTCTTGATTCTCAACTAATTCACTTACTTTTTCAATTTGAGCTGCCTTATTACTGTTTTTATATGCATACACAGGTGCAGTTATTAAAGCTGCTACTGCAGCAAGAACTACCAAACTAGCAACAAGTGGATGAGCAACTGCAAATGCAGACATTGTAGTAATAGCAGGACTAACAAGTGTTGCAGCTTTTGTTCCAACTGTACCAACAAAAGTTGCATAAGCTGGACTTAAGAAATAAGCAGCCGTAAGCGAAGCTACTGTTGCAATTGCTACAAAAGTGGCAGCTGTTTTATACGGATGTTTTGTTACAAAACCATAACCCTGATTATAAACTTCTTTAACTTTATCTTTGATTGTTTTTACTGTCGGCATAACTGTACTCCTAAAATATTAAAATTTCACTAATGGTAGTATATGGCAAAAAAAAGTTTTCTGTCAAGCAGATTAATTTATTTATACATTCTTATTCTGTAATTCAGCGCTTCTGCAATGTGTGCTTTCTTTACCTCTTCACTTTTTACAAGATCTGCAATGGTTCTTGCGACTCTTAATACGCGTGTGTAGCCTCGATTGGAAATGTAATTTTCTTTCAGTACGTATTTTAGCAATTCTAACCCTTCCTGATCTGGTTCAGTGAATTTATTTAATGCTTCACCACTGACTTCTGCATTGCAACGAATATTAAATTTACTATAACGCTCAGTTTGAATTTTTCTCGCTGCTATCACCCTTCCTCTTATAACCTCGGTACTTTCTCCCTCCACAGAGATTTCAGGAGAAAGTATTCTAACGTTTGGCATTTCAATGCATATGTCTATTCTATCAAGCAAAGGTCCTGATATTTTATTTCTATAATCTGTGCCGCATTTTGGAGCTTTGTTGCACGATCTACTTGCATCACCTAAGTAACCGCACCTGCAGGGATTCATTGCAGCTATAAGTTGAAAATTAGCTGGATAAGTAATGTGAGCATTTGCACGTGCAATAGTAACTTTTCTATCTTCAAGTGGTTGGCATAGAGAATCAAGCACAAGCCTTGGAAATTCAGGTAGCTCATCAAGAAATAACACACCATTGTGAGCCATGGTGATTTCCCCAGGCTTTGCATTTTTCCCTCCTCCTATCATCGCTGACATCGAGCATGAGTGATGAGGTTCACGAAAGGGACGAGTTACTTTAAATGTTTCGTTACCGGCTTTTGTTATGCTAGAGATGATATTAACATCAATCATCTCTTGTTCAGTCAAATCGGGTAATAGCCCTATAAATCGCTTAGCAAGCATTGACTTTCCAGTACCAGGAGGTCCAACAAGAAGCATATTGTGTCCACCTGCTGCTGCAATTTCAGCTGCTCTTTTTGCAACAACTTGACCTTTAATATCCTTTATATCTGGAACTGAATTTTTTTCTTTGGGTGCAGCGCTATAGTTAAAAGTTACCGGCTGAATTAACTGCTCACCCTTAAAATGTCTGATAATATCCGTTAATTTCTCTATAGCCAGAATAGGAACATTCTTTACCCATAAAGCTTCTACTCCATTTCCCCTTGGGCAAATTACTCCTTTATTTACCTGTTTTGCACTCCTGAGATTGGTATGACTCTGCTGTCTAGTGCAAGCTCACCCATAATGATATAAGACTGAACTTTTTCAACTGGTATCACATTCATTACAACAAGTAATCCAACAGCAATAGCTAAGTCATAATGACTACCTTCTTTAAGCAAATCCGCAGGGGAAAGATTAACCGTAATCCTTTTTGGAGGTAACAGAAGATTGATTGAATTTAACGCTGCTCTGATACGCTCTCTGGATTCTGCAACAGTTTTATCCGGCAAGCCAACAATATTGACTGCCAGTACAACATTGCATAATTCTATTATGGCTATTTTGATCAAAATTTGCAAGACTTTTTATGCGAAATACTATATACAAGTGATTGTGATTGATTTCAATTTGATGAATTAACATTCTAATAATATTTTGCTTAGTCTGCCAATCCACTTGATCAAGCTTTGATTCAACACTTGAGGAAAAGTTTTTCAAGCTATCTGTAACAAGGCTCAATTCTTGTTGTAGTTTTTTTTGATCAAGCGTTCTTTCTTTCTCTTCTTCAATTTCTTTCAAATGCTGTTTCATTGTTGTGATTCTTGGTTCAAATTCTTCTTGGCTTATAAACCCTTTAGCATAGCTATCAATAAATTTTTTGATACTTAATCTTAACTTACTTTCTTGCTTTTCACGTGTTTGATTATGTAAAGGTTTTTTGTTCTCTGATAATCTACGTTGATATTCATTTGCAATCCTATCTGGCTCTTTCAAGATACTCTTGACTTCTTCCCATATAACTCCATCTAATATATCAGTGCGTATTGATTTATTATCGCAGATTTTATTGCCATTGAATTTGCTAGAGTTTGTACCAGAGCAACGATAGTAATAATATGTCGACTTTTTATGAACGTGGTTTGTACCACAATAAGTATATTGACAACGTTGACATACCATTAAACCTTGCAATAAATATGTTTCTCTTCTTTGTCGTACTCTTGCTCTTTGCCTATTTTCAGTTAGTTGTGCCTGCACTGAATCAAATAAATGCTCATTGATTATTTTTGGTACTGGAATATAAGTCCAATTCTCTTTATCACTATTAAAGCGACCACTTTTAAGTTTACCACAAGTTCCTTTTTTTGATTTTTTTACTTGTGGTTTTGAGCATGTCCTAGTTTTACCATAAGCTGCTTGTCCTATATAAGCAGGATTTTTTAACATGTTCCAAATAGTGCTCCTTTTCCAATACCTTTTTCCTGTTCGTGTTATTACCGGTATCTTATTCAGTTCATGTACAACTTCTCCTATACTTGCTCTTTCTTGGCCAACCCGACTAAATATTTTACGCACTATATTTGCCTCTTCTTCATCAACCTCAAATTGAGCACTTCCTTCACCTACATGTTTTGCTATGTAGCGATAACCGTAAGGCGCCCTACCCATCACACTTATACACCCAGCTTTGGCCGCATGAAGTTTACCTCTACGGTTTCGTTCCATAATCTTTGCACGTTCATACTCTGCTATTGCTCCCTGAATCTGTAGAAATAAATGGGAATCCGGATTATCATCAAACTTATGATTCAAAAATACTATTTCAGATCCAGCCTTTTTAAACTCTTCGAGTAAGATCATTTGATATGAAAATTTACGTGATAGCCGATCAGGTGAATGAATATATATCTTATCAATCTTACCTTCTGCTACTCTATCACGTAAATTTTCTAAGCCAGGACGTTCTAAATTTGATCCACTATAACCATTATCGACAAACTTATGCTCATCTAATAACTCATGTCCATCGCTACTAATGCGACGCTCCAATTCTACAATCTGACTCTCTATCGTATTCTCCTGTGCTTGTTGTCTTGATGAAACTCTTGCATATAAGCTTACTGTTGTCATTTTCTTTCACCTCCTTTATTTTACATTTCAATAATTGTTCATAAGCATCTGCTAGATATGTATCTGCCAATCGATTAGGCTTATAACCCCAATAAATAGCCAACTCTCCTTTTTGCATGTTTTTCTTCCTGTGAATTTTTTTATAGGTTAGGAGACTTCTATTAAACTAAACCAATGCACACCTTATGTCTCGTTTAAGAAAGCTATCTAGTTCACACAAATTCTCCCTAATAAATATACAAGATTTGAAGAAATTATGTCCAAAAAATCTTTGCCTAAATCATCATATTATGTATAACATGGCTTATTTAATATGTTATGGAGATTTATCCAAGTCATAAATTCTGGGAGAGCGACTTAGAAGTTCCTGTTAACCTTTTATTAGATCGTTTTCAGGATTCTAATATACGTCAGTCTTGGTTAGATTCCCTTTCTGGTAAACAACTGAGCATTATTTTTCAGCATTGCTTTAAAAATCATTTAAATGGACAACTTTTTCAAGACGGAGACTACGATGATAGATCCACTCAACAAAAACGTAAGATACTTGCCAGTTACTCTGACTCTCTTTTTAACTATTATCTCATTAGCTACTTTGATCGTACGAAACTTGAAGCTACAGTCAGTGAAGTAGCAAGATTTGCCCTCACTCAAGAGTTAATGAGATCGTACCTGATAAAAAATAATACTAAGTATGATAAAAGATCCTTGTTATTTTTACTGTTTCACATAAATTGTGAACTTCTAAAATCTGTCTATCACTTTGATAAAGTACAAAAGAGAGGTTTCGTATCATTTGCTCTACAGAAATCACCAAGACAAATAAACACTTCATTCAAGGAATTTATGTCACAAGAAGCTGTAGAGCAGATACTGAAGTTTGAAAACCAATTGCAGGGTTTTTTCCATCATCAAGATCGGATATATATGTTTGTACGTCGAGGAAGTGACATGGATTTACTGCTTAATTCAAACAAAGTTGTTCATGGCCATAAACCTGAGTGGATGATTTTAGATTTTTCGATTGATGGTACAAAGGTTAATCTCTGTGCTAAAAATACCAATAAAGCTGTGGAAATAGCAAATAGTATTGTAAGTGGTTATTTTAACTGCGAATGTACTTTTGTAAATATACAGGATAAGAACTTTCTACTACAAGTGCATAAATTCCTTCAAGCATGTATAGAGGGTTCTGACCCTAATATTTGTATATTTGAGTTAAATTTTAAGTCAGATTATTTTAAAAATAGTAATACATATCTTACTTTAAGTGTAAAGCCGTACGATCCTATTGCACCAGAGTTACATATTTTAAAGCCGTCTATTGGCAACATACTACAATCTATTCAATCAGCTAAAGTAATGTTCCAAAACAAAAAGGTAACATTTTCTTTCAAATCAAGTGGGGAAATTTATTATTCAGAGCATCCGCTCAATAAAAAAGAAAGAGAGGACCTGAAGAAACATATGGAACAATCTTATGGTCTTAAAATCCTTTCACGAGCAAATTGCTGATCTTTTAAGTTCAAATAGTTCTTGGGTTAATCCAAGTCAAAATCACATTAAAGCAGCAAGATACTTATTTGATCTTGGATTGATAAAAATGCAAGAAAGGTACTATATTGTTTGCTCTCGTGAAGAAGATCATCTTGATTGGCCAAATGTAATTGATCCAAGTTGTAGCAATGAGATTTTTATCGATCCAGACTTTGATGAAGCATGTGATGACGCTATTTGTGAAAACTGTTCTCGTCATATTTTGCCTAATACTTATAAAAAACAGAGATTTCATCTCTTATCCATATACTTAAATATAGAGAAAATCATAGACTGGTTTGAAACAAAGTTGAATGATTCAAGACTTATGTGGGAAAAAGTGGAAAAAGGAGTTTATTATATTTGTAATCAAGGTCGTATTGTAAATCTAATAATCCTTGATTTTTGTACTGATGCGATATTTTTAACTATAGATAAACTTAGAGTCCATCCGACAGTTCTCATCACTCTAAAAAAAGATATACCAAATCTATTGCTGAATCTATATGTAGTGCCAATGGTGAAACTGTTTTGTCAGCTTAAGACTGTAACTGAGATATTCCAAGAGGCAGATAAAAGAGGAGTACCAGAGGTGGTAGAAAATACTTCTTTGCAAGTTTTACCAGCTTCATATATTTCGCTTAAACGTGTTGAACCAATTATACCAACAAAACTTTTGGAGTTACAAGTAGTTAAAGGTATGGTATATGTTAATAGTATTGAAGTTATAAATAAAAAAGCTGCATCATGCCTTAATATTTTTCGAATATTGTTCAAGCAATTTTTACATGACTGTGAGAAAGAATTACCACCTGAAAAACATACACTTCTCAATATTAATCAGTTAGAAAAACTCTTGGGACTTAGTTTAGAAGCAGATTTAGAACATCAAATCAGAAAACCATTAAACAAGATGCAAAAAACGATCAAAGCTACATTGGCTGAGAAATTAGGATTAAGTATTGAACGTGATGATGTAATACAAACCCTTGGTTGGCAAAGATCATCACATGGTTATCGTATTAACCCTTTTACTTTGACTATAAAAAAATAGAGTTTTTTGTTATCAAAAATAGTTTTTTTCAGCTCCATGAATAAATTTTCCCACTCCACGTGCAAATGGTCCTGTTTTAATATCGAGCCATTTATCCTCTTTTGAACCATTAGCCATTCCTTTAACTATTTGCTTTGCCTGTAAAAGCTCTTGCACTATACGCTCTAATCTATCTCTTCCCATACTATGAAAAACTTCAGGCAGTCTATGTCGTTGTTTATGTATTCCTGCACTTCCTGTGTGAGTAAATGGATGTCCTGAAATAGCAGCTCGCGCAATTGAATCAATAAGATATATTTTAAGATCTTTATCGCTAATATTTTGAGCTTTTAATTGTTCAGTGATGTCTTCCAATAGCCCTGTTTCTTCATTTCTTAGGTAAGTGCGTATGGTACGATCAGCCAGGCCATTTGCTTTAACAACAGCTCCATAAAATAGTGCATTTTGTCTTGGGATTTTTCTAATTGACCTAAAAATCATTGGTTTAGTCATATCTTCAACAGGCCAAAAAGCAAAAGAACACCTGACTCCATTTACGAGAGCAGAAGTGCCTCGAATAGCATCTCGTGCTTGCTCTACTGTTGATATAGGCTTTTCTCCCTTCAGCTTTCTCATATGATGTGCAGTAATTATTGAAGCTCCAGTGCTACATGCTAAATCAGATAATAAACACATGAGATAATCCCCTACTGCTGGATCAGCATTTAAATCTGCATGAATGAAAGAAGCAAGGGGATCAAATATAATGAGCTTTAAATCCTTTATCCTGCTCAGCTGCTTCATTACCGACTCAAATTCTGGAGAGATTTCTACAACTTTACCGCGAACGTTCTTAAGTATGGTAAGAGATCCTCCGATGTTTGGTAATGGTACAATAAATAGCCTACCTTTATATTTCAATCTCTCGCATTTTGGATCAAGTCGTTCTAAGCGACGATGTATTTCATTTGTATCATCCTCCGCAGAAAATACCACCACAGATCCATGTTCAGTAACAAGTGGACCAAATCCGCATACCTGATCTATGCTACCTGCAACCTTGAGGGCTAGGTCAAGAAGTAGCATACCTTTGCCTGTATCTCCCATTGCAGCCAAAATGGAGGTTACACCCAAAGGAAATAATCCTTCAACCAAGAATCTTTGCTTTGGTACTGGGCCTACAAAACGCTCTACGCTCCAGCTAAAAATATCAAGTGGTGGTTTAATAATTATTTTTCTTGAGTTTTTTTCGATAAATTCTTCAATATTTATTCCCTCTAACACACAATCAGCAGCATCCCAACTCTTTGGTTTATTCGGTGGAATCTTAAGCGTAGCAAGTGATGCAACACCAAGTTCTAAAAGTCTCTTTTCAGCGTTTTTGGTATATTTATTACCTGCTTCATCGTTGTCTGGCCAAATAATAATATGCTTGCCCTTAAGCGGAGTCCAATCTGTTTTATCAATAGGCGCATTTGCTCCAAACATTGCTGTTGTTGCAGTTATTCCTTTCTCTATAAGTGCTTCTGCGCATTTTTCTCCTTCAACCAGAACAACCTTATCAGATTTTAAAATACCTGGAATGTTGTAGAGTGGCCTTATTTCTGGCTCTTTGAATCTTTGTTTTTTAACATCAAATGGTTTAAACTGTTTTTTCTCTAAAGGAGGATCATAACGGTAGACTATTACAATCAATTGGTTATTTTCATCGTAGTAGTTCCAACTACAAGTTAAGTATTGTTCTAAATTTCTCTGTTCTTTGAAGTTGGTTTTTCCAAGCCATTCACTTATTGAGAGCATTACTTCAGGAAACTCTATTCTCGCATTCTTCCCGTGTACCGTTGCCCAAAGATCAATAATGTCACCACCTTCTCCAGTTGCAAAATCTTTCCATAATCCGGCTCTTTCGCCTGTTAACTCTATTACAGTACTTTTGCCCTTGTTACCCTGTACATCACCTACATAAAACTTATCACCACGAAATGTCCCTCTTGGTAAAAGATGAAAAAGACAAGATCTGATGTTTTGCAAAAGCTGAGTTTTTAGCTCTAGCATAGTGTCGGTTTTTGTGGATAAATTAAGCCGTAGCTATAACTTTAGAGTTCTGCCAACGCCCATTTACTCTGCTAATGAATTTTGCTGGTATTGATTTACCGTTTCTTAGCTCATATACTACTTGCAAGACATTTGTACGTTTATTTGGTTGAAACATTACCATACCAGATGTATAAAAACTTCTTAAAGCATTAGCACCAATTAAAGCTTGAAAAGGACTTTTTGCGAGTGTAGCTGTGGATACTTTTCTGGTATGACGTGTAATAATGATTCCAGCCATAGGATTAATTACAGAACGTAGTTTTTCTACTCTGCTTTGCAGGCCAGAAAACATATTTTCATAGTCAAGAGAATCCAAAACGATAAGATCTATCGTTTTAAATTTTTCTCCTATTATATCTTTTATTCTCTCTATACCTTCATCATTTAAAGTTAATCTCATCTTTGTAGTAACAATCAAGTTTTCCTCTGCTAGATTTGGCAGCCTTTGATTAGTTATGATTTGTTGTATGCGTTCCCTGATATAATTGTACTCCATCTCATTTTGCAGATAGATTATTTTTAGTGGCCTTGCTGACTTCATCTTAAGAAACGACACTCCTGCTGCAAGATGTGCAAGCAAAGAGAGAAGAAAATAACTTTTGCCAACCTTTGGCGTACCACCAATGACTAAAAGACCACCTGGAGTGAGAATTCGTGGAGCTATTATATCTTCTGGTATTGGTGATTGATCACTTAAGTACTGCTTTACAGAAAATATTTTTTCTTCTCTTTTCCGCCCTTTTTTTTCTCCACTCTTTGATTTTTTATTGAGCCACTTTCTAGCAGAATATATATCACCCTTAATTAAAATCCAAAGATCAATAATATCACCACCAGTTCCTTCAGTAAAATTACGCCAATCACCAGCTTCCTTACCTACTATTTTAACTGTAATTGTATTTCCATTTAAGTCTCCAATATAAGTTTTTTCTCGGTAAAACTCACCATTTGGAAGTAGGTAAGAAACACACTCCTTGATATTATCAATCAATAACATCTTTAACTCTTTTTGCTTTTTAGACATAAAATTCCCATACATATTTTTCATACGTGTAAAGTTGAGATTAGCTAGCTCACAAACAGTTTCAAAAGATTTTGAATTCAGCCAATTAATTGCTTCTTCTCTTAGCTTTGGGTTTTTTCCTACTGCGTCCTGAATACCTCTAGTAACGACAGCAGACCAAAGCTTTTCCTCGTCGTACTTCAAAATGGTACTCTGTCAATTTCATAATTTTTGCGGTATTCTGGAGTAACTACCGAGGCAATTTTGTTCTTCTCTCCATATTCATCAGTTATAACACCTACCTTTACTGTAAACTCTAAGCCATTTAATTCTGCAACTGAATTTAACTTACGAGCAAGGATTGCATTTTCTGAGTTATCATGTGGATGAATGTCACGTGCCGATTCCAAGATACTGCGAAGCATAGAACGACCCATTTCTCCCCAAGTATCTTCTGCTTTACTACTTTTAATACCAATTATTTGATAAATTTTGTGCTTTGCGTATGGGCCTTCAATAACGGTAAATTCTGTATTTAAATAAATGCTACCGGTAGTGGGGCTTTTAGTAAACCAATGCTCATAACCTCCAGGCTTGATTGTCATTTTTACTTTTACTATTGTCCCTTTAGGTATCAATCTACTTTGCGGTTTTACAGTGTTAAAATCAGTTAATAGGTTTTGTAACATATATCACTCTCCATGTTTAAATTTTAAAACTTGCTTTTAATCTTTGTAAGCAGCTTACCTAAGTGTGGTTCTTCAACCATACTCAGGCGTCCACTACGGTCCTTAGCTGGGTATCCCCAAGGGTTTAAAGTGTGGCAAACAAAAGAGCGCTTCTCCGTTCCATCATCTTTCTTGATTCCAATCATACTGATTACTTCGTCAACTATCCCAGGAATTTCACTAGCAGTTTTAGCCCCTTCGCATTGAGGTAGCCAAATTGGACGATTGAAATCATCGAGATATTGACCTAAAGTGCCAACTATGATGATGTCTTTGTCTCTGATGTGTTGAAATTGATTGAGCCAAGCCATCATTTCCTGAGCAAGTAATCCATATGCAGCTCTCATGTCCTGTTTTCCCGATCTCTCAGAAAAAGCCTCAGGTTGCATTTTTGCCCATAATAGACATAAACGTGAAGCAACGGTTATACTATCTACAAAGATGCATCGGTATTTAGAAAACTCAGGGAAAAGATCTTTGTACTTACCAGATACATGTTCATGGTGTCTTTGGCTATATGCTTGATCAGACTTCAGCGCAGGATTAGGCCCCCCTATAAGACAAGCAATATCTCTAGCTTCATTCCAAGTGCGAAGACTAATTGAATCTCCTTGCCAATCTTGAACAGCAAGAAGCCCTGCTTCAAAATCAAGGCAAAGTGTTGGTTCATCTACGGTCTTTAGGAGACTTGTTTTACCAATACCATAAGGACCAAAGATGACCATTTTTACAGTTGATATTGTTTGCAATCTTTCATTATTATTCAAAATTTTAAGAACCATTATTTATCCATGCTACGATGTATATATATACAAGAAAGGCAAAAATTTTGTTCAATTTTTCTTTTTGCCTTCGTAGTAAATAGGAGAAAGTTTGGCACGTATCTTCTTGATAATATTGTTTAAAGTGGTTCTTGAAACGTTGTTCATTTTGGCAACTTCATGTAAGTTAAAAAATTTAAGTTGCTCACATATATTTTGCCATTCCTTTGGTAAAACCGAGATCATATAGTCTACATCAATGCGTTTTGTTATTTCACCCTCAAGTAGCTCTGTTACATCAATGCTAATATAGTTATTGATATTACGTTTTGCACATTGCTGTTTCTTTAACATGTTAATAGCTTTATTTTCAGTTAATCTTGCTACAAAGGTGTTAAAACTACTTTTATCTTCATCATACTGATCAAGACATGGCCAAATTTCACAGAAGAGTTCTTGCTCAAGGTCTTCGTTATTCTCATCAATAAAGCACTTGGCAAGTTTTAGTCTATAGGCTTGGTATTTTACGTTTTTAACAATTATAGCTATATTTTTTAATTTCATGGTTTTCCCTAAAACAAATTAATGCTTTAAGGATGGAAGTTATTAATGCCCTTATGTAGGACAGGAGCAAAAATAAATAATACTGATGCAATTTTTAATCTATTGATATTCTATTGTTTTTTTTTGAGAATAATACTGATACAATTTAAAATAATACAGTTCAGGTTTTTGGAACCTATTTTGAATGGATTTCAATATTTTTAAGAATGGGTAGCTCAGGCTTCCTAAAGTTATATTAAAAACATATAAGAATTTCATATTTTGAAATTCAATATCACCTAAAGAGCTAAAAATGTGGATTTCGCTATTAAAAGAATAGCTTAAATTTTTAAGAGGAAAATAGTTGAAAAGTATGCTCTCTATAACCTTAAGTTCCGTTCCTAATTACTGGCTTCCTAAATCAGGAATTAGGAAGCAGGAATCTAGAATTAGCCTGTATGGCGGGTTTTCACCATGCGTTCCTAAAACCGTTCCTAGGAACGGCATATCTGAAGTCCGCCAATATGGAGGATTCTAGCTTCCTGAAACCCTTATATATAATATATATATAATACATATATAAAAATATACACATATATAAAAACATATAAAATATAAGAGTAGAATAATAAAAACCTCTAAAAGTAGAGAAACCCGTTTGAAAGGTCTTCAAATTCAAGAATTATAAAAAAAAATTCCTAAAAATTTGAAGATTTTTTGGACGAAAATTTTTCAAATCTTGTATATATATGTACACAACAATTGAAAGGCTTGGTAAACAAACTGGCTGTAAAAGAGTTTTTATGTTAGTTGTTAAATTTCGAAAATTAAAGATTTTTTGGACGTAATTTTTTCAAATCTTGTATATATATGTACTCGGCAATTGAAAGGAAATGCTCACCCTAGATCTTGGCAAACAAACCGGCTGGACTATTTTAAATGATGGAATAGTGCAAAGTGGAAGTAAGAGTTTTCATGTTAGCAGGTTTAGTGGTGGTGGAATGCAGTTTTTAAATTTTCGTAATTGGCTTAATTCACTTAAGTATAAATTTCCAGGCATTGAAGTTGTATACTTTGAAGAAGTGAGAAGACACTTGGGAACTGATGCTGCACATATCTATGGAGGGTTTTTAGCACACCTTTCTGCTTGGTGTGAAGAAAGTAATATTCCCTATCAAGGTGTTTCGGTTAAGACTATTAAACGTTTTATAACTGGCAAGGGCAATGCAAGTAAAGCTGATGTAATTGAAGCAGTGCAGGAAAAGGGTTTTTGTCCAACAGATGATAATGAAGCAGATTCTTTAGCATTAATGTTCTATGTTATGAATTTTAGTAAAGATTTTAATATGTTGGAAATATCATAAAAAGTGGGTCCTTTTGGCCAAGCTGGAGGGTTTGGTGGTCCCGACCTCGGGCCTTCTTTAGCGTTAGATATATTTCAAATGTTAACTACTTACGAAATTATAGCTGAGCAGTGCTAAAAAAGGAGAAAAAAAGGTGAGAATTACGCAAGCAGAATGGGCAAGGGAAAAAGGGTTTTCGAGGCAATATGTCTGTTCTTTAGTAAAAAAAGGAATAGTTGAGCTGGAAGATGGACTTATTGACCGAGAACAAGCAAATGAAGCGGTAGCAGCAATAAGAGATCCAAGTCAACCACTTAGGAGAAAAGAGCGCGGAGAAACACTTTCAACGATATTGCTAAAAACGCGAATAAAAAATGAAACCGAGCGTGGTAAACTTTTGGAAGCTAAAGTGAAAGCTGAAATAGGCAAATTTGTGTCAATTGAAGAGGTAAAAACTGAAGCATTTAACGTAGCAAGAGTTGTCCGTAATAATTTGCTTAATATTCCAAATAGAGTTTCAGCACTGCTTGCATCACTGAGTGACACTGAAAAGATTCATATGGCGCTAACTGAAGAGATTACAAACTCATTACAAGAATTATCTAATACTAAATTTCAAATATAAAAAAGATTTTGAATATAAAATGACTGATAACTTAAGTTTGGAGTTAATAAAGTGTCTCATTAATCAACCTGGATTAGATGTTAATGTCAGAGGATTAAATGGAAAGACACCACTACATTGTGCTATAGAATTTGATGAATTAAGCATGGTGGATTTATTACTCACGAAGAAGAATATTAATCCTTTTGTGGAGGATAATGAAGGTAAAACATCTCTTGATTACGCCAAAGAAGGGAAAAAAGCAGAAATATTACAAGCGCTAATTAATAACAAGTACGGGTCAGAACAAGATAGCTTACTTCATTTAGCTGCAATGATAGGTGAAGTTAATGCAGTTAGATATTTGATCAGAAAAGGTATTGACGTTAATGTACGAAATGCTCTGCATCATACTCCATTACATCTAGCAGCAGGCATAGGACATGAAAATGTTGTCAAAATTTTAGTGAAAGAAGGAAATGCTGAAATAGATGTCTTTGATGCACGAAATCAGACACCAATGCACTATGCAGTTAATAACAAAAAGCTGGAGATAGTAAAGTTACTACTGAGACTAGGAGCAGATGTGAATAGCGCGCGCATGGGACAAAACTCAATGAAATTGTCACCTGTTCATATAGCTGTAAGTAATACTAATTACGATGAAAGAGACTTATGTCTTGATATCCTCAAATGCTTAATAAAGGAGCCTAATGCTCAAGTAAATTTGCAGGACTACGAAAATAAAACACCACTACATTATGCTGAAAGACTGAAAACAATAGAAGTTTTACTAACGCGAGAAGATATAGACCCTCTGGTAAAAGACGATAGCGGTAAAACACCATTTGATTACGCTAAACCTGAGATAAAGAAGGCTTTGATGAGTAATAAATACGGTTCTGAAAAGAATAGTCTACTCCATTTAGCTGCACAAAGAGGAGAAATTGAGATTGTAGATGCAATTTTAAAAGAAGAAATCAATATTGATATTGTAAATAATAAAGGTCACTCTCCGATTTACCTTGCTGCAGAAAGAGGACATTTACATGTAGTAAAATTACTACTGAAAAAAGGAGCAAATTATACACCTGTTCTGCACTTAGCAATCAAATCAAATAATTTGGAGTTACTTAAAGTTTTATTTACTGAAAAAAATGGGTCATTGCTCTGCAGAGATACCGTTATTAATTTTCCAACCCTTCATAATAAATATATAGCACAGAGAGAAATAGCAGATAAAAGGACGAAAAAACATAATAATATTATCTGCATCTATACTACATTCAGCGCAATAGCAGTAGCAGTATATATAGGGTTGATAACAACAACAATAAGCAGTGCAATCATTTTTGCAACAATAACAGGGATATTTGCTTTTGTTATAGCAATAATGGTAAGTGAGATGAGCAAAAGATATATAGAAAACGAATTTCAGAAAAAGATGTTTATGGAATTGGAGGAGTGTGGAGGAATAAACTCTACTGTTAACAATATTGAGATAGAACCAATTATGAGTAGATGCAGACAATGATATACGCCACATCTTTTTCTGAAGGTTTAAAACCAGATCCAGAGCTTAAAGTATCAGAGTGGGCGAATGAGTATCGAGTTTTAGCGCCAACTGCAGCATCAGAGCCAGGTAAATGGAGAACAGAAAGAACTCCTTATTTAAAAGAAATCATGGATTCACTATCTCCTTCTTCACAGGCTGAAAAAGTAGTATTCATGAAAGGAGCGCAGATTGGAGGAACAGAAGCTGGTAACAATTGGATTGGCTATATTATCGATCAAACACCAGGACCAATGCTAGTAGTACAGCCAACAGTTGAAATGGGAAAGCGTTGGTCAAAGGGAAGATTTGCACCGTTAATAGAGAGTACGCCATGTTTAAAGAGTAAAGTAAAAGACCCAAGATCAAGAGATTCAGGGAATACTGTACAAAGTAAGGAATTTCCAGGTGGAATAGTTGTGATTACTGGAGCAAACAGCAGTGTAGGTCTCAGGTCTATGCCAGTAAAGTATCTCTTTCTTGATGAGATTGATGCTTATCCAGGAGATTCAGGAGGAGAAGGAGATCCAGTACTGCTTAGTATTGCTCGAACTAATACCTTTGCAAGGCGAAAGATTTTTTTAGTGTCAACACCAACGATTCATGGAATAAGCAGAATTGAGAAAGAATTTGAAGTAACAGATAAGAGATATTTTTTTGTACCATGTCCGCATTGTAATTACTATCAAGTTCTAAAATGGTCACAAATAAAATGGGAAGATAAAAATCCAAATACAGCACACTATATATGTATAGAATGTGGTAAAAAGATAGAAAATCATCAAAAGACAGGAATTCTTGAGCGTGGAGAATGGAGAGCTACAAATCCAATAAAAGGTGAGAAAAAAGGATTTCATCTTTCAAGTCTTTATAGCCCAGTTGGCTGGTATAGTTGGACTCAAGCAGTAGAGGATTTTCTCCATGCGAAAGAAAGTGAACAATTACTGAAAGTTTGGATAAATACTACGCTTGGAGAAACCTGGGTAGATAAAGGAGAAGTACCGGACTGGAAGCAATTATTTAACAGGAGAGAATTTTTTCAGATTGGCACAGTACCAAAAGGCGAAGTAGTTCTCACAGCAGGAGTAGATGTTCAAAAAGATCGCTTGGAAGTAGAAGTTGTAGCCTGGGGAAAAGGCAGAGAAAATTGGTCAATAGACTACCGAGTATTTGAAGGAGATACAGGAGGTAGGGAAGTATGGGGAAAACTCTCTGAGCTCTTAAATCATCATTTTATCGGTGAAAATGGGCTTGAGTATATGATAAGCATGATGGCAGTAGATGCAGGATATGCGACACAAGAAGTATACAATTGGGTGAGAAGTCATCAAGGCTGTGGAAGAGTAATGGCAGTCAAAGGTGTAAATAAAGCACTAGTACCACTTAGCAGCCCAAGTAGAGTAGATATAACAGTTGGTGGTCAAAAGCTAAAGAGAGGAATAAAGCTCTGGCCAGTAGGAGTATCGATATTAAAATCAGAGCTTTTTCAATTACTTAATATTTTAAAAGAAGAAGAGGGAAAAGCTCTACCTGGATACTGTCATTTTCCTGAGTACGCACCTGAATATTTTAAGCAGCTAACAGCAGAGCAGTTAGTCAGCAAGGTAGTAAAGGGATACACCAAACAGGAGTGGCAAAAGGTAAGAGAAAGAAACGAAGTGCTAGATTGCCGAATTTATGCGAGAGCTGCATCTATTGCGCTTGGAATTGATAGGTGGCAAGAAAATAAATGGAATAGTTTGAGTGGAAAAATGGAAAGTAAAAAACCTAAAAAAGTGAGACAGAGTAAGTGGTTGGAAAATGTATAACGAAGAGTATTTAGTTCAAATTGAAGAAGCGATAAAGAAGCTTCAGAGTGGCGAAAGAGTAGTATCAATTGCATATGGTGATCATGTGGTGAGATATGCTGAAGTTCAGATAAATGATTTACTAAACTTAAGACAACGTATTAAAGCTGAGCTAAAGATTGTTGGAATGAAACCGAAGAGAAAGATTGTTTTTTCAACGAGTAAAGGAATTTTATAAATGCTGCTAAAAACCTTCAAGCAATTATTTAACAAACCAAAGATAAAAAGCTCAGCATGGGATGCAGCAGGCTCAGGAAGAAGATTTTTTCACTTTCAACCAGAGTTAGGAAGTATAAACAATTTGCTGTCTCAAAACCTTGAAACTTTACGTAGTCGATCACGTGATATGGTGAGAAAAAATCCATATGCAGCAAATATCATTGATACGATAGTGAGTAACTCTATTGGGACAGGAATAAAACCGCAATCAAAAGCAAGAGATGGAGAATTTCGAAAGAAAGTACAAGAATTATGGCTAAGATGGACAGATGAAGCAGATAGTAACGGAGTAAGTGATTTTTATGGATTACAAGCTCTAGTATGCAGAAGTATGATAGAGGGAGGAGAATGTTTTGTACGCCTCCGAAATCGTAAACTCGAAGATGGATTTTCTGTACCATTACAACTGCAAGTACTTGAGTCTGAACATTTAGATAATAAAACAAATCAAACTTTAGGAAATGGTAATGTAATAAGAAACGGGATTGAGTTTAACAGGCTTGGGCAAAGAGAAGCATACTACCTATTTAAAGAACACCCTGGTGAAAGTATGTTTGGAGAATCAGTGAGAGTGCCAGCAAATGATGTTTTACATATTTATAGACCATTAAGACCTGGGCAAATCAGAGGGGAGCCTTGGCTTTCTAATATACTGCTGAAGCTTTATGAGCTTGATCAATATGATGATGCAGAGCTGGTGAGAAAGAAAACTGCAGCAATGTTTGCAGGGTTTATTACAAGACTTGATCCTGAAGCAAATATTTTAGGAGAAAGTGAAAGTAATGAGCAAGGAGTAGCACTATCTGGTTTAGAGCCAGGAACAATGCAGCTTTTAGACCCAGGAGAAGACATAAAATTTTCAGAGCCGTCAGATGTAGGAGGAAGTTATGAAGCGTTTATGAAACAGCAACTCAGGGCAATAGCGATTGGTACAGGGATAACATATGAGCAACTAACAGGAGATTTAACCGGTGTTAATTATTCATCAATTAGAGCAGGATTAATAGAGTTTCGTAGGAGATGTACAATGTTACAGCATAACATAATGGTATTTCAGTTTTGCCGTCCTGTATGGGATAGGTGGTTAGAGTTAGCACTACTTTCTGGAGAGCTAGACATAGGTGAAGAATGGACAAAGGGAAAAGAAGGAGCAAAAAAAGAAGTAAAATGGATACCACAGGGATTTGATTGGGTCGATCCGCTAAAAGATCAGCAAGCACAGCAAATGGCAGTAAGAAATGGATTCAAGAGTCGAGCGGAAGTAGTATCAGAAATGGGTTATGATGTAGAAGAAATTGACCAAGAAATAGCAGAAGATCAAAGACGTGCAAGTGAACTGGGCTTAAGTTTTGATTCTGACGTTACGGCCAATCAAGAGGTGATATGAAACAACAATGGCTAAACAGATGTGTAATGGTAGAACCAAGGAGTTTTGAGTTACTGTCACTACAAACAGGAAAGCAGCCTATCTTTAAAAATATAAAACATGCAGTAAGAAATAGTGAAAGAGGAATAATACCGATACATGGCATTTTAACTAAAAAACCTGGTGCATTTGATGAAATGCTCGGAATGACATCATATGAGCAAATAGAAGAACAAATTACACAAGCATTAGCAGATAGTAGCATAGAGACAATTATACTGGAAATAGATAGCCCCGGAGGAGAGGTAAACGGTATATTTGACCTAGCTGACTTTATTTATGAATCAAGAGGAAAAAAGAGGATAATAGCGATAGCAAATGATGATGCATATTCTGCTGCGTACGCTATAGCTTCTAGCGCTGAAAAGATTTTTCTCACCCGCACTTCAGGAGTTGGGAGTATAGGAGTAATAGCAAGTCATATAGATCAAAGTGGATTTGATGAAAAATGTGGAATAAAATATACCACAGTGTTTGCAGGAAGTAGAAAAAATGATTTAAATCCACATGAGCCAATAACTTCTGAGAGTTTAGAAAATCTAAAAAGCGAAGTGAATCGTTTATATGAAATGCTGGTTGAGCTAATAGCACGCAATAGAAACCTTTCTGTAGAGGCAATCAAATCAACAGAAGCAGGGCTATATTTTGGCGAGAAAGCAGTAGAAATAGGTCTTGCAGATGGAATTACAATTCTTTCAGAGTTTAAATATATTAATAAAAACAGGAGTATTACTATGAACGAACAAACTATAACTGACCTAAAAGAAGAAACTAATAATTTAACTAAGTATCGTACTGAAGTTCTTGAATTAATACGTTTATGTAATATATCAAAGATGCCAGAAAAGATAGGAGAATTTATTGAGCAGGGCGTAAGTGTTGAGCAAGCAAGGGAGGTTTTAATGGAATTACTTGCAGAGCAAACGAAAAAGACAGAGATACTGAGTGCAATACCACAGAATTCAGGAGAAGAGTTGATGATGCAGGTAGCGAAAAGTCGTAGGCATTTAAAATATATAACAAAAGGAGAAAAGCAAAATGAGTACTATAACCGAACAAAATAATCTAGGTGACTTATTAAAGTATGAGGCATCAAGCCTGTATTCAAGAGACTCAATAGCAGTAGCTAAAGGTCAAAATCTTAAACTTGGTACAGTTGTTGGTCGTGATAAAGACAACATGATTAAGGTAATAAATCCAACTGCCACAGATGGCACACAAACAGCGATAGGTGTAATAACAAGCGATGTAAATAGCAAAGATGGAGATACTAAAGCAGTAATAATTACTCGTATTGCTCTTCTTGCCGATCATGCAATTGTATGGCCAGCAAATATCACTGAAGAACAGAAAGCTGAAGCAATAAAGCAACTTGAAGTACGAGGGATCATTATCCGCAAGGGAGTTTAACTAAAATTAATAAGAAAAAAAGGAGAGAAAGAAATGCAAAATCCATTTACAAATACAGCATTTAGTATGACGGCACTAACAAATGCGATGAATATATTGCCGATAAATTATGGACGTGTTGAAAATTTAAATTTATTTCCAAGTAGGTCAGTAAGATTTCGACATATTACTATAGAAGAACACAACGGAGTATTGAGTTTACTGCCAACACAAGTACCCGGAGCACCAGCAACAGTAGGAAAAAGAGGAAAAAGAAAGGTAAGAACATTTACGATTCCACATATTCCACATGATGATGTAGTGTTACCAGAGGAAGTACAGGGAATAAGGGCATTTGGATCAGAGAGTGAACTTAAAGCGCTGGCAGATGTAATAACGGACCATTTGCAATTGATGAGAAACAAACATGCGATAACGTTGGAACATTTGCGGATGGGAGCGCTGAAGGGAATAATTTTAGATGCTGATGGGTCAGAATTATTAAATTTGTACAACGAATTTGAAATAACACCAAAAGTAGTAAATTTTGCACTGGGAACAGCAACAACAGATGTAAAACGTAAGTGTCTGGAAGTATTGCGGCACATAGAAGATAATCTAAGTGGTGAATATATGACAGGAATTCATGCTTTGGTAAGCCCTGAGTTTTTTGATGCACTTACTTCTCATACTAAAGTGAAAGAAGCATATGAGAGATGGCAAGAAGGAGCAGCGCTAAGGAATGATATGAGGTCAGGATTTACGTTCTGTGGCATAACATTTGAGGAATATAGAGGGCAAGCAACTGACCCTGAAGGAACGGTGAGAAGATTTATTGACAAAGATACAGGGCACTGTTTTCCAGTAGGAACAGCAAGCACATTTACAACATACTTTGCACCAGCAGATTTTAATGAGACAGTGAATACTCTTGGACAGCCACTATATGCAAAGCAAGAACCAAGGAGGTTTGATAGAGGGACTGATTTACATACGCAGTCAAACCCTCTGCCAATGTGTCACAGACCTGGGGTATTAGTCAGGGTTGTTGCAACATAACAACACAGGTAGAGCAATTATAAAGCAGTGTGAGGTAGAAGAATGCTTTACCTCTTCTTAGCATGTAAATGTTAGTATATAACGGAGAAATGTGCAAGAAAATATTAAGCGATTATTTAAAGATTGTTTTGCCCATTTAGGAGAAGTGGCTTTATATAAATCAAAGGATAAGTCATATATTGTACAGGTATTAAAGCAACAGCCAGATAAATTATACGAGATTGGTGAAGGACAATTTGTGGGAGAGATGCTTTTTCTTGAGGTAAATGTTTTTGATGTACTGAGGCCAATGGTGGGAGATATTTTTGTTATTGATGGCCGTAAATATAAAGTATATTCTCCACCACTGCGAGATAATTCAGGAATAGTATGGAATATAAAATGTACAGTACTTGGAGAGAAGGATGTTTAACATTGAGGTTAATGAAAATATTGAGAGAATTATTCACAACATTGATGCTAACAAAGCCAAAATAGAATTGGCAGCGGTAAGAGCGCTAAACAAAACGGCATTATGGTTAAAATCTCAGGCTGTCCGAGAAATCAGTGAAGAAAAGCAAATTAGGCTAAAAGTAATTAGAAAAAGACTAAGAATTATCAAGGCAAGGAAAAGCACTTTGAAGGTTTTAATTAGAGCATATCTGTATGATATAAATATAAAACAAGCAAAAATAAGAACAGCATTTAATGATGCATTTATGGCAACGATGCCAAGAGGCTATCGTGGTATTTTTAAACGTGTAGGAAGAACAGCACTACCGATACAGGAGGTTAAACTACCACTTGAACCTGAGGCTTCAAGGATAATAGAAAATCTTGTTAATTATGAAGTTGAAAGGATATTTGAAAAATATTTTACACATAAGTTATTTTATGACGGCATTTTGGACTAATTTACATGAGGCAATCTGTAATACGCTAAAGGCAGAGATACCAGCAATTCAAACTTGTGAGGTTTATCCAGCAATAAGGAAAGAGTTAGCAGCTCCAGCGGTATTTATAGAATTGTCAAGTCTAGAGCAAGGAAAAGATCCAGGAACAGAGGAGCTAGCGCTGAGAGCAAAATTTGAGGCACGAATAGTGATCGATAGCACAATAGAAAATGCCCCTATTATTGTCAGATCATTAGCTGCTGAGGTTGCCAGAGTAGTAAATAAAAATACTTGGAACGTGAAAAATGTTTCACCAGGAGAATTTATATCAGGAGGAGGAGATGATTTTAGGCCAGAGCTCGATGCATATTTAGTGTGGATGGTAGACTGGGCGCACGAATTGCATGTAGGGCGATCGATTTGGGAAGTGAGTAAAATAAAACCTCATTTAATCGATGTGAATGTTGGAAAGTAATTTTGCAATTTCAGAATTGCGGAGGAAATTGGCCAACATTGTCCGTATAGGCATTGTCGAAAAAATAGATTATGAAAAAGCTAAAGTAAAAGTTAAAATAGGTGAACTTGTAACAGATTTTCTTCCATGGATAACAAATAGAGCTGAAAGTTGGTCACCACCAAATATTGATGAACAGGTAATAGTATTATCACCATTGGGAGAATTGTCTTTGGGGGTGGTGTTACCGGCAATATATCAGGAAAAATACCCTCCTCCAGAGAATAAAAAGGAAGTAAATAATGTAAAATTTCAAGATGGGACAAGATTTACATATGATAAAGAGAAACATCATTTAGAGATTGAAGTAGTAGACAAGATAACACTGAATGTTGGGGAATCAAGTGTAGAGATAACAAAGAGCGAAATAAAACTAAAAGCAAAAAGAGTAAATCTAAATTAGGGAAAGGAATGAATAAATCAGTTATACGCCTAGGAGATCACTGTGAAGGAGCGTTGCTGCATTTTTGTATAAGTGGAAGCAGAGATGTATTTATAAACGGAAGACCTGTCTGTAGGCAAGGAGATAATTTTAGTGAAGGAAAAGTAATGACACAAGGGTCGAAAGCAGTGTTTGTAAATGGCAAAGCCATTGCTCGTACTGGTGACCTAATTTCCTGTGGAGCAATAGCAGAAGAAGGGAGTGATAACGTTTTTGCAGGGTAAATAATATGCGTGGTATGAGTTCTGAAACTGGTAAAACAATAAGTGGTATAGAGCATTTAAAACAATCAATAGTTGATATTTTAACTACGCCAATTGGCACTCGTGTTATGCGCCGAGATTACGGATCAAGGTTATTTGAGCTGATTGATCATCCAATTGTACCTGGTTTTGCACAAGAACTTTATGCAGCAGTTGCAGAAGCATTAGAAAAGTGGGAGCGTCGATTTAAGCTTAAACGTGTACAAATAACAGAAATAAAAGAAGGTAAAGTAACTCTCATTTTAGAGGGAACCTATCTACCAAATGGAGAGCCGATCCGCCTTGATGGTATTATAGTATAAGGTAGTAGGATGAAAACACCAAATATTGTCGAAACATTAAAATTTGAGGAAATCTTTTCGCGAATGAAAGAAGAGTTAGTGCGTCGGAATGCAAGTTTTTCTGCACTAACTGAGAGTGATCCAGCAATAAAGATACTGGAAGTAGCAGCCTGGCGTGAACTTTTGCTTAGGCAAAGGATTGATGATGCAGCACAGGCAAATTTACTTGCTTTTGCAAGAGGTAATGACCTTGATCACTTGGCTGAATTTTATGGTGTGCTGAGAAAGGAGTCAGAGAATGATGAATCCTTAAGGAAGCGGGTAAAAGCCAAAATTGTTGGTTGGTCAACAGCAGGGAGTAAGGAGCATTATCGCTATCATGCATTATCTGCTGACACGAGAGTAAAAGATGCGCAAGTGGTATCACCTATACCAGGAAGTGTACAGATTTCAATACTTTCCACAGAAAATGGTGGAGTACCTTCAGAAGAATTGCTAGAGATCGTCAGAAATCACGTTATTCGCGATGATATTCGTGTATTAACAGATACGCTTACAGTTATTGGCTGTGGTATTATTCCCATTACTATTCATGCTAAAGTGCATATTTACCCTACTGCATCCAAAGATGTTATCGAAGCTGCAAAGGAACAATTTATCAAAGATCTTGAATCTGCTAAAGGTTTAGGGTGGAATGTTACCAGATCATGGATTATTGCCCACCTCTTTATAGAAGGTATGCAGAATATAGAGCTTACAGAGCCGATAGAAGACATCGTCGTGCAAGATAATGAATGCGTTACTTTAAATAATTTAAGTGTTAGGTAAAAATTGGTGATACTTCCTCCAAATGCTTCAAAGCAAGAGCAAATACTTACAGACATAATTAATTATTCTTTTGATGCAAATTCTCTACGGGGATTTAAATTTAACCCACAGACTGAAATGTTGCCGTGGCTAGTAGCGGAATACGGCTTGGGAGAAATTTTATCCTGGGGTAAGAAAGCTACTAAGAGTGTATTAAAAGAATGGGTCTTAGCTAAGCAAAACGGAATAAGATTTCAACGTTTGCGCGGTACACCACAGTCACTGAAGATGGCGCTGAAGTGGGCAAACATTGATAATATTACCATTCAAGAAGAACCACCAGGAGAGCATTTTGCTGAATTTCAAATTGGCATCTCTGATGTTCCTAATGACTTTTTTGTCGATAGTGTAATTGCTCTGGCAAAACTTTCTGCACCGGTAAGATCTCGATTAATGCGAATATTCAATGACTATTACAATGCTCAGCGGTTTATGTTAGATGAAAGTATTTTTGGAGATCTTCTTTCAGACTACTCAGGTGTAAAAATAGCAAAAGAAGGACCAGTATTATCGTTTGGAAGAAAAAACTCATTTGAGCTGAAAATAGGAAATCCAAGATTTAAATTTGGCACTTTTAGATCACATTATGATAGAAGTTACAGTAATGATTTATATAGGTTAGATGTTGCAACATTAGGAGAGACAGAGCCTCACACGAAGAATTACAACGGTACATATGAAAGAAATCATGAGTGGTACAACTTAGAAGCACTATATCCTCTACCACAGAGTTTATTGCCAGAAATTAAGTTTGCTAAAGCATTGATAGTATTGTCAGATAGTTGGAATTTAGGGGATATCAATGCTTGTTTTGCATCAACTACTTATGAAGAAATAGAGCATACATTTCACTTAAGTGAAGATAAACTTTCTGAGCAGATTTGGAATTTTCAACGTACACCAATTTTAGAGCGATTTAGTATAACTTATTACTATGAAGCGAAGAATTTTACTGATCAAAAAATAATAGAGTCTAATTTAGTGGAATATCACGTTGATTGTAAAAATGATTCAGATTCAAAACAGAAAGATCCCATTCATGAGCTAGAAAATTACGTAGCAGCATTCTATCTAGGTATGGTTACTTGGCATGAACATCGCCACTTACATCGCCCTTGGAAAGATTTTGATCCTATTATTGCAAAAAAATTGGACGTTTTTTCTACGGATCTTGTATATACATAATATCAACTGCACAATCAACTATGTCAGTACTCACACAATCAGGCAGAGCAGCTATTGCTGCGAGCATAAAAGAGCAACCGATACATCTTGCTTGGGGATCTGGAGATTCTACCTGGGAAAGCAGCTACAAAGTTGAAAAAACTTTTGCAGCAGGCGGCAAGATAAGTTTAGATCACCACACTATTAAAGATGTAAAAGTTTATACAGGGCAAACAATTTATCAGTCAAGCATAGATTATATAGTTGATAGTAGCTCAGGCACTATTGAGCGTGTAGAAAATGGTGCAATTATAGCAGATAGCGTAATCACTATAGAGTACACTCAAGACACACCACCGGAACTAATTACTTCTGCAACATTAATTAAGGAAGTTGGACGTCGTGTTGTTGATGAGATACTCTTTTGTACTGGTGATGATGATGGAGAGCTTCTAACTCCCACAGGTAGGTTTAAACCCTCAAATGTACCAACCAATAATTTGTACCTTAAATTTACTTTCGATTTCACGGATGCAGCAAATCAAGTTATCAGGGAGCTTGGGGTTATGGTTGGTACTAAAGTAAAAAAAGAATTACCTAGAGGACAGAGATATTTTGAACCTCAAGATATAGAAGACCTTGGAATTTTGTTAGTTTTAGAACACACCGTACCACTTATCAGAACAGCTGCAACCCGGGAAACTTTTTCATTTGTTGTAACCTTTTGAATTTTTCTAGCATAAAATGACTTTAAACGCCTATTATAACCGCTTTAATCCTGACAAAGAATACGAAAAAAGCTTGTTCCTGGCAGGAAGAGGTTTACAGTCTGCAGAATTAAACGAAACTCAGGAGTATGCTCTCTCTAAGCTTAAAGGCATAGGCGATGCAATATTTCGTGATGGTGATGTTATAACAGGAAGCAATTGTATTATAGATAGAGAAACTGGTAAAGTTACGCTTGAATCAGGAAAAATCTATCTTCGTGGAGCAGTTAGAAAAGTCGAAAAAGAAGAATTTGTTATTCCACTGAGTACCACAGTTCGCATAGGTGTTTATTATGTAGAATCTACGATTACAGAACTTGAGGATGAAAACCTTCGTGATCCTGCTGTTGGTACAAGAAACTATCAGGAAGTAGGAGCTGCAAGGCTTAAAGTTTCTACCATTTGGGGTTATCAATCTGAAGGTGTTTCTTCCCCTTTTTCTGTAAATGGAGAATTTTACCCAATTTACAATATTGAAAATGGAGTATTGATAGAACATTCACCACCACCACAAGCAAATATAGTAACTACTGCGCTTGCTCGTTATGATAAAGAAGCAAATGGTTCCTACGTCGTAAATGGTCTTGAAGTAATGTTCCTGCAAAAGGAAGAGGGAGAAGGAGGAAAAAAAATATTTGTGATTAATGAGGGCAAAGCTCATGTTGATGGCTATGAAATTGAGTTACCTCACAGTATTCGTGTTTCTTTTGATGAAGATCCGGATATAAAATCAGTTGAATCAGAGCCACATACTTTTCAGCCAAATAGCCAAAGAGTAATGGAACTGAAGGTTAATGATTTTCCAATAAGTGAAATCAAAAAAGTAGATATAACTGTTCAAAAAACTATTACCATTACTCACGGTTCATATTCAGGAGCCATTGATCCGATACCTGACTCTGCAGTACTTGAAATTATTCAAATTAAACAAGGCAATGTTATTTATGAAAATAGTATAGATTACAAATTAAACGCAGGAAACGTTGATTGGTCATTACCTGGTAAAGAGCCAGCTCCTGGAAGTAGTTATCAAATAACTTACCGCTGTCGTACTCATGTAAGCCCTGAAGATATAAGTGAAGAGGGATGTAAAGTAAGAGGTGCCGTTGATAACAGCTTGGTTTTGATTGATTACACCTGGAAAATGCCCCGCTATGATTTAATTACTATCGATAGCAAAGGAGCAGTAAGGAGAATAAAAGGTATAGCTCACCCTTGGCGACCATCAATGCCTAAAGCACCTAGCGGACAACTTTTGCTCTGCTACATTCATCAGACATGGAAAAACGGAGAAAAAGAAGGGGTAAAAATAGTGAATAATGCTATTCATGCTGTACCGATGAATGAGCTTGAAGCAATGAAAAAAGGAATAAATGATCTTTATGCTCTTGTTGCACAGGAACGTCTACGCAATGATGCAAATTCAAGAGAGCCAACCACGAAAAAAGGAGTATTTGTTGATTCGTTTTTTGACGATGATATGCGTGATCAAGGAATTTCGCAGTCTGCAGCGATAGTAAACAAGGAACTAATTTTACCAATAGATGTAACTATTGCTGATATTGATGGAGGAGAAAAAACTTATTTGTTGCCGTATGAACTTGAACCGGTACTGGAGCAGCTTTTACAGACCAAAGGAGAAAAGATCAATCCATATCAAGCTTTTGATCCAGTACCGGCACAAATTACTCTAAATAAAAATATAGATCACTGGACGGAGGTAAAAACAAATTGGAAAAGTCCAGTAACAAGAGTATTTAATGTTAAAGAAACGACAGAGCTGCTGTCAAGTACTTCATACGAAACTGAATTTATGAGAGAAGCAGTACAGAATTTTGAAATTGAAGGTTTTGAGCCAGATGAAAAGCTTAAGGAAATAAAATTTGATGGCATTTCTATTATACCTATGGCATAGAGGAAAAAAAAGTGGAAAAAAGAGCTAACAACCAGGGAAAATTAAAGGGAAAGGTGAAAGTACCAGCAAATATTCCAGCAGGTACTAAATTAGTACAGTTTTATGGGGATAAAGGAAGCTATGGAGAGGCAACTTATACTGGTAAAAAAACTATTACCATAGAAGAGAGAAGAAGAGTTATCGCAGCAAGAAGAGTTGATCCTTTAGCGCAAACATTTACTCTGAATGAGAGTAGGCACATAGGAGGTCTAGATTTATGGTTCACAAATAGCGGCAAAAAACGTGTTGTTGTGCAGATTAGAGAAACAGCAGTGGGAATGCCCTCACAAACTGTCATTGCTGAAAGTTATATTGAGCCAAAAGATATAAAGATAGATGGCACAGCAACACGTATTACTTGGTCACCAGTGTTTTGCCATGCAGGACAAGAATATGCAATAGTTTTACTTACCGATGATTCAGAGACAACAGTCAAAATAGCAGAACTTGGCAAATATGATGCAGTAAATAGCCGTTGGGTAACAAGTCAGCCATATCAAGTAGGAGTATTACTCTCATCTAGTAACGCAAGTACTTGGACTCCACATCAGAACTTAGACTTAACGTTTCGGCTTTTGGCTGCAAAATTTAGCGAAGTTTCTCACATTATTGATCTTGGCAAGGTTACTGCAAATAACGTATCAGATTTAATTGTTTTGACGAACGTCGAAAAAGTAGCATTTGATACCAATGTGGAATTTATCTTAACAGATGAAGAGGGAAAAGAGAACTTTTTGTCTGATAATTTGCCACTTGCACTGCGTGAAAGATTATCTGGAGAGCTAACAGTAAAGGCAAATTTAAAAGGGTCAAAAGAAAAAAGTCCAGTGCTATATCCTGGGTTACAGCTAGTTATGGGTAATATAGGGGAAAAAGGAGATTATGTTACAAGAAGCATTACAGCAGGAGCTAACACTAAAATTACCATAACATATGATGCGCTAATACCTGGCACTGCAGACATTAAAACTTATGTAGAGAAAAACGTGGGAGAATGGCAATTAGTAAATTTAACATCAGGAAAACCAATTGGAGAAAATTTGGTAGAGAGAACTCATGTGCTGACAAACTTTAATGGCAATGAGACAAGGATAAAATTAGTTTTAAGTGGAACAGTTGTTTATCGCCCTAAGGTAAAAAATCTCAGAGTGATTGTCACATAATGACTGTTGACCAAGCCAAACGAGGATATCCACTGCCTCATCCAGAAAATATTGCAGTTCAAGATGTGGTACGTATTCGAAGAGCTATAGAAAAAATAGATGAAGATATTACCGAAAGAGAAGATGAGCATAATCAACTAAAAAATAATTTTAAACGATTTAGATTTGAAACTTTTTTGAATTTTTGGGAATGAAAGAAGCAATATACCAAAGGATAAAGGATTTAGCAGCAAACAGTACACCTGATCAACTGGCATATCTTGCAAAATCGCTGGAATTGATAGCAGATAAAAAAGCTATTTCCAACGTTGTGCAGATGACTGAAGTAAAAGGAATAATTGATGCACTACAAAAGAGGCTTAAGGATTTAGCAGCAAACAGTACACCAGATCAATTAGCATATCTTGCTAAAGCATTGGAATCAATAGTCGACAAAAGTGCAGTTTCTGAAATTGTACAGATGACTGATGGTAAGCTAAAAGAGCTTCTTGATAGTGCAAAAAAACACTTAACTGATCTGGATAATAAAAAAGCTAGTTCTTTAGCAGTGATCTCTGAATCAGAGAAGCAGTTATTAAAGAGAATTGATGAAAAAGGAACAACAAATTTATCGCTACTTGATACGAGAAAGAATGCCAATATTGCAGCAATAAATAGCATTAGTAATAGTCATAAAGATGGTCTTAAAGGTTTAGTAGAAGATTTTCGTGCTGTTAATAATGTACCACCTGGCTCATCAATTATAGGAGAAATAGAAACTCGAATTGAAAACATCTCTAATGAGGTAAAAACTCGGGATGAACAGTTAAAAGTGTCTCTTATAAATGAAATAAGAAAGCGCAACATGGTTGAACCAGGGTCATTACCTTTCTTATTTGGTGTACTTGGCAGAAAAAATAATTATTTTGGCCACGGAACTTTTACGACAGAGCTTGGAAAGTGGAGTAGTGATATAACAAAAACTGACTATATGTTACAACTACTAGCAGGTAGCCATACGTACAATACAGATTACGTTAGTTTTTATCGGCCAAGACAACTAAGTTTTATAGAGGGAAGTAAAGGAACATTTATTTACGGAGAGTTATGCACAAAAAGTTTTTCTGGTAGTTATGATGAGATATACTATTATCCGTATGCTGCACTTGGAGTAGTATTTGTAAAAAATACAACCAATGTGAACATAAATAAGACAATAGAATTTGTTGGATCATCGTATTCGAGTACGGAGTATGGGGGAGCAGGATTATTTGTGGGAACTCCTGATAACACTAATTCTAATAAATCAAGTATTTCAAAAATAGTATGGAAAAATGTTTACCAATACATGAGTTCTGATAGCAAGTTAGCTGGATCTGGTAATGTGGAGATTCCAGCAGGAAAAACAGTTGCAATATTACTTTACACATCATCTTACCTGTATTCCAGGACACAAGTTAGTCAAGGTATGCTTGCATCAAATTATGTACACAACTATGGTCAATTTATTCAGTGGGGGATTTATAACATACGTAGCAATGTTCTAACTACAGGACTTGAAGTAGATGTGGAGAGAACGCTAAAAGCTTGGCAATGTCCAGGATTATCTAACACGTATGAGATTTGGAGGTAACAAACAATGTCTATCTACATTAGATTTGAAAATGATAAACAAGTAGAAACAACAACACTTGAAAGCAAGCCAACTGAAAATGATTGGTATGAAGCACCAGAAGATTTTGATTGGCAAAAAAGCTATTGTTTAACAGAAGGAGGCAAAATTGCTCAGCGGAATCAAGAAGATATTGAATTGGAGTTACTACAAAATGCGAAGTTTTCTGCACTTTCTAATCTTCATGCTTATTATGATAACTATACTCACCAATACTCAGGATATTCTCATCAGAAGTCTAAGTCGTACGAAATACAAGCAAAAGCCGCAGAGAACATTTTAGCAGCACCAGAATCTATAGACAAAAAAGATGCAGAAATTATAGAGCCATTAGCAAAAGTCCGAGGAATTTCAGTAGTAGAAATGGCAAGAATAATTCAGGAAAAAGCAAAAAGAGCGAAAAAAGCAATAATCAAGTGCGAAGAATTGGTGGATATAGCTGAAAGGGAAATCGGTGAAGCTAAAAGTAAGGAAGAGCTGCAAACTTTGCTAGATGATTGTAAACAAAAAATGCAAGAAAGTTGAAAAGGGGAAAAAGAAATGACAGAACAGTTTCTACATGGAGTAAATGTTATCGAGGTTACCTCAGGAGCGAGGACAGTACGAACAGCTAAATCATCGGTAATTGGAGTAATTGGTACTGCACCTGATGCTGACGGGCAAAAGTTTCCACTAAATAAACCAATATTAATAGCAGGAAGCTTAAAAGAAGCAGCAAAACTTGGTCAATCTGGGACTTTGCCTTCAGCTATTAATGCAATTTTTTCCCAAATTGGTGCAACAGTAGTAGTTATTCGAGTTGAGGAGAAAGTAGAAGAGACGCTCAGCAATGTCATTGGTGGAGTTAACGAAGAAACTGGAGAATATCAGGGAATTCAAGCGTTCTTAAGCAGTGAAAGCATAGTTCATGTTGCTCCAAGAATATTAATTGCACCTCAGTTTACTCATCAGTTACCTGAAATAGATGGAGTAAATCCAGTAGTGAGTGCTTTAATTTCCATAGCAGAAAAATTAAGAGCAATTATTGTTGCAGACGGACCAAATACTAATGATGAAGAAGCAATAAAATGGAGAAAAAGTGTAGGCAGCTCAAGAGTTTACGTAGTTGACCCATGGATTAAGTTATTTATTGAAGGAAAAGAAAAAATCTTGCCATCGAGTCCATTTGTAGCTGGTTTAATAGCTAAGATAGACAGCGAGCAAGGCTTCTGGCACTCACCTTCAAATAAAGAAATAAATGGTATTGTTGGAACAAGCAGGCCTATTGATTTTACGCTCGGTAATACAAATTGTAGAGCAAACCATTTAAATGAAAATGAAGTAACAACGATAATTCATCAAAATGGCTATAGGCTTTGGGGAAATAGAACATGTTCAAATGACTCAAAATGGGCTTTTTTGTCAGTGAGAAGGACTGCAGATTTAATCAACGATAGTCTACTTCGAGCTCATTTATGGGCAGTTGATCGCAATATTACCAAAACTTATATAGATGATGTGATTGAGGGGGTAAATTCTTATCTTGCAAATTTAAAAGCGCAAGGGGCGATTATTAGCGGAAAATGTTATGCAACTCCAGAGCTCAATACACCAACAAATATTGCAAGCGGAAAAGTGTCTTTTGATTTTGAGTTCACGCCACCATATCCAGCTGAACAGATTACTTTCAGGTCACACCTTGTGAGTGGCGCAATATTGTAAAAGGAGAAAGAGAGATGTTACCAAAGATCCTAAAGAATTTTAACGTATTTGTTGATGGTCGTGGCTATGCAGGAAAAATAGATGAAGTAACCTTGCCAAAACTTACCATAAAAACAGAAGAATACAGAGCTGGTGGTATGGATATTCCAATAAATATTGATATCTTACTATTACCCACAAATATAAAGTTCGTGAGCAAGTCGCCATCCTTCTGCTAGATCAAAGAGACGTCTCCATCCTTTCCAAATAGTAATGGGTCCTGGTTCTAGATCATTTTTTCTAGCCAAATGTCCTCCAAGTTGAGCAACCCATGAAACAGCTTCTTTTATAGTAGGAGTTGCATTTGAACATGGTTTTCTATGTATTTTTACATATAGAACTTTCCATTCTTCTTCGGCTAATAAGGTAGTACACGGTAATGTTGGATCAGTTCTTGCAATTGTTGTAATAAAGAAAATTCTCCAAGCAATAATACTCATTACTGTTAAATATCGCATCAACCTTTCTGCTGTTCCAAGCCTACATTCTTCAACTTTGAGACCAGATTTTAAAATTTTATGTAATATTTCTATTTTCCATCTAAGACAATACCACCTAACTTTTTCAACAGCTTCATCAAAGGTATTGACTGGAAGATTTGTTAAAAGCATCCACTCTAGCGGACTTGTTTCAGAAGGAAAGTCTTTTTCAACAACGTAAACTGCATAGTGTGGTAATTTAAGTAATTCTTCTTTCTTATGCCTAATACTATTCTTAGATGGATGCATAATAAACTTTCCGAATCTAACTTCCAAATGTGCTGTTCTTTTTGGCTTATTATCTTTTGCAGGAACTTCAACTTTTACCGTACCTGCACAATGAGAGGATTTAATAAATTCCCATAACTTCTGCTCACCTTTTTCAGGATATCGAGATTTTCTATTTACTGCCCTATCTTTGGAAGCTCTAACTAACACTGCCGAATTAAGATTATGTGCAAGCTCAAAAAACTCATATATATCTGCTTCTCTATCGCATATAGTTATAGTCTCAGTTTGAGTTGAATCAATAATGTTGTTTGTGTTGCTTAAAGTTTCTAACCATTTTATACTCTCTTTATCTTCAATGCGGATACTGTCATTGTTCTTTTTTTTTATGTTTTCAGATTCTTCAGGTCTTGAATAAATTTTTTGATCTAGTATCCCTAGTACCAAACCTTCTATACTAACAGCTAGAGCTGTATGCATTATAATACCTTGACTATGTTTTCTTGTAATAACTCCCAATCCACTTGTTTTTTCATGGTCTGTGTATGAAATATAACTTGTATCTTGGATCACAAAAATTTTTTTATGGGCTTTTGTTCTTTCAACTGTTTTAGCAACGTGTGAAGCTAGAATATCGCCTTCTTTCACGTTCTCATTTTGAAAAAAACGATATGCTGCTTTTGCTTCTGACCAACTTCCACACGCCTGATTGATTGAGCTTTCAGGTAAACTTGTAAAACTATCAGCAATATTTACTAATCGGTCAGTTAACCTTTTATCTCCAAGTACAGCATCTCCAAATTCATTTTCAGCCCATTCATTATTCCTGTTTGCCATTTTTTACCCTCAATGTTTGCAAACTTTAATGTTGTAATACTTTATTTTTATGTCCATTTATATTTGTGGGTAATAGTAAGTATTGATATGGGCATGGAAAAGCTTGAAGCAGATTTCACTTTTTCTGAATATGACTCTGAGCTCTTTAGACTTTTCGGATTGATAAACAATAATGCTGTTTCTCTTACTTTAAGAGGAGGTTTGCAGGGAAGTAGTGATGCCGAATCAGTAGTAATTAACTTAAGAGGGCTCTTTAAGGAACTTGATTTTGGTAACTGGAAGGCTGCTGAAAAAGCAACACTAAAATGTATAATTGCTGCCAACTATTATAAGCTTACCATTGATGGCAGAGAATTGATTGAAATTGACGCTGAGAATATGATTCGCAAGATCGATGGTGTTGATCAAATGACTTCTATGCGCACAGCTTTAGGAATTTAACTAAAAGGGTAAAACAATGCAAAAAATTAAATTAACTGAACCAATAAAAATCGATGGAATTTTAGTTTCAGAGCTAACTCTACGCCGTCCAAAAGTTCGAGATCGTTTAGCTGTTGAACGTATGGGTAATAGCGATGCAGAGAAAGAAGTAGCACTGATTGCAAATCTTGCAAGTATTTCAAGAGAAGCAGTAGAAGAATTTGATTTAGCAGACTACAATAAGATTCAAGAAACGTTACAAGGTTTTTTGTCTCAGCAGAAGAATTGAGGTTGAGCATATTATCACTTAGCTCAATGGTTGGTGGTGGAATCAATCAGTGGCTTGATATGGATATTGAAGAATTTATTACTTGGTTTGAAAGTAGCGGAAAATTATACAAATGAAGGCAATTTCTATAGTAATTGGAGCAACACTGCAAAGCAGTTTTAATAGTACGATAGCAGGTAGCACGAAGCAACTTTCTCGTATTGGTAGTACGATAAAACAACTTGAATCATCAAGTAAATCAGTATTCAAGTTTAAACAATTAAGCCACGATGCTCTGCTTGCTAGGCGTTCTTGGAATGAACTAGAAATAAAAACAAAATCTCTTGCTCAGCAGATAAAAAATACAGGAGCACCAAGTAAGAGCCTGCAAAACGAGTTTACAAGGTCTAAAACTGCAGCGCTGAAAGCTAAAACAGCTTATTTACAAAAAAGAAGTGCTCTCCACCATTTACGCACGGAGTTCAGTAAAAGTGGTAGAGATATAAAATCTCTTATTGGAGATCAAGTTAAACTTGGCTCTTCTATTGAAAAGCTTAAAAATAACTATACAGCTTTAAATTCCGTAATGCAAAAACGTAAAGGAGTTTTAGCACAAAGAGCAAATTTCAAAGCTCAAATGATGGATGCTGTGGCACTTGGCCTCACCCTTGCAGCACCACTTAAGGCTGCAATTAGTTTTGAGAGTGCCATGGCTGATGTAAAGAAAGTTGTAAAGTTTGAAGATACAGATGTAAATGGCTTAACAAAACTTGGGGAAACATTAAAGGAAATGTCGCGTACAATTCCGCTATCTGCGGCAGAACTTGCGCAAATTACTGCAAGTGGTGGTCAACTTGGTATTAAAGCTAAAGATCTTACGACTTTTACAGACACTGTGGCCAAAATGGCAACTGCATTTGATATGTCAGCAGAAGAAGCAGGAGACGCTATTGCTAAACTTTCTAATATTTATCAAATTGAAATTGGTGAAATGAAAGGCATTGGTGATGCAATAAACCATATCTCTGATAACACTGCAGCAAAAGCTAAAGACATTGTTCCTGCATTAAACAGAATCGGTGGTACAGCAAGGCAATTTGGCTTAACTGCAGTAGAAGCGGGAGCTTTAGCAAGTAGCTTCATTAGTCTTGGTAAGACCCCCGAAAAAGCAGGTACAGCAATTAATGCGATGCTCAGTAAGTTGCAAACAGCAAGTAAGCAAGGTGGCAATTTTCAAAAAGCTTTTCAGCAGCTAAAAATAAATGCTAAGGAATTTGAAAAAGCAATTGGCAAGAATGCACAAGGCACATTAGTTAAGTTTTTAGAAACAATTGCAAAACTAGGTAAGCAAGAACGTTCTAGCGTTCTTTTTGATCTCTTTGGTCTTGAATATCAAGACGATATAGCACTACTCATTGGTAGTCTTGACGAGTACAAAAAATCTTTACGATTAATAAACGGGGAATATAAGGGCTCAATGCAAAGAGAGTTTGAAAATAGAGCAAATACTACAGCAAATAATCTTCAGCTACTTAAGAATTCAATAGCAGAAGTAGGAATGAATCTTGGTTCTGTATTATTACCACCTTTAAATTTTACTGTTAATCTTCTGAGGTCAGCAACTACACAAGTAGCACTTTATGCCAAGGAATATCCAGTATTGACTACAGTAATCATGAGTACTACTACAGCGTTGATTAGCATTAAAATAGCAGCTATATCTCTTGGCTATGCTTGGACTTTTGTAAAAGGTTCCTTATTCGCTTTTTTGTCTACTTGGAAAATGTTTGGATCTGTTATTACTTTAGTAAAAATAGGTCTTTCTGCAGTTTTTCCAGCAATTATTGTTGGATTTAAAGCATTGACAATTGCTTTAATGAGTAATCCTATGGGACTCGTTATTGGCGGTCTTGCTGTTGCTGCAACTTTGATAATTACCAAATGGCAAGTGGTAAAGAACTTTTTTGTTACTATCTGGGAATCAGTGAAAATTGTATGGAAATCTTTTTCTGATTGGGTAGGAAAATTTTGGAATAATATTACTCAGCCCTTTAGAACAATCAGTAATCTGTGGAATAAAAGAAATGAGTCTAAACTAGAAGTTAAGTCTGTAAATAACGTTATAAGTGATTCTCTTAAGTACCCCATTGCGGCACACAGTAAAGCTGTAGAGAATAAAACTCAAAATAATCACTTCAGTATTAATATTCATTCAACCCCTGGGCAAGATACACGTAGCATTGCTGATGAAGTAATGGAGCGAATTAGAGAGCAATTTAGTGGCGCACTTTATGATATAAATTAAATTATGCTGTCTCTTGGTCCATATAGATTTTCATTAACTGAGCGAGGTTTCACACGCAGGAATGAATATCGCTGGCCTGCACTTGAGCGTATTGGAGAAAAGCCATTACTTCAAAGTATTGGTCCTGGAGAGGACGTTATTGAGCTTGCGGGAGTAATCTATTCAGGAGGACTGGGGCAAATAAATAATATGCGAAATTTATCGAAACCTCTTTTACTCATTGATGGCCAAGGTAACATTTTAGGCCATTTTGTTATTGTGAAAATAGAAGAAACGCAGAGATATTTTTTTCCAAATGGTGAAGCAAGAAAGATTGAGTTTCACTTAAGTTTGAAGCACTATGATAACGTGTTGTCAGACGGATCACTAAATAATCCAGTTGATGATATACAACTTGATAATGATATATTACAAAACTAAGGAAAATGATATGTTAGATTTAATCTGCTGGAACTACTATGGATTCAGCTCAGGAGCAGTTGAGATTGTGTTAAGAGCTAATCCTGGGCTTTCAGAGTACGAACTTCTTCCTGCAGGATTAATCATTAAACTTCCTGTTATTCAAAAAGAGACACAAAAGCAAGTAGTAAAACTATGGGATTAAAATGACACCAGACTTTAGTATTTCAGTAGAGGGAATTTTAATCACTGAGTTGATAAAAAGTCGGTTAGTATCAATGCATATTACTGATGAAGCTGGAGTAATAAGTGATACTGCTGTAATTCATCTTGATGACCGTGATTCATTATTTGAAATTCCTAGAACTGGGGCAAAGCTAAATATTTTACTTGGGTATAAAGAAACTGGCATTGTGCCGATGGGAGATTACATAGTGAATGAAATTACGCTACAAGGCCCGCCACAAGGACTAAAAATCAAGAGTCATGCAGCGGATCTAAAAGAGTCATTAAAGGAACAAGTGTTTAATGAGTGGCATCAAATCACCTTAAATGATTTGGTAAAAAAGATTGCAGACAAACATGGCTATCAAGCTAAGGTTGCTGCAGAGTTTGTAAATATCATGATATCACATATTGATCAAACTGCAGAGAGCGATATGCATTTTTTAACCAGGCTTGCTCAAATTTATGGAGCAATAGCAAAACCTGCAGGAGGATATTTACTGTTTGTTTCAAAAGGAAAAGCAAAATCAGTTACCGGAAAAACTTTAAGCACTATTACTTTAACACCTAGAGATATTACAAATTGGAAAGTAAAATTTAATGAGCGTAATCAATATGGCTCGGTTATTGCTTACTGGTATGATTATGAAAAAGCAGAGACAATAACGGAAAAAGTAGGTGATCAAGAACCAAGCTATATTTTGCGAGATATTTATGCAAGTAGTGATTTGGCACAAAGTGCAGCATCTGCGAAGTTGAATCAGCTGATGAGTAATGCAGCAACACTCAATGTCACAATGCCAGGAAATCCTGAATTATTTGCTGAAGCAAAGATTAATCTTTCTGGATTTCGCAAAGGAGTTTATGGTAAATGGATAATAAATAGGGCTGAGCATGTAATTGATAACCTTGGCTATCGTACTATTGTTACGGGAATAATTGATAGTTGGAAAGTAAATTGATAATTTCCTCATAGATATCTTCTTTATTATTGTTTAATTCCTCTACAGCAAGATCTAAAGGAGTTTTTTTATCTTTGTTTTTAGCAGAAGGATTTGCTCCATTTTTCAGTAGAAATTTAGCAATTTCCAGATGTCCTTTTCGTACAGCATAGTGCAGAGCTGTCCAGCTAAAAGCATCAGTAGTATTTACATCAATGCCTTCTTCAATTAGAAATTTTACGACTTCTAAACAGCCTCCGCTTGTAGCATAGTGTAATGATGTTGCACCAAAATGATGAGTAGCATTGATATCTACTACATTTTTTATTAAGGATCTTACAGTATCTAAATTACATTTTTCAGCTGCAGTAGATAATGTTTCCAGATCATTGCCACTTGCCTTACTTTTTATTGGCACATCTTTTGATAATTGGTCTGTACTAAAGTGCTGATACAGAACAATAACGCATATTATCGGTATTATTGAACTTGTTAACAATTTCCAAAAAAGGCTAGATTTCATGTTGATTATATTATTTACATCGCTTGTTTAGTGCAACTAATTAACTTTATTTTAGAAAAGATTTTTTGGACGTATTTTTGATGAATCTTGTATATGTATATATACAACTTTTCCTTTAAAAAAGATGACAAACACAGGAAAGATCCCTGTAGCAGTAATTGCTACTATGGTGATACAAACAATAGCATTGATCTGGTGGCTAGCTAAGCTCGACTTAAGAGTGCATATGCATGATAAATTTATAGAGCAAAATCAAAGGACTACAGAAATCATCTATCGCCTTGAAGAAAGGGTCAAAAACCTTGCTGAGGAAGTTAATGAACTTGAGCAGAGACAAAAATAAAAAAGTGGCAAAGTATATTTTATCTGTTGATGGAGGTGGAATCAGAGGAATAATTCCTGCCATTATTCTAGCAGAAATTGAATCTAGGACAAAAAAGCCAATTTCCCAGATTTTTGATTTAATGGCAGGCACCTCAACCGGTGGGATTATTGTTGCTGGACTTTGTAAAAGCAATAAACCTCAATACTCTGCCAATGATTTAGTTGGACTTTACCAAGAGTATGGAGCTTATATCTTTCAATCATCATTTTGGAGAAAATCAATTGCTTCTTGGCTGAGTGGTTCTCAGTACTCGTATAGAAATATGGAATTTATTCTCAACAAATACTTTGGTGAAAGTACTATGGCCGATGTTGCAAGTAATCTACTGCTCACCAGTTATGACATTCACAATAGTTGTGAATTTTTCTTCAAAAGTTGGAAAGAAAAAAACATTAAGTTGAAAGATGCACTCAGAGCTACAACAGCTGCTCCAACGTACTTCACACCAAAACGTCTGAAAATTAGCCAAACAGAGAGAGTGTTGATAGATGGCGGAGTGTTTGCTAATAATCCAGCAGCTTGTGCATATGCAAGTGGCAAGAGATTATTTCCAAATGATGAGATTATACTGCTATCAATAGGCACTGGTGGAACAAATAGAAGTATAAAGTATGCTAACTCAAGGAGATTTGGCAAAATAGGGTGGATCAAGCCACTACTGAATGTGATGTTTGCTTCTGGATTGGATTGCGTTGATTATCAACTAGAACAAGTAATAGATGATAAATACATAAGAATACAATCGCAATTGAAAGTAGCATCGACTGAGATGGACAATATTACACTCAAAAATATCAAATTTCTTCAGCAAGAGGCAAGTAAAATGATAGAGGATAACCAGAAAGTGATAGACAAATTCTGCAAGCAAAATCCAAAACTATAACTGAGCTAGAAAAACGAAATAAGCGAGTTTCTAGTATCTACTTTAATAAATTTACTAAAATATTTTTTTAATATTATATATTGAATACAGAAGCACAAGAATTTCATTCAGCAATGCAGATAATTAATTATGTAATTACCTTTGTTGATATTTTAATATATTGTATAGAAATCAGTAAACTAATGTTGCTTTTAATTCAGGTTAAGTTTTGGAAGCGTGATTTTCAAGTTCCTCAATAGATAAATCTGTTATTTTAGAAATAGCATCAACAGAAACGTCCAACATACGTAGATTATTTGCAACCTTTATTGACTCTGCTTTGTAAATCGGGAATGTTGCTACCAAATGTTGACATTAAACTTTATGATATGAGGTATCTTTGATGTTTTTACGCTACTAAATTCATGATATCCATCTCTTGGCGATTTAAGCCTATTTTTAGAGTATTGATAAAAAGACGATAAGACCCCTTCTACATCTAAAGCCTAAAATGCAATTCTCAGATGATCTCTGACAGACGTTTTTTTCATCAACACATTCAAAACAATAAAAAGATTGAATATTTCTTCACAATTGTGTATAATTATTAATGCTTTGGTGCACGTAACGATTATACTTTAAAAAGAATGTTGGCTACTGAGAAGAATGAAGACATCATCATCAGCGAAAAAAAAGGGGCAAAAACAGAGAAAATTGACGTAGCTACTTAAGGCAGGTGTCTCTATTGCAGCTGAGACAACTGATCTACTCATGATCAAATGAAGAAGTTATAAGCATACAGATTGGATTACAGTATCTTTTTTAAGAAGAAGATTTATCTTGCTTAAAAACTTGTAGATACTATATTTTATATAAATTCTTCATGCGAGGCCTTTATGTTTACTAATAGAATATCTAATAATCTGGATCAGCTGCAATTTTTTGTAGAGTTTTTAAATGAAAATTATGAAATTCAGAAACATCTTAGTCTTACACCACTACATTTAGCAGCAGGAAATGGTCAGTTGGATTTAGTCAACACTTTATTAGGAGAAGGTTTAGATATTAATTCAGAGATTAAGTACGATGGCTTTACGCCACTGTATTTTTCAATTGCAAAAAATCGCTTAGAGATGGTTAACTTTCTTATTGCTCATGGAGCAGATGTAAACCATAAGACCATTCTAGGCTTTACACCTTTAAGTTTTGCATCCCAGCAAGGATATTTAGATATAGTCAACACCTTGATTGCAAATGGAGCAGATCTTAGTACTAAAACAGATAAACTTAATACACCTTTACACCTAGCAGCAGAGAATGGTCATCTAGATATAGTAAATGTTTTTATTGAAAAGGGATTAGATGTTAATGCTGTAAATAATGATCGAGCAAGACCTTTGCATTCTGCAGTACAAAATGGTAACCTCGAAGTAGTTAAAGCTCTTATTTCACAAGGGTCTAATATTAACGCTGGATCTTCAGGCATAGGTAATCATAAAGTTGATGCAAACATTACACCCTTACATCTGGGAACACAAACTGGTAGGTTAGATATAGTTAAAGTTCTGCTTGAAGCGGGAGCAAACGTTAATGCAAAAACAGATGATAAGATTACACCTCTACATTTAGCGTCTCAAAATGGCTTTTTAGAGTTAGTAGACATTTTACTAAAAGCAAAATCTAATGTTAATGCTAAGGATTATGAGAATCTTACACCTCTACATTTAGCAGCAGAACGTAATCACTTTGGAGTAGTTAAGTCTCTTCTTCTCGTAAGGGGAATTGATGTTAATGCTAAGGACCACGATAATTCCACAGCTTTACATATAGGATCTCAGAATGGTCACTTAGAAGTAGTGAAGCTACTAATAGAGAAAAAAGCCAATGTTAATGCTAAAAAAAACGAAGGTTTTACACCTTTGCATCTAGCAATTCAGCAAAGTCATTTCGAGGTGAGTGATTTTTTAATTAAAAATGGAGCAAACATTAACACCGTGGATGATCAGAATTGGACTCCTTTACATAATGCAGCATATAATGGTTTTTCTTTAAAAATAGTAGAGAGCTTAATTGCAAAAGGAGCAAATATAAATGCAAAGATGGATGATGGTAGAAGAGCTCTACATTTGGCAGCAGAACATAATCACTTGGAAATAATGAATTTCTTGATTGAAAATGGAGCAGATATTAATGCTCTAGATAACAGAAGTTGGACTCCTCTACATTGTGCAGCATATGATGGTAATTTAGAAGTTGCTAAATCTTTGCTTGATAAAGGAGCAGACATTAATGCTAAAACAGTTAAAAGTACTACACCTCTACACTTTGCAGTAGACCATGATCATTTAGAGGTGGTTGAATTGCTCTTAGAAAAGGAAGCAGATATTAATGCTTTAGATCACACAAATTGGACTCCTTTACATTTTGCAGCAGAAAAAGGTTATGATCAGATAGCAACCGTTCTATTGAAACATGGTGCTGATGTAAATGTAAAAGAAAATCAAAATAAAGGCACAGCCCTACATCTTGCAGCTCAATATGGTCATCCTAAGGTAGTTAAAACTCTTATTATAAATGGAGCGGATGTTAATGCAAAAATGGATAAAAATGCTACGCCTTTACACTTAGGGGCACAAATTGGTAATTTAGATATAGTTAGGTCTCTACTTATGAGCGGAGCATACTTTAATGCTAGAGCTGAAGGAGGTAGATATGTTTTACCATTACACTTTGCGGAAAGAAGAGGAAACCCAGAAGTAATAAAATTACTAAAATTGGTTGAGAAGTTATTTAAGGCTATAGAAGATAATAATTATTTAGGAATTGAGAGTTCCATTAGAGATGGAGCAATCATTGATTCGAAGAACGTGGATGGAAGAACGCCATTACATTATGCTGTTAATAATGGGCACATAAAAGTTGTAAATATCTTGCTAGCAAATGGAGCTGATGCTACTCAAGTTACTAACAAGGGTAATACACCATTACACACTGCTGCTTCCAAAGGTCATAAAGAAATTATTGAAGCTTTGTTACAACGTGTAAGCCACAATAAATTGAGTGATTTTATTAATGCTAAAACTACTTCTAGTGGTACTACATCACTTCATGTTGCAGCTAAAGGTGGCTCCTTGGAAGTTGTAAAATCTTTATTAAAACATGGTGCAATTTATAACATCAAGAATAAAGAAGGTAAAGCACCACTTGATCTTTCTCGAGACCAAAATATTACTAACCTATTGAAATTAGTAGAAGAGCTGTTTGAGAATGCAAAAAATGGTAATGTTGAAATTATCAGTAAGCTGAAAGCAATAAAACCTGATGAGCGCGTAGCTGTAACAAATGCTCGTAATGATCAAGACAAGTCATTAATCCAGGTTGCAGTAATCAATAAACACTCAAACCTTGCAAGTAGATTATTAGAAATATTAAAAAGTCCAGATCAGAGTTTACAAGATGTCAGCGTAGAAAATCGAGTAAAGAGTTTAAAGTTATAGCTCTCTTAAATGAAACTCTAATGAGGGTGCCAAGATCTAGAAAATATACAAAAATTTTGTTACAAAATAGTGAAATTTAGGAGGATTTTAAAAATATGCTAAATAATAATATTAACAAAGAATTAGAAAAAGCAGTCTATGAACGAAACTTAGAAAAAGTTAAAGCTCTTTTGTCTGCAGGTGCTAATGCTAACCTTAGAGTAGAAAGGAATAGAGATACGTTACTTCATACTACTAGTAGTGTAGAAATTACTAAAGAGCTTTTGTTAGGTGGTGCCGAAGTCAATTCAAGAAACATGTATAGTGAAACTCCACTACATTCTGCTATAACACTGGGGAAGGAATTAGAATTAGTTAGAGAACTTCTGAAACATGGTGCTGATGTAAATGCAACAAACCGTAAAGGCAATACTGCACTGAACCATGCTGTAAAAAAAAGTGGTAAAAATCTGGAAGTAGTTAAAGAACTATTAGAATATGGAGCTGATATTAATATAAGAAATCGTGAACGACGGCTTTATGATAATTGTTCCACATCTTTAGATAACGCTGTAAGTGATCTAGCATGCGCTAAATTGTTGATTAAATTTACTTTAGTAAGGAACTTCAATAAGGATTACGGAAAAATTATTGACTTATCTCCTTATAAAGGATGCAGTAATTACAGTAAATTATCAAGTTATCTAGATGACTGTGTTTGTGAAATTCTTCAAATGAAAACAGATGAAATAAAAGATAGCCTTCCACTATATGAATTTGTTACAAATAACTTCAACATACATGTACTATATAATAATCAATTATCTGTAAGACTAGCAAAAATTGATTATTCCATACGCTATCCTATATATAATGATATCATATTAGATAAGGTAAAACCTTTTTTAGAAAGAGCAGATTTGTTAAATAAGTTAAGTAAGATACAATTTTATACTAAATTAGATGTGGCAGATCAAGATGCCAAAGAAAAGAAAATTATTCTGGATCATGATTCTACATATAATATAACTGAATATCTATCTAATGATAACTTGTTAAACTTTATAGTAGCGTTTGATGATTCCAATAAACGTACTTTTCAATCTTTAAGTTCCTTAAATAATCTCGTAGAGCCTGGTACAAGACTTTATGAAACTTCTATAAGTAATGATACCAAACGTGCAAGATTAGAATAAATACATTTTTTGTCAGTACTAGAGTTTTTTATGAACAACAATTAGTCGTATGGTTCCAGAGAGGTGATACATAAGAGATTGCTATAATGCCAAAACACTAAACTTAGTGCTTTTTTATGTAAGTTGATCATCATTTCTCTTTGTTGTTTTCAAACGGGTTATTATTAGTAGGTGTTACTAATAATTTAAACAACCAACACATTTCCCACACCCAAAATCAAATGTTGTGAAGGCTTTTCGTCCTGAAATTGCAGGATTAGTAGATATTCTCTCAAAAATATTTTATTAACAAAAGATGCTATTTTAATTTTTGCCATATTAAGTAAACTTTGCTATTCTAATACTGGTGTAAATATATCTCAGAGAGGGTTTATGCATGTACCTAAACAACAAACCAGTTTTTATCAAGAAGATAAACAGTTTTTATCACGTTCTTACACATCAAAAGAGGAGTTTATTAGAGAATATAAAAAGCTCTACCGCAGAAAAGCAAAAGCTGAAGAACTTTATCTCCTGGTTTTAACTGAACTCGAAGAGGCAATATCAGATGGTAATGTCGACAGCTTAAAAAAATTAAGCAATTTTATTGATTACATAAGTGATGCAGAAGATCAAGTAACTTTGAGAGACTATTATGATAATGCTAACAATCCTGTTAAGAGTACTAACTTAGTTATCTTAGCTTGTAAACACAATAAGGTAAAGATTTTAGAATACCTACTTGGCAATAATAGTAAAATTCTCAGTAATTTATCTGTTGGCATCAGAGAAACTACTATATTACCAGATGATGAGGATGAAACATGCCATAATGCGTTTTATTATGCTATACGTTCAGGTAATGTTGAACTTCTTGATACACTCATTAATAAATGGCCAGGTAATTATTTTGCTGTTCATTTCAGGGAATTAGATGAAATTCTTTCACGAGCTTATGAGGAATTAAAACTAAAGAACGTATTCTTGTCAGAAGAGATAGAAATTTTTGTTGAAAATAAGTTGATAAACCTCCGTTTTTTCTCTAGTGCTTCTGGACAAGATCAGAATGTGAAGAGTTATCTTAATAACATAAGAGAGCGGATTGAGTTAGTACTTCAAAATATTAGCCTGTTAAAGGCAGAGTATTCAAACACAGAAAAAGTAGATGAAAAGTTTTTATTCATAGCAAAATTTATTGCACAAAATATTCATATATTAAAGCGGCAGTTGAAATCAACCTACGATAGACTACCTTGGGAAGAAATGGAATTTTGTTTGATCAGTTTTGTTTCTTCTCACATAAAACGACAGGAAATGAATCTATTCTATAATGCCACATTGAATAAAAGTAAAATACTAGACCACTTGGAAAATTTTGCAAAGAAACTTAAAGAAGAAAAAGATATTATAGAAGGTGTGGACATTGGTAAATTTGCTGATCTCCCGAAGTTAAAACGTGAGAGGGTTGTTGCAGAGATCGTTAGCAATTATCCTCAATTTGGAGAGTTGTATAGCGATTATCAACAAATTAGGGATATTCATTCTTTAGAGAAAATAAGTGATTATATAAAGTTGGCATTATCAGCTAATCCTAAAGAAAGGGAAGGACAGTTAATTATTACAAGGGTTTTACAGGTTATTGGTGAATATTTAAAAAACACTCTAGAATCTCCCAAGTTATCTAGCACTACAAGCGAGCTTCTTCTACTATCATTACCAAAGAACACAAGAGAAGTCATTATAGATTTACGTAACTCACTATCACATGCTTACTCGCTCTCTAAAAGAACAGAGATTGAGGAAAATACAGATGTTAACTTTTTTATTGGTGTTCAAAATGATACTAAAAGAATCGATAATGTAATTACTGATATTCTTTACAATAACAAGATTAAAATAGTCATAATATTGCTAAAGAAAATTACCAGTAGTGAAAACTTAGACGAGATAAAAGAAGTTGCTGGAATATTTAGTAACGTTGAATTAGATGAAATGATTACAGAGAGTTTTAAAGTGATGGAACATGATAAGCTTGAAAAACTCATAAAAGAATTAAGCAATAATATAACTGAAAAGACGAATTATGAAAAGGAGCTGTTTAATAAAATTGATAACATAATCAATTTTGCAAAAACTAAATCAAAAAATATCAGAACTGATTATGTTACGGCGTTTATATCATTAAAGAGCTTAGATGTTGGTTTGAATGACAATAAGATTGACCATAATGTTATTAGAGGAATAAAATTCTTTGCTAATAAAACACTAGAGAATATTCCTTCCCAAATAGAGTCTCACAATCTTAAAGAAATAGCCGAACTATCAATGAAAATTTCTCATAGTGTTAGGTCAAGAATACAGGATGACAACCTTGATAAAGTAAATAGATTAACTTGTGAGATTTTTTACATTGCTGAACTTGGAACAGGTGACCTTAAATGGATTGAGGAATTAAGAAACAAGTTGAATGAGAAAGGTTCGTTTATTCCTATACATAAACAAAGGAAGGCTTACAACATAACAGAAGAAAAATACAATAACCAGCTTGAACTGAAGTTATCTGAACTGAAAAGTATTTTGAGGAATAACGCATTAAGTGGCAAGTTAACTGAAAAGCTTCCTTCCTACAAGAGGAATAAAAAGTTGCAAGCAGTAGTAGAAATGCTTGTTCTGGATATAATGTCAATTTTAGGTAGATCAGAGAAGCATCTAGAAAACAATCTACTTTTTTTAGATGATAACACTCCTTTATTAACTGGAAAATGTTTGCGTAATCATTTAGCACACGATAATACCTTAGTTGATGTATTGTTATCTGATCCCTCAATAGCAGTTATCTTGAACGCTAAAAAACTTATTTCAGAAAATGTAATAAAAAGTAAGAAGAAAATTGGCAAGTCGGTAAGAGATGATCCTTCCAAGCTGAAAGATAAATACGATCAAAACCTTATCACTATTACTAATCAGGAAAAAATGTTTGCTGCGTTGGAAGAAGGAAATCTTGAAGACTTAAAGAGTTATCTCAAAAAAGGAGCAGACATCAATGCTAGAAGTATTAACTCATGGACTACATTACATTTTGCTGCTAAGGGACCTAGTCTTGAAATTATAAAATTTGTTCTTAATCAAAATTTAGACGTTAATGTTAAAGATATTAATGGTCAAAGCCCACTACATATTGCTGCTGCATATGGAAGGAAAAATATTGTGGAATTTTTTATAGGAAAAACAGGTGTATATGTTGATGATCTAGATAATAGTGGCAAAACATCACTACATATTGCAGCTAAAAATGGTCACAAAGATGCTGTTGAAATTCTACTAAAAAATAATGCTAATACTAATACCAAAGATATAGCTGGTTTTTCACCTTTACACTATGCAATAAAAAACAATCATATTGATGTTGCTAAGATTATGCTGGAAAAAGAAGCGAATGTTGACATCAACGAAACTATGGGTGGCTTTACTTCACTACATATAGCTGCAGAAAGTGGTTATCTAGGGCTAGTTAATTTTTTACTGAAAAATGAGGCAAATGTTAATGCAAGAAACGATAAGGAGGGAATACCATTACATACAGCAGCACTAAATGGCCACCTAGAAGTAGTGAATGCTTTAATTCTCAAAGGAGCCGATGTTAACTCCAGAGTTATAGATGGTTGTACACCATTACACTATGCAATAGAAAACGGTCATGAAAAGATAGCTAATATTTTATTGAAGCATGGAGCTAATGTTAATGTTGTTGACAAAACCTATAATAACACACCTTTGCACTACGCAGCAAAAGATGGACATGAGAAAATTGTTAAGGCTTTACTGACAAATAAGGCAAATGCTAGTATTGCCACTGTGGAAGGTATAACCCCACTACATTTTGCAGTGCAGAGTGGCCACTTGAAGATAGTTGTTGCTCTTCTCGAGCATGGGGTTAACATTCGCGCTAAAGATAAAAATAATGCTACGCCATTACACTATGCAGCAGAGAGTGGTCATAAGGCAGTTGCTGAGCTTTTAATAAAAAATGGAGTAGAAATCAATGATAAAGCCAATAATAATCTAACACCATTACATGTAGCTGCTCTGAAAGGTCACAAAGATATTATTGAACTCCTAATAAGAAATAAAGCTGAAGTTAGAGCTCAAGATATTAAGGGTAGTACACCATTACATGCAGCTGCGATGAATGGTAGCAAAGATATTATTGATCTTCTAATAAAAAATAAAGCTGAAGTTGATGCTAGAACTAATGATGGCATGACGCCATTGCATGTAGCTGCTCTAAGTGGACATAAAGACGCTATTGCTTTTCTAATCAAAAGTAAAGCTGAAGTCAATACTAGTGCTAATTATGGCCTTACACCTTTACATGCAGCTATTGTGGGAGGTCACAAAGATATTGTGAATCTTTTAATAAAAAATAAAGCTAAAGTTAACACAGAAGGTATTGCAGGTAGTACACCATTACATGTAGCTGTGGAAGGAGGTCATAAGGAAATCGTTGGAATTTTGGTAGCAAATAGAGCCAGTGTTAATGTTAAGAGTAACAACCTAACACCATTGCTTTCTGCTATTAAGCATAATCATAAGGAGATCGTTGAAGTTCTTGTAGAAAATGGAGCTAGTGTTAATGCAGAAGGTGGTGAACCTTTATCATTAGCAGTACTCGCTGGTTATAGGGATATTGTAGAGATTTTGCTAAAAGACAAGGCCCATATTGATATAAAAGGTCCTGAAGATGCTACACTATTACATTTGGCTGCTAAAAGAGGACATAAGGGGATAGTAAATGCTCTGATAGAAAGGGGAGCCAATGTTGATGCTATGACTATTAATAGTATAACACCATTATATCTTGCGGCACAAGAAGGCCATGAAGAAATTGCTGAAGTTTTGATAGCAAACAAGGCTAATGTTAACTTTGTAAATGTTGAAGGTACTCCACTACATATAGCTGCAGGACACGGCCATGTTAATGTTGTTGAAGTCCTATTAAGTAATGGAGCAAAAGTTAATGTTAAGGATAATAAGAGCAGAACACCTTTAGAATTAGCAGTTGCACATGGTCATTTGCAAGTGGTTAAAATGTTACTGCAGTATAAAAAAGTAGATATGAATGCTAAAGGCAATGATGATTGGACTATACTGCACATTGCTTCACAGGAAAGTAACTTGGAAATGGTAAAATGTCTAGTAGATGAAGGGTCTAATATTAATGCTAAAAATGCCTCTGGATCAAAGCCTATACACATTGCAGCTAGAGAAGGTTATAAAGATACCGTAGAGTTTTTCCTTAGCAAGGGGTTGAGTATTAATGAGCTTGGTACAGCTAACCAGACATTACTACACTATGCTGCAATGAAAGGTCGGTTAGAAGTTGTAAAGTATTTGATAGCACAAGGTGCTGACGTTAATGCTAAAGATACTAATGGCTTAACCCCTATGCATATTGCTGCTAATTTTGGTTATAAAGACGTTATTGAAGTTTTATTAAAAAATGGTGCAGTTTATAACGCTGTTGACAAGCTTTGTAGAAGACCATTAGAAATGACTAACGATAAAGACGTTATCAATCTATTAGCATCAACTGAGAAATTATTTGAGGCTGTAAAACGTAATAGCTCTTCAGAGGTTGAGAATTACATTAAAGCAGGAGCGTTTGTTAATGCCAAAAATGCTGATAGTGTAACACCATTATATTATGCTGCATGGAAGGGCTATGATGGAGTTGTCAATATTCTATTACAAAATAAAGCTAATCCTAATGTGGTTGGTAACAAGGGGTTTACTCCTCTGCATTATGCTGCTAAGTTCTCTCACTTAAAAGTTGTAAAGGCCCTATTATCTAATGGTGCAGTATACAATGCTGTCTCTGACAGTGGGAAAACACCATCAGATTTTACTGTGGATAAAAGTATAACTAGCTTATTTAAACTAGTCAGTGAATCATTTAAAAAGGTTAAAGATGGTAATGCTCAAGTTATTAATGACCTAAATAAGATAAAGGATATTGATACAGTAAAAGCAGTGATGAGTGCTCGTAATAGAGAGAACAAAACGTTAGTAGTTGCTGCAGTACATAGTAACTTTTCAAAAGTCGAGCAGTTGAAGCAGATATCGCAAAGTGACGTATCCGCTCAGATTGATACAGCTTTAGTGCTCTTGAATCAAGGCAATTACCAAAAAGCCTTAAGTATTTTCAGAAGCGCATTTGAAAGAAGAAAAGAAATACTAGGACCAGACAATCCTGGTACTTTAGATATTCAGACATATATAGCCAAAGTGCTATATAAGCAAGGAATTTACCAAGAAGCTTTAAATATGCTTAAAGAGATTTTTCAGAAACAAAAAGAAATGCTGGGTTTAAACGATAAGGATACTTTAAGTACAAGAAGTACAATCGCTTTAGTGCTGCATAGACAGGGGAAAGATGAAGAAGCTTTTAATATTTATCAAGAAGTCTATCAGAGACAAAAGGAAATACTAGGGTCAAATCATTCAGATACCTTAAATACTCAGTTTCACATGGCATTAGTATTAGATAAACAGGGAAAATATGAAGAAGCGTTAAATATCAATAGGGCAGTTTTTGAAAAGAGGAAAGAAACACTAGGTACACATGATCTAGCCACTGTGAGTGCCAAAAATAATATAGCAATGGTACTAGCTAACCAAGGTAAATACGAAGAGTCCTTAAAAATCTATAAAGAGGTTTTTGAAAAGAAGAAAATAATTTTAGGTATTAATCATGCTGATACCTTGAGAACGTTACATAACATTGCTGGGGTACTCTTCAATCAAAATAAATATCATGAAGCCTTGAAAGCTTTTCAAGAGGTTTTAAATATCCAGAAAAAAGCTTTACAACAAAATCACCCAGAAACCTTGAATACTCAATACAACATAGCAAATGTACTTTTTGCTCAAGGGAAATGGATCAGCGCACTTAAAGTCTACAGAGAAAGTTTAGATCAAAGAAAAGCTGTTTTTGGACCAAGTCATCCGAGTGTTTTAGATATTTTAAAAAAGATAGAGATGATTAATTTTAGATTTAAGCTTGAGGGTAGCGAAGCATCAGAGGTTCTCCAGCATCTGCAGAAAGATATCAACATTGCTGCTAGTAAAGGTGATATACGAACTGTTCAGCGTCTGTTAAAAGATGGAGCTGATGCCAACGATAAAGATATTGATGGAAGAACACCGTTGCATTACGCTGTTAGCAATGGACACATAGATATTGTAAACATCTTACTAACAAATGGAGCTAACGTTAGTCAAGTTACTAATAAAGGTAATACACCATTACACACTGCTACTTCCAAATGTTACAAAGAAATTGTTGAGGTTCTGTTACAACATATCAGTCGTGATAAATTAAATGACTTTGTTAATGCTAAAACTACTTCTAGTGGTACTACATCACTTCATGTTGCAGCTAAAGGTGGCTCCTTGGAAGTTGTAAAATCTTTATTAAAACATGGTGCAATTTATAACATCAAGAATAAAGAAGGTAAAGCACCACTTGATCTTTCTCGAGACCAAAATATTACTAACCTATTGAAATTAGTAGAAGAGCTGTTTGAGAATGCAAAAAATGGTAATGTTGAAATTATCAGTAAGCTGAAAGCAATAAAACCTGATGAGCGCGTAGCTGTAACAAATGCTCGTAATGATCAAGACAAGTCATTAATCCAGGTTGCAGTAATCAATAAACACTCAAACCTTGCAAGTAGATTATTAGAAATATTAAAAAGTCCAGATCAGAGTTTACAAGATGTCAGCGTAGAAAATCGAGTAAAGAGTTTAAAGTTATAGCTCTCTTAAATGAAACTCTAATGAGGGTGCCAAGATCTAGAAAATATATAAAAATTACAGTGGACTTTACATCTTACTAATTATAAATTAACTTACTACCTAATCAATTCCTGAGTTATGTATGAGTAACATTTTGATAATATTAGCAGCAGGAAAGAGCAGTAGAATGAATTCTGAATATTCAAAAGCGTTGCACCAAGTGGGAAATCTTACTCTTTTAGAACATATAATTTCTAATGCAAAATCGCTGAGTCTAAAAAGCTTATCAATTGTTGTTAACAACTCCCTTCTAAAAGATTTAGAAAACTTTGATACTCTAAAAAGTATAATCGATCAATACAATATAAAACTAATAATTCAAGAAGATATTACAGGCACTGGCACTGCAGTTAAAATTGCTCTAGAAAATCTGGAGGAGTTATCTGATCAAGACATAGTTTTAATACAGTATGGAGACACTCCTTTTATATCTAGCGATACAGTTATGAAAATGACTGATTGTTTAAAGTATAATAATTTAGTTCTTCTTGGATTCAATAGTCAAGATGAACAATATGGAAGATTAGTAATTGATAATTACGGCAATGTTCAAAAAATCCTAAAAAATGGAGATAAAATGCTTCTTGCAAACTCTGGAATAATAGCTTCATATGCTAAAGATCTCTTTACCTTAGTAAAAGAAATAAAATTTAATAATTCGACCAATGAATATTGTCTTAATGATATAGTACCCATTGCAGCAAACAATAACTTGAGTGTAGGTTATGTAGTTTCTGATGAAAGAGAAGCAATGGGAGTAAATAATAAAGAGGATTTGATTAAAGCCGAACACTATTTTCAAAAAAAAAGGCAGCCAACTTTTCTTTCATAACTACATTTTTTTATTCATTAATTTAAGTTGACATTTATTTTATACTTGTTTTATAATACCTTTTAATTCTTACTTGTAAGATAATTGGTACGACAAATTTTCCTATTTGTAGTGAGAGGGTATACATGGGGATATTAATAACAGGTGCTGCAGGTTTGATAGGGTCAACCTTGGTGAAAAAGTTAGAAAACCAAGGCCATGAAGTAATAAGCTGCGATATTAGGTTTCGCGATAATCCACTCAGTTTTTTTTCAGAAGATATAGTACCACTACTTGCTCAGTGTACAGGAATCATTCATCTGGCTGCAATTTCTAGAGTTATACATGGTGAACTTTATCCTACACTGTGTCAAAAAATTAATGTTGATGGTACAATGCGGTTTTTAGGGTTATGTAAGTCACTTCCAAATAAACCGTGGTTTATATATGCAAGTAGTAGGGAAGTTTATGGAGAGCAGAAGGAACTGCCAGTTACAGAATCTGCTAGTATCGATCCAATAAATAATTATGCCAAAGGTAAAGCATTTATTGAGGAACAAATAACAAGTTCAAAAGATTTTAATGTAGCAATATTACGCTTTTCAAATGTATACGGTGGTTTACTAGATCATAACAGTAGAGTAATTCCTGCACTCTGTATTAATGCATTAAGAGGTGATCCAATTAAAATAGAAGGTAAAGAATGTGTTTTTGATTTTACCTATTTGGATGATGTTATAGAGGGTATATGCTTAACTGTTAAATATTTACAAAGCGAAAAATCTTCCCTTCCTGCTATTCATCTTACTACTAATAGCCCATGTACTTTAGAAAACTTAGCAAAAACAATATTAAAAGTCACGAAAAGTGATTCTAGAATTGATTTTTATCCTCCAAGAAATTTTGATGTAACTAAGTTCCATGGTGATTTTACTAGAGCTAAAGAGCTACTTGGTTGGTCTCCAAAACATTCATTAGAAGTAGGATTAAGTAAATTTATAAAAAGTCTACAAAACAATACACAACAATATCCTAACAATATAGATATGGTAATATATGAAAATATTAAAAGTTATTCATGGTTACCCTCCTTATTATAGTGCTGGTTCAGAGGTTTATAGCCAAACTCTTGCTCATGAACTAGCAAATAACAATGAGGTACAAGTATTTACTAGGTATGAAAATAGCTTTTTACCTGATTTTTATTACACTACAGTCCTAGATCGTAGTGATTCCAGAATCTTACTGCATTTAATTAATATACCCATAGCTAAATATCGTTACAAATTTATCAATGAAGAAGTAGATATACAATTTAAAAGAGTAATAGATAACTTTCAGCCAGATCTTATACATTTTGGTCATCTTAATCATCTATCAATTACTTTACCAGAAATTGCTTTTAAAGAAAATATACCTACAATTTTTACGCTACATGACTTTTGGTTAATGTGTCCAAGAGGAAGGTTTATTCAACGTAATTCTGAAGATTTATTACAGCTTTGTGATGGACAAAAGGATCAAAAATGTGCAACCCAATGTTACAAGGGATATTTTACAGGAGATGAAGAATTCCTGAATTCAGACATAAATTATTGGGAACAATGGGTTGCAACTAGAATGAAGCACACAAGGAAAATAATAGACTATATAGATTACTTTATTTCCCCATCGAAATTCTTGATGGACAAATTTACTCAGGATTTTAATGTTCCGATAAACAAAATTTCTTATCTTGATTATGGTTTTGATCTCAATCGTCTTAAGAATAGAAATAGAGCACAAGAAAAAGAGTTTATTTTCGGTTATATTGGTACTCATACTCCCGAAAAAGGTATTGATCTATTATTGAAAGCTTTTTCTCACTTATCATCTAAAGTAAAACTTAGAATTTGGGGAGCAGCAAGAGAAGAAACTAAAGCCTTAAAAGCGATTGCCAATCAGTTTTCACCTGTTGTTAAAGAAAGAATAGAATGGATGGGAAGTTATGATAATAAGAATATAGTTACTGACGTATTTAATAAAGTCGATGCAATAGTCGTTCCTTCAATTTGGGGTGAAAATTCACCGTTAGTAATACATGAAGCACAGCAACTTAGAATACCAGTTATAACAGCCGATTATGGTGGCATGGCAGAATATGTAAGAGATGGACTATTATTTAAGCACAGAGATGCAAGTAGTTTGTCAGAAAAAATGCAAGTCCTATCTACAGATCAGGAGTTATATAATAAACTTACCCAAAAAGGCTATCCTTATACTGAAAATGGAAATATACCTTCTATAGGTGAGCATACTGAGAAACTTAACAAGATTTACCGTAATGCTATTGAAAAGAAAGGCAAATCAGTAGCTGTGAAACCTGGTCCTTGGAGAATTACTTTTGATACTAATCCAGATTACTGCAATTTTGCTTGTATAATGTGCGAATGTTTTTCACCATACAGCAAAGTTAAAGAAGAGAAGAAAGCTAAAGGAATAAAACCTAAGATACTGTCGATAGAAACTATCAGAAAAGTAATTAAGGAAGCAGCTGGCACACCTTTAAGGGAAATCATTCCTTCTACTATGGGTGAGCCTTTAATGTATAAAAGCTTTGATGAAATAATCAATTTGTGCCATGAGTTCGGCCTTAAGCTTAACCTCACAACCAATGGTTCTTTTCCCATTAAAGGAGCTAGAAAATGGGCTGAACTATTGGTACCAATTTTATCTGATGTTAAGATTTCCTGGAATGGGGCAACTAAAGAAACTCATGAAAGAATCATGAAAGGTTCAAAATGGGAAGTAGTGACAGAAAATTTAAAAACTTTCCTTGAAGTTAGAGATAAATACTTTAGCGATACAGGTGAAAGGTGTACCGTTACTTTACAATTAACATTTTTGGAAAGTAATTTACATGAACTCTATGACATAGTTAAGATGGCCATAAAAAATGGCATAGATAGAGTTAAAGGACATCATCTTTGGGCACATTTTGAGGAAATTAAGGATCTATCTATGAGAAGAGATGAGTTAGCAATTAGTAGATGGAATACAGAGGTGAGAAGGTTATATGAGCTTAGAGATAATATGCTATTACCAAATGGTAAAAAGATAAAATTAGAAAATTTTACAATTCTTTCTCAAGAAGGTATTAAGGATTTGGCTCCAGGTGGTCAATGCCCATTTTTAGGTAAAGAAGCATGGATAAACAATGAAGGAAAGTTTAGTCCTTGCTGTGCTCCAGATGAACTCCGTAAGACATTAGGAAATTTTGGTAATGTTAATGAGGTTAAACTCGAGGAAATATGGCAGAGTAGTGAGTACCTAAGCTTACAAAAGAATTATTTAAATTACAAATTATGCAAAACATGCAACATGAGAAAACCTTTGATCAATTAATCAAAGATAATCTTAGATCTATTAAAATTTCACCGTGTGAGAGCTTTCACGAATTACTAGGAAATCCTTTGTATGAAAATAGGTTTATAAAGGTTGGTAAATTTCATGAGCCCGGTCTTGCACCGGTTTATGATCAGACAGGTGCTTATCATATCAATGTAAGAGGAGAAGCAGTTTATCATAATAGATTTCTAAAAACTTTTGGATTCTACTTTAATAGAGCAGCCGTAGAAGATGATACAGGGTGTTACCATATTGATTCATTTGGATGTAGAGTATACAAACAGTCTTATCAATGGATTGGAAATTATCAGGAAGATGCTTGTGTAGTTAGAAGACATGATAAATGTTTTCATATTAATTTAAATGGCAACAGGATTTATCAGGAGGAATATGATTATGTTGGAGATTTTAAGGATGGTATCGCTGTAGTCTATAAGGATGGTAAAGCTACACATATTAATCATCATGGAAAGTTAGTACATAATAAATGGTATAAAAAACTTAATGTTTTTCATAAAGGTTATTCTATTGCAGAAGATCAACATGGTTGGTTTCATATAGATATTAATGGTGATCCTGTTTACCAGCAGAGATTTAAAATGGTAGAAGCATTCTATAATGGGATGGCAAAAGTTGAAACTTTTGAAGGTGTGTTAGGACAAATCGATATTACCGGAAATGTAAAGTTTAATATTTTTGATTTAGGTAAAGAATCTCAAGTGCATAGGATTTCTGCAGAACTTTCAGCCTTTTGGAAAACGTACCTAACAAACGTTGCTATTGAACTTGATTTGTTAAATATTTTACCTGCAACTGTGCCGTTTTTATCTAAAAAGTTAAACATTATCGTACCAAATCTAGAAAGGCTGTTAAGGGCGTTGTGGGAAATAGGGTTTATTGATTATGATAAGGACGAGGACTTATGGAAACTATCATCAAAAGGTAAGTGTTTTAAGGAAATACCATTTTTGCCAAAAGCAGCAACAATGTGGGCAAGAGTTGCCGCTGAAAAGAATTGGTTAAATATTGCCGATATACTAAAACAGAAGTCAATCTCTTCATTTGAATCTTTTAAGGAAAGAGAATCATCAGAAGATAAGAAAATAGCGTTTTACCAAGCATTGCTAGGATATTCTAGGTTTGATACTAAAGAGTTTAATTCTAGGATTAATATAGATGGTGCTAAGAATATATTGCTATTTGGTGTACACTCTTTATTTCTTGCTTATTCTGATATACACAATAAAGGTTCCATAGGCCTATATAACGAACATAAAGTGCCAAGACAGTTAGTAGAAAATTTAAAAGTCAAACTTATAACTCAGGAAGAACTATCAGCTACAAATTATGAATTAGGTGTCTTTTGCCGCTTTCTACAGCATTATGATGATGTATCTTATTTAAAATTGGTCAAAGGAATATCTCGTATTTTATTGATAGAAACTATTTTAGATTACCGCTCTCCAGATGGAGGCTCTGTAGATATTAATGTAATGGTTGAAACAGGAGGTAAACTAAGAACATTAAGCAATTGGGAAAAAATACTCAAACAAGTAAAAGGATTCAAAATTTTTGCTGTTATACCTTTAACAGATTACTTATCAGTTATTGATGTCAGGTGTTAATCATATGGAAACATTACAAAAAAATGGTTTTTTTATTATCAAAAATCTGGTTCCTTTAGAGCTAATAACTCAGTCTTTAAGTGATATAACAAATAAGATATCAAAGCTATCCCAAGAACTAAGTGTTTCAACTTCTGACTACTTAAACTGTACCGGCAGATGGGGCACGTCATCTCAAGTAACTAGAATTATCTCTCAAGCATTAGATGAAATTATTAAAAATTACCTTGAAAAGTCACTTCAGTGTCAGATACTGCAGAAAAAATCAAATGTTATATGTAAAACTGCTGATTTAATAGATGCAGTTCCCTTCCATCAAGACATCTCCTATAGTTTCAATGATCCTTACCACTTTTCTGTTTGGTTAGCTTTGAATAATGTAAGTGAAACTTCAGGTGCACTGCAAATTATAGAAAACAGTCATAAATGGGAAATACAGCCTTTAGTTGATTTTTGGTACCCATATTTTTTTGATCAGTACTCAAGTAATCGGGAAAATTACAAAATTAAGTCACTACCTATTTCAGCAGGAGATGCGATAGTTTTTGATTCACGGTTATGGCATGGTAGTGATAAGAATACAGATGCTAAAGATAGATTTGCTTATGTAACAAGGTGGATTGTAAAAGATCAAGATCTTCCCTATGTGCCAAAACCTCAGCCTTCAGTTTTTGGTATACTCAATTGTGGTGGGTTAACAGAATCTATACTGAGAGAATGCTTGTCATTATTTTGCTACCAGGAAAGTATAAAAGTAAAAAACATGGAAGAACTTATCAAGAGCTGGTTAGCCTTTATTACAGACACAACTACAAATATTTCTGAGATCGACACTACTGAGGCTAAGCGAGATTTATATAAGCTACTTATTCTGAATCGAGCATCAGCACTACATGATGCTGGAGACATCTCAGGAAAAATATACAAAAATTTATGGTTTTCACTACTTGTATTTCTCAATAAAAAAGTCAACGTAGTGGAGCTAGCATTATAAATGAACAGAAGTAGAGTTGATAGCTTCAAATGTGTATTGATGTTCATCTTGAATATAGCATCTAAATTCAAACTTAATGTACTTATAATGTCTTTAGTTGCCCTGGTGGTAGCTGTTGATTTGTCTTTTAGAAAGTATTTAGTAAAAAATATTCTAGATACAGCTGTAAAATATCAGGAAGGTAATGTAATTGAAAATCTTTTATTACCTGTAAGCGCTTATCTTGGTATGGCATTACTTATCACTACTGCTTTTAGATTCTATGGCTATTTTGTTGACATTCAAATGTTTACCTTAATGCGTCAAAAGATAGCTGATATATCTTTTTGTAGGCTACTCCAACAAGACCATTCCTATTATCAGAACAATTTATCTGGAAGCTTAGTACATAAGGTCAGTAGCTTAATGGATAGTGTGATAGAGTTAATAAGATTGCTTATAGATTGTTTTTTCGGTTACAGTATAGCATTAGTCTTAGCTATTTATACCTTATCATTAGTAAACATAAAGTTTGCAATCGCTACATTCACTTGGGTAAGCATTTTTATTTTAGTCTCGATTTTCAGCTTTCGTGTGCTTACTGAATTAGCTGATAATTACTCTAAACAAAATTCACAGGTAATAGCTAGTATAGCAGATAGTATTTTAAATGTTATATCAGTAAGGTTATTTTCTCAGCAAGCACATGAGAGACACAAATTTTTTCAAATATGCAAGAAAAGAACTATTGCAGAGAGAAAATTACAATGGGCATACTTTTGGCTTTGGTTTATATACGGCTATTCATTTGATATACTCCAAGCAGTAAACTTGTATTTTTTAATTCATGATTATCAATTGAACAAAATCGCAATAGGAGATATTGTTCTTGTACTTGGAATTAATATATCGATTATAGAGTTTCTTAACCATCTAACTAGGAATCTTACCCAATTTTCTACTCATTTCGGCAAAGTTTCAGATGCATTGCCAATCTTGACTACCGTACCAGAAATTCAAGATAAGGAAAATGCTAAAGAATTAAATTTATTAAGTGGAAGAATAACGTTTAACAATGTTTCTTTTTCTTATGAAGGTCAGGAGCCATTATTTCAAGATTTCTCAGTTACCATTAATCCTTGCGAAAAGGTAGGTCTAGTTGGTTATTCTGGAGGTGGTAAATCTACTTTTATAAACTTAATTCTAAGGCTATTTGATGTTAAAAAAGGTAATATACAGATTGATAATCAAATAGTATCAGAAGTTACACAGAGTTCTTTGAGGCAACAAATATCTGTAATACCTCAAGACCCATTGTTATTTCATGATACTATTTTAGCAAACATCATATATGGTAAACTTCAATCTACTATCGAAGAAATAATGAGAGCTGCAAAGCTGGCTGGTATTCACGATTTCATTATGACTCTACCAGATCAATATGGAACTACAGTTGGAGAAAAAGGCATCAAGCTATCTGGAGGAGAAAGACAAAGAATAATAATAGCAAGGGCATTTTTAAAAAACGCTCCAATATTATTTCTCGATGAACCAACTAGTCAGTTAGATTCTATAACAGAAAAAACAATTCAAATGAGTTTATTCAAATTGATGAAAAATAAAACTACGATTACTATAGCACACCGTATTTCTACACTTTTACACATGGACCGAATTATAGTATTTAACAAAGGAAAAATTGTCCAAGATGGTAAACACGCTGAATTAGTTTCTAAGCAAGGTCTTTACAAGGAACTTTGGAATGCTCAAATTGGTTGTTTGAATGGCAAGAAATAAGATGGAAAAAATTATTGATCTGAGAAGTGACACTACAACTCTGCAGAGCTCCAACGTTATACATGCAATAAGTAATGCAACTGTTGGAGATTTTGCTTATGGTGAAGACAAAAGCTGTAATGACTTATCAGAATATTGCAAACAATTATTCAAAGTAGAAGAAGCATTATTTGTAACCAGCGGTATGCTTGCAAATAGATTAGCCATTGCCATTCAAACAAGTCCTGGTGATGAACTAATAACTAATTATAATTATCACATTAATTTTTTCGATAGTGCAGGCAATGCAAAAGTAAATAATATCGTATTTAATTGTATTAGAAATAATAGCGGAATCTTAGATGTTGATGAAGTAGAATATGCTATTAATTCTAAGCCGAGGTATAAAATTTTTGCTCAGGTGAGTCTTGTTTCTATAGAAAATAGTATAAATGGGTTTAATGGTAAAATTTATCCTTTTGAAAAACAAGTCGAGTTATATCACTTTTTAAAAGCTCACAATGTAAATCTTCATTTAGACGGTGCAAGAATATTTAATGCTCATATCGAAACAAATATTGCTTTAGCAGATTATGCTAAATATGTGGATACAATGAGCTTTTCTTTTACTAAAGGACTTGGCGCTCCTTTTGGTTCAATGCTTATGGGTAAAAGAGAGATAATTGAAAGGGCTAAAAAGCTACAGGTTTGGCTAGGTAGTGGTTATCATCAGATAGGGTATTGTGCTAATGCAGCAAAATACGTACTACAGAATAATATCTCTAGGCTTAAAGAAGATAATAAGCTCGCTAAATTGTTTGCAGATAAGATTAAAGAAATTCCACACATAAAACTGGTACTACCTTATCCAGAAACTAATATAGTAAGCTTTAGTATAAAAGCACTAAATGTAACTAATGAGGTTTTCTTGAGTAAGTGCCAAGCTTATGGTTTATTGCTTTTTCCTTGGCTCGAGTCTCATATAAGAGCAGTTACCCATCTTGGCACAAAGGAAACAGACATCATGAAAGCTGCTGAAATTATAAAGGAAGTTGTGTTAAATTTAATATGAGAATAAAAATAGATTTCTTTAGCGATTCAAACACTGACCCTTCAGCTAAAATGAGGGAAGCGATGGCTAAAGCAAAAGTTGGAAACGAAGCTGCATGTGAAGATCCAACTGTGAACGAATTAGTGGCAACCGCATGTAAAATATTAGGTAAACCTGCAGGAATCTTTTTGATTTCAGGAACGATGTCCAATGTAATTGCTTATAAAGTACACATTCAAAGACCTGGTGATTACTTGCTGCTTGATGAAACTTCACATCCGCTCATAGTACAATCTGGCTTGATCGCAGCCCAGGCACATGCCACTCCTTTGCCCATCAAAGGTACGAGAGGAATATTTACTGGAGAACAAATTGTTGAGTTTATTACTCGTCCTAGTTTAAGAAATATTCCGAGAGTTGGGCTTGTTTCTATCGAACAAACGACAAATTTTGGTGGTGGAGCTGTGTGGCCTTTAGAATATATTCAAGAGATCTCAAGTCTCTGCAAAGAGAATGACGTATTCACTCATTTAGATGGAGCAAGACTGTTCAACGCTTGTGCTCATACTAAAATATCTCCAAAAGAGTATGCAAGTTATTTTGATTCGGTATTCATTGATTTTAGTAAAGGATTAGGTGCTCCAATGGGCGCAATATTGCTTGGAAGTGAAGAGTTTATTGAAAAAGCTTGGTACTATAAGTTTCAAATTGGCGGAGGTATGCACCAAGCTGGCATTATTTCAGCTGCATGTTTATATGCTTTACATAATAATATAAATTGTTTAGAGGAAGATCATAAAAAGATGCAGCACCTTATAGAAGGCCTAGACTCCATAGATCAAGTTATAATTGATATCGACCTATACAAAACTAATATAGCGTATTTTTCATTACGTACTAATTGTATATCTACTCAAGAATTAATAAACGTACTAGTTACAAATTATGGAATTAGAATGGCTAACATAAGAGGTAAAATCAGAGCTATAACACATAGAGATATAAGCTATGAAGATATTAATACTACTGTATCTGCTATAAGAAAGATACTAAGTAAGTAATTTTCTGCACTAATTGTTTGCAAACTTCTTGTCAAACAATATTATACCAATATAGTATTATGCTAGCATCTGCATAGAGCTATTTGGGAATAGGTGTGAACTTTGTCTTCTTTCAATATTTGCTATTCTTCTGTGGATATATGCTGCTTTATTTATCAAGACAAAGTATACCAATTGCTCTACCACTGTTAATAGATACTGACCATGTAAAATTAAGCTATTTTTTTGCCTGCTTTTCTTTTTTTTATGGAGTATCAAAATTCGTTAATGGAATAATCATGGACTCCAAAAATAATCCATTATTTATGTTTGGGCTATGCAATATTGCAACTGGATTATTAACCATTGGTATAACTTTATCATATAATAATCTAACTTTATTACTGTTAACATTAATATTATTAGCTTGGACACAAGGGTTAGGTTGGCCAGCTATTACCAAGTTTATGGTTACAAACTCTAGCATCTCTTCAATTGCATCATCATGGGGAGTTATGAGCGCATCTCAGCAACTTGGTTCTTGTATTACTTTAATTGTATTACCAAGTATAATTAAAATATATGATGCAAAAAGTGCATTTTTGTACTCTGGTCTCTTATGCTTACTTTTTGGAATTTATATAATATTAAAAGCATATTACAAAGAAAGTGCCAACTTTACTACCTATTATAAGGTGCAGAAATCTCAGATAGGTGTCAAAGTGAAAAGTTCCATATGGTTTCTATGTTGTGCTACTTTTTGTGCTTATATTATAAAAATGGGAATCTTCTTTTGGTTTCCTATAATTTTAAGGGATAAATTACAAATTTCTCTTGTACAATCCTCACTAATAACAGGCGTATATGATTTAGGTGGAATCCTTGGAACTTTAATCACAGGAAGAATTAGTGATATGTACTTTTTTCAAAATAGAAGCTTGCTGGCATTACTTTACATGTTGGGTATAGCACTCACTTTTATTGCAATGAACTTTGGCCAAAACATAATTCTTATGAACCTTGGTGCAATCTTATCAGGATTCTTTATATTTGGAGTTCAAGTACTGACAGGTGTTATAGCTGTAGAAATTGCTCCACAAAATAATGTATGTGCAATTGTAAGCTTAACAGGATTATTTGGGTATATTGCAAGTTCAATATTTTCATGTCTGCTCTTAGGAGTACTTGTTAAGCACTGTGGTAACAGTATTATGTTTTCATTTTTTTCCATTTGCTCTGTTGTTGCACTCGTTTGCTTTTCCATACTATCAAGCAAAGATCTTAAAAAACTAAGTAAAGCGGTGTAAAAAAAATTTCTCAACAGTTAAACTTTGTAGATAGATTTTTTACCCAAGGAATAAATATGGTAACCATATCTTAGTAATAGCTCGCTATCTAATAAATTACGGAAATCAAAAATATTAGGTGCAGCCATAATACTCTTTAAACTTGCAAAATCTTGATTTTTAAATTCTTTCCACTCCGTTAATAATAATAAGGCTTCCGCGTCTCTTGCAGCTCCTATAGCGCTGTCCGCGTACTCTATATCCTTTAGAACTTGCCTAGCATTATCCATCCCCATTGGATCATATGCAGTAATTTTAGCCTTGTTATTCACTAGCAATTTTGCAACGTCTATAGCTGGGCTATTTCTTACATCATCAGTACCAGACTTAAAAGTTAGCCCCCATATCGCTATTTTTTTATTTTGGACTCCATTTAATACATATTCTACCTTTTTAGCAATGTTTGTTATATGATTATAGTTAGATTCCTTAACTGAATTTAAAATTTGTAGCTTGACATTGTGATCTTCAGCAAGCCTTATTAAAGCTGACAAATCTTTAGGAAAACATGATCCTCCAAATCCTGGACCAGCTTTGAGAAATTCCTTACCTATTCTATGGTCCATTCCCATACTGTTAGCTAAAAGGTCAATGTCTGCTCCTAATAGCTCACATAAACCTGCCATCTCATTGATAAAAGCAACCTTTGTTGCTAGAAAAGCATTAGAAGCATATTTAATCATTTCAGCAGTAACTGTATCAGTGACTATTAACGGAATATTCTTATCTATAAATGATCTATATATAACTTCTAGTTTTGCCCTAGCTAGCTTAGTTTTTACTCCTATTATTATCCTATCTGGGTATAAAAAATCTGATACTGCAGAGCCTTGCTTGAGAAACTCTGGATTAACTCCCAAATCAAAGTTATAGCCCTTATTAGATAAATAATTATGTATATTTTCTGCAGTACCAGGAGGAATAGTTGACTTTATCACTATTAAGCAATCTTGATTAACCCTCTCAGAAACTTCACTTACTGCATTATATACATTCTTTAAATTTGCATTTCCTAGGGAGTCTGATGGAGTATCTACAGTTACAAATACTACTTCTGTATTGGGATTTATTTGAGAATACGAATCAAAAAATCTTATCCTTTGTGACTTTATATTATTCTCTAAATAATCTGCTAATCCAGGTTCATATAGAGGAATTTTCCCTGATTTCAAAAGTTCAATCTTCTCAGTATTTATGTCAATGCAATCAACTTTATGGCCCTGCTCCGATAACATTGTACCAGATACTAAGCCTACATACCCTACTCCTATAATAGTTATGTGCATTTTACTATCACCTTAAAAATGTAGCTTAGCATCTAAAATAAATACCATTAACAATTATAAACTTTTGTTGTTACATTATTTTTCTTAATTGCCTTACCTTCCGAATAAGCTATAAATAAGGTTGATGGTATTAATATCAAAGTACCATATAAAGCACTTTTATCAGGTAATTCATTAAATATAACGTATGTTACTATTGCAGAAATTATTAGCTCTATGTATCTATACGGTGCAAGTGCAGTAGCATCAGTAAGAGCAAAAGCTTTTAACATGAAGAACAGAATTAGGTTTGAACTTATTCCTAAAATCAGCAGTAATACTAACTCCAACAAGGAAGGCATATGCCAATAAAATAACAAAGGTGGAGTAGAAAAAATAGTTGTCGTTAGAGCTGAATAAAATAACATACTTATTACTGACTCTTTTATCACAAGTTTCTTATTAAGTATGTCTAATATAGCAAAGATTAACGCAGATACAATAAAAATAAGAATTTTAGGATTAAAGTCTTCACTATGAGCTTTGGTGGTAATAGCAATACCAACAAAACCAATAATAGTTACTATCCATCTTTGCCAAATTATATTTTCGTTTAGTAAAGGGATTGCAAGAAGTATAACAAATAATGGTATAGAAAAACTTATAATCGTTGCAGTTACTATGGGGAAAACAGTCAACCCGTAAGTCCATAAGGTCATTCCACAAAACAACAACCCACCCCTGGTTATTTGAGTAGATATTTGACTTGTTTTAAAAGTTTCTATTCCATAGTAAAACATAAAAGGTACAAGGGTAATAGTGGTAAACAGAAAGCGGAAAAAAATTATTTCAAAACTCTGAAGATGTAAACTTAGATATTTTGATATAGTATCATTAGCTACACTACTAAGTAAGCTAAGTATAAACCAGATAACCCCAAACAAATAAGCTCTCAATCTGTAATCCATAAAGCTTCTGATTTAATAGATACGATGTACTCATATAATTTTACTACAAAACTAATAATATAAAAGTTTTCTGATGTACGTCCCCAGAATGTGATCGTAAGGGTTCATTATAAATAATTCGGGAAATTTCGTCTCTTTAGACATATTAAGAGCTATGTAACGAACGTTTATATTTGTGAGTAATAGTAAGGCTCAAGGTAAGGAAAATGCTAGTGAGGTAAAGTAGAATAACGTTAATTTGATAATTTAAGCTCATTCCCTCTTGCTACATCTCTCTTTAATATCTCCTCTTTTGCAGCAGGTCTATAATTACTGCTTAAATTTAGGTGCACACTAATTTTTCGATTTATATATTATTCTAATGCTTGTATAATACCTTCATTGAATATTTGATTTTGAGGTAATTAGATGCCAAAAAGTAAAACTAAACGTGGAACGGAAGATTTGAAGGGTAATGCAGGCCCAAGCAAAAGATCTCGTCTCAGTTCTGATCCTAAAAAAAATAAAGAGATTATCTCTAGCAAAGTAATAAGTAAGCTGAAGGATGTTGTTAAAGGTGATAGAACTTCAGCTATTGAGGAATGGGTCAAGGCTCACCCTGTAACAGTAGAGGGTCTAACCGTTGAGCAATCGGACCTCTTATGTAATGCGTTTCGTGATGAATCTTGTTGGTCAGGTGCGACACTAGATGTTGCTAAATTGGTAGGAGAATTAGCTAAATCAGGTGTGTTGAATCCATTTGCTATATATAAAATAGCATGTATTGAGTGTGTAGAGAGTGAAATTAAGCAATTATTTGACAAGGCGTTAGAGTCTTTTAGATCTGACTTATCTCATAAAGGTGCATGTGAGGAAGATAGGAATTTAGCTTGCAGTGATAAGCTTGCAAGAGTTGAATTGTTAAGTTCCATGGGAAGACGTGATCCTGTTTTCAATTTCTGGATTGATCAAGAATCAGGTAACCTTAGAGAAAATATAGAAGCAGAAGATGGATTTAATAAGGCTGTAGATTTCAAGTGGAGTAAGGGAGTGGAACACTTCTATAATCGTCTGTGTTCTGAAGAAAAATTAGTGAAAGAAGAGAGAGAAAAATTGCTAGTTTCTGCTATTGCAAAATTATCTCCATTGCAATCTAGCTATAAACTTGCTTCTACCTTAAGTTCCCTTCTAGGTAAAGTCATAAGCGCAAAAGTAGATCATAAGTCACTACTTGGGCTACCGAATAAGAAAGATAGGGGTGTGATCTATCGTCCTCTTAGTTACTTAGTAGAGCACGGTTTTCTTTGCACAACTAAGTATGTTATCCAGTACTTGAGCGAGGGATGTTCAAGATCTGAAGTAGAGAAAATGCTTTCACCTAGAGGATATGCACATCTTCTCTCATCGCTTTCATTTGTTGTAGTTTCTAAAGATTATGACTTGGATAACAGGAATGAAGCAAGGTCAGCTATTAGCAGTCTTTGGGAATCTAGTGTATTTAACCAAAATAAAATAAATGTTGTCGATCCTTTTAAAGATAGGATTGCTTTTGTTGCAATGGAAAATGCAATTTCAAATTTGATTGTAGATCAGGAGAACAGCAAGGATACTCAAAGTGCTGGCGATGGTGAAAAAGTTGATTTGGTCTTGAGTATTTTAAAGTTTGCTAAAGATTGTTGTTCAGACAAAAGCTTTAAATCATTAAAAGAGAGGATAGCAAATAGTTTAGATAAAACAAGGAATTCTAAGATGATAGATGCAACTAGCTCCTGCAATTTAATAGAAGAGTTGTGTAAGTCAGCGAGAAATTTGAATTTATTCTCTGCTAGCACTGAAGGTCCTCAATCTACGTTAGTGGGTACTAATGTTAGTATTTCGCCTGCTGCAGTTGTTAACAAATAGGAGTATTTATGCATGGTAATAATGAAGATCGTGAATTAGTTAGGGCTTTATTAAGTGGAGGTTGTGATGAGTTTAGTAGACAATTTGTAGGTTTTTTAAACAACTGTCCATCTTTTTTGCATTCGGCTAATAAGCCTGGCTTTTTTCCTACATTCTTTTTTGGTATGTTTTCTACTGCACATGATGCAGGTATATTAGTTGAAGATGAAAGAGTCTATTTTCGTTTTGACAATTATGGAAATCTAAAAGTTGCTGTTCTCACTAATAAAGAAAATAGAAGAATAGTCAGGTGTTATACTGTTGCTGATAATGAGAACAGCCCTGGGTCAAGGTTTAGTGCAGAAGAGAAGCAGCAGGTAGAAGAGAATCTTCCACAAGAATTACAGGAAGATAAGGATCTGGATTGGGAAGAGTATAAAATATTTCGGTTTGGAGAAGAATGTAGGTTTATTCATGAAATAGATAGATTTCCTCAACGTGATGAACCTGGAGCTCCAATTTTTCATGAAATTAACCCAATCAGAGAACAAGGTGAATTGTTAGACCTGATGAGTGAGTTGGCAAATGATGATACAGGAGAAGTGCGTACTAATGTTAAAAGAATTTTGGAATATGTTATTGATATCCATGATGAACATGAAGATAGCTTAGTGTTTCGTGCAGAGTCTGATTACCACGGTTTTCTGTGTGGGTTTTTAGTAAATTTTAGATACCGAGCTGTGGCTGATTTCTACCCAGAGCTACTTATAGGAAAAGGTTATGCAGATGTTGTTTTGCTTGTTCGTGGTGTTGATCAGACAAATGATTCGGTTCCAATTATAATTGAGTTGAAGGTTGGTGATGAGGAAGGATTAGAGCAAGCTAAAGATTATGCTAAAAGTTGTTCTGTTTCGTCTTTGCCTATTCATACCTCATCACCAAGTGCTGTTTGTGTAGCGTTAAATTTTCAATTACGTGGAGGTGCTGGTCTCCGAACTTCTGTGCAGGCCTTTTCAGAAGGTGGTCTTTCCTTAATACCGGGTTTACTACATCCTCATGGAAATGGAGTTAGGGGAAATGTAAAACGTTTTTTACAACCCATAGCATCAGAGTTCACTCAATCGCCTCATTGTAACACTTTTTCCTGTACGTCATCGTTTGTTTTTGGAAATGTTTTATCTACAAGGAGGGACTTAGAAACAAATGATGGGCGGGAGGTAAGGGTTACCAAGTATCTATTTAACCACTCTCAGGGAGAGAAAATGAAACGTACAGGTGGTAGGGGAGATGCAGCAGATATTGTAAGCCATGCGTTAACTTTAGCTCTATTTTTATCAAATATTGGTTTTGTTGTGCTTCACATTTTTCGTCGTTTAAAGTGGCAGACTTTACCAGACAAAGCATTGAACCTGTCGTTACTGCCTCAAGCCACAGATGATGCTAAGGTGCGTCAAGTACTTTGTGAAGTAGATGTCCAGGGTCATCTGGAAGTGGCTTCTGCAAAGAAATTCGAATCACTACGTGCTTACTCACGTTCTCATAGTGAAGGTTATTTCGAGGGAAGGTTTTCAGAACAAATGGGTAATGTTAGGAATTTACATCAACTTGCAGATCAGTTGATGAGTGCTGAGCCTAATTTTGGTAATGATGGTAATGTTAATGGTGAGTACAGGGCTAGGTATGAAGTTTTATTTAATGAGATTTCTCGTCTGTTGTCTCCGTTATTAAATGGAAACCGTCTACTCGTGAACAATGAAGCTAAATTTCAGGCTTTGTTGCGTGGGATATTTCAAAGTTGCGATAATCCTGCCAAGGTAATTATTGAGTTCCAGCTACAGAGAGGAAGGAAAATAGACCTAGTATTATCAAAATCTGCGGAAAATGATGATACTCATCCAATTGGAATAGAGTTGAAGTATGCTAACACCGCAGAACAAGTTGAACGAAAAAGGGTGGAGGCAAATCGACAGTTAAGTGAATACGAATTTTGTGGAGGATGCAAGCGTATTACTGGGGGAGATGCGATGGTTTTGTTATACGCTATATTAAATGCTGTAGGACAAGAGCAGGATCTGATATTGATTGGTGGGCTTCGTAGAGCATCTGGGTTTTCTAGATGACTTGTAACTAATAAAAGTACCAAAGATAAGGTTGTTTATGGGTAAAATTATGCATTAAGCTAGAGTACGTTTGAGTAAGGTTGGAGAAAAAGCAAGGTCTTTGAGCAAGAAAATTTGATTTATGTTTTCTTAAGTTAAAGTTAACCTGATGAAGTTTGCATAATTTATTGTTGGAGTTTTTTTGTTCTATTTTTACTGTAAGTTCAATCTGCTCTATCTTTGGTCTTTTTTTCTTAGTTTTGCGGCAAGTCTAATATTTTTACTACTTAATGGAATAACTTGCAGAAAGTGGAGATATAATGCTAAGGCAGAGGAGCTCAGACAGTTATCTTAAACAATAAAGAAATACTAAAGGCAAAAGATACGCTTGCGTAGTTCGAAAGCTTTCTATAGGATAAGCCTCACCTGATTTACAAATAGAATTGTTATGTTAGATGTTTGCTATTTATTCTTAAGCTCATTTTAACAGCATTTTGCTTTTTTTAGTATGTAGGGGTTTTCTAGGAATTATCCTACTGAATTCTATGATATTATTTTTTGTAACATTGTTATACATTATAATGCACCCATTTGTCTAGACCATTTTTTTCAAAGTGATCCGATTTTTAAAATGAATATGTTGATAAATACGTCGACACACATTTAAAGTATTTATCAATATATTCATTTACTGTTTATGATAATAAAGATCAGCAGGAACTTTATAATGTAGAGTCTGATGTCGCCTTCTATAGTTATACCAAGAAACAAAATCATTTATTATAAGATTTAAATCTCTGATACTATTTGGTCTATAATAATATATAGCTTCTTGCTTTAAAGTTCTCCATAAGCGCTCAACAAATATATTGTCGAAGCAACGTCCTTTATGGTCCATACTGATTTTAATATTAGCACGCTCTAATTCCATAATAAAGTTGTAGCTAGTAAACTGCACCCCCTGATCACTATTAAAAATCTCAGGTTTACCTTGTTTTAGAGCTTCTTTGAGAGTATAAAGGCAAAATCCAGCATCGAGATATGGTGATAATGAATGAGCAATAATATAGCGACTATACAAGTCCATTATTGCCACAAAATAGATAAACTTACCTTCTACCATAATATATAGTAGCCCATACCTGATTAACTCTACAAATAATCAAATCTTTGAGTAAATAAGGATATATTTTATGCTTTTTTTCTTTAATACTTGTATTACATCTTTTTCTACAATACAGCCCACTAATCTTCATTTTTTTCATAATTCTTAAGATTTTTTTGTGATTGACTACTACTCCACTCGCTATGATCTCAGCAGTAATTTTACGATATCCATAACGGCAATCAGAAGCCAAATATACTTCTTGAATCAAATTTCACTTTCGTTATTAATTATAGGCCTATAATATAGGCTAGATCTGCAAATCCCCAGTAAATCAGCCTGTTTCCTAATTGACAGATCAGAATCTTTTTCTATAAATCTTACTCTATCTTTTTTGCTTATTTCAGTAATTTTTTTTTCAAATAACTATTTTCCACTGTCAATTCTCCTATTACTTTATGTAAACTTTCTATTTCTTGCGCTAAGATTCTTTGTTTTCTCGCACTTTCACTTTCTTCAACAAATAGGTCTTTTAACCTTGCCAATACTCTATCACGCCAATCATATAGATTTGTTGATGGTATTTTATATTCACTACATATCTCAGCTGTGCTTCTTTGATTTTTTATTGCTTCCAAAGCTATCTTTGCTTTTAACTCTGGTTCATATTTTTTTGTTGCCATACTTTTACCCCTTTACTTTCCTACTCGGATCAACCATTTTTTTTTGGTCTAGTTTATGGGGTGCATTATAGCACAGCCACCTTGACCAAAAAATCATCCCCCTATCGCGTTCTTATCATTATGCCTTATACGCTGTATTACACCTTCAGATATAGTCATTGCTAACCTCCAACATCCTTGCTAATAAACCCTCGCTAAAACTGCCGAAAAGACTTTATAAGTTAATATTCTAAATCTCAATATTTTATGGTGCAGGTTTTTATTTTTAAAACATTATACTTTGTGTAGGGTATAACTACACGCATCAAAGTGAAAGAAAAGCAAAATGATGAAGAAAATGAAAGTTTAAGTTTTCTTCAACGACTCAAGGAGAGAATTTATGCTTTAAAGCCTGTATTAGCAAGAGCCTTAATCACTAAATGAACAATGTCACGCAGAGTTTCATCCTCAATTTTTCTATATTCCCTCACTAGCCTTGATATTTCTTCGCTGCCTACATCGCTATGGAAGGCCTTATCATGTAAGTCTTCAGAGGCTTTGGTAAAAAAATACGACATATCAACCGATAGTACTTCTGCTAATTTATATAACCTATCAACTACAAGCCTAATCTCTCCGCTTTCATATCCTTGTACATGCTGAAATGAAATTTCAAGCTTTTTTCCTAAGTCTCTTTGACTAAAACCACACATTAGCCTTCTTTTCCTTATTCTTTCCCCTATTTGTTTATCGATAGGATGTTGTATAGTCATTTTACGTATCAGGTAATATTAACTATGTATTATCACTTTGAGAAAAAGATTTTACCAATATATAAACTGCACTACGTAACCTTTTGCTCTTAATTTCGTTATATCCTTTGACTAACTTTAGTATTTCTTCATCATAAGCTTCATGTGAGTCAGTGTGCATATCAGTAAAAAAGTTAGCAACATCTATCGATAGTGCTTTTGCTAAATCATATAATCTACTGGCCAAAACACAATTTGAACCATTTTCGTACTTTTGTATCTGTCTATACGAAACACCTATTCTCTTTCCCAATTCGGTCTGTGTCAAAGCACGATCTAACCTAAGTTGTTTTATTTTTTTACCTAATTGCACTTTTCACCTCTTATTCAAATTTACAACAAATTTTATGAAGTGGAAAAAAAGCTAGCAAAGTAATTGCTTTAATAATTTCTGCCTCTCGCTAATTAAATCGTTTGGCCTTACGTATTTTTTCTCAATTTCCCTCATCTCTTTTTCTCGTTCTGCAATGCTATTTCGTATTACTTCAGCCGAGTATCTGCTTTTGCCACTTGCAAACTCTGATCTTAATCTTCTAACCTTGTATTCGAGCTCAGCAAATCTTTCGTGTTGCTCAAGAAGTTCTATCATATGACTAATTTCAGAGTTTAGCTTTTTTTCCTCAACATCTCTTACAATAAAAGAAAGTAGAAGCTTATCTATTTGGTAATCAATATTTGGTTGAGCAGCAAATAGATCAATTATGGCTTTTACGTCAGTAGGATTTGTAACTAGTAAGTTAAAATTACTACATAAAAAACTATAGAACTTTATCGTCTTCTCAAGATAATTTTTCATATCTTGTGATAATTGCAATTCTTTGTGAATTCCTGACAGCAATATTTTCAATTCTTCCAAGTATTTCGTGTCAAAATTACTTACTTCTGTAGGTGAAAGGATCATTAGCAGCTTTTTTACAAGCTCAACATCATTTAACTTTACTGCATTATAAAGAGCTTTTTCTTTATCTTCTTTTAAATCATAAAGCTCTGATGAGTTATCTATGCTGAATAGATATTCAGTATTTCCTTGAGGAGAGTAGATTAAAATGTCCACTTCTCTTAGCGGGTGATCATCATTAAACTTTTCTAGTAACTGCTTATCGGTAGTTTCCTCTATTGCTACAACTGCTTTGCTTACCTCTTTCAACTTTGCAATATCATCTCTTGAGTTTTCAAGTATATCTTTAGCCTTGTCTAGCAGCTGCTCATATAGAACTATTTTTTCTTCATCATCAAGTAGCTGACAATGCTTTTTCAGCTTTTCAGTAGAGTAAGATAGGATATCCATTTTTTTCAATTTTACGATTACGATACCCCATTTTTGTTGAAACTGAAATAATTTTTATAGGATGTGTTTTTCTAGTGTAGATGCCCGCAAAACTTGTTATTATAATATACAGTAAATCAATAAGTCGTATAATATTAACAATTAAATAATATTTATCACGATATGATCGAATAGTAATGAAATTAAGTGAGGGTTACAATGAAAAAAATAAATGGTAAAAAATTGTCTAGTAAAATGTTAAAAGCGGTAGAGCGAATAGCAAAAGAAGGGTTATACCTAATTTTATAAAAGCTGCTCCAACAGCAAATAAAAAGATTAGTAAATTACCTGTCTTAACATATCCTGAGGAGCTCAATCCATTTCGATCAGCTTTATGCAAGATAAGGCTAAGTGAATATGAAAATGTGAAATTAAATGAATTCTTGGAAAAAGCTATTGCAGCTGAAAATCTAGACAAATTAAGTAAAATCGTCGATGAAGCTTTGGATTTAGGAATAAGAGTAAACGCTCGCAACGAAGATGGCTTTAGCTTCACTAACGTTACAATGTTTAAGATGTATCGTGATGAATTCAAAGAAAATAAACAAGAAGATATAATCAGAAAGTTAGCCTTACATGGAGCAGATTTTAATGTACAAGTTGATAAGAAAATAGCTGAAATGTATCAAAAAGTGCAAAAAGAAATTGAGCCACAAATATATAGTAGGCTCAAGAAACTTAGGGAAGTTGGAGAAGACGCTACTATAGAAGGAACTGTTGAAGATGTAGAAATCGATAATAAGACCTTCTATATTGAATTTTCACATAGCTGCATAGTTGATGTTGCCAAAGTTGTAGAAGGTGCAAAAAATTTGGGCTTAAGTAAAGGAGACTTAAACCTTGGCGGTAGTATCATAAAAATAGGTGATGGTGAAGTTGAGGTCAAAACTGGGAAAGACGGTAAAAGAAATTACGTAGATATATCCGATAACAGCGCTTTTACAGTAACACTTTGCACTAGCCTAGGAGAGCTAAATTTAATGGTATATCATGACACAGAAGACTATCATCAAGTACAAGTTGAGGTAGAAGATGAAGAAATGTGGAACGAGTTGCAAGAAATAGGAGAAATCGTAGGAAAGGGTTGTTTATTTGGTGGAATGTCTGTTAAAGAAGTAGTGGAAAAAGGCAGCTTTACTAGATGTGGAAGGTGGGGCGACCAAAATTCTAAAAGTAGTGAGACCTTTTCTTGGGTGAGCAAATTAAAAGATACCAAAACGACATCTTTAGGACGTTCTTGATTGGTGGCTATGTTTTTACATAGCCATAATTATTGCAAAGTAAAGTAGTTCTTGAAATTTAATCAAAATTACCATAAAAAATTTACCTTAACTAGCATTGCTTGTAGAAGTGGATTGAAGATATATTCAGGCAATATTATTTATTGGCAAGCGCTTTTATCACTGAATGCACAATATCACGCAACGTTTCATCCTTAATTTTCCTGTATTCCCTCACTAGCCTTGATATTTCTTCACTACCCACATCGCTACAAAAGGCCTTATCGTGTAAGTCTTCAGAAGCTTTGGTAAAAAAATATGACATATCAACGGACAAAGCTTCTGCCAAATTATACAATCTATCAATTACAAGCCTTACCTCTCCAGTTTCATATCCTTGTATATGCTGAAATGAAATTCCGAGCTTTTTTCCTAAGTCTCTTTGGCTAAAACCGCATATTAACCTTCTCTTCCTTATTCTTTCACCTATTTGTTTATCAATAGGATGTTGTTCATCTTGTACAATCATTTATTAATATATTAACTGAGGTATTGAAGCAATACTAACTCTCATTGTAACTTTGAGAAAAAGATTTTACCAATATATAAACTACGCTACGTAACCTTTTGCTTTTAATTTCATTATATCCTTTGACTAATTTTAGTATTTCTTCATCATAAGTTTCATGTGAGTCGACATGCACATCAGTAAAAAAATCAGCCACATTAATCGATAGTGCTTTTGCTAAGTCGTATAGCCTACTGGCCAAAATTTGGTTTGAACTATTTTCGTACCTTTGTATTTGTCTATACGAAACGCCTATTTTCTTTCCCAACTCAGTTTGTGTTAAACCACAGTATAATCTAAGTTCTTTTATTTTTTTGCCTAATTCCACCTTTCATTACTAATTTTAGCTGCTCAAGCTTATATTGAATTTTTTAATTTATGAAGTAGAAAAAAAGAAGGAAAGTTGGAGAACTTTCCTTCCGGTCTACAGATTACAATAAACCACTATCATAAAAACTAAAGTGGCTCTTCTGTGTTACGATTATGTGATCTATTAATTTCATTCCTACATTTTCGCAGGTTGCAGCTAATGTAAGTGTGTTATCCTCATCCTCCTTTGATGGTTCTGTATCTCCACTTGGATGATTATGTGAAATTGCAATAGATGATGCATCGATCAGTAATCCCTGTTTGATTATTTCTCTCACATATAGAGGTACTCTGTCTATAGTTCCACAGTCTTGAATATACTCGTATATCAAATGACCACTTCGATCTAAGTATATTACTCGCAAGCTTTCCTTTCGTGACTGCCCTATTGCTGTTTTAAAGTATTTTAGTAGCTCTTCTCTGTTATCAAGAATCGACAGCTTTTTTAACTTACCTTTCAGTATCCTATCGAAAATCTCTTTCAGACAAAAGATACTTGCTATTGCTCCATCATTCATTCCTGTAACATTTTTTAGCTCATGAAAGTCAGCGTTAATTACCCTTCCTAAACTACTAAAGAGCTCTATTAGCTTTTTGGCCACTTCTCTTCCTTCTTCACATTCAGATAGAGTACGTTCCAGTAGCTCATGGTCAAGTAAAGACCTGCCTCTACTTGATAAAATGCGAGTTTCCAATTTTTCTTTTCTCTCACTATTATTCATAAAAACCTCCAAGGTCAACATTATATACAAATTCAACGCCAACTTTCTGACGCAGTAGTTCTCGAGGAATAACCCTTTTGAACTCTAAATTTGCAATGTTGTCCTTGTTGCTTTAAAAGCTGGAATACCATTTGCCATGTGAATTTGTGCATTAACATTTACTGTGCTGGTTCCCTGAAGTGCAACGGTATTTATATTTGCAATCATACTATATTATATAAAGTTATTAATATAATATATTGATAAAGTAACGAAGTAAACAGTAGCTGTTAAAAGTGGTTTAATTTAGCAAAAAAGTGTAGTACTCTATCACTTTGCTGATTATATATGTTTATAAGAATAATCGCTTTTCTTTTGCTATATTCAAGCGCAGTTTTCTGTAGTGATTGTAACTTTAACTTACCATATCGTGGGCTCAGTTGTGATTTGGATCTATCATATAGAAATTTAAGTAATATAAAGAAATTATTGAATAACAAAGATAAGTTCGTTGCACTTACGTTTGATGATGGACCGTCTTATAATAGAGCAGGAGATATTATTAATATTCTAGAGAGCAATGAAACAAAAGCGACATTTTTTGTGCTTGGTGAGCGTATAAATAAAAAAACATCTGAAATAGTAAACAAAATCCATAAAGCAGGTCATGAATTAGGTAATCATTCTTGGTCGCATAGGAAGTTGACATCACTTTCAAGTGAGGAGCAATTGCAAGAACTGGAAAAGACAAATGTGGCAATTAAAAATGCAACAGAACAGAATGTAAAATGGTTTCGTCCACCATATGGATGTCACAATGATAATTTGATCGAAAATACTAATCGATTAAATATGTGTTCCATACTATGGACAGTTGATTCTCTGGACTGGCAAGGCGATAAATCAGAGATTCTGGTTGAAAGAGTTTTAAGCAATGTACATAATGGAGCGATTATATTGTTCCATGATCACGATAACAAATCAAATACAGTTGAAGCTTTACCTCAGATTATTAAAATACTAAAAAAATGGGGTTATGAGCTTGTTACCTTAAGTGATTGGGAAAAGAGGATTTGTGATGTGGTGAAAGCTAGAAATATGCCAATAAAAGGAGAAGGAGTGCATTCTAAAGGAATTCTATGTGGACAAAAAACAAGGTCTTCAACCGCAGGGCATTCATATTAGGTGGTATTCAGCTTACTATTTCTGCTATTTTTAGTTATAGGTTGTATACTTTACAAGTACGAGATAGACAAAAATATGAAGTGCTATCCAATAATAATAGGACAAAAGTTGTTACTATTGTGCCTAAACGAGGCAGGATTTTGGATAGGAATAGCGTTGAACTCGCAGTAAACAAAATTTCGTATATTGTTTTATTTGATGGGCAAAAAACCTTTACTAGGGAAGTTGATTTGCAGATGTTATCAGAAATTAAACCTGATACAACAAAATCATCAGATACAAAAATAACTGCTCTTTATAAACGTTATTACCCGTTTGGTTCGATATGTTCTCATATAATCGGATATACAAAAAAACAGCAAGACATAAATGAAGCAGGGGTTAGTGGAATTGAATATACATATGATCATGTATTAAAAGGCAAGACCGGAAAATCTGAGCAGGAAATAAATTCTAAGAAGCGTATCATGAGAGAGTTATCTAGCATACCGCAGCAAGATGGACAAGATATACAGCTAACAATTGATGTTGATTTACAGAAGAAAATTGCAGAGATATTTAAAGACCACCAAGGTTCCACAGTGGTAATTGATGTAAATAACGGAGAAATTTTAGCATTATATAATTCACCTTCTTACGATAATAATCTTTTCACTAGCAGATTATCAAATGAAACTTGGAAAAATTTAAACAATCCTTCATTACCGCTTGTAAACCGTGCATTATCATATCAAATTCCACCTGGTTCAATATTTAAAATAATAGATGCGCTTGCGGGTTTAAAAGATGGAATAATAACACCAGAAGAAAAGTTCTCGTGTAGGGGATATATGAAAATAGGTGAACGAAAATTTCGTTGCCTAAAAAGCAAAGTCCATGGATATGTATCTTTAAACGAGGCAATGGCCTTCTCATGCAACACTTACTTTTATAATATAGGAAAAAAAATAAATGTAGATTCTCTACTAGAAATGGCTAGCAAATTTGGTATAGGAAGTGGACCATTAATTGGAATGTTTAAGGAAGAAGCTCCGGGATTGTTGCCTGATGTGGATTGGCGTGCACGCAAGCTATATTCAGAGTGGTATTTAGGTGATACCATTAACTTAGTTATAGGACAAGGGTATTTACTTACAACGCCATTACAGCTTGCGGTTCTTGCAGCGAGGGTTGCAACAGGAAAGGAGGTAATTCCCCACATTGAGATGAGTAAACCAGGGCAAGACTTTCTTGATATTGATGTGAATCATGAGCATCTTAGTGTGGTTCGAAAAGCTATGTTTGACGTGGTGAATTCTAACTATAGAAAAGGACTAGGCAGTATACAAATTGCTGGCAAAACCGGTACACCAGAGATAAACTCTAAAGGTGAAAGTCATAAATTGTTTATCGCTTATGGCCCCTACCATGATCCGCGCTATGCAATCTCAGTGTTTATAGAACATGGCAAAACTCCACGCCAAGATGTTGCAATTGCTAGTGAGATATTGCAATATATGCTTGAAAAATGAACTTATGAAATTGCCATATATGTTACTTGTAATTTATGTATTCAAATCAGAGCTTTGAGGTTAAAAAAAAAGAAACGAAAATTGCATAAACCTTTTCAATTTAGTGCTTTAATGTTTCTAACGCAGAGAAGGTACTATCTTTATTTTCTATGGAGGAAGGTAGACTATTTTGACTATCACCATCAATTGAAGTAATAGGGCGAGTTAAAGCAATTTTTATAACTTCATCAATATTCTTAACAAAAATTACGTTGATCCCTTCTTTAATATTTGCGGGAATCTCCTGCATATCTTTCTCATTTTCACTTGGTATAATCACAGTTTTGATTGATCCTCTTAGCGCAGCAAGCAATTTTTCTCTCAAGCCCCCGATAGCCAAAACTCTACCGCGCAATGTTACTTCGCCTGTCATAGCAACACTTTTGTTAACTGATATATTTGTCATGAGAGAAACAATAGACGTACATACTGCACTGCCAGCAGAGGGACCATCTTTTGGCACAGCACCTTCAGGTACATGCAAATGTATATCATTATTTTGAAATTTTTCGGGCTTTATACCGAAAAATAAACAATTTGATCGCACATAACTATACGCAGCTTTTATAGACTCTTGCATAACTTCTCCAAGCTTTCCTGTATATTTTATCTCCCCTTTACCAGGAATTAGGACTGACTCTATCATCAAAATATCACCACCTGTTTCAGTATAGGCAAGACCAGTTACTATCCCTACCAAACTCTCATTTTCTGCAATGCCAAAGGTATACTTACGTACCCCTAGATAATCTTGTAAATTACCAATCTCTACAGATATTTTCTTATTTTTATCAGTTAATATTGCTTTAACTGCTTTTCTCATGAGTTTTGCAAGTTCCCTTTCCATGCTTCGCACGCCGCTTTCACGTGTATATAAACGTATCAACTCGTATAATGCTTCATTGGTTATTTCCCACTCCTTCTGATGCAAACCATGCTCTTTTTTTAATTTTGGAATAAGGTGATGTGTAGCAATACTGATCTTCTCGTCTTCGGTATACCCAGATAATTGTATAATTTCCATCCTATCACGCAAAGGATGCGGTAAATTTAAGCTATTTGCTGTGGCTACAAACATTACACTTGAAAGATCAAACTCAACTTCCAAGTAATGATCTGTAAAATGTTTATTGTGCTCAGTATCCAAAACCTCAAGTAATGCAGATGCAGGATCACCACGCGAATCAGAACCCATCTTATCTATTTCATCAAGAAGGAAAAGCGGGTTGCATGAATTAGCTTTTTTCATGTGTTGAATGATTTTACCAGGCATTGAGCCAATATAAGTTTTCCTGTGTCCTCGTATTTCAGACTCATCACGTATACCACCAAGAGATATGCGAACAAAATCTCTTCCTACTGCTTTTGCCATAGACTTAGCTAAAGAAGTTTTACCAACACCAGGTGGTCCAACTAAGCAAAGTATAGGACCCTTTATCTCTTTTACTCTCTTTAATACTGCTAAAAATTCTATTATTCTATCTTTTACTTTCTCTATGCCATAATGATTTTCATCTAAGATTTTTTTAGCCGCATTTAAGTTAATTTTTGCATCTTTGTACTTTCTCCATGGTAAATCAAGCAACCAATGCAAGTAACTAGATATAACTGTTGCTTCAGGAGAAATGGGATTCATTTTCTTATATCTCTTTAAGTCAGTTATGGCTTTCTCTTTTGCTTCTTCAGAAAGCTTTGTTTCATTTATCTTTTTTTCAAATTCATTGAGTATATTCCCTTCATCTCCATTTTCAAACTCACCTAATTCTTTCTGTATAGCTTTTAATTGCTCATTAAGGTAAACTCTTTGAGTACTTTCAACCTGTGATTTAATTGTCTTATACAAGCGGTTTTGTGCACTCAAAATACTTATTTCTCTCTCAATAAGAGCAAAAACTTTTTTTAAACGCTCTTTTGGGTTATAAACTTCAAGTATGTTTTGCTTATCTGATACCTTTATATTTAAGTGCGAAGCTATCATATCTACAATTTGATTAACCTCTTTAACTTGATCAATGGGGTCAATAATAATCTCGGGCCGACTTTTCTTGCTTAGTTTACACCAATTGTCGAATGCATCTATAACAGAACGCCTTAAAGCTTCTAAATCAATATTGTCTTCATTTTCTCCATACTCATAATGACCATCCAACGCTACTCTGGCCTCTAACAAAGTGTGAGAGCTAATATATTCTATAACTCTTCCCCTTCTTACCCCATGAATCATGACTTTTACTGCATTGTCAGGCAGTTTTATTAATGGTTGTATAATATTTGCTAACACGCCTACTTCATAAAGATTCTCTGGCTCTGGATTATCAATAGAACCATCTTTTTGTGCTATGAGAAAAATCTCGTTTTGGTGACTACTGCTACTTATTGCATACTCTAGTGCATGAACAGATTTTTCTCTACCTACGAATAAAGGCAGCATTATATTTGGAAAAATTACTACATCTCTTAGAGGTAATACTGGTAATACAGTAGAATTAAAGTTTACAGCATGTCCAATATTCATAATATATGCCTCAAATTAATCATTAACCGTTATAACACTACCCTTATTATTATGATTAATCGTCGCTTTGCCTAATTCTACCATTTTCTTAGTAACCGTTATAGTTCTACCTTCAAAACCTCCGTTGCCGGATATATACATAACATCAAGCAAAAGTGACTCTAAGATAGCACGTAACATCCTTGCACCTGTTTTATAGCTTATAGCTTTTTTAGCAATAGCTGATATTGCTTCATCTGAAAACTCAAGGTTTACTTTACTAAATGCAAGCAATGCTTTATATTGTTTTACTAGCGCATTTCTTGGCTCTGTCAACACATGTATTAAATCCTCGTGATCAAGCTCATCTAGAACGGCAGTTATTGGAACCCGTCCTACAAATTCGGGTATCAAACCGAATTTGATTAAGTCCTCAGGTTGAGCATCGCGTAAAGCATTTTTTTTCTTTTGTGCTTTAGACTGACTTATATCCGCTCCAAAGCCAACTGATGTTCCCTTTTTTCTTGCCTCAATAATTTTATTTAGGCCTTCAAAAGCTCCTCCACAAATAAATAGTATGTTACTAGTGTCTACTTGTATAAACTCTTGTTGCGGGTGTTTTCGCCCTCCTTGTGGAGGAACATAAGCAACCGTACCTTCCATGATTTTTAGTAGAGCTTGTTGGACCCCTTCACCTGAAACATCACGGGTTATTGAAGCGCTTTCAGACTTTCTTGTGATCTTGTCTATTTCATCGATAAACACTATACCATGCTGTGCCTTTGCAACATCATAATTTGCAGCTTGTAATAGACGTGACAACACGCTTTCTACATCATCACCTACATAACCTGCCTCAGTCAAAGTTGTCGCATCGGCCATAGCAAATGGCACATCTGAAACTTTAGCAAGTGTTTTTGCTAGCAAAGTCTTACCAGAACCAGTAGGGCCAATAAGCATTATATTTGACTTCTCAATTTCAATATCACTTATAGAATGAAGTTGCACCATGGATTGACAATGGTTATACATAGCCACAGATAAAACGTGTTGCGCATGTTCCTGACCTACAACATGCTTACTAAGAAAATTTTTTATATCTTCAGGTTTCTTTAGTAATAGCTTCATATCAGATATATGATCTGAATTAAAAGCTCTCTCTTTCTTTTGACTTATTGCTTTATGGGATAACTCTATGCATTCATTACAAATGAACACCTTTAAACCATCTGAAGAGTTAGTAATCAATTTATCTACTTCGTTTTGTGCCTTGTTACAAAAAGAACAGTAGTGTAAATCATTATTGTTATCCATTAAACTACCTTTTGTTTAACTTTAATATTTTCAATCTTCATATCTTTACGCTCAGCTATTACTCTGTCAATTAAGCCAGTTTTCATTGCTTCTTCAGGATCCATGAATTTATCTCTTTCCATCATTTCTTCAATTTTCTTTAGTGAATTTCCAGTATGTTTTTCATAAATTTGATTTAATTTTTTCTTAACTCGCAAAATTTCATTAGCATGTATTTCTATATCAGTTGCTTGCCCATGATAACCACCAGATGGCTGATGTATCATAATTCTTGAATGAGGTAGCGAGTAACGTTTACCCTCTGCACCAGCTGTAAGCAACAAAGAACCCATAGATGCAGCTTGACCTATACACAAAGTTGAAACGTCTGGATTTATATACTGCATTGTATCGTAGATCGACAAACCAGCAGTTACAACACCACCTGGTGAGTTAATATACATACAAATGTCTTTATCGGGATTTTCCGATTCTAAAAATAAAAGCTGTGCTACTATTACGCTGGCCATGTTGTCTTCAATAGGGCCAGTTACGAAAATTATTCTTTCTTTTACTAGCCTTGAATATATGTCATAAGCCCGCTCACCGCGACTAGTTTGTTCAACTACAATTGGTATAAGAGTCATACCTTTTCCTATCAAATATTATCAAATAATTCCTTTAATTCTTTCACAGAAACAATCTGTTCTTCTTTACTAGCTTTTTCTATCATATAATCTGTCACTTTATACTCAAGCGCTTGCCCTCTAACTAATTCCTGAAATTGTCCGTCTGATTTAAAATGTTTAAATACTCTGTCAAATGATACATCTTTACTGACATATTGATTTACAATAACATTCATAATATCACTTTGAGTTAATGATATTTCATGTTCTTTACTGAACTCCATAAATAGCATTGCAAGCTTTACGCGTCTTTCAGCTTCTTTACAAGAATCATCTTTAGCATTCAACTCTCTTTCCACTCTCTGCTGTTCCTGTTTTACTACTTCTATAGGCAAATCAAAACTATAACTAGCATCCAAACAATCAAATAGCTCTTTCTTAATTAAGAGATCTCCCATTTCTTTACACTGATTATCAATTACTTCTTTTACATGATTTATTAGCGAAGAATGATCTTCAAAACCAATTCTCCTAGCTATTTCATTATCACTTTGCAAATCTTTGGCAATCTGAATATCATTAACTCGAACAGAAAAAGCAGCCTCCTGCCCCGCAAGGGAAATTACCTGATAATCTTCAGGAAATCTCAACTTAAAGCTTTTTGTTTCCCCTTTTTTCATGCCAATTAATTGATCTTCAAAACCATTTATAAATGTTCCAGATCCTAAATTAACAGTAAAATTTTTGCCACTTCCACCTTGAAAGAGCTTATTTCTAATTCGCCCTTCAAAGTCAATTATCAGTTTATCCTCGTTTTTTGCTTGATAAGAAGCATCATTAACAGAGACAAGGTTAGGAAATTTTGTTTTTATAGAATCAATAAATTCTTTTATGTCTCCTTCTTTGATTTTTGCCTTAACTTTCTTCAAATTTATTTTATCAAGATCTATTACTGGCACTTTTGGCATCGATTCAAAAGATAATTTGTACAGAAAGTCGCCTTTTTCATCCTTTTTATCCAGGTTTGGTAATGACATAATATCAACCTTAGGATGGATGTTAGACTTAACTTCGATTTTTTTCATTAAATCACTTGAGCAATAGTCAATCGTATCTTGTATCACATATTCCAAAGCTTCGTTTTTATAATTTGTAACAACAAGATCGTAAGGCATCTTTCCAGATCTAAATCCAGGCAGTTTTGCATCCTTCGCTATTTCTTGTAATCTAGAGTTTATCTTTTGTTCTATATAATCACTACTAACTGTGATTTCATACTCATACTTTAGTTTATCTACACTAAGTTCCTTATAGGTATATATATTACTTAATGTATCTGCTTCGACTGCATTTTGAGTTATATTACTAGACATTACAACCTGTTATCAATATTTTATTTATGTTTTAATAAAGCCATTTTACCAGAATTTAAGTTAAATACAATCCTTAAGAACAGGTTCTTATACAAACAAAAGTGTACTTAGTAATTATAAATTTTCTCTTAAAACCTGAGTTACATGACTTTAAGTGCGGATAGAGGGACTTGAACCCCCACGAGCAAGCTCACCAGGACCTAAACCTGGCGCGTCTACCAATTTCGCCATATCCGCAAGAACCCTTCATTAACTTATAGATAACCACTTCTGTCATCTTATGCAATTTAAAGATTAGATTTTAATACTACAGACTGAACTTATAATACTGGTTAACTCCACTATGAATCTAAGCCTGAATTACTTTAACTAACATTATTAAGATAAGTACTGTCTTAGAAATATTCAAGGCTTATTCAATTTATAGTATTTACACAATAAAAAAAGCTTATTAATATTCTTTAATTAAAGCTCTAAACTCTGGAGATTAATAATGAGATTAATAGCAAGCTTCTTACTCGCAATTTTTCTGATTACACAGAGTGGCTGTACGACTCTTGTGAGTGGTATAGTGGTAACAGCAACTGCAGCGGCTACAGCAATAACAATGCAAGATAAATCCTTGGGAAACATTATTGATGATACAACTATAGTAATAAGAATCAATAAGGGACTCTTAAAACACGGACTATTCTCATCTATAAAAGTTAAAGTGAGTGAAGGAAGAGTATTACTCATTGGAAATGTTGATAATCATGAAAAGCAACTCACGGCAGAGAAAATAGCTTGGCAGCAAAAAGAGATTAAAGAAGTGATAAATGAAATAAGAGTTACACCAATTAAAATGTCTTCTATGCTAGATGTTACTGTCGATGGTATGATAACAGCAGAGATAAGCACGAGGCTTCTGGGAAAAAGAAATATTAAATCAATTAATTATAGCGTTAATACAGTTGATAGAGTCGTTTATTTGATGGGTATAGCTCAAAATAAGGCGGAATTAAAAGCTGTAATAGCAATTGCAAGAAAAGTAAAAGGAGTAAAGCAAGTTGTAAGCTATGTGAGATATAGACATAGCAAATTGCGTCATTGATGAAAATTTACTTGAGTGTCAGTATCATGTAGCTAAGCCATAAAACTCCTTTAGAAATTTCGTCAGTTCACTCTTATGGTATGTATAACAATGTTACAAAAAATAATATCATAGAATTCAATAGAATAATTCCTAGAAAATCTCTACATACTAAAAAAAGTAAAATGCTATTTAAATAAGCTTAAGAATAAATAGCAAACATCTATATCTTGTGCGATATGGCGTTTTATTCCTGAGATTTTTTTACCAGAGTCATAGCCTTTTTCTTCATCAGTGTCTGCGTTCTTTACACTCTGAGCGTCAATTATGCAAAAGCTGGTTTTTTCTTTCCTTTTACTTTTTCACTCCATTTTTGAAATAATCATAACAATTGCGCCGTCTTGGAAACTCTTTTGGTAGCATCCTCCATTGATAACCACTTTTTAGGGTGTACAATACTCCGCAAAATATATCATACAAATCAAGTTTTCTTGGTTTTGTTTTTTCCACAAGACTCCAGATCTGGTGAAATAATCTCAAACTTCTCTCGACTTATGTCACTTGGGTATACACTCCTCATATATCCTAATTTATACACTCTATTTCTTACTTTATGCCTTTCTTGAGATTATGAACAGGTTCTTAGAAAGCTAGCGTTCTACTAGTCATGTTCTTTATCTTGCTTTACAACAATGCATCTTTTCATTCCAGCCAAGTCGTATACGTATTCCTGAAAAGCCAGTCCATATAAGGGTATTATTTTGTCAATATTGCTTTGATCTTCGCCTATTTCCAGTATCGCAAACCCATCTTTTTTAAGGCACTTTTTCAATATTGGAAAAATACTCAGGTAACAGCTCAATCCATCGATACCACCATCAAGAGCAATTCTTGGCTCTTTTTGTACTTCAGCTTGCAGATCTTTTAACTTACTTCTTTTGATATATGGAGGATTGCTTATTATGAGATCAAATAAATCTCTACATTCTGTCCACGAATTTGGAAATATTTTAGCTCTGTTGAGAAGATTATGTTTCTTTGTGTTCTGGCAGGTAATTTTGTATGCTTCCAGGCTTTTTTCAAAACCAACTCCAATAGCATATTCATACTCACTAAGTATGGAGATCAACAAACAGCCTGTGCCTGTGCCAAAATCTGCAATTTTTATTTTTTGCTTCTTATTTTGGTAATATTTTAACACTGTTGAAATTACTGTTTCACTATCTGGTCTTGGATCTAGAACATGTTGGTTAACTATAAAATTTTTACTCCAGAATTCACGATTACCTATTATTTGCGATATTGGATATCTTTCTGCTCTTTTTTTTGTTAATTGCCAGAATAGAAGTTCTTTGTTTCTTGGTACCTGATTGGTGTGATTCATGATTGTGAATGATCTTTCTACTCCAAGTACGTACTGCATGATGATTTCACAATCCAAATGTGGTGATTCAATTCTATGTGATGATAGTAGCTTTGACCCTTCTTTAATTAAAGCGCTGATTGTTTTCATTATTCTAAAAACGTGTTCCTTGTATACAAGAACAGCAAAATTGAGTATAGAATTTTGAACTTAGGGTAGCTGCATTAAATCTAAGTGTCAAGAGTAGGATTGTAAAAATCATCTGGCTTTACTGGTAATTCGGTTAGTATTTTTGCATTAATGTTAGAAGCTCTTGGCTCTATTATAAGGATTATTTTCTGCATATTCTTTGATAGCTATCACAGTATATTACTTGTTCCATATCTATATTAATTCGACCACAGCAAGTGATAATTTCTTAATATTAAAACCAATATGCGCTTTAGCATATAATTATCGGTAGCTTTCAAAGCAATTAGGCTGAGATTATTAGAGTAGTAATGTTTATTTTTATATTGACTATTGAGGTTTATTATTTTATAACTAAGACTTAGTTGTTTTCAGAGTTTTAAATTTACAGTATATGCCTACGATAAATCAATTAATATGTAAAGGTAGATCAGGGTTAACTCGCAAGAAGAAGGTGCCAGCTTTGGGAAAATGCAATCCTCAAAGAAGGGGTGTTTGCACTAAGGTATATACTACAACTCCTAGAAAGCCTAATTCAGCACTACGTAAGGTAGCTAGAGTAAAGATTAGTGGATACGGTGAAGTGACGGCTTATATACCTGGCGAAGGTCATAATTTACAAGAGCATTCCGTTGTTTTAATACGTGGTGGGCGAGTTAAGGATTTGCCGGGTGTACGTTATCACATAATAAGAGGTGCTCTTGATCTGCGTGGTGTGCAAAATCGAAAGAAAGCTCGTTCAAAATATGGTGTAAAGAAATCTGGTTAAAATTTATGGCACGTCGTAATAAAGCAAAAAAAAGAACAAGCCCTGACTCTCGTTATGGTAGTGTCTTGCTTATGCGTTTTATTAATATAATTATGAAATGTGGTAAAAAATCTATTGCAGAAAAGATTGCTTATAGTGCTTTGTCCTTAGCTGAAAAGAAAATAGGCAAAGATGCCTTATCAATTTTTGAAACAGCAGTAGAAAATGTTACCCCTTCTATAGAAGTACGCTCTCGGCGTATTGGTGGTGCAACTTATCAAGTCCCTGTTGAAATTCGTCAAGATAGAGCAATTTCTTTGGCATTAAGGTGGATTGCTAGAGCAACTTCTGCTGCTCGAAAAAAGAGCGGTAGAACTACTATTTATTGTTTGCAGTCTGAAATATTAGATGCTTATAATAAATGTGGTGGTGCATTTAAGATGTGTGAAGAAAAGTATAAAATGGCTGAAGCTAATAAGGCATTTTCTCATCTTCGTTTTTAATATTAGCTGATTGATTGTGGTATGGAAGTTTTAATATCTAGGTATAGAAATATAGGAATAATGGCTCATATAGATGCTGGCAAGACCACCACAACAGAGCGTATTTTATTTTATACTGGTAAACAAAATAGGATTGGTGAAGTGCACGATGGTGCGGCTTCTATGGATTGGATGGAGCAAGAGAAGGAGCGTGGCATTACAATTACCTCTGCTGCAACAACATGTTTTTGGAATGATCATAGGATTAATATAATAGATACTCCTGGTCATGTTGATTTCACTATTGAGGTTGAGAGATCTTTGAGGGTTTTGGATGGTGCAGTTGCTGTATTTGATGGAGTTGCTGGAGTTGAGCCTCAGTCTGAGACAGTTTGGCGTCAAGCTGATAAATATACCGTTCCTCGTATCTGCTTTGTTAATAAAATGGATAGAATCGGGGCAAATTTTTATCGATGTGTCGATATGATAAAAACAAAGCTTGGCGCATCACCTTTAGTTATTCAGTTGCCAATAGGAAGTGAGAAAGATTTTAAAGGCATAATCGATCTTATTTCTATGAAAGCTATTATATGGCAAGAAGAAACATTGGGCGCTAAATTTTCTTATGAAGATATTCCTTCCGATTTGCTTGATAAGGCTCAAGAGTATCGAAATCTTTTATTAGATGCTGCAGCTGAAATGGATGATGAGGCGATAAATACTTACTTTGAATCTAACGATCTGCCAATTGATTTATTGAAAAAGTGTGTGAGAAATGGGACCATTAAAAGAAAATTTGTCCCTGTATTATGTGGGTCAGCTTTTAAAAACAAAGGCGTGCAATCACTTTTAGATGGTGTGGTTGATTTTTTACCCTCTCCTATTGATATTGATGTAATTATTGGAACTGATCCTAAAGATTCAGAAAAGAAAATTGAGATCAAACCTTCAGAAAAAGAGAAATTCGTTGCTCTTGCGTTTAAAGTGATGACGGATAAATTTGTAGGTAGCTTGACGTTTATTCGTATTTATTCTGGTAAGTTAAAATCTAAATCTGCTGTGTTAAATGCTGGAAAGAATGAGACTGAAGGAATTGGTAGAATGTTGCTTATGCATGCAAATAACAGAGAAGATATAAACGAAGCTAAAGTTGGCGATATAGTTGCCTTAGTTGGATTAAAGAAAACAATTACTGGTGATACTTTATGTTCATCTGATTTTCCTATACTATTAGAGCGTATGGAATTTCCTGATCCTGTTATTGAAACTGCTATAGAACCGAAAACTACCTCAGATCAGGAAAAATTAGGTGTTGCTTTGAATAGATTGGTTGCAGAAGATCCTTCTTTAAGGATGTCAGTAAATGCGGAGAGTGGGCAGACTATATTGAAAGGTATGGGTGAGCTGCATCTTGAGATTATTATTGATAGAATGAAGCGCGAGTTTAATGTTGAAGCTAACGTTGGTGCGCCTCAAGTTGCATATCGTGAAACTATCACTAAATCTGTTGAAATTGATTATACTCATAAAAAACAATCAGGTGGTGCTGGTCAGTTTGCTAAAGTTAAAATAAAATTCGAACCTCTTGAGCCTGGTTTTGGCTTTCAGTTTGAAAGTAAAATTGTAGGCGGTGCTATTCCAAAAGAGTATATACCTGGAGTGCAAAATGGCTTAGAGTTGATAAAAGAAGGTGGTATAATTTCTGGCTTTCCATTGATTGATTTTAAGGCTACTCTTCTTGATGGTGCTTTTCATGATGTTGATTCTAGTCCTTTGGCTTTTGAACTTGCTGCTAAAGGTGCTTTTAAGGAAATGGCAAATAAAGCTGGTCCAAAAATGCTAGAACCTATAATGAAAGTGGAAATCATTACTCCTGAAGAATATATGGGTGATGTTATGGGTGATATAAATAGTAGAAGAGGCAGTGTTGTTGATATGCTGGATTTAGGTAATAATAGCAAAATAATTACTGCTTCGGTTCCTCTTGCCAATATGTTTGGTTATATAAATGTTTTGCGTTCTATATCTCAGGGAAGAGCTCAGTATAGTATGCATTTTTCTTGTTATGAACAAGTGCCACAATATGTGGTTGATGAGTTAAAGTTAAAGTATAATTAAAGGTTAGTAATTATGACAGCGATAGTAGAAGCATTTGGAAAGCCGCATGTAAACGTGGGAACGATAGGACATGTGGATCATGGGAAGACAACGTTAACAGCGGCGATAACAAAGCATTATGGTAATTTTGTAGCATATGATCAAATAGATAAAGCGCCAGAAGAGAGAAAGAGAGGTATAACAATAGCAACAGCGCATGTTGAATATCAAACAGAAAAGAGACACTATGCACACGTTGATTGCCCTGGACATGCTGATTATGTAAAGAATATGATAGTAGGTGCAGCACAGATGGATGCAGCGATATTGGTAGTGTCAGGGGTTGATGGGCCGATGCCACAAACGAGAGAGCATATATTGCTGGCAAAACAGGTGGGTGTTGGATATATCGTGGTATATATAAATAAAGCTGATGTTGCTGATGCTGATATGATAGATTTGGTAGAAATGGAAGTGAGAGAGTTGCTGAGTAAGTATGGATTTCCAGGTGATGAAGTGCCTATGATAGTTGGGTCTGCGTTAAAAGCATTAGAGGATGATAGTAGTGAGTATGGAAAGAAATCAATAGATAAATTGATGGAGAAGTTAGATGAGTATGTGGCAGTACCTCCAAGGCCTATAGATTTGCCGTTTTTGTTGCCAATAGAAGATGTATTTTCAATATCGGGCCGAGGGACGGTAGTAACAGGAAGAATAGAGAAGGGGGAGATAAAGACAGGGGACGAGATAGAGATAATAGGTCTGAAAGGGACGCAAAAGACGATATGTACTGGTGTTGAGATGTTTAAGAAGTTGCTAGATAAGGGAAGTGCAGGACTCAATGTAGGAATACTACTAAGAGGAACAAAGAGAGAAGAAGTGGAGAGAGGGCAAGTATTGGCAAAACCAGGGACAATAACCCCGCATAAGAAATTTAATGCGGAGGTGTATATATTGAAGAAAGAAGAAGGAGGAAGGCATACACCATTTTTTGGAAATTATCAGCCACAGTTTTATTTAAGGACAACGGATGTAACTGGGAGCATAAAATTGCTAGATGGAAAGGAGATGGTAATGCCAGGGGACAATGTAAGTATAGAAGTGGAGTTGCAAGTACCAATAGCAATGGATAAAGGATTGCGTTTTGCGATAAGAGAAGGTGGTAGAACTGTTGGTTCTGGGGTTGTTTCGGAAATTTTAGAGTAAACTTTGAATTATAGGAGTGTAGCTCAATCGGTAGAGCGCTGGTCTCCAAAACCAGAGGTTGTAGGTTCAATTCCTATCGCTCCTGCATTAATATTATGGTAGAAATGTTAAAAAACCTGTATGTTTTTTTTTGCGATATGAAGCAAGAAATAAGGAGAATTGCTTGGATAAAAAAACAGCAAGTATTGTCATCTTTGTTTATTGTAATAATTGTTATATTATGCTTTTCGATTTTCTTTTGCTTCGTAGATTTTATGTCTCTTTACATAATTAAGACTTTATTTGGAATTATTTATGGAATATAAGTATAAATGGTATATCATTAAAGTCGATTACGGGTATGAGAAGGATATATGCGAGTTGGCAATCAATACTGTTTACTTTAAGGAGGTGTTTATTCCTTATCAGACAGTATGTGATGTAAAATCTGATATAAAAGAGTTATGTGAAGTATATATATGTATGCATCTGTGTGATGAAAGCAAAAATATTTTGAATCAAATGACTGGGTTTTGTGGTGATGAGTCTGGTCATTTTGAGATGATTTCAGATGATGAAGTAATTTTAAAACGTAAGGAATTTAATAGGTATAAGTGGTACATTTTAAGAGTTGCCTCTAATTATGAAGAGAAAGTGCGCCAATATATATTAGAAAATTCTATGAGATTGAATATTAATAATTATTTTAATAGGGTTTTTATTCCTTGTGAAGAATTAAGTGAGATGGATTTAAAATTTAAAAAAAATGCTAAACGAAGGAAGTCCTTTCCTGGTTATGTCTTTTTATACATGAATTTATGCGATGAGGTATTAAATTTTATTAATAATATACCAAAATCTCTTAAGGTTTATGGATTTTTGAAAAATGGTAATGTTCCAAAGGTGATTGAGGATAATGAGATTCGCTCAATGTGTAGTGCGCTTTACAATGCTCAAGAAACGAAAAAGTTGAGTTATGGTTATGAGAAAGGTGAAAAAGTAAAAATTAATGATGGTCTTTTTCAAAATTTTACTGGTAAGGTAGATATGGTAAATGACGAGAAAAAAATTATTAATGTTGAAGTATCAATCTTAGGTAAGCCAACAATAATAGAGCTTGATTTGGCTCAAGTAGAGAAAATAGAGGATTAATTATGAGTAATATAGTTGCTAAGATTAACTTACTTATGGAAGCTGGGAAAGCAGTTCCAGGACCGAAAATTGCTTCAGTACTTGGCCCGCGTGGTATACCTGTTCCTAAATTTTGTGAAGCTTTTAATAAAGCTACTAGCGCTGCTAACGCTAGTCATAAAGTAGGTGATTTAGTAACAGTGAGAATTTCCATAAAGGATGATCGCTCTCATGATTTTACTGTCAGCGGTCCACCTGTGGCTTATTTGCTTAAGCAGGAAGCTAAATTAAGTAAAGGTTCTGGTAATTCTGGTAAAGAATTAGTGGCTAAATTATCTATGTCTGCTATCATTAAAGTGGCAAAGTGTAAGATGGTTGATATGAAAGTGGATAATGAAGATTCAGCAGTGAAGATGGTTATAGGCACTGCAAAATCTATGGGTATAGAAGTTGTGGAAGGTTAGGTAAATGAGTACATATAATGATAATTCTAAGCAGTGTTTGGAGAAGATTGTTGAGTCTGCTTCAGCAAAATTTAATGAATCAGTTGATATCGCAGTCAATTTAGGTGTAGATTCACGTAAATCTGAAGAGCAGGTGCGTGGTACAGTAGTTTTGCCTAAAGGTATCGGGAAGAATATTAAAGTAGCTGTTTTTGCTCAAGATAAACATTTATTAGAAGCTGAAAAAGCTGGTGCTGATATTACAGGAGGAGAAGATTTGGTTGAAGAGATAAAAAAAGGTAGAAAGTTGAATGTTGATTGGTGCATCACTACTCCTGATTTCATGGCAAAAATCACTTCTATTGCAAAAATATTGGGTGCTAAAGGGCTGATGCCTAACCCTAAATTTGGTACTGTGACTTCTAACATTGCGGAAGCTACTAAAACCATTAAGTCTGGTCAAATAAAATTCAGGACGGATAAAAATGGTGTTATTCATGGTAAATTAGGAAGTATTAAATTTGATATTGATGATTTGCTGGAAAATTTAAAAGCCTTTCTTAAAGTAATTAGAGACAATAAACCTGCTTCTGTGAAAGGAGTTTACTTTAAAAGCGTTTTTTTAAATTCAACTATGGGTAAAGCTCATAAAATAAACAAAGTAGAAGATATAATTTAAGGGAGCGAAATTGTGAAGCGTAAAGATAAGGATGAATTTATACAAAACATAATGAATGTGTTTGTAAATAATGATTTCTTAATATTGGTAAATTTCAAGTCTATGAATGTTAGCAATTCATTAATTCTTAGGAATAGTCTAAAATCTGTAATGGGTGGGATGTTAGTAGTTAAAAATACTCTAGCTTGCTTGGCTTTGGAAAGGACTGGTAAATTTTCTTATTTATCAGGTAAATTTTCTGGTTCTGTTGCTATTATATACTCTAGCGCTATAGTAGAAGCTGCAAAGTTAATAGTTGATTTTATTAATGCTAACAAAGAAAAAATGTCTGTGATTTGTGCGGCTCATATAAATGAATTATTAACAGTGGAAGATGTTAATAAATTGGCTAAGCTTCCCTCTCTGGATGAATTACGTGTTAAAATTATGCGTTTAATATCTTATGATATTCCTGCTCGGTTAGCATTGTCTATTAATTCATCTTCTATGAGGCTTATGAGAGTTTTGGATTACTATAGTTCTAAAAAATAAATTTGTTGTTAAATAAGGTGGTCAGTATGAATAATGTAACAAGTGATTTGGTTGATAAAATATTATCTTTAAATCTATTAGAAGCTTCTGAACTTGTAAAAGTTCTAGAAGAAAAAATAGGGTTGCCTAGTGGTTCTTTTCTTGGTGGAGCTGTTGGTGCTGGGGTGCCTATTAGTGATAATGCTAATGCTCCTGTTGCTCAAGAAAAAGCTGAATATAAAGTTGTAATCAAAGAGATTGATGCAAGCAAAAAAATAGGAGTGATTAAAGCTATTAGAGAAGTTAATTCTACATTGAATTTAAAAGAAGCGAAAGAATTAGTTGAGTCTTTACCCAAAGATTTGACTGCTAATGTTTCTAAAGACGAAGCAGAAAAAATAAAGCAAAAACTTATTGAAGCAGGAGCAACTAAAGTTGAGCTTGAATAAAATGTTAGTATATTAATTTTATGTTGATATAGCTCTTTTAATTAGTGAAGGTATTTTAATGGTTGATTCTTCTTATATGTGTGCTTCTAGTGCTTTTGTTCCTAGAGTTTCTTATTCCAGGTCGATTGATTTAAAAGATTCTTTGTTGGATTTGGTTAAAGTCCAAAAGGGGTCATATAATTCCTTTACTCCTAATGATGAGAGTAATGAAAGACTTGAAGCTATCTTTCATACAATTTTTCCAATATCTGATCCTTTGCATAGGGCTACTATCGAATTTTTGAATTGTAGGGTAGATGATCTTAAGTATAGTGAATCTGAATGTATAAAACGTGGTATAACTTTTTCTGCTCAGGTTATTGCTTCTATACGTCTTGTTATTATGCAGGATGGTGTTTCTCTTGAAAAATATCAAGAGATTAAAGAAGATGATGATCATTCTAAGCTTGCAACTGTTATAAAATCTGCTGAAGAGCAGGAGGTTCGCTTTTGTGAACTGCCTATGATGACTGATAAAGGTACTTTCATCATCAATGGCGTAGAGAAAGTTATCGTTTCACAAATGCATAGATCTCCTGGAGTGTTTTTTGATAGTGATAAGGGAAAAACTTACAATTCTGGCAAATTAATCTATTCTGCTAGAGTTATTCCTTATAGAGGTTCTTGGCTTGATATTGAGTTTGATGTTAAAGATCATTTGTATTTTCGTATTGATAGAAAGAGAAAGTTGCCAATATCAGTTTTATTAAAGGCTTTGGGCTTATCAAACAATGACATACTTAATAAATTTTATGAAAAAATAGAGTATATAAAACATAAAAGTGGCTGGAGAGTACCTTTTTCCCCTGATAAATTCAAGGGAGTGAGGCTTCCTTTTGATTTAAAGAATGTTGAAGGCAATGTGTTACTTAAAGCTAATGTTCGTATTACTTCAAAATTAGCTAAAAATCTATATGATAACGGATTGAAAGAGTATCTAATTACTTATGATTCTATATGTGGTTTATTTCTTGCAGAAGATTTAATAGATAGTGCTAGTTCTACAAAAGTCTTATCTGCTGGTGAATCTATAAAATTAGAGGATATAAAAAAGCTTGAATTATTATCTATAGATAAAATATCAGTGTTGAACATAGATAATGTTTCTGTTGGACCTTACATATTAAACACACTTTTCTTAGATGAAAACATGTCTTATGAGAACGCTCTATATGAAATATATAAGGTTTTGCGTCCTGGTGAAGTTCCTGTTTTAAAGATAGTAGAGGAGTTTTTTCGTAATCTTTTCTTCAGTTCGGAATATTATGATTTGTCTAACATTGGTAGATTAAAACTTAACTCTTGCCTTGGGTTAAATTATGAGGAAAATTTAACTACTTTAACACATGAAGACATTATTGAAATTATAAGAAAAATAGTATTGTTACGTGATGGTCAAGGATCTGTAGATGATATTGATCATTTAGCAAATAGAAGAGTCCGTTCAGTTGGAGAGTTTATAGAAAATCAATTTAGAACTGGATTATTAAAATTGGGACGGGCAGTAGTTGATTCTATGTCTACTTCTAGTTTAGATAAAGTCTCTCCATCTGATTTTATAAATCCAAAAGTGTTAACCAATGTCTTAAGAGATTTTTTCAACTCTTCCCAATTATCTCAATTTATGGATCAGACTAATCCATTATCTGAAATAACACATAAAAGAAGGTTGTCAGCGTTAGGTCCTGGTGGTTTAACAAGAGAGAGGGCGGGATTTGAAGTGCGTGATGTTCATCCAACTCATTACGGAAGAATTTGCCCTATTGAAACTCCTGAGGGGCAGAATATAGGCTTAATTAACAGCTTAGCTATATACGCTCGTATTAATAAATATGGGTTCATTGAAAGTCCTTATAGGAAAGTAGTTAATAAGGTTGTTACTGATCAAATTGAGTATCTGTCTGCTATAGATGAAGGTTTATATTATATAGCCGATACCAGCGCAAAGCTTGATGAGAACAACTGCTTTGTTGATGATATGTTATACTGTAGGTATGCTGGTACCTTTGTAATGGTAAATAGTAGTCAAGTAAGTTACATTGATTTATCTCCTAAGCAGGTAATATCGGTTGCTGCTTCTTTAATTCCATTTTTAGAAAATGATGATGCTAATAGAGCGTTAATGGGTTCAAATATGCAGCGTCAAGCTGTACCTTTATTGAAGCCTACTGCTCCTTTGGTTGCTACTGGCATGGAATCTTTCGTAGCTTCTGGCTCTGGTGCTGTAGTTTTAGCAAAACGTGGTGGCATAGTTGACAGCTCAGATAGTAACTCTATAGTTATACGTGCTTTTGACAAAGGAGGAATTAACTACTTGGATGTAGATATTTATCATCTAAGAAAATTTCAGCGTTCTAACCATAATACTTGTATTAACCAGAAACCACTGGTGCATGTAGGTGATTGTGTTAAGGAAGGTGATGTGATAGCTGATGGTCCTGCTATTAATAACGGTGAATTGGCACTTGGCCAAAACTTGCTAGTCGCTTTTATGTCTTGGCAAGGTTATAATTTTGAAGACTCAATCATTATTTCTAGTGAAGTTGTTAAAAAAGATCTATTTACTTCTATTCATATAGAAGAATTTGAATGTGTTGTACATGACACTCCTTTAGGGTCGGAAAAAATAACTCGTGCCATACCCGGTGTTAATGAAGAAAATCTTTATCACTTGGATGATAGTGGTATAGTAAAGGTTGGTACAAGAGTTGGTCCAGGTTATATTTTGGTGGGGAAAGTTACACCTAAGCATTCTCTTTCATTGCCTCCTGAGACAAAATTGTTAATGACAATTTTTGGTGAAAAGTCATTTGATTGTGTGGATTCCTCTTTATATACATCTCCAGATATTGAAGGGATAGTAATTGATGTGCAGGTCTTTACACGCAGAGGGGAAGAAGAAAACGAAAGGGCATTTCTTATTAAACAAAAAGAGGCAAACGACTTTGAGAAAGAACGAGACCATATAATCAATGTTATTAATCAATATTTCTATGATGAATTAAGAAAAATTCTTATTAATTCTGGCTCTCAAGATCGAGAAAGTATTAATTTTATTGAACGTGAGGGATGGTGGGATATAGGATTGAAAAACCAATCTATTTCTAAGCAAGTTGAGAGCTTAAAAAAAGATTTTGATGAAAAAGTATCACATGCGATAGCAAACTTTAAGCGAAAAGTAGAAAAATTGCATGAAGGCTATGATCTGCCTCAAGGTGTGTCGATGTCAGTAAAAGTTTTTATTGCTGTAAAACATAGTTTGCAGCCAGGGGATAAAATGGCTGGTAGACATGGAAATAAAGGTGTGATTTCTCGAGTTGTTCCAGTAGAAGATATGCCTTATTTAGAAGATGGTACTCCTATTGATATTATTCTTAACCCTCTTGGCGTTCCTTCGCGAATGAATGTAGGTCAAATATTGGAAACGCATGTAGGTTGGGCTTGTAAAAAATTAGGAGAAAAAGTAGGCAATATTCTTGATGAGATCAATAAAATCAAACGTGCTTTTTGTGAGGCAATTAGATCTCTCAGTGATGATGATTTTGAAAAATTTGCAGCATTATATCTTGATAATAAAAAATTTGAGGATATTAATGATGATGAAATAACGGCTTCTATTTTAGATACGCCTAATAAGGATGAATTAAATAATGAATTGACTACATTAGTAGAGAATTATTTCAACTCTTGTAAAGATGCACACAGTAGTTTACGTCACTTCCTGATTGAGGTTTATAGTTGTGGCAGTAATTTATCTATTTGTAATAACATTCGCGATATTAATGATAATCACCTCATTGAATTTGCGTATAAGTTGCGTGATGGCATTCCTGTTACTGCACCTGTATTTGAAGGTCCAAAAGATGAACAAATAGTAAAGCTATTTGAACTTGCTGGATTGGATAACTCTGGGCAAGTTGTATTATATGATGGTTGCTCGGGTGAGAAGTTTGATCGCAAAGTTACAGTTGGTTACATGTACATGCTTAAGTTGCATCACTTAGTAGATGGTAAAATTCATGCGCGTTCAGTAGGACCTTATAGTTTGGTTACTCAACAACCTCTTGGAGGAAAGTCTCATTTTGGTGGTCAGCGTTTTGGTGAAATGGAATGTTGGGCATTGCAAGCCTATGGTGCTGCTTACACTTTGCAGGAAATGTTAACTGTGAAGTCTGATGATATTAATGGCAGGGTTAAGATTTATGAATCGGTAATAAAAGGTGACAGTAACTTTGAATGTGGAATTCCTGAATCCTTTAATGTCATGATAAAAGAGTTGCGTTCCTTGTGTTTTAATGTGGATTTGAAGCAAAATGACATAGTAATTGAAGATATATCTCACACTAATATCGCACAATCTTTTAATGAGGTTAGCATTTCCATTGCTAGCCCTGAAAGTATTAAACGTATGTCTTATGGAGAGATAACAGATGTTTCAACTGCAAACTACCGTACATTCAAAGTTGAGAAAGGTGGATTATTTTGTCCTAAAATTTTTGGTCCTGTCAATGATGATGAATGTTTATGTGGAAAGTACAAAAAAAGAAGACATAGGGGCCGTATATGCGAAAAATGTGGAGTAGAAGTTACATCTTCTAAAGTAAGAAGAGAAAGAATGGGTCATATAGAGCTTGCATCTCCTGTTGCTCATATATGGTTTTTGAAGTCACTTCCTTCAAGAATTGGAGCATTATTAGATATGTCTCTTAGAGATATCGAAAGTATTTTGTATAGTGATAATTATGTTGTAATAGATCCTCTTGTTTCCTCTTTTGAAAAAGGTGAAATTATTAGTGAGAAAGCTTATAATGAAGCTAAAGATAGCTATGGGGTCGATAGCTTTATAGCTATGCAAGGTGTTGAAGCTATAAGAGAATTGCTAATACGCCTTGATTTACATGAAATTAGGAAGAATTTAAGACAGGAGTTAGAGTCTGTTGCTTCTGAAATGAGAAGAAAGAAAATTATAAAGAGATTACGTATTGTTGAAAATTTTATCAAGTCTGGAAACAGACCTGAGTGGATGATACTTACAGCTATACCTATTTTACCACCTGACTTGCGTCCCTTGGTATCCCTTGAAAGTGGTCGACCTGCAGTTTCTGATTTAAATCATCATTATAGAACTATTATTAATAGAAATAATAGATTGAGAAAATTGTTAAGTTTAAATCCTCCTGAGATTATGATTCGTAATGAGAAAAGAATGTTACAAGAGGCAGTTGATTCTCTTTTTGATAATAGTCGTCGTAATGCTCTGGTAAATAAAGCTGGCGCTACTGGATATAAAAAGTCTATTAGCGATATGCTGAAAGGAAAGCAAGGTCGTTTCCGTCAGAATCTTTTAGGAAAAAGGGTAGATTACTCTGGACGTTCTGTAATAGTTGTTGGTCCAACTTTGAAACTAAATCAGTGTGGATTACCGAAAAGAATGGCTCTTGAGTTATTCAAACCTTTTGTTTACTCAAGGCTTAAAATATATGGAATGGCTCCAACTATTAAATTTGCTAGTAAGTTAATAAGAGCAGAAAAGCCAGAAGTCTGGGATATGCTTGAAGAAGTAATAAAAGAGCATCCTGTTTTGCTAAATAGAGCGCCTACGCTACATAGGCTTGGTATTCAGGCTTTTGAGCCAGTCCTTATTGAAGGTAAAGCAATACAGCTTCATCCACTTGTTTGTACAGCATTTAACGCTGACTTTGATGGTGATCAAATGGCGGTACATGTGCCAATTTCATTGGAAGCTCAACTTGAAGCTAGAGTGTTGATGATGTCAATTAATAACGTTTTAAGTCCTTCTAATGGAAGACCGATTATAGTTCCTAGTAAAGATATAGTGCTTGGTATATACTACCTAACTTTACAGCAACTTAAGGAGGATGATTTACCACTTTTCTGTGCCTTTTGTGAAGTTGAGCATTCCTTAAACAACGGTACTCTACATATTCATTCTCATATAAAGTACAAAATGGAATACATCAATAGCGATGGAAACATTCAGTATAAAACTATTTTTACAACTCCTGGACGTTTAATATTATGGCAGATTTTTCCTAAACATAAGAATCTAAGCTTCGATTTAATAAATCAGGTATTAACAGTTAAGGAAATAACTAGCATTGTTGATTTAGTATATCGTAGCTGCGGTCAAAGTGCTACAGTGGTATTTTCTGATAAATTGATGACACTTGGCTTTGAGTATGCTACATTTTCCGGTACTTCTTTTAGTCGTTGCGATATGGTCATACCTGAAACTAAAGCTACACACGTTGATTATACAAGGGGTGAAATTAAGAAATTTTCTGCACAGTATCAAGACGGACTAATCACTAAAAGTGAGAGGTATAATAAAGTTATAGATGAGTGGTCTAAGTGCACAGATATAATAGCGAATGATATGTTAAAAGCGATATCTCTGTATGATGAAAATAGTAAGTACAATTCAATATATATGATGGTTAGCTCCGGTGCAAGAGGTTCTACTTCCCAGATGAAGCAGTTAGCAGGAATGCGAGGGTTAATGACCAAACCTTCTGGTGAAATTATAGAAACACCTATAATTTCTAATTTTCGCGAAGGATTAAATGTATTTGAATACTTTAATTCTACTCACGGTGCGCGTAAAGGTTTAGCTGATACTGCACTTAAAACTGCAAACTCTGGATACTTAACTCGTCGCTTGGTTGATGTATCTCAAAATTGCATAGTTACAAAACATGACTGTAAAACGAAAAATGGCCTTATTGTAAGAGCTATAGTTGAAGGTAGTACTATAGTTGCATCTCTAGAGAGTGTTGTACTGGGTAGAACAGCTGCAAATGATATATATAACCCAGTAACCAAAGAGTTATTATTAAAAGCAGGAGAACTAATTGATGAAGATAAAGTAAAGCAAATCAACATTGCAGGTCTTGATGCTATAAAAATTAGATCGCCTTTAACTTGTGAAATAAGTCCTGGTGTGTGTTCTTTGTGTTATGGAAGAGACCTTGCAACTGGTAAAATTGTTTCAATAGGTGAAGCAGTTGGTGTTATCGCTGCTCAATCTGTTGGAGAGCCAGGTACTCAGTTAACGATGCGTACTTTCCATATAGGTGGGGTAATGACTAGAGGTGTTGAATCCTCAAATATTATAGCTTCTATTAATGCTAGAATAAAACTAAACAATAGTAATATAATTATAGATAAAAACGGAAATAAAATTGTGATAAGCCGTTCCTGTGAAGTCGTTTTAATTGATAGCCTTGGTAGTGAAAAATTGAAGCACAGTGTGCCTTATGGTGCTAAACTTTATGTAAATGAGGGTGAGTTAGTAAAAATTGGTGATAAAGTTGCGGAATGGGATCCGTATACACTACCTATTATTACGGAAAAGAGTGGTACAATATCTTACCAGGATTTAAAAGATGGAATTTCAATCACTGAAGTGATGGATGAATCTACAGGAATATCAAATAGAGTAGTAAAAGATTGGAAATTGCACTCTGGTGTAGCTAATTTACGTCCTCGTATTGCACTGCTTGATGATAATGAAAAAGTAATAACACTTTCAAGTGGTGTGGAAGCATGTTACTTTATACCAGTTGGTGCAGTGCTTAATGTACAGGATGGCCAAAAGGTTCATGTAGGTGATGTTATCACAAGAACGCCGAGAGAGTCAGTTAGAACTCGTGATATTACTGGTGGCTTGCCTAAGGTTATAGAATTATTTGAAGCACGTCGTCCTAAAGAGCATGCTATCGTTAGTGAAATAGATGGCTATGTAACGTTCTCTGAAAAAGACCGTAGAGGAAAACGCAGTATAGTAATTAAACCTTTAGATGAGCAAGCTTCTCCAGTTGAGTATTTAGTATCAAGAAGTAAGCATGTAATAGTCAATGAAGGTGATTTTGTGCGTAAAGGTGATTTATTGATGGATGGCGATCCTGATCTTCATGATATTCTACGTGTGCTTGGGTTAGAAGCGTTAGCACACTATATGATTTCTGAAATACAGCAAGTTTATAGATTGCAAGGTGTGCGCATAGATAACAAGCATTTAGAAGTGATCTTAAAGCAAATGCTACAAAAAGTAGAAATTACCGATCCTGGTGATACTATGTACTTAATTGGAGAAAATATCGACAGGCTGGAAATTGATAGAGAAAATGATGCTATGAATAACTCTGGAAAACGACCTGCTCATTATCTTCCTATTCTGCAGGGAATTACTAGAGCAAGCCTTGAAACTAATTCCTTTATTTCTGCTGCCTCTTTCCAAGAAACAACAAAAGTACTTACGGAAGCAGCATTTTGTGGAAAGAGTGATCCTTTGAGTGGGTTAAAAGAAAATGTTATAGTAGGAAGATTAATTCCTGCTGGTACGGGTTTGGTTATGAATAAGGTGAAAGCACTTTCGCTTTGTGAAAATATAGATAAATATGAAAAATATTTTGATATTGAGACTTATGACGAAAAATTGCTGAGTGATAATAGTTATCAATTACATTCTGATGAAGAAGAGAGTGTGGTGGTATCGCACTATGATCAGTCAAGTTGAATATAGCTAATGAGGTAGTATGTTTAATCTGTTTTTAACTAAAAAAATCAATTATATTTTCTTTCACCTCTGTGCTGTCTATTATGTTATTTACTCTTACACGAAATTCAGATGAGTTTTGAAGCCCGCTACTGTACCATCCTATATGTTTGCGGGCCATCTTTATTCCTGTATCGCTTCCATAGTACTCAAGAATACTGTCATAATGCTTGAGTATTATGCTTAATCTCTCTGAGGCTGTTGGCTCAGAAACTTTATTTCCACTCAAAAAGTTTATTGCTTGATTAATCAGCCAAGGTTTGCCGTAAGCACCACGACCTATCATTACTCCATCTGCTCCAGATTCTTTAAGTGCACTTTGAACATCATTCAAACTCTTAATATCTCCATTTACTATAACTGGAATTTTTACCTGCTCTTTAACATTTCTAACGAATTTCCAATCTGCTTGACCATTATAAAGCTGTGCCCTTGTCCTTCCATGTACAGTAATCATCTTTGCTCCCAAATCTTCTGCAATTTTTGCCAAGCGCGGAGCATTACGATTTTCGTCATTCCATCCAGTACGCATTTTTACTGTAACTGGCACACTCACTGCCTTGACTACAGCTTCTATTATCTCAGCAGCCTTTTTTTCATCACGCATAAGTGCTGACCCTGCGTAACCGTTTACAACTTTTTTAACTGGACAACCAAAATTTATATCTATGATTTTTGCACCCATGCCCTCATTTAACTTTGCAGCTTCCGCCATAACATCAGGCTCACAACCAGCAAGTTGTACAGCGGTTAGTTCATCGACTTTTGCTTTTTGCATGCTCTGGCGAGTTTGCATGATCATAGCTCTGCTTGCAATCATTTCTGAGACTAGCAAACTTGCACCAAGTTTCTTTACAATACTCCTAAATGGATAGTCAGTCACTCCAGACATTGGCGCTAAAATAACTGGAGAATCAATAGTTAGATTTCCTACTTGGAGAGACACAGGCTTTCTAGTTGCTAAAAAATGCATTTTTGACACTGTTATAAGCTGTTATTATAACATCTTGCACAAATGAACTTGTGGTAGGTTGTGTTTCCTCTTTCTTACTATCTTCAAGACTAAGCTGCTGTAGAGCATCATGTAAAATTCCACCTTCAGCAATAGCTTCTTTCCACTCTTCGTCCTCCATAAGTGCTTTTGTAAACTCTCTTCTTTTCTTTTGCAATTGTTCTGAACTAGGTTTGTATTTTGATAACTCTCTGTCAATTTCATCAAATGATTTATCCTCGTTGAACATTTGCGTAATCCTATGAGCATTTTCTAAAGCAAACACTCCACAATTACAGCCATCTTTTTGCTGCTTAGTTGGTGAGCTTCTTATGTTGTCATCATTTCCTATCTCCAACGTTTCCTGCAATATACTCACTATATAATTGCCATCAATTTGCTTACTAACTAATTTGTTTTTGTGTTTTCTTGCGCAATTTAATGTTTCTTGAACATCATCTTTTTTTTCCTTAAGGATGACATTGTCTGGATTATTTTCTTTTTCCCTTATCAAATCTCCGATTTCATTGTCTAAAGGCTCCACACATTCCGCAGTAATCTCATTAGCAAGACTTATATTATCTTTTATTGTTCCATCAATCTTATTTGGTAATTGAGTGCCAAATGAGTCACAATAGTAAGCTCTAAATTGTTTATTTGTTGATTCATATGTACCGACTAATGTTACCCAATGATAATTTCCTATATTAACAACTGCAGTAAATGTTTTTTTTGAGTTTTCCCGCTTTACTTCATTTTTGTACTCTTTTAACCTTTCATTTAATGAGTTTACATCTCCAGGAATAGAGAAAAATACATTATTCGTGGAGGATTCTGAATATCCATATTTCACTCTTGCAATATGCGCAATATCATGCTGCCGCAACAAGTAATCATATTTTTTGAGATTTGTCTGATGCATAAGAGTTTGTAAATCTCCATGAAACTCTTTGCCACCCAAACCACTATCTCCTGAAGCATTAGAATTTCTACGACTATTGTTACTTGAGGCAGGTTCACTTCCTGGTGCAATACCACTATCTGTAGATGGAGAATAGGAATTTCTACGTACCCTCTTATCCGAATCATTTGTTTGTCTTGATATAGTATCTAGTCCACTATCCAGTGATTTACTTCTTGTGAATTTTTGCTCTTTTGGACTCTTTTCTTCCTTTACAGTTCCTTTTTCATCAACATAACCTTTTACCAAGTAAAATAAAGGTTCAATAACCATCTTGTATGTCGCTGCAAGCACTATTCCCATTAAGATCCAAGCTATAGGGTTGGAGATGAGCATAGCAAGTGGTAAGGTTAAGAGGAAAGATCCCATTATCAATCCCAAACAGCCAATGGTAAATGTAGTCGCCAAATATATACAAAAAGCGTAGACAGCAAATCTTCCACTAGCCTTAAGTTTAGTGAAGTGAGTACTCTCTTTAGATTTATTGTATCTTTCTATGATGGCTAACATATTATATTTCAAGTTTATCAATTCTAGCAAATTATGAAGGTAAAATCAATATTAGCATTTATATGTAAAAATATTGAGCATTCAAAGCTTTTGAAGTAGAGTAATGATGTTAGTAATAGCACAACATATGCATGATATAGAACATATACGCAAAAACCCTAAAGGATTTGAAAAAGCAATAAAAAGCAGAGGGGTGAAAGAATTTACTACAGAAGAAATATTAGAGATAGACCATAAAAAAAGATTACTGACTACTAAATTGCAAGCTTTAAATAAGCAACGAAACGAGGTCACGGAAGAAATAAAGAGGCTTAAAATGAACAAAAGCCCATGTGAAGAACAAGTAAAGTTATCAAAAAGCATCACAAGTGAGATAGAGACAATCAGCCTCAAGGAGCAAACAGAAAAAAATAAGTTAGTGGATATTTTATCTAACTTACCAAATATTTCTGCACAAAATGTACCAATAGGTGAAGATGAGAGCTCCAACGTAGAAATCAGAAAATATGGAGAAAAAAGGCAATTTAGTTTTATGCCAAAATTTCATTATGAACTCGGAGAAAGGTTAGGCTTGATGGATTTTGAGCAAGCAGCAAAAATTTCTGGATCAAGGTTTACAATATTAAAAGGACAGTTAGCTAAGCTTGGACGAGCATTAATAAATTTTATGCTGGAAACACATGTTAATGAATTTGCCTATACTGAGGTTTATCACCCAGCCTTGGTGAAAAACGAGGCGATGTATAACGTTGGTCAGCTACCAAAATTTTCTGATGACTCATATTTAACTACCGATAAATTAAGATTAATTCCCACAAGTGAAGTAGTTTTAACAAATTTAGTTGCTGACAAAATAATAGAAGAAAAAGAACTGCCTATTCGTTTTACTGCATATTCAGAATGTTTTCGTAAAGAAGCTGGCAGTGCAGGACGAGATACAAGAGGTATGATAAGGCAACACCAATTTGGTAAAGTAGAATTAGTAAGCATCACAACTGAAGACCAGTCAAATGATGAGCTTGAACGCATGACAAATGCTGCTGAGGAAATATTAAAAAAATTAGAACTACCGTATAGAATAATGCTGCTTTGTAGTGGTGATATGGGCTTTGCTGCACAAAAGACTTATGATATAGAGGTATGGTTACCTGAGCAAAATAAGTACAGAGAAATATCAAGCTGCTCAAATTGCGGTACGTTCCAGGCAAGAAGAATGAACACTAAATACTTCTTAGAAACTGACAGAAAAACAAAAAAATACGTTCACACTTTAAACGGCTCAGCTTTAGCCATAGGAAGAACAATTGTTGCCATAATGGAGAACTATCAAAATTCCGATGGGTCAGTTACAATACCAAACGTGTTGCAAAGATACATGAGTAATGATACTGTTATAAGCAAACAATAATTTTGACATATAGAAAAGCGAGGAAATAAAGATGAAGGTTTTGGTTATAGGTTCTGGTGGGCGTGAGCATGCTTTACTTTGGGCTTTAAAGAAGTCTCCTACCTTGACTAAGTTATATGTTACTCCTGGTCGCCCGGCCATGGAGAATTTTGGAGTTCTTGTGAATATAGATATTCAAGATTCAGTGGATGTTACACAATTTTGCAAGAAAGAAAATATAGAGCTAGTGATTATTGGTCCAGAGCAGCCGATAATTAATGGCCTTGCTGATGATTTAACTGCGGAGGGGATAAACGTTTTTGCTCCAAGTCAAGCAGCTGCAAAACTTGAGGCATCAAAGTCTTTTACGAAGGAACTATGTAAACAATATGGTATACCGACCGCCAAGTATGAACGTTTTATTGATGAAAGGTTAGCTAAAAATTTTGTCCGTAGTAATAAAATAAAATTTCCGCTTGTAATTAAAGCAAATGGAATTGCAGCAGGGAAAGGCGTCATAATATGCCACACAGAAAATGAAGCTTTTTCAGCAATAGATTCAATGCTAGTGGAGAAAAATCTTGGTGAGTCAGGTGAAGAAATAATCATAGAAGAGTTTTTAATTGGAGAGGAAGTAAGTTTTTTTGCTCTTATTGATGGGTTGAAGGTAGTAACCCTTGGGTGTGCAAAAGATTACAAGAGAGTTGGTGAAAATAACGAGGGACAAAATACTGGAGGCATGGGGTCATACTCATCACCTTCGATTATAAGTAAGGAGATGGAGCAAAAAATTATTCAAAAAATAATATATCCTACAATTCAAGCACTGACTAACATGGGAACATCCTATAAAGGCGTACTCTTTGCTGGTTTAATGATTTGCAAAGATAGTCCAAAGCTTCTTGAGTATAATGTTAGGTTTGGGGATCCGGAAATACAATCTATTTTACCTAGACTTGATCCAAATTGTGATTTGTTAAAGTTGATGTTGTCAGTTGCAGAAGGCAAGTTAAATACAAAAATGGTGGAGTTTAATCACAAAACTACAGTTTGTGTAGTTGTTGCAAGTAAAGGCTATCCTGGTGATTATCAAAAAGGAGAGGTAATTAAAGGATTGGATAAAATTGAAAACATTCCTGGTGTGCTAGTTTTTCATGCTGGTACTAAGTTGGATGAAAGTGGTAATTGGATTTCCGATGGCGGAAGAGTGCTAAATATAGTAGGAGAAGGAAACACTGTGGAAGAAGCTAAAAGTAAAGTGTACTCAGCGTTAAATTTTCTAGAATGGTCAGGTGGGTTCTTCAGGTATGATATTGGTAGTTAATTTAGCTCATGCAGAAACAAAAAAAGTCACTTTGTAAGCAGTAAACTAAAGAAAAACATGATATCTGTTCAGATTCATGTGAAACCAGTGCTTCTTTTCTTGTCATGAAAGTAGCTGACACTGGGATCCAGGTTGATGAAAGCACACTAGCATAGAAAGTGGTTACAACGTTTTCGATGAGATTATATGGAAAACTGGATTCCAGTGTCAAGCACTGGAATGACACCCTCTATTATGCAAATTACCTGCTAATTGCAATGTTCGTACAGATGTGGGTCACGCGCTAGAATAACACCCTTGGTGGTAACAACTAAAGAAAAATATCAACTAGGTTTATAGTATACCACTACTGTTTTTGCAATTTTGTCATAAAATGTTTGTTTGTGCTGGTCGAATATTGTAAACATTAAAACTGAGGTTAGTACAATAAAAAAACATCCAGAAACATAATCAGGCAGAGGATAAGATAGCAAATTACAAATAGTCCACATGCCGTCCTTAAAAAAATATCTTCTTATTGCTTGTTTTAGAGTAACATTTTTAAATGTGTTTGAATCTTTTATATATATTCCGCACAGTAATTTCCCTGGAGTGCCACCAAATCTTATTGTCATTAGCATATTAAAAATTATATATATTGGTAGTATCACCATAAAAACTGTCATGCGGATAACTATCTTGTAAGTATTGTCTGCATCGTTGTATGATGTAGATGAATGATGTAGAGAATATAGAAAAAATAATATAATAAAGGCTATTATTACCCATAAAACACAATCAATTACAGATGCGAAGTCTCGCCTAAACATCCCTGCATAACTTATTTTAGTATCCATACACTTTCCATATTTTGCAATGCTATAACCAGTATAAAAGTTCATTATTAAATAACCGTAAATATGCTATTTTAGCAACATTGACCCACTTTATTATTTGAATTAACATTAAATCATTTACAATTAAGGAAGTTATGTCAACATCAGTCACAGTTGCGTATGGTGATGGTATCGGACCAGAAATTATGGAAGCGGTGCTGTCGATATTGCGTGAAGCGAAAGCAAAGATCTCAATAGATATTATTGAAATAGGGGAGCGTGTTTATAGTAAGGAATGGTCTCATGGAATTTCTCCGAGTGGTTGGGAATCTATCGAAAGGACAAAGATATTACTCAAATCTCCAACAACAACCCCTCAAGGTAAAGGGCACAAAAGCTTAAACGTTGCACTCAGAAAGAACTTAGGGCTGTATGCAAACATTAGACCATGCATTTCGTATCACCCTGTTATAGAAAATAAATTCGATAAATTTGATGTTGTTGTAATACGTGAAAATGAAGAGGACGTTTATACGGGAATAGAGCATAGGCTCACTGGTGACTCGTACCAATGCACTAAAATTATTACTAGATCTGGTTCAGAAAAAATATGCAGGTACGCTTTTGAATATGCGAAAAAACATAACAGAAAAAAAGTAACTTGCCTGACTAAAGACAACATAATGAAAATGACTGACGGCGCTTTTCATGCAGCGTTTGATCGTATTGCAAAAGAATACCCAAATATAAAGATAGAACATTATATAGTTGATATTGGAATGGCAAAAGTTGCTACAGAGCCCGAGAATTTCGATGTTATAGTAACTGAAAATCTATATGGCGACATATTATCAGACATAGTGGCACAAACCTCAGGTTCTGTAGGGCTTGCAGGAAGTAGCAATATAGGTAATGAATATGCAATGTTTGAAGCAGTGCACGGTTCTGCTCCTGATATTGCAGGAAAAAACATGGCTAATCCTTCTGGTCTTTTAAATGCCGCAGTACATATGTTGGTCTATATTGGTCAAGTGAGTACTGCAAAACTAATCTATGATGCATGGCTGAAGACTTTGGAGGATGGAATACACACTGCCGATTTATATAAGAAGAAAAGGAGTAAGCAGAAAGTTGGTACCAAAGAATTTGCAAAAGCTGTTATAGATAATCTAGGGAAAAAACCCACAACGTTATCTGAGCTTATAATTAGCAGTGATTCGGATAGTAAAATAAATAAAGTACAAGACAATTACGAACAAGATTACAAAGTTAAAAAGCTAGTGGGTAGTGATATAACGCTTGCCTGGGATAAATCCAACAATTTTGATCAAATAGTTAGGTTATTTGAATCGAGTAATCTGAAAATGATAGCAATATACTCAAAAGGACTTGCAATTTGGCCAGGAGGATCAAAGTCTTCAAGTGACCAAATAACCTGCAGGTTCATTGCAAATAATGAAATTACAAATAGTGATGTGAATAACTTGCTAGTCAAATTTGAGGAACATAATTTTGATGTGGTGAGAATGGATAAGTTGTATTTGTATGATGGGAAAGGGGGTTTCTTCTCTTAGTGGTTGCTTGATATTTTTATGCTTTTGTGAAACATTAAATATATTATACTAATAGTATCGTGTATTTATGTGAGGTGTAGTAATGAGTCAACATTTTAAGTTAACTGGTCAGGAGTTTTATGATAATAATGATCTGTTTAACGTACTAGAGATAAAAGCTGAACAAATTGTAGGTAAGGATTATCAAGCTCTTAGCAAGTTTCTGGAAAAACAATATAATAAATTGATACTTGTAAACCATCCTGACAAAGGTGGAGACAAAAATAGATTTGATCAGATTTATAAAGCTTATCAAGATCTAAAAAAGTACATTGAACCTTTGGAGTCAGGAAATCCTTGTGTTAAAGTCAGTGTTGTTGCTGAAAGTAATGGACGTTTAACGGCAAGAGAGTTTCACTATAGGAGAAAGTTGTTTAACGAGCTAAAAATCAGTGAGGAAGAAGCTGTAGGTAAAGATTTTGATGGGTTGATTGCTATACTAAAAAGAAATGATTGTTCGTTTGGAGAAGACCTAAAAAGCTATAATGAACTTCAAGCTCAAATAGAGAGGATTTTGCTAAATCCAAATTTAGATAATTCTCAGAAGAGTGTACAAAGTGCAAAGTTAATGCAAGAGTTATATCAATATATAGCAAAGCCAAGCATACAATTATTCAATTATATTACTCCTCTAAAAGAAAAGAGAAGCCTAATTGAAGAAGATAAAAAGACATTAGCATTGAAATTTATAGAGCGCAAAAATGCTCTAATGTTAGTACCAAAAATAAGTTTTCTGCCTTTAGCTATATTAACTACAATTACTATAGGTTGCTATTTTTCATGGTGGATCATAGCACTTAATATCATTATTAATAACGCCTCTCGTTTATTAGTAGGTCATTATATGAAAAAGTATGCCAATTCAGAAATTTCTATTGATGAATTCATAAGTAAGATGAGCTATATCGAGCTAAGCAGTAAATTTCTTATCAACTATCCTTTAGCTGCTTTTTCTGTTTATTTAGTTACAATAAATTTCATTGCTAATGGATTAACTGTTGGTGGAGCTGTACTTGGTTCACTATTGTTATTGGCAGTATTAATTGAAATGTTAGCTCCTGTTTTCTCAAAAGGCTGTGAAATATATGCTGAAAAGCACGCAAAAGATTTATTAGAGGAAGATCCAAGAGATAGAGTACAAAAGGAAACTAATCTGTTAGGACGGTATGATCCACGAAGGCTATTAATGCCGATAATTATGCCTCTTGTTAGAAAGTGTTTTGCAGAAGTGGCAAGCGAATTTGCTGAAAGGAATTTTGATGAGGTAAAAACTGATATGTCTGATGTTAATACTGAAGGACTATCTAATCCTCAAGCAATTGAATTTGCACAGCAAACAGTATAGTATAAGCTTTTAGCTCTATGCATGGACTCAAAAAAAGTAGAATTAATATTTGAAAAATTTCAACAGTCAAATCCTGCGCCAAAAATAGAGCTAAATTATACCAATCATTTTACGTTATTAGTTGCAATAGTTCTGTCAGCACGGACGACCGATATAAGTGTTAATAAAATTACAAAGGAGCTATTTAGTATCGCTGATACGCCAGAAAAAATGTTGAATCTTGGGCAAAGTGAGCTGAGAAAATACATAAGCAGTATCAACTATGTTTTTTAAAAAGTTTTTTATTGTGTAATTTTGCAACTTGATCCAATCATGTAGGTAATAAAAATCCATTCGTCATAGGAATAGAATTTTATGTCAAACAGCTATTGCCTGCTTAAGCCAATGAATATGTGAATAAGCACTTTAAGTTTGTGTGGACGCACAATATTCATTTCAATTACTGCTATGTAAATTTTAAACATTCAAATTAATTGCCTCTTTAAGCCTTGCATTAGCAATTACTATAATTTTACGCATTAGAGCTGTTATAGCTACCATCTTCTTCTTACCACTTTCAACAAGCTTAGAATAAAAGGTGCCAAGTGCAGATTTGGACCTTGCAGCAGACATGGCAGATGTAAAGAGCTTTGAACGAACATTACTTCTACCTCCTATAATCCTTCGGTAACCAACAGTTTTACCACTTTCCCTAGGATGAGGTGCTACTCCGGCAAGACTTGCTACTTCTTTTCTACTTAAGTAGCCAAGCTCTGGCATTAAACACAAAAAATCTTGTGATAACTTTTTGCCTATTCCAGGAACTGTTTTAAGGATTTTTTGACGTTGTTGTAGCTCATGGCTTTCATCAATAATTTTTTGTATAGTGTCATTGAGTTCGTTTATTTGATTATTGAAAAATTCAATGGTCTTCTGGCAACTTTCCTTTATATGGTCATTTTCAGGAGCTTCCAGTCTACACTTTTCCTGAGCTCTCATTTGCGTAATGTCATCACGACGTTGACAAAGTGCAACCAGGGTTGATTGTTCTTTTGATTGTAGGTACAAATAGAGAGAGAGTTCTATGGCGTTCAAATCCATATTGAGCAAGAGCCCTCGCATCTGATTTATCAGACTTTGCTACAGTTCCGTGAGACAAGATAAAGCTTTTTACTTTACGAGTATTAGCTCGATGTACTGCAATATTCTTGTCAATAAGAAAATGTGACAAACCAAGCTCATATTTTCCTGTGTTTTCCAAAGTTACTAAAGAATTAGGTAGAATATCTGAAAACTTTTGAAATAATTGTTGCCAAACATCAGAATCATTGTCAAATTTGACAGCGTTCTTCTGTTTGTGAATTGCAACGACATTTTTAAATTTTCCGATATCAATGCCAATAAAATTTTGATAAGATGTAACCATAACAAACCTCGATAGTTTTAGTTAATTTAAGATTGTAAACGGGTGCATATATATGTCCCAAGCAACTATTCAAACGTATCGAGAGATGGGCTAGTGTACCTTGATTTAAACGGTTGTAATACCAATTGGTTTTCGGTCGCACACGCCCGTGATAACTCTATTCCTATAGTGAGTAGAGTTATCTTCCCTCTTACTTCATTTATATCATGTTTTTAACTTACAATTGGTTTATATAATTCCAAAGCAAAAAATATAATCGGGCTCAGCAAAATATTGATTGAGAGGTACAATAGCAAAGTGCCTACTAATTTCGATGATTTGGTATCTTTACCAGGGGTTGGGAGAAAGAGCGCTAATGTGTTCTTAAATTCAGGGCTTGGTATTCCAACATTGGCAATTGATACTCATGTTTTTAGAGTAAGCAATAGAGTTGGGCTTGTGAAAGAAAAAGATATATTTAAAACAGAGCAATCTCTTTTGAATGTGGTTCCAAAAAAATACCTGCTTTATGCTCATCATTGGCTAGTTTTACACGGTAGATACATTTGCAAGGCACAAAAACCTTTGTGTGAAACATGCATAATTCATGATTTATGTGAGTTTGAATGCAAGAGGTTAGTATCTCTTCTTTTTTAATTCAAGTAGCTCACAGAGGTGAAAAAGATTACTTTACACATTTTTCCATTTTCCTTATCATAAGACTGAAGGTATTTTATTATCTTCAATCTGTGCAGATTAAACGACAAAAGTATTATACAGTTGGCGTCTTATTTTTAATTTTTTGCACTACGTGCACCTTATGTCTTCACAATATTTCTAGGTTTTTACCTACATAAGCTGAAACGAGCTTATAAAACGTTTAAGACAGTATAGAACGCCAATTTTCAGGATTAGAGAGTAACAACTAGCTAACGTGAGAGATCTTTTGCCTGGTTGGAAAAATGTAGGCGACTTTGGAAAAATTGCGAGCGTAAACTTAATACTAGCCTACAAATTTGCTTTTACTTCTTTCCTCCTCAAAAGATTATGAACAGGTTCTAAGAGATAAGAAATATAAACCAAAAAGCCATTGGATGACAAAGTTAATGCTTTTTTAGTTTTAATGGTTTATATTTTATTTCTATAACAGTAAAGGAATATTAAAATGGGAGATGTTTTTTCGATGTCAATGGAATCTTCTAAAGACAATAAAGATAGAAATGAACAATTTCTCATGCAAGTAGCCGCTTGGTTGGTTGATAACACTAGCTTAACTTTTGATCAAATAGCACAATGTTGCAAGTTATCCCTTGAAAAAGTACAAGACATAGCTGATGAGGAAATAGAAGTTGAAAAGTATGACCCTATTATTTCTGAAATAATTACTGAAAAAGAAATCGATAATTGCAAAAAAAATCCAAATCGTGTACCAAATTTGATTATAAAAAATATGAAAAAAAGTGCAAAGACGATTAGCTTTCTTGCCTTTGCTTCCACAGCAAGGCGTAGAGATAAACCTAATGCGATTTATTATTTGGTAAAAAAATTTCCTATCTTGAACAATAATGTGATAGCTAAGCTAGTTGGTACAACAAATTACACAGTTGAGCAGGTAAGAAATAGATCTCATCATAACATACTCAATATCAAACCTCAAGATCCTGTACTACTTGGTTTATGTAGCCAGGAAAATTTAGAAGCGGAAGTAGAAAAAGCGAAAGTAGAAGAAGAGAAGAAACAAAGATTAAAAAATATAAATAATAGCTATTGATGATTCTCAAATTCTTGTACTTTGTTAATATTAAATTGACTTGACTTGTTAGTTTTTATCAGTATAATATGAGTAAAGTATCTAGTTTAATAATAATTAAGTCTAAATACGCACTAAAAACTAGCTCAGCCTAATTTATTGTTTTATACTCACATTTTAGGTTAGTAAGCATCAATTAAAATTTTTGGAGGATTATGACAACAATCAATGAAGATGTCTTAGCAAAAGGAGAGGTTGTAGGTCAACCTGAAAAAAGCGAACAAATTCATAATGCTGACGCAGTAAAACAAATTACCAGTGAAGGTGCTGAAAAAAACAAGAAAACGTTGGACCTGAGCGAATTGAAAGAGAAAACAGCAGAAGAATTGTTAGAGCTAGCTGAAGAAAGAAAAATTTCAACTAGTGGTAAAGGCAATGGCAGGATGCTAAAACAGGAAATGATATTCAGTTTAATGAAGAAAATGAGTGAAGAAGGAGGCATAACCACAGGAAGTGGAGTAGTGGAAATATTGCCTGATGGTTTTGGTTTCTTACGTTCATCAAGTGCAAATTATGCTCCAAGTACCGATGATGTTTATATTTCCAATGGCCAAATAAAGAAGTTTAATTTACGTACAGGAGATATGGCATGTGGAGAAATAAGGCCACCTGGTGATAAGGAAAGATATTTTACTTTAACTAAGGTTCACAGTATAAACTCTACTGAAATCAGTGAATTAAGAAAGTACGTACATTTTGATAATTTGCTTCCACTTTATCCTGAAAAAAGCCTCATCCTTGAAAACAACAGTAGCGGAGATAATAAAAAAGATATAAACATGCGTGCTGTAGATATAGTTACACCTCTTGGAAAAGGACAAAGAGCATTGATAGTTGCTCCACCTCGTACAGGAAAAACGATATTGCTTCAGCAAATGGCTCACTCTATAGCTACAAATCATCCTGAAATAGAACTAATAGTATTACTTATAGATGAAAGACCCGAAGAGGTGACAGATATGATACGCTCTGTAAAGGGTGAAGTGGTAAGCTCTACATTTGATGAGCCTGCCTACCGTCATGTCCAACTTGCTGAAATAGTAATAGAAAAAGCTAAAAGAATGGTTGAACACAAAAAAGATGTAGTGATTTTGCTTGATTCTATAACTCGCCTTGCACGTGCTTATAATGCAGTTATTCCTTCGTCTGGAAAGGTTCTAACCGGTGGTGTAGATTCAAATGCGCTGCAAAGACCAAAACGCTTTTTTGGAGCAGCTCGTAATATTGAAAATGGTGGTTCTTTGACAATCATCGCTACAGCCCTTATAGAAACTGGTTCAAAAATGGATGATGTTATTTTTGAAGAGTTTAAAGGCACAGGTAATGCTGAAATTATACTAGATAGAAAACTTGCTGATAAACGTATATTCCCTGCTATTGATATTACCAAATCCGGAACAAGGAAGGAAGAGCTATTAGTTGATAAGGCCATACTAAATAAAATATGGGTATTGCGTAGGATACTTAACCCTATGGGATCTGTTGAAGCAATGGAGTTTTTACGTGACAAATTACTTTTAACAAAGAGCAATGCTGACTTTTTTAACTCCATGAATCACTAAAAGTAAGCCAATTCTAATAGAGCAAAAAAGCAAAGCTCTCTTATAGCTAAAATAATTTGGATTCATTAAAATATATTAAGCTGGCAATCTGCCTTAAGTTGCTATTCCAACTTATAGCACTGATTTTGATCAAAAATTTTATGTAGTCAGTTTATTTACAATCGATTTTCCAGTGTCAGCCACTTAGATGACATCTTTTTGACTTTCCATAAGATGGTACAAGCCTCCACCTTCTAGGTGGAGAAACTTTAGTTTGTCAATGTCATAACTGTACTTTATAAAGTATAGTTATGACGGAATATGACAAAGGAAAACACACTGTATTTTATCATAGGTACCATATAGTCTGGATTACAAAATATCGGTACAGAGTATTAACTAAGGCTATGAAGGAGAGAATACGAACAATCATAGCAGAAGTATCTGAAGAAATGGGGATTAAGATAGAAAACGGAGTAATATCATCAGATCATTTACATTTATTCGTAGTAATACCTCCTCATATAGCTGTGAGTGATTTTGTTCAAAGAGCCAAAGGCAGGTCTTCACGCAAAATTCAACAAGAATTTCCAGAGCTAAATAAAATGTACTGGGGAAAGCGTTTTTGGGGAAGAGGATACTTTAGTGCTACCAGCGGACATATCACAGATGAAGTCATTAATGAGTACATCAATAAACATACAGATGCACATCAGCCTCATTCTATATCTAGTATAAGATTGGAGTAGCTTTAGCTTCTCACCGCGCTTCCAGCGCTATATCCAACCTTTCGGCTCTCAGCCGATAGTGGTTGAGTTTCCATAAGATGGTACAAGCCTCCACCTTCTAGGTGGAGAAACTTTAGTTTGTCAATGTCATAACTGTACTTTATAAAGTATAGTTATGACGGAATATGACAAAGGAAAACACACTGTATTTTATCATAGGTACCATATAGTCTGGATTACAAAATATCGGTACAGAGTATTAACTAAGGCTATGAAGGAGAGAATACGAACAATCATAGCAGAAGTATCTGAAGAAATGGGGATTAAGATAGAAAACGGAGTAATATCATCAGATCATTTACATTTATTCGTAGTAATACCTCCTCATATAGCTGTGAGTGATTTTGTTCAAAGAGCCAAAGGCAGGTCTTCACGCAAAATTCAACAAGAATTTCCAGAGCTAAATAAAATGTACTGGGGAAAGCGTTTTTGGGGAAGAGGATACTTTAGTGCTACCAGCGGACATATCACAGATGAAGTCATTAATGAGTACATCAATAAACATACAGATGCACATCAGCCTCATTCTATATCTAGTATAAGATTGGAGTAGCTTTAGCTTCTCACCGCGCTTCCAGCGCTATATCCAACCTTTCGGCTCTCAGCCGATAGTGGTTGAGTCTTAATATTAATATGTTTATACAATTGTGTACCAGTGTTGAAATGACACACTCAAAAGGGGATTGTATTTACTCTGAATCAGATGATAAATTAGATGCTTGGTAAGCGTAATTTGGAGCTTCCTGTGTAATGATTATATCATGAGCATGACTTTCTCTTAACCCTGATGAAGTAATAGTGACAAATTTGCAGTTTTTTTTCATCTCTTCTATATTACGGTTGCCAGTGTAACCCATTGCAGCTTGCAACCCACCAATTAACTGACAGATCACTCCTGAAGCTGGACCTTTAAAAGGAACTCTTGCTTCTACTCCTTGTGGGACTAAATCGAGTTTTGAATCTTGAAAATAACGGCTAGCTGACCCTCGTTTCATTGCACTAATAGATCCCATTCCTCGATATTCCTTATATGCTCTACCCTTATACATGATAATCTCACCTGGGCTTTCCTCAGTACCAGCAAAGATTGAACCTATCATCACAGTATCAGCACCAGCTGCAATAGCTTTTGCAACATCTCCCGAATATTTTATTCCACCATCAGCAATTAGTCTGACGTTTTTTGTTTTACAAACCTCTGCAATATTCTTGATCGCAGAGAATTGTGGCATACCAACGCCTGTAACTATTCTGGTAGTACAAATTGATCCTGGCCCTATTCCAACTTTCACTGTATCAACACCAGCATCAATCAACGCTTCAGCAGCCTCTGTTGTTGTGATATTTCCGCCGATTAATTGAGTATTCGGATACATCTTTTTTATTTCCTTAATAGTACTGATAACGTTCTGGGAATGACCGTGAGCGGTATCTACAATAACCGCATCAACTTCTTCTTCGATCAAAGCTTCACATCTTTCTATACCGTCTTTTTTACCAGTACCAATTGCAGCGGCAACTCTGAGTCGACCTTTACTGTCTTTACATGAATTTGGATATCTATTGTATTTTTCGATGTCTTTAACTGTGATTAGACCTATGCAACAAGAATTTTCATCAACAACCAAAAGCTTCTCTATTCTATTTGCATGCAACAATTTCATTGCTGAGGCGCTGTTTACTGCCTGCTCTCGAACTGTTACTAACTTATCTTTTGTCATTACCTCGGAAACTTTTATATTCATGTTCTGGTCTTCAATAAACCTCACATCTCGATTAGTTAAAATTCCCACTAACTTGCGTTGATCAACTACAGGAATGCCGGAATAATTATACTCTCTCATTAATGAAACTGCTTCTGCAACTGTTTTATCTGGGGAAATTGTAATTGGGTTATACACGATCCAGCTTTCATATTTTTTCACCCTTCTTACTTCTAACACTTGTTCATCTATTGATAAATTCTTATGTATGCAACCTATTCCACCATGTTGGGCAATAGCTATTGCAAAGCCTGATTCAGTGACAGTGTCCATTGCAGAGGATATGAGAGGGATATTTAGTTCTATATTATTTGTTAGATAAGTTCTTGTGTCTGCATCACGAGGCAATACATCAGAATAGGCCGGTAAGAGAAGTACATCGTCAAACGAATAACAAGCTTCCATTTTTTTCATATGCTTTATTTAAAGCTTATACGCCAATTAATGAAATTGCAATAGAGCTTTTGCAAAATTAGCCTGGATCCAGCTATTTTTAGATCAAAATAGGATAGAAGAGGTATGTAGCTCCTAATATATTTATCGCAAAATTACATTATTTGCTAGCAAACAGAACTGCTCAATAGTTAAGCTTTCTGGACGTTCGTCTCCACTCAGTTTAGCATTCTCAAGAGTAGTTGAGACATCACTAGTTATACTTTGCAAGCTATTTCTCAGCATCTTTCTTCTTTGAGCGAACACAGCACGTGTTAGCTTTGTTAAGGTTTCTAAATTTACTGCAAATCTTGGAGTGGGTAAAGGTTTTACTGTAATTACTGAAGAATATACTTTTGGTCTTGGAAAAAATTCCTTAGGTTCAATATCAAATTCCTTTTTTATGTCGCATAGTAACTGGCTTAGCACTGATAGGGAACCATAATCTTTAGAATTAGGTTCTGCTGTAATACGCTCTGCTACCTCCTTTTGGAACATTAACGTCAAATTCGTAAAAAATTTTATATTATTTAACCACTTTAAAAATAACGCTACTGAGATATTGTAAGGCAAGTTAGCAATGACTTTGACTGGACATTCTACCAGCTCTTTTTCTACAACATTAAGTGCATCTGCTTCTATAATTCTATATTTTCCCTGATGCTCATTTAGCAATTGTTCGTGATGTTTCACTAAACTACTATCTTTTTCTATAGAAAGTAGAAACTTTGGATTATACGCCAATATTTCTCTTGTTAACGCACCATACCCAGGACCAATTTCAATAACATTAAAATCTTTCAGGCTACCAGCTAAAGCAACTATTCTTTTTGTTATCTCATTCGATAAAATAAAATTTTGTCCTAGACTCTTTTTTGGCTTCAGTGAAAATTTTTTCATATGATCTTAGTATGCAGTATTTTAAAAATTAGTTGACGAAAATTCATCAATAATTGTATATTGTCAGTGTATTTAATGCCGGCTTAGCTCAATTGGTAGAGCAACTGACTTGTAATCAGTAGGTTGTCAGTTCAAGTCCGACAGCCGGCACTCTTATCCATACAAGTAAAGTTGATGTCCTTTTTAATAGTAGCAAATTGGAAAATGAATGGAACACGTTCTTCATTTGTTAACTTTATAGGCAAACTTAACAACAAGAGCAACGAAATTACCTCTAAATTAGTAATTTGCCCTCCTTTTACATCATTTCCAAGCAGTATAGAGTTGAACAATAATATTAAAATAGGAGGACAGAATTGTCATCATAAAGAGTTCGGTTCTTACACAGGTGAAATTAGTGCAGGAATGTTGAAGGAACTAGGATGTAGTTACGTAATACTTGGACATTCTGAAAGGGCTCATGAAAAAGATAGTGAAATAAAACTTAAATCGAAAACAGCAATAGAATCAGGATTACACCCAATCATCTGTGTAGGTGAAAACTCAGAAGATTATAAAAATAAAAAAACAAAAGAAGTAATAGAATATCAATGCAAAAACCGTTTGCCAACACAAGGTGAATATACCATAGCATACGAACCGATATGGGCAATAGGAACAGGAAATGTGCCAAATAATGACGCAATTGCTGAGGTGATAGAGATAATAAAATTGTGTACTGGTAAAAAACACATTATATATGGTGGCTCAGTCAGCTCAGAAAATATAGGAAACTTGCTCAGTATTCCAAATCTATTAGGAGTTTTAATTGGTAGTGCAAGCTTAGATTTTGATCACTTTTATCAAATTATACAACAAGTCGAGAAAAAACTTTCTCTTAATTAATTCTAAAGGATAAATACTCTTATTGTCATGGTAAGGGAGTTGGCAAAATGTGTCAAGGAGTTTTCTATTGGCTAAGGTTGTGACAATAAAGTTAAGCACTGCCAAAAACTATGGAAGAAGTCATTATAATTTGTATTATATCTTTATAAAATGGTTCGCATAAGTTATCTAGAAGTGCAACTAAACAAATACAAAAATCAAAGTGTTGCGGTTTTCGGCCTTGGTAAAACTGGTTTGTCCGTTATTAATGCTCTAACAAAAAGCAGTGCAAAAATATATGCATGGGATGATAATAAAGAGCAAATAGCAAATGCAAAAAAGATATATAAAGAGTGTAACTATACTCATCCCAATGAGTATAATTGGCATGAGATAAGCACACTAATTTTGAGCCCTGGAGTGCCAATACCAACGCATTGGGTAGTAAAACTTGCAAGAAGCTTTGACTGCAAAATAAAATCAGACATTGAGCTATTTCTCGAAACTAAAACTACAAGCCAGAAGGTTGTAGGCATCACCGGAACAAATGGCAAATCAACCACCACGTCACTAATAGGGCACATATTAAAATCCACAGGGAAAAAAGTAGCTATTGGCGGGAATTTAGGTGTGCCTATTTTGGATTTAGAAAGAGATGCAGAAATTTATGTAATTGAATTCTCCTCTTTTCAATTGGAGCTAATAAATAAAATTAATGTAGACATTTCTGTATTGCTCAACATCACACCAGACCACATAGATAGACATGGAAGTATGAATAACTACATAGCAACTAAATTAAAACTGATAAACAGTAGCAAGATTGCCGTGATAGGATGTGATAACAAAATTACCGCTGATGTATTCAATAAATTCACTGGGAACAAAATTCCAATTTCAGTAACATATTCCCTGGTGTCATTCCAGCGCATGACCAGAAAAGAAAAACCATTGCCAACTACTCAGATGATAGAGGGTAGTGCAAGAGATCTAATATCATTGGCAGATAACAATTTGCTTGATTATAGTGAACAGATTACTGGTATAGATCGAAATTATCTGGATCCCAGTTTCAGCTACTTGGATGACAAAAGGAGTGCTGAGATTCAGGAGATCTCGATAAAATTAGAGAATCACAACTTATCAATGAGTGATATGAAAGTAAACCTAGTATCCAATGTAGAAAATATAGTAGCTGCACACGCTGTGTGCAAGTTACTTGGAGTAGATAGCAGCACTATTGTCAATGAAATCAAATCCTTTCCAGGGCTAAGACACAGAAATGAATTTCTTGGCAAAATACATAATGTACTTTTTATCAACGATAGCAAAGCAACCAATGCAGAATCGACCGAAAAGGCAATTTTATCTTATAAAAACATATATTGGATTGTTGGCGGAAAAAGCAAAAAAGGCGGAATAGAATCATTAAGCAAGCATTTCACCAAGATTAGAAAAGCTTTTCTTATTGGAGAATCAACTGAAGTTTTTGCAAACATTATGGAGAACAAAATAGATTATATGAAGTGCTATAATCTAGAAAACGCATTTAAACTGGCTTTTGAAGAGGCCATAAATAGCAAAGAAGAAGTAGCGATATTACTTTCTCCTGCATGTTCTTCTTTTGATCAGTGGAAAAATTTTGAAGAGCGCGGTGAAGCATTTTGCAGAATGTTTGAAAATCTCAGGTACAATTATATGTGATGTTTAGTATAGTATTGTATGGAACAAAAGTTAATAGTAGATGAGCTGATTAAGGTTATTCCATTTGAAGGAATAAGTGATGCAACCTTATTGAAAGTGTGCACGAACCTTAACCTAGCCAATAGTTTTTGTAAATTTCAAAATGGAATATATAGTGCTTTGGAGTACATAGCAGAGGACTTAAATAGCTCAATAGAAACTGAACTTTGGAATTCCAATTTAGAAGATATGAAGGTAAGAGAGCGGATAAAGTTAGCTGTCCAAATACGCCTTTCAAACTATGCTAAGTTACAAAATTACAGAGAGTTTTTAAAAAATGTTTTATCATTCTCTATATTACCCCAAAATACATATTTTTCTAGTAAACTCTTGTACAGAACTGTTAGCGCGATTTGGTATGGCATTCATGATCAATCAACAGATTTTAACTACTATACAAAAAGAGCAATATTAGCTGGAGTGTACTTAAGTACGATACTTTTTTTTATCAATGATTATTCAGAAGATTTTGCAGATACCCTGTCGTTTCTTGACAAACGTATCAACAATGTCATGACATTTCAAAAGTTTAAAACCCGTTTGAATAGAATGGTAAGAAACTTCTTATAGCCTCTTTACTTATACGAGTTACTCGTATTTATACCTAAAGCTGCCTTGATTTTTATGTTAAGATAATTGAACATCCACTAACAGTGAGCTTAACAAAGAACTTGATTGAAAGCAATACATTAGAAAGTAGTTTTGCTGGAAACTTGAAGTAGACAGAGTTGATACACATAAAGCTGATTCATGTACAAAAGTATCTGTTCAGATACACGACTAATGCTGTGTGATCCATAGAGGTTATTACAATAAGAATGTAAGATCAAATAGAAATTTGGATTTGCAGTAGTTTATAGACCTTATTACAATTGCAAAGGATAAATTAGTTAATCTAGGGTTAAACTACGTCTGAGTTGGATAAAACTATACAAAATGACTACTTTTAGCAGCAAACATTAGAGCAGTTTTTTCATAGTCAAAATGAGGTAGACTAAGAGTACTAACTACATAATTAACACCTGCGTTTGCTATTTCTACTAAGTATTTTACTACATCCAAGTGACCTGCTTGAGCAGCATCAAGTAAAAAGAGTGGAGCAACTATCTCCATGAGGCTTCTTTTGCCTTTTTTTGCTTGCTTAATATTTATAGCTAAAGCTTCAGGGTGTCATTTCAGTGCGTGACGCAGAGATGTACGGAGATTGAAGATCAGTGCTTGACACTGGAATCCAGAAATTTTTTGAGAACAAAAGTTATGCTAAGTTTTTGTTGGTAAGAAAGGCTGGTGTCTGGGCACTGGGATGAAAGTAGTGTGAAATGGGGCTACTTGGGGATGACAAAAAAGAATGTACTGGGATGACAAGAAATAGGGCAAATGTATAAAAATAAATATTTCTATATTCAGGAAATTGTGGACTTTAATATATCGGAATTTAGTAACTTCAATAAATTGTGATATATCTTTTACAGATTCATTCAAACTTAATTAAGTGGGAGTATTGTTAATGCGAAAAGGGTTTAATTAAAATGGTATGGCGTGTGAGGAAGACATACATCAATTGGTAGAAAGTGGATTTGATATTAACTCAAAAGATGTAAGCGGAGTCACTCTCTTGCATAAGTTTACAAAAGAAGGCGATTTAGTTGGAGTAAAATCATTATTAGAGCACGAAGCTGACTTTAATGTTGTGGACAACGAAAATAGAAATCCACTGCATTATGCTATTATGCATGGACACAAAAAAATTGCTAAACTTCTTGTTAATCAACTGACAATTAATTCTAGAGATAAAAATGGATTTACTCCACTTCACCTTGCTACACTACAAGATGACACAGAATTAATGGATTTTTTAATAACAAAAGGCGCAAAAATTAATGAAAAAGATGCTGAGAAAGGCTATACTCCTCTTCACATAGCTTCATTATACGGTTCTAAAAAGAGCGTCCAGATTTTAATTGATAGCGGAGCAAATCTTGAATGTGAAGATAACAACTTTCGTACTCCTTTATTTTTGACCATTTATCAATGTACTACACATTATGAAAGTAGAGCAGAGATTATAGAATATCTGATAAAGAAAGGTGCAAACATAGAAGCAAAAGATGCAGAAAATAATACTACGCTTTTTCTAGCAGCATATAACAACAAAATGCAACTGGTAAAGCTTATTGTAAAGCAAGCAAAAGCTAAGTTAAAAGAGTTTATTTGCACAAAAAATAAACATGGTTTTGATGCACTGGATTGCGCTATTAAGAATAATAATAGGCAAATGGTAACATTTCTTGTTTCAAAGGGAATAGAAGCAGATGACCAAGATTGTAGCGGTAACACCAGGTTACATAAAGCTAGCTATAATGGTGATACTAAAGCAGTTAAGTTCTTATTGGAGCTTAAGGTAAACGTTAATGCCGTCACTAGATGCAACAGAACTCCTCTGCTACTTGCAGCTAAAAAAGGCCATGTAGAAATTGTAAGAATGTTGTTAGCAGTAAAAGCCAATATGAATATTTGTGATCAACAAGGTTTTACACCTCTGCATCTTACTATTCAAAAGGATTATTTTGATATAGCTCAGCTATTAATAGAAAAAGGGGCAATTAATTGTAGTAATGATTATACTGCAATAGATATGTTTATTGACAAGGCTCATAGCAAAAAAAATATTGAAGAAAATTACAAAAAATTTTGTAGGTTTTTGATGCTTTACTTGAAAGAGCTACATAGTAAACACAAAGCCTTTTGTGTACTTTCAATCCTAGCTCTAAGCTTAACAATTATAGGTTTACCATTTATTTTCAAGCCTATTATTAAATATAGAGAAAGAAGTAAAATATATAAAAAAATTAGGGCTATGCTGATTTATATTTAAGTATAACAGGAGAACTAAGCTAATATATGACAATTATCTGCTCGATAAAAATGGAATTAAATGTATCCGTTTAGCAGAGTGGCAAAATAAAATAGACAAAACCATAAAAATAAATGGTGTCATGCAATTTGAGCTTCGGCATAGATCCCACATAAATTTTTTGGTACATATTTTTTCAACATTAATTTCGTATTCCATTCAAAGAATATTAATATTGGCATATAAGTATGAATATTATGCTAATATAATTACTTTTTAGGTATACATGGCAAATTTATGCCTGGAAACAGTTTTTAGTTATTTCCTAGACTTTCTTTATAAAAATCACAGGCGCCTGTTATTAGCTAAAGTAAAGGTCAAGTATCTGGAATTCTGGACATAAAATCCTCCTGTATAAAAAGATTAGAAAAAAATGCAGCGCACATATGACAGACGTGTGTATACGCTGAAAAAGATACGCTACGTTTTTTATTGAAAAGTTAACTGAAAGTCTGCAGACAAAGATAGATTTTGAGCTCTTAAAATATCTCTAATTGTCATTATAATCAGATTCAAAATATGCGGAAGTAATTTTTTTGACAATAGATTTCTTGCATAACCAAGTGTTATTCCAGCTGGGATCCAGCTAAGTTGGTAAACACTTTACAACGTTTTTTGCGCGAAAAGGCTGGATGCCAGTGTCAGCTACTTGCATGACATCGTCTTGGATGAAAATCAGTACGTGATGCACCAAAAATTGTGCATCAAAAGGGTGTCATTTGAGTAACTTTTTTGTTGTCATGCCAGTGTCAGCTACTTGCATGACACCTATTTGTTCCTATGATAGTCTTATCTGTCTATCTTATTTTGCTACTCTGCTGAACAGATACGTTTCTTTTACCTTTTTTATTCTGTAAATTTTTTAGTATTTGTATGTTTAACATAAGAACTACACAAGACTACAAATGGTGAATCAGCATTACCTTAAAGAGAGTACCCATATTTTCAGTTAACCTTAAAAATTCACTGAAGATCTTATTCTTCTGTTCATTACTTGCATTTTTCATTAAAGCTTGCGCTCTTTCCTTTATACCAAACAAATATAAAAATTCTCTTTGAGTTAAAATCTCACAATTTAAGTATTTTAATGAATCTTTTAACGCTTGAAAGTTTACAAGTGCAGTAATATCACTGTTACCAATATTTTCAAGAAAATTAGCATACTGATGCTGCCTTATCGATTGCAAAGTGCTCTTGTATGAAGGATATAAATAACCATAATCTATAATCAGGGCAGCTCCTCCGTTATTGACTATCTTATTCTCAAGTTTCTTTAATATTTCGATTCCGGCTAGGCATACTTCCACTACTGCACCATTGAAACCCCCTGTCATTCCAGTCTGGAGTCCAGTTTTTGGTCTGGTTAAGCACTGGAGTGACAATGAAAGACTGCCATCATCTTGTTTTATTACTCTATTTTCATACCACTGCCCATCACGATAAACAAACTGATCAATTGGAAGAGCATCAAAGAACTCATTTGAAAAAAAAATAGTTGGCTGATTTGGTAAGTTGTCGACATCTGTGTGCCAATTAATATCTAATCCCTTTAATTTTTCCTTTTGTATTTTCTGTAAAATAGGGCTTATCTCAACTAGATGAATGTCCATTGAGCTAAAAAAACAGCTATATTTTTTGGTGACTCTTATTACATCATGAATGAGTGTTCCTTTACCTGGCCCAAGTTCAGCTAGAGAAAATTTTGATGGCTTTCCTAATTTTTCCCATGTATCCATTATCCAAACTGCAGTTGTTTCACCAAACAGCTGACTAATTTCAGGTGCAGTAATGAAATCACCATCTTTGCCAAGTGGTAATTTATTCATGTAATAGCCGTACTCTTTATGATATAGAGCAGCATTCATAAAATTACTGATGGATATTGATCCTTGGCTTTTATCAATTAATTCGTGTATATAAGTAAGCATATTATTAATAAATGTTTAACTATAGCGTGCCATACTATAAAATAGTGGAGTATTTATATATATAATATAAGTTTAAAGGCGATAGTGCTTTGGTTATGAATAGTCAAGATACGGATTATGTTACCCTTATACCTCAAGATGATGGTGTTGAATATAAATTTGAAGAAATTGTCAATTTTGTAGAAAATAAGGTTGTAGGTGCTGATGGATTAACTTTAGCGGAGGTATTTCAAGCATTAGTTAAAATGCTGAATGGTGACCTAGAGTTAGTAAAAAAAGTGTTAGCATATGCTAATATTATGGTAAAGTATGGAATGAGGTTAGCAAAAGAGTCACAATTGAGCAGAGCTGATATTCGCAGAGCTTTAGAAGGGGAAGAAAGTGTTTTCAATAGGCAAGATTTTATCAAAAAACCACCTCTTGTACCTTCTATAAAATCGGTTAAAAAGAAAAGCAGAGGTCTTTAAATGGTTGAGTCTATAAAAAAATTTACTGTACAGTGTGATTTCAAAGGGCAAAGTTCACCTTTTGCAATATACATAGGAGATCCAAAGAGTGATACTCATCCAATTCACTATCAAGATTCCTGGCTTGCAAAGGAGCGTGGAGGAAACATACCTAATAGAGTCAAAGAAAGTCTGCAAAAATTATATAAGTTATCTAAAGAAAATGGAATCTCTTTCTCAGAATTATGTGCATATGCTATTACTGTAGTTAGTAATAATGATAAAAAAAATGACTGCAAGTAGTTAGGTTCTCAATATTTCATTTATAAAAGTTTTTGATCTCGTCTTCTCGTCCACTTTTTTTACTATAACTGCACAATAGGTTGAAATGTTATTTTTAGGTGGAGTAGATCCTGGTACAACTACAGAGTAAGGTGGTACTTCACCATAAAATACCTTGCTTGTTTCTCTGTCAATAATTTTTGTTGATGCTCCAATAAACACACCCATGCCAAGGACTGATCCTTCTCTTATTATAACACCTTCGGCTACCTCACTACGCGCTCCAATGAAGCAATTATCTTCTATAATGACTGGAGAAGCTTGAATGGGCTCAAGAACTCCGCCTATTCCCACTCCACCGGAAATATGGCAATTTTTCCCTATTTGTGCACAACTACCAACTGTTGACCAAGTGTCTATCATTGTGCCAGAATCAATGTATGCACCAACGTTGATAAAGCTTGGCATTAGAACAACATTTTTACCTATGTAAGCAGATTGGCGGACAAAACACCCAGGAACTGCTCTAATTTTTGAATGGTAAAATTTTTCTTCATTCCATTCACTAAACTTACTACCGATTTTGTCAAACCAGCAATTGGTGTTGTCTATTATTTTGCTTTCCTCAGTGAGGAAATGTAATAATATTGACTGCTTTATCCACTTATGTACTATCCATTCTCCACTTGATAGCTTTTCTGCTACTCTAATTTTACCACTGTCAAGTAACTCAATTACCTCTTTGATTATTAATCTTGCTTCGTGTTTTAGATTATAGTCGTTAAGTTTTTCTTTATCTTTCCAAATATTTTCTATCTCATCTTGTAATTTTTTAGTTGCAAATTTTTCATTTATTATATACATATTGATATCAAATTTATATTATTTTATACGTAAGCACTATGAAAATACAATGTCATAATTGTACTAAAACTTACTTAGTATCTCGTGGGCAAATAGGTGAATCTGGAAGAAAAGTGAAATGTACAAACTGCAATCACATGTGGCATGAGTATCTAAAAGAAATGTCAAGTGAATTGTGCCCTGCTGGTATACAAGAAAAAAAAGCTAACTGGAGGCAAAGTTTAACTCTAGCTTTTGCAACAGTTGCAGGGTTATGCGTTATAATTGTTGGTGGTATCTTTCCAGGAGAGGTAAGTAAGATATATAAAGCAGTTAGTGCATATAAAGATTCAATAAGCCATAAATTAGGATACAAAAAAGTGCAAACGGAAAATTCAAGTGCGAGAGAACTTGTTGTAAATGAGTTTTATCAAGATTACCTTTTTCTATCTAATTTTAGATCTAATTAAATAGGCATAAGTCATCAATGTTATGCAAATAACTACACTTATTCCTTTATGATAGTGTCATTCCAATTTCAGCTACCTTCATGACGCCCTATGATTGTTATTACATCGTTTACTATAGATTTGTTTCAGAAGCTTACATCCAGAAAACTTGTATAGATTTTTTCTACTTCTGTGATATTATAAGCCTGTGATGATAAAATAAGTGGATATGGATAAGTCAGCGTATGAAATCATAGAGCATGAGTATGATGTGGTGATAGTAGGTGCAGGTGGAGCAGGGCTTAGAGCAACACTTGGAATGGCTGCAACTAATTTTTCAGTTGCCTGCATTTCTAAAATTTTCCCTACACGAAGTCATACAGTTGCAGCGCAAGGAGGAATTAGTGCAGCTTTGAGTAATATTGCTGAAGATGACTGGCGCTGGCATGCATATGATACAATAAAAGGTTCAGACTGGCTTGGCGATCAAGATGCAATAGAGTATATGTGTAAAAATGCTGCCAAAGCTGTGATTGAACTTGAAAATTTTGGTGTACCCTTTTCTCGTACGGAAGATGGAAAAATATATCAGCGTGCCTTTGGTGGAATGACAACTCACTTTGGTAAAGGAAAATCGGCTCAGCGTACTTGTGCAGCAGCAGATAAAACTGGGCATGCAATTCTTCATACTCTATATCAGCAATGTCTTAAATTTAACGCTGAATTTTTTGTCGAATATTTTGTAATCGATTTGATTATGGACAAAGGTACATGCTGTGGGGTGATAGCTTGGTCGCTGTGTGATGGTACGTTGCATAGATTTCGTGCACATTCTGTGGTAATAGCAACAGGTGGTTATGGACGTGTTTATTTTTCTGCAACAAGTGCACACACCTGCACAGGTGATGGTAATGGCATGGTGGTAAGAGCTGGGTTGCCACTTGAAGATATGGAGTTTGTGCAATTTCATCCAACAGGAATATATGGCTCAGGGTGCTTGATGACGGAAGGATGCCGCGGTGAAGGTGGGTACCTCGTTAATTCTCAGGGTGAGAAGTTTATGGAACGTTATGCGCCAAAGGCAAAAGATTTGGCTTCTCGTGATGTAGTAAGTCGAGCAATGACAATTGAAATTAGAGAGGGAAGGGGAGTTGGGCCAAAGAAAGATCACATGTACTTGAATATAGCTCATCTTGATCCGGAAGTAATAAAGCTCAGATTGCCAGGTATTAGTGAAACAGCAAAGACCTTTGCAGGAGTTGATGTTACTAAAGATCCGATACCTGTTATTCCAACTGTTCACTATAACATGGGAGGTATTCCAACCAACTATCATGGAGAAGTGATCACGTTGCAAAAAGGTGAAGAAGAAGTGGTAGAAGGATTATTTGCAATAGGAGAAGCAGCATGTGTTTCTGTACATGGTGCAAATCGACTAGGTTCCAACTCGCTTCTTGATCTTGTGGTTTTTGGTAGAGCTGCCGCGCTTAGGGCAAAAGAAAAATTGAAACCTGATACACCACATAAAAAATTGCATTCAGACTGCACAGACTTGATAGTAGATAGATTTAATAAAATGCGATTTGCTTCTGGAGAGTTCAAAGTAGCAAAAATACGAAGTGAAATGCAGCACACTATGCAGAAATATGCATCGGTATTCCGTGTTGCTGAAGTTTTAGAGGAAGGTAAAAAAGCTATAAAAGAAGTAGCAAAAATGATGCCTAACATTGCAGTTGAAGATCGCAGTATGATATGGAATAGTGATTTGGTTGAAGCGCTGGAGCTTGCCAATATGATTCCACAAGCAGTTATTACCATGGAATGCGCAGCTAATCGCGAGGAAAGCAGGGGTGCTCATGCTCGTGAAGATTTCCCTGAACGTGATGATAAAAACTGGATGAAGCATACTATAGCATGGCTTAAAGAAAAGAAAAACCAAGTCAGTGTAGAGATTGACTATAAAAAAGTTGCTGAAAAAACTTTGAGCGATGAGATTGATTTCATCGCCCCGGAAAAGAGAATTTATTAGTCAATTCATCTAGTTTATTTATAAATCGTAGTATTGATATATCGCTCATTTTAGTAGCTGGGCTCTCTGTATGTTCTGACTGCTCTTGTGCTGCTGAGTTGTTAGCTAAATTTTGTTGTTCAGTAACATTTTCAGGTTGTGTTGCAGTTTGGAGATTATCTTTACTGGTTTGCTGATCATTGGTTAATTCTTTAACATGTTTCCTAATGCCGCTAAGTCCCAAAGTGAATATCAGACAGACCACTCCTGTTATAGCTATGATGGGTAACGCTGCTCCAATTGCAATTTGTCCTTGAAAGCAAGAAAGTGTTACCATTGTAATAATAGTAGTTGCTACTGTGATTGCTAACAATACACTAGCTCTCCTACCCGGATCAATGCATTTCCATACAGCAGATGCTCCTTTTTTTACACCAGAACCTAGCTTTTTAATGCCTGATTGACATTTTTTCGAAGCAGTTCCACAGTGGTATTTTTCCTCAAGCTTCTCTTTTAGTTCTTTAGCTTTCTCCTGTGCTTTCTGTGGAGTACTTGAACAATCTTTTAGATCTCGTAAAGTTAAATAGTACTTTTTAGTATGGAGTTCTGGATCTTCTAACCATAAAGAATCAGGGTTAGCACCGTTTTGTAATAATGCTGCACAAAACTTTGTTGTATTATCATAATTAGTGGCTAAATCAAAAATTGTTTCTTGCAATAGGTATTCGATACTTTTTTTTTCTGCTTTTTTCTTTAGTGCTAATTCTAGAGGTGTATTGCCTTGCCTGTTAGTTGCTTTTATAGCTTCATCTAATTTATCTTCAGATATTTTTCTTTCTTTTACTAAGGCTGATATTAATTTCAAGCATGTAACTTTTTGCTTCCCTGTCAGCAAGGCAATATGGTGTAAAGCATTATTGCCATTTGCATCTTTAAGGTTAATATCTGCTCCTTTTTTCAATAATTCCTTAAAAGATTTTTTATCTTTATCTTTAATTGCTAAATGTAGTTGATAATTATCATTACTATCTGGAGTATTTATGGTATGTGGTATAATTTCTTTAATTTTTGTTCTTATTTCTGATTTTAACTCAGGTTTCTTTACTGACTTTGCTAATTTTTCTAAGAAATCACAATAGTATGTCTTTTGCTCTTCTTTTAAGTATTGTAATTCTTTTGTAGATAATCCTAAATTGTCAGAGCTGGCTCCATACTCTAGCAATTTTGTAAGAAACTTAAGTGTTTTATCGTTATCTTGGATTGTGTGAGAATCATGTTTCCCTTTTATTATCTTGTTAATTAGTGCTACCTGAAAAGGAGTCTTTCCTTCTTGATTTTCACTATCAACAAGTTGTGCTAGATCTTCCTTGGTGACCGTTTTTATTAGGGTACCTAGAAACTTGCATTTCTGTTCCTTTTCGAGCGATGCAATAAGATGTAAAATATTATTTCCTTTTTCATCTTTTATGCTGTTAACATTTGTGCAATCTTTTAGATATTTTCTAAATTTCCTGCTATTTCCATTTTTGATTGCTTTTAGTAATTGAACATCATTATCAGAATCTGATATTCCGTTTACTTCATTTTCAAAATTGCTACAGTAACCACTTTCTGACTCATTGTCCTTGCGATTTTTATTAGAGTGACTTTTAGTGACTTCAGAAATTGCTTGCCTTACTTGGTTTTTTGTTTCATCTGATATTTTTTTTAATTGTTCGATTACTTCACCTAGCACTGGAAGGAAACATTGGACATAATATCTGTGATATTTTCCCTGTTCTCTAAGAGATTCTTCTAATTTAGTTAATACTTCAGGACTAGCGCCTTCCTTAAATAACCTTTTACATTCCTTGAGTGTTCCATCTCGACTTCTTGGTTTTTCATGCTTATGTTTTTCTTTTTTTACCTTTCTCTCTATAATATTATACAATTGCTTGTCTTTTTTATCTTGCTCTTGTTTTTCATTTTTGTTTATATATTTATCTAGTTTGTTTGCATTAGTAACTAATACACTTAGATCTATACTCATATTAAAACCTCAATATTAAAAGCTATTTGGCGTTAACGAATTGGATTAAACTTTTAAATTGAGCTAGATGTTATCGAAATATAGGTGAAAAGGCAGAAAACTAGTTTCTATTAGAAAATCTATTGTCATATTCAAATCCCCACTTTAGCACTTGTCTACTATTTTAACTATTTTATCTTAAAAAATAATAAATGTGGCTAAACTGTGAAGCATGAGTGCTACTGAAAGAGGTAAACCAATGTTTTTATAGATCTTTCAAACTTGGTTTTTCTTCTAATTTTTTAAGCATTCCTTTACTTAGTATTGATTTTATCTCTTCTACGCTTTTATCAAGATCATCATTAATTATTACGTAATCATATTTATTACTTTTACTTATCTCTTTTTGCGCTTCGGCTAATCTCCGCTCTATTTCAATTTCATCATCACTATTACGCCTTTGTAGACGCAGTCTAAGCTCTTCCATTGAGGGAGGTAGTATAAAAACACTTACAACTTTTTCTCTTAAGATTTCAAATAAATGAAATGCTCCTTGCCAATCTATATTCAGTAAAACACTTATGCCACTACTCAGGTTTTGTTCTATAAAATCTTTTGGTATACCGTAAAAATTTTCAAAAACTTTAGCATATTCAAGCATTTGACCAGCCTTACATAGTTCATGAAACTTTTCTTCAGTAACGAAAAAATAGTCTTTTCCATTTACTTCACCGGGACGAGGTTTGCGTGTAGTCATAGAAACAGACATAACTAAATCGGTTGATTGCTCAAGTAATTTTTCTGATATAGTAGTTTTTCCAGCTCCAGAAGGAGAGGATAGAATCAGTAGTATGCCCTCATTTTTTACGGTCATTTTTCTTTATTTAACAAGTACATTATAGAGCTTTTTTAAGACTTTGTATTTTTTGAATCAAAGTTTAAAAGACTAGAGCCCTCTAAATTAGAATTTGATAAATTGGTATCAATAAGAGAGGAATTATCAAAGACAGTATAACGTAAATCGGCTTTTTCAAGATTTGCCTTATTCAAATTAACGTTTACAAACTTTGCTCTACTTAATATTGAATTAGAAAAATTAGCATTTTCTAAATTCATGTCTTTAAACTCAAAGTAAGAATAATTTACATCAAATTTTTCACCCTGCGATATTTTCTCTTGCAGATCTTTAATTGAAGTTATAGCACTCTCTAGACCTGTAATTTTGCTCTGTCCCTGATTGTCAATCAAAATTGAATTATCAAATTTGCAATCTGTTAAATGAATATCAGCAATTGAACTTTTATATATGCTTGAAGAGAGAAAAGACATATCACTTATTGTCGAATCACTCAAATTGCTAAGAAAAAAACTAGTCTTTCTAAAGGTATTATCATAAAACACGGAGGATTTGAAATCACTTTCAATAAAATTTGAATTAGTGACTTTTAAGTTAGACCAGCTCGAATTATCAGCTAATAATTTGAAGAATATTGAATTTTTTATCTCACTGAAGTCAATACTATGGTGGGAAAGAGTACTATTATAAATTTGAGAGTCTTGAATTTTTGTCTTATACATTGAAGTTGTGCAAAGATCTGAATCTTCTATTTTTGCAGAGGTAAACAATGAATGGTCAAAGAACGAACCATTCATGTCAGAATTCACAACTTTAGTATTATGAAACTTTCCGTGACAAATGTTAGCATCATAGGCGTTAACTTTATACAATTCACTAAAACTAAAATCAATATTAGATAAGTCAGCATCCTGAAGGTCTGATTCAAAAACATATGCATGTTTTATCTTGGAACCATTTAGTATAGATTTAATGAAGTTTGAATTATCCCCTTTCACATAGGAAATTTGTGAATTGCTTAAATTGGCTTTTTCAAAGTTACTATCAACTATAATAGAAGCATTAAAATAGGCGTTCGAAAGATTGCTACCTGTAAAATCCAATTTTTTTATTTTAGCACCGTATATATTAGCGTTTTTTAGTGAAGAGAATTGTATCTTGAGCTTGTGTGCATCCACTCCAAAGAAACTTGCATTGTCGAAATTATTCTTCTGCATAACAGTGTCGTTTATTTCACTATCACTAAAATTTATGTAGCTAGCATTTGAGTTTGATAAATCGGATAAATTCATTTTTACATTCAAAAATTTGGTATGCAAACCAATTATATTACGCATACTTACTTTGTTGAGATTAGAATTGACAAAATCAGCATAACTGATATTAGATTGATCAAATATGATATCTGTTAGATTTGTAGAAGCAAATTTTGAAAAACTTAAATTTGTGCCTTGTATTTTAACACCATGTAAATTAGCATTGGAAAAATTAGCACCACGTAAATCAACATCGATAAAAGACACATCTGATAAATCGGTGTTAGAAAAATCAGCACCAATTAAACTTACTCCCTCAAAAATAGATTTATTTAAATATAATTGACTAAAATTAGCCCCATTCAAATTAGAGCCAAAACCTTTCTTAAAATCTTGTGGTATTCCTGCTTTATTACAATGTACTAAAAATTTAGCGAAATCTTTTTTATTGTAAGATACGTATTTTACATCGTGCAGAGCGCTTAAAAAATCATTGATTGGATTTTTTTCATCATCTATTTCATTTCCATAGCATAAATGACCAACTAGAAAAGTTAATATCAAAAGTCTAATTATCTTTTGCATCGCAGGTACTTTCTTTTGTTTTTATAGCAAAGTTATACATCTCTGAGTCTTCTTCATTGTTTATTTCTTTATCCTCTAAAAGGTATGGCATCATTTCGGCAATTGCGTTTATTATGTTGATCTGCTTCCTTTCGATTGCTATTTCAATAGGGGACTTAAAATTATTATCAACTACTCTAGGATCAGCACCTTGTAATAAGAGAAAGCGAACTGTGTCTATTTCACCTTGTTTCACTGCATAAATTAGAGGAGTATCACCCAATTTATTTCTAAATCTTAGTATTTCTTGAATTGTTAATCCAATTTTTTCTAGCTTATTTATTACTCCTCTTAGACAAATTAAGTTGCCCTTCTTTATGCAGTAAAAAAATTGCTTACTGTAATCATCAGTAAATATAGTTTTAGGAAGGTGCTCATTTAGGCTATCATATTGTCTTTTATATATAGACTTGCTTTTATGGTTCCATTCTTTTTTTATTTCTTTGTTTAGCTTTGTCCATTTTTCGCTTTTTTCATTTTCTTTGTTCACAGGTGTTATATTGTCAGGCTGTTCTTCTTTCTTTTTCTCTGTTAATTGGCTTGTTGAAAGTTCGGTGTCTTTTTTGCTAATCTCCTCTTCAGGCTGTAGGTTTGTTTGATTATTGTGACTGATTTTCTTCTCTTCAGGTTCTTCTTTTTTTTCTTCTGATAAAGGACTTGTTAGAGCTTTGGTATCTTTTATATTATTCCCCTCTTCAGGCTGTAGGTTTGTTTGTATATTTTCATTACTTGAAGGTACTTCTTCATTGATTACATTTTGGGTTGTGCTTTCTTTTGGCTCGCTGGAAGGTATTTCGACTACATTTGTTGAGTCTGTGCTTTCTTTTAGTTCGCTCAGAAGCGGAGAAGTTTTTTCAGCATCAGTATTGCTTTTCGATACGTCTTCTTGATTTATATTTTCTTCAGACTGCTCTACAGCAAACAAGTTGGATGATAAAAATATAGCAACTAATAGTATCAAATATAAAGTGTTCTTCATAGATATTGCAGTCATAAGCTTAATTAGAATGATACTATAATCAAATGATTAATCTACAGTAAAAAATGCCTTAAGGTTTTATTTATAAAAAACATTTGTATTACCTTTTCTATACGAGTAGAATTTTGCAAAGACTGAATATCAAAGTTTTTCCCATTTATTTAGATTTTACCTTAAATTGTCATTGGAGTAGCTGACACTGTTTTTTTCTCGATTCCAGCGTCACGCGCTGGAATGACTACCTTCATAATGTTATTCCATTTCTCTTGTCATCCCAGTACTTGATACTGGGATCCAGAGGACTGACCAGATAATAAGAACTGGTCACGCGCTGGAATGATAAAGGAGGAAGTGCTGGTTTGAAATTAAATTTTCTGGACTTTAGTGTCACGCATTGACCCTATAGTTTTCTTTTCTCGTCTACCTGATTCTATCACTCTCCTGAACGGATATAAATTACTTGACACATTTGGTAGTTTGATTATTATTAGTGAAAATGAGGGTATTTTAGAGCTCGAAATTCACCTTATTCAAGTCTGCAGACTTTTCAACTAATCTCTCAATAAAAAAATATAGCACAGTCTACTTCAGTACATACTTAATTTCTGTCATGAGGTGTGTTATATTTTTCTAAATCGTTTTTTATAGGAGGATCATTACGTCTAAAATTCCTTAAAATTAATTAAAGTTAAACATTAATTAAATAGTGCAGTACTGCCTTACGAGTTGCTAATCCAAACTTTACTTGCTGTAAAATAACACAATCTGCTACATCATTGCTAATCTCAATACCTCTGTTTATTGGTCCTGGGTGCATAACAATTGCATCGGGTTTTGCATGCGATAGTTTTTGTTCATCAAGTCCATACAAATGAAAATATTCTTTTTCTGAAGAATTATTATTCATGCGCTCTTTCTGCAACCTCAAGAGCATAATTACATCAGCATCCTTTATACCTTCAGTTAATGAATAGTGAAGTGAATCTACTTCAGAAAAATGCTTACAAATCAAAGCTGGTGGTGCAACTAAGCTTATTTTTGCTCCAAACATTTTTAGCAATCTTATATTTGATCTTGCAACTCTACCGTGCAAAATATCTCCACATATCACAATTTTGAGGTTTTTTATTTGCTTTTTATGACTGATAATTACGAGATAATCTGCAAGAGCTTGAGTTGGGTGTTCACTGCTTCCATCGCCTGCGTTGATTAGCGAGCAGTTGACATGCTTTGCCAATGTATTAATAATACCACTACTTTTATGCCTGATTATCATATAGTCAGGATTCATTGCATTTAGTGTTTTTATCATATCTTTTAGATCTTCCCCTTTGTTAATAGAAGAAGATTTTATTGGTAAAGTTATAACATTTGCTCCAAGGCTTTTTGCTGCTATTTCAAAAGATGCGAGCGTACGTGTTGAATCTTCAAAGAATAGGTTTATGACTATTTTATTTTTCAGAACATGACTATTTTCAACTTTTTCTTCAAGGTATTGGTTGGCTAATTTAGTTATATTTTCTACATCACCGATTGTGAGGTCTGAGATATTTAATAAATTCCTTCTCTTGTCCATAGCTCCTTTTTTGAGCTTATTCTACTTTCTTAATTTCAATTACACAACTGTAAAGTAAAGTAGAAGGAAGCTATAAAATTTTATTTCCACTTACATTCATCTGCTATCATAACAGCCTCAAAGAGATGCTTCTCAAGCTCACTTATAGGCAGAGTACTTTGTAGGTAATTTCCCCAAGATTTTAACACATCAGAAGTTTCAATACCTTCAACAATAGGATATTCTTGATTTTTTTTAGCATATAGCTCTTGAGCCTGTTTGCTTACAAAAAACTCCAATAAAGCTATGGCATTTTCTCTGTGTTTTGCGTTTTTTGTTACTGCTGCACCACTAAGATTCACCATTACACCATCATTAGGAAAGAAAGCTCCTAACTTTTCTGTGGTATTCTTTTTATTTTCTGATGAAAGGATTCTTGCAAAGTAGTAGCTATTTACTATTGCAATATCTCCTTCACCAGCGGCTACAGCATAAATTTGATCTGTGTCACCACCGCTTGGTTTTCTTGCCATGTTGCTTACAATTCCACTCACCCATTCTTTTGTTTTTTCAAAACCATTTTTTGCAATCATAAAAGCGATCAATGATCGGTTATATGGACTTGTGGAAGAGCGTACTAATATTTTCCCTTTCCATTTTTCATTCGCTAAATCTTCATAGGTACTTAATTCCTTAGGATCTACTGATTCTTTATTGTAAACCAATATTCTAGCTCTTTTTGTGAGACCAAACCAATAATCTTCATTATCTCTAAATTTTGCAGGTATGGCATTTTTTAGAGTCTCTGAATCCACTTGAGATAAGAGCCCTCTTTTTTTGGCTAAAATCAAATTCACTGCATCTGCAGTTAAAAACAAATCAGCTTCACCACCATTTTCCATACGTGAAAGCAATTGGGAATAATCGTCAATGATATAACGTACCTTGATGCCAGTGGTTTTTGTAAAATCATCAAACAAACTATGTACTAATTCTTCTTTACGAGATGAATAAACGTTTACTACTTGTGAATCATCAATTCCGCTATTTTTATATAAAAAATTAACGACTATCAATAAAGCCGCTACTAAAGATATAAATATTAAACCTTTTTTCATAAACAAAACCCTTCCTTGTCATCATCTCAAGCTATCAAAATAGCAAGGTCTTAGCAAGTGTAAATCTTCAAAACGTTGCAGTTACAGTACTGGAATAGCGATAAAAAGAAGTACGAGCCAGATTTAATTAATAATATAAGTAATATCTGGATGGCCACATCGTTCAGCAACTACTTGTAACAATTTTGAACTAATCTTTTCTTGACTGCTTTTTACAGTTTTAATAGCTGTTTCATTAGGATTTTCACTATTAGCATCTTTTGTATCTAATAACAAGTAATCTTTAAAATCAGTTTTGCTCCAATGATGAATTGTGCAAGCTAAAGTGAAAAGCAGTAGAGTGCCTGAAATTGCAACGATTGGCCAGTAAATAGTAGGATTTGTGTATGAACTTACTATGTTGCTCAAACCACCTGTTGAATAAAGTGCTAAAGGGAAGGTTATGTTTCCAGTAATAAGAACTGTTCCTAAGATAGGAAGCCATATTCTATCATTGATTAATGAATTTACTTTACTCTTGTAATAGATTGGCTGGCCTGTAAGTTCTACGATCTTCGGATCACTTTTTGCTTCTTCTGGAAGAGAATGAAATGTAAAGTAAACGCGATTACCGTTGCTATATTTTAATACCAAAGACTTGATGCATTTCTTGTCTTTTGAAAGTGTATTTGATATCTCATCTAAAACTTCTTGAGTATCTCTTTTTGTGATCTTGTGCTCCTTAGTACGGACTGCTTGCATAAGTTCCCACATAATTCCCAAGGCTAAACAAGACGCTAATACTCCGCCAAATATAGTTACAGGATTTATGCTGCCGATGAATCCAATGAATTCTCTTTGCTTCACAGCTAAAACGATTGACGTAATACAACATGCCGTAACAAGACCTACGAAAGGCATTGTAACTTTCTTCTTTTGCATCGTATACTTTACTTTCTGTAAAAATCTGTTTGTCTTTTTATTATCTTCAAGCAAGGAGTTTTCAGAGTCATCTGTTTTATATGATGGTGGAGGAGTTGTATGTGCCTTCATTAATTTTTCTAAAGTTTCTGATGTTTTTTGACTATTCCAAGGTTCGCTATATACTGTTTTTTGAGAAGGTGATCTGCTTAGAGTTGGATGTTGACTATCTATTTGATTATCACGACTCTTTTTTGGAGATTTTGTATTTGGATCTATGGATGCATAAATAGGTTCTATATTTGCACCATTCGATTCTTCTTGCCTTTCTTCATAAGAACTTGATTCGCTAGCCGAACTTGTTTGTAACGCTGTGTTTCTAGGTGCTGGTGTTGGTGAAGTTGCTGCACTATTTTCACTCACCGTTGTATGAGAAACCAGTGTGACGTTATCTTTATTTCCTGATCCAGGCATATTCGCTCCAAAATTAATTACAATGTTATGTTGATTACGCTATAGTTATTAAGATATAGTGAATACTAATTTAAGAATAAATATTAGTATAAGAACTGCTGATCAAAGATCCTTTCATTCAAAGGGCAATCTTTGTCAAAAAGTAGAGTGACTGTATTTTCGTGATCTTTCTGTATTTTTACCTGCGATATGTCGTGAAATTCCTTGTAATCTGATACTACAAGTGCTGGACGATTTTTCACATCATTGATATCAATTTGCACTATTGTATCATTTGAGATTAGCGCTCCATTCCAACGCCTTGGGTAGTAGCTATTAATGGAAGTCAGTGCAAGTAAATTTGAATTAAGTGGTAAGATTGGCCCACCGGCAGAGAAGTTATATGCAGTGCTACCTGTTGGGGTAGACAATATAATTCCATCTCCTCTGAATTTTTCTACTTTTAGCTTATCATTAATGGTAATATTCATCTCCACTATTTGATTTGCATTTCTAAAGACATACACTTCATTTACTGCGATGTAATGGTGTTTTTTGCCACTTATGTCTGTGGCTTCCATTTTTAGTAAAGTTAGCTGAGTAGGAACTGCATGTTCTATATGATCAATTAGATCTTTAAAACATTTATTCATTAAAAACCCGACATTACCGGTATTTATTCCATACACATGTATATCTTTATTTCCTATGACGTGGTTGTGTAGGGTGCGTAGCATAAAACCATCGCCACCAACAACTATCAGCAGATCAACTTCATGCTTACCTGCTTCTGCTATATTGATAAAATTGAGTTTCTGTAGTAGTTTAGATACTTCCTGAGACTTGGGTAGCGAAGAAGCAATATAGCCTACATTTTTATATTTATACATGTAAATAAAGAGGGGAGGAACTAAAAAAGACTCCCGTATTTATCATTAAACTTAGCTATTTTACTATCCTTCTCCCCTGAACCGCTTGTCAAACTTCCAGTCCATGCAGGATGAGTAAGAGGATCTCTATCAAGCTTTATTTTTTGACCTTCTTTTCCATAAGTGGAATAAGTTTCAAACTCTTGACCATCTGTCATAACTATAGTAACTTTGTGATAATCGATTTCTGCCATTGTTCTTACAAATTTCTTACCAGCTAAGATTTTAGTGAATCTGGTTCATTTGGTCAATCATTATTGTGAAATATTGACAAAAAATAAATAAAGTAGTATTCTCAATGAAGAATGAAAAATTTTTTATGATTTTTGCTTTTCCTGGTCAGGGCTCCCAATTTGTAGGAATGGGAAAGAGCTTATATGATGAATTTTCAGTTGCAAGGAACGTATTTGATGAAGTAGATGACAGATTGGGTAGAAAGCTGTCTCATTTGATTTTCAATGGCCCTATTGAGAAATTAACCATCACGGAAAACGCTCAGCCAGCTATAATGGCAGTGTCAATTGCAACGCTACGTGTTATGAAGCACGTATTTGGTGAATCTCTTTACAGCGTTCAGTATGTTTGTGGGCATTCAGTTGGCGAGTATACAGCGCTGTGTGCTGCAGGGGCATTGACGCTTGAGTCTGCAGTCAAATTGCTAAAAGTTCGTAGCGAAGCAATGCATGAAGCTTCACTAAAATGCAAAGGTGGAATGTTTGCTCTACTTGGAGCAGAAATAAGTGAAGTAGAAGGTATATTAAAATCAGCTCAAATTGATTGTGAAATTGCAAACGATAATGGTGGTGGGCAGGTAGTGGTGAGTGGTACTGCAGAGGCTCTTGAGGTCTTACCTGATTTATTCAAAAACTCAAGTGTCAAGAAAATGATAAAATTACAAGTTAGTGGGCCTTTTCACTCATCTTTTATGAAACCTGCTGATGAAAAACTTCTGGAATTTTTAAAAAGCATCAACATAACTCGCCCTTCGATTCCTTTTGTATCAAACGTTACAGTTAAGGAAGAAAGTGATCCAGAGATCATAAGAGCTTTGCTCGCTAAGCAAGTTGTAAGTAGAGTAAGATGGAGAGAGATGGTTTTATATATGACAAGCCATGGCACTAATAAGTTTGTTGAAGTTGGCCCTAACAAAGTTTTATCTAATCTAGTTAAAAGAATTGACCAATCTATCAGTGTGAAAAATATAGATAGTATTGGTGATATTAATAGCTTCTTTGATGAATCATTAGTACTAACAGCGAAAAATTTAAAAGTTGGGTTAAGTTAAAGCATATCTATTTAATATCATTCAAGTAGCTAACACTAGTTCCTTTATGATGGTGTCATCCCAGTGCTTGGCACTGGGATCCAGATTGGGCATTAAGTTGGTAAACACTTTACAACGTTTTTTGTATAAAAGGACTGGATGCCAGTGTCAAGCACTGGGATGACACCGAATAGGCTACTTGAATAATACCGAAAGAGCTACTGGAACGACAAGGTGCTACTGAATGACACCTCTGGGCACTGCCATCATAAAGTTGCTACTTTTTAGATGAACAAAGATGGTCAGCGCGTGACTCTGGAATCCAGGAGTCAAGAAGAATGGGATCCCAGCACTGGGATGACACTGAAGGGGCTACTGAAATAACACCGGTACTACTTTGAGTGACACCCTTACGATGTTTCAAACTACAACAGCTGTGCATAGAGAGTAATGCGAAAAATTATACAATCAACGAACTACCTGTCATTTCATTTGGCTTTTTGAGCCCAAGTAGCTGTAAAATAGTGGGGGCAATATCAGATAATTTTCCATCTCTTAGTTTTAGATTGTTACAAGATATAATGAATGGAACTTTGTTTAGAGTGTGTGCTGTATGAGGTGTGTTATTTTCTTCATCGAACATACATTCTACATTGCCATGGTCTGCTGTAATAATGAGTGCGGTGTTACCAACTTCTTCAGCAGCACTTAGCACTTTTGCAAGGCAATCGTCTACAGCGAGTACTGCTTTCTCAGCTGTTTTTATATTACCTGTGTGTCCCACCATATCAGGATTAGCATAGTTTGCAACTATCAGCGCAAATTCTTGAGAATGAATTTTTTTTACAAGTTCTTCTGTGAGCTCAAAGGCTGACATTTTAGGCTGCAAATCATAAGTTTTAACTTTTGGTGAAGGAATTAGTATTCTTTCTTCACCAGAAAAAGGTTCTTCTCTTCCACAATTAAAAAAGAAAGTCACATGAGCATATTTCTCAGTTTCTGCAATGCGCAGTTGCCGTAATTTATTGTCTTCTATTATCTGTCCCAAAGTGTTGGCAAAAGATTCAGGAGGAAAGAGATAAGGGATTTTTAAGTCCGCTTTATATTGCATCATACTTAAAATTGAAGAGAATTTTGCCACTTCAGTATAGCCTGCTTTACCAAGACAAATACTTGCCAATTGTATCATTCGATCAGCACGAAAGTTAGCCAATAGCAATCCATCTTCTGGTTTTATACCTTGATAATCGCCTATTACTGCGGGCCTGATAAATTCATCGGTTATATTATTTTGATAATTTTCATCAATAAGCGATACTGCATCATCATAACGAGGCGCCTTTGCAAATGCGATGGCTTCATAAGCTTCAATTGTTCTTTCCCACCTACTATCACGGTCCATAGCATAATAACGTCCAGAGACAGTGGCAATTTTTATATCATTGTCTTTTATACTCTCTGTAAATTCTTGAATGCATCTTTTCCCTGAATTTGGAAATGTGTCTCTGCCATCTAAAAATGCGTGTATTACAACTTTAATTCCGCGCTGTGATATTTTGTTTGCTAAAGATGAAATGTGCTTTTGATGCGAATGAACACCGCCATCTGATATCAATCCCATTATATGGCATATGCCATTCTTACTTTTTAGATCATTAATAAAATTCTGTAGATTTGCATTATTTTCTATCGTTTCGATTTCTTGATTAATACGCTGAAGGCTTTGCATTACCACTCTACCACTGCCAATATTCATATGGCCAACTTCTGAATTGCCTATTTGACCATCTGGTAATCCAACATCAGTGCCACAGGCAGATAGACTGCATTTTGGATAATTAGAGCTAATATATTGCCAGCAAGGGAGATTTGCATTGCTAATAGCGTTGTATTTATTATTTTCTATTCCATTACCCCAGCCATCTAATATACATAAAACGACTGATTTAAAGTTCATATAAAAGTTATCATCGAGAACCTCCGATGATACCAAAAACAAACTCTTCTCACAACTTTTGTGTTAAAATAAGAGATATAAAAAGCTGCTTGGAGGCAATGGTATATGAAGTTTTTCATAAAATATTTTATTAAAGTGATTGACAGTTGCTGAAGTGTTTACTAAAACACTTGCATAGCTTTAATAGTGAGGTCAAATGAGTTATAGCCAATATATAAAGGATAATACTTTAGCAACATCAGGTGCTATAATTAATGTTGATAGATTAGTAAACTTTTTAAAAAGCAATACAAAGATTACAAGACTTATTTTACGATGTTCAAAAATTAATTATGAGGTTATAAAAGAATTAGCTCAGCTTTCTCATCTTACTTCACTTGATCTAAGTTGCAGTTATGTTGGTACAGAAGGTGCAAAGATTTTAGCAAGCGGGAATCTTATAAATCTTACTTCGCTTGATTTAGGAGGAAACGAAATTGGTGATGAAGGTGTAGAGGCTTTAGCAAGTGGAAATCTTACAAGTCTTACTGAGCTTAAATTATATGATAATAAAATTGGCGATAGGGGGGCAAAAGCTTTAGCGAGTGGAAATCTTACAAATCTTACGTTGCTTAGTTTAGGATGGAATGAAATCAGTGAAAAAGGTGCAGAGGCTTTAGCGAGTGGGAATCTTATAAATCTTATTACACTTAAAGTATATGATAACAGCATTAATTACAGAGGTTCACAGACTTTGGCGAGTGGAAATTTGGTGCATCTTACTTCAATTATTTTTAATTATTGTTATATTGATAGCACGTTCCCTAAAAATGTCCTGCCTTCACTGCAAAGTAGGTGTAATAGAAGAAAAATAGGGGAAGAATCAGGTAGTAAGCTAAGTGAGGTACAGGCATCTTTGCATTTTGAAAGTAAAGGTTTTAAAGCTATATAACTCCACAGTTTTGTCTGTTTAAGAGACAGAGAAAAGTTAGTGAATTCTGGGCTAAAAATGAAATGTACAGATTGTATAAAACAATGCTCCCCGGGCCGGATTCGAACCAGCGACCAATTGGTTAACAGCCAACTGCTCTACCACTGAGCTACCGAGGAATAAACTGTTTTTAATTTATCATATTGAACGTAGATTGTAAATGATTTTTATGTAGACTTTAAACCTAGATATCATTCCAGAGCATGGAGCTGTAATCCAGTTCTTATTACCTGATATGCTCATTTGACAGTTAAGTCTTCTCTACCCTTATTTGCATAATACCTTGACGATTCCGTTCACGGTTAAAAGATACCGAGGTAGTAGGGTGTATTAGTTTTTGCAAGCTGTTATTTTGCTATGGATTGCTGTAATGGCATCATCTATTTTATTGTTATCACAGCCTGTTTGGGCAAGTTCGGCATTTCCACCGCAATCCCTTCTGGTTACAGTAGATACTAGCTCTTTTGCATTGATCTTATTAGTTAAATCTTTACTTACTTTGACAATCAAAACTGTTTTATCTTTTTCTGTTACCATGAAAGCTATTACAGTTTTCGGTTTTTGTTGCTGTAGAGCAAATTCCCTTATTATACTTCCTGGAACGTTATTGAAAGTGTGGCTTACGAAATTTATTCCATTTATTTCGGTACTTTTTACAGTTTCTACACTGATAAGCTTTTTATAAAGATTTTTTATTTTGACTTCAAATTCTTTGCGCTCCTGGCTTAAAATACTGAGTCGACTTATTATTTCATTTACTGGTGCTTTTACGCATTCTGCAACTTTTTTTAAGCTAATTTCGTTATTGCGTACATAATTAATTGCTTCTTGACCGGTTAAAGCTTCAATTCTTCTTACTCGAGATGCAACGGAACATTCTGCTGCTATCTTAAACAAACCAATTTCTCCGGTACGCTCCACGTGTGTACCACCACATAATTCTTTTGAATCTCCAATTTTTACAACCCTAACATTATCACCATATTTTTCACCAAATAAGGCCATCGCTCCTTCGTCTATTGCCTCATCCATACCTTGAACTTTTGTGGACGTAGAAAGATTTTCTCTGATTAGAGAGTTTACTATATCTTCTACTGAAGACAGCTGATCCTGAGTGACTGGCTTATTGTGACTAAAGTCAAATCTTAGTCTATTTGGTGCGACTAGAGAACCTTTTTGAGTAACGTGATCACCTAAGATTTTTCTGAGTGCAAAGTGTAGAAGATGTGTAGCTGAATGATTTCTTCTTAAGTCTTGTCTTCTTTTTTTGTTAATACTAGCTGTAACTGTGTTACCTTTACAAATTGAGCCGACGCACCTGTGCAAATACAAGTCATTAATCTTGTTGGTATTTTCGACTGTTACCATACTTCCATCAGACTGTATAAGATTTCCAATATCTCCCACTTGTCCACCTGACTCTCCATAAAAAGGTGTTTTATCAAGTATAATAGTTATCTTTTCTCCTTCTTTTGCAGAATCAATTACTTCATTTTTAGAGGAAATTATTGCGAGTACTGTTGCATCTTTTACTTCATCACGTTCATAACCAACAAATTCCGTTTTGCCAAACTGATCGATTAAATTAAACCATACTTGTTCAACAGACTTTTCACCAGATCCAGTCCAATTAGCACGTGCTCTTTCTTTTTGCTCTTTCATTGCATTATCAAAACCTTTTTGGTCAAAATTTATTTTTCTTTCTTTCAAAATATCAAGTGTGATATCCAAAGGAAATCCATAAGTGTCATATAGTTTGAATGCTGATTCTCCAGATAGAGTGTCACCTGATTTTAAATCTGCAGTGAATTTGTCCAAGAGATTAATGCCTTTCATTAAAGTGTCTTTAAAGTTTTCTTCCTCTGATTTTAACGTTGTTTCTATTAAGCTTTTAGCTCTGATTAGCTCTGGATAAGCATCTCCCATATAAGCCAAACTTGTGCCATCTATGAGTGCAGGAAAAACAAGGTTCAATAGAGAATCATTATATCCAAGTAGGTGGATATAACGTACTGCTCTCCTGATCAATCTGCGTAGTACATAATTTCTTCCTTCATTTCCAGGAAGCACTCCTTCTGCGATAAGAAATGCAGCTGCACGAAGGTGATCTGCGATAATCTTATGAGCTACTTTATTTTCCGTATTTCCACAGTACTCTTGCGATTTACTTACCAGAGCAGAAAATAAGTCAATATCATAGTTATCATGAACGTTCTGCATAACAGCTGCTATTCTTTCAAGGCCCATTCCGGTATCGATGCATTTTTTTGGTAATTTTTGTAAATTACCTTCTTCATCTTTATTAAATTCCATGAACACCAGGTTCCAAATTTCAACAATTCTGTCGTCTTCATGCAAATCCTGATTTGCATGATCGTAAAAGATTTCAGAACATGGGCCACATGGACCAGTATTGCCCATGCTCCAAAAGTTATCATCTGTTGTAATTCTTATGATTTTATCATCTGAAAAGCCACTTATCTTACGCCAAATTTCATATGCTTCATCATCAGTGTGGTAAACAGTTATGGATAGTCTGTTTTTATCAAGAGACAATTCTTCAGTAATAAATTTCCACGCAAATTCTATCGCAGTTTCTTTAAAGTAATCACCAAAGCTAAAATTTCCGAGCATTTCAAAAAATGTGTGATGCCGAGATGTATAGCCAACATTTTCAAGATCATTGTGTTTACCACCTGCTCTGAGACACTTTTGACTTGAGACGGCACGTTTCATTTCAGTTTTTTGCGTGCCGGTAAAGATGTTTTTGAACTGTACCATACCAGCATTTGTAAACATGAGTGTTGGATCGTTCTCTGGAATCAAAGGAGAAGAAGGAACTTGCTCATGATTATTATTTACAAAAAATTTTATAAATCTTTCTCTAATTTCGTTTAGCTTCATCGTTTTTACTGAGGTTATCTATGCATAATAAGTTGTAACAGAAGTAAAATCAATTTATCAATCTAAATATTAATATATACATTACTTAGTATAATAAAAGTAACTTTTACATAAAAATTTTAATAAAAAGATATAGGTTTAAATATTTTATCCACTAACATAGAGAAGTATTTATTAATTCAAATAATACTTTTATTAATTAATTTAAGGAGTGTGAAATGCCAAAAAAATTCCAAAACACTAAGAATAGCATGCGAAAGAGAGAAACAAAAAATAAGCAGGAGATGGATGGTCCAACAATTAGAATTGTATCTGACTTGGAAAGTATAAAACAAAACAGAAGGGTAGAATTTTTAATTAAAGGAGAGAATTTAACAGTAAAAGACCTCTCTATATCTTCTAGAGCAGCTGAGATAGGCTTGGTTACAGGAATAGTAAATTCAATAGACATTCCTCAAGCAATTCGTGAATCGACAATAGATAGAATTATTTTAGGTCTTAAGAGTGGAGAAATAGAAAAAGGTAAAGAATATAATTATAGAGAATTTAAGAAAATATATCTACAAAACCTTGTAGATGAATTGGGTAAGGATAGTTCAAAAAAGCTAAAAGAAAGAACTGATGAAAATAGCCAATTGAGAGGATCTACTACTGAAGAAATTGATTATCAGATGAAGGAAGGTGTAACTATCGAATCAGCTTCTTTAACAAAACAAGAATTCGATTTTGCATCAAGCAAAGTAACTACTAAAGAGATTAATGACGTAATAAATGAAATAGAAGAATCAAACGCTAGTTATGGAATGACACCTGAAGGTATAAGTAGTGTTTCCCGTTTTGATAGTAATTCACAAGAAGTATTAGATCATTCTATATTTAATAGCACAGATGTGGAAGGGCCTAAATTACCCGAAATAAATGGAGGACAGTATATAGGAATAGCAGGGATTGCTGGTGGTATATTGGGTGGAGTGCTAGCAGTAGCTTTTGCAGGATTAGGATACTTTGTATGGCATAGAAAAAATAGGGAAGGTAGCTACGATGTTGAAAAAGCTATGAAAAACCTTCCTGAACAAACTCAACTTGAGCATTCCGGATCTACATCAGAAATAGAATCTTTGCTCAGCAATGCTACATCGGTAGCACATCTATCTTCTCAGATTAGTGTTGAGTAAAATTCCAGAGTTTGATGGCACAACAGTGCCATCAACTTAGCGCTTACAGCACTTATATGCTCTGGAACCAAAGGAGAAGAAATTTTCCTGTCTTACACAAAATTTATAATTCTTTCTCTAATTTTATATCATTTTTACTAAGGTATAATAAATTGCAATGAGAAATTCAGATATTAATATATGTATTATTTAGTATAATAAAAATATAAAAATCTTAGTGAAAAGATGTGGACTTAAATAATTTATCTTTTATACATAAGGAAATATTGGTCAGCTTGGGGGTCATATATGTCAAGAAGATTTAAAAATACTGTAGGAAAAAAAAGATCAATCAATAAGGAAAAAAGGAATAGATGGATTAGTATTGAATCAGAATTGCGAGATGTAGAACAAAACAGAACAATATATTTTCTATTGGGAGGAGGTGATTTAAAACTTAAGTATGTATGTATGCTTGACGATACATCTTATCGTATTCTTGTTGCTGAAGGAGAAATAGTGCATGCAGAAAATCCAAAAGTGATGATTGATGATATTGTTTCTGATCTCAAGAGTGGAAAAATACGAAGTTATAAAAGATATAATGCCAAAGAGTTTTATGAAAAGTATCTCAAAGAGTTTTTGAGTAATGAGAATTTGCAAAAGCTGGAAGCTGTTGATATTGAAAGTACAACAACAGAACTACCAAACTTAAAACAAGTAATGGAAGAAATGAAAAAATCAAACGCTAGTAATGGAATTACAATTCAAAATATAGGAAATGTTAAAAATACGACAAATATTTTGGGTAATCCTATGATTCATGATAGGAACTTGAGAAGATTTAAATTATTGGAAACATCTCGATCAAATAAGGAAAATATGGGAGTGTTAACAGTAGATATGTTAGCAATGGGAGTAGTCTTGTTAGCAGCTATCGCAGCAGCTGTACCATTTAAATGTTGGTTTTATAATAGAAAAAATAAAAGCCATAGTAGTTCTAAGGAAGAAACTTCATCTAGTAATTTATTAAGTGCAATAACCTTAGAAAGTAGAGGTAATAGTATTATTTAGTCACAATATTGCAAAAATAGAATTTTTTTATTATTTTTTTACAGTTTCCTCATTTAATAATTTTTATGCTCTAATTATTATACTTAATTTATCATTACCTGTTGTGTAAACAGGATGAGAATTTTCAATAATCTACATCCTTTAGTAAGAAAAAATCAATACATTCACGATAAATTTACCTCATATCTGTGTTTTATATGTGGAATTTCGAATGGAAAATTATGCAGGCAAAGAAAGAAGAATAGTGAATATAGTTACTCAACATTGGAGTGATATAAAAGGATCAGATAGAGAATGGCCAGAAAGACATGAAATAGACACTGCAGAAATCATGGAGTCATGGCAGCATTGTTTTATCATTGAAGTTAAAGATCGAGGTTATATTTGTGAAAATGCAGGAGAAAAAGCTATTGAATTCTATGGTTTTGAAAAAAAGATGTACATCGATGATAAGTATGCAATTGATGCACCATTTTTGCGGTTATATAAAATAGATGCAGTTATTGATAAACTTGAGACTGTAATAGAGAGTAAATGCTCAATTAACGAAGAGGAAGAAAGTGAAAGTGTTAAAATAAGGCAAGTATTGCTACCAATTGGGAATGAAGAAGGTATAACACATATACTGGGTGTGATTACATTCAAGCTGCTTTAAAATACAATTTTAATTTGATTCTTTAATAAAATTATCTATACTCATACTTAATTACTAATAAAGAACTAAATAGTGGTGTTTGTAAATTTGTTTAGAATATGACGAAAATAAAATTAAAAACCAAATCTTCTGTCAAAAAGCGCTTTCACCTTACAGCTAAGGGTAAAGTCATCTCTACTCAGTCAGGTAAGAGACATGGCATGGTAAAGAGAAGTAAATCTAATATTCGTAATCAACGCGGTACAACGATTCTCAATAAATCTGACTCGCGTATAGTTAAACTTTATATGCCTTATGGTATTTAATAAAATGGAGGTAAGATAAAAATGGCTCGGATAAAGCGTGGAGTCGCTACTCATGCTCGTCATAAAAAGGTATTAAAATTAGCAAAGGGTTATAGAGGACGGGCAAAGAATTGTTATAGAATTGCATTACAAAGGGTTGAAAAAGCACTACAGTATGCTTATAGAGACAGAAGAAATCGCAAGCGTGATTTTCGTGGTTTGTGGATAATACGTATTAATGCAGCGGCAAGAGAACATGGACTTACTTATGGTAGGTTTATGTATGGTCTTAAACTTGTTGGAGTTGATTTGAATAGAAAAATTCTTGCTGAGATGGCTGTTAATCATAAGGATGATTTTGCTAAATTAATAGAAACTGTAAATATTAAGTTAGCAGAAAATTCCTAAAGCAAACACACCTGAAAACATGAGAATTATTTTCATGGGGTCACCGGGGTTTGCTGTTGGTGCGTTAAACTTACTATTGAAATTACAGAGTGAAATAGTAGCAGTATATACTAAAGCTCCAAAGCCTTCTGGACGTGGGCAGAGGTTAACAAAATCGCCAGTACACATCGTTGCTGAAAAAAGTGACATAGAGGTATGTACTCCTACCTCTTTAAAATCTTCGATAGAGCAAGAAAAGTTTGGAAATTTTAAGCCAGACGTTGCAGTTGTTGCTGCGTATGGATTGATACTTCCAAAAGAAATTTTAAATATTCCCAAATATGGTTGTATTAATATTCATCCATCATTGCTGCCTAGGTGGCGCGGTGCAGCTCCGATACAGCACACAATTTTAGCCGGAGATCAAGAAACCGGAGTTAGCATTATGCAGCTAGATGAAGGATTAGATTCTGGCCCTATTTTAAAACAGAAAAAATTTCTTATTGAAAAAAGCGATAATTATAAGACGTTGTATGATAAATTGTCTGAATTAGGTAGTGATTTACTGCTGAAAGTACTAAACGAAATTGAAAAGCAAGTTCCCTTAAAACAGAGCGATAACGATGCGTGCTATGCTGACAAAGTAAAAGACTATAAAATTTACGCAAGTGACGCCTGTGAAATTGCTTATAGAAAGGTTAAAGCATTTTATCCAAAAGCATTCATTAAGGTAGAGAATAAACGTATCAAGATACTTGATGCTGAATTTGAAGCCTTCACTTCAGGACAAGGTGAGATCATTAATGATAATATGCATATAAGTTTAAAAGGTGGTACTTTAATTCCTAAAGTTGTACAAATGGAAGGAAGAAATCCTTGCGATATTAAAGATTTTGTTCGTGGCTTAAAATCAAGTTTAACAAAAAAATTTATAGAATAGACTACTTTGAAGGGAGGGTGAGAAGAGCTAAAGCAACTTCTACAATTTGGTATTCCGCTGCTTGTTAGCGGAATCTACAACAAGATAACGCGTTTTGGTGTACGAACATTGCAATTTGCAGGTAATTTGAGTAGTAGATGGTGTCATTCCAGTGCTTGACAATGGAATCCAGTTTCTATTGTACAGCCACCTGGTGCGTTCATTTAAAGTGAAGTTTTCTGGATCCCAGTGTCTGGGCACTGGGATGACATCTTTTTTGGTCTCTTGTATCACAATGTTCGTACAGTTGTGGATAACGTGGCGGTATGACGTAGTAGCTATATATAGACAAATTTTCTTTTCTTAGATATAATCTTAAGAAACCTTCCATATGAAAATTAAAAGAGCTTTAATATCAGTATACGATAAGACAAATATAATTGAACTTGCATCGTTTTTGATGCAGCAACAAATAGAAATTCTCTCAACAGGGAATACTTATAAAGTGCTATCAGATGCGGGAATAAAAACGCAAGAAGTTTCAGATTACACACAATTTCCAGAAATACTAGATGGCAGAGTGAAAACTTTACATCCTAAAATTCATGGAGGAATACTCTGTGATCGAAAAAGGCACGAAAAGGAAATGCAGAATCTAGAAATTAAGCCGATAGATCTGCTTATAACTAACTTATATCCATTTTGGAAAACGGTTAATAGCAACTCAAGTGAGAAGCAAATCATAGAACAAATAGATATAGGTGGAGTAGCATTAATTAGAGCTACAGCAAAAAACTTTCATTTCACTTCAGTGATTTCTAGCATTCAAGATTACGAAACACTGAAAGCTGAGATGATCAAAAATAACAATCAGACAACATTAGAATATAGAAAACATCTAGCAACTAAAGCATTTGCTCTGACTGCACAGTATGATTCTAATATTTACAATTGGTTTTTATCACAGGGTAAAAGCAATGAGTTACCAGAGTTTTTTACTTTATATGGATGTAAAGCACAAGGACTCAGGTATGGTGAAAATCCTCATCAAAAAGCTGCATTTTATAGCAATCAATTTAGCAAGTATCCACTGGAGAAAATACATGGAAAAGAGTTGAGCTATAATAATATAGTCGACATAGAGTCTTCACTTAACATAATTTCTGAGTTTCAAGAACCTGCAGCAGTGATAATAAAGCACAATAATCCATGTGGCGCTGCTGTTAGTGATAGTGCTTTAAAAGCATATGAAAAAGCTCTATCATGTGATGAAATAAGCAGTTTTGGTGGAATAGTTGCTTTCAATCGGGAGATAGATTTAAAGCTAGCAGAGAAATTAAACGAGATATTTTTGGAAGTGGTGATAGCACCATCGGTAAACAATGAGGCACTAAAAATTTTACAAAAAAAGAAAAATTTAAGAGTGATTATTCATCAATCTCTTCAGCAAAATGCAAAATATCAAATCAAAAATGTTGTTGGCGGGTTCTTAGTGCAAGAAAATAATAACCATACAGTAAAAGTAGAAGAAATAAACCGAGTGACAGAATGCACTACAACAAAAAAAGAGAAGGAAGATCTTATTTTTGCTTGGAAAATATGTAAACATGTAAAATCCAATGCAATAGTGATAGCAAAAGACGGTTGTGCTATTGGCATCGGTGCAGGACAAACAAGCAGAATAGATAGTGTGAATATTGCAGTAAAAAAAGCAGGTGAAAAATGTAAAGGCGCAGCGCTTGCTTCAGATGCATTTTTTCCATTTCCAGATAGTATAGTAGAGAGTGCAAAGCATGGAATTACAGCTATAATTCAGCCAGGTGGCTCATTGAAAGATCAAGACGTGATAGCAGCTGCAAATGAGAATAAAATTGCCATGTTTTTCACTGATGTTCGTAACTTTCTCCATTAAGCTTTGTATCCTGTCAAAATTATACCCACACAGGGCTTTGTTGCATAGCAGCTTATAGGTTTGAAAATTGTAGTAAATTGATGTAGTTACTTTAAACTCAACTATACCTATCTGTAATTGTAAGCTGTACTCTTGAGCTCCTGATGCGATTATAGCAAATCCTAAAATGCCTTGCTGTTTTTCCTTATAGACATTCAGCTTACCTTGTATATTAGTCTATCTGGATGATATTTTACTTTTTCTAGAATATAATAATTCCCTAGAAATTACCCTACTCAATTCTATTGTACCTTGTTTAACATTGAAACATGAGTCTGGAATCTAGAAATTTTTTAAGAACAAAAGTTATTCTAAGTTTTTGTTGGTAAGAAAGACTGGATTCCAGTGGGCTTTGTTGCATAGCTCAGATAAAAAGAACTGGAAGTTACTGACGAAATTCACTATAAAACAGGCATTTAACCTACGAAAGAAAAATATGCCAACTAAAATGAAGGTCAGTAACTGCCATGGATATAACAGATTTCTACAAGAAAGAGGAAATATTTTTCATTTTATTAATGAGGCAATAGAAAGTTGGTACGAAAATAGCCCCAAAATGCGAGGTGGAAATTATATTTATAGTAATAAAGTTGTGATTTTAGTGCATATGTCGCTAGTCTCTTTAGAATTGGCTTAAGACAAACGGTAGGGTTTATAAAAGGATATTTGCAGCAAGTAGTTAGCAGTCATTAGCTATTCGCAGGCTTCAAGAAGGTTTCAATATTAAGATCAATGATTGCAGAGTTGATAAAAACAATATGGAAGATATTGAAATTGCCATAGACAGTACAAGTATCAGATAATACCCCTGGTCACAGTAAGGAAAATAGCGAAGTATCGCAGTTATAAACAGGTAAGAAAGCTACACGTAATATTGAGTATAAATAGTAAAAAAGCTATAGCTGCACAATATAGCAATGGTGCCTACTCCGACCATTATAGTGCTTGTGACTTGCTCAGCTTTCAGCATGCTATAAAAGCATTATATGCAGACAGAGCCTATCAAGCTTTATAAATTGTGCAAAAAATATGATATAAAGACAAAAATTTTACCGAAAAATCGTGCAGCGGAGCATACAAAATTGGATTATATGGCTGAAAGGAATGTTGCCATTAGATTATGTGTTAAAGACGGTGTGAAAGAGTGGAAGGAGGAAGCGGTTTATGGAAAAAGGTCATATATTGAAGGATTTTTTTCAAGATTAAAGCAAATATTTGGGTTTAGTTTTAGAAATAGATCTGAAGTAAATCGAGAAAAAGAGTTGCTAATAAAATGTTACTTACTCAATAAATTTACTGATATTGGCATGGCTAAATTTGAGGTAGTTTCATGAATTTTTTATGCTTTACCCACTATCCGATAAGCGATGCAACAAAGCTATCCCAGTGTCAGCTACTCGGTTGACACCATCATAGAGATCAGCTACTTGGATGATAAAAGTAAGAAATATCGAAGTGTTGTGCTAGACTTTATACCTCTTGCATTCAAACTCACATAAATCATGAATTATGCATGTTTCACACAAAGGTTTTTGTGCCTTGCAAATGTATCTACCGTGTAAAACTAGCCAATGATGAGCATAAAGCAGGTATTTTTTTGGAACCACATTCAAAAGAGATTGCTCTGTTTTAAATATATCTTTTTCTTTCACAAGCCCAACTCTATTGCTTACTCTAAAAACATGAGTATCAATTGCCAATGTTGGAATACCAAGCCCTGAATTTAAGAACACATTAGCGCTCTTTCTCCCAACCCCTGGTAAAGATACCAAATCATCGAAATTAGTAGGCACTTTGCTATTGTACCTCTCAATCAATATTTTGCTGAGCCCGATTATATTTTTTGCTTTGGAATTATATAAACCAATACTGCTTATGCATTTTCTCAGCTCACTTTGCCCAAGATTCAACATTTTTTCTGGCGTATCAGCAATACTAAATAGCTCCTTTGTAATTTTATTAACACTTATATCGGTCGTCCGCGCTGACAGAACTATTGCAACTAATAACGTAAAATGATTGGTATAATTTAGCTCTATTTTTGGCGCAGGATTTGACTGTTGAAATTTTTCAAATATTAATTCTACTTTTTTTGAGTCCATGCATAGAGCTAAAAGCTTATACTATACTGTTTGCTGTGCAAATTCAATTGCTTGAGGATTAGATAGTCCTTCAGTATTAACATCAGACATATCAGTTTTTACCTCATCAAAATTCCTTTCAGCAAATTCGCTTGCCACTTCTGCAAAACACTTTCTAACAAGAGGCATAATTATCGGCATTAATAGCCTTCGTGGATCATACCGTCCTAACAGATTAGTTTCCTTTTTTACTCTATCTCTTGGATCTTCCTCAAGTAAATCTTTCATGTGTTTTTCAGTGTATATTTCACAACCTTTTGAAAATGTAGGACTAAATATCTCAGTAGCTAGCAGTGCTAACAATGACAAAGTACCAAATATTGTCACATCAACATAAAGACTATTAGAAATAAACCCTCTATCATCAAAGAACCTGTTCATAATCTTTTGAGGAGGAAAGAAGTAAAAGCAAATTTGTAGGCTAGTATTAAGTTTACGCTCGCAATTTTTCCAAAGTCGCCTACATTTTTCCAACCAGGCAAAAGAAGATCTCTCAACAACCCATCTTTTTGGCAATACAGCAAAGGTGTGTAATTCGCTTCACCTCAACAGTTGCACCAATAGTTACTTTTATCTGTGTTGCAAAATTTTCTCCAGTGTAGCCTGCATCAACCAGTATGTTTTTAACTTCAGAGAGACTTTCTTTAGCATTTTTAACCATTGTCAAAGCACTGCTACGATCAGTTATTTCTGCCGTTGTTATATGAATTGCGTGTGTCAAACCTTGTGTATCAACTGCGATATGACGCTTTATTACTGAAATTTTCTTGCCAGCATCATAACCTTTTTCTTCAGCATTATCGGTATTTTTTACACTTTGGGCATCAATGATGCAGAAGCTTGTTTTGGTATTCCGACCACTGTTCTCTCCAACCAATTTTTTTAAGACAATTTCTAGAACACTTTCTCTATCTTCATTCGTTTTTTTACTCCATTTCTTAAAGTAATCGTAACAATTTCGCCATCTTGGAAACTCTTTTGGAAGCATTCGCCATTGACAGCCACTTTTTAGTACATAAAGCACACCACAAAATAACTCATATAAACCTAATCTTCTTGGCTTTGTTTTCTTTCGCACACTTTCTAAAATTAGTCTAATCTTTTCGAATTTTTCACAACTTATGTCACTTGGATATGTATTCCTCATACTTTACCTCATGTCAACTATACCTCATCTTACCATATTCAGAGATCACTTACAGGCTCTTAGGTTAATATAAGCTTCCATTCAATTTAATACACTACAATATTACATATATTAGCTAATTTGTTAATAGATTTACAAAGATTAAATTATTGCTATTCTAAATTTAAGTGTTAGTTAACTGAGTTTACAATGAGTATTAGAAATTTTTTTACCAAGGCAATCGTTCTCCTTTTAGTTTGCTTATTAATCTTTATGGGGATTGGCAATTTTTTATCAAATGATGATGAAAGGAAAGAATTAGCTAAAGTAGGAAAGGAAGTTATAACATCAGATGAATATAAATTACTATATCAAAATTATGAAAAGCAAATTTCTGGATCTGATGTAAGTAAAGAACAAGTAAAAAAGCTGAAATATGATTTACTTAACGCACTTATAGAGCAAAAACTATTGTTTAACCTAATTAGCGAACTTGGATTAAAAGTTGGAGAAGAATCTATCAAAAGCCATATAAAAAATACCAAGTACTTTCAGGACGATAAAGGAGAATTTGACCATAATAAATTCCATCAAACTCTAAATAGCCTGCATATAACAGAAAAGGAATATATAGAAAAACTAGAGAAAATCCTGCCTGCAATGATGTTCATGACTTCGTTATTTAAAGATAATTATCCGGTAACTTTTGGTGAGGGTGTTGATGAGCAGATATACAAAAATCGCTACCAAACTAGAGTAGTTGATATTGTTAAAATAACTGAGGATGCAATTACAGACGTTCCTGAACCAGATGATCAAGCCTTACTTGATTTGTATGAAAGAAATAAGTCCAATTTTTATTACCCTGAGTATCGAACTGCGCAATACATTTCTCTGGATCAAAAATATTTTGAAGATCAAATCAGAATTTCAGATGAAGAGGTTGATAGTATAATAGAACATCAGGAACTTAAAAATCAAAGAGACATATTCAATGTGATATTTCCTACCAAAGAAAAAGCTGAAATAGCAAGAAGAGCACTTGAAGAAAGTAAAGCAAGCTTTGAACAAATAATAGAAGAGTTTAATAAAGTGAAACTCGATGAAACCAGAGTAAATAATATAACTAAGGATTTCTTACCTGAAAATATGAGAGAAAAGGTATTTGCTCTCAAAACAGGTGAAGTAAGTGAAGTTTTAACAAGCAATTTTGGATGGCACGTAATAAAGGTAGAAAGCATACATCAAATCTCTGATGAAGACTTGGTTGATTTAAAAAAAGACATAAGGTCAGTTTTAACCAATCAAAAGTCTTTTGAAAAAGTCAATGATTTCATAAATCAAGTGAATTATAAGATATACAATGGTGCAACGATTGAAGAAATCTCCAATAATTACAATTTACCTATACAAACCATTGGTCCAGTAGATGCTAGTGGAAAAGACCAAAGTGGTAATGAAGTAGGAAATTCCAGTGATTTCATTTCTTTCATTTTTTCACGCGAGAAAGATCAGAAGAATTATTTTAAGGGTGTTGGAGATACTGTTGTTAGTGTAAAAATCAGTGATATCGTTCCTCCTAAATTACAAAATTTTGAAGAAAGTAGGGAATCAGCCATAAAGCTTTGGCGTAGTGAATTTATAAAAGAAAGAATGTTTAAAATGGGACAAGAAGTAGCAGTTCAACTAAGAGAAAAGACAGATTTGGAAGAAATGCAAGGTATAAAATTGGTTAAAGGCCAGCAAATACAACGCAATGAACAAAACTACCCTTTTTCTTTCATAGAAGAGATTTTCAATATGAAAACAACTAATTCGGTAACAGATCCTATTCAATACAATAATGAAATTATAATAGGCGTTCTAAAACAAATGCATTCATCAAATGGTAAATTAAACATGCTTGACACCGGAAAACGTGTGATGATATCGCTAAAGGAACAGTTAATTAGCTATCTAAAATCAAAGTATAGAGTAGAAGTTAATCATGCTATGATTGATGATATATAAAAAAGTTTATTATCTTCCTTTTATGAGTGATTGGAGGGGGCTATATTGTATTTTTAGGTAAAAGAGGTACAATTAGTTTGACTTGAGCTGTTTATTGTATTTAAATTGTAATTAATATATGAATAAAGGTTGACATGGCAGTTAAAATAAGGTTAGCAAGGTTTGGGGCAAAGAAACGTCCTTTTTATAGGATAGTTGTAGCCGACTCACGAGCACCAAGAGATGGGCGCTTTATTGAGAGAATAGGACAATATGATCCAATGTTGCCAAAAGACAATAAAAATCGTGTTGTGGTAAAAGCTGATAGATTAAAACATTGGCTAAGTGTAGGAGCGCAAGCAACTGAAAGGGTAATGTGGTTCATTAAAAAAGGCATAGTAGATTTAGAAACAGAATCGAAAAAAATAGAAAAGAAAAAAGTTGAGAAAGTACAAGGGCAAGAAGCATAAGTCCTCTTAAATGCTAAACACTGATTTAACAAAAAGTAGTAAATTAGATGATATTTTATCTTCTGACTTATTGGCTATGAATGACTTTATCTTCAAAAATGTCAATGATGAAGGTACTAAGCTTGCTACCGATATTACATCTCATCTTATTAATTCAGGAGGAAAAAAGATAAGGCCTAAGCTCATTTTTATTATGTGTAAAATGCTGAATTACTCTGGAGAGAGTAGGGTCAACATTGCTGCATCGGTAGAATTTATACACAACGCTACTTTACTTCATGATGATGTGCTTGATGAAAGTAAGGCACGCCATGGAGTTGCAACAGCAAATAAAATTTGGGGAAATAAATCAAGCATTTTAGTTGGTGATCTATTATTGACCTTAGCATTTAGATGGCTTATAGAATGTGGGAATTTAAGTGTTCTCTCTATTTTATCTAAGGCATCTAATTTGCTTGTCAAGGGTGAGATAAAGCAGATGACAACGCGTTTTGACCCTAACACAATTAGGAAAAATTATTTTAATATCATTGGAGAAAAGACAGCATCTTTATTTTCTGCATGCTGCGAGGCTGCATCAGTATTATCTGGAGCCACAAGTGACGAAACAGAGAGGCTAAGGAATTTCGGGTTTAATTTTGGTATGGCATTCCAAATAATTGATGACGTGCTAGATTATACTGCTAATCAAGGCACTTTAGGAAAGCAACTTGGAAAAGATTTCTTTGAAGGTAAAGTTACTTTACCTTCTATTATAGCATATGAAAAAGGCAGCCCATCAGAACAAAAATTCTGGGAGAAATCTTTTTCTTCAGCTAGACACAATTTTGACCAAGCATTACAATATATTAATCATCATAATGCCATTCATGTTTCTATAGAAGAAGCTAAACACTATATTAATATGGCGCAAAGTAATATTGATACTTTTTCTGATTCTCTTTATAAAACTGCTTTGATTGACTTTTTAAATGCAAGCATAGAAAGACAAGGATAGCTAACGCTTGATATTTTTAGATTGATTGTTATATATTTATTAAGTTTGTAAGGGTGAATGATATGTCAGATAGTAATAAAGAGAAAAAAAAGAAATTTGCAGATATGGTCAGTAAACGAAAAGGGGATGATCAAGAAGATCAGCAAACAGGTGATTTAAGTGAAGAGCTTAATATATTAAAAGAACGTGCAGTTCAGCTTGAAGATCATTTACGTCGCGCTGTTGCGGATAATGAAAACGTTAAACGTATAATGCAAAAGCAAATTAGCGATGCAAGTGATTATGCAGTCACAAAATTTGCACGTGATATGATCGACTCTTGTGACAATTTAAAAAAAGCAATGGAAAACTTGAAAGATGATGATCCTATTCATGAAGGAATAAAAGTGGCGCACCAAAAGATTGTGAGTGATCTAAAAAAACATGGAATAGAAGAAATAGATCCAATAGGTAACTCTTTTGACAGCAATTTACATCAAGCTGTTGTGGAAAGAGAAGATAATGAAAAAGAGCCTGGCACTATTGTAGAAGTACTACAAACTGGTTATACAATTAAAAATAGGTTGCTTCGTCCTGCAATGGTTATTCTTTCTAAAAAATCTGCTGATTGCGAAAGTAACTAATAAAACACTCAAGGTATGGAAGAAGTTATCTTCTCAGGTATTCAGCCAAGTGGAGTATTACATTTGGGCAATTATCTTGGTGCAATTAAGCAGTGGATAGGGTTGCAGGATAAATATAAATCTCTTTTTTGTGTTGTTGATCTGCATGCAATCACAGCAAATAAGCTTCCCGCAAATGAATTAAAAAATAATATTTTTAAAGCAGCAGCAACTTATATTGCATGTGGAATAGATCCGGAAAAGTCGATTATTTTCAATCAATCCGCAGTTAGTGGTCATGCAGAATTGGGCTGGCTGCTAGGGTGCTATACACCAATTGGTTGGCTTAATCGTATGACTCAATTTAAAGATAAGGCTGGAAGCGATAGACAAAAAGCTTCTCTTGGGTTATATAGCTACCCAGTACTTATGGCTGCGGATATATTGCTGTATCAAACTAAATATGTTCCTGTTGGCGATGATCAAAAACAGCATTTAGAACTTGCACGTGATATTGCATCAGCTTTTAACAATCATTATAAATGTAGTCATTTCATCATACCTGAAATCTTAACTTTGGATTGTACATCAAGGATAATGAGCTTAAGAGATGGAGCAAGCAAGATGAGCAAATCTGATTCTTCAGAATACTCATGCATTAACCTTGACGATACAAATGACTTGATTGTCAAGAAAATAGAAAAAGCAAAAACAGATTCAATTCCAGGCTTTGATTTTGCTACTTTAAAGTGCCGTCCAGAAGTAAACAATTTGGTAAACATTTATTCAGTGCTTAGTGATTTAAATGTGGAAAAAGTGTGTGAAGAAGTGAATAAACATGATATGAAACACTTTAAAAAAGAGTTAGCTGGCTTAATCATCAGTGTTATATCACCCATACGTGAGAAGTTGAAAGGTCTTTTGAAGGATCAGCTCCATTTACATAAAATATTAAAAGAAGGTACAGAAAAAGCAGCAGAGATTGCAAATAACAATATAAAAAAGATCAAGGATATTATAGGGTTTGTTCAATAGGTTACAACTATTTCTTTCCATGGCTTTCAAATCGTGCAGCTATTTTCTTTACACTAACATGAGTGAGAAGAGGTTTTTTACTAACCGGAAGTTTAGAATCGGACTTTGCTGTTATGGGGTTCATTTTAGATCTTTTATTTCCTACCGGAAATGAGTGAGATTGGGAGGCAGTTTTTTGCGATGGTGCAGGATCTTTCTTCATACCGATATCTGCTTGTGTTGCAGGGGTGGCTTTGCTCTTAGCAACTTGGTTTTGCTCAAATTTTCCTACTATTGACTTTACTCTACCGTCCTTCTTGCTATTTACTTTTTCTTTTATAATAACCGCTTTTACTTCTGATGCTGCTTTATCAGCAGATTTTTTGAGGATTGGTTTACTTTCAGCTGATTTTTGCGAAGTCACTTCTACTATTATTGGTTTCGTGCTCACTTGTTGATCAACAATATCTAGCCTTTTAGGATTTGACAGTATTTCAGATTTATCTTCTTTAGTTTCTTGCCTAATTTCTTGATTGGTAGCGTTTAGCGCTAGTGGCTCTGGAGCCTGTCTCTTTTTATATCCTCTTCTTGTTCCTGCATTTTTCTTAGGTTTCGTTTTGTGAGTTGGCTCCTTTTTAGCTAACTTTGAGTCTTCCGAATCTTTTGTTGAAGATTTACTACTTTTCTCTTGATAATTTGATATTTCCTCATGTCCAGACTCTTCACTTAATGAACTTTCATAGCCTGAATCTTCAGGAGATACGTTCTCTATTTCTGGTTTAAAGTGTACCTTTTTTGAGGCAGTAGGAGGTGGCGGAGGTGCTGTTGTTGGCCGTTTTATTCTCTTCATAACTAATTTTCCTACCGGCTGTTTTCCTTCTTGCAGCTTAGGAGTATCTTCCTTCTGCTTTGATGTCGTTTTATTTTCCGTGCTTACTTCGTATGATTTATGTTCTTTATTGCCTTTTCCACTCTGTTTCGAATCTAAAATTTCTTTAAGTCCTTTCTTGAATAGATTAATTGTACTTAAAATATTTGTGTATTCGGCTGCTTTTTCTATAGTGAAACCTGATAATTCATCACCAACAAAATTTTTTATGTCATTATCATTAGTTGGAATATCTTTTCCCAAGACTCTATCTAATATCCCTTTTAATGTTCCAATAAAACCGAGTGGCTTTGTGATCAAAGGTTCTACATAATTATTCAAGTCGCTATATATAACAAATTTGGCTACATCTTTTGCGTTGTTTGTAAAATTCTTCAGAGCTTGAGATAAATCTTTCAGTGTTTCATCATATTGTTCATTAATTTTTTTTGTATCCTTCAGCTTTATGACTCTTATCAAAGAATTGAGATTTTTATCATAACTGTCACTTTTAAATAGATCACTCATACCAATTACTGTTTATCGTTTACTTAAATATAAATTCAAAGTCTTAAGATCGAGTAAATGTTATATGACTTATCCTCTGACTCATAAACGCTTGCGTTCCTTAATGTGCAAAAAAATTTCAATAATCTTCAATCAGCAATAGTATAGAAATCCAAAAAACAAGTAGCTAACACTGGAACCTAGGAATTATGATTTGGCACAAGTTGATGAGTATAGTTGTTTTATGTTGAAATACAGCATTTATGGAAAGATTAGATGTCAGTCTAGAATGACACCCTTTCTGGAAAACTCGGATTACAGTGTTTGTATAACTTAATAATTAGAAACTAAAGGAGTTCTTTTTTAAAAAACTTAAGTTATACTCATAAGTATTTGATACTTTTGTAGTGATTATGTCCAGTTTTAAAAATAACTCCTGTTTTTATGGCGATAATGTCGAATTTGTGGAAGAAATTTATAGCCGTTACTTGCAAGGCGATAAATCAATTGGAGAAGATTGGTACAGAATTTTTTCGAGCAATTTAGAAGTTAATAAAGCAGAACCCTGCAGAGCACAGAATGAAGCTAAGGTAGATGCTGATGATTTAGCAAATTTTTTCAGATTTTATGGTCACTTTTTTGCAGACTTAAATCCATTATCACCGAATGTAAATAAGGAAATAGATTATCAAAAATACTTGAATCTTTCTCCTACAAGTGACACTAGAATCTACAGAGATATTTACTGCAAGAATATCGGTTTTGAATTTATGCATATTTCCTCTTATGAGGAAAGAGTTTGGCTGCAGGAGAAAATTGAAAATCAGGTCTATACGCTAAGCCCTCAGGATAAAAAAGAAATACTAAGGCACTTGATTGAATCTGAGATGTTCGAGCAATTTCTCCATATGAAATTTCCTGGATATAAGCGTTTTTCTATCGAAGGTGGGGAGTCAGCCATTGTTGCAATTGAAAGAGTTATTAGTGATTCTGCAGCTTTTGGTATTGAAGAAATAGTTCTTGGTATGGCCCACCGAGGACGGCTCAATGTTCTAACCAAAGTGATGGGAAAAGATTATGCGGCAATGCTGTCTGAATTTCAAGGCAACCTTGCATATCCAAGTGGTCTTGAGGTGTCTGGTGATGTCAAATATCACCTTGGTTACTCTTCTGATCGAGCACTTGCTGGTGGTAAAAAAATACACTTAAGTTTATGTCCTAACCCATCTCACCTTGAGGCGGTAAATCCGGTTCTAGCTGGAAGAGTAAGGGCAAAACAAAATACGAGATCTGTGCTTGGAATATCAATTCATGGTGATGCAGCTTTTATCGGGCAGGGAGTGGTTGCTGAAACCCTGACTTTGAGCAACATTGAAGGTTATAAAGTTGGTGGTATCGTGCATATTGTCATCAATAACCAAGTTGGTTTTACTGCGAATCCTCGTTGTGCACGCTCTTCTTTTTATTGTACTGATGTAGCAAAATCAATAGAAGCTCCAATATTTCATGTTAATGGAGATAATCCAGAAGCCGTGAGTTTTGCCGCGAGTTTGGCAATGGAGTATGTGCAGAAATTTAAAAAGGATGTGGTGATTGACATAATATGCTACCGCAAATATGGCCATAATGAAGGTGATGAACCAAATTTTACTCAGCCACTTATGTATAAAGCAATATCAAGGCATAAAACTCCGGGAACAATTTACGAAGAGAAGCTGGCTGCAGAGAAAGTCCTAATTAGTGATGAAGTAAGTAAATTGCGCAGCGAATTTAGGGTAAGGTTGGATAAAAGTCTTGCTGAGTCAGTGACTTACACTCCAAAAAAAGCTGATTGGTTTGATGGAGTGTGGTCGAAATTGAGAAGAGCAAAGTTGAACGATTTGAGTGAATATTATACGGAATCTGGTGTTTCACCAGATGAGCTAAAAAAATTAGGTGTACACATAAATAGCAATATTCCAAGTAGTTTTAATCTCAATAATAAAGTGAGGAAAATACTTGATGGCAGAATAGAAAGTATAAATTCCGGTAGCAATATAGACTGGGCCACTGGTGAAAGTCTTGCATTTGCGTCATTGCTTAAAGAAGAAATAGGAGTGCGCTTGTCAGGACAAGATTCTGGTCGTGGTACCTTCTCGCACCGTCATTCAAGGCTTGTTGATCAAGTAACGGAAGAAGATTTTATTCCACTAAACAACATAAGTGAGAAGCAAGCTCGCTTTGAAGTTATAGATAGCGCACTATCTGAGTATGCTGTGATGGGTTTTGAATATGGATATAGCCTTGACTCTCCATATTCACTGGTGCTCTGGGAAGGGCAATTTGGTGATTTTGCAAATGGTGCGCAAATCATGATCGACCAGTTTATTGCATCAGCAGAAACAAAGTGGTTGCGATCAAGTGGTCTAGTTTTACTTTTGCCTCATGGTTATGAAGGGCAGGGGCCTGAGCATAGTTCTGCTCGTATAGAGAGGTTTTTGCAACTCTGTGCAGAGGATAATATGCAGGTGGTTAATTGTTCTACTCCTGCGAATTATTTTCATGTTTTACGCCGACAAATTAATCGAGATTTTCGTAAGCCTTTAGTGGTGTTTACACCTAAATCACTATTGCGTCATAAAAGCGCAGTTTCTAACCTTTCTGACTTTGAAGGAAAATTTCTTACGGTAATTCGAGAGTGTAGAACAGGTTTAGTTGCAAGTGATAAAATACGTAAAGTTGTAATATGTAGTGGTAAAGTTTATTACGACATAATTGAAATGCTTGAAGCACAAAAAATAAACGATATAGCAGTAGTGCGTTTAGAACAATTTTATCCATTCCCGGCTGATAAACTAAACAATGAACTCGAAAAATATAAGAACGCTGAAATTATATGGTGTCAAGAGGAACCAAAAAATATGGGAGGATGGTTTTTTGTTAATCCGTTAATAGAAGAGGTTCTATCTAATCTAGACACTCAAGCAAAAAGGCCTAAGTGTGTTGCAAGACCTGCTGCTGCATCTCCTGCATGCGGTTATGCTAATGTCCATGCTCAACAACAAGCAGAAATTTTGAAGCAAGTTGTGCAGGGTATCTAGCACAATCTTGCAGATATTGAAGCGAAAGCTAGCAAGCGAACATTGTTCTTAATATTTGGCACTGCAGCCGGGTGCGATAGAAAATATATCACAACAATCAAACTGCTTGTATACTCATACAAATATAAAAAGACTTTACTTTTTTAATAAAAGCTTAATATTTATTAACATTTTCATTTATTTTTCTTAATATAGTTAATATTAACTATATTAAGATATATATGAATACAGAAGTATTTGAGAGGTTAATAGGGCAAACTAGGCTACGCAGCAATAGTAAGGCTGAAATCATACAATTAAATAGAAGCGAGAAGGCTTTTATAGATGAGGATAAAAAGTCTATCGAATTGGCTAAGGCTATTTTTGCAGAAAATAATATGTTTCGTTTTCGCAAACCAGGTTCTGCTACAGATTACATTTTGCACAAACTAATAAATGATAAAAAGCTTCTAGAGGAAATGAAAGATAGAGGTACAAGTATAATACGTCTTTTTTCTTTGCTATCAATGTATCGTAATCTTCCCGATTGCTATGTTGTGAGAAAAGAAGGGTGTATTACTGAGTTTGGAATACTTACTGATGTTAACGAATGTTTAGAATCAGTACCTTTAGAAGACTTTATACTTATTGAGTCTGCTTCGTACCTAGAGTACATTTTGTTTGAGAATGATGATATTAGAAATAGGTTAGCTGAAGATAAAACAAAATTAGATATTTTCGTAAATGGAATTTTAGCAATAAGTAGCTCGGATTTAGTATTATCTTGTATCAACACAATCGAGGCTTTTAATGAGGAAGCTAGAAATTTTGTCAATCACATACAGAAAACCAATAGGATGGACTACCTCTTTAAGGAAAATGGTACAACACTTGTAAAGTTAGTTCTAAAAGAATTATTAAAACTTTCTATTTTACAAGAAAGAGAAAACACTACATTAGAATTTCCTCAAATTTCGAGTGTGGAACATTGTAATGGGCGATAGACTTTAAAATGTGCAAGGCTCATTTAAATATGAGCCTCAGTATCGCTTAACTTTTATGGAGCATACTTTAACTTTATTTCACTTCCACCAAGGGAATATTGTTCCAGCTATTGCTGCCATAGTTATCAATAGAAGCGTTTAGGTAATCTGTATCAAATCGTACTGGCACATCAAATTCGAAGCTTGCGGTGATTATTGTGCCTTTTGCTGGTGGTTTCATAAATGCTATTTCTCCAGTTGAATAATTCACTGAATATTTTTCTGTCTTTTCACCATCTAGGTAAATTTTTATTGTATCATGCACTGGCTTTTTAATAGTTCGTGTATGCTTGTCTTTTCCACTTATGTAAGTTTTCATCAGTTGAAAGATCGTTTTTTTATCGTCTCCTATGCCAATTTCTTGATTGATAACTGTAAAGTCTGACCAATCCTTAAAACGAAACCCTATTGCTTTACCTTTTCGTGCCTGAAAAAATGTTATGAGTTCTGTTAGCTGCTCGTTTGACCTGACTCCATAAGCTATGTTATACCTGGCACGTGCACGAGACCAATTAATATTGCGCTGCTCACAACCATTATGAGTTGTTACAACGTCAGTGGAAAATTCAGGTCCTCCAGTGGAACCATAAGATATATTTTCTGGAAATCTAATTTCTGTAAATGACATATGCCCTCCTGTAAAAATAAAATTGAGTTGATATAGATGAAGTAGGAAAGATCTTAAATTTTTGAAGCTGCTTTATCAATCAGGCTATAAATTTTAAATCCCGTTTCTTCTAAAAAAGTAAAGGTGTTGTTTTCTCCTACCTTACCTTTCAGTTCGTTAATGTCTTGATGACTCTGCGTTAACTGATATACACAAACACATGCAATGGCTAAAGCAACTCCAGCAAGACATGCTAAAGGAATTGGTTGGGTAAAAATAGCAACTGTAGCAAATGCTGTGAATGCTATAGCTGTTATTACAGCAGCTATGCTATAAATAGCTTCTCTTCTGTAACTATTGATTAATTTCTTTTCTATTGCCTCTTGTTGTGTTTCTTGCCCTTGTTGATGAGAAATAGTAATTACTGTATCTGTATGAATTGGCTCACTAGCGCTGGTATCAATTCTCTCTTTTTGTGTTTTTTGTTCTTTATGATCTTGCGCAATTGCTGCTTTGCTAGTTCTGATATTATATTGTTCTTCTTGCTCTGATTGATCAGAAGCAGGAACTTCTGTCACTTCACCAAAGATTTCTTCATTAGAAACTGGTTGACTTTCTGTTATATCTTCAGAAATTTCACTTAGGAGTGGCACAAAATGCCTCATGTAATTCACTACTCCTACAGTTTTTTTGCTACTATCTATCTCTAGTTGATTGAGATTTATATCTTGTATAAAAACTTCTGGATCATCATCATGTGCTGTAATTTTAGTTACTGTAATTTTTTGACTATCTTCCTCTATTGAATAAACACGGAGCTCCACTTTGTACTTGTCGCATATCATTCTGCCTTCAATGTTTGAACGACCCCATATAGGTGAAGAATCAGTTTCTGTAACCGTATTTTCAATGTCTTTTAAGTATTTACGAAAAGTCTTCTCTTCATCTATCATATTTATTTTAGTTTTTGGGTTTTGTATAGGACCATACGGACCTTCTAGTGCAACAAAGTAGTCACCAATAGCAGCGTCTTTTATTATTGCTTTATAGGTCCAACTATCTTGTTCACCATGTTGCTTAGCATAATCTGCACAATCTTTTCTTAATGATTTTGCGGTAAAATGATGACCGAGTCTTAACTAGTTCAATCCTTGAGCCACAGAGTCAAAAAAGCAATCTCCTGTCTTTATAGCAGCTCCTATTTTTAGCTTTTCAGGATGAGCGCTCTTTAGATTATGCAATAAATCACTTGATTTTTTATTTTCTTTGATTTGTTGAAAAAGAGCAATTGGCTCTCTTACATAGTTAGAATCTCTCATGTTATAACTCCAAAATAATGATTGTATTTTAATAGATTAATCAGCCTAGGAAGGCTAATTACTTAAGGTCATGCTATGTTGCAAGCAGACATCAACTATTCTTCTTGAACTAATATGTAGCATATACATATTGTTACTTAGTATATTTTAACTATACTTAAACTCTCTTGTGCTGTCAAGCAGGGAATTTATTAATCTTTTAACTCATCCACTTTTTTGCGTAGCACATTTAAATCAGTTGCTCCTACAAAAAGACTATCTCCAATTATCAAAAAAGGTGTACCGCCTACTCCTAAATTCCTTACTAAAAGTTTGCTGTTGTTTATCATTTGCTCAATTTTGTCTGCATTATTTTTCATAGAATTATTAAAGTCGTTCTCGTTAACCCCTATATTTTTCACTATACCTAATATAGTTTTATCTGAAAATTCTCCTCTGTGATCTAGTGCAGCATAGTGAAAATCTAAGTACTTTTCTTTATCGATAAAATAAGTTGCTAAAGCACCTTTTGCTGCCTTTAAAGAATTGTTACCAAGTATTGGAGCATCTCTAAAGATATACTTAATTTTGCCATCATTGATCAATTGTTTTACATCGTTCTTTATAGCTTTGCAATATCCACAAGAATAGTCAAAAAAACCTACAGCTATGACATTGCTATTTTCATTTCCTGAGTAAGGATAAGTGGAGTCGAATATTTCATTTTTATGCTGAGAAATTTTATTTTTGGTTGCATTAGCATAACTATTTTTAGCTGACTCTTCCTGGAGAGTTTTTATGATCTTATCAAAATTTTTACTTATGTAGTCATCTAATCTCTCACTTATATGATCATCGTTTAAGACTTGACTGCGATGTGAAAGCCAATTGTTTATTACTGGTAAACTTGCTACTGCAAATATAAAAATCAATAAAAGTGGTATCTTAGACATATACTTACCTAAGGGAAATAATAAGACATATTATAGTAAAAAAATGTTCAATGTTAAAACATTTACATTAAGAAGCGCAAACTTTACACAGTAGAAAACTTGGCGATGTGCAAAATTGAGCATTTAAGAGATTTTAGATATTCCTTACCGCTGCGTATAACAATTGTAACCGCGGCGGTAAAAAAGTTGATTATTTTATAACCGCCGCATATAATGATGACAAACACGGCGGTAAATTATACGGAACCAATAATTGGTAGAGAGAAAGAAATAGCCATTCTAGAAAATAAGCTTCTTTCCCAATCTGCTGAGTTTATTCCTGTTTACACTGTGAACAAAATTGCATGGATTTAATGGTTCAATAAGTGTAGGGACATAATGAAATTTTTAAAAACTCTCTTTAACTTAGCATTACTAGTATTTTTCATGTCTACTATAGCTGAAGCAAGGTGGAGCAAGTACGAAGATGCTTCTGTTGAGGTTAAGTTTTCTAATGTTAACATTAATGTTAATAGAGATGGTACCTACGAAACGGAAGTAGAACTTCAAGCAAAAATACTCAAAGAATCTGGACGTGATAGATTCTCTCTATACAGTCTTGTTTACAATGATGATGGTGCAGATTTTACTGTTTTAGAGGCTAAAGCAGCTTATAATGGAGAGGAATATATAGTTACTGAAGATATGATTGAGGATAAGCCACTGGCTAGTCCTGGCAAAGGCTTTGATCAGCTAAGGCAAGTAACCATACCATTTCCCAAAATAGAAATTGGCACAGAAGTATATTTAAGATATAAAAAAGTTAACAAAAAGGTTCCTGTTGATAATTTTTATGGCTTGAGCTTCTCTTATTATGGAGATTATTTACAAGCAGAAAATACTAAAATCAACTCTGAATTGCCTCTAGAGATTAAAGTGAATGATCCAAGAAAAGTATTAGAGATTGCTGAGGAAAAAAAGGATAGTGTACATTATATAAACATTACCTTAAAGAAAGCAATTTATGAAAACACAATAAATGAACCACATAATGGAATATTGAATATTAAACATAACACTTGGGTATCACTGTCGAGCCTATCTAAATGGGAGGATTTGGCTAAAAAATTAGCCCCTGGATATCATAGCATCATTAACCAGCCACTTCCTGCAACTTTTAAAGCTATAGCAGAATCTGCTACCAGTGAGAGTACTGATGAAGATAAGATCAATGCTGTTACTTCTTTATTGAATGAAAAAGTTCAGTACATGGGAGACTGGAGTACAGTATCAGGAAAATATTTCCCGAGAGATTTAGAGAAAATTGCTGATTCTCAAATTGGGGATTGCAAAGACTTTTCTGCTAGCACGGCTGCTATTTTACAAGAACTTGGTTACAAAGTTCAACCTATTTTAGTTATGAGAGGAACTACTAATACTTCTAATCCTGAAGCGTTACCCAATATGGGTAATTTTAATCATGTGATGCTTAGAGTAATGAATGAAGATGGAAAAATATACTGGATTGATCCAACTAATACCATCAGTATGGCGCAGGGTATTTTTCCAGACATTGCTGATAGGAACGCTCTAGTACTGGATTCTGAGGAAGCTAGTTACATAAAAATTCCTGCTGTACAAGGTGAAAATTCAAAAGTGATATCCCATAGTGAATTAACTATAGAAGATAACGTTGTAAATGAATATGGCCAGCTTACCGTGCAAGGGGAAGCAGCCTTAGGCTTAACAGGTGTTGGATTATATTATTCAGATGAGCAATTAAGAGATTCTGTTTTTCGTATGATTAGTGGAGTATATCTTGATGAAGAAGAAAAGAAGTTCTTAGAATTGCCTGACCTTACCTTGCGTAATGTAGAGGATCTTACAATAAAATATGAGTTCCAGCAAAAAAATAAGATTTTCAAGACAAATCTAGGGCCGGCTTTGAATTTAGGAGATAATTGGCTTAATGATGTTGTCAATACAGCTTCTGACCAAGTGTCAGACCTTTTTATTGGTGTTCCTAAAACTAAGGAAAGCCATATGATAATAAAAGATATCAAAATTAAAAACTGTGAAAATTTGAATTTTGAAATAGATTCTCCTTGGTTATATGTAAATAGGTTCTGTAAATATAAAAATGATGGAACCGAATTTAGCAATTTAATAACCATAAAGAAAAGCTTTATTACCAATGAAGAATTAAAGACTGCTGAATATAAAAACTTAAAAAGCGAATTGGAGAATAATTTTTCTAGAGCCTCTATAATAATAAGTGAATGAGTTGTGCTGGGAAAAGCACTTCTTAAAAGGCTTAAAATTTTTAAAATATGTACAATAACTTACGCGACTTCATCAGAGCATTAGAAGAAAAAAAAGATCTAATTAGAATTAAAAAAGAAGTTTCAACTATTCTTGAAATGACAGAAATTCATCGTAGGGTTTTGTCAAACAAGGGACCAGCTATCATCTTTGAAAATGTTGTCACAGAAAATGGCAAAAATTCAATTCCCGTTTTAGTGAATTTATTTGGTACTATTGAGAGAATTGCATTCGGACTTGGTATAAATTCTGATGAATTAAGGGATCTGGGTAAACTTCTAGCATTTTTGCGATCACCTGAGCCGCCAAAAACCTTCAAAGATGCTGTGAAAATGTTTCCTCTACTAAAAGTTGTATTGTCGATGCGGAGCAAAGTTGTGAGCAAAGCCCCATGTCAAGAGGTGGTGCTAACTGGGGATAAGGTGGATCTTAGTTTGCTACCTATTCAGACATGCTGGCCAAACGAGCCTGCACCGCTTATCACTTGGCCACTTGTGGTAACAAAAGGACCAACAGCAGACAAGCAAGATAATTTCAATCTTGGAATATATCGTATGCAGGTTGTGAATAAAAAAACGACTCTCATGCGCTGGCTTGCACATCGTGGTGGTGCAGGTCACCATAAACGGTGGAAGGAGAGGGGACAAAATATGAAGTTTCCTGCGGCTGCTGTGATTGGTAGCGATCCTGCAACGATTATTGCTGCGGTAACTCCGGTGCCGGAGACTTTATCAGAATACCAATTTGCCGGGCTGCTGCGAAAAAAAACACTTGAGCTTGTAAATTGTAAAACTATTCCTCTTCAGGTTCCAGCTCATGCAGAAATTGTTTTGGAAGGATATGTAAGTTTGGATAATTACCAAGATGAAGGGCCATATGGAGACCATACCGGTTACTATAATGCTGTTGAACAGTTTCCTGAGTTTAACATCACTGCAATTACAATGCGCAAAGATCCAATTTATCTCAGCACTTTTACTGGCAAACCACCTGATGAACCATCAATTCTTGGTGAAGCACTCAACGAAATCTTTGTGCCGATTCTCATCAATCAGTTTCCGGAAATAGTAGATTTTTATCTGCCCCCAGAAGGTTGTTCATATAGAATAGCGGTAGTGTCGATAAAAAAGGCTTATCCAGGGCATGCAAAAAGAATTGTTATGGGCACACTATCTTTTCTCAAACAGTTCTTATACACGAAATTTATTATAGTTGTTGATTATGATATAAATATACGTGATTGGAAGGAAGTAATGTGGGCAGTTTCAACAAGAATGGACCCTGTACGTGATACAATCATGATAGAGAATGCTCCAATTGATTATTTAGACTTCGCTTCTCCTGAAAGTGGTCTCGGAGGTAAAATAGGGTTTGATGCAACAAACAAACTTCCACCTGAAACCAAACGAGAATGGGGAAGAAAAATTGAAATGAGCGAGGAAATAATAAAGAAAGTTACAGAGAAGTGGAAGGAATATGGGTTGACAGATGATTAAACTATGATGTAGACTACCGCCGTGTATTTAGGTGTGGTTTGTGAGGCTTTTATATCTTTTATTTTTGTCGGCATGTTTTTCTCTGTATTACTATGTGGGTCCTACATTCTCGCCTTGCCCAAAAGCAACAGTTTGCTTCTCACCTGAACAAGACTGTGCTGTACCGATAATCAGCGAGATAGACCAATCTAAAGAATCTATCTTAGTTCAAGAATATACATTTACTCTTGGAACAGTTGCAAAATCTTTGATTAACGCCAAAGAGCGTGGTGTTGATGTTAAAGTCGTCTTAGATAAATCACAACTCCATTCAAAATATAGTGTCATAAGCGAATTGTTTTCAAATGGAATACCGATTTGGATCGATAATAAGCCAAAAATTGCTCATAATAAGGTAATAATTGTTGATAATCAAAAAGTCATCACAGGATCGTTTAACCTCAGTAAGACAGCTGAAAAGGGAAACGCTGAAAATTTATTAATTATTTGAAAATTATCCTGAATTAGTCCAGCAGTATGTGAAGAACTGGGAAATACGAATGTCACAATCCTATCAATATGCTCCCTAGATACTTGATATCAAAAAAAGTCTTTTTATTGATAGATGTAATTTCTTGTGATATAATAAATTAAAAGGTTTTAAGGGGTAGGTAGTGGATTACATAAATGATGCTGCTGATAGTTACGCTGCCATTCATGATTTTTTTCAAAATAATGGTGTTGGAGATTACAAAGTTCAATGCAATTATGGTGGTGTACCGTATGCTACTGACGAATATGTACATTCTGGAGACAAATTTTGGAGCAATAATTTTATAGACTCACATTTTGGAAAGGAAATAAAAATGTATCCTCAAAGTGAGCTTTTAGCTAAAGAGTATGCTGGGAATACACTACCGGTTTCAATATCACTAAACGAGGATCTAATAAAAATAAAAGAATGTCAGAAAAAAACTAAATTTGTAGAACTAGAAGGGGAATCAGGTGATATAGTATATGATAAGCAAAAACATATAAAGTGCTACACGACAAAGTTATCATATGACGATGTTTCTGTTCATAATAAAAACAAATTTTCAATACTGAATATTAGATATGACATGCCAAATGATTCGAGATACAGTTTAAACATAGCCTTCACAAAGGTTAATGATAATCAACCAGGGTTTTGGCAAAAATTTAAAAATATGTTTTAATAAAGTAGCTTCTCAATCAGGAATATTCTGGTGGAAAATGAATATCTACTTAGTAATGAATTTGGTCAGTAGCTACTAAGTTTTTCTTATAGCTATACAACGAAGGTTTGCTGGTCTTACATTTATTCTCTGCAAGACAAAAAATTCACATAATTGTACATAGTATGGAATAAATAAACTTCCACTATATTTTTCGATTAAACTCACCTTTTCTCTATTGAACAGATTTCGTATTAAATCTTAAGTTCAACGCACCTAAATATATAAGCATTCCCAGCAAAATCATAGGTATAGAAAGAAATTGTCCCATAGTTAAATTGAACCATAAATAGCCAATTTGATAGTCTGGCTCGCGGAAAAATTCAACCACAAAACGTGCTATTCCATACCACATAACTGCAATACCAGTTGTTGCACCGTAATACAGTTTCACTCTAGTCAAGAAAAACAGTGAATTTGCAACTACAAAAAGTAGCGCTCCTTCAAAAAATGCCTCATAAAGTTGGCTTGGATGGCGCAATAAATTATCACCATTTTCTGGAAATACCATACCCCACGGCATATTTGTAACCCTGCCAAATAACTCTCCATTTATAAAATTACCTATGCGGCCTAGAAGTAAACCTATCGGAACTCCACAAGAAATTAGATCCAGTGTGTAAAATATAGGAATGTTATGTCTTCTACAGGAGATTATTACTGCAAGCAAAACTCCTATAGCACCGCCATGAAATGACATACCTCCTTCCCAGGTCTTTAGTATTTCGATAGGATTGCTTATATAGAGAACTGGATCATATATCAATACGTACCCAAGCCTACCTCCAAGGATAATGCCTATAATAACGGCTGTTAATAACGAATCGTAAAAATTCTTAGTAAATATTTTTTGATTGTCTAGCTTATGTAAATACCAATATGCAAAAACTATACCCAAAACATATGCTAAAGAGTACCAATATATAGAAACAGGACCGATGCTAAAAATAACTGGACTTAAAGACATATTTTACTACAAATTATTCTTAGACAATCTACTTTTCTCACGTTCCCACTCTCTCTGCTTTATGGTTGCTCTCTTATCATAGAGTTTTTTTCCTTTCACAATGGCAATTTTAGTTTTTGCCAACCCTTTATCATTAAAATAGATAGAAAGTGGCACAACAGTTATTCCAGAGGTTTTAATTTGACCAATTAGCTTATTTATCTCTTTTTTATGCAAAAGCAATTTTCGTTCTCTTTTTGGCTTGTGATTCTTTTGGTTTGCAGCTTTATACTCTGCGATATGCATATTGTTTAGCCATATTTCACCTTTTTTTTCAGTAACGTAAGCATCAGAAATGTTTGCTTTTCTTTCCCTTAGTGATTTCACTTCACTACTTAAGAGGATCATACCTGCTTCAAATTCTTCTAAGATAAAGTATTCAAACCTTGCTTTTCTATTTTCTGCAATAACTTCCATATCTAAAGATATCTTTAAGCTTCAATATATTACAGAACTTTTGGTTTAATTCATAACAAAACAATTATCTCAGTAAATGCAAGTTTGGTTAAAAAAGCTCCAATCTTCCTGCAAGTGTAATTTGTTCCACTCTTCCTACTGCCATTTCAGCCCTAGGACTAGCATTACCTGACAAAGAACTTATCACATCTTTGCAGCCCCATTCAATAGCAAAGTGTAAAGGAGCATATCTATTATTGTTCTGTTTACTAACATATGCCCCACTTTCAATTAAAATATCTCTTATACTTTCATGATCGCTAGCAAAATGCAAAGGAGTGCGTCCACAACTATCCCACACATTAACACATGCTCCATGTTCAATCAGAGTTCTTACTATGTTTTCATTATCACTTTCAGCAGCAAAATGCAAGGGAGTGCTTCTATAATTATCCCACGCATCGACATATGCTCCGTGTTCAATTAGAGCTATTACTATGTTCTCATAGCCACTCTTAGTAGCAAAATGTAGAGGAGTGTGTCCATCATTGTTCTGCGCGTTAACATCTGCTCCACATGCAATTAGAGCTCTTACTACACTTTCATTCCCACCTTCGGTAGCAAGATGTAAAGGTGTACATACATCATTGTCCCACGCATTAACATTTGCTCCACTTTCAATTAAAATATCTAATATGCCTTTGTGGTTCCATTCAGCAGCAAAATGTAAAGGAGTGCATCCATCGCTGTCCCATGCATCAACATATGCTCCATATTCAATTAGAGCTATTACTATGTTCTCATAGCCACTCTTAGCAGCAAAATGCAACAATGTAGTTTCTACAGGATCTAGATCACTATGTGTAGTGAATATATGATTGATATTAAATCCACTATCTTTCCACCTCCGTAAATCAATTCTTTCTAATTTTATTTTTATTCGTTCAACTATGTTGTTCTTGCTTAAACCTGAAGTATCATTTATTTCTTCAAGCATTTTTAGAAAATCATCAAGCGTCATAATCTCCACTACTTATTAAAATAACTTGGTTATTATGTTCTTTGACACAAAAATCAAGAACTTTTTATTTTCCTAAAAAATCATTTAAGTTATACTCCAAATCATGAAAGTCAGGCAAAATATTAAGTTTTTTTCTCTATCATTTGTGATTTTGTCTTCTCTATGGATTACATTGTCTGGTTATTTTGAGCCTTTTTTTATTCTCTGTGGAGTATTTTCTTCTGTGTTCACATTGATTATCTTTAAAAGGTTAATTGATGCTGAAAGTGCCCTTAGTCAAATTCTAAATGATAGTGGTAGGCTGTCACTTTATCAGCTTATAAGTTATATACCTTGGCTAATTTACCAAATTATTTTTTCAAGTATTTATGTAACAAAAAAGGTGCTACGATTCAAATCTACAGTTGAGCCAATTGTTATTGTAAGAGAATGCATAGGACATAATGATAAGACCATTGCATTATTTGCTAACTCGGTTACGATTACTCCTGGAACTTTAACTATCAATGTTGAAAAGAAGCAGAAAACATATTTATCTACCATATGTTTGATAGATAAAGATCTTGAAAGTGGCATTTCTGAAATAGAAGGTAAAGTCTTAAAAATGCTACACCTAGTTAAGTAATTGCTTTAAATAAGTTAACAGCGTCTCTGTATTCTCTTCTTAAGCTCTCAAGCATTTCTTTTGGAAGGCTATCAATAACAGTAGAACATAAATAATTGTACAAATCTTCTAGCCTTGATATGTTATTTTTCTTCTTGCTGTTGAATTTGTACGGAAAAATGCCCTCCATAATTTCAATATCAACAACCTTATTTAAAAATGCATTTTCACTTGTTATGCTTATTCTTGTAAGTATAGTATTAATTTCAGGTTCATTACTCGTATAAATATCTGATAATTCTGCCATTTTAATGACGTATAAAGTTACGACTTTTGATAAACAATTATCAGAATATTCACAATTTTTTATTACCTCCCACTGAGTAACCTGAGACTTGCTTGTTTTTGCATTGCTTGGTAATTTATTCATTGAATTTTCTCCATTTAATTCAGTGTAGTAGATTATACTAATACTTTGTTAAATAAATAATAACGCAGCCATAAAAATATGCATTTATTTACCATAAATTGTATAATATTCCTAAAATTAAATGTTAAAGTTACTTCAAACTGAATGATTTCTTTAATTCCATATTATCCAGCAGTGTAAAATATTGCTACACAATAGTATTTATTCTAAAATAAACTTTCCTTTTGAGCTATTTTATTAATATCCATTCTTACGTCTGCACTAAAATGAAAAAGATAAAACTCGGAATACTAATTTCAGGTAGAGGATCAAACATGCAGGCTTTAATAGAAGCATGTCAAGATCAGAATTTCCCTGCTGAAACTGTGTGTGTTATCACAAATAATAGTGAAGCTGGAGGCCTTAAAATAGCAAAGCAAGCAGGAGTTTCAGCGTTTGTTGTTGAAGATAAGCCACTTGATACTGATAAAATTCATGAAATACTTGTTCAACATAAGGTTGATTTAATTTGCCTTGCAGGGTTTATGAGAATTATAAAGGCCAATTTCCTGAATAAATGGCATAACAAAGTTATAAATATTCATCCCTCTTTACTTCCGTCATTTAAGGGCCTAAATGCTCAGGAGCAAGCTCTGAAAGCGGGTGTAAAAATTACAGGATGTACTGTGCATTATGTTACTCCTGAAATTGATGCTGGAGCCATAATCGCTCAAGCTACTGTTCCAGTGTTACCAAATGATGATGTTCACAGTCTCTCAGAGCGCATTCTAGCTGAAGAGCATAAGTGTTATGTAAAAGCAGTAAGATCAATAGCAGAAGGTATTAACTATTGACCTTGAGCGTTTCTTCCAACTTCAACAAAAAATAAATTTTCAGGATTCAGTAAAGAACTTGCCAGCTTGTTTACTTTTTCCAATTGAACATCATTAATGATATTTGCATAATTATTTATATGGTTAATATCACGATCATCTATCTGCATACTATCCAGTAACGTTGCTATATTCGCATTATTGGATAGAAAAGAGAAGATAAGGTTATTTACTAAACTGGTTTTTGCATCCTTGAATAATTGTTCGTCAATTCCTTCCTCTTTTATTCTGCTAAATGTATCTTTTACTGCTGATATAGCTTTGCTAGCAGTGGAACTATCAGTACTCATAAATCCAGATATAATATTTCCATGCTTATTAGGAACATTACGTGCACTAACACCATAAGTAATACCTAGATTTTGTCTCAACTCTTTCATCAGTATTGAGTTTAGACTCATACTACCAAGCGCATTAATCAAAACACTAGCATTATAGTAATTAGGGTCTTCATATGCTATGCCTTTTTGAGCAAAAAGTATTACACTCTGTGGTATATCCATAAAAACGCTCTTACTTTCTGCAGGCCCAAATTCATTTTTTACAGATACCTTCCTAACTTTCGATCTTTTTGATGGTAACTTAGATAAATATTTATCGAGCAGCGTACTAACTTCTTCTTTTGTTGCACAACCAACAATACTAATAACGATATTATCCTTAGTAAAACTACGCTTTATGTATGTTAAAACATCGTCTCTAGTAATGCTCATTATAGTGTCTAGAGTTCCATATGGATCTCTTGAGTAAGGATGTTTTTTGAACAACAACGTATCCAACTCTTTTGCAGCAATAAAATAAGGATCTTTTTCAAAATTATTAAAGTTTACTTTGGCTTTTTCAAAAACTCTATTCAATCCTTCAGGATCAACTTTAGGACGCATTATAGCATCACTTAGTAGTGAAATTGCATCCTCTAGATTCTCAGATAAAGTGTTTAATGAAACCCTAAATGCTTCTAAACCAGCAGTAAAATTTAAACTAATTCCTTTATCCTCAAGCTTTTTTACAAAATCTTTGGCATCATTTTTTCCTGCTCCTTCTTGAATTACAAGAGAAGTAAACCAAGCAAGCCCCTGCTTTTCTGCACTTTCATACACGTAACCTGCATCTTTGAATGATATATTGAGTGAAACTTTTGGTAGATCACGGTTTTCAATAAACAAAAACTTAAGCCCTTTATTAGTAGTAACCTCCTCTATATTTAGGTAGCTGCTCGCCTGCAAATTAAAGACCAGACAGAAAAAAAGTAGAAATACAAGCTTACTTATTCTCATCATCATTACCTCCTTTTGGTAACAAACGGCCGACTAATTTATTAGTAGAAAAAATAGTACGAATTTTGTGATTTACATCTTTCAGATTGACATCATTAATTTTGCTATGTGAAATGTCTATTTCATCAAGTGGGATACCTAGTGCTAGACGTGGTATATAAAACATTGCTACACTAGTTAAATCAGATAGATTATCAAACTGTGCTGCTTTGTATTTAGACTTTGTGCTTTGCAACTCTTCACTTGTTATTTCTTCAGAGGTAAAGTGATTAATAGAATTTTCTAACTCTCTTGCAACAGCATCCAAATTCACCCCGCTTTTTGGAGTTACCCGAATCTCAATGTAACCATTACTAAAAGCTAAGCTATTATAATAAGCAAACACTTCTACTGCTACATTCTTATCTAGAACTAAATCTTTATATAGCTTACTAGACTTGCCATGCCCCAAAACATCAACTGCCAAATCAACAGGAAAAGTTTCACTTATTTGCTCAAATAAAGGAACACTATAGCGAAAGTATAAAACTGGCTCTTTTACTTCAGTGCTTTCTAAAATTACCGATATATCTGCATTATGTATTGAATCTTGGTTCGGATAATGCTTAACTAAAGGCTCAGCTTTAATTGCACCATATTTTTCCTTTGCTAATCCTGCTACTTCTTCAAATTCTACATCACCAACAACGAGCAGTATAGCATTACCTGGATGATAATAGTTATCATGAAACCTTGTTATGTCATCTTGATTGTAAGTTTTAATATCGCTCTCCCAACCAATAACAGACCTACCATAGCCATTACGATAAAATGCACTGTTCATTTCCTCCCATAGTAAAGCTTCAGGATTATTATCAAATCTCATCTTTCTTTCTTCTAATACGATATTTTTTTCTCTATCTATTTTGTCTTGAGTAACATCAAAATTGCCCATTCTATCTGCTTCAATTTCCATTGCTAGTGGTAAATCTTTTTTGAGAACTAATTCGTAGTAGCAGGTGTATTCTTTAGTGGTAAAAGCATTAAATTGGGCCCCAATGCTGCCCAAAGTGGATTCTATGTCTTTAAATTTTCCTGTAGTTTCAAACATTAAGTGTTCAAAGTAGTGAGCCAAGCCTGTTTTGCCAATTGGGTCATCCATTCCCCCAACTTTATATATTATTGCATGAAAAACAGCTGGAATTCGGTGATTAGGTACTACATAAACATCCAATCCGTTACTGAGCTTAGCATGCTTTATGATTTCAGCTTCCAAAGAAATCGGACAAATGAAAAAAAACACAGATAGTATAAAAAAACTAAAGAATTTGCGAAGCATTATTTCATTCCTCATTTTGCTTAGAGATAGACCTATCATATATATACCACTTATATAACAATGTACACATTCCACAAACTATAGATAGATCTGCTAAATTAAAGGCTGGCCAATACCAATCATTGATATGAAAATATATGAAGTCATATACAGCTCCCCAATAGATTCTATCAATTACATTTCCGATCGCTCCACCAATCATCAGAGAAAAACTAAGGTAAATTGACTTATCATTAGATTTATATATCAAGTATGCAAGTATACCAATTATTAATATTGAACATGCTGAAAAAAAGAAGCTGCCATGCGGCAGAGTACTACACATTCCAAAGCTAATGCCTGAATTCCAAACTTCAACTAATTTCATAAAACTAGTAATCTCGATTGACTCCCCCTCATCAATCAAAGAGTTTATATACAATTTACTTGTTTGATCGAATGATACTATAATCAATATAATAACTAAACATATCCTTTTCATAAATTTATCTTTAACTGGTAGGCCTTCATTATATCACGATCTATCTGTTTTGTTAACTCGTTAATACTATGGAATTTTTTTTCTGCCCTAATAAATTTTAAAAGTTGTATGTCAACCTTAAAATTGTATACATTTTCGTTGAAGTCAAATATATGCATTTCTACTATAGGTTTTTTTAAGTCCTTAAATGTAGGTCTCATACCAATGTTGACTACTCCATATAGCCAACTTGAACTATTTTCAGAAAATGCAACTTTGGCGTAATATGTACCAAGCTTAGGTTTTATCATGTAATCTTCTATCGGAATGTTTATGGTTGGAAACCCTATTTCTCTACCTCTACATGCACCTTTTGTTACAATACCAGAAACTTGATAAGACCTACCAAGTAATTTATTAGCAATTTCTATTTCGCCTTTTTGTAAACACTCCCTGATTGAGGAAGAAGAGCAAATTTTTCTATCGATTATCAATGGCTCTAATTTAGTTAAAGAATATTCATACATCTGAGAATATTTTTCTAGAGTTAATATGTTACCCAATCGTTTGTGACCAAAAGTACAACTTTCTCCAACAGTTATATGTTTAGCACCATACTTCTTTACCAAAATCTTACCAATAAAGTCATCGCAGCTAACCTCAGAAAAACCTCTACTAAAATTAATAATATACAAGTAATCTATACCATAGCTGCTGATTAGTTCCTTTTTTTGTTCTTGGTCTATCAACCTAAAATTGTTCCTACTAAATAAAACAGTTGATGGGTGAGGCTCAAAAGTTAAAACTGCAGAGGGTAATCCTCTTTCTTGTGCTACCTTCTTTAGATTGGAAATTGCAAACTTATGTCCTAAATGAACGCCATCGAAATTTCCGAAAGTTAGTGCCACATTATCTTTTATCCCTTGCTCACAGTTGTAAATAATTTTCATACAATTTGATATTTTATATATATTTTTTATATATAATAGTTGTATTTTATAAACTATGGAGATAAATCATGAAAAACACTAAAGGAAAAGTTGTAATATATGTGAAGAAGTACTGCCCATTCTGCAAGAAAGCAAAAGAGTTATTGGATGAAAAAGGTGTGAAATACGAAGAAATTGATGTACTTAGAAACTCGGATTTGTTTGACGGTATAAAATCAAAATATAACGTCAGGACAGTTCCACAAATTTTTATTACTGATGAAAATGGTGATTATGTACATCATATTGCTGGATGTGACAAATTGATGGATCTTGAAAAAGAAGGAAAGTTGGATAATATGTTAAATAACAATGAAGATAGCATTAATGCAACAGCTTACACAAGCGGCAGTGATGAACACGAGGGATGTAATATAATACATAATGAAGATTTTATGTGATTTTTTTGTCTTACTGTTGCTGGCATACCCACTTTAAACAATTTTTAATGAATTAAAAATACAATTCATCTAGTGAGTTTTTTTAGTGGGAAAAAATGATAAAAAATATTATAATTGTTAGCAAAAACTTAATTAGTATTGAATTAATTAACAAACAAGATTTAGAGAGTTTCATCAAGATTTTCACAGTGCTTGATAAGAATATAGCAGCTAAAACTCTTTTTACAGAAGAAGTGACAATAGAGTATAAACAACACAATTGCATAGAAGTTGTTGAATTGATAAAAGATACAGGTTTTACATATCATGATGTTGAGAATGTGTTAAATCACCTAAGTAATCATGGAATGAAAGTACCAAGTAGCGTTATAGCAAGCACCCTTTCTTCTTCATACAATCACGCACTTGAGTCTAAGGATGTAGCATTTGCCTGTTCTAAAGGGTTGCCACAATTTTACATCAGGGTAAATAAGAATACCTTTATAATGACTCCTATAAGTGAAGAGAATCTGGAATTGAATTCGCAAAATAGCAAAATGCTTATAGAGTCATTAAAGAGCGAAAAAAGCACTTATGATTGCATAGTGGAAGAAAATATCATCAAAGTTATAGTGCATTCTGAAATACATCAGGCTATAAACTCGATTATAAAATCACTGATAAAGTCTTGCCTTTTAGCAAGAGATGAAGAAGAAAAATTCAAAGAGAAATTGAGACAACTTGCTTTTAAAGATCAAGCTTTCGTTGAGTATTCTAGCATCAAAACCATTCATAGATATCCGAATAACCATCCTCTGAGAAAGCATGAAAGTGTTATTAAAGATATAGAAAATATTTTATGTGATTTCATAATAAATGAGAACAGCGGGTTTGCTATAGAGCGGTTAAATAGACTGGGCTCAGAAGTCTCTCCAAATACTCCAAGAATCATCACTAAAACTATAGATAAGCTTGTTAAGTTTCACTAAAATGTTGTTGGAATGGTTTTAGCCAATGTCTACATATATCTGATTTTTAATGATTGAGTGGAGCAATTGAGCTGCTCTCTGTCATCCCAGCGTTTAACACTGGGATGATTTCGTTGTATGGTATCTTGTATAGTGTTTTACAAATTCACATAGCTATTTCAAATTTACCTATATCAATGTCAGTAAATTTATTGAGAAAATATCACTTAGTTCTTTAAATTTATGTTTTTGGATATATATTAATCATTTATTTTCAAAGCCTCAATAAAAGCATTTTGTGGGATGTTTATGTTTCCCACAGAATGCAATCTTTTCTTACCTTTCTTCTGCTTTTCAAGCAGCTTCATCCTTCGTGTGACGTCTCCACCATAGAGCTTGGCTGTTACATCTTTTCTATACGGGTTAATCGTTTCTCTAGCAATAATTTTTCCGCCTACTGCCGCTTGAATCGCGATTTTATATTGCTGGCGTGGTATCAAGTCTTTCAAACGTGCACATATTTCGCGGCCTCTTTTTTCTGCCCTGCTTTTATGAACAATGCAGGCTAACGCATCCACAGGTTCTCCATTAACTAAAAAACTTAATTTATCTATCTGACTTTCCTGATAATCGGATATTTCCCAATCTAAACTTGCATATCCCTTGGAAATTGATTTTAGTCTATCGTAAAAATCAAAAACAACCTCAGACAGCGGTAATTTATACTTCAGTAGTGCTGTTGTCGTATTACCAACATAAGATAAATCCTGCTGTTCTCCTCTCCTCTCTTCACACAGAGATAGAATCTCTCCTAAATATTGATCAGGTACCATTATAGTTGCAGTGATCCACGGTTCTTCCACTATTTCAATTTTTGTAGGGTCTGGCATATCGCTTGGGTTATGGATATTTAAAACTTTACCATTTTGTATTGCAACTTTATATATAACACTCGGTGCAGTTGCTGTTAGATCTAAATCAAATTCTCTTTCGAGTCTTTCTTGAATGACTTCAAGATGTAGCATTCCTAAGAAACCGCAACGAAATCCATAACCTAGGGCATTTGACGTTTCAGCATCAAATGTAAAACTAGCATCATTTAAATGTAATTTTTCTAGTGCTTCCCTTAAATATTTAAAATCATCTGTGTTATTGGGAAAAATACTGCAAAATACTACAGGATGTACTTCTTTAAAGCCAGGTAATGCCTTGCTGCACGGCCTTTTCTCTTCAGTAATAGTGTCTCCTACTTTGCAGTCTGCTACTTCTTTCATTGAAGCAGTTATAAAACCAACTTCACCTGCTGAAAGTTCACCAGTCATAACTTTTTTAGGAGTGAAAATACCGATATTATCGACCTGATATGTAGCATTATTAGACATCATAACGATTCTCATGCCTTTTTTTAGTACTCCATTTTTAACTCGCACTAAAATTACTACTCCTAGGTAAGGATCATACCAACTATCAACTAAAATTGCTTGCAGTGGAGCATTTGTATCACCTTGAGGAGCGGGAAGTTTTGTCACTATAGCTTCAAGTACATCCTTTATCCCAAGACCAGTTTTTGCCGATATCAAAATTGACTCACTTGCATCAATACCAATTACTTCTTCAATCTGAAGCTTTACCTTTTCTGGATCTGCAGCAGGAAGGTCAACTTTATTGAGCACAACTATTATCTCATGATTATTGTCAATTGCCTTGTACACATTTGCCAGAGTCTGAGCTTCAACTCCTTGGCTGCTGTCCACCACCAAAAGTGAGCCTTCACATGCAGCTAAGCTTCGGCTGACTTCATATGAAAAGTCAACATGACCTGGTGTGTCCATGAGGTTGAGGCAATATTTATTACCATTATTTGCAGTGTAATTGAGTCTTACCGTTTGTGCTTTGATTGTGATTCCGCGTTCACGCTCTATATCCATTGAGTCAAGTACCTGATTGGTCATTTCCCTTGTCTCAAGACCGTTACATTCTTCTATCAAACGATCAGCAAGAGTTGACTTCCCATGATCTATATGTGCTATTATTGCAAAATTTCTTATATTGTTCATAGATCTACTTATTTAAGTAGATCTATTTTACATTTTAAGTATTACAAGAGCAATTATTTATATCTCTTTTTGCTAAAAACATTAAGCTGAAGTCCTTGCCAATGGCCGGCAATGCTCATTAGCTGATGCTTGCTTCACTGTGCTACTTGGATCTTCTTGCTGTCTACACGTTTTTACTGCATCAGCAAGGCTTAGGTAACCAAGGACAGGAACTTTAATTTTTACATCTTTATTTTTTTCTAAATCTTTATCATCTGGTTTATTACTTACTATTTTAATACTGCCATCGCTAGCACTTAATGTGATGCTACATTCCCTTTCACCTACATACCAGTTAAACTTTATTCCATATTGAGCTGCAGTACCTAAATTATAATATCTAACCCCCTCATGTATGTAGCCACTGATAGGTTCTTTTTGATCTCCACTTGAAAGAAGAAAACCGGCAATATTGTTTTCTTTACAAAATTCACTATTTAAAAATTCGCTTACCCTAATATCTGTGTTTTTATTGTCGTCTTTTAGCTTGATTGTTGCATAAAGAGAATTTTGATCCTTACGCTTTTCAATTGACACCGCATCAATGGTGCCATTTTTTATGTACTTGCCAAACTCCTCTTTAGCTTTCTCTTCTAACTCTTTTTGCCTTGCTGCACTTTGTTGTTGTTGCGTTTTTTCTAGCGCTTCTTCCATTTTTTTCTTAAGTGATTCGATATCACAAATTAACACAGATTCATCAATGTTGGGGATCGCTGATTCTTGGCCCACTCCTGTCTTCAATCCTTTAATTATGTTTACTATCTTTAAGATAGACTCTAAGTTTTGATAATATACATCAATTTTTTTACTATTTAGGCTACCCTTATTTTTATCCCAGTCATCACTGATGTGAGAAAACATTGAATCAAGCCCTTTGTAAATTGTTCCCAATTCACTTGATTACTCTAGGCTTATTCCATCACATTTAATACTACTAACACAATCATTGAATGACTTTATTTCTTCAGGATCTATAAAGAGACTGTGCAGTTCCTTACGCTCTACTCTATCTTGTATTTTTTGTTTTATTGCTTTTAATATCTTACTATTCATATATTTTACCTCATAAAGCTATTCAATATTATATACATAAAGATTAGGAAATGTTAAAACTTTCTACATTCTTGCATACTTCCTATTATTCTTTTAACATAGACGATACTTTTTTTGAATGAGAAGTCGCTTTATTAATCATATAATTCTCATGATTGTTATCTATTTTAGGCAGCTCATACAGATAATTCACCATTATTCCGGCTGACTGACTAATGCCTTTTTCAGAAGTATCAGCCATCCAGTTGATTTGTTTTATTGATGCACCATTGCTTAAATGAAAGTGTGCTACTGGATCATAAGCACCCCCACCACTGCTTTTAACCTTTAGCAAATAATGTGCACAAAGTTTCAGTAGGGACTGTTTTTCGCATTCAATGTTAGTTTTTATGCTTTCTAAAATTTCTGTACCTGATTGTTTTATATTAAGCTTACCTAATAAAGCTACGTCTTGATTTTTTAGCCATTTTGTAAATCCAGGAACTGGAGAAAGAGTTGCATACACTTTTACGCTTTTAAATTCTTGCGATAGTTTTTCTACGACTCTCTTTATTAAAAAGTTACCGAGGCTAATTCCAGATAAACCAGTTTGAGTGTTTGATATTGAATAGAATATAGCAGTACTTGCACTGCTTGGGTCACTTGAAGGAACTGACTCGTCCAAAACGTGTTGAATACTATCTGCAATCTCATTCATCAGTGCAACCTCTACAAAAATTAAAGGTTCATTTGGTATTTTGTAATGAAAGAAAGCAAAACAGAGACGATCAGAATCTAGTCTGTTTTTTAAGTCATCCCAAGAGGAAATTTTATGTACAGCTTCATATTTTATAAGTTTTTCCAACAATGATGCAGGTGAATCCCAAGTGATTTGATGAAGATCAAGTAGATCAACATCAACCAAAGTACAAAGTATACTTTTTAATTCGTTTTCTAGTGGACTTAGACTTTTATATTGATTCTTCAGCTTGAGTACATCAGAACGCATATCAACAATAAACTTAAGGCCCTCCGGTAAGGAGATAAACTGCTTCAATATTTTAGAGCGTGGTGATTCAAGGACTTTTATTAAGTCTTGTTCAAACTTATAGCTCGACTCAGAATCTTGATTTTTCTTATATACTTTTATTTCTTCATCTATTTTCGTTTTATCCGGATTGAACTTTTCTGCCAGGGTTTGTAAAAATTTTATTTGACCTGCCTCTGATAAACTCAAGTACAAATTACCAAGAGATACGGTGTTCTTACGTGCTGAGACTTCACCCCCCTTTGGGTTTAAGCATTCGTTCATCTTCAAGACTAAACTATCGACATCGCGACTACTACTTAAATCAGGGCTAATATTGCCAACCCATGACCTTACAGCATCTGCTACTTCACCTAATATTTTAAAAAAGCCCTTTGGTGCTTTCTTATCTTCAACTTTTACTATATCAGTTTTTGCTAATGACTCTTTTATCATATTTCCTTTTATCGTGTATCTATCTTAATTTAAAGAAAAATCTTAGTCTACAAAGAAGGCATATATTTTCATGGTACAACTATTTTACAATCTATTTAAAATTTTCGTAAAGAGAGTTAGATTTTTAATTTCATTATTTCTCTTACAAAAGTACTTTTATTATAAAAATGCTCTTTTTTCTCTCCCCCTTTTCCGGGTAAGGCTGATTTTTTAATTACCTAGTCGAAGTTACTTAATTTTTACACATCTATTGTAAAGTACAAAGGCTGACTTTGGAATGAAAATGCTAGCTGATGCTTGGACTTTATTGATACTTACGCTACTTGAAACTATACTTGGTATAGACAATTTAATCTTTATTTCTCTAGCAATAGATAAGGTGCCAAATCTGCTGAGAGAAAGAGCCCGCCTGATAGGTTTTGGCTTGGCGCTATTGATGCGTTTTGTAATATTATTTTTTATATCACATATATTATCAATGGAAAAGCCTATATTTTACTCTGTATCACTAGATATTTCAGTAAAAGATTTGCTTATGATTGCAGGAGGGTTATTTCTTATTGTTAAAAGTTCTATGGAGTTATGGAGCGAAATTTTTGTACATAAGGAGAACAAAACAAAGGCAAACGTTAAATCACAATTTTTTTTAGTTGTGCTACAAATTATATTAATAGATTTAGTTTTTTCTGTTGATTCAATATTAACTGCTATAGCATTAACTCATAATATGATAATCATTGCTATAGCATTTACATTTTCCATATTAGCAATGCTATTTTCATCAAGTTATACCGCTAAGTTAATAAAATCCAGCCCAAGCTTAAAAGTAATTGCCATTCTATTTATGTTACTCATCGGTATATATTTAATACTTGAAGGACTTCACATAGAGCTACCAAAAGCATATTTGTATTCTTCATTTATGTTTGCAATGCTTGTGGAAGCTATAAGCAAAATAAAGAAAATGCGGCCTTGAAATTATTTTGCACAAAGCAAAAGTCTAATTTTTATTCCGGTGTGTGACGAATATCTGTACGAACATTTCGATGTCATCCGAGTAGCTGACACTGGGATCCATTATTCTTTTTTTCTGGATTCCAGCGTCACGCGCTGGAATGACATTAAATAGTTTTCCTTAAAATTTGAGCTATGCAAGCAGCCTCTTTGGTGTGATTCGAGTAGCTGAAACTGGAATGAAATTATTGCTACTCCCACTCAATAGTTGCTGGTGGCTTGGAAGTTAAATCATACACAACTCGATTTACTCCAGAAACTTTGTTAACAATTATACTACTGATGTCTTGCAAAAACCTCCAAAATACTAACGAATGTTGATCTTTATTTTCAAATGGAAATGCATCAGCTGTCATGCCATCAGATGAAGTCACAGCCCTTAAAGCGCAAACATATCCGTATGTACGATTATCTCCCATAACTCCCACAGTTTTTACTGGTAACAGTACAGCAAAAGCCTGCCATATTTTATCATACAGATCATAATTTTTCATTGTGTTGATATATATTTCATCTACTTCTTGCAATATTCGTACCTTTTCTTCATCAACCTCACCTATGATCCTCACTGCAAGTCCAGGTCCAGGAAATGGATGTTGCAATATTATCTCATCTGAAAGCCCAATTTCTTTGCCAAGCAGCCTTACTTCATCTTTAAAGAGATAGCGTAAAGGTTCTACTAGTTTCAGATTCATTTTTTCTGGCAACCCACCAACATTGTGATGAGATTTAATTGTACTAGTGTTTCCTGAAGCGTGCCCTGATTCAACTACATCAGAGTAAATGGTGCCTTGCATTAAAAAATCCACATCACCTATTTTTTTTGCCTCTTCTTCAAATACTTCGATAAAAGTATTGCCGATAATTTTTCGCTTTTCTTCCGGATCAGTTATTCCCCTTAACCTACTTAAAAACAAGTTTGATTTATCAACGTAATTTATTGGAATTTCTTTTAACATAGCAGTGGTCTGGCTCTTACGCAATAACCCAGTATCGATAAAAATACAGTTTAATTGTTTTCCTATAGCTTTGTGTGTAAGAACTGCTGCAACACTTGAATCAACTCCCCCACTTACTGCAGCAATTACTTTTTTCTCCCCTACTAAGTTTTGAATTTTTTCCTTCTGTTTTTCAATGAATGACTTCATTGTCCAATCTCTCTCACAATTTGCAATATCTAAGAAATTAGAGAGAAGTTTACTACCATTTGTCGTAGGCTTAACTTCAGGATGGAACTGAGTACAGTAAATCTTCCGCTGTTCGTTGGCAATTATTGCGATTGTTTGATTTATTATACCTGAGGCAATAGCAGTAAATCCTTGCGGTATAGTTTCGACACTGTCTGCATGGTTCATTAGCACATCGATTTCGGAATTAACGTCCCAAGTATCCTTTATAATTGGGGATTCTTTTAGTATCTTGATTTTAGTTTTGCCAAATTCCTGATTGAATTCTTTTCTTACCTTTGCCCCGAAATAATGACAAATGAGTTGCTGTCCATAACATATTCCAAGTATAGGAGTGTTTATTGTTTCGTTAAGTTTTATAATTTTATGTGCTACTTCACTTACTTCAGAGCAATTGTCATTTACAGATTGCGGTCCTCCAGAAAAAATAAATCCATTGAATTTTGATACTGTTTTGAAATCGATATTGCTTGGAAATATTTCACAGTAAACGCCCATTTCCCTGATTTGTCTTGCAATAAGCTGTGTAAACTGTGAACCAAAATCAATAACGGCAATTGCTGACAATGTGCTCCTCCATATTATTTAAAGCAATATTTGATAATAAAGAAAACAATAAAGTAAGTAAACTAAGACCTGTTTAAAAACTTTAATAAATGACTAAAGTAACTTAAATTTACTGCAAAAGCTTTATGATTAAGCTGTCTTAATTATCATTCCGATACTCTCTTCTTATCATAATAGCAACCCCAACATCTTTCCTTAAGTTGATGCCATTGCCTGAACGGATACGTTTAATATATATATAAATTCCTATCTTTTGTATCTAATAAACCAAGTGTTGGTACGATTGTTGCTTTCAGGAAGATGACGGTTTCTACTGTCTTAGCCAGTTTTTTTGACTTTTGATGCAATAAGTTTTGGTTATCTTTTCTATGCTCTATAAGCCCACCAATTACCATAACTTCGCCGCTCTTAATTTTTAACGTAGAGTGCATTTCTCTGGTTTCAATAATTGGAATGTCACTATTTAATTTCATTTTATTCTGTTGTGCGACATATTCTATATTTGGGTCTTTAGTGTAATCGTTAATTCTTGATAAGGTTGGGTGTATATCCATGAATATTTCATTAGTATCAATGTTAATGCTTGGGTGGATTATTAACACCACACCTATTGGAGTGCTATTCATCTTGGTAATTAATGCATGATTAGAATTTTTGGTATTTTTCTGTATATCGGAAGTAAAATAGATATGGTTTTTAGTAAATGAAATCATTGCTTGCTGATTATTTATAGCATGTACTCTAGGGCTTGAAATTACGGTTGAAGTGCCAAATTTGCCTAAATTTTTTACTAAATCTCCTAAATCACTAACACTAGAGTTAATTGCTAGGTCAATAATAGAGTTACCTTGATTTGTTATAGATTTGGTTTCATTATGCAAATCATTTAAGTTGATACCAGAAAGGTATTTATCGTCTAATAAAACTTCAACTATTTTGGCCTCGATCATTACTTGAGAAGACGCCAATTTCTTAACTTTATTAATATATTCTTCAACAGCTTTGTGAATATCTTTTCTAGCATTTAGAATAATGACACCAGCTTCTCTGTTGGATGAAAGAAACTCACCATCATCTACTCCGTTAACATCCATTATTGCATTTAAGCCTTTTTCTAATGAATTCCATAAATCACTACTATATTGAGATTTCATATAGTTTCTATCACCATCACTGTCGGTAATATTGTTACCAATGATAAAACTCCTTTGCGCAGAGTGTTGAATATTGATGAAGTCTACGTAATAATTTTGTGCATATGGCAAATCTTGTTCAATTCTAATTACACCATTATTCATTGAGTAACGCAATTTGGCGCTGTTGGCTATATTCTGAATTACTTCGTTTACGTTCTTATCTTTTAGTTTTAAAGTAATATTACCTGATATTTTGGGGTCTATGTCTAAGTTAATGTCAGAAAGTTTTCCTATCTCAATCAGTAAATCCTTTACTGGTACTTTTTCATCAACATTAATCGAAAGAAACTGATTACTGGTTGTAAGATCGGGAAACTCTACCGGTAAAGGTATCATTTCTGGTATTGCTGGTTCGTTATTCTTCAAAGGAGTATTATATTGTTGCAACGAATAATCGTGCTTATAATTGTCTATATTAACAGAATGTTGCTTATTAGGTAGATGTGTACAAGAAATAATGAAAAGGAGTATTAAACATTTTAAAATAGCCATGAGGGCAGCATACAAATCTATACTAATAGTTTTCTATAAAAATGTTAAAAATGTATTTAATTGTATCCGTTCAGGGGAGTGGTTTAAGAAATGATAGATAGGAGATTATGAAAAGGGTTTAGCCGCATGGAAGTGGGATGAAAAGAAGCACTGGTTTCACATGCGTCTGAACAGACACCATTTTACAGCATTTTAAATTTGTCCTGTGCAATGTTTGTACAGTTGCGATAAAAATTACTTGACAAATTTTGACAGCTTTGTTATTTTGATAGTGAAGATATTCTAGAGCTCGAAATCTATCTTCGTCTGCAGACTTTTCAACTTCATTAATTTATAATCTCTAGTTAAAGTATATTGTACTTATGTATAGATAACTTCTATCATAGCTATATACATTTTTCTGAGTTTTTTTGTATTACTTAGGAGGGTCATCATGTTTAAAATCATGGATTACGCATATCATTGACATAAATGCCTTAAAAGGACAGATGGTACCTACGTCCTCTTTATATAGATTATGTATTTGTTCAGATACGACTAAATTGTGTCTAGTGTAGAAAAAATTAGACAAATTCAGCGTTATATAGAACCAAATTCAACGGAAGTAGAATTATCCTCATTTCCATAATAGTAAGGATTTGCCTCTTGCGTATTATTAACAGCAGTTTTTAATAGTACTTCCTTATCACTATTCCATGCAACTTTCTCCATAATTGGAATATAATCCTTACACTTTTGATTATCTCCACAATCCTTGATTTTACCATCATCATTTAGATAACGCTTCAATGCATCATAGTATACTTTAGTGTTATTACCCTCTTTATCTACCATTTGTCCTAAGGTATTAACAAGTATCAATGGTGCAACTTGTTTTGCTTTTACAACACTTGTTTCACTGGACTCTCTAAAGAGATTAGGGCATGATCCTCTAGAAAAAAAGCTCTTGTTGAATTCTGGATTACTACGGTAAACGTTCGGGTAACAGAAACTCTTAATCTCTTCTTCTCGACACGCTAACTCTATTTGATCATCCACACATTTTTCACATTCTATATTACCAAGCCAGGATATTGAATTAAGATCCTCTGTAAAGGCAAATTTAAAATTTACTGCACCATAATTACCATTTGCTCCCTCTTCTATATATTTTGCAATCTTAGGATTACTGTACATCTCAGGATATAATTCCTTTAGTAAATCAGATGCACTAAAACCTTGACAACCTATCTTATTATCAACTTTATAAAAATGAGAATACGGCCCACAATTTTCATACTTGGAACAATCTGAGGTTACTTTTCGAGATGTAATTTCTCCATTTTCATTTTCTCCTTCATCGTTAACAGGTTCGCCCGTACCACTTCCTTTTTTACATTCTTCAGCTATTTTTTTATACCACTCAGTCTCTGCTTTTGCTCGCTTAACCTCCTCTTCACATTTCGTAAGCTTCTTTTCTACTAGTTCAAAATCCTCTTTTACTACGGAACTATTTGTAAATTCCTTCTCAGTCGTAGTTTCACCCTCAGTGATCTCATCTATATCCTCTTCACCATAAAAAAGTTTGTTGTTATATAAATAACTATTATTAATTTGGTTACTATAGGTGTTTTTTGACATCGGCACCTCCTCTACAGTCAAAATTGAAATTGTATTAAAATAAAAAAACTACAAATTTAATGTGAGTAAAAGAAACCACATTTCAAGAAACTTCATGGTAACTTAGGAGCTATTATAAGCTAAAGTAATTAAAAATTTAATAACTTGCATTATAAATATAGCATATCTATCAATAAAAATTTTCTTTCAATTTCTAACGTATCTTTGCTAATTTTGCATACAGTTCACCTTAGAGAGTCATGATTCTTCTACTTTCATGTGATTAATCACTATAATCTTGAAGTGTGGTTTGTACGTAATTAGTTCTGGAACTTGCTAATGGATGATTGCTCTACATTTTAATCTCTGTCGCTGTTCACAACATTACACTCTGGAACTGCATACCTAATATCGCATACTGATTTCTCTCTTTATCTTCTGCAAATTAATTAAATGAAGGGCATTAAGTATCCACACTACTAAAAAGAATGTTGCACAAAATATAAACATTGCAATGAGTGGCAGCAGTAAAGAACCTTCTATTGCTACTCCACCTTTTCTAAAAATACTTGCTGGCTGATGAAGAGTAGACCATAAATTCACAGAAAATTTTACTATGGGAATATTTATAGCACTAAAAATGGCAAATACTGCTGATGATTTCTCTGCTCTTGCTTGATTATCAAAAGCGCTCCACAATGAAAGATAACCAACATACAGAAAAAACAAAATCAGCATTGAAGTAAGCCTTGCATCCCATACCCACCAAGTACCCCATGTTCCTTTTCCCCAGATGCTACCTGTGATTAAACATATTGCCGAAAAGACTGTCCCTGCAGGAGCAGCAGCATGTGCCAAAACACTAGCAACGCTATTGTTCCACACCAATGAAATGAAACTGAGTGATGCAATGAGTCCGTATATTCCAAGAGCAAGCCATGCAGAAGGCACATGAAGATACATAATTCGTACGATTTCTCCTTGTTTATAATCTCCTGGGGAGAAGAATAATGCCAAGAACATTCCAATTAAAAAACATGCGAAACAAATAACCCCAAGCCAAGGTAGAGCTTTTTTAGTAAAAGAAGTGAAATTTGTAGGCTTTAATAAAAACATTCGTTTTGAGAATAATTGTGTTAAGAATTTATCAATTAGTTTGAGTTTTATCAACAAGATAGTTTTTCTATATTTACGTAGTATAATAAATTAGCACAATTTCAGTACCAGATTGCTTGCTATTATTTTTAGTATAACGTTGATGATCCTTAAAAAGCTTAACCTACACTTAGTGTCAGATTCAAGTGGTGAAACTGTTATATCAGTTGCAAAATCAGCTCTGAAACACTTTCGTTCTGTAGAAACGATCGAATATGTTTGGTCTTTCGTAAAAGGAGAAGAGCAGATTGACAAAATTTTAGAGGAAATTAATAGAAAAAGTGATGAGCATAATTTTGTTATATGCACTATTACTAATGATGAGCTAAGAAAATATCTAAAAAATAATTGTATAAAGCTAAAAATTCCCTACAGAGCGATATTATCACACATTATTAGGGAAATCTCATCCTATCTTGAAATTGAAAAAGACGAAAAACTTGACTTACATGCTGAGATAAATAACGAATATTTTCAGCGCATTGAGGCAATAAACTATACCATTAATCATGATGATGGACAAAATATTCAAGATATTGATAAAGCCGATATAATTTTGGTTGGAGTTTCACGCACATCAAAATCTCCCACCAGTATGTATTTAGCTTACCGAGGCTATAAAGTTGCAAATGTTCCTTTTGTTAGCGAGATACCCTTTTACGTCGACTTAGCAAAATTAAAAAATAAACTGACTATAGGAGTAACAATAGACGTAAGAAGGCTAATAGAAATACGCAAAAATAGACTGACTTCAATTAATAATGAAGGTAATAATATATATGCTGACCCTAGAAAAGTAGAAAAGGAAATTAAAGAAGCAGAGGAGTTCTTTAAGCAAAATAACTGGCCAATTATTGATGTCACGCAAAGGTCAATCGAAGAAGTATCAGCAACAATTATACAGTATTTTAATAAAATGTGAAAAATTTATCAATTGACTAACTCTCTGTCAGTGATCATAATGTAAGGTAATTCTATTCTTACTGTAGATATGAAAGTTAAAGGGTCACTAAAATCTCATCGTAACAGAGATAAAAATTGTAAAGTTGTGAAAAGGGGTGGTAAGGTTTATATTATAAATAAGGTAAAGCCAAGATGTAAAGCGCGTCAAGGTTCTTAGCTTTTTGTTTTCCTTTTTATGTCATATGTTTTTCATATGGAAGCATGGTTAGAAAGAAACAAAAATTGTTGTATTTAACCATAGCACTGCCCATTTCTTCTCTTACATTATATTTTGGTATTAACATGATTACAGGCAGACGTGGCTTGTTAACATTAATTAACTTAAAAAAAAGAAATTAATTACGTGCGTCAACAAGTCCATGAATTTTAGTTCCACCCTAAGCCCTCTTGAGCTTGAGAATTTTTTCTATATATAGGCTCAGCATGAATGACATCTGATCATCAATTATGCAAATCTGGATCTTGTTGTGCATACTTAAGTCATTTTGCCAAAATTCCCTTTTTGCATCACCTTTTAAACCTCTTGTGTATACTTCTGTAATTGTGGTAAATTTTTGATCATTGGCAGCCACTTCTCCACACTGCTTCCATACATATTCTCAACTTCTTCTCGCTTTTACTGTGTATTCCTTTTGTGCTCTTTAAAACGGTACCTTCTATATATATATTGATTGTCATTAGGCTAAGTTACTGCTTTTTTTCCATTTTTATACTTCCTGCCCTTGATTAATTTGACCTGCTAACATTTTGTTTACAGGGCCTGCTATTAACTCTGCACAATTTATTCTTATGGTAAAAACTTCTTCTTCACTCTTATTTTTCCTTAACTTGACGCATATGGTTTGTTAAATACTCCCGTCTGTCAAGGAATTTCTACTCATGAAGGTTATGGCTTGGAAGATTACTGAAATTTTGAAAAATGTAGTCTACTTCTATATTCAAATATATCAAGCAGTAATTCAAAATTAGCTATTGTACCTTTTGCACTATTATATGCAAGGTTGAGCAATTCTCTGTCCTCATATAAATCAGCAAATTTAAACTCCATGCACCCTGATTGTTTTGTGCCTAGAATATCTCCGCTACCCCTCAGCATCATATCCTTTTCAGCAATATAAAATCCATCTTGTGACTCACACATAATCTTTAACTTTGAATACGAACTTTTACTGAGATTGTCATATAACAGTACACAAAAAGACGGTTTATTTCCTCGTCCTACTCTACCTCTTAACTGATGTAATTGCGATAACCCGAACTGCTCTGCATTCTCTATAATCATAATAGTTGCATCTGGTACATCTATACCAACTTCTATCACAGTGGTTGCAACAAGCAGAGAAAACTCATTCCTCTTGAAGGAAAACATCACTTGATCTTTCTGCTCTTGAGTTAGTTTTCCGTGTATTATTCCAACTCTATCAAAAAATGTCTTTTGTAGTTCCTGAAAGCGCATTTCTGCTGCGGCAATATTGAGTTCTTCGTTTTCTTCTATATATGGACAAATCCAATATGCTTTTTCGCCTCTATTTATAGCATCTTTCAGTCTTTGAATAATATCTGATACTTTTTTAACGTTCATAATAACGGTTTTTATTGGCAATCTAGATTTTGGTTTTTCTCTTAAAATAGAACATTCAACATCACCATACATAGCTTGCTGCAAGGTTCTTGGAATGGGAGTTGCAGTAACAAAAAGTATATCGGTATTTTCTCCTTTTCCTACCAACCGATTCCTCTGTATCACTCCAAATCGCTGTTGTTCGTCTATGACTGCGAGTCCTAAATTTTTAAATGTAACGTTGGCTTGAAATAATGCATGAGTACCAATTACTATATTTAGAATACCATTTGCAAGTTCGTTCATGATAGTCTTTCTTTCCTTGCGCGCAGTTTTACCAGTAAGCAGAGCAACTTTTATATCAGTACAAGATAGAGCTTCTTCGATCCAATTATAATGTTGCTCAGCCAAGATAGTAGTTGGTGCCATTAGAGCTGCTTGCATGTTATTTTCTACCACATTCAGCATCGCAAAGAGTGCAACTACAGTTTTGCCACTCCCAACGTCACCTTGCAGCAGACTTACCATGCGGTATCTGGATTTTTGTCTTTCTGAGATTTCATCTATCGCTCGAATTTGATCATTTGTTAATTGGAACGGTAATTCATTTAAGACCTGCTCTTTGTATTTACTCAATATTATAAATTCTTTTCCCTCTTTTTTTACATGATTTTCCCTTGCAAGCTTTAGTGCCAACTGGTACGCAAATAGCTCATCATAAGCAAGTCTTTCTCTGCAAACTTCTGCTTCTGCGAGTGAGCTCGGTCTGTGCAATCTTATGATGCTTTCTTTCCAATTCAGCCATTTCTTTTGCTTGATTAATGTTTCATCTATCCACTCTGGCAAATCAGGCAAATCTTTTAGATTAGAACTTATTATGTTTCTAATGCTCTTGTTAGTAATACCGCGACATAATTGGTAAACTGGCTCTATGCAGGCTATTTCTTTAAATAGATTGATATCAGACAACATGTAATCTGGGTGAGTAATTTGCCAATGTTCGGCAAACTTTTCAAGTTTACCACTGATTACTATATCTGTTCCAACTGGAAATAATTTATACAAATATTTAACTGAGTAATTAAAAAAAACTATAAATAAATACTGACTTTCACTTTCAACGATTATTTTATATGGCCTACCTCTAACAGTGGGGCGCTGGTGCTCATACACTTTTGCCACAAAAGTTGTAAATTCTCCCACTTGAGCATCAGGTAGTGATTTACTTCTATCCACATAGCTGAGCGGCCTATAAAACAGCAAGTTCATTACTCTTTCTCCACCGCAAAGTTTAGGCAATATTGCGGAATAAAACCTTGGTATATTCTCAATTTTACTATTTAGAAAAGTCAGCACACTTGACTGCTCATCAACATTCATACTGTATAAAACCGTTTATTCATAATAGAGCCTTACTAAAATCCTGTCACCCTATTATGACTGTCTATGTTAAGTATATTATTGACATATTAACTATTTTTATGTATTATTATACTATCAGCAATTCATATCAAAGTATTAACAATGAACAACTCTATACAGGAAAAAAAGGGAAATCCAGTAGTTACGCTAAAGGCTCAAGCGGAAAAGTTTGATTTTAGCAGGTTAAGGGCTGATAAAACCAATGAGTCAGCAAACACTGGTGAGCAGATGTATGAAGATTTTCGAAGAATGAGATTTGTTATTAACAGCAAAAATCTAGACGAAAGTTTAATTGGTGCATTGATAGACGGAGCTAAGCAATACAATTTTGATGAAGTTTGGGATAGGTATTATAAAAATCAAGGGATACCTGGCAATAAAAAAACCGACCAATATTAAAGAGGAGTTTGAAAAGTTTTATAATCTAGGTAAAGGGTACGCTCATCTATTACCAAAAGAAGGAGATGAAAATAAAAGTTATCGTGCGTTTGGAAAAGAAGTTTTCAAGGCAATGTTCAAATATGCTGAAGCTCAAGTTCCAAGCGATTCTATCTTAAAAGAACTAGTTACTAACTGTAACCAAGCTGCTTATGTAGGTGCATTATATAATGAGGATAGTCCTCTTTTTCATGTAACTAAAATACATGAATTAACTTTCAGCTCCAGTCATACAACATATATTAATTGCAGTAATTCAGAACGTGTAGAAGTCACAGTTAAAGAGCTAATCTCTGCCACCGTACTTGTAAAGCCAAATGAAGAATTATGTAAATTGAACAGCTCACTAGAATTCGCACTTGAATCTCAAGATGGGAAAGATGATGTGATATATAAAGATGGCAAATTGTCACTTACTGTGCCCCGAAAATTGAGAGACTACAAAATTGATGGCAGAAGTTTATTTGATACCATTAAAGAATATTTCTACAAATTCTGCGAGAAGTTAGGATTCAAGTTTGAAGTAGAAATAGAACACAATTTTGAAGAAGAAGATTCTTTATATGAAGGTGAGGAGTATAACTTTGAGGGAGCACGTCTTGTGTTTCAAGAACAACCTCAAAACTATATAGAAGATCCAGATGTGGATCCTCTTAATAAAAAACGTGAAACTTCACCTTGATAATAATTAAAATATCTCAAGTTCTGTTAGCTTATTTGCATAGTCAGTTGTACTAGACGCAACTTAATCTGACAGAAAAACTAATATCACTCTCTATAAACAAAATATACTTAGCCAAGATAGAATAAAGACAAAATTTGAAGAAAAGCTAGGAAAAGAGAGAATTGAAGAGATACTCCAAGCTAAGCCTGAAAAAGATATAATGTGTGCAATACTTTATTCTAAACCTGAAAAGTCGTATTTTTTTGAGCAAAACATTGCTCAGCTTGCTTTTATCCGTGAATTAAGAGATATGGCTCAATCATATGATGTTAACTTTATTGAAAATGGTGGTGAGTATCTCGCCCAGGGAGAAAAGATCGATAATCAAAGGGTTGGCCACAATGATGTTTCTTGGTGTAAAGATCTTTATATTTAAAAAGAAGAAAGTGAGATTGATGGTATTTTTGCACTAGTTATACATTTATCCACCAAAAAATAGTCATTTTGCTTGGATATTTGATATAATTTAGATCTATTAAAGCAAAAGCATGAATGAAGTGATAACGTTTGGTTGTCGTCTAAACTTTTACGAGAGCGAGTTAATCAAAGAAGCATTAAAAAAAGCAAAGAGAGAAAATGTTGTTGTAGTGCATAGCTGTGCAGTGACAAACGAAGCAGAACGCCAAGTGAAGCAAAAAATACGTAAGATCTATAAAAACGACCCAAGTAAAGAAATTATCGTAGTTGGCTGCGCTGTTCAATTAGATCCTAAATCATATAGTGATATTCCTGGTGTAAGTAAAGTGCTAGGTAATCAAGACAAGCTAAGAGCTGAAAATTATCTACTAAATAATGATGAAATCTTAGTCAGTGATAACCAAGTAGAACCTATTCTCATTAATGGATTTGAAGATAAATCAAGGGCATTTATTGAAATTCAAAATGGTTGTAATCATAGTTGTACATTTTGCTCAATTACTGAGGCAAGAGGAAATAATCGATCTGTGCCAGTAAACAATATTATAGGGCAAATTAAGATTTTTATAGAAAATGGGTATCAAGAAGTGGTGTTTACAGGTGTTGATATTACTGACTTTGGTACAGATTTGTTTGGTAAGCAATCACTCAGTTCAATGATTAGAAGAGTTTTAAAGGATATACCACAGTTAAAGAGACTAAGACTTTCCTCTATTGATGTTGCTGAAGTTGATGATGAACTAATGGATTTAATAGCTAATGAGTCAAGACTTATGCCTCACTTACACTTGAGTCTACAGTCTGGTAATAATTTAATACTAAAGAGAATGAAACGTCGTCACAACAGAGAACAAGTGATAGAATTTTGTCATAAAATGAAGAGCTTAAGACCTAATATAGCATTTGGCGCTGATATTATTGCTGGATTTCCAACAGAAACTGATGAAATGTTTCAGGATACAGTTGATTTACTGAAAAAAATAAATGTAGTTTATCTACATGCTTTTCCATATTCAGAGCGGAAAAACACACCTGCTGCACGGATGCCACAAATACCAGAGAATGTACGTAAAGAACGAGTAAAGCATCTAAGAGAAATAAATAAAGAAATGATGAGCAGTTTTTATCAATCTTTGCTCGGCACTGAGCAAAGCGTTTTGGTTGAGCAGAATAATATTGGTAGAACAGAAAATTTTGCATTAACAAAACTTACATCAAGAGTTCAAGCTAAAAGTATTGTGAAAGCTCATGTTAAAGGAATAGAAAATAATTGTTTAATTGGAAATATTATTTCTTAATTTTTGTACATTAAAGGAATATATGATATAGTAGTTATACTATAAGTGATAATTCATTTATGATAATTAGAGTATCTATTGCTTTATTTTTTATCTTCATTCCGTGTGTCTATTTTTTTATTACTTATATCAGTAACAATACACACATTGAGCAAGTACAACCGTTAAAATTAGAAACAGATAATAATGAAAGTGTAATACGTTCTGAAGAGGTTGCTGAAAAAGAAATACCAATAAAATATCAAGAACTTAAAAGTAGTTCACCTTCTGTTTTCCAAGTAGCTAATCAGAAAAATATGTGGCCAAGTATTGCAGATCAAGCTGAGCCTACAAAGGAAAAATCAAAAAAACTTGATTTCTATGTTAGTGCTAACGGTGGTAAGATATGCCATGATAATTCAGAAACATTTGTAAAGGGTATAAAGGCAATAGGAGAAAGGTTTATTAATTTAATCAATACAGCTAATCCTAATCTTTCTTTGCAAGAAAAAGTAGTATCATTGTTTATCAAAGCGGGATTAGTGGATGAAATTCAGAGTATAGAGAAATTTAACGGCAAAATTGATTTCCAGTGGCTTAGGAGCGTATCTTTAGGTTACTATGCTGGGGAAAATGGCCGAGTTGATTTTGAAGCTATGTATTCTACAGCCAATATTGAAGATAGTAATTCTCCTCCGGTATTTGAGAAATCAGCAAGGGTGTTTGCATTTTTATTAAACTTCTATTATAACTCCAGCATTCGAGATACACAATTTGCTCCGTATATTGGTCTTGGTATAGGGCCAACAGTTTTTAGATTAAAAAAGATTAATGGATCACTAGAAAATTCAATGCCACTGAATGTTCCTTGGTTTGCTTATCAAATAAAGCTTGGTGTTGACTACTCAATAATCCCAGAAGTTAAAACCTTTTTCGGCTATCGTTACTTTAGTATCCCAATACCTATTGCAGATGATATATCCACTCATAATATTGAAGTTGGTTTGATGTTTAATTTTTAGTAATAATATCTGTTCAAGGGCATCTGAAGCAAAAGTGGTCAGTGCTTCTTTTCTTGCCATTAGACTTCTTGGATAACTTAAGAAACAAGTAGTAGAAGCAATATTAGGGAAGGTATAAATTTTGAGCAGGTAAGTAAACTTGATGAAGAGAAGCTTCGAAGACTAAGAGGAGTAAAAAGAAAAACATTGGAAAAATAATAGAAATTTTAATAGAGGAAGAGGCCAAGAAAAAGGCAAGAGGAGGAAAACCAAATAAACAATGCATGTTTGTTAATAGCACTAGAATATTTGCGTAAATACCGTACATATTTCCATATAGCGAAAAGTTATGGAATAAGTGAAAGTATTGCTAACGGCTGAATAGAAGATGCATTGATAAAACATTCAGATTTCAGGAAGATAAAGAGCTATTAAAGTCAAATGTAGAATACGAGATTTTAGTGATATAGCTAACCGAAGTAAGATCTGCTCGAGCACTGAAAGACAAAATCAATAGCCGAATTAATATTGGGCCAAAAGGTTTGTAGAGCCTTTCTTATGGAGTGCTTGATCAGAACTTCTCAATTGGATTTAAATCTGGCGAGTATGGAGACAAGAACAAAATTTTACACTCAATATTTTCTATCAAATTTTTCGTCCTTGCAGATTTATAAAAACTCGCATTGTCGAGAACAATAGTCTGTCCAGGTTTAAATACAGGGACAAGTACATTTTCTACATAAGCATCAAAAATCTCGCTGTTGCAGTAGCCATCAATTATCCATGGTGCTTTAACTTTTCCTTCATTCAGTGCTCCAATCATGCTTACCTTCTTTCTTTTGAACCCTGGGCAAATAACCTCTTGCCTCTTTGAGAACACCCATATTCATAAAATTCATTGTCCTCTATTCCAGACTCATCTATGTATATCAAGTTTTCTTTATTTATTTCTTCTACTTTTTTTATGAACTCTTTGCGTTTCTCTTTATCTCTTTCTCGATAAAGAAAAGTTTTTTTTATATGTATAGTTTACTTTGCTAAGGTAGTTATATACTGTGCTTCTACACATATTACCAAATTCTTCAATTATCTTTTCAATTCTAATATCCTGATTTCCATTCAGAAATTTGATAAATCTATCCATATCTTTAATCTTATGGCCATATCCTTTGTGATAGCCTGAAGATGGTTTCTGTTTCTTTTTTCCTTTTCCTCCACAAATATATTGGTTTTATGCTCACTAAATTGGTAAGCATGTTACAAAGTTTTTGACGACGAAAAGACTGGATAGCTACTTGCATGACAACCATTTAGTTGTCTTTTCTCGTCTATCTTATTTTGTCACTCTGCTGAACAGATACTAAAGTACTAGCTTTTGTGGGTTGATGCACAATTCTATCAGAAGTTTTGTGACTATAATTGCAGAAAACATCGAGCATAAAACTCCTATCGATAAAGTGACAGAAAACCCTCTAATTGCTCCGCTACCAATAATGAACATTATTCCTGCAGCAATCAGTGTAGTGAGATTTGAATCAAGAATTGTTTTTATTGCATTTTTAAACCCTTCTTCAATGGCACGAGCTGTTCTTTTTCCTGCTCTTATTTCTTCGCGGATGCGTTCAAATATTAAAACATTTGCATCCACCGACATGCCAACAGTTAGTGCAATTCCAGCAATTCCAGGGAGAGTAAGAGTTGCTTCAAGTAAGGTAAGAATGAGTAGTATAGAGATTACATTAAAAACGAGTGCAACAGACGCTAACAAGCCTAATTTGCCGTAAGTAATGATTATAGATAAACCAACGGCTATGATAGAAATTATTGCTGCAATTTCTCCCGCTTTTATTGACTCTTCTCCAAGGCTTGGACCAATGTTTTTTTCTTCAATTATTTTAAGTGGTGCAGGTAGTGCACCTGATTTTAAAAGTATTGCAAGTTCACTCGCTTGTTTTTCAGTGAAATTACCGCTAATTTCTCCCTCTCCATTTAGAATAGGTTCACGTATTGTTGGTACAGTTAAGACTGTGTTATCTAAAACAATTGCAAAAGGCTTTCCTACATTTTCTTTAGTAATTTTTGCAAATTTTTTGCTTGCTATGCTGTCGAATTTGAAATGTACTGTTGGTTTACCTAAATTGCCAAATCTAACTGATGCGTTAACTAATGAATCACCGCCTATTTCAGTTTTGCGGAATATCGGGTAGGAATTACCCAAAGAATCCTTGAGCATAATCGTAGTGTCATGATCGATATCTTGCATTTTAGCTACATTGGTGTTTGCCAAATGGAAGGCCAGCTTGGCTGTTTTGCCAAGCAGAGATTTTATCTGCTGAGTGTCTTCTACTCCAGGAACTTGGACTAATATCTTATTTTGTCCTTGTTTTTGCACACTTACTTCCTTAGTACCAAGCTTATCTAAGCGTCTTTGAACATTAACTATTGACTCTGAAACTACTTCATTGATTAATGAATTCTTATAATGCGGTTTATATGAAATGAAAATTGCAGTATTTTTTCTACTCAATTCTAAATTTGGGTTTATTTTATGTATTAACGTTGAAACTTTTTTGTAATCATCAATATTATTTAAAGTTACAACCACTTGTTTATCGTTTTTTGCGCTAAATTCAATCTTTTGTGTTAACAGACCTTCTTTTATTTCATCGGTTAGCATGCTTAGTTTCTCTTTGAAGTAAAAATCTAAGTCTACGTTCAGGAGTATAGATGATCCACCTTTCAGGTCGAGCCCTAGATTTATCCTCTTTTTTGAGGTGAGAAACTTATTATCAAAGAAGTTTGGCAGTATTATATATAAAGATAACAAAGAAATTAGCAATACTGAAAGAGATTTAACTGTGAGCTTGTTTAGCATAAATTTAAACTATACTTAGGTACAGTGTAAACTGGATGGTTGCTAATCACAAGCACCTAAATGAAAAGGTCCGTGAAAGATAAAAAACAAGCCTAGAACCAATATCTCTATAATTGATTTTGTTCTTCTAGAACATCATTTATTGAAGCAGTATAAACACATGTATTAGGTTCAGAGTTGGCTCTCAGATTCTCTGTTTGTTTTGTCTAATTTTGTCAATTGCAAGGTAAGTGCATAAACCAAGTGTTAAGAAAATAACTATGCTAAGTGGTATGTGATTAGCAAGAAATTTATTATAACTTAAATCTTTCCAACCGAGAGGACTAGATAGAGAGGGGTGAGAGGAAAATCTGGGAATTGCTACTACTGCACTTAATGCTGTTAGAATAATAGCGACAGTGGCACCTACAAGAGGTAAAATATTCTTTTTATTAAATCTGCCATTAGAATCTTTTAAAATATCAAACATACATACTCGTCGATTACTAAATGTTCGTGATACTATGCACTAATTATAAAGTATTCAATAACTAAACTGGAGATAATAAAAAATGGACATAGAATATAGACATATAATATGAAGGATATATGCTAGTTAAAATAGGTACGAGAGGAAGCGACCTTGCGATCATCCAAGCTTTGGAAGCAAAACAAAGATTATTAGAGTCTTTTCCTAATCTATCCGTTGAGATCATTAAAATCAAAACTTCTGGTGATAAATATGCTAATGTAACCCTTGCTGAAATAGGAGGTAAAGGACTGTTCCTCAGGGAGATTGAGGCTGAATTACTCAAAAATAATATAGATATGGCGGTTCATTCGCTAAAAGATGTACCTGCGTTTTTCTCGAAGGACTTAACAATTCCTTGTGTTTTAGAGAGGCTAAGTCCATGTGATGTATTTATTTCTCATAAATATAAGAGCCTAAAAACTTTGCCACAGCAGGCTACAATTGCAACTTCTTCAATAAGAAGAAAAGTTCAGCTGTTAAATCTCAGGCCAGACTTAAATGTAGTGTCACTGCGTGGAAATGTGACAACTAGACTGCAAAATCAGAATTTTGATGGAATGATTTTAGCTGAAGCAGGGCTGATAAGATTAAAAAAATATCACTTAATTACAGAGGTATTGCCACCAAAAGTCATGTTAAGCGCAGTAGGGCAGGGGGCAATTTGCATTCAATGCCGAAAGAATGATATAAAAGTTATCGATCTTTTAGAGAAAATTAATAATAATATGTCTTTTATAAGGGCAAAATCAGAGCGCAGTTTCATGAAGACAGTAAATGGTTCATGCTTTACACCGCTTGCAGCTTTAGCAGAATATGTGAGTGAAAACATGCTACATCTTTATTGTATGTTAGCGGGCGAGAGAGTTATATACTTTACTGAACGCACTTCGTTTGTAGAAGATGCAGAAAAAATGGGTATGGATGCAGGATTAGAGTTAAAATCAAAATGCTTATAAGCTTACCTAAAGTATGTGGAATCTACCGTTATAATGTTTCAATGTCTAAAATGACTTGGTTAAATGTTGGTGGCCAAGCTGATGTACTATTTAAACCACGTGACGTTGAAGATCTAATGTGCTTGATAAAAGATACTGAGTTACCAATTAGCATTATCGGTGCAACATCTAACATAATAGTGCAAGATAGTGGCATTCGAGGAATAACGGTGAAATTAGGCAAGGAATTTGCATATATAAAATGTAAAGATAATAACTCCATTGTTGCAGGTGGTGCTGCATTGCTTAGTAACCTTGCATACTTTGCCGGGGAACAGCAAATTAGTGGGCTTGAGTTTCTTGCTGGAATTCCAGGAACAGTTGGCGGTGGGATAGAGATGAATGCAGGTGCATATGGTAGTGATATTGCGAGTGTTGTAAAGTTTATAAGGGCAGTGAATCTAGAAGATGGAAATTTATATGAATTTTCCAGTGAAGAAATGGGATATTTTTATCGTGGACATAGTCTAAAAGGCAGGTGGATTTTTATTGAAGCTGAATTTAAAGGAGTAAGTTCAGAGTATGAGCTTATATTGCAAAGATTGAAAGAAGTTATTGATAAAAAAAATAAAAGTCAACCAGTAAGAGGAAAAACTGCTGGTTGTATGTTCAAAAATCCAATAGGCTGCAAGGCATGGAAACTGATTGATGAGTCTGGCTGCCGAGGATTAAGTAACGGTAGAGCTAAAATTTCTAAGAAACATTGTAATTTTCTGCTCAATTACAATAACGCAACTGCATTCGACTTAGAAAACCTTGGCAACAGAGTAAAAGATGCAGTAAAAGATAAATTTAACATTGAACTTGAGTGGGAGATAAGAGTGTTAGGTAGATAGCTGCTGCTGATTATCTTAACCTAATTCCAAAAATTATTGTATAATATCATTTTGAGGTTTTATTTTCAATGCGCAAACTTGCAATGTTCTTTTCTATACTATTTGCAGTTGTCGCTTACTATTTAGATAATGAAGTGATATTTGAAGTAGCAAATCTATTTAGTGATATATTCATCAGTTTGTTGAAATTAATCAGTTTACCTTTGGTTTTTCTATCTATCGTGTCCACAATTTTAGGGTTTAAAGACTCAATTGAAATTAAAGTATTACTTAAGAAGACGCTGTTTTATACGCTGCTTACAACCATTATAGCTGCATTTGTTGCGCTATCTTTCTATTTATTTATAGATCCAGTAAGAAAAAATTTCATAAGTAACACAATAGAAAGTGTGAGTGACAGCAACCACAATTACTTTTCATACTTAAAATCACTCATTCCATCAAATTTTGTGCAAGTTTTTCTTGAAAATAACGTTATTGGCAGCATATTGATTGCTTTTTTGATGGGTGGAGCTATTATTTCGCTCTCAAAAGAAAAACAAGATATATTACACCAAATATTTTCTGCACTATTTGATACACTTCTTAGAATTGCTCAAGGGTTATTAAAGTTTATTCCTCTTGCTGTATGGTCTTTTATCACATGTTTTTTATACGAGTTAAAAGGTGGCAGCGAATTCCATAGTCTTTTTTGGTATTTTGCTTGCATAATGTCTGCAAATTTCGTGCAAGCATTTGTGATTTTGCCACTACTCATGTGGCATAAAGGTATATCACCAATTCAAACGATGAAAGGTGTTATGCCAGCACTTACACTTGCATTTTTTTCTAAATCATCTAGTGCAACGCTGCCTACAACTATAGAATGTGTGCAAAATCAGCTAAAGGTACCAAAGAAATTGTCATCTTTTATTCTACCAATATGCACAACAGTCAATATGAATGCGTGTGCTGCATTTATTTTAATCACAGTGATGTTTGTTGCAGAGATGAATGGGCACACATTTTCCTTAAGTGAGATGTTCATATGGATTTTTTTAGCTACAGGAGCTGCAATTGGTAACGCTGGAGTGCCGATGGGGTGCTATTTTATGGCAACTAGTTATTTGGTATCAATGAATGTTCCTTTGTACATTATGGGATTGATTGTGCCTATTTATACAATCATTGATATGTTTGAAACTGCAATAAATGTGTGGTCTGATATCTGTATAACACAGATAATTAATAAAGAATTTAAAACTCAAGAATGATATTAGATAATACAATAATAAAAGAATTTGAAGAGGCTGGTGCGATTTTGCACGGACATTTTGTACTCTCATCAGGGCTGCACAGCAACACTTACATACAATGCGCTAAAATTTTTGAAAATCCAAGCAGAGCAATGAACGTTTGTGAGCTATTGGCGAATAAAATAAGAAAAGAGCTTATTGAACCCATAGATTTAATACTATCTCCTGCAATTGGTGGAATAATCGTGGGTTATGAGATTGGTAGACAGCTTGGAATCCGAACAATATTTTGCGAACGTGTTAATGGTAAATTTGAATTACGCCGTGGATTTGAGATTAAACAAGGTGAGAAGATATTACTAATTGAAGATGTGATTACCACAGGTAAATCTTCACTTGAAGCAGTAAAATGTGCAGAAGAGAAGGGAGGTAAAGTTGTTGCTGGAGCTTCTTTGATCAAGAGAAATAGTGAAACAAAACTACCTTTTCCTATCATATCTTTGATTGAACTAAATATCAAAAACTATAGCGAGGAAGAACTGCCAAGTGAATTAAAACAATTACCCATAATGAAACCTGGGAGTAGAGAATATTTAACAAAATAATTCTATATATGGCTAAAGTGATTCAGTAACTTTTACGTGTTATATGTTGATCTTTTTGCATCAAAGTTAGATATTACAGTTTATTTTCCTGTATTCGTTCAACAGAATGGCAAAATAAGATAGACAAATAAAGATATAAAGTAAAAACAATAATAGTTGTCATTCCGGTTTGTGACACTTGCTTTATGTAGTTTCATTGCAAACGTTGTTTTTATTATAATACCTCCTATGATTAGTTTGCTTGTGAGCACCAGTGTCTAGGCACTGGAATGAAAAGAAAAGGCTAATTGAATGACAGGAAAGGAAGTACTAAAAACAAATAGGTGTCATTCCAGCGCGTGACGCTGTAATCCAGAAAGGAACAATGGATCCCAGTGTCTGAGCACTGGGATGAAACCTTTTTGCTTCAATATTTTGCACAGTAGCCATGCAACTTAACAGATATTTTTCTCTTCATTTATCCTCAGGTTTTTATGGGTTAAAAAAAACATAAAAACCTTATATAAAACCCCTGTTGTGATTAAAAATACACTAAATCTTGGTTTTCACATATTTCATCTTGTGCAGCAAAAGACAATAATTTTGCGCTCTCAAGGAAACTTTTTGCACTAGCTTCTAAGATATTAGATTTTATTTCTGTAAGTTCACATTTAATCTGATCTATTTTCCCATTCAAATTTTTATGTGCATCTTCGATTAATTTATTCATTTCATCTTCTAAAAGTATTCTTATTTCTTTGCTTTGTGAAGTGACAATATCGGCTATTTTGTCTGTGATTTCAGGTTTTATAAGGCTTTCAATTTTTTCTTCAGTGTATTTTTTTACTGCTTCTTCTACCTGAGTTTTTATTTCTGGCTTTAGCAGATCTGCAACTTCCGGTCCTACTTTTTTCACTGCTTTTTTAGCATTTGCTTCTACTGACTTTACTGTCTTATCAATTGAAGTCGATATTTTTTTTTCTATTTGATTAGCTTTTTCGGTAGCTATTTTGTTAGCTTTCTCTTCAGCTAAAGTTAGCATTTTTCCTTCTATTTTTTTACTTCATCTTGAGCTGCTTTTCTAGCTTCTAGTTTTAAATCGTTACCCATTTTAGATATTACTTGATTCGCAGCTTCTTTTGCTGTTTTGCTTATACCAAGAATTTTATCAAACATTCCTGCACGATACACTTGAGAGCCGAAGTTTGATTCGTCAGCCAAATTTTTGTAATTGTATTCTTTCATAATGTACTCCTTAATTTAAAGACTATACTAACATTAATATACAAGTACAAAAATTATATTAATATTAGTATAGTTTTTCAGGGCAGTAGTATAAATTTATAGTACCTTTTGAAAAAATTCATGACTTGACGACAAAGAGCATTATATTGGTATCATGACTGACTTGGAAAAGATGAGAGAAAAACTGCAAAATCAAATTAATTATCATAATATCTTATATTATCAAAAAAGTAAGCCAGAGATAAGTGATGCTGAATATGATGAACTGAAGAAAAAGTTAGCTGCAATAGAGCCAGAAGCTTATGCAACACAAGATAGTGTTGGTGCTCCGCCTGATGAGAGATTTTCTAAGGTGGAACATCAAGAACCTATGCTTTCTCTCGAGAATGCTTATGATGAGCAAGGTGTAGAAAAATTTTTGTCTAAAATAAAGAGATTTTTAATTGCAGATGAAATAGAAATACTATGTGAGCCAAAAATTGATGGATTGTCATTTTCTGCAATTTATGAAGATGGGAAATTTGTTAAAGCTGCAACTCGAGGTGACGGTTTTGTAGGAGAGGATGTTACTCACAATGTTGCAACAATAAAAGACTTTCCTAAGTTTTTACAAGATGTGCAAGGAAGACTAGAAGTAAGGGGTGAAATATATATCAGTAACAGCGACTTTTTAAAGTTAAATGAAAATAATGAATTCGCTAATCCTCGAAATGCAGCTGCTGGTTCTTTAAAGCAATTGAATGCGAACATTACAGCAAAAAGGCCTCTTAGATATTTTGCTTATTCTTTAATTGGTGGAATAGAGAAAAGTCAAAGTGAGATACTAGAAAAGCTTGAGAAATTTGGTTTTTGCGTAAATGAGCATCGTTCCTTAACAAGTAGTTTGAATGGAATGCTAAAGTTCTATAACGAGATCTATGATTGTCGTTATAACTTGGATTATGATATCGATGGGATAGTCTATAAAGTGAATGATTTGGTGCTACAAAGTCGTCTGGGAAGTACACACAAAGCTCCACGCTCAGCACTTGCATATAAGTTTTCTGCGATTTATGCGAAGACAAAGTTAAATAAAATATTTATACAGGTGGGTAGAACGGGGGTTTTAACTCCAGTTGCAGATTTAGTACCAGTCAATATTGGTGGAGTATTAGTTAGCAGAGCAAGTCTACATAACCAAGATGAGATAAAACGTAAAGATATAAGAGAGGGAGATGTTGTAACAATTAAAAGGGCTGGGGATGTAATTCCTCAAATTGTCAAAGTAGATGAAGGTTCTCGTCATACAAATATGCCTGAATTTGTTTTTCCTGACATATGTCCTGAATGTGGCAGTAAAGTGCAGATTGAAGGAGTGGCAGTAAGATGTCCTGAAGAATTTAATTGCAAGGCTCAAATAGTAGAAAAACTAAAACATTTTGTGTCAAAAGATGCATTTGACATTGTTGGCCTTGGTGAAAAACAAATAAAGTTTTTTTATGATCTTAGCATAATAAGACAAATTCCAGACATTTTTATTTTAGAGGAAAGATTAAAAGAGTTTTCCTTAAAAGAGCATCATGGTTGGGGCGAGAAGTCAATAGCTAATCTATTAAGTGCTATACAAAACAGAAGAGTAATCACTCTAGATAGGTTCATATTTTCTTTGGGTATCAGATTTATCGGCCAAGTTGCAGCAGAATTGCTCGCAAATTATTATGTATCTTATGATAACTGGTATAATTCGATGTCATCAAATGATGTTGAGTTGGTAGGTATAGATGGTATAGGAGAAAAAGTAGCTGAATCTTTAAAATCGTTTTTTTCTCAGGAACGTAACATTAAAATGTTAAATGACCTTACTGCATATCTGCAAATTCTTCCCGTGAGCTCCAACTCTAGCAATTCTTTTTTGAATAACAAAATTATAGTGTTTACTGGTAAGCTACGTGCTATGAGCAGAGGGGAGGCAAAAGTAAGAGCTAAAGTTTTAGGGGCAAAGATCAGTTCAAGCCTTTCTACTAAAACTGACTATTTAATTGCAGGAGAAGATCCAGGTTCAAAATATAAAAAAGCAATGGAATTGGGTGTGGAAATTTTAGATGAAGAACAGTGGAACAAATTGTGCTAAACACAACTTAATCTGACGGGAATGAATTAACTGATAGAAGAATTGAAAACTAATATCAGACTCTTATTTAATACAATTGAACACTCCCTGCTCTTTATAAACATTTATGCAACAAAGCCAGTTAAATAGCTAAGCACCCCTCTAATATATGATTTCTCTGTATTAAACAAGATTTAATCTGACACTTTAAAAAAGTAAGTTATAAAATAATAAAAGAAAGGAGTGTTAGAAATGAATACAATACAAACAAAAATATTAAAACCAAAACTAGGTTTATTAGAGCTAGCAAAACAGCTAGGGAATGTATCTCAAGCGTGCAAGGTAATGGGATATTCAAGAGATACGTTTTATAGATTCAAGGAGTTATACGAAAATGGAGGAGAAGAGGCGTTACATGAAATCAGCAAGAAAAAAACCGCTGTTTGCAAACAGAGTTTCCGAAGATATAGAAAGAGCAGTAGTAAATATTGCAACAGAATTTCCAGCATATGGACAGCAAAGAGCTGCAAATGAGCTGAGAAAAGAGGTATCCGAAGGTGGTTGTATAAGCTAAGAAACGACATTGAAACGTTCAAAAAAAGACTTAAAGCCCTTGAAGCAAAGGTTGCACAAGATGGCATAATTTTAACTGAAGAGCAACTTGCAGCTTTAGAGAAAGTGAAAGAACAAAGATGGTGAAATTGAAACACTTATTATGTAGGCAATATCAAAGGTATAGGAAGGATCTACCAGCAAACTTTCATTGATACCTATTCAAGGGTTGCTATGGCAAACAGACAAAACTGCAATCACTGCTGCAGATCTTCTTAATATACCATTCTTTGATGGACAAAATGTGCCATTATCACGCATTTTGACTGATAGGGACTGTGGCAAACCAGAGAATCATGCTTATCAGCTTTATTTGGGAATTGAAAACATTGATCATTCAAGAACTAAGGCCAATTCTCCACAAACTAATGGAATATGCGAGAGGTTTCATAAAACTATGCAAGATGAGTGTTACAATATTATCTTTAGAAAGAAAATCTACAGCTCTTTGAAAGATTTGCAGATTGATGTTGATCATTGGCTGCGTTCTTACAATGAGACAAGGCCTCATTCAGGCAAATATTGCTATGCCTATGCAAACTTTTCTTGATAGCAAACAAATTGCTTTTCAGAAAAATATTAGTAACATTAAACAAAAGACTGATATTAGTTTTCAATTCTTCTGTAAGTTAATTCTCGCCTGTCAGATTAAGTTGTGTCTAGTACAATTTATATTAACTCCCTCTAGGAAAGCTAGATGGATTTTCCATTGTACAATCTGACTGTCTAATAGTCTTACCTAACTCTTTAAAAGCACTACTATTTCTTTCGAAATACCCATTTTCTATAGCTGTCAAAACACTTTTCCCACCTAACAGACAACTCTGCCCTAAACTTGATTTATTCTCTAACTTGTTAAATCTTACTTCATCGACAAGCCTCACTTCTATTTTATTACTATCTTTCTCACTAGGACATAGATGAATACTGATCTCTCCTACTTCAGTGGTAAAAGACATTTCAATGATATCTCCCGAGAACTCTGTATAATTTCTCCTTCCTCCTATATTTTCAACTCTAATTATACTGTTTCCAACTTGAAGTATACCAATGTTTAGATTTAAATCTTTAGCTTTTTGATTATTTAATATCCTTGCAACTTCAACAATACTATTTTGTGGATAATCTATGCAAAAATATCCATTATCTATTTCTAGTTCAAAGTCATATTCATCAATTTGCTCACTTTTATTCATAATACTTTCAAGTGCTAATTCCTTAAGCTTTGAAAGGTTTTCGGATCGTTTACTCAAAGTGTCTAAATCTGAACAAATTATGTTCACAAAATCTTCATGCTCTTCGTCGCTCGATCTATTTAAAGATGCACCTTCTGATATTACCTGAAATATTTTTCTCTTGTGTAAGAACTCATGAATTCGAGTAGTGTCAGCAGATAAATATAGCTTTTGAAATGTGTCAGCTATACGATCTATCAAGGACATACCAGATTTATATGGAAAAGTGAACATTATTCCTTGTTCCAGTGCTGCGCTTATAACTTTATCAAGTTCTTTTTCGCACTCCTCATAATCTTCTTCGCTACCAGAGTAACCTAAAATGTCTAGATAATCATGAATCTTATTTATTTTTTGCCAAATACTTTCATACTTTTCTTCTTCTCTTGTATTCAGCTTTACCTTTGTTAGAGAAAAAGAGTCTTTTTGACGGATTAAAAGAAAAGTATCTTTTCCTTTTTCTTTACGGGTTATCTCGTCAGTATAGAATAGTTGACTGTAACGCCTACCAAAACTTTCATCATAATCAGGGCAAGGGCTAACATTGTCTTCATCTTCACTATCCGTTCCATTCCATACTTCAATCGGGAAATCGGTATTTTCAAGGTTTTTATCTTCACTTGTTAGACAATTTTCTGTTTTTCCATATAGCCGAGTTGATTTATGATCATCGCTACTTTCATTATCAGCTTCATTCCATACTCCAATCTCGTAGTCAGTATCTTCAGAGTCTTTATCTTCACTTGTTTTATCATATTGATTATTTTCTCCTTCTCTACATAGCCAGGTTGGTTCTTGATCATCATTATCTTTAATACACCTGGTTTCTACTTCAGGTATAGACTGAGTTCTCGCTATTTCTTTTCTTACGTTTTCTTTGTTTATTTCATCTGCAAGAGACACTTCATTACTAATATAGAAATTTTTCTGTTTTAAACTCTCGTTTTCCTTCTGCAGACTACTGAATTCTGCAAATAGCTCTTTATACTCTGATAAATAAATACACAATTGATCTCTTATATCATTAAGTTCCTTCTTTTTTTCTAGTATCTGATTTTCATAATTACCTTTCAAATCCTCTATACTGTTTATCAGCACTGTACTTTCTTTTCTTACTCTGTTTAACTCAGCTTCAGTCAAATCCAGTTTTTGCTGTAACTCTTCATTTATTTTGTCTGTTAACTGAATTTCATTCTTTGCCTCTTTTAATTGGTTATTTAAGTTCTTAATTACATCACTTTTGTTCTGAGTTTCTAATAATAATATTTCTACTTTCTGTTTTAGCTGTTCGATGTCTTGATCATTTTCAGTTAAACTTCTTGTACTTTTTTGTAATTTAACTTCAAGCTTTTTAATTTTCCCTTCTAGGGTTTGCATTTCTCTGGTAAGTTCACTTACTTCTTCGTAATACTCTTCTACTCTTTTCTTATAGTGTTTTTGTAACTCTACATTTTTTTTAAGATCAAAATTTTCCTGTTGTAGATTTTCTATTTTGCTTTCTAAACTATCTATTACTTGATTTTCTTCACTGCTAATCTCAAATACCTCTTCAGGAAAATGTGCAAATTTACAAGATGAAATGCCTTCAAGGACGTTACTACCAAATAAATTATATTGTACTACCTGCTTCGAACTAAACATACCTATACCCCCTACTAAAATAAACAAGTAATATATTGTATACGCTATATATCATAAATACAATCGGTTTGAATATAATCTATTTACTAATTCGTATTGTGAATTTTTATAGAATAGATTTAGGTGTAAAATATTATGATACCATTAAAGTAGATGGATAAAGCACAGTTTTTTTGAGAGGATAAATTTAATGAAAAGACCATACTAATTAGTGTTATAAGGAATTTGATCATTTACTCTTTCCAAAAATCACAAGAAAGTACCTACCTTCGTGAGAACAATTTAAATAAAAGCGGCGTTATGAAAATAGAAGCTTGAAATTTTTGCAACAAAGCCAAGTAAATTGGTTCGTATGTAAATATGGCTGAAGTAGGCTAATATAGCTGCTTTTATGATATAGCAGAATTACTATAAAGAAAAGTTCGTACGGTACATTTGGTAGTCCAACGCATCCCAAAACAAACTCTTCTCTCATTAGCTGGTTTTGAGTTCTGGAAATGGTTATCTTACTTAAGATCTTAATAATACATTCTGCTAAATTAATACTAGTTTATTTTAGAATAATAACTAAGGTAGACTTATAAAAAACAGAATTTAAAATAAACAAAACGTCATGTATCTCTCATATTAAGAGGCTTTTGTTGAGAGTTATTCAAGTCTAAAAAAATTTTTCAAATTGAGGATTGACAAAACTTAGAAAAGGGATATCTTACTCGAAATGGTATCAAGTTACTATAGTGTATGTTAGACGTAACAGTTTCCATGTTTTTCCATTCATAGAGGGGTAATTATGCTGCGTTCAGATATTCCAAAAGTTTTGTTTTCGTCTATTAAAGAGGATGATCCCTATAGAGCATCTAAGCTTTTTCAAATTGAGCGCTGGTGTTATGCAAATTGGGACTTGCACAAAAGGGGTGGTAAAAAGAGGCACAATTTTCTTTCACAAGTGCTATCTAATGAGGATTGTTGGAAGAAAGTAGACAATTTACATAAAGTTAAACTTGATAGGCAGGTGATAGGTAAAAAGCTGATAATGCCAGGCAGTCCCTTTAGTAACCCTAGCTATGAAATTGCCTGTAGGTGCTGCTTAGAGGAAGATATTATTGCTTTATTTGAGGAAAGAAAAAAAAGATTATCAGCTCAAGGTAAAAGTAGTCTGTTGGAGTATGGTCACTTAGTTAAATCTTTAACAAGCGACCTTTTAACAGGTTTTTGGTCACATTTTGTTAGCGGTTACATCTCTAAACTAAATCTAGATGGTCGTCATCCATATGAATATGGACTTAAATGTGCTATAGATTTGAAACAAGCGGAAGCAGTAGAATTCTTCTGGAATAAAATAAAGTCATTACCTGAAGATGAAATGGGCTCACAGAAAAAGGATGAGATCTTCATGAAGACAGCAGTGTATGCAGCAGGTAGTCGTTGTAATAGTTATCCTGAAATATTCGAGTTTTGTTTTAGTCAAATAAGTCCTGATAAATATCCAGAACTTCTAAAAAGAGACTTAGCTGAAAATGGTTATTATGGTAGTTTGAATACACTACAGGGTGCACTTCGCTTTGATAAATTTCAGGAATTATTTGATTGTTTAAAGCCAAATGATGTTCCAGAAGATGATTATAATATCTGGTTAGACATGGAAATCAAAAAACATTCAGAGCCTTATGTAAGTGAAAGTGTAAAGCTTTTTATGCATATGTGGATGAAGGAAGGATTTGATAGCCATCGTGCTTTAGTGATAAGAGAGGAACTAGAGGATAAATCACCTCTTTTCTGTACAGTTTTATTAACACCTTTAGTAGAAAAGGGCTGTATGGAACCAGTATGGGCGTTATTAAATAAAGCTAATTCTGATCAGGTTAAAGAGTTTATGTGTTCTAAACAGGCAGGCTACATACGATCTATATTGGAAAAAAGAGATGCTGATTCATTGAATAAGTTTCTAGCATATAGAAAGTCTACAGATGAAGAGTTCACTAGCTTAACTGAAGTTGAATTAAGCAAAGCATGTGAGCAATTAGGGTTAGGCAATTAAGGTATTATAAGGCAATTCTATAAAGTAGGTGGTGGTTTCTTGTTACTACTTTAGCTTCTGTCAAAAAGATGTTGCATTGTAATACAAATGTTATATACACAAGTCAGCATGTAGGCAAAAATAGCTTTTATTATTGATATCTCTGATGGTTATACAATAAGCTTGGTATAGTGGGTTTAGTATAATATAATGAAGGGGGTTTGTGTTCAAGATACAATATCCAACAGATCATCTAAAAAAAGAAGATGTTAATTCAAAGATTACTGAATTATCGGATGAAGTGCAATATATAGAGCAAGCTAGAGAATTTTCTCAACTTAAGCGTTATCGGAGATCTGATGTTGATTCCGAAAGTGGAAGTCAGATTAAGAGAATCGATGTTCCAGGAGACGGTAGTTGCTTGTTTTGGTCTGTTACTATGGCTTACTTAATACCCGTCAGAAACGACGATGCTTTATTTCGACAAAGGTATGAAGTACTATTTGGAAATGATGGAACTGTAACCCAAAATTTAGATCATATTAGAGGTTTGGTTCGGAATTTAGGTGCTGCGAATTATGATGATACATTTGCAAATTTAGTAAGAAACTTATTTCGTAATCGAGTAGTTGATCACATAAGTTCTTATAGAAATGAGTTCAGAGATTTTGTTGAAGGTGATTTTGAGCGTTACTTGGAAAACATGAGGAACCCTGATACTTGGGGAGGTGAACCTGAAATAAGAGCAATGAGTGGAATGCTTAGCGCAACGATTAGTGTTTCTGGTGAAGTTGAGACTCAATATGGTAATGGGGATATTCAAATACAATTATTTCATGTTGGTGCACCAGGTAAACGAAACCATTATAATTTTGGTCTTGAAAGGAATATTATTGATAATGATAAAGAGCTTGCAAAAGGCTTAAAAAGAGTCATGGGTAAAGTAAGACCACAAGACTTTGAGTTAATACAGTTATTGATAGAGGAAGCAGATAAAGAAGTTGGTATAAGCCGGCAAGATGAGGATTTTAAATCTTTTGAACCGAGATTTCAGTCATTTGTGGATCAGATTCCATCTTATTTACACTCTGTAGAAAAAGCAGGGTTTTTTACACACTTCTTCCTAGGTAGTTTTTCTACTTTGTTGGATACAGAGATGGCAAAAAAGCTAGACATCAAGGAGATTTATTTTAGCTTTGACGGTGCAAAGACTTTGAAGGTAGCTATTATAAAAAATGGTGAAATGAAGAGTCAAAAAGATGTGATCGATAAAGTAAAATTATTTGTTATATCAGAAAGTGGTTCTCATTCTTACACTCAAGAGTTTGATCAAGGTGAATTGAAGGAGGTATTAGGCAAGCTTTACTCTCTTATTGAAAATAACCTAGATAAAATTAAAGTTAAATCAATAAAAATCATTAAAGATGCCGGTCATCAGGGAGAAATAGTTGTTGATGTGAAAGATAAAGGAGTAGACATAGAACATAATTCTGAAGTTCAATTTAAAAAAGTGAGAAAAGGGTTATGGAGGGATCCCGAAGTCGATATAGCGAAGCTAGCTATTTCCAATCAGCGAACAGTTAAAGCATCTTTAAGGAGAATTCTTGATAAGATTTACACAATTCACTCCGAATATGCAGACTCACTAATCTATGCTAGCAGAGCACGTGAAGCAGCACATCATGGATTTATGGTAGGCGTTTTCATGAATTTCCACTATAGGTATAATCTTAGAGTTTATCCAGAGCAATTTGCAGGAAGGGGTTATGCAGATATTATCCTGCTAGCTCGTGGTCCTGATCGTGCATTAAACTCTATTCCCATTATTATTGAATTAAAAGCAGGGGCAGGTCCTAATGCCACTCCAGATAAGGCTTTGCAACAAGCAGAGAGGTATGCACAAGGCTTCCAACCAAATGTTATGCGGGTTTTAACCACTGCGGACGAAATTTTATGTGTTGGTGTCAATCTTGATAGTTCATCTCCTATTTCTAATATCGGAGGGTCGAGCCGTGAGGGGAGAGTAATTCCTCTTTTTCAAGATATATTAAAGTCTGCTGATGATTGGGATACGCAAGAAATCTACACAAATGCGCTAAAAAAACGAATAAAAAATAATATGGAACGTATCTATCACACGTTTCCTGGTACACCGGAAAAGGGAGATAATCATTATTTTAGTAGGTTTTTACTAGGGCAATTGTTATTATTAAGTGAAGATTCAGGAACAAGTTTAAAAAAATACATTTTTATCTATGGAGGCAATATACCTACTGAAGTGCATCCTAATCTTCGTAGGCTTAGACGTCCAGCAGCTGAAAGAGCCAGAGAAAGACTATCGGCTAATCTTGATGCAAGCCATGCAGTTGTAACAATGGTGCTTATTCCAGAAAATACAGAGAAATTGGTTTATGTGATAAATATTATTGAAGCTAACAGAAAAGATGTTCTGAACATGCTAAATGAAGTACTCCCTCTTGATAGATTAAATAGAGAAATAGGGAATAGGGAAATAGTCGAATTAAATCTTAATTTTGATACTAGATACAAGTCAGATTTTAGAAGATATCTTACTATTTGGACTGAAAAATATAATTCTTTACAAGAGTACAACAACGGAGCTGAGAGATTTCAAGGTACTTTCAAAGAAGTTCCTTATCCTAATGAGTTAAAAGAAACATTTGATAAAGCACTAGATATCCAATCCTTATCAATAAAAGGATATAGTGGATTATTAGAAAAAATTGGAGAAGGAATATTCCCTTTTAAGAGTCTCGTTAATAAAGAAGCTCATTTCCAGGGAATATTGAATGGAGTATTTAGTTATTATAGCGACCTAAAATTACAAGAATCACCAGAAACTAGAGCATTAGTTTTAACTGAGTTTCAAACTGGTAGAGGGGAACGCATTGATATGCTAGTTCATGGTATTAAGTTTGTAGCTCAAGGTGGAAATGCTGAGGAGTACACTCCAATAGGATTAGAACTTAAGACATCAAGGCAGGGCAAAGGAGCTAAAGCTTTATTGAGGGAAGCAAATGATCAAATAAATGAAGAGTATAAAGAGGGCGTTACCTATAAAACACTCACAGATGGTGATGAGGTGAAATTTATCGGTGTTGTTTTCGATAAAGGATCTAATAATCCAAATAAACTTATTTTAACAAGTAGGACAGCTAAGGAAGGATTTATTCCTGTTGGTGTAGTTCATAGTTCAGTTCATATGTTACCTACTGTAGGGCAGTGTTCTAAAGGAGAAAAAAGAGAACCTTCATCACCAGAGTATCCACCAAGTAAAAAACCAAGAAGAGAAAGAAGTGTAAATATGGCCTGCAAGGATTCGTTTGATGAAGAAGAGATTACAGAAGAGGAAAAAGAACAACGTATCAAAGAGTTGTTTAATGCTGACAAGGTAGCAGAAAGAGTAAAGAATATTGAGTTTTATGATCAGCTTTTCAAGGTTTCTGAGCGAATATCTAGAGGTGAAACTATAGACCAAAATGTTGAAGAAGCATTTATCGCAAAAGTTAAAAATATAGATCTAAGTTCAATAGATCCAGAGATTAGGGATATTGTGAAGGAGATGAAGGACAACATAGAAAATAAAGAAGAAATGAAAAATATCCTGAGAAGGTCTGGAGTAGCAGAAAAAATAGGGAAAGTAGCAGAAGGTGCAGGTCTTGCCTTTACGGTATTTTTAGTTGGTAAACATATAGCAAATGGAGATGTAGAAGGGCTAGGTTATGATGCATTAAATCTCTGGGTAATGCCAAAGATTGGTGAAAAAATCTCTGGAAAAATGTTAGAGTTAGGAACAAAGCTTGATTCTCAGATGCTAAAGGGATTTGCTCCAGTTATGGGACGTGCTATAGGTAACTTTGCAGCATTTTTAGGGTTAGCGGAGTCGATAAAAGCAAGGGAAAATGCAACAGATCCTGTAGATGTAAAGATTGCTGACCTAAACATCGCAACTAATTCCATTTTTATAGCTGCAGATGTACCTGCAGTTGTTACTGAAACAATGTCGGCTATAGGTATGGAAGCTGGAGTAATAGGAGAATTTGCCGGTCCGGTTGGAGCTGCTATTTCAGTTGCTGTTATTATCATATCACAATTTGTAGAAGCAGAGCTTGAAGTAGAAAAGTTAACAGAACAAATGAGTCTTACAGATCAGGAAAAGCATGATCTTTATTGGGATTTCTTTCTTAGTAAAAAACTACCAGATTATATAGGAAATGATCTGCAAGCAGAAGAAATATATAAACAGTATATATCAAAGATCTTAGATCAATTTAAGGGTAGTTATGATAAAATAGCCATATCATTACCTTCTATACTTCTTACAGAAGAAAAATACCTTGATGGGTCTATTTTCAGGAGAAAAAGAGAGGTGATGCAATCAGATGATGCTTCTGCGTATTTGGGAATAACTCCTTGTTTCCGTCACACAAGAATAGTTGATAATAAATTTGATTTTCGATTGATAACACGTGTTTCAGATATCTCTCTCAATGTAAAGAGTGGTAACAACCATATTAGCAGGCTTCTTCCAAGTACAATGAAAAATTATAGTGCTATTTGTGGTCCTAAAGGGGATGATGTTGATCTAACAGTGATAAGTGAAAAAACCTTACAAAGAGTAGAAGGTGTGGCACAATGCGGTTACAGATCAGAGTATGAGAATATGGTATTGTCTACAACAGTGAAAAAAGTTTCTTTAAAAGAGTATCTGCCTGGTTGCCAGAATGCAATTATGTATAGTAAAAGCAGTTCTTCTAGGCTGCCTGCAAATATGTTGTTTTACATACCTAATAATGATGCTTTTATAAATGTGACTTCTAATTATACTATTGATGTTATTTTTAATGGTAAGAATATACTACTTAATAGTTATGGAATCGATAATCAGGGGTCTAGTGTACAGAACAGGTATTATTTTACAGATCAGTTAAGTAATTGTGATATTCATAAACAAGGAACAAATTTCTTCTACATAGCAAAGGATAATTTTGTATGTAATTTAGGTGGATCTTCTACTGGACAAAATAATATAGTTGTAACACGAGGTAATTTTGCAGATTCAGAGAATATACACTCTGTCATTGGAAGTAGCAAAGCTAATCATATAGAAGTTTCTCATGCAGGTTATGTAGACGGTAAAGGTGGAAATGATGTAATAACAGCAAAAAACTTTACTACAATAAAAGGTTATTTTGGTGACTCTATTCGTGGAAAAGGGTTGGTGTTATTGCCAATAAATTTTAGTGATATAGGTAGTATGACTCATGCTAATAATATAACAAATATCTACAATAAAAGTGGAGCTTTTATAAGTGTAGATAAACAAACATCAGTAAAAACAGCAGATGGTTTGTTTGTAACTCCAACAAAAGTAGACATTAATACTGATAGAGTAACAAATGTGCACATAACAAAATTAGATAATAAGTTGGATAATCTGCAAAAAATGGACAATTCAAACTTTAATATTACAAAGCAATTATTAAACACTAATTATCATGGTGTTGTAGGTAGTTCTAGTAATCATATTTTTTACCCTGATGAGGATCACCATAATTTTTACTGGAAAGCTCCAAGTAATATAAGCCATCTTTATCTTTTCGATAACAGAAACGCTAATATTATGATTGCTCAAGCAAATGGTATATTAGATTTTAGTCTACTAAATAGTACGTTAAATGATATGCCATTTATAGAAGATAATAAAGGAGAAATAAAGATTAACAAAAATGGCCTAAATATAACCCTGCTATCAAATTATAAAGATGTTACAGTTACATTTAATGGGGAAGAATATTACAAACTTCAGAATGGAGAATTAGAGCGAGATTATTGCTCTCATAGCTTAAAAGTAGATGGAAGATTTAGTGTTAATGGTACTAACCTTTTAAATCATCATAATTGTTTCACATTTGACTCAGAAAAAGTTCTTTTTTTGAAGCTAAATAATGATTTGCTATTGTTATCAGATAGAGGAGCATTATCAATATCGGATTACTATTCTTCTGTTCATAAAAACTGGGATTTATCCATAGAGTTGAGCGACAAAATTATGGAACCAGAAGAATTTGGAGAAAGAGCTGATGAATTTAGTTCTTTCAGATATTATAAGCCAGATGAGCAAGGGTTACAGATTTATCATAATCAACCTGTTAACAAGAATGATATTGGTTTAGTTGATTTGAAAGATAAGTCTATATTAGATTTCAATATGAGAGTTATAAATGATACCTTATTGCTATCACATAAAAATAACACTCTTGTAAAAGTAGAGAACTGGAATACTTATCAACCGGCAAGAGAAATGATGTTTGCTTTTAATGATGCAATAGTTTCTAACTCAAAGTGTATAGCTTCTATTTGTAACTCAGAAGATGTTATAGTGGAATTTAATAAAGAAAAAGCAATTCTATCTACAGAGCAACTGTTTGATGCTGTGAGACGAAATAATCTTAGTGAAGTTAAGAATCTTCTCAGTATGGGTGCAGATGTTAATATTAGAGATAGGCGTGGTTGGGCACCTTTGCACTATGCTTCTGATAACGATAATAAGCTTGATACATCCAGGGCAATTTTAAATCGAAATGCTAATATTGAGGCTAAAACTAATATTGGAGAAACACCGTTACATATAGCAAATGCTTATGGTCAATTGAAAATAATTGAGCTTCTTATAGATAAAAGGGCTAACATTGAAGCTAAAACTAATGATGGTTTAACACCTTTGCATGTGGCTATTCAGCACAATAATACTACACCTAAAATAATTGAATTTCTTATAGATAAAGGTGTTAACATTGAAGCTAAAATCAAAGATGACCAGACACCTTTACATCATGCAGTTTTCAAAGACAGGCTTGATATAGTTAGAGTACTTTCAAGTCGAGGGGCTAATATTGAAGCTAAAACTAGCGATGGAAAAACACCTTTAGACTTGGCTATTCAAGGGAATTATACAGACATAGTAGGATTTTTAAAACAAACAGAATTAGACAAAAAATTATTGACTGCCACAGAAAATGGAGATCTCTCTGAAGTCAAAAAATTTGTTGGTCAGGGTGCTAGTGTTAATGCTATAGAAGTGGGCATTTTTGGTAGGAAACCTATACACATTGCTGCTGAAAAGAATTACAAAGATATTATAGAGTTCCTTCTCGGTAAGGAGGTAAGCGTTGATGATACCAGTAACTATGGTTGGACACCGCTACATTATACAGCGTCGAAAGGCTGTTTAGAAGTTGCAAAGTTTCTCATTGACAAAGGGGCTAGTATTAATGCTCAAAACGTTTATGGCAGAGAGCCTATACACATTGCTGCTGAGCACGATAATAAAAATATTATAGAACTTCTTCTTAATAAAGGAGTAAGTGTTAATGAGGTTGACAAAGACGGCTGGATGTCTCTGCACTGGGCTTCTTGGAATGGCCATCTTAATATAATAGAATACCTGGTAGGTAAGGGAGCCAATGTCAATGCTAAAGATAGGAATGGTAAAACACCGCTAGATCTTGCTAGAGATAAAGGATATAATAATGTTGTAGAATACTTACAACAAACACAATTAGGTCTAGATAGGCAGTTGTTAACTGCAGTACAAGGTGGTAATCTTAATGAAGTTAAGGATTTTGTAGTTCGAGGCGCTAGCTTAGATACTCAAGATAGTAATAATGGTTGGACACCTATAATCTATGCCGCTCAGGGAAGTAAATGGGATGCGGTCAAGTTCCTTATAGCTCAGGGTGCCAAGTTTAATAATGAGATCACATATCAAGGAACACCCTTGCACTTTGCAGCTCAAGAAGGTAATTCAAATATGGTTCAATTTCTTCTTGACAAAGGTGCTAATATTGAGGCTCAAGATGCATACAATAGGAAACCTTTGCATATTGCTGTTGATGTAAACAGGTTGAATGTAGTAAATCTACTTCTTGACAGGGGTGCTAACTTAAAGGCTACAGACATGTACGGCAAGACATCCTTAGACCTAGCTATTCAAAAGGGTTACGAAGATATAGTAGAAGTTTTGAAACAAAAACAATTAAATCTAGATAAAGAATTATTAATTGCTGCAGAAAAAGGAGATCTTGAAAAAGTGAGAGAAAGTATCAGACGAGGTGCTAATGTTAATATTCAAGATAGGCAGGGTTGGACTCCTTTATTTTGGGCCATTCAAAAGAATAATTTTAATATAATTGAACTTCTTTTAGATAACAGTGCTGATATTAAGGTCAAAGATAATGAAGGTTGGACACCTCTTCATTGGGCTGTTCAATTGGGTTCATTAAATGTAGTTAAATATTTTGTTGAAAAGGGTGCTGATGTCAATGCTTTAACTGCTGACGGTAGAGCACCTCTAGATATTGCTAAAGATAAGGGGCACAATAAGATTGTGGAATATTTAGAAGAAAAGCTCAGTGAAGGAAGAGGAGGACGCAAACGCCGTCATCATCATGGAGATCATAGTCGTCATCACTTATCACGTAAACCTCTTGCTATAAATTCAAGTAATCAACCTGAAATAGCAGCAAGCAGTGGTATAAGACCATTTTCATGGATAAATTATTGTATTTCTTTGGTGAAAAGCTCTGTAGGTAGATTATTGAGTTCTCAATCTGAGGGGACTGCAAGTTCAGTATCACAATTTGATGGGCAATTTGCCAAAGCGTCGATAAGTAATAGTAGTCTCACAGGTACCACATTACCATCTGATGATACAGATAAAAGACAAAAAAATGGAGGTTTCTTTCGAGACAACGTCGATTATGTAAATGCAAATCTAAAACGAATGTGTGAAAGGCAAGCACCTGTTAAATTTAAGCCTAAGGGTAGAAATACAATATTAGAAATGGGAGATCACTATCTATCACAGGTTGACTTTAATGGTACAATAATTTTATTTGACTTATTGATTAGAAGATTTACAGGTCAGAAGTATATTTCTACAGTAGATCAGTCTATATCTCCACTAGAAGCACAGGGCTATGCACTCAATATTACAAAGGGATTTGAGAAAGTAGTAGAGCAAGCTGGATTAAAAAGTGGTGTATCAATGCATCGATTAAATATTGATTATATGGGAATGCAGAAAGATATTGTTAGAAAAGTCGTAAGAGGTCAATTTAATGAGATCTCAGGAGTTTTAAGCTCGTATTTAGAGAAAGCATGTCCTAGTAGAGAAGCAGGATGTCCTGGTAAATTAAGTTCTAAAAAGTTTGACAAGTTTATAGCTCAATTTAATAATGGGCTGCTAAGTCAATCAATAGAGCAGATATTACACAACGGAGATGGTAGATTAGAAGTTGATGGTGCAAAGCAAATGAATTTAGAGCCTCAAAGTTATTTAAGTAATGCTTCAGTTCACAGCTATTCAGAAGTATCAAATTGTCTTTCTGAGATAGGAGTAACCAAACTTGGAGGTAATCTCAATAGGTAGGTTATAATATAAGAGGTGGAGCTATAATATGCCAAGTAGTGGAAAATTTAAAGTGAGGGTAGCCAAAATAATTAGGGATACCAGACTAAGTTTGATGATCCCAATACTAAAATGGATGAAATAGGAATAAGAAATACAAGACTAGAATTGGTAAATAAGTGGTTAATGTGTTTTCCATATTGAACTTACAGCACGTAGCTTTGATATAGAAGTTTGGGTAATGTTATGATAGTAATTTATATAATTCTATGTGCAATCTTTATAGCCATTTTAGACAGTTCACTAGATTCTTAATTAGGGGATATGTCTAACTTAGGAAAGATTTTCATCAATGTTGAAGTGAATAAGTAGGGATATTATGTTTTTTCTTTGAGTTGTGAAATTTCAGAATGAGAGAGACCAGTAATTTGAGCTATAACATCTATAGAAACACCGGCCTTGAGCGAGTTTTTTGCTACTTCAATTTTACCTTCAATTTTACCTTTTTGATGGCCGATTTGGATGCCTTCATGTTTAGCATCATCAAGTTTTTGTTCCAAGATAGCAGCTTCTTTCTGTAAATCCATTACCCTTTCTTCATAAGCTAATAGGTCCTTCTCATTCCAATGGAACTTATCTAATTCATCATATGCTAGCTTTATTATTGGTGATTTTTCTGCTATTTTTCTTAAATCTTCATCAGTTGTTTCTTCTGCATATTTAAAGAAAAATAGCCAACGATCTACTACATTTTCTAGCTGCTCTTCTCTACTTTTGGGAAACTTTGGTAACTCAATGAAGATAAATTGAAAATCTTTTAAGTCATGCTCATTAGTTTTTTCATCTCTTATGGTATGGCTAGATATATAATCAAGCTTATCAGGAAATAAATTACAATTAGAAATAGCAATAAAGAAAACCTTCTTTAAATCAATGTACTTACCACCTTTATCAGCCTGCCTTGAGTAAGCCTTAGCAGCATATAATTGAGCCCGTTTTTCGAAGCCTTTATCACGAGCGAGTTGCATCTCAATCACGTATCTGGCCCCAGTGGAATCTCTGCACAGAACATCAACAATACTCTGCTTATCAGAGGCAATTTCAGGGTCCATAATGGTGCTAAGGAATTCAACTTCTTGTATAGTATTTATTTCAGTAAACCCCAAAATATCATTCAAAAAGTGAATAAGGATATTCTTATTTTTTTCAGTACCGAATATTTTCTTAAATGTTAAATCAAGCTTAGGATCTAAAAATTTTGAAAGAGCCATAGGGAATCGACTTAAAAAGCATTAATAATTATACACAATTGTGAAGAAATATTCAACGTTTTTGTGCTAAAGTCTATTAAAGTTAGCTAAATTTCAAGAGTTGGCAAAAAACTACCTTCATAGATGACCATAGAATGCTACTGCGCACCTTAGCTGTTTATTTTATCATCTTTTACAACTCCCTCCATAAACCCCAGCAAATGAATTCATGAGCTATAAAGAGCTTTAAAAACACTTATTTTGGGTGTGAGAGATTAACCTCCTAATAAAAATACAAGCCCAAAAGCTCAATTACGATTTACCTAATATCGTGAGGACAGGTTCATTAATCTCCCACACCTTTACATGATAAAGATCTTGAAACTTAGTGTCAACATTTCAGTAGCAAATTTATGTTAAATCTATATCCTGTCAATATGGACAAAAAGAAGGTTATAATATATACAGATGGATGGAAATCCGGGGCCTGGTGGATGGGCAGCCGTGGTGATGTATGAAAATAAAAGTATCTTTATCAAAAAACGCATCTCTGGAGGTGAAGAAAACACAACGAATAACAAAATGGAGTTAAAGGCTGTGATTAACGGGCTAAAGATGTTGAAAGTTTCTTGCAAAGTTGTTTTACACACTGATAGTCAGTATATTAAACAAGGTATAACAGAGTGGATCAACAAGTGGAAAACAAATGGTTGGAAGACAGCTGATAAAAAGCCAGTAAAGAACAAGGAATTATGGAAGGAATTGAATGAAATTGTCTTGCAGCATGATATTAACTGGAAGTGGGTTAAGGCTCACAGTGGTAATACCTATAATAAAGAAGCAGATAGACTTGCTAGAAAGAAATCTAAAAAGCTAAAATATAGAGATTGTGAGATCAAGAAATCACAAAAAAATAGAGGGAGCTCTAAGTTTTATAGATTGGAGGGAGTGTTATGGCAATAATTCTTTTAGACACAAAAACTATAAATCGTATAGCAGCGGGAGAGGTAATAGAAAGGCCAGCGAGTGTAGTAAAGGAATTAGTAGAAAATGCAATAGATGCTGGAAGTTCAGAGATAGAGATCAAAATAGAAAGTGGTGGGCGTAATCTTATAACTGTAACAGACGATGGAAATGGAATAGAAAAGGAAGATTTGGAACTTGCGTTTATGCGCCACGCTACTTCAAAATTAAGCGATAGTGAGTTAATAGAAATCAAACATCTTGGCTTTAGAGGAGAAGCTTTGCCTTCAATTGCAGCAGTAAGTAGAATGAAATTATCGTCTAAGGCAAGTGGAGCAAAGGAAGCATGGTCTATAAGATATGAGGGAGGAGAAAAAATAAGAGAGATTACCCCTTGTTCTTTGTTGCAAGGTACATATATTGAAGTTCGTGACTTATTTTTTGCTACACCAAATAGACTAAAGTTTCTAAAAACCGAAAGGGCAGAAACACAAAGTATTGTTGATATTGTGAATAACTTAGCGATGATTAATTATAGTATTGGGTTTACTCTCACTTCTGGTAATAAAAAGCTCTTAAAATATGTTAAGCAAACTTCGCTGTTCAACAGATTATGTGAAATAGAAGAAGAATTTCAAAGCAATTCACTGGAAGTTAAAGAGGAAGAAGAAGGCATCAAACTTAAGGGACACATCTGTAAACCTAATGTCAATCGTGGCAACTCAACTCAAATTTATACGTTTGTTAATGGAAGGCCAATAAAAGAGAATCTACTTGTTGGTGTAATTAGATATGCGTATCACGATTTTATTCCAAACAATAGGTATCCTTTTGCAGTGTTGCATTTAGAAGTACCATATGACCAAGTAGATGTAAATGTGCATCCAAATAAATCGGAAGTAAGATTTCAGAATAAAAGGCTAATATATGAAATAGTGAGAAGAGGGATAATAAAAACACTATCAACGAGATTTGCAGCGGGTGATCAAGGTATTGAAGAGGAGCTAATTTTTAATGATAGTAAAAGCCAAGAGCAGGTTGATAGTCAAGAGAAAAAAGATCAAAAAGAATTTTATGAAAAGAGGCCAAGTCTTTTAGAAAATCATTTAATGAAAGAATTCAATGCACCAGATGAAAGAAGGCAAAGCTTACCAGAAACGTTTAAATATGGAGAATCTCCAACCCAAAAGGGAACGATGGTTCTAGAAAAGAAGCAAATTGATTTGATAGAGGATCACCCTCTAGGATATGCACGCTGTCAGGTCTACAATACTTACATTATTGCTGAGGCTGGAGATAGGCTGATTATAGTAGATCAACATGCAGCCTATGAGAGATTGATATACGAGTGCTTAACAAGCATAAAAAGACAAAAACTTCTCATTCCTGAAATAGTTGAAATTAAAAACCAAGCTGGAATGGAGATGGTTAAAACTTATAAAGATAAGCTTTTTGAAATGGGTTTTGGTATTGAAATAGAATCAGAAGATAAAGTAAGGGTAAAAGAAATACCTGCAATCTTGGGAACAATAGATATAAAAGAGATGCTAGTTGATATAGTAGATAAGTTAATGGAAATAGAAGATACGCTACCAATAGAGGATAAGGTGAACAAAATATCATCCATAATCGCTTGCCACGGAGCAGGAAGAAAAATGAAATTGGAAGAGATGAATGAGATACTAAGACAAATTGAGAAAACTCCATATTCTGATCACGGAAGACCAACGTATATAGAAATGAAACTAAGTGATATAGAAAAATTGTTTGAAAGGAGATGAGTTCAGTTTGTCAAAAAGGTTGCCAATTAAGTATACGTAACAGCTCTTCTGGTTATGGAGTATAAAATGTGAAAAAAGAGAATAAATGCTCTAATTTTTTAGATTACAAAGTAATAGGACAGGAAGTAAGAAATCGTAGATTAGCAAAGGGCTATACTCAAAAAGATTTAGCAAAAAAAATCGATACAACATATCAGGTAATACTGCAATATGAAAAAGGAACACGCAGAATTTCAATTAAGAAGTTATATGAATTAGCAGAAGCATTATCAACAACTGCTAGAGATCTAGCTTGCGGACAAGAAGTATCAAATGAGGAAAAGTACGAGGGAGAAGAGGTATTAAATCTAGTAAGAAGACATAAAGAGATTAAGGATCAAGAATTACGTGAAACGTTTTATTTATTAACCAAATTCATCCGTATTAGTGAGGAAGAAAGTGGAAAGGCAGTAAAAGTAGAGGTGGCAAAGGGTTTAGTTAAGGAAGGAGTTTCTGCTCATGTTATCTCTCGAACAACCAATTTATCTATTGATGAATATGATAATGATGAGAAAAAAATTTCTATTCCGTATAAAGTAGGTCAAAGAATAAAAGAATGGAGGTTGAGAAGAGGATACACTCAGGAAGATTTAGCAAGTAAAGTGGGTATAATAAATCAAAGAATATATGAATATGAACAAGGACGAGCTGCTGTTTCACTTGAAATGTTAGATGAAATAGCAAAGGTACTATCAATTAGTATTACAGACCTACTTCCAGAAACAACAGAAAATGAGAATAGTGAAGCAGAGCTATCAAAGTTAATAGAAGAATACAAAAAGATTAAAAGCCAAGAACTACGTAATGTACTAATAAAATCTCTGTTTGAAAGTATACAAGTTTGCAAAGAGAAAGTGGAGAGAGTAGAAAGGATGAAAATTGCAAAGAATTTAGTTAAGGAAGGAATTTCTATCAATATTATTTTAAAAACAGTAGGCATCTCTTTAGACGAAATTCAACAAATTTAAAATAAAAAATCAGTATCTATTAATATCTTTATTTTTTGATGAAAAAATAAGTAAAAAAGATTGAAAAATTGATTTGACTTCACTCAAAAGCTATGGCCTTATGCCAAGACTGCTAAAAAATGGCAGTAAATATATAAAAACATTTTGTTATTAGTGAAGGGTAATTTTTATGAATAATAAGAAAGATCGTAGAGAAGAAATAGAATTCAGAGCATTAGAAAGCAACGGTAAAGCTCTACTTGATCGTGAAGTAATAGAAACGTTTCTAAGTGCAGTGCATGACAGGGAAGAAGCTCGAATTATTGCTAGAAAGCTAATAGATAGTTTTGGAATAGGAGGAGTTTTAGGCCAGGAAATAGATGACTTGAAAACTATAGAAGGGATAACTGACTCTACAGTAGCAGTAATTTTATGCCTAAAGGAAGCTGCAAAGAGAGTACCAAGAGAAGAGTTAAAGAAAGGACCTGTAATGGATAACTTGGAAACCATAGTAAAATATTTAAGGGTGAGTATTGGTTATTCGGAGGAGGAAAAGATGAAAATAATATATTTTGATCAAAAGTGCCATTTAAAGGGGGAAGAAGTGTTCACTGGTACAGTGGATAAGGTACCTTTTTACATAAGAGAAGTAACAAGAAAGGCATTAATAAGGAAAGCGACGTCAATAATAATATCGCATAACCACCCAGAAGGAAGGTTAAAGCCATCTGATGAGGATGAAGCTGTAACTAAAGACTTGGCTAAAGCTTGTCAGACTATAGGGATTAGGTTACTGGATCACATTATCATTACAAGTGTTGGATATTTTAGTTTTAAAGAGCAAGGACTGTTATAAAGCAGATGTTTGAAGTAGATGAAGAGTCTTACTTTTCATGAGTTATTTAGCTACTTGAATGAAGAAAGTATTTGCAAATACATTAATTCTTGTTTATAATTAATGAGAAAGTATATATTAAATTAATTATAAAGTAATAAAGTCGGTTATAGACTTAGTAAAATATATTTAATAGCGGAGGCTAATATGAGTAATAAAATAATTGTACCTTTTGATGATCAAGAAGGAGGTACTTACGAGTTAAACATTGATCTTGATAGATTATCAAAAGGTGAGGTGTTAAATGCGATTATAGGAATTGGTCGTACTAAGGAGCAATCCACCTTTGTAAGCAAAATTAATAAGGCTAAAAAGCCTGAGGAAATAGCACCTTTCCCTGGTAGAGAAGTTCGCGAAAACAAAATCAACTGTGGGAAAGGATTTGACTATGTTTATGGCACAAAACCTGCAAGTGATCAAGAAGATAAAAATCCATTTACCTCTGCCTTGCAAAAAATAAAGCCAAGTATAAGCGAAAGTGAAAAGTTGAGCTGGTTTAAGAGTGGAGTGGTAAAAGCAAAAACCCCAAAAGAGATGAACAAAGTTATAGATGAAGTAATAGGTGATGGAACAAGGCTAAATGCATGTAATGATGGGGAATGGAGTTTCTCAGAGTATGTAGTATTAGGTACACATTTTCATAAATTTGATAAGGTTGATCGTAAAAAGGTAATACGTAAATTAATGTTAAGCGGTGCAGAGTTTCATGATACTCTACTACAGAATAAACTGATAGGTGAAATCTATGATGAGCTACAACCAGAAGTTCAGCCACAGATAGATAAGCAACTAGAAGAACTAGAAAAAGCTGGCGAAAGTGCTGTTCAAGAAGGATCCTTAATAGATCTCGAGATAGACAATACAACATCATATATAGAATTTTCTGATAATAGCAAGGTAGAGGTAGCCAAAATACTGGAAGCAAACAGAAAGTTAGGAAGTAATATTTTAAAAATTGGTAATGATGCAGTTGAGGTTAAAAGCGAGAAGGGAGGTATAAGAAACTATATCGATATGTCAGATGAAAGCTCTATTATATTACAATTTCCTACAAGCATTGGTCAGCTAAATATTATATTGTACCACGATGTAAAAAAATATGATCAAGTACAAGTCAGAGTAGAAAACAAGGAAATGTGGGCTGAGTTACAAAAAAGAGGCGAAGAAATAGGAAAAAACTGCCTTTTTGGGGGAGTGAAACTTCAAGAAGCAGTAGAGAAAGGTAATTTCACTAGATGTGGCATATGGAATGAAAAGTATGCTATAAAAGAGATTAGCAATGATGAAGTATTGTCTTCATGGGTAAATAGGGTATGTGGAGGTAGTAAAGAAACCTTTAGGGAACTTTAATTCATTTATTTTAAGGTTCCAGAGTTTACTGGAGCCTTTGAGCTATAGTAGAAAATATTATATATATGGTTTTTTGCGTGGAAAAAAGTCTAGATTATGAAGTAGGACAAAAAGTAAAAAGTTGGAGGTTAGAGCGAGGTTATACTCAGAAGGGTTTAGCTGAGAAAATTGGTGTAAAGTACTGGGTAATACTGCAATATGAGAAAGGGAACCGTAAAATTCCAATTAAGAAGTTATATGCTATAGCAGAAGCATTATCAGTAAATGTTAAAGGTCTAGTTTGTGGAGAGACGCTACCAAATGAAAAAAGATATTTTGAAGATAAAGAAATATTAAATTTAGTAAAGGGGTATAAGGATAAAGAATTAAGCGAGGTATTTTATTTATTAACCAAATTTATTCGTTTGAGTGAGGAAAGAAGCAGAAAAGCGGTAAAAATGGAAGTAGCAAGGGGTTTGATGAAAGTAGGAGTTTCTGCTCATGTTATCTCTCGAACAACTAACTTATCTATTGGTGAGTATGAGGAGAACAAAATTCCCATTCCATACAAAGTAGGGCAAAGGATAAAAGAGTGGAGATTGATACGAGGATATACTCAAAAAGATTTAGCGAATAAAGTTGGCATAACAAATCAAGGAATATACGAATATGAACAAGGGCGAGCTGCTGTCTCACTTGAAATGTTAGATGAAATAGCAAAGGTATTATCAATCAGTATCATAGATCTACTTCCCGAATCAGATGAGGATAGTGAAGCGGAAGAAAAGCTATCAAACTTGATAGAAGAATACAAAAAGATTGAGAGTCGGGAATTACGCGATATGCTAATCAAGTCTTTATTTAAAAGTATACATGTTTGTAGAGAAAAGGTCAGAGAGGAAAAGAAGATTGAAGTTGCAAGGAATTTAGTGAAAGAAGGAATTTCTGTTGATATTATCTTGCAAACGACAGGCTTATCAAATTATATGATTGAGAAATTTTTGTGATTTCATAAAAACTTAGCCAATGGTGGATTTTTTTGTGATAGAATATATGTTTGCTTCTGTAGGAAAAACAGCTTTTAGAGGATTTATCTATGATAATTCAGAGCATATTGGCTCAGCAAGCTACGAGCTGGGGAAAAAAATAGAAGGTTGTAGGATAGTACAAGGGTATACTCAGGCAAAATTAGCAAGCAAAATTGGTTTAACACATAAGGAAATACATAACTTTGAACTAGGGTGCAAGGCTATTACAATCAAAGAATCGTATATAATAGCAGGAGCATTGTCAGTTAATGTTATAGATCTACTTCCAGGACCAACAGTACTAAGAGAAAACAGTTGGTATGAAGATGAGGATAAAGAAATAGTCTATCTAACAAAAATACATAGAGAAATTAAGGATCAGGAATTACGAAAGAAACTGTATCCATTAGTAAGGTTTGTATATATTAGCGAAAAAATTAGTCAAGAAGAAGCGAAAATAGAAGTAGCAAAGAATCTAGTGAAAGAAGGAGTTTCAGTTGATATTATTTCCCAAGTGACTCGCTTATCTACTTATGAGTATGATGATATAGAGAAAGAAATTTGTACTGATTCTATACTCTACAAAGTGGGGAAAAGGATAAAAGAGCAGAGATTAATACGGGAATACACTCAGGAGGACTTGGCAAATAAAATAGGTTCAACACCTAAAGAAATACACGACTATGAACGAGGATATACAGACATTCCAATTGAAATATTATATAAGATAGCAAAGACATTATCAGTTAACATTAAAGCTCTTGGACTAACAGAATATGAAAATGAGCCAGTTTTGAGGTTTGTAGGTAAATGCGAAAAAATTGAGGATCAAGAATTACTGGATACGGTAGCCAGATCTTTATCTGAAGGAATGCAAACTGGTAAAGAAAAGGTTAAAAAAGCAGAGAAAATCAAGATTGCAAAAGATCTAGTTAAGGAAGGTGTTGCTATTGATATTATTGTGCGAGCAAGTGGCCTAACTGCTGATGAGTGTGAAAATTGAATTGTGTTAAACAATATATTAAGATGTAAGTAAAGATAGTTATATATTTAATATTTCTATACAGAATTTTTCTATCACTTTCTGATTGTCCTCTATCATTGCCTTTGCCTCCTGTTGAAGAAATTTGATATTTTTTGATGTAATGTTATCCATGTCAGCCGACGCTAGCTTCAATTGCGATTGTATTCTTACGTATCTATTGCCTATTACTTGATTCATCTGATAATTTACGCAGTCCAATCCAGAGGCAAACATCACATTTAACAAAGGTTTTATCCAGCCTATTTTTCCAAATCTCTTTGAATTGGCATACTCTATGCTTCTGTCTGTTCTTCCAGTACCTATCGATAACAGTAGAATATCATCATTTGGAAATAACCTCTTACCACTTGCATATGCACAAGCCGCTGGATTATTGGCAAACACCCCACCATCCACTAATACTCTGTTTATCTGGTTAATTTTTAGATGTTTTGGTATGAAATAAGTAGGTGCAGCCGTTGCAGCTCTGAGTGCATCTTTCAGCTTAATATTACCTTCTTTCCAGCTTTTGAAGAAAAATGGGCAGTTATTGTGAATATCGTAACTCGTAATCAACACATCACTTAAAGTGTTTTTAAGGATATCATCGCCAAAATATTTATCCAGTACAAATTCAATATTTTTATGTGGGTATTGTGTGCAATTAAGCCAAGAAAATATTGATCTTCTCAAAAATGAAGATTTAAAAATATATGACCCGTATTTTTGGTAAAGCTCGACTAAATCATTGGCTGAATATTGAGGGTTTCCTTGTTTATCTTTTTTACATAATCCTGCTATAACAATTCCACCGGTTGAGGTTCCTGCCACTAAATCAAAGATTTCAGCTATCGGTTTCCTTGCCCTCTTTTCTATTTCTGCTAGTATAATGGCTGGTATGATGCCTCTTATGCCTCCGCCGTCAACTGAAAGGATGTATTTTGCCATGGTTAGGTATTTATTGATTTTATTAACTTGTTCGCTTTTATCGGGATGTGTTTCCTGCCCAAAAGCCACAGTCTGCTTCACGCCTGGAGAAAATTGCACCAACCTAATAATTGATTCCGTAGACTATGCTAAAAAATCTGTGTTGGTTCAGGCATACCAATTTACCTCAAAGCCTATTGCTGAATCCTTGGTTCAAGCTAAAAAGCGTGGAGTTGATATTAAGGTTATTCTAGATGAATCACAAACTAGTTCAAAACATAGTGTAATTAACGAATTATTTGAGCACAAAATCCCGATATGGATTGACTTTAAACCAGCGATTGCTCATAGTAAAATAATGATTATTGATGATAACAAAATAATAACTGGCTCTTTTAATTTCACCTATGCAGCTGAATCAAGAAATGCTGAGAATCTACTGATTATAACAGGGGATCCTCAATTAGTTGAGCAATACATCGAAAACTGGAAGGATCGTCAATCTCAATCTGATCCTTATACACCAAAAGTAGAAGAATAATTACTTTAAATCAGCTTTAAGTTCATCCAATTCCTCAGAAAGATTTTTTACCCTTTCCTCAAGTACTAACACTTTTTCCATTAAACCATATTCAATGAGTTTATCGTGAAATTGTACCCTTGAGTCTAGCTTGGATAACCACCATATCAATGCTACGGTTTGGATTAATATGGTAATAATTACCGTAATTGGGATTTTTTGCTTTTTCATGTGAAAATATTAACTTGTTATGGATAGTTTTAGAAATTTATGTATAGATTATAGAAAACTTACAGCTTTAGTGATTACTTTTTGTTGATTCGTATTGATCCTCTGCTTTAGCAAGTAGCTTTATGATTTCTCTATATGTTTTGCCTTTGTTTTTATCATATCGCAATTCCACTACAGCCATATCTCTTGGTCTTCTTCCATCTCGATCTGTAGCTATAGGATTTGATCCTTTATCTAATAAGAATTTGACAATTTCTAAATGTCCATTATCTGCAGCATAATGTAGTGCTGTTCGCTTAAATTTATTGGCAGTATTTATATCAACATCCTTTTCTACTAAAAATTTTATAATTTCTAAACATCCTTTTTCTGCAGCATAATGCAATGCTTTTTCGCCAATATTTACATTATTTTGTATCAAGAGCTCGATATTTTCTAGGTCACAAGTTTCAGATGCAATCTCTAATTTAGTAATGCTATCTTTATATCTCTTTTCAGATAAGGAAATACATACGATTACAATACATACTGCTAGTGCTATTAATAAAATTAGTCTATTTTTATATATGATCGAATTTATGTTCATGTATTATATATTTATTTGGAATTAAATGACCATTTGCTTAAGTTTCACTTAAACAGCTTTGCTCACTGTTGCCTCTACTATAGTTTGATATCCTCTATTATTCAGAATATGTTCTGCCTTGCTAATTATCCATTCACCTTCAATTTCCTGACAAAATCCTGAAAGGCTGATCTTAGCTTCTGCAAATAATTCTGGATTACCAGGAACAGTTACATTTAAATTTGATGTACTACGTTTTAGTTGTTTTAACTTAGCTGCTGCTGCACTAATTGCTGATTCTGCGGTAGAGTAAAGCGTTTGCAGGGTATAACTTGGACCCTCATTTCCCACTTTCTCTTCTATAGTTTCTCCCTTTTCATAACTGTGCCATTTTGCAATAACAGATCCATATTTGTTACGCACATTAAAATTTACCTCCCAATTTATAATATCTTTAGGTGTTAATACTGTTGTACCTAACATCTTTCCAGTCGCTGATCTTGCTTCTCCCTTTGGAATAAAAATTATATATCCTCCTGCTGGTTTTACTAGTGCATCATATTTTTTGCCTAATCCTTCCAAAAAACTCATGTCGCTTTCATCTGCTTGAATGGTATGTGGTATAAATGTATTTTCAAATCTTTCAGCGACTTTACCTTCATACCCATGTTCTTGTGCTATTTCTTTAATCAAATCTTCCAAGGTAATGTCTTTCCATTCCTTTGATTTTCTTTCCTTTAATGATCCTCTTAAACTTGCAGCGTCACATTTTATTCTTAAAGTTTGTGGTGGACTTTGTATTGTAATTTGATTTGCCTTATATACCCCCATAGGTAATAAACCTGTTTCTTTATATCCTAGAAAAACCTGTAAATTACCCTTAAGTTCTAAAGCGCTAGAGTTATAACTAATATATATCTCAGCTTCGTCACTTGTAGTACCGGATCCATCAGTAACACGTAATAATATTAAACTCTTTTTTAAAACCTCTGTTACTGGGTTATTTTTTGCTACTATATCAAAGTCTGGCGTCATTCATCTAAAATATTTATGACAGATTCTTTCGATATTTTCTGAATTTTAGGAAGCTTAATTCTTAATCCAGCGGGCAAAAAGCTTGCGTATTCTGCAAGGCCTGGATTTTCAAGCAATACTTCCTCCACTGCTCCACTACTGTATCCATAATGTTTCCAGCAAATGTAATCCAACATTTCGTTTTCTTTCGTGTAATAATAAATCACTTACTGTAACTTTTTAACTTCAAAATAAACTCAACTTTTCTCGGTTTTCCATCAGGAAAAAATAATATCTGCTTTTCTTCTACATTAGTAATGACAAAATTTCCAAATACACTTCCTGAATTATCAACTAGAACGTGTGGTTCTTGAGTGTTACGTATATTTTTTAGCTGTTCTAAGCCATTACTCTGATAACGTGAATAAATCACTCCTGTTAAATCAATACATTCAATTCCTGAACCAATGTTTTGTAGCGACGTTTTTTCAATACATTCAATTGTATACCACCTTTTTTCTTTACTGTATCTTAGGCTTATTGGTTCAAGCTTACATTTTCCAAGCAACATCAATGTAACTCTTCAACTATATCAAAAAGTGCCCCACGTGCTTGTTCTCTAAATCGTTCTATTACTGCATCAGCAACGCTGCGGACATCTTCAGACTTAATGTTGATATTAAACGTTTGATAGAATGCTTGGTTATATACTTTAGATTCCCTATTTTCATATCTACTTTTCTTGAATGCTTTCTCAATTTCTTCTTGTTCTATAGCTCTTTTTTCTTCTATAACACCTTTAACTTTAAAACTCTCAAAATTGCCTTTACTATTTTCTGAAAATTGTTTAATAGCACTATTACTTGTCAATGGGTTTCCGTTACTGAAAATGCTATTTTTAGAAAGCTTATTAACAAAATTTCCATTATTTTCAAATTTTCTAATCGGGTTATTCTCAGCAAATATGCTACTAACTGTATTTCCCATCCATGAAAAAGCTTTTCCTATAGGTTCAATGAGTGATTTCCAAAAGCTAGAGAAAAAGTCTTTCACTTTTTGCCAGTTAGTTAGAACATAAGCTGCACCAGAAACAAGACTCGCTATTAAAAGTCCAATTGGGTTAGTCATTACAGCTAGTGTTATTGCTCTTAGCCCTGTTATTACTGCAGGGAAAACTATAGCTGATAAAAATGAAAATGTTGCCAATATCGTTGCTTTAAGACCAAAAATTGTACTTCCTAATAAAGTAATTCCATAGCCTACTCCCACTACTAAGACTTTCAAACTTATCAAAGCTGCTAAAGTACTCATGATTACTGTAGTTAAAGTTGGATATTTTTCTGCAAAAGAAGCTATACGCTCTGTTATTGCTTTCAAACTTCCAGCTACATAATTTAAAGTAGGCAACATCACTGACCCTAGATTCATTCCAGCTTCAAATACTGCATTTTTAAGTAATTGTAATTTATTAGCTGTAGTGTTTGCCCGATTTTCAAATTCTTTCTGCATTGAGGAGCGGTACTTTCCTTTATCAGCTACCTGTTCAATAGCTTTCTTATAAATGTCTAAGCTTCCTACTAAAAGAGCAATGTCATCTTGAAACCCAGCGCCAAATAGATTCATAAGAATACCGGCACGCTCTTGATCGTCTATTCTTTTTAAAGTTTCAAGGAATTGTAATATTGCCTCTTGAGGATTTTTTTTAATGGTTTGTTCGAGCTCTTCTATACTTGTTCCCATCTCATCTAATGCATCGTGAAATTCAGGACTTTGCTCTCTTGCAGTCTGTAGTTTACTAAGAAAGTTATTTATAGCAGTTGCTGCTTTTTCAGGTTGTTTACCTAAACTTATGAACGTACTTGCTAAGCTACTTGCTTGATCAACTTCTAAACCAAACTGTTTAGCATTACCACCAATTCTATTTAATGTAAGAACCACTTCTTGTGCTTTAGCAGCGGTATTGTCTGAGAGATGGTTTATTATGTTACCTACATTTTCCATACCATCAACTTTAATTCCATAGACGTTGGATATTTTCGCAATAGCATTACCAGCTTCTTCTGCCGACATATCAAACGCTGTGGTCATTTTGGCAACTACTGTTGTAAACTTAATAAGATCATTTTTGTCAATACCAAGTTGACCACCACTTGCAGCTATTTGTGCTAATTCTGCAGCTGACAAGGGTATCTCCCGAGATAATTTCTTTAACTCTTTAGCAAACTTTAATGCTTCATCTTTAGTGTCATTTTGCACAAATTTTACTACTTTCTTTACATCAGCCATAGCCGATTCAAAATCAACAGCAACTTTAATTGGCGCTGCAAGCGTTAGCCCTAGCCCAATAGTCTCTATAATTTGTGACTTAAAATGTGCTTTGCTTGCTAAAAAACTTTGGTGACTACGTATTGCAGACCCAAGCTTACCATACTTACCTTTTAGCACTTCAATAGAAGAACCAAGTTTATATTGATCACTTACTAATGACTTAATATTTCTTCCACTTTTTCTTACTGCTTCATTAAATGAATGCAAAGCATCTCTCTTTTTCAAATATGCTTCTTTTGCTTTTATTGCGGAGGTTTTGGCCTTGTCAAATTCTGCTTTTAAGGTTTTGCTCGGTTTCTCTATTGCCTTCATTTGTTTAGCTAAAGATTTTACTTGATCTTCAAAGCCCTTCCACGACCTCCTGCTAGTCAAAACATCATGACCCAACTGCTTAAATTTTGATACTGATTTTAAAGATGAGTCAAGCTTCCTTATGTTCTCACCAAGATAAGTAAGTTGATTACTACTGCCCTTTATTACAGTATTAAAACTGCCATCTAAAACAGCTCCGATTTTTATAGATAACGTTGACATTTAAGCTCCCTTGCTAATTTGCTCCATGAAATAAATTCACTAATCTCCATATCAAGAATGTGCTCAACTCCACCACCTATGATAGAGCCAAGCACTAGTATTTCTGATCTCAAGTTTTTTGGATAATCGGTGAAAAAAAATCCTTTAATACCTCTTGCACTTTTACATAATCAGCAATATCTAATTCTTCAATTGCTTCTTTTGCAACTGATGTCAGATTGGCAGTCAAAGTTACTTCCTTATTTAGGTCACTACCACTAATGCGTTCTATTGCCAAATAGTCTCTAACTTTTGGACGTCTAACGGTAAGTTCTGAAACAGAAATTCCATCAACTGTAATTGGGTTGTTTAGTGTTATAGTTTGCATAAAATTCTCCTATAAAAAATAAAATCTTGTAAAACATTTATAACTATTTGATCAACATCTAAAAAATATAATTCTAAAAATCTTCATATTCCAAGTACCGTCTGAAGTAGTGCCATCTGATCAACACCGTTAATCTTACGGATCATATTTTCAGCATCGATCTCTATTAATTCATTACCACCTATAGTAAGTTTATAATAATGCGCAGCTACAGTGCATTTGAGAGTGGCTTTTTCAGCAGGTTTCCAGCTACCAAAATCAAATTCTTTAAAAATGCCTCTTAAATTGATTATTACTCCTTCAATATCATTGCTACCACTACCTTGCATTCCACCACGGAGCGTCAAAGCTACTGAATTCCCATTTATCAGCCCAAATAGCCGAAAGAGCTCTGTATCGTATTCAGCAAAAGTGAAATCTGCTTCAAGCTTTTCCATGCCCATGTCAATATTTATTGGGATATCCATACCACCAGCACGATATTCTTCGGTTTTTATGGTGAGCTTTGGTAACGTTATCTCATCAATTTTTCCTGCATAACCCCGACCATCTACGAATACATTAAAATTCTTTAAAATCTTCGGTAACATCTCTTTCTCCCATTTTTATAATATTGTACCACTCACAAGATGTGACCTGAAAGTAATCTGTTCTGCTGGATATGGTGGTGTAAATTCGAAATCAAAATATACTTTCCCGCTTGCAATATTTGCCGGTGTATTGAGTTCAGGTGTTGCATAACATTTTCCGCTAATAATAGCTCCTTGTGCTTTTAAATTGGCCAAATAAGAATTCACCCCCTCAATTACATCATCTATATAAGTTTTGGTAATATTGCGATCAACTGCCCATAGATGAGCTCGAAGTAGACTATCGTTGATTAAATCTGCAGTTCTTCTTACTGACAGAAAAGCCCATTTTGAGTCATTTGAACATGTTCTATTGCCCCAAAGCCTATAGCCGTTTTGATGAATTATCGTTGTTACTTCATTTTCATTTAAGTGGTTTGCTCTGCAATTTGTATTACCGAGCGTAAAATCAATAGGCCTGCTTGTTCCAACAATACCATTTATCTCTTTATTTGAAGGTGAATGCCAGAAGCCTTGTTCGCTGTCTATTTTAGCTATTAAACCAGCTACAAATGGGCTTGCCGGTTTTTCTTCCCCTTCAAATACCTTAACCCATGGATCAACTACGTAAACTCTTGAGCTGCCTACACTTTTTCTCCATTTTATTGCTTCTTCATCATTAGTATTTGGTCCATCTGCAACAATAATTGCTCTTAATTTTTCTGCTATGGAAATTAAAGCACTCACTACTGGATTTACTCCATCTATTTCAGGTAACTGATGAGTAAACTGAGGTGCAATTAATATTTTTGGAGCAATATGAACTATGCTTTCACTACTGAGGAATGCCTCTATCCCCTGATACTCTCCAGTCTCTTTATCAACACCGCCAATTATATTTTGGATAGTTTCACTTTCTTTGAGCTTTGAATCGCTGTTTTCACTTTCTTTAACTCGAATAACTACTACTGTTGCACCAATTTGGGAAAATATTCCGTTTGTTGCAGAAGGTAAACTGCCACTCTTTCCAAGTCTTGCTGCTTCTTTTAAGCTTCCTGCAATTAACACTGGTTTATTTAGCGGAAATTTTTGCTCATCTGCTTCAGGTGCAGTACCAATTACACCTATCACTGATGATTTAGCCGTACGTACTGCCCTTGCTCCAGAGGTTACCTCTATAACATTTACTCCGTGCAAAAATTCTTCTGTCATTTTTTTCCTTGCACGCTGATTTTTGAAAAGAATTTAAGTTTCTAGGTTTTGCATTTTTTGTTTACAATCATCTAGCAAAGTTTGCAGTTCTTCTTCACTTTTAGCTTCTTCAATTTTCCTCTTCGCCATGTCTTCCAACTCCTCGCATTTCACTATCGCTTTTACTGCTTTTTTCACTTTTTCCTCGATTATCCTTGCCATTTCGATAACTGTAATACCACGGACTTTTGCTAAAGGTTCTATAATTTCTTTATCCTTTTCATCTTGGTCTGCTAGAATGCTTTTTGCGGCTTTCGCTTGTATCGCATACGACTTAGACTTCTGGTGAGAATGTCCTGTGTATTGGTTAGTATAGTTATCATAATAAGCACGAAGATTAGAAAGTGCAGAAAATTTCGCATTTTGCAATAACTCCAATTCAATATCTTCTTGATTCCGCTGAGCAATTTTGCCTCCTTCTGTTAAACAATAGCTTTTTTGCCAATCAAAATCTTTTGGCGCTTCATACCAATTTTTACCTTTTGGCTTGCTTTCAAGTATTGTTGTTTCTACTTGTTTATCATTTTCAAATCTAATGTAGATAGACATTGTTTGTTACCTCCAAATCTCATGCGTGTTAGATAATCCAGGACATTGCCAAGCTTTTAGAGTTCTTTCCACATCTATCTCAAGCCCTGTAGTTAAAAAATTGCTCCGAAAGTTATAAATACTCCACCTCATAAACCAACTGTAATGGTGATAATCAGATGTGTAAAAATATGGCGATGCGTAAAATAAAATTGCTATTGTCTTATTTGCTGGCACAGTAATATTATTTGAACTACTAAATACTGCGGAATTAGTTGAGTAGTTGTAAATATTTGTCCAAGTTATTCCTGAGATTGCCGATTTATTAGTATTAACGTGACTAGGTGTTCCTACGAATAACCCTGCTCCTTCATATCCTGAACTCCAACGTGATGAACCACTAAAATGAAGCGTTCGCGTTTTATCGCTGTTTGTAGTGTTTTTTACAAATATTACTCCAAGTAGTGCATATGGGTAACTGTATTGATCTGAGCTGTGACTACGACGTAAAAATGCTTTTCTGTACAGAAATTTACCGTTACTTCCTTGTAAGAAGTACAACTGTGGTGGATGATAAAAACTAGAATACGTACAATCATAAGTATTACTACCTGCAAGGAGCTGCAGCATATAGTCGGTTTTTGCTGTATCTTTATACCACTGCCCTAATTCTGTTTTGAAATAGCCATTATCATCAGACCAACCATAGTCATTATATCGATTAAGAATGCCGAACAGAAAAGGTAATGATTCAGGTTCAACCATATTGCGCTTTCTTATCTCTTTTATAATTGATGACCCATTTGGCACATCATTAATCGAGTTAAATTTAGTTGTGAGTGTTTTTAATTGGTCTTCTCTGGTTTTTATTTCCTTCATAATTGATGAACCAGTTGGTATATCGCTTATGGCTTTAAGGCTATTTAATGTGTTTCTTATGCTATTTAAGTCTCCGGCATTATTGATGGTGGCAACATGTGAATCTTTTCTGCTATCAAGTAGTGATAAGTTTGTAATTCCTTTTTCATCTATTTTCTTTAACGACTTTCCTTCTAATTCAGAGATTGCCGCTAATGCATTGTTTTTACTACTATCTAATTTATTTAAATGACTTGTGCTACTGTCAAGAAGCTCTTTTAATTTTGCATCAGTCATCTGTACAATATCAAGTACTGTACTTTGCCCAGCAATAGACTCTAGAGATTTTGCGAGATAGGCGAGTTGATCAGGGGTAGCATTTACAGATAGATCTTTCAGTCTCTGATGCAATGCATAAACTACTTCTTTGGCAATTGTCATTCATTACCCCACAAATTTAAAAAAGATTCAAAGCTAAATCTTTCAAAATTACTTTTAAGTTGATTATGTTTATCTTCTCTTTCGGTAATATCTTCATCTATTTTTTCTATAGCTTTTCGAATACGTACTACATCTTCCACTGCAATATTTTCTGGATTTGGCAAAGGATATCCTCGTTTGGTTTGGTCATTTGGCATTGATTCAAGTAATAATCACTCGCAAATTTTTTACTTTAGGACGATAGATAACCGTTCCACTTAAAACTAATTTTATTCTTGTCTCATTAGCATTAAAGTTTGTCAGTACATGAGTCCTCTCTACCCAATTTTCCCCTATTGGTTTTCCTGATGTTAAATTTACTAATTGCCAATCCACATTTTTTTGCACATATGCTTTAACGTCTGCAGTGCTAGGTATTAGCGCATCATATGTTATGGTGATCTTAGTATTAGCCCCTGCTGTAATGCTTCTTGTAACATAATCTCCAGACTCTGAAAGATTACCCATAACTAGCTGTAACCCAGGATATAGCACTGGACTTTTCTCTCGCCCTCCTTTTAGGCTTGCTTTTACCGTTAGCTCTCCAGATAATCTTTCACGCAGTGCGAGCGGCAAATTATCAGACAAAAAGTTTTCTCTTCCCTCTTCATCTGTTAAGATAAATTCTACATTGGTATCAAATGCTACTTTTTCGACGTTCGTCAAAACAATTAAATCTGATACATTATTTACAGTAACTTTGCCCAGATCAATAACGTGAGAACTTTCGCTAAATTTTGCAGCTAGTAATCGAAACGTTAAATCTAAATTCTGATGCGGTGTCCAGGTACTTGCATTGCTCGATGATAATAATACTCCTACTTGATAAGGCTGACTCGTTACCCAGCGGCTATTTACTGCATCATATTTGCCAAGTTCTGCTATTTTGACTGTTGTCTCTGAATCATCGGTAAGTAAAACTATTGCATACTCTTCTCCTGCATGGCAAAACACTGGTGACCACTCTATACGTGTTGCTGTGCCATCTATCTTTATATCTTTTGGCTCAATATAGCTTTCAGCAATGACAGTTTGCGAGGGCACTCCCACTGCTGTTTCTCTAATCTGCACAACAACACGTTTTTTGCCTTTATTTATAAACCATAGCTCCACACCTCCTATGTGCCTACTTTCATTTAAAGTAAACGTTTGCGCTAAAGGATCAACTCTTCTTGCTGCGATAACTCTTCTTCTTTCCTCTATGGTAATTGTTTTTTTACCAGTATAAGTTGCTTCTCCATAACTGCCTTTATCACCGTAAAACTGTACTAATTTAGTACCTGCTGGAATGTTTGCTGGCACTTTCACCTTTCCCTTTAATTTTCCCTGGTTGTTAGCTGTGAGCATATTTTTACCTCTTACGCAGTAGGCTGAATGAAGATACCATCGAACTTCACCTCCTTGAGCTTTTCATTTGGCTCAAAACCTTCGATCTCAAAATTCTGTATTGCTTCTCTCATAAATTCAGTTTCGTATGAAGTACTTGACAGCAGCTCTGTCGTTTCTTTAACATTAAATACTCTGGTTACTGGACTTTTCCAATTAGTGGTAACCTCTGTCCAGTGGTCAATGTTTTTATTTAGAGTAATTTGTGCCGGGACTGGATCAAAAGCTTGATATGGATTAATTTTTTCACTTTTAGTCTGTAAAAGCTGCTCCAGTACCGGTTCAAGTTTATAAGGTAAAAGATAAGGTTCTTTACCTCTTTCAACATCAATAATTTCCACATCTATAGGTAAAATTAATTCTTTGTTTACTATTGCTGCAGACTGCGAAATTCCTTGATCGCGCATATCATCATCAAAGAATGAATCAACAAATACTCCTTTTTTGGTGGTAGGTTCTCTTGAATTTGCATCACTGCGTAAACGCTCCTGTGCAACCAGCGCATAAAGATCATTTATTCCTTTTTTCATTGCTTCAAGCTCATTCATCGGTACAGCATGAATAGCATTATTCACTATTTTTACCCCTTCTTTTTCTCCGTTTTTCCATGTCTGATGAATGTAGCAGAGCAAAAGTTGTCCGCTAGGTGCTTTAGGCATTGATGGTCGCCAAGGGTGAGCTATACCTTTTATTCTCCTTACTGCTCCTTTGCTATCGATAGTAATTAAATCATAGCGTGGCATTTTCCAGGTGTAATCAATCAGAACCAGACTGTTATCAACGGCACCTCTTACTTTACATCCCTCTTCATTTATATCTTCAGGACTTACCTGAGTGCGACAGCGATAGGTTATAAGGTAACTACTTCCAGGTGCTGGTTCTTTGCCGGGTAATGACCAATCAACGTTTCCTGCATTTAACTTATAGTCTATACTATTTTCATAAATAACATTGCCTTGTTTAATTTGAATAATCTCAAGTACCGCAGAGTCAGGTATTGGATCAACAGCTCCTGAGTATGAACCGTGAGTAATGGTAATGGTTTTTTGAACAGTTATATCTACTTTTTTAATTTCACTTATTGGAAAATCATTCACCTTCAGTTCCATTACTCTTTGGCTATTTGGCTGAAAAGTATGTGGTTCTGATTCAACTGATTTTATATCTGGATCGTCATCAAAAGAAACACGAATACTGTGAGGAAGTTCAATCTCATAGCCATCAACATGAGCTTTGCCCTCATTAATCACAAATATTTTTTTCCCCTTTTCGTCCCCTTCTTCTCTCTGCAAACAAATTACTTCTAGACCGTTTACTACGTAAGATCCATTTGCTTCTTTATCATAACGAGCAAGAGCTGTAGTTACTATGTTTGCTTGTGGTGGCGGTGAATGTTCTATTAATACTCCATTTTCAATGTTATAAATTGGATAAAATTCTCCTTCAGAAAAACGTGGAGAAAGACCTTCTGCTTGATAACCCCAAATGGTGGAAACTTTAAGCCTTGCAGCTCCTACTTCCTGATAGTTTCTTGTACCAACTGCAGGATCACGAAGATTTTCGTCCTCAAGTTCTGTAATTGTAGATTCTAGATAATAAACACCTATACGAACTGTGGTACTCAGTGGAATAACAAACTCTTCTTTTTCGACTTTTCTAACTGCTCCACGAAGATAGATTTTTCCTCTTTCAAGTGTAACTTTACCAGTTTCTCTATCTATAATACAATTACTTCCTGTTACAACATCACCATCACGAAATATTGCATCTCCTATGCCTTTAAGCTTAGAAAGAGCATACTCCTGAGTTTCATTTAATTCTGCAGACTGTAAACCTCTTCCTGCCAGGAACAAGCTTTTTTCGTATTCTTTGTCAGGATTAAAACGGTTATAATAGGCGTTTAAAGTCATTTTGTTTCAAAAAGTTACAACAAATGAAAAAGTTTCCCGAGTTGCAGATGTTCTGATAAGTGGTACGGTATGTTCCAAAACCAATAAAATCCCATGGTCTTCTATATCTTGAGGTTCAAAATATCTCTGTCCTTCAGGTAATTCTTTTTTTACTTTAGTACCAACCATAACCCCTAGCTCTCTGATTACTCGATTTGCTGCATCCGTGAAATCGAAAGTGAATTTGAGAAAAAGATTATTGGTTGGTACATCAGAAGGCCTAAACCTTCCAGAAGGAGTTATAAGTTCGCCGTTTTCATCACCTGTGCAGAATAGCACTTCATCTGCAGTACGTCTGCCAAGTTCATTCAAGAGCTTTATAGAATTTATAGGTTCAGGTGGTGTGCTTTGAATGTACTCTATGGTAACTTTATCACTTACTGGAATAGAGCTATTTTCCGTACGTTTAATTACACCAGTACTGCTATCAACTGTATAGTCAACACTTGGCTGATGCATTGTTTGTCCTGTAACAACCTTCACATCTTTAACAGGTTGATGATCAAGTTTTATTTCACCCTTAACGAAAGTTTTTTCTACTTTATGGCTATTTCCAGAGCTTCCATCACCACTTCCCCAAGCAAGATGGATAGATTGCTTTTTTATGCTGGCTGCTATTGCTGCTCTGCCTGATTGCGTTAGAATTGACATTATCTGTTTTCAACCCTCCTATTATATATAATCGCTTTTTCTCTTCAATTTGTTCAATTTTTTTTTATTATTTTTTTATGGTAGTATTGACGCAACTGTTTAATATACTACAGTTGTCATAATATTTTTTCTTTTGGATAATGATTGCCAATCAAGAATTCTGGGAAGATGATCTTGAAGTTCCTGCTACTGAGTTACTATTGAGTTTTCAAAATCCTGATTTGTGCAAAAGTTGGATTAACTCTCTTAATAATAAGCAATTAAATGTTATTCTTAAACAACACTTCAATTATCAACAGCATTTGTTTGATAATAGTCCTTATTATGACTATAGGTCAGTTCAGCAAAAGCGTAAATTCCTTATCGACAGCAACCTTGATTATTTACCTAATTATTATTTAATCAGCTACTTTAGCCGTTTGAAGTCTGATTCAGCCATAATTGAGATAGCAAAGCCTATATTGAGTGGCGATGTAAAATATGATAAAAAATCTATACTATTTACTCTCTTTCTTATTGACCATAACTTGCTGAAGCACGTCTTTCTTTTTAATAAAGTTCAAAAAAGAAGTTTTTCATCATTTATTTTAAATAATCCTCCAAGACAAAGACAGAGCTCATTTAAAGATTTTTTGTCGAAAGAGGTACTGCGAGAGATATTAACTCAACATGATTCTCTAGCAAATGACAACTTTGAAAGTAAGTTCAAAGGTTTTTTTTACTACCAAGACCGCATTTACTTATTTATACGTCGTGCTAGTGATTCAGACCTGGTACTTAGCTCAAACCAAGTAATACACGGTTACAAACCTGACTGGATTATTCTTGACTTCTCTTTAAATAGCAATCAGGTAAATTTGTGTACTAAAAACCTCAAACGTGGCTTAGAAATAGCAAACAGCATTGCCAGTCGATATTTTCAACGTGAATGCTCATTTATTAATCTACGTAATCAGAATAAAGTTGCCCAAGTGCGTACATTCTTGACTGACTGTGTACATGAATTAATAAAAGACATCAAATTAATTGAATTAAAGTTTACGTCACCTGAACCAAGCACTTATTTTACATTAAACACAAATTCCATAGAAAAGTGGTTAAAGGTGTTAGAGCCTTCAATTGGCAGTATAATCTACAATATTAGTCTTGTTCAACATATAAAGGTGATATTTAGAAACAAAAAAGTTACTCTATCTTTTCATGCCAATACAGACTATATAGCGATCAATTATTCAGAACACGTACTTGATAAAAAAGAACGTGAAGATTTTAAGTTAATGTTTTCCAATACTTATGGACTTACCATTCTGTCAAAAGCAAAATCCAACTTTCTACAGGCAAATAGTTACTAATCTGCTACGGTGGAGTGACTCTTATGATACACCTAGCAGAGATTATTTAGAAGTTGCACAATACCTGTCAAGTCTTGGGTTTGTAAATTTAAGAGAATATTACTTTATAATCTGTGCTAATGATGAAGATGAGTTTGATTTTCATGTAATAAATCCTTTCTGCAACAATAGATTAGAAATTGTCAGCGATTATGATGAAGATTATGATAACCCAATAATGTGTGACCTCTGTGAACGTGATATTTTACCTGATACTTATAAAAAACAGCGTTACTTTTCTTTAGAGGTAAAAGTTAATCATTTGAAAGTTATAGAATGGTTTGAAAAGCAATTAGCAAGTTTAAAGATTACTTGTAATAAAGTAGCAACCGGAGTTTATTATGTTATTGTTGACACAAGCCTTATCAGCTTAATTATTCCCGAATGCTGTCCTGATAACTCATACTCTGCTGTGGATAAGTTAAAAACCACCCCTACTGCTTTAATAACTTTTAATAAGGAGAGTCTTAAGCCACCACTGAATCTACACATTGTTCCTATAGCAGATCTAATTTGCGAAGATCAAAGTTTAAATGAAGTATTGCATCAAACAGTAGAAAAAGGAGTACCAGAATTATTACCTAATGTTTCTTTTCAGGCATTCAATTGCTATTCTTACATTCCATTGCAACAGACTAAGTCTACTCCAGCAGAAAAGACTTTTCAGCTCCATATTAAAGGCAATGACATTTGTGTTAATGGTATAGGAGTTATCGAAACACAGTCAAAGTCTGGAAGAATATTTTTTATTTTCTTAGATCAATTTTTTCATGACTTTAAAAGTGGAATTTCTCCAGAGCAATACAAAACTTTAAACGTTGGAGAAATTGCAAATCGCTTAGAAAACATTCACGATGTTGAACAACAAATTCGCAAACCAATAAATAGAATGCAAAAAACTATAGCAGAGAAATTGGCTATAACTTTAGGTTTAAATGTCAAAAAAGACGATATTATTCAAACTCTGCCATGGTCAGGGATAGGTACTAAGGAATATGGCTACAGGCTTAATCCTTTTACTATTGTTCTTAAAAAATGAGTGTTATTAAATATCTCTCCTCGTTAAATGCTCAGCCACTTTCATAACTTTTACGCGCTCTGGTATTTCTTTTTCATAGAATTTAATATAACCTGAAGCAACTAATGCGTTAACATATCTACGAATGGAATGACAACTCTTCAAACCAAATGTATCTTCAAATAAATAGCAAAATTGGCTTTTAGTATAAAATTTTCCCTTAGCTGCTCTCTCATTAATTAACCGTAAAATGATGTCATAACTTTTTTTTCGACGTTGTTTTACAGTTGGTTTTTCTGATACAGTTTGCCAACTGTCATTTACTTTTTCGATCTGCATAGGTAAAATAGATTTACCATTTCTAAGTTCAAATATCAATTGACGAGTATTTTGTTCTCCGTTTGGCTTGATCATCATTATCCCTGAAGTATAAAAACTTCTTAAAGCCGATGCTCCGCTAAAGTTTTGAAATGGTTCCTCTACTAATGACTTTTTCGATACCTTGTTAGTATTGTGCGTTAAAATGATTCCACAACTAGGGTTTGTTATAGACCTCAATTTTTCAACTCTATCTTTTAAAAAACAAAACATCGAGCTATTACTATTTTCTCCTTTATATTGATTGAAATCAAAAACACCACGTAGTGTATCTATAGCAATGATATCAACTGTTTTAACGTCTAGTCTCTCTGCTATAATATCTTTTACTTCTTCTACTCCTTGAGAATTCAAAAGTAAGCTTGTTTTTGGTGTAATAATTAAATTTTTTGATATTAATTCTAGAGATTTATCATCAAATTTCAATTGTTGTAGCCGTTCCTTAATGTAGGGATATTCAAGATCAGTTTGAAGATAAAAGATCTTTAATGGTCTAATTGGAACCATACTCAAAAACGGTAGTCCCGCTGACAGATGTGCTAACCAAGAAAGCAGTAGATCAGTCTTGCCAACCTTTGGAGCTCCTCCAAGTAGTAAAAGTCCTCCAGGAGTAAGAATTCTCGGTAAAATTATATCCTCTGGTGATGGAGATTTATCATTTAGATAATGACTAGCAGGAAATGCTTTTTTCTCAGATAATACACTTAAACTTTCACGGTTCTCAGATGATATACCTAAACTTTCAGGATTCTCACAGGACATACCTAAATTGTCTAGTTCCACTGCTACTTTTTTAACATATTGTTCATCTTTTTCCGGCCAAATTATTATATGCTTATCTGTTAGCATAGACCAATCCGTTTTCTCAATATCATCATCTATTGCAGTTGTTGCTGTAAAACCTCTCTTTATTAAACTATCAGCACGGTTTTCACCTTTAACTATAATCACTTCATCAGACTTAATAATACCGGGAATGTTATATAATGGCTTCAGACCATTCCTAGAGGTTCTTAGATTCCATATATGTCTATAATTGTTTTTATACAAATAAACATAAGCTATAGCCTCATTATTTTTATCAAGGTAGCTATATTTTGCTATTATACGCTCACTAAGCCACTTGGTTATAAGGCTGGTAATCTCAGAAAAATCAGTTTTATTGGTTATTATGCTCCAGAGTTCAATAATATCTCCGTTAGTTTTCTTATCACAGTTATACCAAGTGCCAGTTTGCTTACCTTCTGCCACTACCATCAAGTGGTCTTTATTAATATTTCCAGAATAGAACCCATAACCAAATTTACCACCAGGCAATAAGTAAGACAGACACTCTTTAATATTGTGAGCCAATAACATTTTTATCTCTTGTCTTGATTCAGTAATGCAAAACTCCATGTAACCTCCGATTAATTTACTATAAAAATAGTTGCAATTTATTTAGAATGGTATCCAATCAGCGTCTGAATTTTTCTCTTGTTCAGGAGTAATGACCGTAGCAATTCTGTTCCTATCTCCATAGGTATTATTAGCCTCAATGCCTACTTTTGCTGTGAACTCCAGGCCGTTTAAATCTGCAATTGAGTTGATTTTTCGCGCAAGAACTGCTTTTTCTGATGTGTCATTTGTATGAATATTACGAGCTGACTCTAAAATACTGCGAATCATAGAACGTCCAGATTCTCCCCAAGTATCTTCTTTACCTTCTGATTTGCCACTTTTAATACCAATTATTTGGTAAATCTTACATTTTGCGTATGGACCTTCAATGACGGTAAATTCAGCGTTTAAATAGATGCTGCCAGTATCATAGCTTTTAGTGAACCAATTTTCGTAACCACCAGGCTTAATTGCCATTTTTACCTTGACTATTGTACCTTTAGGTATTAAACTACTCTGTAGTTTCGCATTATTGAAATCAGTTAAAAAATCTTGCAGCATAAGTTGCCCCCTATATATCAATTGATTTTTAAAAAAAGCTCAGTTATTCCATTGATCAAGAAGCTGCCAGCTACCGTTGATCTTATCGATAAGTTTATTTGGCACACGTTCACCATTGCGTAGCTCAAATACTATTTGACGTCTGGTACTTTCCTCATCATAAGCAACCATCACCATGCCAGTAGTGTAAAATCCCCTGAGAGATCCAGCACCACTTAAGCCCTGAAATGGATCTTCTTCGAGCATTTTCTTGGATAATTTTTTCGTGTGATGCGTTAATATTATTCCAGCATTTGGGTTAATAGCATTACGTAGTTTTTCAAGAGTTTTTTGCAGAAAGAATAGCATAGCGCTATTATCGTTTTCATTGCCATACTCACTACTAAAGATTTTGCGCAGAGGGTCCACTGCCAAAATATCAGGCTTAAAGCGTTCCTTCGCAATTTCTTTTATGTAATTTATTTCTTCATGGCAAAATGATAAATGCACTTTTGGCGTAATTATTAGGTTATTAGCAGCTATTGCCAAAAGTTCTGGATCAAGTTGAAGACATTGCAAACGTTCCTTCATATATTCGTATTCAATTTCAGTTTGCATGTAGAAGATTTTCAAAGGTCTACTTGGAGTCATACCAAGAAAAGAAACACCTGCAGCCATATGGACAAGCCAAGAGATCAAAAAGTCACTTTTACCTATTTTAGGAGGGCCACCTAGAACCAATAAACTTCTCTGAGTTAAAATTCTTGGTGAGACGATGTCTTTCGGTATAGGTGATTGGTCATTCAAATATTCTTTCATACTGAAAAAGGGAATCTTTTGACCAGTAGTTAAAAAGTCTTGTAACATATGTAACCTCCAAAAGTTAGTTGTGTGGCATAAATTGAGTAGAAGTAGAAAAGGTTTTAGTTTTGATTTTTGTAAGTAATTTACCTAAATGCGGCTCTTCAACCATATCAAGGCAACCACTACGATCTTTAGCAGGATATCCCCAAGAATTAATAGTATGGCAAACAAAGGAACGTACCTCTGTACCATCATCCTTCTTGATGCTTACCATGCTAATTACTTCATCAACAATACCAGGTATTTCACTGGCAGTTTTAGCTCCTTCGCATTGTGGTAGCCAAGTTGGGCGATTGAAGTCATCTAAATATTGACCTAACGTACCAACTGTAATGATATCTTTATTGGGAATATGTTGAAACTGATTGAGCCAAGCCATCATTTCTTGAGCAAGTAACCCGTATGCAGCTCTCATGTCTTGTTTGCCATTTCTGTCAGAGAAAGCTTCTGGTTGCATTTTTGCCCATAAAAGACATAACCGCGAGGCTACTGTAATACTGTCGATAAAAATACAGCTATATTTAGAGAATTCTAGATCTTTGTACTTACTGAATACATGCTCATAGTGTCTTTGACTATATGCTGAATCAGATTTTAATGCAGGATTAGGTCCACCAATTAGGCAGGCAATATCGCGAGCTTGATTCCAGGTACGAATACTTATAGAATCCCCTTGCCAATCTTGAACAGCAAGTAGCCCAGCTTCAAAATCAAGACAAAGTGTCGGTTCATTCAAAGTTTTAAGCAGACTGGTCTTACCAATTCCATATGGTCCGAAGATTACTATCTTCACACCTGTTACCATTTTTACTCTTTGTTCACTATTTATTATTTTTAAAGTCATAGTTTTATTACCCCTTCATAATATGTAATCGCAAAATGACGACGATTTGTTCAAAAATTTTCATAAATATATTTTGAGATGAGCAAGTTTAGCGCGTATTTGTTCTCTAATGTCATAGATGGTTGTTCTAGATATTCCATGTATTTCTGCGATTTCAGAGATACTATGAGATTCAAGCTGATAACAAATGTCCTGCCAGAGCTTTGGTAGTTTTGAAATTGCTTCGTTTATATCAACACTAGCTGCTACTTTATCTGCAAAATTACTATTTTCATCAATAACATCATCCAAGTCAGTAATATCAACAAATGCTACGCCTGCTTTACTACCACGTTTAGCACAGGATTGTTTGCGTAGAAGGCTTATTGCATGGTTTTTTATGACACTATGAATAAATGCATTTCTACCACTTTCTTCACCATTATACTGGCTTAAATCAGACCAAGTTTCACATAAGAGCTGCTGCTTTATATCTTCAATATCAGAATTAACACAGCATTTATAAGATTTAATTTGTCTAGCACGTTTTCGTATTTGTTTAATGATTGAAGGATCAATACCAGGATATTTATTTTTAGATTGCATATAGCACTCCATGAAAGATTGAAAGGAATAAGGATGAAGGGTTTTAACCTCACTTTGTACGGCATGGGAAAAATTCGTTCCCCCATATGAAAAAATAAAACTATTGATATTCTGGCCTTTTTTCTTGAAGCATCCCCCATGTGAAAAATTTGTTCAGACATGGTTCGGTGAAAAGAAGAAAAATAGGTTGATCCAATAAGATTTCTACTAAAGAATTAAAGATTTTATAAAACTTTTTTAACCCTATAAAGAAAGGTGAATTTTTTTGTCAGGCTTGTAAGAAATTTCTTTACAAACAACAAGCGTTATTGCATAGAGGTGGTATAATTCATTACAGAATCGTCTTGAAACGCAATTGAAGGTCATTTTATTTTTTTCTAAGCATTTGTTTAACCGCTTCTTTCTGGAGCATCTAAAATTCATAGTCCTCTATAATAATTATACCGGATTAGTCACAACTTTTTCCGGAAATTTTTCAAAAAAAGTTTAAATAATTTTAAAATTGGTTCGATAAAGCTCATCAAAAAGACAAAAATGATTAGGCCTTTTAAATCTACTAAAGACTTTGATTTTAAAACTCAGCATGTTTATCCTTCCACTGTTTGTTAGGTTTTTTATGTTCTTTCAAGTTAATTCAGCTTTAAAAAAAATTTCTTTATAACTAAAATAAAACATGATAAAGTTGGGTAGGAATCTTTTGCGAAGTTAAAATGTAGTGTTAATTGCCTTTTAATCGGTTTTAATGTGGTTTATAAGCGTTCTTTAGTTCAAGGTAGTATAATTGACCTTAAAGTCGTAGAATCTTTTAAAAACGCTATTGTCAGTCATTTGTTCTTTTTTATTCAATTTAAATATCTTAGTAATATTTTTGTAGTCTTTTTACTTTCATTAACATTTTATACTGTTTGTAATTTACTATTATTTATATTTATTATTACTTTTATTTATTACTCATATATATTATATAATAATATAAGGGTTTTAGGAACGTAGAATCAGCCATAATGGCCAACTTTAGAGGGGTGCTTTCTAGGAACACTTTTAGGAATAGAGAGTATAAAGTTTAGGTTTCTAGAGGTATTTTTCATTCCTTAATTTCTGATTACTGATTCAGTAACGCAGGAATAGGAACATAATTCAATTATTAGTGGTATGATTTTTTATATATTCTATCAACTTCTAGTTGAAGTTATAATATATAATGTATTCCAATGCTTGTAATAAAAAAATAGGGTAAACCCTCAGATGCTTGAAGAGCTTACCCGTAATTTTATCTACAACTAATTTTGTTATTGGAAAGACAAATAGAACATATTATGAATTTGCTTAAACTCTTCAATTATAGTCAAAAAGGGCTGTTTCTAATTTGTCTTGTTAGAAATGAGATTTGGTATAATACCTTCAGCTCCATGAGTAAATTTTCCAACACCACGAGCAAAAGGGCCTTCTCTAACATCAAGCCATTTATCTTCTCTCGAGCCTGTAGACATTCCTTTTACTAACTTCTTTGTTTGTAGAAGTTCTTGTACTATACGCTCTAGTCTATCTCTCCCTAGACCATGAAGAATATCAGGTAATCTGTGCCGTTGTTTGTATACTCCTGTATTTCCTGTATGAGTGAATGGATGCCCTGCAACAGCAGATCTTGCAATTGCATCAACAAGATACATTTTAAGGTCTTTTTCACTAGCATTTTTACCTTTTAGTTGCACTGTTATATCTTCTAATAGCCCTGTTTCTTGGTTTCTCAGGTAAGTACGTACAGTTCGGTCAGCTAAACCATTTGCCTTAACAACTGCTCCATAAAATAACGCATTCTGTCTTGGAGCTTCTCCTATTGATTGAAAGATCTCTGGCTTAGCTGTACCTTCTACTGGCCAAAAAGCATATGAGCATCTGACACCATTAACAAGAGCAGATGTGCCTCTAATTGCATCACGTGCTTGTTCAGCAGTTAATATAGGCTTTTCTCCTTTTGGTTTTCTCAGATGATGAGCAGTAACTATCGAAGCTCCGGTACTACATGCTAAATCAGACAATAAACACATTAGATAATCTCCTACAGCAGGATCAGCATTTATGTCTGCATGAATAAACGATGCAAGAGGATCAAACACAACTAATTTCAGATCTTTAATTTTATCAAGTTGTTTTATTATAGACTCAAATTCAGGCGAAACTTCAATAATTTTACCACGAATACTTCTCAGTATTGTCAGTGATCCTCTTACGTTTGGTAGTGGTACTATAAACAGCTTATCTTTAAATTTTAATCTTTTACATTCAGGATCAAGACGTTCAAGCCGACGGTGTACCTCGCCTGCATCATCTTCTGCTGAAAAGATTACTACTGATCCATGTTCAGTAACAGGTGAACCAAAACCACATATCTGATCTGTGTCACTTGCAACCTTAAGCGCCAAATCGAGGAGTAGCATACCCTTACCTGTATCTCCCATAGCAGCTACTATTGAAGTAACACCCAAAGGAAATATTCCTTCAACAAGAAACTTTTGCTCTGGTACTGGACCTACAAAACGATCTGCACTCCAGTCTAAAATGTTCAGTGGTGGTCTAATAATTACCTTTTTCAAGTTATTTTCAATGAAGTCAGAAACATTTGTGTTTTCTTGTACATAGTCCGCAGCATCCCAACCTTTTGGTTTACCTTCTGGAATTTTGACTATAGAAAGCGATGCAATACCTAAGCTGAGAAGTTTTGTAGTAGCATTTTCAGCATATTGTTTACCAGGCTCATCGTTATCCGGCCAAATAACAATATGCTTGCCTTTAAGTTGTGACCAGTCAGTTTTGTCCGCATCTGCATTTGCTCCAGACATTGTGGTTGTTGCAGTAATTCCTTTTTCTATTAGTGCTTCTGCGCATTTTTCACCTTCAACAAGAATGATTTTATCAGACTTCAAAATACCAGGGATATTGTATAGTGGTCTTGTATCAGGTGCTTTATAACTCAACGTTTTAACATTAAAAGGCTTGTATACTTTTTTCTTTCCAGGAAAATCAGAACGGTAAACTTTTACAATCACCTGACCATTTTCATCATAATAATTCCAACTGTAGGTAATAAATTTCTCAAAGTCTTCGTCAATGTATTGCTTCTCTGTATATTTTTTGTTATACCCAAGCCACTCAGCTATAGAAGCCATTATCTCATGAAATTCTGTTTTGGAGTGTACTTCTGCCCAAAGATCAATAATATCACCACCTTGATTTGTTGCAAAATCTTTCCAAAGCCCAGCTTTACTACCAGTTAATTCTACTACTAAACTTTTTCCTCGATTACCATGTACATCACCTACATAAAACCTATTACCATGAAAAACCCCATTTGGTAGCAAGTAAGAAAGACAAGATCTGAGATCGGCCAGAAGCCTTAATTTTATGTTCGCTGTTTCTTCTGATGATGGTAGATAACTTTGTGAAATAGTATTGTTGAAATCGCATGAAATATTCATAAATTCTCCATTAAAACTTATCAGGGATTTTTTCTGTTTCCTCATAAGTAATTAATCGCAAAATGAAATGAATTTGTTCAGCGTAATTTGAAAAAACATAAAAAATAATATTTTTTTGAACATTCTGTGAAGTTTTTGCGATATATAATTAGTAGAGGGGTATGAAAGTTTGAAACTCGTAATTTTCACTCCCACTATTTTCAAGAGGTAACTTAAGTGTCCATGTTATTGCTTAGGCTACCTCCAAACAAATATCTTACAGAATGTCAATACTAACACTAGATTTAGGGAAACAAACCGGATGGGCTATTCTACATGATGGAATAGTTCAAAGTGGCAGTGAGAGTTTTCATACTAGTCGTTTTAGTGGAGGTGGCATGGTATTTCTAAATTTTCGTAAGTGGTTGAATGAAATGAAAGAAAAATTTCCAAGTATTGAAACAGTTTATTTTGAGGAAGTGAGAAGACACCTTGGAACTGATGCAGCGCATTGTTATGGTGGTTTTCTTGCAGTTCTCTCTGCTTGGTGTGAAGAGAATCATATTCCCTATCAGAGTGTTCCTGTTAAGACTATAAAACGCTTTATCACAGGCAAAGGCAATGCAAGTAAGAGTGAAGTTATTGAAGCGATACGTGAAAAAGGTTTTTCACCTAGAGATGATAATCAAGCAGATGCTTTAGCTTTGATGTTCTATGTTATGGAAAGATATTAATAAGCTCATAAAAAGTGGGTCCTTTCGGCCATAATGGCGGGTTTGGTGGTGCTGACCCCAGGCCTTCTTTAGCGTCAGAGATATTTTGAATATTAACTTTTTAATTAGTACAGTAATTATATGAATTTAGCAATCCACTATTATCCTACTCAAAATCTCATCGAATATGAGCGTAATCCACGTAAAAATGACGATGTAGTAAATAGAATGTGTGCTTCAATCAGGGAATTCGGCTTTCGTATACCAATAGTTGCAAAAAGCGATGGAACTGTGGTTGATGGTCATTTAAGACTGAAAGCAGCAAGAAAACTTGGTATAGAAAGTATTCCTGTGGTTTTAAGTGATAATTTAAATGAACCACAAACTAAAGCTTTTCGATTACTGGCAAATCAATCAGCTAATTGGGCAAAGTGGGATGATGAGCTTTTGAAAGTAGAAATTCAAGAGTTAGAAGATTTACAGTTTGATCTTAAAATGACTGGATTTGAATTAGAAAAAGTTCAACATTTCCTTGATGATTTAGATAGTGAAAAAGAAGATCTTTCTGACTTAGCTATTGATGACAAAAAAGTAACAAAACCAGGTGATCTTTGGATTTTAGGTGATCATAGAATCTATTGTGGTGATAGCTCTGTAGTTGAATCATATAAAGCGCTGTTAGATGATAAAATGGCAGATATTACTGTGTGTGATCCTCCGTATAACGTAGCATATGGTAACAGTCAAGAGAGAGAAGACAAAAAGATATTAAACGATAATCAAGGTGAAAAGTACGAACTTTTTCTCTACTACATCTGTTCCAATATTTTAGCATATACGAAAGGTGCAATTTACATCTGCACATCATCATCAGAGTTTTCGACGTTGCAAAAAGCATTTGAGGAAGCAGGTGGTCGTTGGTCAACATTTATCATTTGGGCAAAGAATCACTTTACGCTAGGAAGATCAGATTATCAAAGACAATACGAAGCAATGCTTTATGGATGGAAAAGTGGCAATAAACGTGAGTGGTATGGAGGTAGAAATCAAAGTGACCTCTGGTTTTATGATAAGCCAACACATAATACACTACATCCAACGATGAAGCCAGTAGAGCTAATGGAGAGAGCGATAGTAAACAGCAGCAGATCTGGAGACATAGTACTTGATCCATTTAGCGGTTCTGGCAGCACACTGATTGCATGTGAGAGAACAGGAAGAATTTGTAGAACAATAGAGCTAGATTCAAAGTTTGTAGATGTAACGATAAAACGTTGGCAAGTGTATACAGGCAGGGAGGCAATTCTTTCTGGTGCTGGTAAAACTTTTCAAGAGATTCAAGAAGAAAAAAAGGAGCAAAAAAAGTGAAATTAATAACACAAACAGAATGGGCAAGAGAACAAGGATTTTCAAAGCAATATGTCTGTTATTTAGTAAAAAAAGGAATAGTTGAGTTGGAGAATGGTTTGATCAATAGAGAACAGGCAAATGAAGCGGTGGCAGCAATAAGAGATCCAAGTCAACCATTGAGAAGAAAAAACTATTCAGAAAACGGAGAAAAACTTTCCACAATGTTGCTAAAAACGCGAATAAAAAATGAAATGGAACGAGGTAAACTGCTTGAGGCGAAAGCTAAGGCTGAAATAGGAGAGCTTGTAGCAGTAGAGGAAGTGAAAAACGAAGCATTTAATGTAGCAAGAGTTGTACGTAATAATCTGCTTAATATTCCAAATAGAGTTTCAGCGCTGCTTGCATCACTGAGTGACACTGAAAAGATTCATATGGCGCTAACTGAAGAAATTACAAACTCGCTTGAAGAATTATCTAACACTAAATTTTAAATATAAAATGTCTGCTCACTTAAGTTTAGAATTAATAAAGTGCCTCATTAATCAACCTGGATTAGATGTTAATGTTAGAGGATTAAATGGCAAGACACCACTACATTGCGCTATAGAATTTGACGAATTAAGCATGGTGGATCTGCTACTTACGAAGAAGAACATTAATCCTTTTGTAGAAGATAATGACGGCAAAACATCTCTTGATTACGCTAAAGAAGGAAAAAAAGCAGAAATATTAAAAGCGCTAATTAATAATAAATACGGGTCAGAACAAGATAGCTTACTTCATTTAGCTGCAATGGTGGGTGAGGTAAATGCTGTAAGGTACCTAATAAATAGAGGCATCGATGTTAATTCGCGTAATGCAATATTTCATACACCATTACATTTGGCAGCTGGTATTGGACATGTAGAAGTTGTAAAGATTTTAGTCAGAGAAGGAAATGCTGAAATCGAGGTTTTTGATGCACGAAATCAGACACCGATGCACTATGCAGTTAACAACAAAAAATTAGAGATAGTAAAGTTATTACTGGAGCTAGGAGCAGATGTAAATAGCGCACGTGTAGGACAAAATTCAATGAAATTATCACCTATTCATATAGCTGTAAGTAATACTAATTACGATGAAAGAGATTTGTGTCTCGATATTCTCAAATGCTTAATAAAGGAGCCTAATGCTCAAGTAAATTTGCAAGACTACGAAAATAAAACGCCACTACATTACGCTGAAAGACTTAAAACAATAGAGGTTTTACTAACGCGAGAAGATATAGATCCTCTGGTAAAAGACGATAGTGGCAAGACACCATTTGATTACGCTAAACCTGAGATAAAGAAGGCTTTGATAAGTAATAAATACGGTTCTGAAAAGAATAGTCTACTCCATTTAGCTGCACAAAGAGGAGAAATTGAGCTTGTAGAGTCTATCTTAAAAGAAGAAATTGATATTGATATTTCAAATAATAAGAGTCTATCACCGATCTATCTTGCTGCGGAAAAAGGGCATTTACATGTAGTAAAGTTATTGCTGAAAAAAGGAGCAAATTATACACCTGTTTTACATTTAGCAATCAAATCAAACAATTTAGAGTTACTAAAAACTTTATTTAAAGAAAAGAGCATCAAATTACCAGATGAGATAGGCAGATCTGTACCAATTTATTATAGGTGTATGGAGCATAGAGATGCAAAAGTAAGAAAATACAATAGTGCGATCTGTGTTTTTACCTCAGTAAGTGCAGTAGCAATAGCGGTATATATAGGGTTAACAGCAACAACAATAAGCAGTGCAATCATTTTTGCAACAACAACAGGGATATTTGCGATTATTATAGCACTAATGATAAGTGAGATGAGCAGAAGATATATAGAAAACAAATTTCAGAAAAAGATGTTTATGGAGATGGAGAAGTGTAGTTCTATTGTTGAGGAGTGTAGTTCTATTGTTAATGATGTCGAGATAGAACCAGTTATGAGTAGATGCATACAATGATATACGCCACATCTTTTTCTGAAGGTTTGAAACCAGATCCAGAGCTTAAGGTGTCAGAGTGGGCAAATGAGTATCGAGTTTTAGCAGCAACTGCAGCATCAGAGCCAGGAAAATGGAGAACAGAGAGAACACCATACCTTAAAGAAATCATGGATTCACTATCTCCGTCCTCGCCAGTAGAAAAAGTGGTATTCATGAAAGGAGCACAAATTGGAGGAACAGAGGCTGGAAATAACTGGATTGGCTATATTATCGATCAAACACCAGGGCCAATGCTAGTAGTACAGCCAACAGTTGAAATGGGAAAGCGTTGGTCAAAAGGAAGATTTGCGCCACTTATTGAAAGTACACCATGTTTAAAAAGTAAAGTAAAAGACCCAAGATCAAGAGATTCAGGAAATACTGTACAAAGTAAGGAATTTCCAGGTGGAATAGTAGTAATAACTGGAGCAAATAGCAGTGTAGGACTTCGCTCTATGCCAGTAAAATACCTCTTTCTTGATGAAATAGATGCATATCCAGGAGACTCAGGAGGAGAAGGAGATCCAGTACTGCTCAGCATAGCTCGTACCAATACATTTGCACGGCGAAAGATTTTTTTAGTATCAACACCAACGATTCATGGAATAAGCAGAATTGAGAAAGAATTTGAAGCAACAGATAAGAGATATTTTTTTGTTCCCTGTCCGCATTGTAATTACTATCAAGTTCTAAAATGGTCACAAATAAAGTGGGAGAACAATGATGCAAAAACAGCACATTATGTCTGCACTGAATGTAGTGGCAAAATAGAAAATCATCAAAAGACAGAAATGCTTGAACGTGGAGAATGGAGAGCTACAAATCAAACCTCAAGTAACAAAATAGCAGGTTTTCATCTATCAAGTCTTTATAGTCCTGTTGGCTGGTATAGTTGGAATCAAGCAGTAGAGGATTTTCTGCATAGTAAAGAAAGTGAGCAATTGTTAAAGGTTTGGATAAATACAACGCTTGGAGAAACTTGGGTAGATAAAGGAGAAGTACCAGATTGGAAGCAATTATTTAACAGGAGAGAATCTTATCAAATTGGCACAGTACCAAAGGGTGAAGTAGTTCTCACAGCAGGAGTAGATGTACAAAAAGATCGGTTAGAAGTAGAAGTTGTAGCATGGGGAAAAAGCCGCGAAAGTTGGTCAATAGACTACCGAGTATTTGAAGGTGATACTGGAAGAGTAGAAGTATGGGGAAAGCTTTCGGAGCTTCTGAGTCATCATTTTATCGGTGAAAATGGGCTTGAGTATATGATAAGTATGATGGCAGTAGATGCTGGATATGCAACACAAGAAGTATACAATTGGGTAAGAGGCCATCAAGGCTCTGGAAGAGTAATGGCAGTCAAAGGTGTAAATAAAGCACTAGTACCACTTAGCAGCCCAAGTAGAGTAGATATAACAGTTGGAGGGCAAAAGCTGAAAAGAGGAATAAAGCTCTGGCCAGCAGGAGTATCGATATTAAAGTCAGAGCTTTTTCAATTACTTAATGTTTTAAAAGAAGGTGAAGAAGCTCCAGCAGGATACTGTCATTTTCCTGAGTATGCACCTGAATATTTTAAGCAGCTAACAGCAGAGCAATTAGTCAGCAAAGTGGTAAAAGGATATACCAAACAAGAGTGGCAAAAGGTAAGAGAAAGAAATGAAGTACTAGATTGCCGAATTTATGCGAGAGCTGCATCTATTGCGCTTGGAATCGATCGATGGCCAGAGAGTAAATGGAATAGTTTGAGTGGGAAAATGGAAAGTAAAAAACCTAAAAAAGTAAGACAGAGTAAGTGGTTGAAAAATGTATAACGAAGAGTATTTGTTTCAAGTTGAACAAGCAATAAAGAAGCTGCAAAGCGGAGAGCGAGTAGTATCAATTGCATATGGTGACCATGTAGTGAGATATGCTGAAGTGCAAATAAACGATCTTTTAAACTTAAGACAAAGAATCAAGGCTGAGCTCAAGGTTGAAGGTCAAAAACCAAAAAGAAAGATTGTTATTTCAACGAATAAAGGAGTGGTATGAGAAGTTGCATGATAGAAAATGGATACCCAGATTTTCTAGAGCATTTGAGGTATATGATAGCTACCGCTACACCAGGTATGCTTATAAATGCAGTAATAGATTTGTCGCACTGGAATCAGGAGATAGATTTTAGATTAACAAAAGAAGATGGCATAGTAGGCATAATTCACAAAGCCACCCAGGGGGTAAAGTACGTAGATCCTGAATATACAAAAAGGAAAAAAGCCGCTGAAAAAGAGGAATTGCTTTGGGGTGCATACCATTTTGGTGTCGGGGAAAAAAGCGGCAAAGACCAAGCTGAGCATTTTCTCGAAACAATTGGTGATAGTTCAAATATATTGTTAGCCCTTGACATTGAGGAAAACAAAGATGGAAAAAGCATAATGCCAAAACAAGCAGAGGACTTTGTAAATAGGGTCTATTTAGTAACCGGACGTTTGCCGTTAATTTATGGAAGCCCTAGTTTTCTCAAGGATTTTGCCACCCCAACTTTAACAGAATGTCCACTATGGTTAGCAAAATGGGGAACAAAACTGACATTACCAATAGGATGGAGGAACTGGACTCTATGGCAATATACCGACGGTCAAACAGGAGCAAAGCCGCATGAAGTAGAAGGAATCGGAAAATGTGACAGAAACAAATTTAACGGAACTTTGAAAGAATTAAGAGAATTTTGGTTATCAGGATGTTAAAAACCTTCAAACAATTATTTGGCAAGCCAAAAATCAAAAGTTCTGCATGGGATGCAGCAGGCTCAGGAAGAAGGGTAATGTATTGGCAAGGAGAAGCAGGAAGCATAAATAATTTGCTTTCTCAAAGCCTTGAGCACTTGCGTAGCCGCTCTCGTGATATGGTAAGAAAAAATCCATATGCAGCAAATATTATTGATACAATAGTAAGTAACTCTATTGGAACAGGAATAAAACCACAATCAAAAGCAAGGAATGCAGAATTTCGAAAGAAAGTACAAGAATTATGGCTACGTTGGACAGACGAAGCAGATAGCTGTGGAATAAGTGATTTTTATGGATTACAAGCTCTAGTATGCAGAAGTATGATAGAGGGAGGAGAATGTTTTGTACGTTTAAGAACGAGAAGGCTGGAAGATAGATTTTCTGTGCCATTACAACTGCAAGTGCTTGAGTCTGAACATTTAGATAATAAAACAAATCAAACTTTAGGAAATGGTAATGTAATAAGAAGCGGGATTGAGTTTAATAGGCTTGGGCAAAGAGAAGCATATTATTTATTTAGAGAGCACCCAGGAGAAGGCTCATTTGGAGAGTCAGTTAGAGTACCGGCAAATGATGTTTTACATATTTATAGACCATTAAGACCTGGACAAATTAGAGGGGAGCCTTGGCTTTCTAACGTGCTTTTGAAGCTTTACGAACTTGACCAGTACGATGATGCAGAATTAGTACGAAAAAAGACTGCAGCAATGTTTGCAGGGTTTATTACGAGACTTGATCCAGAAGCAAATATTTTAGGAGAAGGTGAAAGTAATGAGCAAGGAGTAGCACTATCAGGTTTAGAGCCAGGAACTATGCAGCTTTTAGACCCAGGAGAAGACATAAAATTTTCAGAGCCGTCTGATGTTGGAGGAAGTTATGAAGCATTCATGAGACAGCAACTGAGGGCAATAGCAATAGGCACAGGGATAACATATGAGCAACTAACAGGAGATTTAACGGGTGTTAATTATTCATCAATCAGAGCAGGACTGATAGAGTTTCGTCGTAGATGCGCTATGCTGCAACACAACATTATGGTATTTCAATTTTGCAGACCAGTATGGAATAGATGGCTAGAGTTAGCAGTACTGTGTGGAGAACTCTGTATAGATGAAAAAGTGGCAAAAGCAGCGAAAGAAGAAGTAAAATGGATACCACAGGGATTTGATTGGGTGGATCCACTGAAAGACCAGCAAGCACAGCAAATGGCAGTAAGGAATGGATTTAAGAGTCGATCGGAAGTAGTATCAGAAATGGGTTACGATGTAGAAGAAATTGACCAAGAAATAGCAGAAGATCAAAAGCGTTCTGATTCTTTCAACCTTTTCTTTGATTCTGATGTCAGGACACAAACAAAATAAATCTCGTTTACTTTATGGAAATTTTACAAACCAACTGGCTATGTAGGCCGATGATGATAGAGCAAAAAAGCTTTGACCTGTTGTCGCTATATAACGGAAAACAACCTATCTTTAAAAACGTAAAACACTATGTAAAGAACAATATAGAAAAGACAGCAATAATACCAATACATGGAATTTTAACCAAAAAACCAGGAGCTTTTGATGATTTTCTAGGCATGACATCGTATGAGAAAATTCAAGAAGAAGTAGAAGAAGCATTATCAAACAAAGATATAGAAACTATTCTGCTTGATATAGATAGTTCAGGCGGAGAAGTAAACGGTTTATTCGACTTGGCTGATTTTATTTACGAATCAAGAGCAAAAAAGAGAATTGTGGCAATAGCAAATGATGATGCGTACTCTGCTGCATATGCTATAGCTTCAAGCGCTGAAAAGGTATTTGTGAGCAGAACTTCTGGTGTTGGCAGTATAGGAGTAATAGCAAGTCATATAGATCAAAGTAGGTTTGATGAAAAGCAAGGTATTAAGTACACCACAATCTTTGCTGGTAGTCGAAAGAATGATTTAAACCCACATGAGCCAATAACGTCTGAAAGTCTGGAAAGCTTACAAAAAGAAGTAGACCGACTATATGAAATGTTTGTGCAGCTAATAGCAAGAAATAGAGGTCTTTCAATTGAAAAGATTCGATCAACAGAAGCAGGTCTATATTTTGGTGAGAAAGCAGTGGAAATAGGTCTTGCAGATGGAGTTACAACATTTTTTGAATTTATTAACAAAGGAGAAAATACTATGAATAAACAAATTACAACTGACCTAGAAATTGATGACCTAGAAACTGATAATTTAACTAAGTATCGTACTGAAATTATTGAATTAATACGTTTATGTAACTTATCACGAATGCCAGAGAAAATAGGAGAATTTATTGAGCAGGGTGTAAGTATTGAGCAAGCAAGGGAAGTTTTAATGGAATTACTTGCAGAGAGAACGAAGAAGACAGAGATACTGAGTGCAATACCACAGAATTTAGGAGAAGATTTGATGATGCAAGTAGCAAGAAGTCGTGCGCAATCAGGTATTTAAAATATTCGCAGTATAATAAAAGTAGAAAGTAAAGGAGAAAATTTTATGAATTGTATAACTGAAACAAATAATTTAGGAGATCTTCTAAAATATGAAGCATCAAATTTATATTCACGAGATCAAATAATTGTTGCCAAAGGACAGAATCTCAAGCTTGGTGCAGTAGTTGCTAAAAAGACTGAAGATGGTTTTATTAGGGTCTTGAATCCAACAGCAACCGATGGCACACAAACCGCAATAGGTGTTATTGCAAGTGATGTAAACGCAAAGGAAAATGCTAAAGGAGTAATTATTGCTCGCGGTGCAATGCTAGCAGATCATGCAGTTGTATGGCCAGCAAATATAACTGAAGAGCAGAAAACTGCAGCAATAAAGCAACTTGAAGGACGAGGGATCATTATCCGCAAGGGAGCTTAAAAAAACTATTAAAAACACAAAAGGGGGAAAAATGCAAAATCCATTTACAAATACAGCATTTAGCATGACGGCACTAACAAATGCGATAAATATATTGCCGATAAATTATGGACGAGTTGAAAATTTAAATTTATTTCCAAGTAGGTCAGTAAGATTTAGACATATTACCATAGAAGAGCGAAACGGAGTATTAAGTTTACTACCAACACAAGTTCCAGGAGCACCAGCAACAGTAGGAAAACGCGGCAAAAGAAAGGTAAGAACATTTACGGTTCCGCATATTCCACATGATGATGTAGTGTTACCAGAGGAAGTACAGGGAATAAGGGCATTTGGATCAGAAAGTGAACTGAAAGCGCTGGCAGACGTAATAACTGACCATTTACAGCTAATGAGAAACAAACACGCAATAACATTAGAGCATTTACGAATGGGAGCGCTGAAGGGAATTATTCTTGATGCTGACGGGTCAGAATTACTAAATCTGTACAACGAATTTGAAATAACACCAAAAATAGTAAATTTTGCCCTTGGAACAGCAACAACAGATGTCAAGCGTAAGTGTCTGGAAGTACTCCGGCATATAGAAGATAATCTAAGTGGTGAATATATGACCGGAATTCATGCCTTGGTAAGTCCTGAGTTTTTTGATGCACTAACTTCTCATGCTAAAGTAAAAGAAGCATATGAGAGATGGCAAGAAGGAGCAGCGCTAAGGAACGATATGAGGTCAGGATTTACGTTTTGTGGAATTACATTTGAGGAATATAGAGGGCAAGCAACTGATCCTGAAGGAACCGTAAGAAGATTTATAGAAAGAGATACGGGACACTGTTTTCCACTAGGAACAGCAAGCACATTTACAACATATTTTGCACCAGCAGATTTTAATGAAACAGTAAATACTCTTGGACAGCCACTATATGCAAAACAAGAACCAAGGAGATTTGATAGAGGAACTGATTTACATACGCAGTCGAATCCATTGCCAATGTGCCACCGTCCGTCCGTTTTGGTAAAAATAGTAACAACATAGTAGAGCCCTCACGTAGAAAACTCTACTTATGGTTTTAATATGTGTTGAGTATGCTAAAAAAATATAAGGATGCAATATATTTTTAGAAGCCTTTAGAAGTGAATTTGAATGAATAGAAAATGGTATGCAGGAAAATGTAAAGAGGTTATTGAAAGATTGTCTTATCCATTTAGGGGAGATAGCTTTATATGACTCAACCACTATCGGCTGAGAGCCGAAAGGTTGGATATAGCGCTGGAAGCGCGGTGAGAAGCTAAAGCTACTCCAATCTTATACTAGATATAGAATGAGGCTGATGTGCATCTGTATGTTTATTGATGTACTCATTAATGACTTCATCTGTGATATGTCCGCTGGTAGCACTAAAGTATCCTCTTCCCCAAAAACGCTTTCCCCAGTACATTTTATTTAGCTCTGGAAATTCTTGTTGAATTTTGCGTGAAGACCTGCCTTTGGCTCTTTGAACAAAATCACTCACAGCTATATGAGGAGGTATTACTACGAATAAATGTAAATGATCTGATGATATTACTCCGTTTTCTATCTTAATCCCCATTTCTTCAGATACTTCTGCTATGATTGTTCGTATTCTCTCCTTCATAGCCTTAGTTAATACTCTGTACCGATATTTTGTAATCCAGACTATATGGTACCTATGATAAAATACAGTGTGTTTTCCTTTGTCATATTCCGTCATAACTATACTTTATAAAGTACAGTTATGACATTGACAAACTAAAGTTTCTCCACCTAGAAGGTGGAGGCTTGTACCATCTTATGGAAAGTCAAAGGATAAGTCATATATGGTACAAGTATTAAAGCAACAGCCAGATAAATTATACGAGATTGGTGAAGGACAATTTGTGGAAGAAACTTTAGCGTTAGAAGTAAGTGCGTTTGATGTGTTAAGGCCAATAGTAGGAGATGTTTTTGTTATAGGTGACCGTAAATATAAAGTATATTCTCCACCGCTGCAAGATAATTCAGGAATGATATGGAAAATTCGAGCGTCAGGAGTATAAATGCGTACCGGTAGTATTATACAAAGTATAGATGCTGAAAGGAAAAAAGTGGAAAAAGCAATGGTGAGTGCATTAAACAAAACAGCAATATGGCTAAAATCAAAAGCAGCTAAGGAAATCAGTGAGGAAAAGAGAATAAACTTAGGTTTGATAAGAAAGAGATTAAGAATTTTTAAGGCGAAAACTAGCAGATTAGAAGTGTTAATTAGAGCAAATCTCTATGACATTAGAGCATCGACAATTGGCAAAATACAAAAAACAAGAAGAGGATCGAAAGTAGGAAAGCATGAGTTTATAGGAGGATTTGCAGCAGTTATGCCAAAAGGAAATAGCGGTATTTTTAAACGTGAAGGAAGAACAGCCCTGCCAATAAAGGAAATTAAGTTGCTACTAGAACCTGAGGCTTCAAGGATAATAGAGAATCTTGTTAATTATGAAGTTGAAAAGGTATTTGAAAAATTCTTCCACCGCGAATTAAGTTACATTACACCTATATGAATTTGCAAGATTTACATCAAGCAATCTGCACTAAGTTAAAAGAAGAAATATCAGCAATACAGACGTGTGAAATTTATCCAGCAATAAGAAAAGAATTAGTAGCGCCAGCGGTGTTTGTGGAACTAGCAAGTTTAGAACCAGGTAAAGATCCAGGTACTGAACAATTAGCTCTAAAAGCAAGATTTGAAGCTAGAATAGTAGTTGATAGCACAATAGAAAATGCTCCTCTCATTGTCAGATCATTAGCTGCTGAGGTTGCAAGAGTAGTGAACAAGAATACCTGGGAAAAGAATGTATCTCCGGCTGAATTTCTTTCTGCAGAGCCTGATGGATTTAGACCCGAATTAGATGCATATTTGGTGTGGATGGTTGATTGGAGTCATCAGCTTCATTTAGGTAAATCAGTATGGGAAGAAGGAAAAATTAAGCCACATACCATAAACGTAGGAAATATAAATGTTGGATCATAGTTTTGCGATTTCAGAGCTGAATAGGAAGCTAGCAAACATTGTACGAATAGGGCTTGTAAAAGAGGTAGATTATGACAAAGCAAAAGTAAGAGTAAAAATAGGAGAACTTTTAACAGATTATTTACCTTGGATAACGAGCAAAGCAGGAAAAGATAGAGATTGGTCTCCGCCAGATATCGATGAACAAGTAATGGTATTTTCTCCTCTTGGTGAACTATCATTAGGAGTAGTGTTAGCAGGAATATATCAGGAAAAATACCCTGCACCAGAGAATAAAAAAGAAATAAATAGTGTAAAATTTCAAGATGGGACAAGATTATTATATGATAAAGAGAAGCATAATTTAGAGATTGAAGTAGTAGACAAAATAACACTTAAGGCTGGGGGATCAAGTATAGAAATGACAAAAAGTGGAATAAAACTGAAAGCAGAAAGGATCGACTTAAATTGAACAAAGGAATAGTGAGGTTAGGAGACTACTGTGGAGAAGCTATACCACATTTCTGCATTAGCGGAAGTAATAATGTTTTTGTAAACGGTAAGTCAATATGTAGACAAGGAGACAGTTTTAGTGAAGGAAGAGCATTAACTGAAGGATCAAAAACAGTGTTTGCAAATGGTCTTAGTGTAGGAAGAGTAGGAGATATGTGGGTTTAAAGTAATAAAAGGCAGTGAAAGCGTTTTTGCAAAATAGAAATGAAGGGTATGGATGCTAAAACAGGAAAAGCGTTAGAAGGAATAGAACACTTAAAGCAATCAATAATTGATATACTGACCACTCCTATTAAGAGTAGAATAATGAGAAGAGATTATGGATCAAGATTATTTGAGTTAGTAGATAAGCCAATAAATAGGGATTTAACTTTGGAAATTTACGCAGCAACTGCAGAAGCTTTGGAAAAATGGGAAAAAAGATTTAAGTTAGAAAAAGTAAAAATAACAGAAGTGAAAGAAGGAAAAGTAACGCTTGACCTAGAAGGATTGTACTTACCAAGTGGAAAAAATATTCGCTTTGATGGAGTTGTGGTATAAAGATGGAGCAGCCTAACATTATTGAGCCACTGAACTTCGAAGAAATTCTGTCTCGGATGAGGGAAGAGTTGGTGAAGCGTGACGCAAGTTTTACAGCATTAGTTGAAAGTGATCCAGCGATAAAGATTCTGGAGGTAGCAGCATGGAGAGAACTTTTGCTCAGACAAAGGATAAACGAAGCTGTAAAGGGTAATTTACTTAAATTTGCGATAGGAGAAGATCTTGATAATTTGGCTGAATTTTATGGAGTAGAGAGAGAAAAAGAAGAAGATGACGAACGATTTAGAAAGAGGGTAAAAGCAAAAGTAAAAGGCTGGAGCACATGTGGGAGCAAGGAGTATTATAGGTATTATGCACTGTCAGCAGATAGTAGAGTAAAAGATGCACTAGTGGAATCACCTATACCAGGGAAAGTACAAATTTCAATCTTATCAACACAAACTGGCATAGCGTTAGAAGAGCTACTTGAAATTGTAAGAAAGCAAGTTACTAGAGATGATATAAGGGTTTTAACCGATACAGTAACAGTGATAGGTTGCAATATTACGGAAGTAGATATCCACAGCAGAATGAGCATAAGTCCTTTAATATCAGAGGAAGAAATCAAGAAGCAGTTTATTGAGAAGTTTGAATTAGCAAAAAGATTAGGATGGAATGTAACAAGATCTTGGATAATAGCAAACCTATTTGTAGAGGGTGTAGAGAATGTAGAATTAATCGAGCCAAAAGAAGATGTTGTGGTGCTAGGTAATGAGTGTGCTGCTTTAAGAAACTTAGAGATTGAGTTGAATTAATGTTATTGCCACCAAATGCAACAAAACAGGAAAAAGCGCTAGTAGATGCAACGGATTATAAAGTTGATCCAAGTTGCATCAGAGGGTTTAAGTTTAGTCTTAAAGAAGAAACATTGCCGTGGTTGATTGAGGAATATGAATTGGGGGAGATACTACGCTGGGTAAAAGATAAAAGAAGAGCGATAGTAGAAGGAGTAAAGTTTCAAAGACTGAGAGGAACCCCAGAATCACTCAAAATAGCACTAAAATGGGCAAATATAGAAGATATTACAATTATCGAAGAACCACCTGGAAAACATTTTTTTGAGCTGCAAATTGGAATAAAGGATGTGCCAAATGACTTTTTTGTAGATGCAGTTGTAGAATTGGCAAAGCTGTCATTACCAGCAAGATCAAGGCTAATGAGGATTTTCAATGACCACTACAACATTGATAGGTTTATTTTAGATGAAAGCTTTTTTGGAAGTTTGTTATCGGATTACTCGGGGATAAAAATTGAAAAAGATGGACCAGTACTGTCATTCGGTAGAAAGAACACATTTGAGCTAAAAAGCTTAAATCCAAATTTTAAGTTTAGCACTTTTCGGATTCATTATGAGCAAGCATTTAGTAATGACATATATCGGTTGAATGTAGCAGTGCTTGGGGAAACAGAGCCTCACACAAAGGATTACAAAGGCATTTATGAAAGAAGTCATCAGTGGTATAACTTAAAAGCCCTGTATCCTCTAACTCAAAGCTTATTACCGTCGATTAAATTTGCAAAAGCGCAGATTGTACTGTCAGATAGCTGGAAATTAGGAGAAATAAATAGCTGTTTTCCGGTTGGTAGAATAGAAGAAGAAGGAAATAAATTTGTATTGGGAAACGATAAACTTTCAGGGCAACGTTGGAATTTAAAACACAAGCCAATTTTAGAAAGGTTTAGCGTTACTCACCACTACAAAATAGAAAATTATACAGATCAGAAGGTCAGAAAATATGTTTTAGCAGAACACAACATTTACTATAAAAACGACTTATATTCAGAGCAAAAAGACTCAATACACGAATTAGAAAAGCACATTTTAGTGTTTTACCCGGGAGTACTGAAATGGCACGAACATCGACATTTGCACAGAAGTTGGAAAAATAGTCAAGTAATATGTCTAATAAGTTAAGTATTTATATTTAGATCCTCATATATTATATTAATAATAGGTAAAAGTGTATGAAATAAAAAGAAAAGGACTTGCTTTCTCATGCTAAAAAGGACATGACTTGAATAGCGGCAGGTAAATATAAGAAATTTGTCTGGCGCTAGAAAAGCTAATTTTATGAGGTATGAAATGAGTTTTAGCAAGAGTAAGTTTTTTAAAGAAGTATCAAGTAACGGATTTAAAAATATTAACAAAAAAAATGAAGAAGGAGAGACGATCTTGCATCAAGCAGTAGAAATCTCTGATTACAAAACAGTGAGATTATTAATAAAAAAAGGATCAGAGGTAAATGCAAGAGATAAAAAGGGTTATACACCACTACACTGTGCAGTATTTGCGAAAAGCTTAGAAAATGTAAAAGTGTTGCTAAGGTCGGGAGCGGAAGTAAATGCCACTCAATATGTCACTGGATGTACGCCACTACACTCTGCGTGCAAAATAGGAGGAGTTGAAATAATAAAAGAGCTAGTAAAAGCAGGAGCTGAGGTTAATCAACTGAATAAATATGGTGCAACACCAATGTATTACATTTGGGAAAGTGAAAAGTATTGCCTATGTGATAGCAAAGAAAGTGAAAAGGCGAGCAAATTTCTGAGAGAAAAAGGTGGAGTAACAAAAAGTAGAGAACTGACGTGCTATGGAATAGAGAGGCTAGTGGGAGAAATAGCAGACATGTTGAATGGAAGCTACATGCCGGAGCTAAAAATAATAGAGATAGGAGAAATAAGGAAGAGAGACAAATCACTAATAAAGGAAGAATGTGAAAATTTAGCAAGCAAAATAATGAGCCAAGTAAGTGAAATGATAGATGAGGTAGAAAATGTAGTAGGAAGAAAGGCTTAAAAAGGGGACTTGATTTTAAAGAAAAGGTGAGGTGGATTATGTTAAAGCTTGGCAAATTTAATAAGTCAGCAGAAGAATTATTAGAGAACTCACATGAAAATATTTATGCAAGAGACGAGAAGGAACTGCATTATGCGGTAGACGCAAAAACAGTGAAGTTATTAGTCGAAAAAGGAGCGAATGTGAATGCTAAAGATATAGAAGGACACACAGCACTGCACCTAGCGGTAACGGAGAAACGTCTAGAAATCGTGAGGGAATTGATAAAATCAGGAGCAGACGTAAATGCTGAGGAATATGGAAATAAATGCATACCTCTACACCTTGCGTGCATGGTAGGTGAAAAAGAAATAGTGGAGGAGCTAGTGAAAGCTGGAGGAGAAATAGAGCAAGCGGATAAATTTGGAATGACAGCGATGGATTATGCGAAAAATAGCAAAAAGATAACCGAGGTATTAAAGAAAGAAACAGACAGAATTGAGAAGCTATTTATGAAGGGCTAAAAATATGGAGAAAGAAATAGAAAAGAAAGTAATGAATTTAGAGAAAAAACCTTTGAATGAGCTGAGAAAAATATGGAAGAAGGTATTTGTGGAAGAAGCACCTAGATACTCAAAGAAATATCTGATACCAAGATTAGCTTATAGAATGCAGGAAAAAGCGTATGGAGAAATGTCAAGAAAGGGGACAAAAAGACTAGAGTATCTGGCAGATCGGCTAGAGAAGGGAAAAAGAATAAGTAGCGATAAATTACCAGTAGAAGGAACAGAATTAATACTAGAGAGAGGAGAAGAGACGCATGCGGTAATGGTGACAGATAAGGGTTTAATCTACCGAGAAGAATTTTTCACGTCATTGTCAGCAGTAGCAGGAAAAATAATGGGAATGAGCTACAATGGGCCGCTTCTATTTGGAATGAGAGATAAGGAGAAAGAATGCTGAAAGAGGTAAGATGTGCGATATATACAAGAAAATCAAATGAGGATGGTCTCGAGCAGAAGTTTAATAGCCTTGATGCCCAGCGAGTAGCATGTGAAAAGTATATAAAGAGCAAAGAAGGCTGGGTAGCATTGGCAAAAAAGTACGATGATGGAGGATATTCAGGAAAAAATTTAGAAAGACCAGCGATAAAGGAATTATTTGAAGATGTCAGAGGAGGAGAGATAGACTGTGTAGTAGTATATACACTAGATAGGTTATCAAGAGAAACAAAAGACAGCATAGAAGTAACGTCATTTTTTAGAAGGCACCGAGTAAATTTTGTAGCAGTAACACAGATATTTGACAATAATACGCCAATGGGAAAATTCGTACAGACAGTATTATCAGGAGCAGCACAACTAGAAAGAGAGATGATAGTAGAGAGAGTAAAAAATAAAATAGCAACATCAAAAGAACAAGGTTTATGGATGGGAGGAACTTTACCGCTTGGGTATGATGTAAAAGATAAGGAATTAATAATAAATGAAAAAGAAGCAAAAACAGTGCAGCATATATTTGAAAGATATTTGGAGCTGAAGTCAATGGCAGAGTTGGCAAGAGAGTTAAACAGGGAAGGATACCGAACAAAAGCAAAAACGGATATCTTTAAAAAAGCAACGGTGAGAAGAATAATAACAAATCCAATATATGTGGGAAAGATAAGACATTATGACAAACAGTATGAGGGAAAGCACGATGCGATAATAGAAGAGGAAAAGTGGAAAAAAGCACAAGAATTGATAAGTAATCAACCGTATCGAGGAGTAAAATATGAGGAAGCGCTACTAAAGGGAATAATTAAATGTAAGAGCTGTGATGTAAATATGACGCTGACATACTCAAAAAAAGAGAATAAGAGATATCGATATTACGTATGCAACAATCATTTAAGGGGAAAGGGTTGTGAATCAGGAAGCCGAAATGTAATAGCAGGAGAAGTAGAAAAAGAAGTAATGAAGAGAGCAGAAGATTTATATGAAAAATGGGGAGAAAAAGCAGAAGAATGGAAAAATTTAAGTTTTGGAAAGCAGAAAGAAGTAGTGAAAAAGTTAATAAAAGGAGTAATGATAAAAGAAGATGGAATAGAGGTGAGTTTAGAGGATAAGGTGGAATTTATACCAATAAAAAAGAAAGGAAAGAAATGCACAGTAACTGAGCCAGAAGGCAAAACAAACAATGCACTACTGAAAGCAGTGGTAAGAGCCCATCTGTGGAAACGGCAACTAGAAGAGGGAAAATATGCAAGTGTAGGAGAGCTGAGTGCCAAAATTAATATAGGTACAAGACGTATACAACAAATTTTAAGGTTGAATTATTTAGCACCAAAGATTAAGGAAGACATAGTAAATGGGAGACAGCCAAGAGGTTTGAAGCTATCTGATTTGAAAGAAATACCGATGTTGTGGAGCGAGCAATTAGAGAAATTTTATGGATTAGCATCTTAATTTACAAAAGCAACGGGAGATTGAAAAGAGTATGTGCAAGAAGGAGCTGCTACAAAGGGCCATGCCAAAAGATATTGAGATTGATGTAAGTCGATGTTACAAAATCAATTATGCGAAAATATTAATATAGATGATGAAGATTTTAGCATACTAGATGCAACAGTGGTAGACAATGTATACAATTTAGCTGCATATTTTAATAGTATAGCTTTTCTTATAGTAGTCCGAACAGGGTAAGATATGTGTTTATGGCTATAGTAGGCCAGTAGCATATTATGATTTATTTGGATTATTGTGAAAAGAGCTATAGATCTGGAAAAAAAATTCTGTAAAAGGTCGGCTCAGCCAATCGTGTTTTAATACAGTCTCATATCCTGAAAATACACCTTGTGGCCAGCTCCTGTACAATGACATCTCATTTTCCTGAAAAACAACATAAAAGAGTATTCTTAAAAGATTATTGATATCGATTCGACTCCTTTGCAATAATTTATTAACTGTAGTAATTTATATTTAAATAATAATTTTCAACTTTTATGGTAAATTAGCAATTTTTTCCCTAGAATCAGAAACTCTTCTTAATTCTTCACGTTTTACCCATGAACCCTTCTGCTTATTGGATTCGCTTATTAATTCAGGACGCATTAACCCACCAGATCTAGCAAAAACACCTCGGTCTATGGCTTCAATGACTGATAAACCTCCCAGTAAGCAATTTTGTCCTATTTCTTCATAATTTTCTATTCCCTCATTACAATCTTCTATTGCTTCATTATAACTTTCTATTTTATCAAGTAGAAGTAGGCCTTCTTCACTCACCTCTACTTTTATCCAATTTTTATTTTTCTCATCAGGATATAACCTAACTTCTAATTCTCCCAAACTAGTATAGAAAGTTAATACTACATCGCTGCCTTCTGTAAGATCTGTGTAATTCCTTATGCCATCTTCAATTTTAATTTCTACTTCACTATTACCGATCTTTACTATATTTCTTCCACACTTTACATCTCCATCTGTTAGACCTAAATCCCTTGCCCCATCTGTTATCTTTATAATGTCTATTTTACTATCTTTAGAATATTCTAAGTAAAAAACGGAGTTGTCTACTCTTACATCTTTTAGCTCGCTATTGGTTGCATTTTTTGCGATTTCAATAAACTTATGAGAATTGCTAACATAATCTATATAAGCTTTTTTTAGGTTAGTTTTATGCTCTTTAAATTCTGGTGTCAGTGTGTTAGCATCAACTGTATTACCAAACACTGCCCCTTTTGATACTAATTGACATATTATATTACTAGCAACTTTAGGATTTTTTTCCAACTCACTGATTTTTTTCATCACATAATCGGTAAAAGTGTATTCATTACCTGAAAAGAAATCTTGTGAAAGAGAATAGTTTAATCGTACACCAGACTTTATAGCATCGTTTACAATCTCTTCAAGTTCAGCCATATTTTGAGCTTGAAACATCTTATCAGAAAACTTATTTAACTTCTCCTTTTGATTTGAGGTTAAATTAACGAGTAATTTGCTGACCTGTCCTTTCTTTTGCTGACGATAAATAATATTTTTATCATAATCTAATGCTCCTGCTTCTAGAAATATTTTTCTTAACTCTTGAGCAAGATCTTCATTGTCCCAAGCAAAACGTTCAACATATGAGAACACTTTTGACTCACCCATTCCGTGCCGAATATTTAGCACCACTTTTAGGTCTGAGTCTCTTTTATGCTTACTTAAAAACTCCTTTAAATTTTTAGTGCAGTCTGAATCTAGTGCAAGTAAGTCATACAATTCCTTATTCATCTTTTTCTGTTTATCAGTTAAAAATAATTCTTCTATATTATAGCAGAGTTTATTAGTTGCTATTTGTTGTGGAGTTTTACCCTTTCTACTTGTTATATTAGGGTTAGCTCCTTTTGAGAGGAGAGAGTTTGTATTATCGTAATGACCTTTGGCAGCAGCAAGGCATAATGGTGTTTTTCCTTTATTATCTTGTATGTTAGGATCTGCGCCTGCTTCTAAGAGTAAATCTATAGCCTGATTTCCTATGCGACGAAATCCACCAATATTTGCTCCTGCAATCGCATGCAATACTGTTGATTGAGATTCTCCTCTTCTTAGGTTAAGAATCACTTTTAAATCTTTATTGTTTTTATTATCATGTAAAAATTCTTCAAGGGGCTCAGTATTATCAAATGAACCACAGTTAGAAGCTAAACATTTTAGAGCACTAAGTAACTTTTTGTTTAAAATTTTTTGACTTGGCGTAAGATCATGGTCCAGAGCAAACCAAACACAAATTTGTTCACTTAATCCAAGTTTGCTATCTATCAAAGATAATGGTTCATTATAGTTTCTGACTGATGGTAAGTCTCCTGAGTACCACATATCATTCATCAGCTCATTTAATAAATGCTCTTTAGATGATAGATGTTCTATAATGGACTCATATTCGAAATCATATAGTTCTGATTTGGATTTTGGCTTTAGTAGATTGATGATAGATTTTACCATCCCAGTAGACTCACTCATACTTACCCCTTAAGCTAAGATATATGATATATTGTATGCGATATGTAACATTAAGTCAATAACCATAATCTTTTTACTACTTATGTCGTTTGTTAAGTTTTTATGGTGAGTAATATAAGATCTTTAGACAATCAAGCAGTTTAGCATTTACCCTACAGTACGGCTTGTTGTCTGTTTTGAATTTGTTACTATCTCACACCAACTATTTTTTTTCTTTTCATTAGATAAGGTAATTTTTTCAGAAGATTGACGTAGTGTTTCATGTTTTTCAAAATATCCTCGTTTAATCGCATCATGTACTGAATATCCACCAAGTAAGCAATTTTCTCCTATTTCTTCCTTATCTTTTAATTGATCAAGTTTCTTCTTGTCATCGTCACTTATCTTTACTTCAATTTTATTGTTGTCTTTATCACTAGAACGTAGATGAATACTAATCTTTCCTACTTCAGTAGTAAAAGACATTTCAATGCCACCTTCTAAAACGTCTGTATAATTTCTTTTTCCTCCTACATTTTCAACTCTTACTATACTCTTTCCAACATGAAATATATGATGTCTAAAACTTAAATCTTTCACTTTTGGATTATTTATAACTTTTGCAACCTCAACAGTGCTATCTTGCGAATATTTTACATAAAAATATCCATTATCCATTTCTACGTGTAAAGCTTTGCCTTGGGCACTACTGTTTATAATACCTTCATCTGCTACGCTTTTTAGCTTGTTATCGATTTCTTCACGTTCTGCAAAAATCTCATAACTGAACCCATAAGTTGCATACAATAACTTATCATCATAAAAGGAACTGCATTTTACTCTTCCACCTTTTAATAGTAAATTACTCATGATATTGCGTATAATACCTATATTTTTATCATCTGATACACCCTCGTAGGCAGGAATATCTCTTATTCCCTTAGAAACTAAACTTGTTATAGTCTCACTATCGTCTGATAAACTCTCATAAGGTGGTAATCCCTTATGCTGTCGTATTCTATCAGGGATATTTCTTATTTCCTTAAAAATTAAACTTGTTATAGTATACTTATCATCGTTATATTTTGAATTGAGTCTTATCCCTTTTTGCAAATATTTATTTGTTATGCACTCTATACGCTCTAAAGCAGTGTTTGTAAAATTTTCATGCTTATCCCTATAACCTTGATCATTTTTTGTTACTACATCTTTTAACTCTTTACGAAATTCATCAATTAGACTTCTCTCACTTTCAGTCAGTAGTAGATCTAACTTAATTAAAGCAGAGTCTCTTGGACTAATAGGGTAATTTTTCCAATATAAATCACTATCATCAGTTTCACTCTGATACGACAATGTATGTTTTACACATGTGTCAACAGCCTCCCTAGTTTCATGTCTCTGATCAAGGTCATAACATTCCGAAGGATTACTTATTCCTTGAACAAACAAACTATAATCATCTAAATCTGTTATGTCATCTTCAGGCGTTGGTCCCTCATTGCTATTACACTCAATTTTTGAATGCCATGGCTCAGTATTTAATTCCTCTCCTAGCTTTTGTTCACTGATAGATTCTACAACATATTTTACTGACTCTGTATCCATACTACCTCCTAGCCTAGATATAGAATATATTATGTACAATATATAATATTGGTCAAGCTAATTTCAACACAATCTTTTTACTACTCATATTTTTGTTAAGTTTTTATGGTGAGTAACAATGGAGTATGTAGATAGGTTAAAAGTTGCTTATGACTGCAAATTTGAGCTAATTTTACTATAGATTAAAATAGTTAAGACCTATATTTGATATCACTATTATTAAGAGCGTGATGGATTATGCTTTAAAGGAGTACGGAAACTGCTGAAGTTTTTACAGCAAACCTGTATGGAGCAACTTCAGCAGAATAAACAAACACATGCCAGTATTAGTAGAGAATTATTTATAAGTCAATTAACTTTTTCAAAAAATATTTTAGTGAAGATACCATGCTAGCTAGTGTTATAAACAATTCAATTGTTTACTCCTTCAAAAAAGATCGTATATTTTTGAGAACAAGTTGCGTAAAAATAAGGTTATAAAAATAGAAGATTTAAATTATTTCCATAAGCTTAGGCAAAACAGTTCGTATGTATATATGGATAAAATGGGCTAATATGGCTAGTTTTAGCGTATAGCAAAGTCAGAATACAAAAAAGTTCGTATGTATCGCGCGGTAGTCCAACGCATCCCAAAACAAACTCTTCTCTCATTAGCTGGTTTTGAGTTCTGGAAATGGTTATCTTACTTAAGATCTTAATAATACATTCTGCTAAATTAATACTAGTTTATTTTAGAATAATAACTAAGGTAGACTTATAAAAAACAGAATTTAAAATAAACAAAACGTCATGTATCTCTCATATTAAGAGGCTTTTGTTGAGAGTTATTCAAGTCTAAAAAAATTTTTCAAATTGAGGATTGACAAAACTTAGAAAAGGGATATCTTACTCGAAATGGTATCAAGTTACTATAGTGTATGTTAGACGTAACAGTTTCCATGTTTTTCCATTCATAGAGGGGTAATTATGCTGCGTTCAGATATTCCAAAAGTTTTGTTTTCGTCTATTAAAGAGGATGATCCCTATAGAGCATCTAAGCTTTTTCAAATTGAGCGCTGGTGTTATGCAAATTGGGACTTGCACAAAAGGGGTGGTAAAAAGAGGCACAATTTTCTTTCACAAGTGCTATCTAATGAGGATTGTTGGAAGAAAGTAGACAATTTACATAAAGTTAAACTTGATAGGCAGGTGATAGGTAAAAAGCTGATAATGCCAGGCAGTCCCTTTAGTAACCCTAGCTATGAAATTGCCTGTAGGTGCTGCTTAGAGGAAGATATTATTGCTTTATTTGAGGAAAGAAAAAAAAGATTATCAGCTCAAGGTAAAAGTAGTCTGTTGGAGTATGGTCACTTAGTTAAATCTTTAACAAGCGACCTTTTAACAGGTTTTTGGTCACATTTTGTTAGCGGTTACATCTCTAAACTAAATCTAGATGGTCGTCATCCATATGAATATGGACTTAAATGTGCTATAGATTTGAAACAAGCGGAAGCAGTAGAATTCTTCTGGAATAAAATAAAGTCATTACCTGAAGATGAAATGGGCTCACAGAAAAAGGATGAGATCTTCATGAAGACAGCAGTGTATGCAGCAGGTAGTCGTTGTAATAGTTATCCTGAAATATTCGAGTTTTGTTTTAGTCAAATAAGTCCTGATAAATATCCAGAACTTCTAAAAAGAGACTTAGCTGAAAATGGTTATTATGGTAGTTTGAATACACTACAGGGTGCACTTCGCTTTGATAAATTTCAGGAATTATTTGATTGTTTAAAGCCAAATGATGTTCCAGAAGATGATTATAATATCTGGTTAGACATGGAAATCAAAAAACATTCAGAGCCTTATGTAAGTGAAAGTGTAAAGCTTTTTATGCATATGTGGATGAAGGAAGGATTTGATAGCCATCGTGCTTTAGTGATAAGAGAGGAACTAGAGGATAAATCACCTCTTTTCTGTACAGTTTTATTAACACCTTTAGTAGAAAAGGGCTGTATGGAACCAGTATGGGCGTTATTAAATAAAGCTAATTCTGATCAGGTTAAAGAGTTTATGTGTTCTAAACAGGCAGGCTACATACGATCTATATTGGAAAAAAGAGATGCTGATTCATTGAATAAGTTTCTAGCATATAGAAAGTCTACAGATGAAGAGTTCACTAGCTTAACTGAAGTTGAATTAAGCAAAGCATGTGAGCAATTAGGGTTAGGCAATTAAGGTATTATAAGGCAATTCTATAAAGTAGGTGGTGGTTTCTTGTTACTACTTTAGCTTCTGTCAAAAAGATGTTGCATTGTAATACAAATGTTATATACACAAGTCAGCATGTAGGCAAAAATAGCTTTTATTATTGATATCTCTGATGGTTATACAATAAGCTTGGTATAGTGGGTTTAGTATAATATAATGAAGGGGGTTTGTGTTCAAGATACAATATCCAACAGATCATCTAAAAAAAGAAGATGTTAATTCAAAGATTACTGAATTATCGGATGAAGTGCAATATATAGAGCAAGCTAGAGAATTTTCTCAACTTAAGCGTTATCGGAGATCTGATGTTGATTCCGAAAGTGGAAGTCAGATTAAGAGAATCGATGTTCCAGGAGACGGTAGTTGCTTGTTTTGGTCTGTTACTATGGCTTACTTAATACCCGTCAGAAACGACGATGCTTTATTTCGACAAAGGTATGAAGTACTATTTGGAAATGATGGAACTGTAACCCAAAATTTAGATCATATTAGAGGTTTGGTTCGGAATTTAGGTGCTGCGAATTATGATGATACATTTGCAAATTTAGTAAGAAACTTATTTCGTAATCGAGTAGTTGATCACATAAGTTCTTATAGAAATGAGTTCAGAGATTTTGTTGAAGGTGATTTTGAGCGTTACTTGGAAAACATGAGGAACCCTGATACTTGGGGAGGTGAACCTGAAATAAGAGCAATGAGTGGAATGCTTAGCGCAACGATTAGTGTTTCTGGTGAAGTTGAGACTCAATATGGTAATGGGGATATTCAAATACAATTATTTCATGTTGGTGCACCAGGTAAACGAAACCATTATAATTTTGGTCTTGAAAGGAATATTATTGATAATGATAAAGAGCTTGCAAAAGGCTTAAAAAGAGTCATGGGTAAAGTAAGACCACAAGACTTTGAGTTAATACAGTTATTGATAGAGGAAGCAGATAAAGAAGTTGGTATAAGCCGGCAAGATGAGGATTTTAAATCTTTTGAACCGAGATTTCAGTCATTTGTGGATCAGATTCCATCTTATTTACACTCTGTAGAAAAAGCAGGGTTTTTTACACACTTCTTCCTAGGTAGTTTTTCTACTTTGTTGGATACAGAGATGGCAAAAAAGCTAGACATCAAGGAGATTTATTTTAGCTTTGACGGTGCAAAGACTTTGAAGGTAGCTATTATAAAAAATGGTGAAATGAAGAGTCAAAAAGATGTGATCGATAAAGTAAAATTATTTGTTATATCAGAAAGTGGTTCTCATTCTTACACTCAAGAGTTTGATCAAGGTGAATTGAAGGAGGTATTAGGCAAGCTTTACTCTCTTATTGAAAATAACCTAGATAAAATTAAAGTTAAATCAATAAAAATCATTAAAGATGCCGGTCATCAGGGAGAAATAGTTGTTGATGTGAAAGATAAAGGAGTAGACATAGAACATAATTCTGAAGTTCAATTTAAAAAAGTGAGAAAAGGGTTATGGAGGGATCCCGAAGTCGATATAGCGAAGCTAGCTATTTCCAATCAGCGAACAGTTAAAGCATCTTTAAGGAGAATTCTTGATAAGATTTACACAATTCACTCCGAATATGCAGACTCACTAATCTATGCTAGCAGAGCACGTGAAGCAGCACATCATGGATTTATGGTAGGCGTTTTCATGAATTTCCACTATAGGTATAATCTTAGAGTTTATCCAGAGCAATTTGCAGGAAGGGGTTATGCAGATATTATCCTGCTAGCTCGTGGTCCTGATCGTGCATTAAACTCTATTCCCATTATTATTGAATTAAAAGCAGGGGCAGGTCCTAATGCCACTCCAGATAAGGCTTTGCAACAAGCAGAGAGGTATGCACAAGGCTTCCAACCAAATGTTATGCGGGTTTTAACCACTGCGGACGAAATTTTATGTGTTGGTGTCAATCTTGATAGTTCATCTCCTATTTCTAATATCGGAGGGTCGAGCCGTGAGGGGAGAGTAATTCCTCTTTTTCAAGATATATTAAAGTCTGCTGATGATTGGGATACGCAAGAAATCTACACAAATGCGCTAAAAAAACGAATAAAAAATAATATGGAACGTATCTATCACACGTTTCCTGGTACACCGGAAAAGGGAGATAATCATTATTTTAGTAGGTTTTTACTAGGGCAATTGTTATTATTAAGTGAAGATTCAGGAACAAGTTTAAAAAAATACATTTTTATCTATGGAGGCAATATACCTACTGAAGTGCATCCTAATCTTCGTAGGCTTAGACGTCCAGCAGCTGAAAGAGCCAGAGAAAGACTATCGGCTAATCTTGATGCAAGCCATGCAGTTGTAACAATGGTGCTTATTCCAGAAAATACAGAGAAATTGGTTTATGTGATAAATATTATTGAAGCTAACAGAAAAGATGTTCTGAACATGCTAAATGAAGTACTCCCTCTTGATAGATTAAATAGAGAAATAGGGAATAGGGAAATAGTCGAATTAAATCTTAATTTTGATACTAGATACAAGTCAGATTTTAGAAGATATCTTACTATTTGGACTGAAAAATATAATTCTTTACAAGAGTACAACAACGGAGCTGAGAGATTTCAAGGTACTTTCAAAGAAGTTCCTTATCCTAATGAGTTAAAAGAAACATTTGATAAAGCACTAGATATCCAATCCTTATCAATAAAAGGATATAGTGGATTATTAGAAAAAATTGGAGAAGGAATATTCCCTTTTAAGAGTCTCGTTAATAAAGAAGCTCATTTCCAGGGAATATTGAATGGAGTATTTAGTTATTATAGCGACCTAAAATTACAAGAATCACCAGAAACTAGAGCATTAGTTTTAACTGAGTTTCAAACTGGTAGAGGGGAACGCATTGATATGCTAGTTCATGGTATTAAGTTTGTAGCTCAAGGTGGAAATGCTGAGGAGTACACTCCAATAGGATTAGAACTTAAGACATCAAGGCAGGGCAAAGGAGCTAAAGCTTTATTGAGGGAAGCAAATGATCAAATAAATGAAGAGTATAAAGAGGGCGTTACCTATAAAACACTCACAGATGGTGATGAGGTGAAATTTATCGGTGTTGTTTTCGATAAAGGATCTAATAATCCAAATAAACTTATTTTAACAAGTAGGACAGCTAAGGAAGGATTTATTCCTGTTGGTGTAGTTCATAGTTCAGTTCATATGTTACCTACTGTAGGGCAGTGTTCTAAAGGAGAAAAAAGAGAACCTTCATCACCAGAGTATCCACCAAGTAAAAAACCAAGAAGAGAAAGAAGTGTAAATATGGCCTGCAAGGATTCGTTTGATGAAGAAGAGATTACAGAAGAGGAAAAAGAACAACGTATCAAAGAGTTGTTTAATGCTGACAAGGTAGCAGAAAGAGTAAAGAATATTGAGTTTTATGATCAGCTTTTCAAGGTTTCTGAGCGAATATCTAGAGGTGAAACTATAGACCAAAATGTTGAAGAAGCATTTATCGCAAAAGTTAAAAATATAGATCTAAGTTCAATAGATCCAGAGATTAGGGATATTGTGAAGGAGATGAAGGACAACATAGAAAATAAAGAAGAAATGAAAAATATCCTGAGAAGGTCTGGAGTAGCAGAAAAAATAGGGAAAGTAGCAGAAGGTGCAGGTCTTGCCTTTACGGTATTTTTAGTTGGTAAACATATAGCAAATGGAGATGTAGAAGGGCTAGGTTATGATGCATTAAATCTCTGGGTAATGCCAAAGATTGGTGAAAAAATCTCTGGAAAAATGTTAGAGTTAGGAACAAAGCTTGATTCTCAGATGCTAAAGGGATTTGCTCCAGTTATGGGACGTGCTATAGGTAACTTTGCAGCATTTTTAGGGTTAGCGGAGTCGATAAAAGCAAGGGAAAATGCAACAGATCCTGTAGATGTAAAGATTGCTGACCTAAACATCGCAACTAATTCCATTTTTATAGCTGCAGATGTACCTGCAGTTGTTACTGAAACAATGTCGGCTATAGGTATGGAAGCTGGAGTAATAGGAGAATTTGCCGGTCCGGTTGGAGCTGCTATTTCAGTTGCTGTTATTATCATATCACAATTTGTAGAAGCAGAGCTTGAAGTAGAAAAGTTAACAGAACAAATGAGTCTTACAGATCAGGAAAAGCATGATCTTTATTGGGATTTCTTTCTTAGTAAAAAACTACCAGATTATATAGGAAATGATCTGCAAGCAGAAGAAATATATAAACAGTATATATCAAAGATCTTAGATCAATTTAAGGGTAGTTATGATAAAATAGCCATATCATTACCTTCTATACTTCTTACAGAAGAAAAATACCTTGATGGGTCTATTTTCAGGAGAAAAAGAGAGGTGATGCAATCAGATGATGCTTCTGCGTATTTGGGAATAACTCCTTGTTTCCGTCACACAAGAATAGTTGATAATAAATTTGATTTTCGATTGATAACACGTGTTTCAGATATCTCTCTCAATGTAAAGAGTGGTAACAACCATATTAGCAGGCTTCTTCCAAGTACAATGAAAAATTATAGTGCTATTTGTGGTCCTAAAGGGGATGATGTTGATCTAACAGTGATAAGTGAAAAAACCTTACAAAGAGTAGAAGGTGTGGCACAATGCGGTTACAGATCAGAGTATGAGAATATGGTATTGTCTACAACAGTGAAAAAAGTTTCTTTAAAAGAGTATCTGCCTGGTTGCCAGAATGCAATTATGTATAGTAAAAGCAGTTCTTCTAGGCTGCCTGCAAATATGTTGTTTTACATACCTAATAATGATGCTTTTATAAATGTGACTTCTAATTATACTATTGATGTTATTTTTAATGGTAAGAATATACTACTTAATAGTTATGGAATCGATAATCAGGGGTCTAGTGTACAGAACAGGTATTATTTTACAGATCAGTTAAGTAATTGTGATATTCATAAACAAGGAACAAATTTCTTCTACATAGCAAAGGATAATTTTGTATGTAATTTAGGTGGATCTTCTACTGGACAAAATAATATAGTTGTAACACGAGGTAATTTTGCAGATTCAGAGAATATACACTCTGTCATTGGAAGTAGCAAAGCTAATCATATAGAAGTTTCTCATGCAGGTTATGTAGACGGTAAAGGTGGAAATGATGTAATAACAGCAAAAAACTTTACTACAATAAAAGGTTATTTTGGTGACTCTATTCGTGGAAAAGGGTTGGTGTTATTGCCAATAAATTTTAGTGATATAGGTAGTATGACTCATGCTAATAATATAACAAATATCTACAATAAAAGTGGAGCTTTTATAAGTGTAGATAAACAAACATCAGTAAAAACAGCAGATGGTTTGTTTGTAACTCCAACAAAAGTAGACATTAATACTGATAGAGTAACAAATGTGCACATAACAAAATTAGATAATAAGTTGGATAATCTGCAAAAAATGGACAATTCAAACTTTAATATTACAAAGCAATTATTAAACACTAATTATCATGGTGTTGTAGGTAGTTCTAGTAATCATATTTTTTACCCTGATGAGGATCACCATAATTTTTACTGGAAAGCTCCAAGTAATATAAGCCATCTTTATCTTTTCGATAACAGAAACGCTAATATTATGATTGCTCAAGCAAATGGTATATTAGATTTTAGTCTACTAAATAGTACGTTAAATGATATGCCATTTATAGAAGATAATAAAGGAGAAATAAAGATTAACAAAAATGGCCTAAATATAACCCTGCTATCAAATTATAAAGATGTTACAGTTACATTTAATGGGGAAGAATATTACAAACTTCAGAATGGAGAATTAGAGCGAGATTATTGCTCTCATAGCTTAAAAGTAGATGGAAGATTTAGTGTTAATGGTACTAACCTTTTAAATCATCATAATTGTTTCACATTTGACTCAGAAAAAGTTCTTTTTTTGAAGCTAAATAATGATTTGCTATTGTTATCAGATAGAGGAGCATTATCAATATCGGATTACTATTCTTCTGTTCATAAAAACTGGGATTTATCCATAGAGTTGAGCGACAAAATTATGGAACCAGAAGAATTTGGAGAAAGAGCTGATGAATTTAGTTCTTTCAGATATTATAAGCCAGATGAGCAAGGGTTACAGATTTATCATAATCAACCTGTTAACAAGAATGATATTGGTTTAGTTGATTTGAAAGATAAGTCTATATTAGATTTCAATATGAGAGTTATAAATGATACCTTATTGCTATCACATAAAAATAACACTCTTGTAAAAGTAGAGAACTGGAATACTTATCAACCGGCAAGAGAAATGATGTTTGCTTTTAATGATGCAATAGTTTCTAACTCAAAGTGTATAGCTTCTATTTGTAACTCAGAAGATGTTATAGTGGAATTTAATAAAGAAAAAGCAATTCTATCTACAGAGCAACTGTTTGATGCTGTGAGACGAAATAATCTTAGTGAAGTTAAGAATCTTCTCAGTATGGGTGCAGATGTTAATATTAGAGATAGGCGTGGTTGGGCACCTTTGCACTATGCTTCTGATAACGATAATAAGCTTGATACATCCAGGGCAATTTTAAATCGAAATGCTAATATTGAGGCTAAAACTAATATTGGAGAAACACCGTTACATATAGCAAATGCTTATGGTCAATTGAAAATAATTGAGCTTCTTATAGATAAAAGGGCTAACATTGAAGCTAAAACTAATGATGGTTTAACACCTTTGCATGTGGCTATTCAGCACAATAATACTACACCTAAAATAATTGAATTTCTTATAGATAAAGGTGTTAACATTGAAGCTAAAATCAAAGATGACCAGACACCTTTACATCATGCAGTTTTCAAAGACAGGCTTGATATAGTTAGAGTACTTTCAAGTCGAGGGGCTAATATTGAAGCTAAAACTAGCGATGGAAAAACACCTTTAGACTTGGCTATTCAAGGGAATTATACAGACATAGTAGGATTTTTAAAACAAACAGAATTAGACAAAAAATTATTGACTGCCACAGAAAATGGAGATCTCTCTGAAGTCAAAAAATTTGTTGGTCAGGGTGCTAGTGTTAATGCTATAGAAGTGGGCATTTTTGGTAGGAAACCTATACACATTGCTGCTGAAAAGAATTACAAAGATATTATAGAGTTCCTTCTCGGTAAGGAGGTAAGCGTTGATGATACCAGTAACTATGGTTGGACACCGCTACATTATACAGCGTCGAAAGGCTGTTTAGAAGTTGCAAAGTTTCTCATTGACAAAGGGGCTAGTATTAATGCTCAAAACGTTTATGGCAGAGAGCCTATACACATTGCTGCTGAGCACGATAATAAAAATATTATAGAACTTCTTCTTAATAAAGGAGTAAGTGTTAATGAGGTTGACAAAGACGGCTGGATGTCTCTGCACTGGGCTTCTTGGAATGGCCATCTTAATATAATAGAATACCTGGTAGGTAAGGGAGCCAATGTCAATGCTAAAGATAGGAATGGTAAAACACCGCTAGATCTTGCTAGAGATAAAGGATATAATAATGTTGTAGAATACTTACAACAAACACAATTAGGTCTAGATAGGCAGTTGTTAACTGCAGTACAAGGTGGTAATCTTAATGAAGTTAAGGATTTTGTAGTTCGAGGCGCTAGCTTAGATACTCAAGATAGTAATAATGGTTGGACACCTATAATCTATGCCGCTCAGGGAAGTAAATGGGATGCGGTCAAGTTCCTTATAGCTCAGGGTGCCAAGTTTAATAATGAGATCACATATCAAGGAACACCCTTGCACTTTGCAGCTCAAGAAGGTAATTCAAATATGGTTCAATTTCTTCTTGACAAAGGTGCTAATATTGAGGCTCAAGATGCATACAATAGGAAACCTTTGCATATTGCTGTTGATGTAAACAGGTTGAATGTAGTAAATCTACTTCTTGACAGGGGTGCTAACTTAAAGGCTACAGACATGTACGGCAAGACATCCTTAGACCTAGCTATTCAAAAGGGTTACGAAGATATAGTAGAAGTTTTGAAACAAAAACAATTAAATCTAGATAAAGAATTATTAATTGCTGCAGAAAAAGGAGATCTTGAAAAAGTGAGAGAAAGTATCAGACGAGGTGCTAATGTTAATATTCAAGATAGGCAGGGTTGGACTCCTTTATTTTGGGCCATTCAAAAGAATAATTTTAATATAATTGAACTTCTTTTAGATAACAGTGCTGATATTAAGGTCAAAGATAATGAAGGTTGGACACCTCTTCATTGGGCTGTTCAATTGGGTTCATTAAATGTAGTTAAATATTTTGTTGAAAAGGGTGCTGATGTCAATGCTTTAACTGCTGACGGTAGAGCACCTCTAGATATTGCTAAAGATAAGGGGCACAATAAGATTGTGGAATATTTAGAAGAAAAGCTCAGTGAAGGAAGAGGAGGACGCAAACGCCGTCATCATCATGGAGATCATAGTCGTCATCACTTATCACGTAAACCTCTTGCTATAAATTCAAGTAATCAACCTGAAATAGCAGCAAGCAGTGGTATAAGACCATTTTCATGGATAAATTATTGTATTTCTTTGGTGAAAAGCTCTGTAGGTAGATTATTGAGTTCTCAATCTGAGGGGACTGCAAGTTCAGTATCACAATTTGATGGGCAATTTGCCAAAGCGTCGATAAGTAATAGTAGTCTCACAGGTACCACATTACCATCTGATGATACAGATAAAAGACAAAAAAATGGAGGTTTCTTTCGAGACAACGTCGATTATGTAAATGCAAATCTAAAACGAATGTGTGAAAGGCAAGCACCTGTTAAATTTAAGCCTAAGGGTAGAAATACAATATTAGAAATGGGAGATCACTATCTATCACAGGTTGACTTTAATGGTACAATAATTTTATTTGACTTATTGATTAGAAGATTTACAGGTCAGAAGTATATTTCTACAGTAGATCAGTCTATATCTCCACTAGAAGCACAGGGCTATGCACTCAATATTACAAAGGGATTTGAGAAAGTAGTAGAGCAAGCTGGATTAAAAAGTGGTGTATCAATGCATCGATTAAATATTGATTATATGGGAATGCAGAAAGATATTGTTAGAAAAGTCGTAAGAGGTCAATTTAATGAGATCTCAGGAGTTTTAAGCTCGTATTTAGAGAAAGCATGTCCTAGTAGAGAAGCAGGATGTCCTGGTAAATTAAGTTCTAAAAAGTTTGACAAGTTTATAGCTCAATTTAATAATGGGCTGCTAAGTCAATCAATAGAGCAGATATTACACAACGGAGATGGTAGATTAGAAGTTGATGGTGCAAAGCAAATGAATTTAGAGCCTCAAAGTTATTTAAGTAATGCTTCAGTTCACAGCTATTCAGAAGTATCAAATTGTCTTTCTGAGATAGGAGTAACCAAACTTGGAGGTAATCTCAATAGGTAGGTTATAATATAAGAGGTGGAGCTATAATATGCCAAGTAGTGGAAAATTTAAAGTGAGGGTAGCCAAAATAATTAGGGATACCAGACTAAGTTTGATGATCCCAATACTAAAATGGATGAAATAGGAATAAGAAATACAAGACTAGAATTGGTAAATAAGTGGTTAATGTGTTTTCCATATTGAACTTACAGCACGTAGCTTTGATATAGAAGTTTGGGTAATGTTATGATAGTAATTTATATAATTCTATGTGCAATCTTTATAGCCATTTTAGACAGTTCACTAGATTCTTAATTAGGGGATATGTCTAACTTAGGAAAGATTTTCATCAATGTTGAAGTGAATAAGTAGGGATATTATGTTTTTTCTTTGAGTTGTGAAATTTCAGAATGAGAGAGACCAGTAATTTGAGCTATAACATCTATAGAAACACCGGCCTTGAGCGAGTTTTTTGCTACTTCAATTTTACCTTCAATTTTACCTTTTTGATGGCCGATTTGGATGCCTTCATGTTTAGCATCATCAAGTTTTTGTTCCAAGATAGCAGCTTCTTTCTGTAAATCCATTACCCTTTCTTCATAAGCTAATAGGTCCTTCTCATTCCAATGGAACTTATCTAATTCATCATATGCTAGCTTTATTATTGGTGATTTTTCTGCTATTTTTCTTAAATCTTCATCAGTTGTTTCTTCTGCATATTTAAAGAAAAATAGCCAACGATCTACTACATTTTCTAGCTGCTCTTCTCTACTTTTGGGAAACTTTGGTAACTCAATGAAGATAAATTGAAAATCTTTTAAGTCATGCTCATTAGTTTTTTCATCTCTTATGGTATGGCTAGATATATAATCAAGCTTATCAGGAAATAAATTACAATTAGAAATAGCAATAAAGAAAACCTTCTTTAAATCAATGTACTTACCACCTTTATCAGCCTGCCTTGAGTAAGCCTTAGCAGCATATAATTGAGCCCGTTTTTCGAAGCCTTTATCACGAGCGAGTTGCATCTCAATCACGTATCTGGCCCCAGTGGAATCTCTGCACAGAACATCAACAATACTCTGCTTATCAGAGGCAATTTCAGGGTCCATAATGGTGCTAAGGAATTCAACTTCTTGTATAGTATTTATTTCAGTAAACCCCAAAATATCATTCAAAAAGTGAATAAGGATATTCTTATTTTTTTCAGTACCGAATATTTTCTTAAATGTTAAATCAAGCTTAGGATCTAAAAATTTTGAAAGAGCCATAGGGAATCGACTTAAAAAGCATTAATAATTATACACAATTGTGAAGAAATATTCAACGTTTTTGTGCTAAAGTCTATTAAAGTTAGCTAAATTTCAAGAGTTGGCAAAAAACTACCTTCATAGATGACCATAGAATGCTACTGCGCACCTTAGCTGTTTATTTTATCATCTTTTACAACTCCCTCCATAAACCCCAGCAAATGAATTCATGAGCTATAAAGAGCTTTAAAAACACTTATTTTGGGTGTGAGAGATTAACCTCCTAATAAAAATACAAGCCCAAAAGCTCAATTACGATTTACCTAATATCGTGAGGACAGGTTCATTAATCTCCCACACCTTTACATGATAAAGATCTTGAAACTTAGTGTCAACATTTCAGTAGCAAATTTATGTTAAATCTATATCCTGTCAATATGGACAAAAAGAAGGTTATAATATATACAGATGGATGGAAATCCGGGGCCTGGTGGATGGGCAGCCGTGGTGATGTATGAAAATAAAAGTATCTTTATCAAAAAACGCATCTCTGGAGGTGAAGAAAACACAACGAATAACAAAATGGAGTTAAAGGCTGTGATTAACGGGCTAAAGATGTTGAAAGTTTCTTGCAAAGTTGTTTTACACACTGATAGTCAGTATATTAAACAAGGTATAACAGAGTGGATCAACAAGTGGAAAACAAATGGTTGGAAGACAGCTGATAAAAAGCCAGTAAAGAACAAGGAATTATGGAAGGAATTGAATGAAATTGTCTTGCAGCATGATATTAACTGGAAGTGGGTTAAGGCTCACAGTGGTAATACCTATAATAAAGAAGCAGATAGACTTGCTAGAAAGAAATCTAAAAAGCTAAAATATAGAGATTGTGAGATCAAGAAATCACAAAAAAATAGAGGGAGCTCTAAGTTTTATAGATTGGAGGGAGTGTTATGGCAATAATTCTTTTAGACACAAAAACTATAAATCGTATAGCAGCGGGAGAGGTAATAGAAAGGCCAGCGAGTGTAGTAAAGGAATTAGTAGAAAATGCAATAGATGCTGGAAGTTCAGAGATAGAGATCAAAATAGAAAGTGGTGGGCGTAATCTTATAACTGTAACAGACGATGGAAATGGAATAGAAAAGGAAGATTTGGAACTTGCGTTTATGCGCCACGCTACTTCAAAATTAAGCGATAGTGAGTTAATAGAAATCAAACATCTTGGCTTTAGAGGAGAAGCTTTGCCTTCAATTGCAGCAGTAAGTAGAATGAAATTATCGTCTAAGGCAAGTGGAGCAAAGGAAGCATGGTCTATAAGATATGAGGGAGGAGAAAAAATAAGAGAGATTACCCCTTGTTCTTTGTTGCAAGGTACATATATTGAAGTTCGTGACTTATTTTTTGCTACACCAAATAGACTAAAGTTTCTAAAAACCGAAAGGGCAGAAACACAAAGTATTGTTGATATTGTGAATAACTTAGCGATGATTAATTATAGTATTGGGTTTACTCTCACTTCTGGTAATAAAAAGCTCTTAAAATATGTTAAGCAAACTTCGCTGTTCAACAGATTATGTGAAATAGAAGAAGAATTTCAAAGCAATTCACTGGAAGTTAAAGAGGAAGAAGAAGGCATCAAACTTAAGGGACACATCTGTAAACCTAATGTCAATCGTGGCAACTCAACTCAAATTTATACGTTTGTTAATGGAAGGCCAATAAAAGAGAATCTACTTGTTGGTGTAATTAGATATGCGTATCACGATTTTATTCCAAACAATAGGTATCCTTTTGCAGTGTTGCATTTAGAAGTACCATATGACCAAGTAGATGTAAATGTGCATCCAAATAAATCGGAAGTAAGATTTCAGAATAAAAGGCTAATATATGAAATAGTGAGAAGAGGGATAATAAAAACACTATCAACGAGATTTGCAGCGGGTGATCAAGGTATTGAAGAGGAGCTAATTTTTAATGATAGTAAAAGCCAAGAGCAGGTTGATAGTCAAGAGAAAAAAGATCAAAAAGAATTTTATGAAAAGAGGCCAAGTCTTTTAGAAAATCATTTAATGAAAGAATTCAATGCACCAGATGAAAGAAGGCAAAGCTTACCAGAAACGTTTAAATATGGAGAATCTCCAACCCAAAAGGGAACGATGGTTCTAGAAAAGAAGCAAATTGATTTGATAGAGGATCACCCTCTAGGATATGCACGCTGTCAGGTCTACAATACTTACATTATTGCTGAGGCTGGAGATAGGCTGATTATAGTAGATCAACATGCAGCCTATGAGAGATTGATATACGAGTGCTTAACAAGCATAAAAAGACAAAAACTTCTCATTCCTGAAATAGTTGAAATTAAAAACCAAGCTGGAATGGAGATGGTTAAAACTTATAAAGATAAGCTTTTTGAAATGGGTTTTGGTATTGAAATAGAATCAGAAGATAAAGTAAGGGTAAAAGAAATACCTGCAATCTTGGGAACAATAGATATAAAAGAGATGCTAGTTGATATAGTAGATAAGTTAATGGAAATAGAAGATACGCTACCAATAGAGGATAAGGTGAACAAAATATCATCCATAATCGCTTGCCACGGAGCAGGAAGAAAAATGAAATTGGAAGAGATGAATGAGATACTAAGACAAATTGAGAAAACTCCATATTCTGATCACGGAAGACCAACGTATATAGAAATGAAACTAAGTGATATAGAAAAATTGTTTGAAAGGAGATGAGTTCAGTTTGTCAAAAAGGTTGCCAATTAAGTATACGTAACAGCTCTTCTGGTTATGGAGTATAAAATGTGAAAAAAGAGAATAAATGCTCTAATTTTTTAGATTACAAAGTAATAGGACAGGAAGTAAGAAATCGTAGATTAGCAAAGGGCTATACTCAAAAAGATTTAGCAAAAAAAATCGATACAACATATCAGGTAATACTGCAATATGAAAAAGGAACACGCAGAATTTCAATTAAGAAGTTATATGAATTAGCAGAAGCATTATCAACAACTGCTAGAGATCTAGCTTGCGGACAAGAAGTATCAAATGAGGAAAAGTACGAGGGAGAAGAGGTATTAAATCTAGTAAGAAGACATAAAGAGATTAAGGATCAAGAATTACGTGAAACGTTTTATTTATTAACCAAATTCATCCGTATTAGTGAGGAAGAAAGTGGAAAGGCAGTAAAAGTAGAGGTGGCAAAGGGTTTAGTTAAGGAAGGAGTTTCTGCTCATGTTATCTCTCGAACAACCAATTTATCTATTGATGAATATGATAATGATGAGAAAAAAATTTCTATTCCGTATAAAGTAGGTCAAAGAATAAAAGAATGGAGGTTGAGAAGAGGATACACTCAGGAAGATTTAGCAAGTAAAGTGGGTATAATAAATCAAAGAATATATGAATATGAACAAGGACGAGCTGCTGTTTCACTTGAAATGTTAGATGAAATAGCAAAGGTACTATCAATTAGTATTACAGACCTACTTCCAGAAACAACAGAAAATGAGAATAGTGAAGCAGAGCTATCAAAGTTAATAGAAGAATACAAAAAGATTAAAAGCCAAGAACTACGTAATGTACTAATAAAATCTCTGTTTGAAAGTATACAAGTTTGCAAAGAGAAAGTGGAGAGAGTAGAAAGGATGAAAATTGCAAAGAATTTAGTTAAGGAAGGAATTTCTATCAATATTATTTTAAAAACAGTAGGCATCTCTTTAGACGAAATTCAACAAATTTAAAATAAAAAATCAGTATCTATTAATATCTTTATTTTTTGATGAAAAAATAAGTAAAAAAGATTGAAAAATTGATTTGACTTCACTCAAAAGCTATGGCCTTATGCCAAGACTGCTAAAAAATGGCAGTAAATATATAAAAACATTTTGTTATTAGTGAAGGGTAATTTTTATGAATAATAAGAAAGATCGTAGAGAAGAAATAGAATTCAGAGCATTAGAAAGCAACGGTAAAGCTCTACTTGATCGTGAAGTAATAGAAACGTTTCTAAGTGCAGTGCATGACAGGGAAGAAGCTCGAATTATTGCTAGAAAGCTAATAGATAGTTTTGGAATAGGAGGAGTTTTAGGCCAGGAAATAGATGACTTGAAAACTATAGAAGGGATAACTGACTCTACAGTAGCAGTAATTTTATGCCTAAAGGAAGCTGCAAAGAGAGTACCAAGAGAAGAGTTAAAGAAAGGACCTGTAATGGATAACTTGGAAACCATAGTAAAATATTTAAGGGTGAGTATTGGTTATTCGGAGGAGGAAAAGATGAAAATAATATATTTTGATCAAAAGTGCCATTTAAAGGGGGAAGAAGTGTTCACTGGTACAGTGGATAAGGTACCTTTTTACATAAGAGAAGTAACAAGAAAGGCATTAATAAGGAAAGCGACGTCAATAATAATATCGCATAACCACCCAGAAGGAAGGTTAAAGCCATCTGATGAGGATGAAGCTGTAACTAAAGACTTGGCTAAAGCTTGTCAGACTATAGGGATTAGGTTACTGGATCACATTATCATTACAAGTGTTGGATATTTTAGTTTTAAAGAGCAAGGACTGTTATAAAGCAGATGTTTGAAGTAGATGAAGAGTCTTACTTTTCATGAGTTATTTAGCTACTTGAATGAAGAAAGTATTTGCAAATACATTAATTCTTGTTTATAATTAATGAGAAAGTATATATTAAATTAATTATAAAGTAATAAAGTCGGTTATAGACTTAGTAAAATATATTTAATAGCGGAGGCTAATATGAGTAATAAAATAATTGTACCTTTTGATGATCAAGAAGGAGGTACTTACGAGTTAAACATTGATCTTGATAGATTATCAAAAGGTGAGGTGTTAAATGCGATTATAGGAATTGGTCGTACTAAGGAGCAATCCACCTTTGTAAGCAAAATTAATAAGGCTAAAAAGCCTGAGGAAATAGCACCTTTCCCTGGTAGAGAAGTTCGCGAAAACAAAATCAACTGTGGGAAAGGATTTGACTATGTTTATGGCACAAAACCTGCAAGTGATCAAGAAGATAAAAATCCATTTACCTCTGCCTTGCAAAAAATAAAGCCAAGTATAAGCGAAAGTGAAAAGTTGAGCTGGTTTAAGAGTGGAGTGGTAAAAGCAAAAACCCCAAAAGAGATGAACAAAGTTATAGATGAAGTAATAGGTGATGGAACAAGGCTAAATGCATGTAATGATGGGGAATGGAGTTTCTCAGAGTATGTAGTATTAGGTACACATTTTCATAAATTTGATAAGGTTGATCGTAAAAAGGTAATACGTAAATTAATGTTAAGCGGTGCAGAGTTTCATGATACTCTACTACAGAATAAACTGATAGGTGAAATCTATGATGAGCTACAACCAGAAGTTCAGCCACAGATAGATAAGCAACTAGAAGAACTAGAAAAAGCTGGCGAAAGTGCTGTTCAAGAAGGATCCTTAATAGATCTCGAGATAGACAATACAACATCATATATAGAATTTTCTGATAATAGCAAGGTAGAGGTAGCCAAAATACTGGAAGCAAACAGAAAGTTAGGAAGTAATATTTTAAAAATTGGTAATGATGCAGTTGAGGTTAAAAGCGAGAAGGGAGGTATAAGAAACTATATCGATATGTCAGATGAAAGCTCTATTATATTACAATTTCCTACAAGCATTGGTCAGCTAAATATTATATTGTACCACGATGTAAAAAAATATGATCAAGTACAAGTCAGAGTAGAAAACAAGGAAATGTGGGCTGAGTTACAAAAAAGAGGCGAAGAAATAGGAAAAAACTGCCTTTTTGGGGGAGTGAAACTTCAAGAAGCAGTAGAGAAAGGTAATTTCACTAGATGTGGCATATGGAATGAAAAGTATGCTATAAAAGAGATTAGCAATGATGAAGTATTGTCTTCATGGGTAAATAGGGTATGTGGAGGTAGTAAAGAAACCTTTAGGGAACTTTAATTCATTTATTTTAAGGTTCCAGAGTTTACTGGAGCCTTTGAGCTATAGTAGAAAATATTATATATATGGTTTTTTGCGTGGAAAAAAGTCTAGATTATGAAGTAGGACAAAAAGTAAAAAGTTGGAGGTTAGAGCGAGGTTATACTCAGAAGGGTTTAGCTGAGAAAATTGGTGTAAAGTACTGGGTAATACTGCAATATGAGAAAGGGAACCGTAAAATTCCAATTAAGAAGTTATATGCTATAGCAGAAGCATTATCAGTAAATGTTAAAGGTCTAGTTTGTGGAGAGACGCTACCAAATGAAAAAAGATATTTTGAAGATAAAGAAATATTAAATTTAGTAAAGGGGTATAAGGATAAAGAATTAAGCGAGGTATTTTATTTATTAACCAAATTTATTCGTTTGAGTGAGGAAAGAAGCAGAAAAGCGGTAAAAATGGAAGTAGCAAGGGGTTTGATGAAAGTAGGAGTTTCTGCTCATGTTATCTCTCGAACAACTAACTTATCTATTGGTGAGTATGAGGAGAACAAAATTCCCATTCCATACAAAGTAGGGCAAAGGATAAAAGAGTGGAGATTGATACGAGGATATACTCAAAAAGATTTAGCGAATAAAGTTGGCATAACAAATCAAGGAATATACGAATATGAACAAGGGCGAGCTGCTGTCTCACTTGAAATGTTAGATGAAATAGCAAAGGTATTATCAATCAGTATCATAGATCTACTTCCCGAATCAGATGAGGATAGTGAAGCGGAAGAAAAGCTATCAAACTTGATAGAAGAATACAAAAAGATTGAGAGTCGGGAATTACGCGATATGCTAATCAAGTCTTTATTTAAAAGTATACATGTTTGTAGAGAAAAGGTCAGAGAGGAAAAGAAGATTGAAGTTGCAAGGAATTTAGTGAAAGAAGGAATTTCTGTTGATATTATCTTGCAAACGACAGGCTTATCAAATTATATGATTGAGAAATTTTTGTGATTTCATAAAAACTTAGCCAATGGTGGATTTTTTTGTGATAGAATATATGTTTGCTTCTGTAGGAAAAACAGCTTTTAGAGGATTTATCTATGATAATTCAGAGCATATTGGCTCAGCAAGCTACGAGCTGGGGAAAAAAATAGAAGGTTGTAGGATAGTACAAGGGTATACTCAGGCAAAATTAGCAAGCAAAATTGGTTTAACACATAAGGAAATACATAACTTTGAACTAGGGTGCAAGGCTATTACAATCAAAGAATCGTATATAATAGCAGGAGCATTGTCAGTTAATGTTATAGATCTACTTCCAGGACCAACAGTACTAAGAGAAAACAGTTGGTATGAAGATGAGGATAAAGAAATAGTCTATCTAACAAAAATACATAGAGAAATTAAGGATCAGGAATTACGAAAGAAACTGTATCCATTAGTAAGGTTTGTATATATTAGCGAAAAAATTAGTCAAGAAGAAGCGAAAATAGAAGTAGCAAAGAATCTAGTGAAAGAAGGAGTTTCAGTTGATATTATTTCCCAAGTGACTCGCTTATCTACTTATGAGTATGATGATATAGAGAAAGAAATTTGTACTGATTCTATACTCTACAAAGTGGGGAAAAGGATAAAAGAGCAGAGATTAATACGGGAATACACTCAGGAGGACTTGGCAAATAAAATAGGTTCAACACCTAAAGAAATACACGACTATGAACGAGGATATACAGACATTCCAATTGAAATATTATATAAGATAGCAAAGACATTATCAGTTAACATTAAAGCTCTTGGACTAACAGAATATGAAAATGAGCCAGTTTTGAGGTTTGTAGGTAAATGCGAAAAAATTGAGGATCAAGAATTACTGGATACGGTAGCCAGATCTTTATCTGAAGGAATGCAAACTGGTAAAGAAAAGGTTAAAAAAGCAGAGAAAATCAAGATTGCAAAAGATCTAGTTAAGGAAGGTGTTGCTATTGATATTATTGTGCGAGCAAGTGGCCTAACTGCTGATGAGTGTGAAAATTGAATTGTGTTAAACAATATATTAAGATGTAAGTAAAGATAGTTATATATTTAATATTTCTATACAGAATTTTTCTATCACTTTCTGATTGTCCTCTATCATTGCCTTTGCCTCCTGTTGAAGAAATTTGATATTTTTTGATGTAATGTTATCCATGTCAGCCGACGCTAGCTTCAATTGCGATTGTATTCTTACGTATCTATTGCCTATTACTTGATTCATCTGATAATTTACGCAGTCCAATCCAGAGGCAAACATCACATTTAACAAAGGTTTTATCCAGCCTATTTTTCCAAATCTCTTTGAATTGGCATACTCTATGCTTCTGTCTGTTCTTCCAGTACCTATCGATAACAGTAGAATATCATCATTTGGAAATAACCTCTTACCACTTGCATATGCACAAGCCGCTGGATTATTGGCAAACACCCCACCATCCACTAATACTCTGTTTATCTGGTTAATTTTTAGATGTTTTGGTATGAAATAAGTAGGTGCAGCCGTTGCAGCTCTGAGTGCATCTTTCAGCTTAATATTACCTTCTTTCCAGCTTTTGAAGAAAAATGGGCAGTTATTGTGAATATCGTAACTCGTAATCAACACATCACTTAAAGTGTTTTTAAGGATATCATCGCCAAAATATTTATCCAGTACAAATTCAATATTTTTATGTGGGTATTGTGTGCAATTAAGCCAAGAAAATATTGATCTTCTCAAAAATGAAGATTTAAAAATATATGACCCGTATTTTTGGTAAAGCTCGACTAAATCATTGGCTGAATATTGAGGGTTTCCTTGTTTATCTTTTTTACATAATCCTGCTATAACAATTCCACCGGTTGAGGTTCCTGCCACTAAATCAAAGATTTCAGCTATCGGTTTCCTTGCCCTCTTTTCTATTTCTGCTAGTATAATGGCTGGTATGATGCCTCTTATGCCTCCGCCGTCAACTGAAAGGATGTATTTTGCCATGGTTAGGTATTTATTGATTTTATTAACTTGTTCGCTTTTATCGGGATGTGTTTCCTGCCCAAAAGCCACAGTCTGCTTCACGCCTGGAGAAAATTGCACCAACCTAATAATTGATTCCGTAGACTATGCTAAAAAATCTGTGTTGGTTCAGGCATACCAATTTACCTCAAAGCCTATTGCTGAATCCTTGGTTCAAGCTAAAAAGCGTGGAGTTGATATTAAGGTTATTCTAGATGAATCACAAACTAGTTCAAAACATAGTGTAATTAACGAATTATTTGAGCACAAAATCCCGATATGGATTGACTTTAAACCAGCGATTGCTCATAGTAAAATAATGATTATTGATGATAACAAAATAATAACTGGCTCTTTTAATTTCACCTATGCAGCTGAATCAAGAAATGCTGAGAATCTACTGATTATAACAGGGGATCCTCAATTAGTTGAGCAATACATCGAAAACTGGAAGGATCGTCAATCTCAATCTGATCCTTATACACCAAAAGTAGAAGAATAATTACTTTAAATCAGCTTTAAGTTCATCCAATTCCTCAGAAAGATTTTTTACCCTTTCCTCAAGTACTAACACTTTTTCCATTAAACCATATTCAATGAGTTTATCGTGAAATTGTACCCTTGAGTCTAGCTTGGATAACCACCATATCAATGCTACGGTTTGGATTAATATGGTAATAATTACCGTAATTGGGATTTTTTGCTTTTTCATGTGAAAATATTAACTTGTTATGGATAGTTTTAGAAATTTATGTATAGATTATAGAAAACTTACAGCTTTAGTGATTACTTTTTGTTGATTCGTATTGATCCTCTGCTTTAGCAAGTAGCTTTATGATTTCTCTATATGTTTTGCCTTTGTTTTTATCATATCGCAATTCCACTACAGCCATATCTCTTGGTCTTCTTCCATCTCGATCTGTAGCTATAGGATTTGATCCTTTATCTAATAAGAATTTGACAATTTCTAAATGTCCATTATCTGCAGCATAATGTAGTGCTGTTCGCTTAAATTTATTGGCAGTATTTATATCAACATCCTTTTCTACTAAAAATTTTATAATTTCTAAACATCCTTTTTCTGCAGCATAATGCAATGCTTTTTCGCCAATATTTACATTATTTTGTATCAAGAGCTCGATATTTTCTAGGTCACAAGTTTCAGATGCAATCTCTAATTTAGTAATGCTATCTTTATATCTCTTTTCAGATAAGGAAATACATACGATTACAATACATACTGCTAGTGCTATTAATAAAATTAGTCTATTTTTATATATGATCGAATTTATGTTCATGTATTATATATTTATTTGGAATTAAATGACCATTTGCTTAAGTTTCACTTAAACAGCTTTGCTCACTGTTGCCTCTACTATAGTTTGATATCCTCTATTATTCAGAATATGTTCTGCCTTGCTAATTATCCATTCACCTTCAATTTCCTGACAAAATCCTGAAAGGCTGATCTTAGCTTCTGCAAATAATTCTGGATTACCAGGAACAGTTACATTTAAATTTGATGTACTACGTTTTAGTTGTTTTAACTTAGCTGCTGCTGCACTAATTGCTGATTCTGCGGTAGAGTAAAGCGTTTGCAGGGTATAACTTGGACCCTCATTTCCCACTTTCTCTTCTATAGTTTCTCCCTTTTCATAACTGTGCCATTTTGCAATAACAGATCCATATTTGTTACGCACATTAAAATTTACCTCCCAATTTATAATATCTTTAGGTGTTAATACTGTTGTACCTAACATCTTTCCAGTCGCTGATCTTGCTTCTCCCTTTGGAATAAAAATTATATATCCTCCTGCTGGTTTTACTAGTGCATCATATTTTTTGCCTAATCCTTCCAAAAAACTCATGTCGCTTTCATCTGCTTGAATGGTATGTGGTATAAATGTATTTTCAAATCTTTCAGCGACTTTACCTTCATACCCATGTTCTTGTGCTATTTCTTTAATCAAATCTTCCAAGGTAATGTCTTTCCATTCCTTTGATTTTCTTTCCTTTAATGATCCTCTTAAACTTGCAGCGTCACATTTTATTCTTAAAGTTTGTGGTGGACTTTGTATTGTAATTTGATTTGCCTTATATACCCCCATAGGTAATAAACCTGTTTCTTTATATCCTAGAAAAACCTGTAAATTACCCTTAAGTTCTAAAGCGCTAGAGTTATAACTAATATATATCTCAGCTTCGTCACTTGTAGTACCGGATCCATCAGTAACACGTAATAATATTAAACTCTTTTTTAAAACCTCTGTTACTGGGTTATTTTTTGCTACTATATCAAAGTCTGGCGTCATTCATCTAAAATATTTATGACAGATTCTTTCGATATTTTCTGAATTTTAGGAAGCTTAATTCTTAATCCAGCGGGCAAAAAGCTTGCGTATTCTGCAAGGCCTGGATTTTCAAGCAATACTTCCTCCACTGCTCCACTACTGTATCCATAATGTTTCCAGCAAATGTAATCCAACATTTCGTTTTCTTTCGTGTAATAATAAATCACTTACTGTAACTTTTTAACTTCAAAATAAACTCAACTTTTCTCGGTTTTCCATCAGGAAAAAATAATATCTGCTTTTCTTCTACATTAGTAATGACAAAATTTCCAAATACACTTCCTGAATTATCAACTAGAACGTGTGGTTCTTGAGTGTTACGTATATTTTTTAGCTGTTCTAAGCCATTACTCTGATAACGTGAATAAATCACTCCTGTTAAATCAATACATTCAATTCCTGAACCAATGTTTTGTAGCGACGTTTTTTCAATACATTCAATTGTATACCACCTTTTTTCTTTACTGTATCTTAGGCTTATTGGTTCAAGCTTACATTTTCCAAGCAACATCAATGTAACTCTTCAACTATATCAAAAAGTGCCCCACGTGCTTGTTCTCTAAATCGTTCTATTACTGCATCAGCAACGCTGCGGACATCTTCAGACTTAATGTTGATATTAAACGTTTGATAGAATGCTTGGTTATATACTTTAGATTCCCTATTTTCATATCTACTTTTCTTGAATGCTTTCTCAATTTCTTCTTGTTCTATAGCTCTTTTTTCTTCTATAACACCTTTAACTTTAAAACTCTCAAAATTGCCTTTACTATTTTCTGAAAATTGTTTAATAGCACTATTACTTGTCAATGGGTTTCCGTTACTGAAAATGCTATTTTTAGAAAGCTTATTAACAAAATTTCCATTATTTTCAAATTTTCTAATCGGGTTATTCTCAGCAAATATGCTACTAACTGTATTTCCCATCCATGAAAAAGCTTTTCCTATAGGTTCAATGAGTGATTTCCAAAAGCTAGAGAAAAAGTCTTTCACTTTTTGCCAGTTAGTTAGAACATAAGCTGCACCAGAAACAAGACTCGCTATTAAAAGTCCAATTGGGTTAGTCATTACAGCTAGTGTTATTGCTCTTAGCCCTGTTATTACTGCAGGGAAAACTATAGCTGATAAAAATGAAAATGTTGCCAATATCGTTGCTTTAAGACCAAAAATTGTACTTCCTAATAAAGTAATTCCATAGCCTACTCCCACTACTAAGACTTTCAAACTTATCAAAGCTGCTAAAGTACTCATGATTACTGTAGTTAAAGTTGGATATTTTTCTGCAAAAGAAGCTATACGCTCTGTTATTGCTTTCAAACTTCCAGCTACATAATTTAAAGTAGGCAACATCACTGACCCTAGATTCATTCCAGCTTCAAATACTGCATTTTTAAGTAATTGTAATTTATTAGCTGTAGTGTTTGCCCGATTTTCAAATTCTTTCTGCATTGAGGAGCGGTACTTTCCTTTATCAGCTACCTGTTCAATAGCTTTCTTATAAATGTCTAAGCTTCCTACTAAAAGAGCAATGTCATCTTGAAACCCAGCGCCAAATAGATTCATAAGAATACCGGCACGCTCTTGATCGTCTATTCTTTTTAAAGTTTCAAGGAATTGTAATATTGCCTCTTGAGGATTTTTTTTAATGGTTTGTTCGAGCTCTTCTATACTTGTTCCCATCTCATCTAATGCATCGTGAAATTCAGGACTTTGCTCTCTTGCAGTCTGTAGTTTACTAAGAAAGTTATTTATAGCAGTTGCTGCTTTTTCAGGTTGTTTACCTAAACTTATGAACGTACTTGCTAAGCTACTTGCTTGATCAACTTCTAAACCAAACTGTTTAGCATTACCACCAATTCTATTTAATGTAAGAACCACTTCTTGTGCTTTAGCAGCGGTATTGTCTGAGAGATGGTTTATTATGTTACCTACATTTTCCATACCATCAACTTTAATTCCATAGACGTTGGATATTTTCGCAATAGCATTACCAGCTTCTTCTGCCGACATATCAAACGCTGTGGTCATTTTGGCAACTACTGTTGTAAACTTAATAAGATCATTTTTGTCAATACCAAGTTGACCACCACTTGCAGCTATTTGTGCTAATTCTGCAGCTGACAAGGGTATCTCCCGAGATAATTTCTTTAACTCTTTAGCAAACTTTAATGCTTCATCTTTAGTGTCATTTTGCACAAATTTTACTACTTTCTTTACATCAGCCATAGCCGATTCAAAATCAACAGCAACTTTAATTGGCGCTGCAAGCGTTAGCCCTAGCCCAATAGTCTCTATAATTTGTGACTTAAAATGTGCTTTGCTTGCTAAAAAACTTTGGTGACTACGTATTGCAGACCCAAGCTTACCATACTTACCTTTTAGCACTTCAATAGAAGAACCAAGTTTATATTGATCACTTACTAATGACTTAATATTTCTTCCACTTTTTCTTACTGCTTCATTAAATGAATGCAAAGCATCTCTCTTTTTCAAATATGCTTCTTTTGCTTTTATTGCGGAGGTTTTGGCCTTGTCAAATTCTGCTTTTAAGGTTTTGCTCGGTTTCTCTATTGCCTTCATTTGTTTAGCTAAAGATTTTACTTGATCTTCAAAGCCCTTCCACGACCTCCTGCTAGTCAAAACATCATGACCCAACTGCTTAAATTTTGATACTGATTTTAAAGATGAGTCAAGCTTCCTTATGTTCTCACCAAGATAAGTAAGTTGATTACTACTGCCCTTTATTACAGTATTAAAACTGCCATCTAAAACAGCTCCGATTTTTATAGATAACGTTGACATTTAAGCTCCCTTGCTAATTTGCTCCATGAAATAAATTCACTAATCTCCATATCAAGAATGTGCTCAACTCCACCACCTATGATAGAGCCAAGCACTAGTATTTCTGATCTCAAGTTTTTTGGATAATCGGTGAAAAAAAATCCTTTAATACCTCTTGCACTTTTACATAATCAGCAATATCTAATTCTTCAATTGCTTCTTTTGCAACTGATGTCAGATTGGCAGTCAAAGTTACTTCCTTATTTAGGTCACTACCACTAATGCGTTCTATTGCCAAATAGTCTCTAACTTTTGGACGTCTAACGGTAAGTTCTGAAACAGAAATTCCATCAACTGTAATTGGGTTGTTTAGTGTTATAGTTTGCATAAAATTCTCCTATAAAAAATAAAATCTTGTAAAACATTTATAACTATTTGATCAACATCTAAAAAATATAATTCTAAAAATCTTCATATTCCAAGTACCGTCTGAAGTAGTGCCATCTGATCAACACCGTTAATCTTACGGATCATATTTTCAGCATCGATCTCTATTAATTCATTACCACCTATAGTAAGTTTATAATAATGCGCAGCTACAGTGCATTTGAGAGTGGCTTTTTCAGCAGGTTTCCAGCTACCAAAATCAAATTCTTTAAAAATGCCTCTTAAATTGATTATTACTCCTTCAATATCATTGCTACCACTACCTTGCATTCCACCACGGAGCGTCAAAGCTACTGAATTCCCATTTATCAGCCCAAATAGCCGAAAGAGCTCTGTATCGTATTCAGCAAAAGTGAAATCTGCTTCAAGCTTTTCCATGCCCATGTCAATATTTATTGGGATATCCATACCACCAGCACGATATTCTTCGGTTTTTATGGTGAGCTTTGGTAACGTTATCTCATCAATTTTTCCTGCATAACCCCGACCATCTACGAATACATTAAAATTCTTTAAAATCTTCGGTAACATCTCTTTCTCCCATTTTTATAATATTGTACCACTCACAAGATGTGACCTGAAAGTAATCTGTTCTGCTGGATATGGTGGTGTAAATTCGAAATCAAAATATACTTTCCCGCTTGCAATATTTGCCGGTGTATTGAGTTCAGGTGTTGCATAACATTTTCCGCTAATAATAGCTCCTTGTGCTTTTAAATTGGCCAAATAAGAATTCACCCCCTCAATTACATCATCTATATAAGTTTTGGTAATATTGCGATCAACTGCCCATAGATGAGCTCGAAGTAGACTATCGTTGATTAAATCTGCAGTTCTTCTTACTGACAGAAAAGCCCATTTTGAGTCATTTGAACATGTTCTATTGCCCCAAAGCCTATAGCCGTTTTGATGAATTATCGTTGTTACTTCATTTTCATTTAAGTGGTTTGCTCTGCAATTTGTATTACCGAGCGTAAAATCAATAGGCCTGCTTGTTCCAACAATACCATTTATCTCTTTATTTGAAGGTGAATGCCAGAAGCCTTGTTCGCTGTCTATTTTAGCTATTAAACCAGCTACAAATGGGCTTGCCGGTTTTTCTTCCCCTTCAAATACCTTAACCCATGGATCAACTACGTAAACTCTTGAGCTGCCTACACTTTTTCTCCATTTTATTGCTTCTTCATCATTAGTATTTGGTCCATCTGCAACAATAATTGCTCTTAATTTTTCTGCTATGGAAATTAAAGCACTCACTACTGGATTTACTCCATCTATTTCAGGTAACTGATGAGTAAACTGAGGTGCAATTAATATTTTTGGAGCAATATGAACTATGCTTTCACTACTGAGGAATGCCTCTATCCCCTGATACTCTCCAGTCTCTTTATCAACACCGCCAATTATATTTTGGATAGTTTCACTTTCTTTGAGCTTTGAATCGCTGTTTTCACTTTCTTTAACTCGAATAACTACTACTGTTGCACCAATTTGGGAAAATATTCCGTTTGTTGCAGAAGGTAAACTGCCACTCTTTCCAAGTCTTGCTGCTTCTTTTAAGCTTCCTGCAATTAACACTGGTTTATTTAGCGGAAATTTTTGCTCATCTGCTTCAGGTGCAGTACCAATTACACCTATCACTGATGATTTAGCCGTACGTACTGCCCTTGCTCCAGAGGTTACCTCTATAACATTTACTCCGTGCAAAAATTCTTCTGTCATTTTTTTCCTTGCACGCTGATTTTTGAAAAGAATTTAAGTTTCTAGGTTTTGCATTTTTTGTTTACAATCATCTAGCAAAGTTTGCAGTTCTTCTTCACTTTTAGCTTCTTCAATTTTCCTCTTCGCCATGTCTTCCAACTCCTCGCATTTCACTATCGCTTTTACTGCTTTTTTCACTTTTTCCTCGATTATCCTTGCCATTTCGATAACTGTAATACCACGGACTTTTGCTAAAGGTTCTATAATTTCTTTATCCTTTTCATCTTGGTCTGCTAGAATGCTTTTTGCGGCTTTCGCTTGTATCGCATACGACTTAGACTTCTGGTGAGAATGTCCTGTGTATTGGTTAGTATAGTTATCATAATAAGCACGAAGATTAGAAAGTGCAGAAAATTTCGCATTTTGCAATAACTCCAATTCAATATCTTCTTGATTCCGCTGAGCAATTTTGCCTCCTTCTGTTAAACAATAGCTTTTTTGCCAATCAAAATCTTTTGGCGCTTCATACCAATTTTTACCTTTTGGCTTGCTTTCAAGTATTGTTGTTTCTACTTGTTTATCATTTTCAAATCTAATGTAGATAGACATTGTTTGTTACCTCCAAATCTCATGCGTGTTAGATAATCCAGGACATTGCCAAGCTTTTAGAGTTCTTTCCACATCTATCTCAAGCCCTGTAGTTAAAAAATTGCTCCGAAAGTTATAAATACTCCACCTCATAAACCAACTGTAATGGTGATAATCAGATGTGTAAAAATATGGCGATGCGTAAAATAAAATTGCTATTGTCTTATTTGCTGGCACAGTAATATTATTTGAACTACTAAATACTGCGGAATTAGTTGAGTAGTTGTAAATATTTGTCCAAGTTATTCCTGAGATTGCCGATTTATTAGTATTAACGTGACTAGGTGTTCCTACGAATAACCCTGCTCCTTCATATCCTGAACTCCAACGTGATGAACCACTAAAATGAAGCGTTCGCGTTTTATCGCTGTTTGTAGTGTTTTTTACAAATATTACTCCAAGTAGTGCATATGGGTAACTGTATTGATCTGAGCTGTGACTACGACGTAAAAATGCTTTTCTGTACAGAAATTTACCGTTACTTCCTTGTAAGAAGTACAACTGTGGTGGATGATAAAAACTAGAATACGTACAATCATAAGTATTACTACCTGCAAGGAGCTGCAGCATATAGTCGGTTTTTGCTGTATCTTTATACCACTGCCCTAATTCTGTTTTGAAATAGCCATTATCATCAGACCAACCATAGTCATTATATCGATTAAGAATGCCGAACAGAAAAGGTAATGATTCAGGTTCAACCATATTGCGCTTTCTTATCTCTTTTATAATTGATGACCCATTTGGCACATCATTAATCGAGTTAAATTTAGTTGTGAGTGTTTTTAATTGGTCTTCTCTGGTTTTTATTTCCTTCATAATTGATGAACCAGTTGGTATATCGCTTATGGCTTTAAGGCTATTTAATGTGTTTCTTATGCTATTTAAGTCTCCGGCATTATTGATGGTGGCAACATGTGAATCTTTTCTGCTATCAAGTAGTGATAAGTTTGTAATTCCTTTTTCATCTATTTTCTTTAACGACTTTCCTTCTAATTCAGAGATTGCCGCTAATGCATTGTTTTTACTACTATCTAATTTATTTAAATGACTTGTGCTACTGTCAAGAAGCTCTTTTAATTTTGCATCAGTCATCTGTACAATATCAAGTACTGTACTTTGCCCAGCAATAGACTCTAGAGATTTTGCGAGATAGGCGAGTTGATCAGGGGTAGCATTTACAGATAGATCTTTCAGTCTCTGATGCAATGCATAAACTACTTCTTTGGCAATTGTCATTCATTACCCCACAAATTTAAAAAAGATTCAAAGCTAAATCTTTCAAAATTACTTTTAAGTTGATTATGTTTATCTTCTCTTTCGGTAATATCTTCATCTATTTTTTCTATAGCTTTTCGAATACGTACTACATCTTCCACTGCAATATTTTCTGGATTTGGCAAAGGATATCCTCGTTTGGTTTGGTCATTTGGCATTGATTCAAGTAATAATCACTCGCAAATTTTTTACTTTAGGACGATAGATAACCGTTCCACTTAAAACTAATTTTATTCTTGTCTCATTAGCATTAAAGTTTGTCAGTACATGAGTCCTCTCTACCCAATTTTCCCCTATTGGTTTTCCTGATGTTAAATTTACTAATTGCCAATCCACATTTTTTTGCACATATGCTTTAACGTCTGCAGTGCTAGGTATTAGCGCATCATATGTTATGGTGATCTTAGTATTAGCCCCTGCTGTAATGCTTCTTGTAACATAATCTCCAGACTCTGAAAGATTACCCATAACTAGCTGTAACCCAGGATATAGCACTGGACTTTTCTCTCGCCCTCCTTTTAGGCTTGCTTTTACCGTTAGCTCTCCAGATAATCTTTCACGCAGTGCGAGCGGCAAATTATCAGACAAAAAGTTTTCTCTTCCCTCTTCATCTGTTAAGATAAATTCTACATTGGTATCAAATGCTACTTTTTCGACGTTCGTCAAAACAATTAAATCTGATACATTATTTACAGTAACTTTGCCCAGATCAATAACGTGAGAACTTTCGCTAAATTTTGCAGCTAGTAATCGAAACGTTAAATCTAAATTCTGATGCGGTGTCCAGGTACTTGCATTGCTCGATGATAATAATACTCCTACTTGATAAGGCTGACTCGTTACCCAGCGGCTATTTACTGCATCATATTTGCCAAGTTCTGCTATTTTGACTGTTGTCTCTGAATCATCGGTAAGTAAAACTATTGCATACTCTTCTCCTGCATGGCAAAACACTGGTGACCACTCTATACGTGTTGCTGTGCCATCTATCTTTATATCTTTTGGCTCAATATAGCTTTCAGCAATGACAGTTTGCGAGGGCACTCCCACTGCTGTTTCTCTAATCTGCACAACAACACGTTTTTTGCCTTTATTTATAAACCATAGCTCCACACCTCCTATGTGCCTACTTTCATTTAAAGTAAACGTTTGCGCTAAAGGATCAACTCTTCTTGCTGCGATAACTCTTCTTCTTTCCTCTATGGTAATTGTTTTTTTACCAGTATAAGTTGCTTCTCCATAACTGCCTTTATCACCGTAAAACTGTACTAATTTAGTACCTGCTGGAATGTTTGCTGGCACTTTCACCTTTCCCTTTAATTTTCCCTGGTTGTTAGCTGTGAGCATATTTTTACCTCTTACGCAGTAGGCTGAATGAAGATACCATCGAACTTCACCTCCTTGAGCTTTTCATTTGGCTCAAAACCTTCGATCTCAAAATTCTGTATTGCTTCTCTCATAAATTCAGTTTCGTATGAAGTACTTGACAGCAGCTCTGTCGTTTCTTTAACATTAAATACTCTGGTTACTGGACTTTTCCAATTAGTGGTAACCTCTGTCCAGTGGTCAATGTTTTTATTTAGAGTAATTTGTGCCGGGACTGGATCAAAAGCTTGATATGGATTAATTTTTTCACTTTTAGTCTGTAAAAGCTGCTCCAGTACCGGTTCAAGTTTATAAGGTAAAAGATAAGGTTCTTTACCTCTTTCAACATCAATAATTTCCACATCTATAGGTAAAATTAATTCTTTGTTTACTATTGCTGCAGACTGCGAAATTCCTTGATCGCGCATATCATCATCAAAGAATGAATCAACAAATACTCCTTTTTTGGTGGTAGGTTCTCTTGAATTTGCATCACTGCGTAAACGCTCCTGTGCAACCAGCGCATAAAGATCATTTATTCCTTTTTTCATTGCTTCAAGCTCATTCATCGGTACAGCATGAATAGCATTATTCACTATTTTTACCCCTTCTTTTTCTCCGTTTTTCCATGTCTGATGAATGTAGCAGAGCAAAAGTTGTCCGCTAGGTGCTTTAGGCATTGATGGTCGCCAAGGGTGAGCTATACCTTTTATTCTCCTTACTGCTCCTTTGCTATCGATAGTAATTAAATCATAGCGTGGCATTTTCCAGGTGTAATCAATCAGAACCAGACTGTTATCAACGGCACCTCTTACTTTACATCCCTCTTCATTTATATCTTCAGGACTTACCTGAGTGCGACAGCGATAGGTTATAAGGTAACTACTTCCAGGTGCTGGTTCTTTGCCGGGTAATGACCAATCAACGTTTCCTGCATTTAACTTATAGTCTATACTATTTTCATAAATAACATTGCCTTGTTTAATTTGAATAATCTCAAGTACCGCAGAGTCAGGTATTGGATCAACAGCTCCTGAGTATGAACCGTGAGTAATGGTAATGGTTTTTTGAACAGTTATATCTACTTTTTTAATTTCACTTATTGGAAAATCATTCACCTTCAGTTCCATTACTCTTTGGCTATTTGGCTGAAAAGTATGTGGTTCTGATTCAACTGATTTTATATCTGGATCGTCATCAAAAGAAACACGAATACTGTGAGGAAGTTCAATCTCATAGCCATCAACATGAGCTTTGCCCTCATTAATCACAAATATTTTTTTCCCCTTTTCGTCCCCTTCTTCTCTCTGCAAACAAATTACTTCTAGACCGTTTACTACGTAAGATCCATTTGCTTCTTTATCATAACGAGCAAGAGCTGTAGTTACTATGTTTGCTTGTGGTGGCGGTGAATGTTCTATTAATACTCCATTTTCAATGTTATAAATTGGATAAAATTCTCCTTCAGAAAAACGTGGAGAAAGACCTTCTGCTTGATAACCCCAAATGGTGGAAACTTTAAGCCTTGCAGCTCCTACTTCCTGATAGTTTCTTGTACCAACTGCAGGATCACGAAGATTTTCGTCCTCAAGTTCTGTAATTGTAGATTCTAGATAATAAACACCTATACGAACTGTGGTACTCAGTGGAATAACAAACTCTTCTTTTTCGACTTTTCTAACTGCTCCACGAAGATAGATTTTTCCTCTTTCAAGTGTAACTTTACCAGTTTCTCTATCTATAATACAATTACTTCCTGTTACAACATCACCATCACGAAATATTGCATCTCCTATGCCTTTAAGCTTAGAAAGAGCATACTCCTGAGTTTCATTTAATTCTGCAGACTGTAAACCTCTTCCTGCCAGGAACAAGCTTTTTTCGTATTCTTTGTCAGGATTAAAACGGTTATAATAGGCGTTTAAAGTCATTTTGTTTCAAAAAGTTACAACAAATGAAAAAGTTTCCCGAGTTGCAGATGTTCTGATAAGTGGTACGGTATGTTCCAAAACCAATAAAATCCCATGGTCTTCTATATCTTGAGGTTCAAAATATCTCTGTCCTTCAGGTAATTCTTTTTTTACTTTAGTACCAACCATAACCCCTAGCTCTCTGATTACTCGATTTGCTGCATCCGTGAAATCGAAAGTGAATTTGAGAAAAAGATTATTGGTTGGTACATCAGAAGGCCTAAACCTTCCAGAAGGAGTTATAAGTTCGCCGTTTTCATCACCTGTGCAGAATAGCACTTCATCTGCAGTACGTCTGCCAAGTTCATTCAAGAGCTTTATAGAATTTATAGGTTCAGGTGGTGTGCTTTGAATGTACTCTATGGTAACTTTATCACTTACTGGAATAGAGCTATTTTCCGTACGTTTAATTACACCAGTACTGCTATCAACTGTATAGTCAACACTTGGCTGATGCATTGTTTGTCCTGTAACAACCTTCACATCTTTAACAGGTTGATGATCAAGTTTTATTTCACCCTTAACGAAAGTTTTTTCTACTTTATGGCTATTTCCAGAGCTTCCATCACCACTTCCCCAAGCAAGATGGATAGATTGCTTTTTTATGCTGGCTGCTATTGCTGCTCTGCCTGATTGCGTTAGAATTGACATTATCTGTTTTCAACCCTCCTATTATATATAATCGCTTTTTCTCTTCAATTTGTTCAATTTTTTTTTATTATTTTTTTATGGTAGTATTGACGCAACTGTTTAATATACTACAGTTGTCATAATATTTTTTCTTTTGGATAATGATTGCCAATCAAGAATTCTGGGAAGATGATCTTGAAGTTCCTGCTACTGAGTTACTATTGAGTTTTCAAAATCCTGATTTGTGCAAAAGTTGGATTAACTCTCTTAATAATAAGCAATTAAATGTTATTCTTAAACAACACTTCAATTATCAACAGCATTTGTTTGATAATAGTCCTTATTATGACTATAGGTCAGTTCAGCAAAAGCGTAAATTCCTTATCGACAGCAACCTTGATTATTTACCTAATTATTATTTAATCAGCTACTTTAGCCGTTTGAAGTCTGATTCAGCCATAATTGAGATAGCAAAGCCTATATTGAGTGGCGATGTAAAATATGATAAAAAATCTATACTATTTACTCTCTTTCTTATTGACCATAACTTGCTGAAGCACGTCTTTCTTTTTAATAAAGTTCAAAAAAGAAGTTTTTCATCATTTATTTTAAATAATCCTCCAAGACAAAGACAGAGCTCATTTAAAGATTTTTTGTCGAAAGAGGTACTGCGAGAGATATTAACTCAACATGATTCTCTAGCAAATGACAACTTTGAAAGTAAGTTCAAAGGTTTTTTTTACTACCAAGACCGCATTTACTTATTTATACGTCGTGCTAGTGATTCAGACCTGGTACTTAGCTCAAACCAAGTAATACACGGTTACAAACCTGACTGGATTATTCTTGACTTCTCTTTAAATAGCAATCAGGTAAATTTGTGTACTAAAAACCTCAAACGTGGCTTAGAAATAGCAAACAGCATTGCCAGTCGATATTTTCAACGTGAATGCTCATTTATTAATCTACGTAATCAGAATAAAGTTGCCCAAGTGCGTACATTCTTGACTGACTGTGTACATGAATTAATAAAAGACATCAAATTAATTGAATTAAAGTTTACGTCACCTGAACCAAGCACTTATTTTACATTAAACACAAATTCCATAGAAAAGTGGTTAAAGGTGTTAGAGCCTTCAATTGGCAGTATAATCTACAATATTAGTCTTGTTCAACATATAAAGGTGATATTTAGAAACAAAAAAGTTACTCTATCTTTTCATGCCAATACAGACTATATAGCGATCAATTATTCAGAACACGTACTTGATAAAAAAGAACGTGAAGATTTTAAGTTAATGTTTTCCAATACTTATGGACTTACCATTCTGTCAAAAGCAAAATCCAACTTTCTACAGGCAAATAGTTACTAATCTGCTACGGTGGAGTGACTCTTATGATACACCTAGCAGAGATTATTTAGAAGTTGCACAATACCTGTCAAGTCTTGGGTTTGTAAATTTAAGAGAATATTACTTTATAATCTGTGCTAATGATGAAGATGAGTTTGATTTTCATGTAATAAATCCTTTCTGCAACAATAGATTAGAAATTGTCAGCGATTATGATGAAGATTATGATAACCCAATAATGTGTGACCTCTGTGAACGTGATATTTTACCTGATACTTATAAAAAACAGCGTTACTTTTCTTTAGAGGTAAAAGTTAATCATTTGAAAGTTATAGAATGGTTTGAAAAGCAATTAGCAAGTTTAAAGATTACTTGTAATAAAGTAGCAACCGGAGTTTATTATGTTATTGTTGACACAAGCCTTATCAGCTTAATTATTCCCGAATGCTGTCCTGATAACTCATACTCTGCTGTGGATAAGTTAAAAACCACCCCTACTGCTTTAATAACTTTTAATAAGGAGAGTCTTAAGCCACCACTGAATCTACACATTGTTCCTATAGCAGATCTAATTTGCGAAGATCAAAGTTTAAATGAAGTATTGCATCAAACAGTAGAAAAAGGAGTACCAGAATTATTACCTAATGTTTCTTTTCAGGCATTCAATTGCTATTCTTACATTCCATTGCAACAGACTAAGTCTACTCCAGCAGAAAAGACTTTTCAGCTCCATATTAAAGGCAATGACATTTGTGTTAATGGTATAGGAGTTATCGAAACACAGTCAAAGTCTGGAAGAATATTTTTTATTTTCTTAGATCAATTTTTTCATGACTTTAAAAGTGGAATTTCTCCAGAGCAATACAAAACTTTAAACGTTGGAGAAATTGCAAATCGCTTAGAAAACATTCACGATGTTGAACAACAAATTCGCAAACCAATAAATAGAATGCAAAAAACTATAGCAGAGAAATTGGCTATAACTTTAGGTTTAAATGTCAAAAAAGACGATATTATTCAAACTCTGCCATGGTCAGGGATAGGTACTAAGGAATATGGCTACAGGCTTAATCCTTTTACTATTGTTCTTAAAAAATGAGTGTTATTAAATATCTCTCCTCGTTAAATGCTCAGCCACTTTCATAACTTTTACGCGCTCTGGTATTTCTTTTTCATAGAATTTAATATAACCTGAAGCAACTAATGCGTTAACATATCTACGAATGGAATGACAACTCTTCAAACCAAATGTATCTTCAAATAAATAGCAAAATTGGCTTTTAGTATAAAATTTTCCCTTAGCTGCTCTCTCATTAATTAACCGTAAAATGATGTCATAACTTTTTTTTCGACGTTGTTTTACAGTTGGTTTTTCTGATACAGTTTGCCAACTGTCATTTACTTTTTCGATCTGCATAGGTAAAATAGATTTACCATTTCTAAGTTCAAATATCAATTGACGAGTATTTTGTTCTCCGTTTGGCTTGATCATCATTATCCCTGAAGTATAAAAACTTCTTAAAGCCGATGCTCCGCTAAAGTTTTGAAATGGTTCCTCTACTAATGACTTTTTCGATACCTTGTTAGTATTGTGCGTTAAAATGATTCCACAACTAGGGTTTGTTATAGACCTCAATTTTTCAACTCTATCTTTTAAAAAACAAAACATCGAGCTATTACTATTTTCTCCTTTATATTGATTGAAATCAAAAACACCACGTAGTGTATCTATAGCAATGATATCAACTGTTTTAACGTCTAGTCTCTCTGCTATAATATCTTTTACTTCTTCTACTCCTTGAGAATTCAAAAGTAAGCTTGTTTTTGGTGTAATAATTAAATTTTTTGATATTAATTCTAGAGATTTATCATCAAATTTCAATTGTTGTAGCCGTTCCTTAATGTAGGGATATTCAAGATCAGTTTGAAGATAAAAGATCTTTAATGGTCTAATTGGAACCATACTCAAAAACGGTAGTCCCGCTGACAGATGTGCTAACCAAGAAAGCAGTAGATCAGTCTTGCCAACCTTTGGAGCTCCTCCAAGTAGTAAAAGTCCTCCAGGAGTAAGAATTCTCGGTAAAATTATATCCTCTGGTGATGGAGATTTATCATTTAGATAATGACTAGCAGGAAATGCTTTTTTCTCAGATAATACACTTAAACTTTCACGGTTCTCAGATGATATACCTAAACTTTCAGGATTCTCACAGGACATACCTAAATTGTCTAGTTCCACTGCTACTTTTTTAACATATTGTTCATCTTTTTCCGGCCAAATTATTATATGCTTATCTGTTAGCATAGACCAATCCGTTTTCTCAATATCATCATCTATTGCAGTTGTTGCTGTAAAACCTCTCTTTATTAAACTATCAGCACGGTTTTCACCTTTAACTATAATCACTTCATCAGACTTAATAATACCGGGAATGTTATATAATGGCTTCAGACCATTCCTAGAGGTTCTTAGATTCCATATATGTCTATAATTGTTTTTATACAAATAAACATAAGCTATAGCCTCATTATTTTTATCAAGGTAGCTATATTTTGCTATTATACGCTCACTAAGCCACTTGGTTATAAGGCTGGTAATCTCAGAAAAATCAGTTTTATTGGTTATTATGCTCCAGAGTTCAATAATATCTCCGTTAGTTTTCTTATCACAGTTATACCAAGTGCCAGTTTGCTTACCTTCTGCCACTACCATCAAGTGGTCTTTATTAATATTTCCAGAATAGAACCCATAACCAAATTTACCACCAGGCAATAAGTAAGACAGACACTCTTTAATATTGTGAGCCAATAACATTTTTATCTCTTGTCTTGATTCAGTAATGCAAAACTCCATGTAACCTCCGATTAATTTACTATAAAAATAGTTGCAATTTATTTAGAATGGTATCCAATCAGCGTCTGAATTTTTCTCTTGTTCAGGAGTAATGACCGTAGCAATTCTGTTCCTATCTCCATAGGTATTATTAGCCTCAATGCCTACTTTTGCTGTGAACTCCAGGCCGTTTAAATCTGCAATTGAGTTGATTTTTCGCGCAAGAACTGCTTTTTCTGATGTGTCATTTGTATGAATATTACGAGCTGACTCTAAAATACTGCGAATCATAGAACGTCCAGATTCTCCCCAAGTATCTTCTTTACCTTCTGATTTGCCACTTTTAATACCAATTATTTGGTAAATCTTACATTTTGCGTATGGACCTTCAATGACGGTAAATTCAGCGTTTAAATAGATGCTGCCAGTATCATAGCTTTTAGTGAACCAATTTTCGTAACCACCAGGCTTAATTGCCATTTTTACCTTGACTATTGTACCTTTAGGTATTAAACTACTCTGTAGTTTCGCATTATTGAAATCAGTTAAAAAATCTTGCAGCATAAGTTGCCCCCTATATATCAATTGATTTTTAAAAAAAGCTCAGTTATTCCATTGATCAAGAAGCTGCCAGCTACCGTTGATCTTATCGATAAGTTTATTTGGCACACGTTCACCATTGCGTAGCTCAAATACTATTTGACGTCTGGTACTTTCCTCATCATAAGCAACCATCACCATGCCAGTAGTGTAAAATCCCCTGAGAGATCCAGCACCACTTAAGCCCTGAAATGGATCTTCTTCGAGCATTTTCTTGGATAATTTTTTCGTGTGATGCGTTAATATTATTCCAGCATTTGGGTTAATAGCATTACGTAGTTTTTCAAGAGTTTTTTGCAGAAAGAATAGCATAGCGCTATTATCGTTTTCATTGCCATACTCACTACTAAAGATTTTGCGCAGAGGGTCCACTGCCAAAATATCAGGCTTAAAGCGTTCCTTCGCAATTTCTTTTATGTAATTTATTTCTTCATGGCAAAATGATAAATGCACTTTTGGCGTAATTATTAGGTTATTAGCAGCTATTGCCAAAAGTTCTGGATCAAGTTGAAGACATTGCAAACGTTCCTTCATATATTCGTATTCAATTTCAGTTTGCATGTAGAAGATTTTCAAAGGTCTACTTGGAGTCATACCAAGAAAAGAAACACCTGCAGCCATATGGACAAGCCAAGAGATCAAAAAGTCACTTTTACCTATTTTAGGAGGGCCACCTAGAACCAATAAACTTCTCTGAGTTAAAATTCTTGGTGAGACGATGTCTTTCGGTATAGGTGATTGGTCATTCAAATATTCTTTCATACTGAAAAAGGGAATCTTTTGACCAGTAGTTAAAAAGTCTTGTAACATATGTAACCTCCAAAAGTTAGTTGTGTGGCATAAATTGAGTAGAAGTAGAAAAGGTTTTAGTTTTGATTTTTGTAAGTAATTTACCTAAATGCGGCTCTTCAACCATATCAAGGCAACCACTACGATCTTTAGCAGGATATCCCCAAGAATTAATAGTATGGCAAACAAAGGAACGTACCTCTGTACCATCATCCTTCTTGATGCTTACCATGCTAATTACTTCATCAACAATACCAGGTATTTCACTGGCAGTTTTAGCTCCTTCGCATTGTGGTAGCCAAGTTGGGCGATTGAAGTCATCTAAATATTGACCTAACGTACCAACTGTAATGATATCTTTATTGGGAATATGTTGAAACTGATTGAGCCAAGCCATCATTTCTTGAGCAAGTAACCCGTATGCAGCTCTCATGTCTTGTTTGCCATTTCTGTCAGAGAAAGCTTCTGGTTGCATTTTTGCCCATAAAAGACATAACCGCGAGGCTACTGTAATACTGTCGATAAAAATACAGCTATATTTAGAGAATTCTAGATCTTTGTACTTACTGAATACATGCTCATAGTGTCTTTGACTATATGCTGAATCAGATTTTAATGCAGGATTAGGTCCACCAATTAGGCAGGCAATATCGCGAGCTTGATTCCAGGTACGAATACTTATAGAATCCCCTTGCCAATCTTGAACAGCAAGTAGCCCAGCTTCAAAATCAAGACAAAGTGTCGGTTCATTCAAAGTTTTAAGCAGACTGGTCTTACCAATTCCATATGGTCCGAAGATTACTATCTTCACACCTGTTACCATTTTTACTCTTTGTTCACTATTTATTATTTTTAAAGTCATAGTTTTATTACCCCTTCATAATATGTAATCGCAAAATGACGACGATTTGTTCAAAAATTTTCATAAATATATTTTGAGATGAGCAAGTTTAGCGCGTATTTGTTCTCTAATGTCATAGATGGTTGTTCTAGATATTCCATGTATTTCTGCGATTTCAGAGATACTATGAGATTCAAGCTGATAACAAATGTCCTGCCAGAGCTTTGGTAGTTTTGAAATTGCTTCGTTTATATCAACACTAGCTGCTACTTTATCTGCAAAATTACTATTTTCATCAATAACATCATCCAAGTCAGTAATATCAACAAATGCTACGCCTGCTTTACTACCACGTTTAGCACAGGATTGTTTGCGTAGAAGGCTTATTGCATGGTTTTTTATGACACTATGAATAAATGCATTTCTACCACTTTCTTCACCATTATACTGGCTTAAATCAGACCAAGTTTCACATAAGAGCTGCTGCTTTATATCTTCAATATCAGAATTAACACAGCATTTATAAGATTTAATTTGTCTAGCACGTTTTCGTATTTGTTTAATGATTGAAGGATCAATACCAGGATATTTATTTTTAGATTGCATATAGCACTCCATGAAAGATTGAAAGGAATAAGGATGAAGGGTTTTAACCTCACTTTGTACGGCATGGGAAAAATTCGTTCCCCCATATGAAAAAATAAAACTATTGATATTCTGGCCTTTTTTCTTGAAGCATCCCCCATGTGAAAAATTTGTTCAGACATGGTTCGGTGAAAAGAAGAAAAATAGGTTGATCCAATAAGATTTCTACTAAAGAATTAAAGATTTTATAAAACTTTTTTAACCCTATAAAGAAAGGTGAATTTTTTTGTCAGGCTTGTAAGAAATTTCTTTACAAACAACAAGCGTTATTGCATAGAGGTGGTATAATTCATTACAGAATCGTCTTGAAACGCAATTGAAGGTCATTTTATTTTTTTCTAAGCATTTGTTTAACCGCTTCTTTCTGGAGCATCTAAAATTCATAGTCCTCTATAATAATTATACCGGATTAGTCACAACTTTTTCCGGAAATTTTTCAAAAAAAGTTTAAATAATTTTAAAATTGGTTCGATAAAGCTCATCAAAAAGACAAAAATGATTAGGCCTTTTAAATCTACTAAAGACTTTGATTTTAAAACTCAGCATGTTTATCCTTCCACTGTTTGTTAGGTTTTTTATGTTCTTTCAAGTTAATTCAGCTTTAAAAAAAATTTCTTTATAACTAAAATAAAACATGATAAAGTTGGGTAGGAATCTTTTGCGAAGTTAAAATGTAGTGTTAATTGCCTTTTAATCGGTTTTAATGTGGTTTATAAGCGTTCTTTAGTTCAAGGTAGTATAATTGACCTTAAAGTCGTAGAATCTTTTAAAAACGCTATTGTCAGTCATTTGTTCTTTTTTATTCAATTTAAATATCTTAGTAATATTTTTGTAGTCTTTTTACTTTCATTAACATTTTATACTGTTTGTAATTTACTATTATTTATATTTATTATTACTTTTATTTATTACTCATATATATTATATAATAATATAAGGGTTTTAGGAACGTAGAATCAGCCATAATGGCCAACTTTAGAGGGGTGCTTTCTAGGAACACTTTTAGGAATAGAGAGTATAAAGTTTAGGTTTCTAGAGGTATTTTTCATTCCTTAATTTCTGATTACTGATTCAGTAACGCAGGAATAGGAACATAATTCAATTATTAGTGGTATGATTTTTTATATATTCTATCAACTTCTAGTTGAAGTTATAATATATAATGTATTCCAATGCTTGTAATAAAAAAATAGGGTAAACCCTCAGATGCTTGAAGAGCTTACCCGTAATTTTATCTACAACTAATTTTGTTATTGGAAAGACAAATAGAACATATTATGAATTTGCTTAAACTCTTCAATTATAGTCAAAAAGGGCTGTTTCTAATTTGTCTTGTTAGAAATGAGATTTGGTATAATACCTTCAGCTCCATGAGTAAATTTTCCAACACCACGAGCAAAAGGGCCTTCTCTAACATCAAGCCATTTATCTTCTCTCGAGCCTGTAGACATTCCTTTTACTAACTTCTTTGTTTGTAGAAGTTCTTGTACTATACGCTCTAGTCTATCTCTCCCTAGACCATGAAGAATATCAGGTAATCTGTGCCGTTGTTTGTATACTCCTGTATTTCCTGTATGAGTGAATGGATGCCCTGCAACAGCAGATCTTGCAATTGCATCAACAAGATACATTTTAAGGTCTTTTTCACTAGCATTTTTACCTTTTAGTTGCACTGTTATATCTTCTAATAGCCCTGTTTCTTGGTTTCTCAGGTAAGTACGTACAGTTCGGTCAGCTAAACCATTTGCCTTAACAACTGCTCCATAAAATAACGCATTCTGTCTTGGAGCTTCTCCTATTGATTGAAAGATCTCTGGCTTAGCTGTACCTTCTACTGGCCAAAAAGCATATGAGCATCTGACACCATTAACAAGAGCAGATGTGCCTCTAATTGCATCACGTGCTTGTTCAGCAGTTAATATAGGCTTTTCTCCTTTTGGTTTTCTCAGATGATGAGCAGTAACTATCGAAGCTCCGGTACTACATGCTAAATCAGACAATAAACACATTAGATAATCTCCTACAGCAGGATCAGCATTTATGTCTGCATGAATAAACGATGCAAGAGGATCAAACACAACTAATTTCAGATCTTTAATTTTATCAAGTTGTTTTATTATAGACTCAAATTCAGGCGAAACTTCAATAATTTTACCACGAATACTTCTCAGTATTGTCAGTGATCCTCTTACGTTTGGTAGTGGTACTATAAACAGCTTATCTTTAAATTTTAATCTTTTACATTCAGGATCAAGACGTTCAAGCCGACGGTGTACCTCGCCTGCATCATCTTCTGCTGAAAAGATTACTACTGATCCATGTTCAGTAACAGGTGAACCAAAACCACATATCTGATCTGTGTCACTTGCAACCTTAAGCGCCAAATCGAGGAGTAGCATACCCTTACCTGTATCTCCCATAGCAGCTACTATTGAAGTAACACCCAAAGGAAATATTCCTTCAACAAGAAACTTTTGCTCTGGTACTGGACCTACAAAACGATCTGCACTCCAGTCTAAAATGTTCAGTGGTGGTCTAATAATTACCTTTTTCAAGTTATTTTCAATGAAGTCAGAAACATTTGTGTTTTCTTGTACATAGTCCGCAGCATCCCAACCTTTTGGTTTACCTTCTGGAATTTTGACTATAGAAAGCGATGCAATACCTAAGCTGAGAAGTTTTGTAGTAGCATTTTCAGCATATTGTTTACCAGGCTCATCGTTATCCGGCCAAATAACAATATGCTTGCCTTTAAGTTGTGACCAGTCAGTTTTGTCCGCATCTGCATTTGCTCCAGACATTGTGGTTGTTGCAGTAATTCCTTTTTCTATTAGTGCTTCTGCGCATTTTTCACCTTCAACAAGAATGATTTTATCAGACTTCAAAATACCAGGGATATTGTATAGTGGTCTTGTATCAGGTGCTTTATAACTCAACGTTTTAACATTAAAAGGCTTGTATACTTTTTTCTTTCCAGGAAAATCAGAACGGTAAACTTTTACAATCACCTGACCATTTTCATCATAATAATTCCAACTGTAGGTAATAAATTTCTCAAAGTCTTCGTCAATGTATTGCTTCTCTGTATATTTTTTGTTATACCCAAGCCACTCAGCTATAGAAGCCATTATCTCATGAAATTCTGTTTTGGAGTGTACTTCTGCCCAAAGATCAATAATATCACCACCTTGATTTGTTGCAAAATCTTTCCAAAGCCCAGCTTTACTACCAGTTAATTCTACTACTAAACTTTTTCCTCGATTACCATGTACATCACCTACATAAAACCTATTACCATGAAAAACCCCATTTGGTAGCAAGTAAGAAAGACAAGATCTGAGATCGGCCAGAAGCCTTAATTTTATGTTCGCTGTTTCTTCTGATGATGGTAGATAACTTTGTGAAATAGTATTGTTGAAATCGCATGAAATATTCATAAATTCTCCATTAAAACTTATCAGGGATTTTTTCTGTTTCCTCATAAGTAATTAATCGCAAAATGAAATGAATTTGTTCAGCGTAATTTGAAAAAACATAAAAAATAATATTTTTTTGAACATTCTGTGAAGTTTTTGCGATATATAATTAGTAGAGGGGTATGAAAGTTTGAAACTCGTAATTTTCACTCCCACTATTTTCAAGAGGTAACTTAAGTGTCCATGTTATTGCTTAGGCTACCTCCAAACAAATATCTTACAGAATGTCAATACTAACACTAGATTTAGGGAAACAAACCGGATGGGCTATTCTACATGATGGAATAGTTCAAAGTGGCAGTGAGAGTTTTCATACTAGTCGTTTTAGTGGAGGTGGCATGGTATTTCTAAATTTTCGTAAGTGGTTGAATGAAATGAAAGAAAAATTTCCAAGTATTGAAACAGTTTATTTTGAGGAAGTGAGAAGACACCTTGGAACTGATGCAGCGCATTGTTATGGTGGTTTTCTTGCAGTTCTCTCTGCTTGGTGTGAAGAGAATCATATTCCCTATCAGAGTGTTCCTGTTAAGACTATAAAACGCTTTATCACAGGCAAAGGCAATGCAAGTAAGAGTGAAGTTATTGAAGCGATACGTGAAAAAGGTTTTTCACCTAGAGATGATAATCAAGCAGATGCTTTAGCTTTGATGTTCTATGTTATGGAAAGATATTAATAAGCTCATAAAAAGTGGGTCCTTTCGGCCATAATGGCGGGTTTGGTGGTGCTGACCCCAGGCCTTCTTTAGCGTCAGAGATATTTTGAATATTAACTTTTTAATTAGTACAGTAATTATATGAATTTAGCAATCCACTATTATCCTACTCAAAATCTCATCGAATATGAGCGTAATCCACGTAAAAATGACGATGTAGTAAATAGAATGTGTGCTTCAATCAGGGAATTCGGCTTTCGTATACCAATAGTTGCAAAAAGCGATGGAACTGTGGTTGATGGTCATTTAAGACTGAAAGCAGCAAGAAAACTTGGTATAGAAAGTATTCCTGTGGTTTTAAGTGATAATTTAAATGAACCACAAACTAAAGCTTTTCGATTACTGGCAAATCAATCAGCTAATTGGGCAAAGTGGGATGATGAGCTTTTGAAAGTAGAAATTCAAGAGTTAGAAGATTTACAGTTTGATCTTAAAATGACTGGATTTGAATTAGAAAAAGTTCAACATTTCCTTGATGATTTAGATAGTGAAAAAGAAGATCTTTCTGACTTAGCTATTGATGACAAAAAAGTAACAAAACCAGGTGATCTTTGGATTTTAGGTGATCATAGAATCTATTGTGGTGATAGCTCTGTAGTTGAATCATATAAAGCGCTGTTAGATGATAAAATGGCAGATATTACTGTGTGTGATCCTCCGTATAACGTAGCATATGGTAACAGTCAAGAGAGAGAAGACAAAAAGATATTAAACGATAATCAAGGTGAAAAGTACGAACTTTTTCTCTACTACATCTGTTCCAATATTTTAGCATATACGAAAGGTGCAATTTACATCTGCACATCATCATCAGAGTTTTCGACGTTGCAAAAAGCATTTGAGGAAGCAGGTGGTCGTTGGTCAACATTTATCATTTGGGCAAAGAATCACTTTACGCTAGGAAGATCAGATTATCAAAGACAATACGAAGCAATGCTTTATGGATGGAAAAGTGGCAATAAACGTGAGTGGTATGGAGGTAGAAATCAAAGTGACCTCTGGTTTTATGATAAGCCAACACATAATACACTACATCCAACGATGAAGCCAGTAGAGCTAATGGAGAGAGCGATAGTAAACAGCAGCAGATCTGGAGACATAGTACTTGATCCATTTAGCGGTTCTGGCAGCACACTGATTGCATGTGAGAGAACAGGAAGAATTTGTAGAACAATAGAGCTAGATTCAAAGTTTGTAGATGTAACGATAAAACGTTGGCAAGTGTATACAGGCAGGGAGGCAATTCTTTCTGGTGCTGGTAAAACTTTTCAAGAGATTCAAGAAGAAAAAAAGGAGCAAAAAAAGTGAAATTAATAACACAAACAGAATGGGCAAGAGAACAAGGATTTTCAAAGCAATATGTCTGTTATTTAGTAAAAAAAGGAATAGTTGAGTTGGAGAATGGTTTGATCAATAGAGAACAGGCAAATGAAGCGGTGGCAGCAATAAGAGATCCAAGTCAACCATTGAGAAGAAAAAACTATTCAGAAAACGGAGAAAAACTTTCCACAATGTTGCTAAAAACGCGAATAAAAAATGAAATGGAACGAGGTAAACTGCTTGAGGCGAAAGCTAAGGCTGAAATAGGAGAGCTTGTAGCAGTAGAGGAAGTGAAAAACGAAGCATTTAATGTAGCAAGAGTTGTACGTAATAATCTGCTTAATATTCCAAATAGAGTTTCAGCGCTGCTTGCATCACTGAGTGACACTGAAAAGATTCATATGGCGCTAACTGAAGAAATTACAAACTCGCTTGAAGAATTATCTAACACTAAATTTTAAATATAAAATGTCTGCTCACTTAAGTTTAGAATTAATAAAGTGCCTCATTAATCAACCTGGATTAGATGTTAATGTTAGAGGATTAAATGGCAAGACACCACTACATTGCGCTATAGAATTTGACGAATTAAGCATGGTGGATCTGCTACTTACGAAGAAGAACATTAATCCTTTTGTAGAAGATAATGACGGCAAAACATCTCTTGATTACGCTAAAGAAGGAAAAAAAGCAGAAATATTAAAAGCGCTAATTAATAATAAATACGGGTCAGAACAAGATAGCTTACTTCATTTAGCTGCAATGGTGGGTGAGGTAAATGCTGTAAGGTACCTAATAAATAGAGGCATCGATGTTAATTCGCGTAATGCAATATTTCATACACCATTACATTTGGCAGCTGGTATTGGACATGTAGAAGTTGTAAAGATTTTAGTCAGAGAAGGAAATGCTGAAATCGAGGTTTTTGATGCACGAAATCAGACACCGATGCACTATGCAGTTAACAACAAAAAATTAGAGATAGTAAAGTTATTACTGGAGCTAGGAGCAGATGTAAATAGCGCACGTGTAGGACAAAATTCAATGAAATTATCACCTATTCATATAGCTGTAAGTAATACTAATTACGATGAAAGAGATTTGTGTCTCGATATTCTCAAATGCTTAATAAAGGAGCCTAATGCTCAAGTAAATTTGCAAGACTACGAAAATAAAACGCCACTACATTACGCTGAAAGACTTAAAACAATAGAGGTTTTACTAACGCGAGAAGATATAGATCCTCTGGTAAAAGACGATAGTGGCAAGACACCATTTGATTACGCTAAACCTGAGATAAAGAAGGCTTTGATAAGTAATAAATACGGTTCTGAAAAGAATAGTCTACTCCATTTAGCTGCACAAAGAGGAGAAATTGAGCTTGTAGAGTCTATCTTAAAAGAAGAAATTGATATTGATATTTCAAATAATAAGAGTCTATCACCGATCTATCTTGCTGCGGAAAAAGGGCATTTACATGTAGTAAAGTTATTGCTGAAAAAAGGAGCAAATTATACACCTGTTTTACATTTAGCAATCAAATCAAACAATTTAGAGTTACTAAAAACTTTATTTAAAGAAAAGAGCATCAAATTACCAGATGAGATAGGCAGATCTGTACCAATTTATTATAGGTGTATGGAGCATAGAGATGCAAAAGTAAGAAAATACAATAGTGCGATCTGTGTTTTTACCTCAGTAAGTGCAGTAGCAATAGCGGTATATATAGGGTTAACAGCAACAACAATAAGCAGTGCAATCATTTTTGCAACAACAACAGGGATATTTGCGATTATTATAGCACTAATGATAAGTGAGATGAGCAGAAGATATATAGAAAACAAATTTCAGAAAAAGATGTTTATGGAGATGGAGAAGTGTAGTTCTATTGTTGAGGAGTGTAGTTCTATTGTTAATGATGTCGAGATAGAACCAGTTATGAGTAGATGCATACAATGATATACGCCACATCTTTTTCTGAAGGTTTGAAACCAGATCCAGAGCTTAAGGTGTCAGAGTGGGCAAATGAGTATCGAGTTTTAGCAGCAACTGCAGCATCAGAGCCAGGAAAATGGAGAACAGAGAGAACACCATACCTTAAAGAAATCATGGATTCACTATCTCCGTCCTCGCCAGTAGAAAAAGTGGTATTCATGAAAGGAGCACAAATTGGAGGAACAGAGGCTGGAAATAACTGGATTGGCTATATTATCGATCAAACACCAGGGCCAATGCTAGTAGTACAGCCAACAGTTGAAATGGGAAAGCGTTGGTCAAAAGGAAGATTTGCGCCACTTATTGAAAGTACACCATGTTTAAAAAGTAAAGTAAAAGACCCAAGATCAAGAGATTCAGGAAATACTGTACAAAGTAAGGAATTTCCAGGTGGAATAGTAGTAATAACTGGAGCAAATAGCAGTGTAGGACTTCGCTCTATGCCAGTAAAATACCTCTTTCTTGATGAAATAGATGCATATCCAGGAGACTCAGGAGGAGAAGGAGATCCAGTACTGCTCAGCATAGCTCGTACCAATACATTTGCACGGCGAAAGATTTTTTTAGTATCAACACCAACGATTCATGGAATAAGCAGAATTGAGAAAGAATTTGAAGCAACAGATAAGAGATATTTTTTTGTTCCCTGTCCGCATTGTAATTACTATCAAGTTCTAAAATGGTCACAAATAAAGTGGGAGAACAATGATGCAAAAACAGCACATTATGTCTGCACTGAATGTAGTGGCAAAATAGAAAATCATCAAAAGACAGAAATGCTTGAACGTGGAGAATGGAGAGCTACAAATCAAACCTCAAGTAACAAAATAGCAGGTTTTCATCTATCAAGTCTTTATAGTCCTGTTGGCTGGTATAGTTGGAATCAAGCAGTAGAGGATTTTCTGCATAGTAAAGAAAGTGAGCAATTGTTAAAGGTTTGGATAAATACAACGCTTGGAGAAACTTGGGTAGATAAAGGAGAAGTACCAGATTGGAAGCAATTATTTAACAGGAGAGAATCTTATCAAATTGGCACAGTACCAAAGGGTGAAGTAGTTCTCACAGCAGGAGTAGATGTACAAAAAGATCGGTTAGAAGTAGAAGTTGTAGCATGGGGAAAAAGCCGCGAAAGTTGGTCAATAGACTACCGAGTATTTGAAGGTGATACTGGAAGAGTAGAAGTATGGGGAAAGCTTTCGGAGCTTCTGAGTCATCATTTTATCGGTGAAAATGGGCTTGAGTATATGATAAGTATGATGGCAGTAGATGCTGGATATGCAACACAAGAAGTATACAATTGGGTAAGAGGCCATCAAGGCTCTGGAAGAGTAATGGCAGTCAAAGGTGTAAATAAAGCACTAGTACCACTTAGCAGCCCAAGTAGAGTAGATATAACAGTTGGAGGGCAAAAGCTGAAAAGAGGAATAAAGCTCTGGCCAGCAGGAGTATCGATATTAAAGTCAGAGCTTTTTCAATTACTTAATGTTTTAAAAGAAGGTGAAGAAGCTCCAGCAGGATACTGTCATTTTCCTGAGTATGCACCTGAATATTTTAAGCAGCTAACAGCAGAGCAATTAGTCAGCAAAGTGGTAAAAGGATATACCAAACAAGAGTGGCAAAAGGTAAGAGAAAGAAATGAAGTACTAGATTGCCGAATTTATGCGAGAGCTGCATCTATTGCGCTTGGAATCGATCGATGGCCAGAGAGTAAATGGAATAGTTTGAGTGGGAAAATGGAAAGTAAAAAACCTAAAAAAGTAAGACAGAGTAAGTGGTTGAAAAATGTATAACGAAGAGTATTTGTTTCAAGTTGAACAAGCAATAAAGAAGCTGCAAAGCGGAGAGCGAGTAGTATCAATTGCATATGGTGACCATGTAGTGAGATATGCTGAAGTGCAAATAAACGATCTTTTAAACTTAAGACAAAGAATCAAGGCTGAGCTCAAGGTTGAAGGTCAAAAACCAAAAAGAAAGATTGTTATTTCAACGAATAAAGGAGTGGTATGAGAAGTTGCATGATAGAAAATGGATACCCAGATTTTCTAGAGCATTTGAGGTATATGATAGCTACCGCTACACCAGGTATGCTTATAAATGCAGTAATAGATTTGTCGCACTGGAATCAGGAGATAGATTTTAGATTAACAAAAGAAGATGGCATAGTAGGCATAATTCACAAAGCCACCCAGGGGGTAAAGTACGTAGATCCTGAATATACAAAAAGGAAAAAAGCCGCTGAAAAAGAGGAATTGCTTTGGGGTGCATACCATTTTGGTGTCGGGGAAAAAAGCGGCAAAGACCAAGCTGAGCATTTTCTCGAAACAATTGGTGATAGTTCAAATATATTGTTAGCCCTTGACATTGAGGAAAACAAAGATGGAAAAAGCATAATGCCAAAACAAGCAGAGGACTTTGTAAATAGGGTCTATTTAGTAACCGGACGTTTGCCGTTAATTTATGGAAGCCCTAGTTTTCTCAAGGATTTTGCCACCCCAACTTTAACAGAATGTCCACTATGGTTAGCAAAATGGGGAACAAAACTGACATTACCAATAGGATGGAGGAACTGGACTCTATGGCAATATACCGACGGTCAAACAGGAGCAAAGCCGCATGAAGTAGAAGGAATCGGAAAATGTGACAGAAACAAATTTAACGGAACTTTGAAAGAATTAAGAGAATTTTGGTTATCAGGATGTTAAAAACCTTCAAACAATTATTTGGCAAGCCAAAAATCAAAAGTTCTGCATGGGATGCAGCAGGCTCAGGAAGAAGGGTAATGTATTGGCAAGGAGAAGCAGGAAGCATAAATAATTTGCTTTCTCAAAGCCTTGAGCACTTGCGTAGCCGCTCTCGTGATATGGTAAGAAAAAATCCATATGCAGCAAATATTATTGATACAATAGTAAGTAACTCTATTGGAACAGGAATAAAACCACAATCAAAAGCAAGGAATGCAGAATTTCGAAAGAAAGTACAAGAATTATGGCTACGTTGGACAGACGAAGCAGATAGCTGTGGAATAAGTGATTTTTATGGATTACAAGCTCTAGTATGCAGAAGTATGATAGAGGGAGGAGAATGTTTTGTACGTTTAAGAACGAGAAGGCTGGAAGATAGATTTTCTGTGCCATTACAACTGCAAGTGCTTGAGTCTGAACATTTAGATAATAAAACAAATCAAACTTTAGGAAATGGTAATGTAATAAGAAGCGGGATTGAGTTTAATAGGCTTGGGCAAAGAGAAGCATATTATTTATTTAGAGAGCACCCAGGAGAAGGCTCATTTGGAGAGTCAGTTAGAGTACCGGCAAATGATGTTTTACATATTTATAGACCATTAAGACCTGGACAAATTAGAGGGGAGCCTTGGCTTTCTAACGTGCTTTTGAAGCTTTACGAACTTGACCAGTACGATGATGCAGAATTAGTACGAAAAAAGACTGCAGCAATGTTTGCAGGGTTTATTACGAGACTTGATCCAGAAGCAAATATTTTAGGAGAAGGTGAAAGTAATGAGCAAGGAGTAGCACTATCAGGTTTAGAGCCAGGAACTATGCAGCTTTTAGACCCAGGAGAAGACATAAAATTTTCAGAGCCGTCTGATGTTGGAGGAAGTTATGAAGCATTCATGAGACAGCAACTGAGGGCAATAGCAATAGGCACAGGGATAACATATGAGCAACTAACAGGAGATTTAACGGGTGTTAATTATTCATCAATCAGAGCAGGACTGATAGAGTTTCGTCGTAGATGCGCTATGCTGCAACACAACATTATGGTATTTCAATTTTGCAGACCAGTATGGAATAGATGGCTAGAGTTAGCAGTACTGTGTGGAGAACTCTGTATAGATGAAAAAGTGGCAAAAGCAGCGAAAGAAGAAGTAAAATGGATACCACAGGGATTTGATTGGGTGGATCCACTGAAAGACCAGCAAGCACAGCAAATGGCAGTAAGGAATGGATTTAAGAGTCGATCGGAAGTAGTATCAGAAATGGGTTACGATGTAGAAGAAATTGACCAAGAAATAGCAGAAGATCAAAAGCGTTCTGATTCTTTCAACCTTTTCTTTGATTCTGATGTCAGGACACAAACAAAATAAATCTCGTTTACTTTATGGAAATTTTACAAACCAACTGGCTATGTAGGCCGATGATGATAGAGCAAAAAAGCTTTGACCTGTTGTCGCTATATAACGGAAAACAACCTATCTTTAAAAACGTAAAACACTATGTAAAGAACAATATAGAAAAGACAGCAATAATACCAATACATGGAATTTTAACCAAAAAACCAGGAGCTTTTGATGATTTTCTAGGCATGACATCGTATGAGAAAATTCAAGAAGAAGTAGAAGAAGCATTATCAAACAAAGATATAGAAACTATTCTGCTTGATATAGATAGTTCAGGCGGAGAAGTAAACGGTTTATTCGACTTGGCTGATTTTATTTACGAATCAAGAGCAAAAAAGAGAATTGTGGCAATAGCAAATGATGATGCGTACTCTGCTGCATATGCTATAGCTTCAAGCGCTGAAAAGGTATTTGTGAGCAGAACTTCTGGTGTTGGCAGTATAGGAGTAATAGCAAGTCATATAGATCAAAGTAGGTTTGATGAAAAGCAAGGTATTAAGTACACCACAATCTTTGCTGGTAGTCGAAAGAATGATTTAAACCCACATGAGCCAATAACGTCTGAAAGTCTGGAAAGCTTACAAAAAGAAGTAGACCGACTATATGAAATGTTTGTGCAGCTAATAGCAAGAAATAGAGGTCTTTCAATTGAAAAGATTCGATCAACAGAAGCAGGTCTATATTTTGGTGAGAAAGCAGTGGAAATAGGTCTTGCAGATGGAGTTACAACATTTTTTGAATTTATTAACAAAGGAGAAAATACTATGAATAAACAAATTACAACTGACCTAGAAATTGATGACCTAGAAACTGATAATTTAACTAAGTATCGTACTGAAATTATTGAATTAATACGTTTATGTAACTTATCACGAATGCCAGAGAAAATAGGAGAATTTATTGAGCAGGGTGTAAGTATTGAGCAAGCAAGGGAAGTTTTAATGGAATTACTTGCAGAGAGAACGAAGAAGACAGAGATACTGAGTGCAATACCACAGAATTTAGGAGAAGATTTGATGATGCAAGTAGCAAGAAGTCGTGCGCAATCAGGTATTTAAAATATTCGCAGTATAATAAAAGTAGAAAGTAAAGGAGAAAATTTTATGAATTGTATAACTGAAACAAATAATTTAGGAGATCTTCTAAAATATGAAGCATCAAATTTATATTCACGAGATCAAATAATTGTTGCCAAAGGACAGAATCTCAAGCTTGGTGCAGTAGTTGCTAAAAAGACTGAAGATGGTTTTATTAGGGTCTTGAATCCAACAGCAACCGATGGCACACAAACCGCAATAGGTGTTATTGCAAGTGATGTAAACGCAAAGGAAAATGCTAAAGGAGTAATTATTGCTCGCGGTGCAATGCTAGCAGATCATGCAGTTGTATGGCCAGCAAATATAACTGAAGAGCAGAAAACTGCAGCAATAAAGCAACTTGAAGGACGAGGGATCATTATCCGCAAGGGAGCTTAAAAAAACTATTAAAAACACAAAAGGGGGAAAAATGCAAAATCCATTTACAAATACAGCATTTAGCATGACGGCACTAACAAATGCGATAAATATATTGCCGATAAATTATGGACGAGTTGAAAATTTAAATTTATTTCCAAGTAGGTCAGTAAGATTTAGACATATTACCATAGAAGAGCGAAACGGAGTATTAAGTTTACTACCAACACAAGTTCCAGGAGCACCAGCAACAGTAGGAAAACGCGGCAAAAGAAAGGTAAGAACATTTACGGTTCCGCATATTCCACATGATGATGTAGTGTTACCAGAGGAAGTACAGGGAATAAGGGCATTTGGATCAGAAAGTGAACTGAAAGCGCTGGCAGACGTAATAACTGACCATTTACAGCTAATGAGAAACAAACACGCAATAACATTAGAGCATTTACGAATGGGAGCGCTGAAGGGAATTATTCTTGATGCTGACGGGTCAGAATTACTAAATCTGTACAACGAATTTGAAATAACACCAAAAATAGTAAATTTTGCCCTTGGAACAGCAACAACAGATGTCAAGCGTAAGTGTCTGGAAGTACTCCGGCATATAGAAGATAATCTAAGTGGTGAATATATGACCGGAATTCATGCCTTGGTAAGTCCTGAGTTTTTTGATGCACTAACTTCTCATGCTAAAGTAAAAGAAGCATATGAGAGATGGCAAGAAGGAGCAGCGCTAAGGAACGATATGAGGTCAGGATTTACGTTTTGTGGAATTACATTTGAGGAATATAGAGGGCAAGCAACTGATCCTGAAGGAACCGTAAGAAGATTTATAGAAAGAGATACGGGACACTGTTTTCCACTAGGAACAGCAAGCACATTTACAACATATTTTGCACCAGCAGATTTTAATGAAACAGTAAATACTCTTGGACAGCCACTATATGCAAAACAAGAACCAAGGAGATTTGATAGAGGAACTGATTTACATACGCAGTCGAATCCATTGCCAATGTGCCACCGTCCGTCCGTTTTGGTAAAAATAGTAACAACATAGTAGAGCCCTCACGTAGAAAACTCTACTTATGGTTTTAATATGTGTTGAGTATGCTAAAAAAATATAAGGATGCAATATATTTTTAGAAGCCTTTAGAAGTGAATTTGAATGAATAGAAAATGGTATGCAGGAAAATGTAAAGAGGTTATTGAAAGATTGTCTTATCCATTTAGGGGAGATAGCTTTATATGACTCAACCACTATCGGCTGAGAGCCGAAAGGTTGGATATAGCGCTGGAAGCGCGGTGAGAAGCTAAAGCTACTCCAATCTTATACTAGATATAGAATGAGGCTGATGTGCATCTGTATGTTTATTGATGTACTCATTAATGACTTCATCTGTGATATGTCCGCTGGTAGCACTAAAGTATCCTCTTCCCCAAAAACGCTTTCCCCAGTACATTTTATTTAGCTCTGGAAATTCTTGTTGAATTTTGCGTGAAGACCTGCCTTTGGCTCTTTGAACAAAATCACTCACAGCTATATGAGGAGGTATTACTACGAATAAATGTAAATGATCTGATGATATTACTCCGTTTTCTATCTTAATCCCCATTTCTTCAGATACTTCTGCTATGATTGTTCGTATTCTCTCCTTCATAGCCTTAGTTAATACTCTGTACCGATATTTTGTAATCCAGACTATATGGTACCTATGATAAAATACAGTGTGTTTTCCTTTGTCATATTCCGTCATAACTATACTTTATAAAGTACAGTTATGACATTGACAAACTAAAGTTTCTCCACCTAGAAGGTGGAGGCTTGTACCATCTTATGGAAAGTCAAAGGATAAGTCATATATGGTACAAGTATTAAAGCAACAGCCAGATAAATTATACGAGATTGGTGAAGGACAATTTGTGGAAGAAACTTTAGCGTTAGAAGTAAGTGCGTTTGATGTGTTAAGGCCAATAGTAGGAGATGTTTTTGTTATAGGTGACCGTAAATATAAAGTATATTCTCCACCGCTGCAAGATAATTCAGGAATGATATGGAAAATTCGAGCGTCAGGAGTATAAATGCGTACCGGTAGTATTATACAAAGTATAGATGCTGAAAGGAAAAAAGTGGAAAAAGCAATGGTGAGTGCATTAAACAAAACAGCAATATGGCTAAAATCAAAAGCAGCTAAGGAAATCAGTGAGGAAAAGAGAATAAACTTAGGTTTGATAAGAAAGAGATTAAGAATTTTTAAGGCGAAAACTAGCAGATTAGAAGTGTTAATTAGAGCAAATCTCTATGACATTAGAGCATCGACAATTGGCAAAATACAAAAAACAAGAAGAGGATCGAAAGTAGGAAAGCATGAGTTTATAGGAGGATTTGCAGCAGTTATGCCAAAAGGAAATAGCGGTATTTTTAAACGTGAAGGAAGAACAGCCCTGCCAATAAAGGAAATTAAGTTGCTACTAGAACCTGAGGCTTCAAGGATAATAGAGAATCTTGTTAATTATGAAGTTGAAAAGGTATTTGAAAAATTCTTCCACCGCGAATTAAGTTACATTACACCTATATGAATTTGCAAGATTTACATCAAGCAATCTGCACTAAGTTAAAAGAAGAAATATCAGCAATACAGACGTGTGAAATTTATCCAGCAATAAGAAAAGAATTAGTAGCGCCAGCGGTGTTTGTGGAACTAGCAAGTTTAGAACCAGGTAAAGATCCAGGTACTGAACAATTAGCTCTAAAAGCAAGATTTGAAGCTAGAATAGTAGTTGATAGCACAATAGAAAATGCTCCTCTCATTGTCAGATCATTAGCTGCTGAGGTTGCAAGAGTAGTGAACAAGAATACCTGGGAAAAGAATGTATCTCCGGCTGAATTTCTTTCTGCAGAGCCTGATGGATTTAGACCCGAATTAGATGCATATTTGGTGTGGATGGTTGATTGGAGTCATCAGCTTCATTTAGGTAAATCAGTATGGGAAGAAGGAAAAATTAAGCCACATACCATAAACGTAGGAAATATAAATGTTGGATCATAGTTTTGCGATTTCAGAGCTGAATAGGAAGCTAGCAAACATTGTACGAATAGGGCTTGTAAAAGAGGTAGATTATGACAAAGCAAAAGTAAGAGTAAAAATAGGAGAACTTTTAACAGATTATTTACCTTGGATAACGAGCAAAGCAGGAAAAGATAGAGATTGGTCTCCGCCAGATATCGATGAACAAGTAATGGTATTTTCTCCTCTTGGTGAACTATCATTAGGAGTAGTGTTAGCAGGAATATATCAGGAAAAATACCCTGCACCAGAGAATAAAAAAGAAATAAATAGTGTAAAATTTCAAGATGGGACAAGATTATTATATGATAAAGAGAAGCATAATTTAGAGATTGAAGTAGTAGACAAAATAACACTTAAGGCTGGGGGATCAAGTATAGAAATGACAAAAAGTGGAATAAAACTGAAAGCAGAAAGGATCGACTTAAATTGAACAAAGGAATAGTGAGGTTAGGAGACTACTGTGGAGAAGCTATACCACATTTCTGCATTAGCGGAAGTAATAATGTTTTTGTAAACGGTAAGTCAATATGTAGACAAGGAGACAGTTTTAGTGAAGGAAGAGCATTAACTGAAGGATCAAAAACAGTGTTTGCAAATGGTCTTAGTGTAGGAAGAGTAGGAGATATGTGGGTTTAAAGTAATAAAAGGCAGTGAAAGCGTTTTTGCAAAATAGAAATGAAGGGTATGGATGCTAAAACAGGAAAAGCGTTAGAAGGAATAGAACACTTAAAGCAATCAATAATTGATATACTGACCACTCCTATTAAGAGTAGAATAATGAGAAGAGATTATGGATCAAGATTATTTGAGTTAGTAGATAAGCCAATAAATAGGGATTTAACTTTGGAAATTTACGCAGCAACTGCAGAAGCTTTGGAAAAATGGGAAAAAAGATTTAAGTTAGAAAAAGTAAAAATAACAGAAGTGAAAGAAGGAAAAGTAACGCTTGACCTAGAAGGATTGTACTTACCAAGTGGAAAAAATATTCGCTTTGATGGAGTTGTGGTATAAAGATGGAGCAGCCTAACATTATTGAGCCACTGAACTTCGAAGAAATTCTGTCTCGGATGAGGGAAGAGTTGGTGAAGCGTGACGCAAGTTTTACAGCATTAGTTGAAAGTGATCCAGCGATAAAGATTCTGGAGGTAGCAGCATGGAGAGAACTTTTGCTCAGACAAAGGATAAACGAAGCTGTAAAGGGTAATTTACTTAAATTTGCGATAGGAGAAGATCTTGATAATTTGGCTGAATTTTATGGAGTAGAGAGAGAAAAAGAAGAAGATGACGAACGATTTAGAAAGAGGGTAAAAGCAAAAGTAAAAGGCTGGAGCACATGTGGGAGCAAGGAGTATTATAGGTATTATGCACTGTCAGCAGATAGTAGAGTAAAAGATGCACTAGTGGAATCACCTATACCAGGGAAAGTACAAATTTCAATCTTATCAACACAAACTGGCATAGCGTTAGAAGAGCTACTTGAAATTGTAAGAAAGCAAGTTACTAGAGATGATATAAGGGTTTTAACCGATACAGTAACAGTGATAGGTTGCAATATTACGGAAGTAGATATCCACAGCAGAATGAGCATAAGTCCTTTAATATCAGAGGAAGAAATCAAGAAGCAGTTTATTGAGAAGTTTGAATTAGCAAAAAGATTAGGATGGAATGTAACAAGATCTTGGATAATAGCAAACCTATTTGTAGAGGGTGTAGAGAATGTAGAATTAATCGAGCCAAAAGAAGATGTTGTGGTGCTAGGTAATGAGTGTGCTGCTTTAAGAAACTTAGAGATTGAGTTGAATTAATGTTATTGCCACCAAATGCAACAAAACAGGAAAAAGCGCTAGTAGATGCAACGGATTATAAAGTTGATCCAAGTTGCATCAGAGGGTTTAAGTTTAGTCTTAAAGAAGAAACATTGCCGTGGTTGATTGAGGAATATGAATTGGGGGAGATACTACGCTGGGTAAAAGATAAAAGAAGAGCGATAGTAGAAGGAGTAAAGTTTCAAAGACTGAGAGGAACCCCAGAATCACTCAAAATAGCACTAAAATGGGCAAATATAGAAGATATTACAATTATCGAAGAACCACCTGGAAAACATTTTTTTGAGCTGCAAATTGGAATAAAGGATGTGCCAAATGACTTTTTTGTAGATGCAGTTGTAGAATTGGCAAAGCTGTCATTACCAGCAAGATCAAGGCTAATGAGGATTTTCAATGACCACTACAACATTGATAGGTTTATTTTAGATGAAAGCTTTTTTGGAAGTTTGTTATCGGATTACTCGGGGATAAAAATTGAAAAAGATGGACCAGTACTGTCATTCGGTAGAAAGAACACATTTGAGCTAAAAAGCTTAAATCCAAATTTTAAGTTTAGCACTTTTCGGATTCATTATGAGCAAGCATTTAGTAATGACATATATCGGTTGAATGTAGCAGTGCTTGGGGAAACAGAGCCTCACACAAAGGATTACAAAGGCATTTATGAAAGAAGTCATCAGTGGTATAACTTAAAAGCCCTGTATCCTCTAACTCAAAGCTTATTACCGTCGATTAAATTTGCAAAAGCGCAGATTGTACTGTCAGATAGCTGGAAATTAGGAGAAATAAATAGCTGTTTTCCGGTTGGTAGAATAGAAGAAGAAGGAAATAAATTTGTATTGGGAAACGATAAACTTTCAGGGCAACGTTGGAATTTAAAACACAAGCCAATTTTAGAAAGGTTTAGCGTTACTCACCACTACAAAATAGAAAATTATACAGATCAGAAGGTCAGAAAATATGTTTTAGCAGAACACAACATTTACTATAAAAACGACTTATATTCAGAGCAAAAAGACTCAATACACGAATTAGAAAAGCACATTTTAGTGTTTTACCCGGGAGTACTGAAATGGCACGAACATCGACATTTGCACAGAAGTTGGAAAAATAGTCAAGTAATATGTCTAATAAGTTAAGTATTTATATTTAGATCCTCATATATTATATTAATAATAGGTAAAAGTGTATGAAATAAAAAGAAAAGGACTTGCTTTCTCATGCTAAAAAGGACATGACTTGAATAGCGGCAGGTAAATATAAGAAATTTGTCTGGCGCTAGAAAAGCTAATTTTATGAGGTATGAAATGAGTTTTAGCAAGAGTAAGTTTTTTAAAGAAGTATCAAGTAACGGATTTAAAAATATTAACAAAAAAAATGAAGAAGGAGAGACGATCTTGCATCAAGCAGTAGAAATCTCTGATTACAAAACAGTGAGATTATTAATAAAAAAAGGATCAGAGGTAAATGCAAGAGATAAAAAGGGTTATACACCACTACACTGTGCAGTATTTGCGAAAAGCTTAGAAAATGTAAAAGTGTTGCTAAGGTCGGGAGCGGAAGTAAATGCCACTCAATATGTCACTGGATGTACGCCACTACACTCTGCGTGCAAAATAGGAGGAGTTGAAATAATAAAAGAGCTAGTAAAAGCAGGAGCTGAGGTTAATCAACTGAATAAATATGGTGCAACACCAATGTATTACATTTGGGAAAGTGAAAAGTATTGCCTATGTGATAGCAAAGAAAGTGAAAAGGCGAGCAAATTTCTGAGAGAAAAAGGTGGAGTAACAAAAAGTAGAGAACTGACGTGCTATGGAATAGAGAGGCTAGTGGGAGAAATAGCAGACATGTTGAATGGAAGCTACATGCCGGAGCTAAAAATAATAGAGATAGGAGAAATAAGGAAGAGAGACAAATCACTAATAAAGGAAGAATGTGAAAATTTAGCAAGCAAAATAATGAGCCAAGTAAGTGAAATGATAGATGAGGTAGAAAATGTAGTAGGAAGAAAGGCTTAAAAAGGGGACTTGATTTTAAAGAAAAGGTGAGGTGGATTATGTTAAAGCTTGGCAAATTTAATAAGTCAGCAGAAGAATTATTAGAGAACTCACATGAAAATATTTATGCAAGAGACGAGAAGGAACTGCATTATGCGGTAGACGCAAAAACAGTGAAGTTATTAGTCGAAAAAGGAGCGAATGTGAATGCTAAAGATATAGAAGGACACACAGCACTGCACCTAGCGGTAACGGAGAAACGTCTAGAAATCGTGAGGGAATTGATAAAATCAGGAGCAGACGTAAATGCTGAGGAATATGGAAATAAATGCATACCTCTACACCTTGCGTGCATGGTAGGTGAAAAAGAAATAGTGGAGGAGCTAGTGAAAGCTGGAGGAGAAATAGAGCAAGCGGATAAATTTGGAATGACAGCGATGGATTATGCGAAAAATAGCAAAAAGATAACCGAGGTATTAAAGAAAGAAACAGACAGAATTGAGAAGCTATTTATGAAGGGCTAAAAATATGGAGAAAGAAATAGAAAAGAAAGTAATGAATTTAGAGAAAAAACCTTTGAATGAGCTGAGAAAAATATGGAAGAAGGTATTTGTGGAAGAAGCACCTAGATACTCAAAGAAATATCTGATACCAAGATTAGCTTATAGAATGCAGGAAAAAGCGTATGGAGAAATGTCAAGAAAGGGGACAAAAAGACTAGAGTATCTGGCAGATCGGCTAGAGAAGGGAAAAAGAATAAGTAGCGATAAATTACCAGTAGAAGGAACAGAATTAATACTAGAGAGAGGAGAAGAGACGCATGCGGTAATGGTGACAGATAAGGGTTTAATCTACCGAGAAGAATTTTTCACGTCATTGTCAGCAGTAGCAGGAAAAATAATGGGAATGAGCTACAATGGGCCGCTTCTATTTGGAATGAGAGATAAGGAGAAAGAATGCTGAAAGAGGTAAGATGTGCGATATATACAAGAAAATCAAATGAGGATGGTCTCGAGCAGAAGTTTAATAGCCTTGATGCCCAGCGAGTAGCATGTGAAAAGTATATAAAGAGCAAAGAAGGCTGGGTAGCATTGGCAAAAAAGTACGATGATGGAGGATATTCAGGAAAAAATTTAGAAAGACCAGCGATAAAGGAATTATTTGAAGATGTCAGAGGAGGAGAGATAGACTGTGTAGTAGTATATACACTAGATAGGTTATCAAGAGAAACAAAAGACAGCATAGAAGTAACGTCATTTTTTAGAAGGCACCGAGTAAATTTTGTAGCAGTAACACAGATATTTGACAATAATACGCCAATGGGAAAATTCGTACAGACAGTATTATCAGGAGCAGCACAACTAGAAAGAGAGATGATAGTAGAGAGAGTAAAAAATAAAATAGCAACATCAAAAGAACAAGGTTTATGGATGGGAGGAACTTTACCGCTTGGGTATGATGTAAAAGATAAGGAATTAATAATAAATGAAAAAGAAGCAAAAACAGTGCAGCATATATTTGAAAGATATTTGGAGCTGAAGTCAATGGCAGAGTTGGCAAGAGAGTTAAACAGGGAAGGATACCGAACAAAAGCAAAAACGGATATCTTTAAAAAAGCAACGGTGAGAAGAATAATAACAAATCCAATATATGTGGGAAAGATAAGACATTATGACAAACAGTATGAGGGAAAGCACGATGCGATAATAGAAGAGGAAAAGTGGAAAAAAGCACAAGAATTGATAAGTAATCAACCGTATCGAGGAGTAAAATATGAGGAAGCGCTACTAAAGGGAATAATTAAATGTAAGAGCTGTGATGTAAATATGACGCTGACATACTCAAAAAAAGAGAATAAGAGATATCGATATTACGTATGCAACAATCATTTAAGGGGAAAGGGTTGTGAATCAGGAAGCCGAAATGTAATAGCAGGAGAAGTAGAAAAAGAAGTAATGAAGAGAGCAGAAGATTTATATGAAAAATGGGGAGAAAAAGCAGAAGAATGGAAAAATTTAAGTTTTGGAAAGCAGAAAGAAGTAGTGAAAAAGTTAATAAAAGGAGTAATGATAAAAGAAGATGGAATAGAGGTGAGTTTAGAGGATAAGGTGGAATTTATACCAATAAAAAAGAAAGGAAAGAAATGCACAGTAACTGAGCCAGAAGGCAAAACAAACAATGCACTACTGAAAGCAGTGGTAAGAGCCCATCTGTGGAAACGGCAACTAGAAGAGGGAAAATATGCAAGTGTAGGAGAGCTGAGTGCCAAAATTAATATAGGTACAAGACGTATACAACAAATTTTAAGGTTGAATTATTTAGCACCAAAGATTAAGGAAGACATAGTAAATGGGAGACAGCCAAGAGGTTTGAAGCTATCTGATTTGAAAGAAATACCGATGTTGTGGAGCGAGCAATTAGAGAAATTTTATGGATTAGCATCTTAATTTACAAAAGCAACGGGAGATTGAAAAGAGTATGTGCAAGAAGGAGCTGCTACAAAGGGCCATGCCAAAAGATATTGAGATTGATGTAAGTCGATGTTACAAAATCAATTATGCGAAAATATTAATATAGATGATGAAGATTTTAGCATACTAGATGCAACAGTGGTAGACAATGTATACAATTTAGCTGCATATTTTAATAGTATAGCTTTTCTTATAGTAGTCCGAACAGGGTAAGATATGTGTTTATGGCTATAGTAGGCCAGTAGCATATTATGATTTATTTGGATTATTGTGAAAAGAGCTATAGATCTGGAAAAAAAATTCTGTAAAAGGTCGGCTCAGCCAATCGTGTTTTAATACAGTCTCATATCCTGAAAATACACCTTGTGGCCAGCTCCTGTACAATGACATCTCATTTTCCTGAAAAACAACATAAAAGAGTATTCTTAAAAGATTATTGATATCGATTCGACTCCTTTGCAATAATTTATTAACTGTAGTAATTTATATTTAAATAATAATTTTCAACTTTTATGGTAAATTAGCAATTTTTTCCCTAGAATCAGAAACTCTTCTTAATTCTTCACGTTTTACCCATGAACCCTTCTGCTTATTGGATTCGCTTATTAATTCAGGACGCATTAACCCACCAGATCTAGCAAAAACACCTCGGTCTATGGCTTCAATGACTGATAAACCTCCCAGTAAGCAATTTTGTCCTATTTCTTCATAATTTTCTATTCCCTCATTACAATCTTCTATTGCTTCATTATAACTTTCTATTTTATCAAGTAGAAGTAGGCCTTCTTCACTCACCTCTACTTTTATCCAATTTTTATTTTTCTCATCAGGATATAACCTAACTTCTAATTCTCCCAAACTAGTATAGAAAGTTAATACTACATCGCTGCCTTCTGTAAGATCTGTGTAATTCCTTATGCCATCTTCAATTTTAATTTCTACTTCACTATTACCGATCTTTACTATATTTCTTCCACACTTTACATCTCCATCTGTTAGACCTAAATCCCTTGCCCCATCTGTTATCTTTATAATGTCTATTTTACTATCTTTAGAATATTCTAAGTAAAAAACGGAGTTGTCTACTCTTACATCTTTTAGCTCGCTATTGGTTGCATTTTTTGCGATTTCAATAAACTTATGAGAATTGCTAACATAATCTATATAAGCTTTTTTTAGGTTAGTTTTATGCTCTTTAAATTCTGGTGTCAGTGTGTTAGCATCAACTGTATTACCAAACACTGCCCCTTTTGATACTAATTGACATATTATATTACTAGCAACTTTAGGATTTTTTTCCAACTCACTGATTTTTTTCATCACATAATCGGTAAAAGTGTATTCATTACCTGAAAAGAAATCTTGTGAAAGAGAATAGTTTAATCGTACACCAGACTTTATAGCATCGTTTACAATCTCTTCAAGTTCAGCCATATTTTGAGCTTGAAACATCTTATCAGAAAACTTATTTAACTTCTCCTTTTGATTTGAGGTTAAATTAACGAGTAATTTGCTGACCTGTCCTTTCTTTTGCTGACGATAAATAATATTTTTATCATAATCTAATGCTCCTGCTTCTAGAAATATTTTTCTTAACTCTTGAGCAAGATCTTCATTGTCCCAAGCAAAACGTTCAACATATGAGAACACTTTTGACTCACCCATTCCGTGCCGAATATTTAGCACCACTTTTAGGTCTGAGTCTCTTTTATGCTTACTTAAAAACTCCTTTAAATTTTTAGTGCAGTCTGAATCTAGTGCAAGTAAGTCATACAATTCCTTATTCATCTTTTTCTGTTTATCAGTTAAAAATAATTCTTCTATATTATAGCAGAGTTTATTAGTTGCTATTTGTTGTGGAGTTTTACCCTTTCTACTTGTTATATTAGGGTTAGCTCCTTTTGAGAGGAGAGAGTTTGTATTATCGTAATGACCTTTGGCAGCAGCAAGGCATAATGGTGTTTTTCCTTTATTATCTTGTATGTTAGGATCTGCGCCTGCTTCTAAGAGTAAATCTATAGCCTGATTTCCTATGCGACGAAATCCACCAATATTTGCTCCTGCAATCGCATGCAATACTGTTGATTGAGATTCTCCTCTTCTTAGGTTAAGAATCACTTTTAAATCTTTATTGTTTTTATTATCATGTAAAAATTCTTCAAGGGGCTCAGTATTATCAAATGAACCACAGTTAGAAGCTAAACATTTTAGAGCACTAAGTAACTTTTTGTTTAAAATTTTTTGACTTGGCGTAAGATCATGGTCCAGAGCAAACCAAACACAAATTTGTTCACTTAATCCAAGTTTGCTATCTATCAAAGATAATGGTTCATTATAGTTTCTGACTGATGGTAAGTCTCCTGAGTACCACATATCATTCATCAGCTCATTTAATAAATGCTCTTTAGATGATAGATGTTCTATAATGGACTCATATTCGAAATCATATAGTTCTGATTTGGATTTTGGCTTTAGTAGATTGATGATAGATTTTACCATCCCAGTAGACTCACTCATACTTACCCCTTAAGCTAAGATATATGATATATTGTATGCGATATGTAACATTAAGTCAATAACCATAATCTTTTTACTACTTATGTCGTTTGTTAAGTTTTTATGGTGAGTAATATAAGATCTTTAGACAATCAAGCAGTTTAGCATTTACCCTACAGTACGGCTTGTTGTCTGTTTTGAATTTGTTACTATCTCACACCAACTATTTTTTTTCTTTTCATTAGATAAGGTAATTTTTTCAGAAGATTGACGTAGTGTTTCATGTTTTTCAAAATATCCTCGTTTAATCGCATCATGTACTGAATATCCACCAAGTAAGCAATTTTCTCCTATTTCTTCCTTATCTTTTAATTGATCAAGTTTCTTCTTGTCATCGTCACTTATCTTTACTTCAATTTTATTGTTGTCTTTATCACTAGAACGTAGATGAATACTAATCTTTCCTACTTCAGTAGTAAAAGACATTTCAATGCCACCTTCTAAAACGTCTGTATAATTTCTTTTTCCTCCTACATTTTCAACTCTTACTATACTCTTTCCAACATGAAATATATGATGTCTAAAACTTAAATCTTTCACTTTTGGATTATTTATAACTTTTGCAACCTCAACAGTGCTATCTTGCGAATATTTTACATAAAAATATCCATTATCCATTTCTACGTGTAAAGCTTTGCCTTGGGCACTACTGTTTATAATACCTTCATCTGCTACGCTTTTTAGCTTGTTATCGATTTCTTCACGTTCTGCAAAAATCTCATAACTGAACCCATAAGTTGCATACAATAACTTATCATCATAAAAGGAACTGCATTTTACTCTTCCACCTTTTAATAGTAAATTACTCATGATATTGCGTATAATACCTATATTTTTATCATCTGATACACCCTCGTAGGCAGGAATATCTCTTATTCCCTTAGAAACTAAACTTGTTATAGTCTCACTATCGTCTGATAAACTCTCATAAGGTGGTAATCCCTTATGCTGTCGTATTCTATCAGGGATATTTCTTATTTCCTTAAAAATTAAACTTGTTATAGTATACTTATCATCGTTATATTTTGAATTGAGTCTTATCCCTTTTTGCAAATATTTATTTGTTATGCACTCTATACGCTCTAAAGCAGTGTTTGTAAAATTTTCATGCTTATCCCTATAACCTTGATCATTTTTTGTTACTACATCTTTTAACTCTTTACGAAATTCATCAATTAGACTTCTCTCACTTTCAGTCAGTAGTAGATCTAACTTAATTAAAGCAGAGTCTCTTGGACTAATAGGGTAATTTTTCCAATATAAATCACTATCATCAGTTTCACTCTGATACGACAATGTATGTTTTACACATGTGTCAACAGCCTCCCTAGTTTCATGTCTCTGATCAAGGTCATAACATTCCGAAGGATTACTTATTCCTTGAACAAACAAACTATAATCATCTAAATCTGTTATGTCATCTTCAGGCGTTGGTCCCTCATTGCTATTACACTCAATTTTTGAATGCCATGGCTCAGTATTTAATTCCTCTCCTAGCTTTTGTTCACTGATAGATTCTACAACATATTTTACTGACTCTGTATCCATACTACCTCCTAGCCTAGATATAGAATATATTATGTACAATATATAATATTGGTCAAGCTAATTTCAACACAATCTTTTTACTACTCATATTTTTGTTAAGTTTTTATGGTGAGTAACAATGGAGTATGTAGATAGGTTAAAAGTTGCTTATGACTGCAAATTTGAGCTAATTTTACTATAGATTAAAATAGTTAAGACCTATATTTGATATCACTATTATTAAGAGCGTGATGGATTATGCTTTAAAGGAGTACGGAAACTGCTGAAGTTTTTACAGCAAACCTGTATGGAGCAACTTCAGCAGAATAAACAAACACATGCCAGTATTAGTAGAGAATTATTTATAAGTCAATTAACTTTTTCAAAAAATATTTTAGTGAAGATACCATGCTAGCTAGTGTTATAAACAATTCAATTGTTTACTCCTTCAAAAAAGATCGTATATTTTTGAGAACAAGTTGCGTAAAAATAAGGTTATAAAAATAGAAGATTTAAATTATTTCCATAAGCTTAGGCAAAACAGTTCGTATGTATATATGGATAAAATGGGCTAATATGGCTAGTTTTAGCGTATAGCAAAGTCAGAATACAAAAAAGTTCGTATGTATCGCGCGGTAGACCAACTGATTCCAAGAAAAATTGTTCTCACCGTCCCTGGTTTTGAGCACTGAAAATGGCTATATTATTTAAGCTATTAGTAAAATACGTTGTTAGATTAATACTAATTTTCTTAAGGAGGAATTTAAGGCAAACTCATAATGAAAACAGAATTTGAAGGTAAAGAAAAATCCCGTACCGACCTTCTTAAGAGACTTTTGCCTAAAACTACTTTGGGTTAGAAAATTTTCTACAATAATGATTGACAAGTTTTAAAGATAGAATACTATACTTAAAATGTAATTGATAATCTAATTAATTAAGGTAGTGGCTATGTTGCGTTCAGATATTCCAAAAGTTTTGTTTTCGTCTATTAAAGAGGATGATCCCCATAGAGCATCTAAGCTTTTTCAAATTGAACGCTGGTGCTATGCAAATTGGCGTCTGCACCAAAAAAGTGGCAAAAAAGGACGTAATTTTCTTGCACAGGTATTGTCTAGCGAGGATTGTTGGAAAAAAGTAGACAATTTACACGGAGTTAAGCTTGATAGGCAAATGGTAGGTAAAAAATTGATTGTGCAAAATTCAAATAGTCCTTTTAGTACTGATAAAAGATATGAGATTGCCTGTCGTTATTGCCTGGAAGAAGATATTATTGCTCTATTTGAAGAGAGAAAAAATAAACTATCAGCTCAAGGTAAGAGCAGTCTGTTGGAGTATGGTCACTTAGTTAAGACTCTAGGAGGCAACCTTTTAATAGTTTTTTGGTCACATTTTGTTAGTGGTTACATCTCTAAACTAAATTTAGATGGCTGTCATCCATATGAGTACGGGCTTAAATGTGCTGTGAGTCTTAAGCAAGAGCAGGCAGTGGAATTCTTCTGGAATAAAATAAAATCATTACCTGAAAGTGAGATGAGCGAACAGAAAAAGGATGAAATCTTGATGAAGACAGCAGTATATGTAGCAGGGAACCGTTGTAATAGTTATCCTGAAATATTCGAGTTTTATTTTAGTCAAATAAGTCCTGATAAATATCCAGAACTTCTAAAAAGAGACTTAGCTGAAAATGGTTATTATGGTAGTCTAAACACGCTACAGGGTGCACTTCGCTTTGATCAATTTCAAGCATTGTTTGACTATTTGAAACCAAGTAATGTTTCAGAAGATAAATATCTTGTCTGGCTACACTATATAAAAACAGAAAACAGCTCATATTATGCTGGTGAAGGTGCAAAGCTTTTCATGCATATGTGGAGAAAGGAGGGATTTGATAGCCATCGTACTTATGTGCTGAAGGAAGAAGTTTGTAATAGATCTTGCTTTCTTGTTACAAGTTTATTAGTACCTTGGGTAAATCAAAATTACATGGAACCGGTATGGGCAATATTAGATAAGGCTAATTCTGATCAAATTAAAGAATTTATGGATTCTAGGCAAGCGGAGTATATACGATCTGTGTTAGAGCAAAGAGATATTGATTCATTAAATAAATTTTTATCATACGGTAAGTCTACAGCTGAAGGGTTTACTAGCTTGACTGAGGTTAAATTAAGCAAAGCATGTGAGCAATTAGGGTTGGGCAATTAAGGTATTATAAGGCAATTCTATAAAACAGGTGATGGTTTCTTGTTACTACTTTAGCTTCTGTCAAAAAGGCGTTGCATTATAATATAAATGTTATATATCCAAGTTAGTATGCAGGTAAAAATAGCTTATATTGTTGATATCTCTGATAATAAATAGTGGATTTGGTATAATGTAATGAAGGGGGCTTTATGTTTAAGACACAATATCTAACAGATCACCTAAAAAAAGAAGGCGTTAATTCAAAGATTACCGAATTATCGGATCAAATACAATATATAGAGCAAGCTAAAGAATTTTATCAACTTAAGCGTTATCGTAGATCTGATGTTGATTCCGAAAGTGGAAGTCAGGTTAAGAGAATCGATGTTCCAGGAGACGGTAGTTGCTTATTTTGGTCTGTTACTATGGCTTACTTAATACCCGTCAGAAACGACGATGCTTTATTTCGACAAAGGTATGAAGTACTATTTGGAAATGATGGAACTGTAACCCAAAATTTAGATCATATTAGAGGTTTGGTTCGGAATTTAGGTGCTGCGAATTATGATGATACATTTGCAAATTTAGTAAGAAACGTATTTCGTAATCGAGTAGTTGATCACATAAGTTCTTATAGAAATGAGTTCAGAGATTTTGTTGAAGGTGATTTTGAGCGTTACTTGGAAAACATGAGGAACCCTGATACTTGGGGAGGTGAACCTGAAATAAGAGCAATGAGTGGAATGCTTAGCGCAACGATTAGTGTTTCTGGTGAGGTTGAAACTCAATATGGTAATGGAAATACTCAAATACAGTTATTTCATGTTGGTGCACCAGGTAAACGAAACCATTATAATTTTGGTCTTGAAAGGAATATTATTGATAATGATAAAGAGCTTGCAAAAGGCTTAAAAAGAGTCATGGGTAAAGTAAGACCACAAGACTTTGAGTTAATACAGTTATTGATAGAGGAAGCAAGTAAAGAAGTTGGTATAAGCCAGCAAGATGAGGATTTTAAATCTTTTGAACCGAGATTTCAGTCATTTGTGGATCAGATTCCATCTTATTTACACTCTGTAGAAAAAGCAGGATTTTTTACACACTTCTTCCTAGGGAGCTTTTCTACTTTGCCAGATATAAAAATTGCAGAAAAGTTAAATATTAAAAAGATTTATTTTAGTTTTGATACTTCAAAAACTTTAAAAGTAGCTATTGTTAAAAATGGTCAAATTGGAAATGCTGAAGATGCTATTAATAATATAGATTTATTTTCCATTTCAGAAGGTAAGCGTGGCCATCAGTTTACTGTTAATGAGTTGGAGAACATATTAAGAAAGAATATAGATAGGAGTAAGATTAGAGATCGGGATGTTGAGAATGAGATCCTAAATATTAAGAATGAAATTCAAGATAGAATAAAATCTAGATTAGTACAGATCTATAAAGGAAAGGGTGATATTTTTGTTAATATGGAAGCTAAAGAGATACTTGATTCTGCTACTAGCAAGGAATTTTATGAAATAGAAAAAGGAATATGGAATAATCCGGAAGGTGATATAGCGAAGCTATCTGATTCTGATGCGCAAACAGTTAGCAGGTCTTTAAAAAAAGTTCTTGAAAAAATTAATAACGTTCATTCTGAGTATGTAGGATCAGTAGTCTATGATAATAGTGCACGTGAAGCAGCACATCATGGATTTATGGTAGGCGTTTTCATGAATTTCCACTATAGGTATAATCTTAGAGTTTACCCAGAGCAATTTGCAGGAAGGGGTTATGCAGATATTATCTTGCTGGCTCGTGGTCCTGATCGTGCATTGGATTCTATTCCCATTATTATTGAATTAAAAGCGGGAGCAGGTTCTAATGCTACTCCAGATAAGGCTTTGCAGCAAGCAGAAAGGTATGCACAAGGTTTCCAACCAAATGTTCAGCGAGTTTTAACTACTGCAGATAACATTTTATATGTTGGTGTCAACCTTGATAATCCGTCTCCTATCTCTGATATTAAAGTATCAAATCGTGGAGAAGAAATAATTCCTCTTTTTCAAGATATGTTAAAATCCTCTGATGATTGGGATACGCAAGAGATTGGTAAAAGAGAATTAAAAGAACAGATAAAAGATAATATGGAACGTATTTATCATACGTTTCCTGGTACATCAGAGAAGGGAGATAATCATTATTTTAGTAGGTTTTTACTAGGGCAATCATTATTATTAAGTGAAGATTCAGGAACAAGTTTAAAAAAGTATATTTTTATCTATGGAGACAATATACCTACTGAAGTGCATCCTAATCTTCGTAGGCTTGGACGTCCGGCAGCTCAAAGAGCCAGAGAAAGACTGTCAGCTAACCTTGATGCAAGCCATGCAGTTGTAACAATGGTGCTCATCCCAGAAAATACAGAGAAGTTGGTTTATGTGATGAATATTGTTGAAGCTAACAGAAAAGATGTTTTGAACGGGCTGAATGAAGTTCTTCCTCTTGATAGATTAAATAGAGAAATAGGGAATAGGGAAATAATCGAATTAAGTCTTAATTTTGATACTAGATACAAGTCAGATTTTAAAAGATATCTTACTATTTGGGCTGAAAAATACAATTCTTTACAAGAGTACAACAACGGAGATAATAGATTTCAAGGTACTTTTAAAGAAGTTACTTATCCTAATGAGTTAAAAGAAACATTTGATAAAGCACTAGATATCCAATCCTTATCAATAAGAGGATATAGTAGATTATTAGAAAAAATTGGAGAAGGAATCTTTCCTTTTAAGAGTCTCGTTAATAAAGAAGCTCATTTCCAGGGAATATTGAATGGAGTGTTTAGTTATTATAGTGACTTAAAATTACAGGAATCACCAGAAACTAGAGCATTAGTTTTAACTGAGTTTCAAACTGGTAGAGGGGAACGTATTGACATGCTAGTTCATGGTATTAAGTTTGTGGCTCAAGGTGGAAATGCTGAGGAGTACACTCCAATAGGGTTAGAACTTAAGGCATCAAGGCAGGGTAAAGGGGCTCAAGCTTTATTGAGGGAAGCAAATGATCAAATAAATGAAGAGTACAAAGAAGGTGTTACCTATAAAACACTTACAGATGGTGATGAGGTAAAATTTATCGGTGTTGTTTTCGATAAAGGATCTAATAATCCGAATAAACTTATTTTAACAAGTAGGACAACCAAGGAAGGATTTATTCCTGTTGAAGTAGTTCATAGTTCAGTTCATATGCTGCCTACTGGTGAAGCAACACAATCTTTGAATAAGTTAAATCTTAATGGCTGTGCAAAGCAAAGCAATAGAAAGAAGAGAAGTATTAAATGTTTATTTTCAAAGGATGATGTGGAAAAGTTTAGTAAAGGAAGGGTAGATAAAAATAATGTAGGTAAGGTTATAATTGATAGTGAAAAGTTCCTAACTTATGTTAAAAGCAGTCAAGATGAAGGGAAAAATGCTCAGCTAATAGAGTTTATTGGAAACAAAAATATTGAGGGTGACTATAAATATTTAGTTGATAAGGTGATTGGAGACCAAGGGTATGAGCGCTATATTCAGAATGAGCGTATCAAGGATTTATATGGTGACGTTTTACAGCAAAACAGTGATTTAACAAAAAACCCGAAATTAAAAAGCAGATTAATGAATGCTGCAGGTGGAATACAATTAATAAGAGGAATTCATGGTGCTATTGTATCTTGCAAGGATGGAACAGCAACGGATTGTGGATTAAATCTAGGTGGAATAGGATGGTCTTTTGCGTCTCAACCAATTGAGAATGTAATGGTTAAAATTGCTCCAAAAGTTGTAACATCAGCTGAAAAAGTTGTAGGAAGGATTATACCGGGTACTTTAGGTAAGCAGACAAAATTTGTTGTTCAAGTTGCAGGAGTAAAATTTGGAAGTAAAATAGCGAAAGGCACGGCAGGAGCTATAGCTGGTATATTTGATATTATTGATATAGGCATATCAGCAAATAACCTTGTAGACTGTAAAAATAGAGAAGATAGTAATAATCCATGTGGAGAAAAGGAGATAAGAGATAATATAGCTTCTATAGCCTTTTCTGGTGTGTCATTTGTTTCTGGTGTTGCTCTTACAGCAGCTAGTCTGCCTGGAGTTGGTATTGGAGTTGGATTTGGACTCATGGTAACTCATGGAGTTTATAGTGGTATTAGCAATATTATAGAGTATGAAAAGAAGTATGATACAACTCATGGTGAGAATTTCGATATCTTTTTGCATACGCTTTTACTTTCATCTATGCCATATGATCTGGAACACCTTGCAGCCAGAAATAATATGGTTAATAGTCAAGCTAAAAGAGCCTGGAAAGCTTTAAGTGATAGCCCTAATGATGTAGTTGCCTATGGAGTTGGTTTTGGGGTGGATAGCGACACGCCATCTCTTCATGCAGGGTATGGAAAGATTCTAATGAATAGAACAGATGCTGATACAACAAACCTTTCACGTGTTATACCTGACCCAATTCAAAATGCTACGATGATTTGCTTACCACAAGTCACTAGCGAAATTTATGAAAAAGGTATTAAAAAATCAGTTCCAACAGCTGTGCATCACTGTGAAAATACAATGGTTATTGCTGATAGAAGAAGAATGCAAAATGGTACAATAATTCTTTATAATTTAGAAAGCATAGATGAAGGTACCATTGTTGGAAGTAATACATTAAATAACTACTTCTTGATTTTTAGAGGAAACACAGGAATAACTGGTGGTAATAATACTGTTAACAAATTTATTCTTGTGAAACCTGGAGGTTTTTCGGGTAAAATTATTGGTGGAAGTAATGCTACTAATATACTTGACCTAAGTCAATCAACAGAATACGACTTTGTACAAGCAAAAATTGACTATCGTTTTAGACCTAACGCTCCCGGTCTTTTAAGGTTAACAACAAATCTTCATCGATTGATCAATGATTATGTTGATAGCAATGTCGATGCTTTCAGGTATAGCTATATTGGAAGGCAAAATAAGACAGATAATGTTTTATGTACATATAATTCTAGGCGCCTTACTAGAAACGATAATCGTGACGTCTTTATAAATAGTGGTGGAGGTTTGAGCAAAAATGAGAAGGATACAGTTGATAATTGTAAAAAAGTAGCTATTGCGCCATACACTAAAGTTACAGGTGCAGAAAATGATTATACCTTTTATATAAAAACCACAGATTACGAGGCTAAAGATTTATATTCAGAAATTGATGTAAAAGGAACGGGAACTGTAATCTTTCCGGAAACTAATCTGCTAGATGATTGTGATGAAATATCTTATTTCTCGACTAATAATACTTTATCTTTAAAAATAGGGCTGGGTCAAGGTAATCAATATACCCTTGATATTAAAAATTATATTAAGCAAGGCAGTAATCAACCTAATTTTATGCTGATAGATAAAAATGGTAGTAATATTATTCCTAAAATTGAGAAACTAGAATCATCCATTACAAAAATTAACTCGTTCGAGTTACATACAGAACATTCTCTTGATAGCTTTGATGCTGCAGAAAATCATTACAAGGAAATACTCATTAATAATAAGGACTATAAAGTCTTTGGTGTTGTTAGAGCAAAACTACAAAGCAATAGCGCATTCCAACATATGGTATTTGGTTCTTCAGGAGAAGATATAATAAATTTTGACCAAAGGAGTATGTTTGCTAGAGGTGGAAATGGAAGTGATATGTATGTTATTGATAGCAACACAGAGAAAAGAGAGATTATTATTGATAATAACTCAGGTGATAAAAAATTAGATATGTTGGTTATGCCAGAAGTTCCTGAGGAGTTTTCAATTCAACAGTGTAACTTGCATTTAAACTATAGTAATACTCATGTTCAAGTAAGAAATTATCTTAAGGGTAACAGCTATAGGCACCTTATGGTTATGAACAGTAAAGGAGAAACCTTTATTCCTTATGTACAATCAATGTCATGTGCTGGCTCTTCCGTAGAAAGTGGCAAATTATCTCCCTTTTTCCATGCCACACAGACTCAGAATATGTTTTTGTTGCCTAAGGATTTTGAAGGTGATCATTTAGTGATTGATTCTAATCTTGAAGATATCGAGAAATATAAAGATGAAGATGATCTCTTATTAACAAGAGAAGGTGAGATTCCTTTTATTATTAGAGTAGAAGATTTTTATAATGACCAAAGTAAATGGAGAGATGTTAATTTTCTTCTGTGGAACAATGGTAATTTTTTTCCATATTTAGGTTTACAGCAAGAGGTTGATGGAATAATGGACTATCAAGATAAACTTAAGAATGATTATGAAAAAATTATAAAAGAATATGTTATAGATTTCACTAAGTCTATCAGTATCACACATAATCAAGATGGCACTTTAACTTCGGTGGGGCAAGATGAAGAACGCATAGGAGTAGTGATATTAAAAGATATTACTCCAGATCAGATTAGGGTTTCCAGTAGTAATACAGATTTGGTGTTTTCCGACGAAGTATCTAACCATGTAATCAATGTAAAAAATTGGAATAATTCTGAGTCTTATAGGATTTCTACATTGGAATTCGATTTAGGGTTAGAACCAATAATAATCGGGAGATTAGACAGGTTTAGTTTGTCTGATATAGCAGAAATACAAGGTCTGATTAATAAAGCTTCAGAGATTTGCCAAAAGAAGGCTGGGTGCGAAGCTAACATTGAAGCTAAAAATAACGATGGCCAAACACTTTTTCATGTTGCTGCTCAAGAAGGCAAATTGCGTTCTATTAGGTTTCTTATAGGTAAAATTGAAAGTATGAATTTTGAAGATAATTTGTATTCAGAACCTGATGAACTAGTAAAAGCAGTTCGCCAAAGAGAAAGATTAAAGTCTCTCATAAATGAAAAAGATAAGTTCGGTTATACACCGCTACAATATGCTGCTAAAAATGGCAAGTGGGATATAGTTAATCTTTTCCTTGATAAAACTGCTGAAAGAAATCAAGATGACGTTGCAGATAAAGATAAATTCTCAACAAGCTGGACTACCGTGCACTATGCCGTTTACAATGGTAATATGAGTCTATTTAATGATATATTTCAATTTCTTTCAGATAAAGAAACTATGATTAATACTAAAGACAGTAGTGATTGGACACCTCTACACTATGCTGTATATTACAATGCTTTAGATGTGGTAAAATTTCTTGTGAACAAAGGAGCTGATATCAGTGTTAAAGATAAGGATAGTAAAACACCTTTAGACTTAGCTGCTCAAGAGAATGACACAAATGTAGCAGAGTTTCTAAAGCAAACGGAATTAGATAAAAAATTGTTAGCTGCAGTGCAAGATGCAGGTCTTAATGAAGTTAAAGATCTTATTAATCAGAAGGCTAATATTAATGCTAAAGACATGTACGGTTGGACGCTTTTACACTTTGCTGCTTCTCGTGATAAACTTAGTGTAGTTGAGTTTCTCTTCAATAACAATGCTAATATTAATGCTAAAGATGTGTATGGTAATACACCATTACATGTAGCTGCCCAGTACAGTAGTAGTCTTGAAATAGTTAAGTTTCTTTTAGACAAGGATATTAGCGGTATTAATAATATAACCAATAATGGTTGGACACCATTGCATGTAGCTATACAAGGAAACAAATTAAATACAGTCGAACTCCTTCTTGGCAGAGGTGCTGATATTGAAGTTAGAGATATTTATAACCAAACATCTTTAGATTTGGCTACTCGAAAAGGTTACCTAGATATAGCAGGAATTTTGAAGCAAGTACAATTAGATAGAAAATTGTTGACTATTGTGGAAAGCGGTGGTTTTAATGAAGCTAAAGGTCTTATTGCTCAGGGTGCTAACATTGATACCAATGACAAGAACGGTAATACACTACTGTATTCAGCTGCTGAAATCGGTGATTTAAACCTAGTTAAACTCCTTCTTGATAACGGTGCTAATATTGAAGCTAAAAACGGAGAATATCAAGCAACTCCATTGCATGGAGCGGTTGAAAACTACAGGATAGATGTAGTCAAATTACTTCTTAATCGTGGTGCAAATGTTAACGCTGAAGACAAAGACAATTGGACACCTTTACATTATGGTGCTGATACCAACAGTCCTGATATAGTAAAAGTTCTTGTCGATGCTCATGCTAATCTTGGTGCTAAAGGTAATTACGGTAAAACACCGCTAGATATTGCGAAAGACAAGGGGCACAATAATATTGTGGAATACTTAGAAAAAAAGCTCAGGGGAGGAAGAGGAGAACGCAAACGCCGTCATCACCATGGAGATCACAATTCTCATAACTTATCACGCAAACCCCTTGCTATAGACCAACCTCAGATAGCAACAAGCAGTGGCGCAAAACCATCTTCATGGATAAATGATTTATTTAGTCGGGTGAAAAGCTCTGTAGGTAGATTATTGAGTTCTAAATCTGAGGGGACTGCAAGTTCATTATCACAAGTTGATGGGCAATTTGCCAAAGCGTCGATAAGTAATAGTAGTTTCACAGGTACCACACTACCATCTGATGGTACAGATAAAAGACAAGAAAATGGAGGTTTCTTTCGAGACAACGTCGATTATGTAAATGCAAATCTAAAACGAATGTGTGAAAGGCAAGCACCTGTTAAATTTAAGCCTAAGGATAGAAATACAATATTAGAAATGGGAGATCACTATCTATCACAGGTTGACTTTAATGGTACAATAACTTTATTTGACTTATTGATTAGAAGGGTTACAGGTCAAAAGTATATTTCTACAATAGATCAGTCTATATCTCCACTAGAGGCACAGGAATATACACTCAATATTACAAAGGGATTTGAGAAAGTAGTAGAGCAAGCTGGATTAAAAAGTGGTGTGTCAATGCATCGATTAAATATTGATTTTGTGGAAATACAGAAAGAAGTTACAGGAAAAATCATGAGTGGTAAATTTGATGAGATTTCGGGGATTTTCAACTCATATGTAGAGAAAGCATGTTCTGGTAAAGAAGCTGGTAAATTAAGTCCGAAGAAATTTGAAAAGTTTATAGCTCAATTTAATAAGGGTCTGCTAAATCAATCAATAGAGCAGATATTACACAACAGAGATGGTAGATTAGAAGTTGATGGTACAAAAAAACAGCAGATAAGTTTAGAGCCTCAAAGTTATTTAAGTAATGCTTCAGTTCACAGCCATTCAGAAGTATCAACTTGTCTTTCTGAGATAGGAGTAACCAAGCTTGGAGGTAATATCAATAGGTAGGTTATAATATAAGAGGTGCAGCTATAAAATGCCAAGTAGTGAAAATTTTAAAGTGAAGGTAGCAAAATTAGCCAAAATAATTAGGGAAACCAGTAGCAAGTTTGATGGTCCTAATACTAAAATGGATGAAGTAGACATTAAATACTAAGTGGTTAATGTGTTTTCCATATTGAACTTACAGCACGTAGCTTTGATATAGAAGTTTGAGTAACGTTATGATAGTAATTTATATAATTCTATGTGCAATCCTTATAGCTATTTTAGACAGTTCATTAGATTCTTAATTAGGGAATATATCTAACTTAAAGAAGATTTTCATAAATGTTGAAGTGAATAAGTTGTAGTATTTATGTTTTTTCCCTGAGTTGTAAAATTTCAGAATGAGAGAGACCGGTAATTTGAGCTATAACATCTATAGGGACATCGGCCTTGAGTGAATTTTTTGCAACTTCAATTTTACCTTCAATTTTACCTTTTTCATGGCCGATTTGGATGCCTTCTTTCCTGCCTTTCTCTTCTCCAATTTGGATTCCTTCATGTTTAGCATCATCGAGTTTTTGAGCAAGGATAGCGTTTTCTTTCTGCACGCTCAATATTCTTTCTTCATATGCGATCAAATCCTTTTCATTCCAGCGAAACCTGTCTAATTCATCATATGCTAGCTTTATTATCGGAGCTTCTGCTGCTATCTTTTTTAGATCTTCTTCAGTTGTATCTTCTGCGTATTTAAAAAAGAAACACCATCTCTCTGTAGTATTCTCTAATTGCTCTACCTTATTTTTTGTAAATTTAGGCAACTCAATAAAGACAAATTGTAAATCTTTCAAGTAATGCCCATTGGTTTTGATATCGCGTATATTATGAGTAGAAATATAGTCAACTTCTTCAGGCAGAAGGTTACAATTGGAAATAGCAATAAAGAAGACTTTCTGAAGATGAATGTAATTACCAGATTTATCTAATTGCCGAGAGTAAGCTTTAGCAGCATAAAGTTGAGCACGTTTCTCAAAGCCTTTATCACGAGCGAGTTGCATTTCGATAACAAATCTATTACCAATAGAGTCTTTGCAAAGAACATCAACAATGCTTTGTTTGTCAGAGGCAATTTCAGGATCCATAATGGTACTAAGGAATTCAATTTCCATTATTTGATCAGAAGTAGAAAAACCTAAGATATCGTTGAGGAAGTGAATTAAGATATTTTTATTCTTTTCAGAGCCAAAGATCTTTTTAAAGCTCAAGTCATTTTTGGGATCAAGAAATTTCGAAAGAGCCATGACGAATTAACCTAAAAAGCATTAGTAATTATACACAATTGTGAAGAAATATTCAACTAAAATTCAAACATAGAAAGAAGCATCCCTTTTGTATATCTTTATTTGGTAGTATTAAACTGTATAATATTTATGGCAAATATCTCTATAAGGTATCAGATAGCACAAAAAGTAAGGAGCTGGAGGTTAAAGCGAGGCTATACTCAAAAAGATTTAGCGGGAAAAATCGGCGTAACATATCAAATAGTACTACAATATGAAAAAGGAACACGAAAAATTTCGATTGAAAAGTTGTGCGCTATAGCAAAGGTGTTATCAATTAATATTACGGATCTTATTCCTGTATCAAATGAAAAAATCTGTTTTGAAGATAAGGGAGAGGAAATATTAAATCTAGTAAGAAAATATAAAACGATTAATGATCAAGAGTTGCGCAAGGTGTTTTACTTGCTAACAAAATTTACCCGAGTTGGTGAGAAAAGTAGTAAAAAAGCAGAGAAAGTAAAAATTGCAAAGGGCCTGGTTAAAGCAGGGATTTCTGTTGATATTGTTTCACAAGCAATTGGCCTCTCTGCTGATGAATGTGTTGAAGAAAAAATAGGTTCTATATACTGCAAAATAGGAAAGAAGATAAAAGAATGGAGACTAGTGCGGGAATATACTCAGAAGGATTTAGCAAAGAAAATGAGTACAACACGTGATGAAATAAGCAACTATGAACAAGGAAGAACTGCTGTTCCACTGGGAAGATTATATGAGATAGCAAAGGCGTTATCGATTAATATCATGGACCTACTTGAACTAACAGAGGATGCAGATGATAAAGTGGTACCTAATTTAATTGAAGAATACAAAAAAATTGAAAGCCAAGAACTACGTCATGCACTAATGAAATCTCTGTTTGAAAGCATACAAATTTGCGAAGAGAAAGTGAAAAGAGCAGAAAAGATGAAAATTGCAAAGGATTTAGTTAAGGAAGGAATTTCTATCAATATTATTTTAAAAACAGTAGGCATCTCTTTAGACGAAATTCAACAAATTTAAAATAAAAAATCAGTATCTATTAATATCTTTACTTTTTGATGAAAAAATAAGTAAAAAAGATTGAAAAATTGATTTGACTTCACTCGGAAGCTATGGCTCTATGCCAATGCTGATAAAGCAGTAAATATTAAAAAAAAGTTTGTTGTTAGTGAAGGGTAAATTATATGAATAATAATAAGAATAAAGAAGAAATAGAATTCAGAATATTAGAAAGCAAAGGCAAAGCACTACTTGATCGTGAAATAATGGAAACATTTTTAAGTGCAGTACATGAAAGGCCGCAAGCTCAAGAAATTGCTAAAAATCTGGTGAATACTTATGCAGGAGTAGGAAGGATTTTAGGTAGAGAAATGGATGACCTGAAAGTTATAGAAGGAGTAACTGATTCTGCAGTAGCAATGATTATGTGTGTTAAGGAAACACTAGAAAGGGTACTGAGAGAAAAGCTCAAAAGTGAGCCAATAATGGACTTACAAGGGCTAGTAGAGTACTTAAACGTAAGTATAGGACACTCAGAAAGGGAATGTGTAAAAATACTGTACTTGAATAAAAGGCGTCAACTAATTGGAGAAGAATCCTATATTGGTGAAATGGAAAAAGCACCAGTATACATAAAGGAAATTACAAGAAAAGCATTAATAAAGAATGCAACATTAGTAATAATGTCACACAACCACCCTGGGGGAAGTTTAGAACCTTCAGAAGAAGATCAAGAAGTAACAAAGAGCTTAGCAGCAGCATGTAGTACTGTAAGCGTTAGATTATTTGATCATATTATCATTACAAGTGGGGGTTATTTTAGCTTTAGAGAAAACGGATTGTTATAGCAGAAAGTATTTGCAAATCTACTCACTATAATTTATAATGAGTAATATAATGTATAATAATAAAGTTTATTGTACGCTTAAAAAGTATTTTTAATAGTGGAGGTAATATGGGTAATAAAATAATCGTACCTTTTGGTGATAAGGAAGGAGGTATCTACGAGTTAAACGTTGATCTTGATAAATTGTCAAAAGGTGAGATGTTAAATGCTATTGTAGGAATTGGTCGTACTAGCCAGCAGCCTACTTTTGTAAGCAAAATTAATAAGGCTAAAAAGCTTGTAGATAAAGAAGTAGTACCTTTCCCTGGTAGAGAAGTTCGCGAAAACAAAATCAACTATGGGAAAGGACTTGACTACATATATGGTACAAAACCTGTAAGTGATCAAGAAGATAAAAATCCATTTGCTTCAGCTTTGAAAAAAATAAAGCCAAGTGCAGAAAAGTTGAGCTGGTTTAAGAGTGCTGTGGTAAGAGCAAAAAGTCCAAATGAACTGCACAAGGTTGTAGACGAAGCACTAGCTGCTGGAGCAAGGCTAAATGCATGTAATGATGGAGAGTGGAGATTTTGCTCTCCCTCTCAATAGGGTTAAAAGACTGAACAGTATCTTTGGAATTATATCCCGTATTTACAAGGTTAGTCTAAACTCTCAACCTAATTTATAGTCTTGGAGGCAATTTTATGCAAGCAAATGCTGTTTTAGGTGTGGACATTTCTAAAAAGAAATTTGATGTTTGTTTATTGGTAGGCAACAAAGAACGGTACAAAGTCTTTCAAAATAATCATGATGGTTTTGAAAAGCTTGTGGCTTGGTGCAATCATCATGGAGCAGAACTTATTCATCTGTGTCTCGAAGCAACCGGTTGTTATAGTGAAGATATAGTTAATTTTATGTATGACTTGGAGCATAATGTAAGTGTGGTAAACCCAGCCCAAATCAAAGCTTTTGGCAGAAGTGAGCTACTTAGAAACAAAACAGATAAGTCAGATGCTGCCATGATTGCTAGGTTTTGTATTGCTAACAAACCTAATCTTTGGAAACCTGCTCCTCCCGAAGTTAGGCGTTTAAGAGACCTTTATCGTTGTTTGCAAGCATTTAAAGATGACAAGCTACAACAGATGAATCGCTTGGAAAATAAAAATACGGATTCCCATTGTAAACAAGCAATACTTGAGGTCATTGCTACAATAGACACACAAACTGCTGCTCTAGAGAAAGAAATTAATGAACATGTTAATAACCATTTGCATCTAAAAAATATAACAGAAAAGATCAAGACTATAAAAGGCGTAGGACATCTTACAGCTGTTGCTGTTGTTGCAGAAATGCCATCAGTTGATAATTTTGATAATGCCAGACAATTCACAGCTTTTGCTGGTCTAAACCCAGAACATTATCAATCAGGATCATCCGTAAGTAAAAAAAGTCGAATATGTAAAATAGGATCTGAGCGTATTCGCAAAGCTCTTTATATGCCAGCTATAGTAGTCAAGAATCATAATTCTTACTTTCAAAAGTTTTGTCAGCGTTTAGCAAGTAAAGGAAAATGTCCAAAGGTTATAATTGTTGCTTTAATGAGAAAACTAATGCATGTATTTTTTGGTATTCTTAAAAATGATCAACCATTCAATGGTAATTTAGTGAGATAATTTTGACAGTAAAAGCTTGGATCTTATGCTCAACTGTTTAGGATGTAATTTAACATGTACTTTGAGTTATAATATGTATCATTTTGATTTTAACTGAGCTCTGTACTTTGTAAAACTATTCTCAGAAGATTAAGAAGATATGGTCCTATAACTGTGGATAAATACGTCCACACACACTTAAAGTATTTATCCACAGTTACACTAATTTATAGAAAATGCAGATAAATTTTTTGTTGTTTTATAGCTAAATAACTTGTTGACAATAAAGACAGTATCTCCACTACGGCCTTACTGGCATTAGCTTCGCTACGGCTTCACCCTCTCCTATAAGATATTTTAGCTCTAATACCTTACATTATAAAGATACAAGCTTCGCGGAATATGTGATACTGGGCACACATTTTCATAAATTTGATAAGGCTGATCGTAAAAAGCTAATACGTAAATTAATGCTAAGTGGTGCAGAGTTTCATGATACTCTACTGCAGAATAAACTGATAGGTGAAATCTATAATGAGCTACAGCCAGAAGTTCAGCCACAGATAGATAAGCAACTAGAAGAGCTAGAGGAAGCTGGCGAAAATGCTGTGCAAGAAGGAGAATTAATAGATGTTGAGATAGATAATACAACATCGTATATAGAATTTTCTGGGAATAGTAAGGTAGAGGTAGCCAAAATACTGGAAGCAAACAGAAAGTTAGGAAGTAATATCTTAAAAATTGGTAATGATGCAGTTGAAGTTAAAAGTGAGAAGGGAGGTATAAGAAACTATACCGATATTTCAGATGGCAGCTCTGTCATGTTAGAATTTCCTACGAGCATTGGTAAGCTAAATATTGTGTTGTACCAAGAGGCAGATCAGGTGCAAGTGAGAGTAGAAAATAAGGAAATGTGGGCTGAGTTACAAAAAAGAGACGAAGAAATAGGAAAAAACTGCCTTTTTGGGGGAGTAAAACTTCAAGAAGCAGTAGAGAAAGGTAATTTCACTAGATGTGGCATATGGAGTGAAAAGTATGCTATAAAAGAGATTAGCAATGATGAAGTATTGTCTCCGTCTTCATGGGTAAATAGGGTATGTGGAGGTAGTAAAGAAACCTTTCGGGAACTTTAATGCGTCTACAGGCAACTTTAAGGTTCCAGAGGTTTTTTTTACCATTATATCTGGAGCCTTTGAGCTATAGTAGAAAATATTATATATGGTTCTTTGCGTGGAAAGAAGTCTAGATTATAAAGTGGGAGAAAAATTAAAAAGTTGGAGGTTAGAGCGAGGGTACACTCAGAAAGATTTAGCAGAGAAAATTGGTGTAAAATACTGGGTGATATTGCAATATGAGAAAGGGAATCGTAGAGTTCCAATTGAAAGGTTGTATGCTATAACTGAGGCACTATCAATCAGTATTACGGATCTTATTCCTGTATCAAAAAGCTGTCTTGAAGATGAAGAAGAAATATTAAATCTAGTAAGAGAATATAAAAAGATTAACGATCAGGAGTTACGTAAGATGTTTTGTTTGCTAACCAAATTTGTCCAAGTTAGTGAGAAAAGTAGTAGAAAATCGGAAAAAATAAAAATTGCAAAGAGTCTGGTTAAAGCAGGAGTTTCTGTTGATATTGTTGCAAAAACAATTGGTCTGTCTGCTGATGAATGTGTTGAAGAAAAAGTTGGTTCTATCTACTACCAAATAGGCAAAAAGATAAAGGAATGGAGACTAGTGAGAGAGTATACTCAAAAGGATTTAGCGGAGAAAATGAGTACAACACGTGACGAAATAAGCAACTATGAACAAGGACGCGTAGCTACTCCACTGGGAAAATTATATGAGATAGCAGAAACATTATCGATTAGTATTACAGATCTACTAACAGAGGAAGATGAAGGTAGTAAAGTGGAAAATGAGCTACCGAATTTGATTAAAGAATACAAAGAAATTGAGAGCCAAGAACTACGTCATGCACTAATAAAATCTTTGTTTGAAGGGATACGTATTTGTGAGGGGAAAGTGAGAGAGATAGAAAGGATTAAAGTTGCAAAGGATCTAGTAAAAGGGGGAATTTCTATTGATACTATTTTGCAAGCGGTAGGTTTATCTATTGATATGGTTTTAGATGGATAGCTCGTAAAAAAATTATAGCAATAAAGTTTTTTTCTTAAATGGAGGATAAATGTTTGTTTCTGCAAGCAATGTTAGTTACGGAATAGGGCAAAGAATAGAAAATTGTAGGTTAATGCGAGGGCATACTCAAATAGGATTAGCAAGTCAAATAGGTTTAACATACCAAGAAGTAAACAGCTATGAAGATGGGTATATTCCTATTCCAATTGAAGTACTATATATAATAGCAAGAGTATTATCAGTTGACGTTGTAGATTTATTACCTGAACCAGTAATAGTAAGGGAAGACAGCTATGAAGACGAGGAAATACTCTATCTAACGAAAATATACGAGAATCAAAAGTTAGGCAAAATAGTACCTTCATTAATCAGGTTTGTTCATATTAGCGAGAAAATCAATCAAGAGGAGGCAAGATTAGAAGTAGCAAAAAATCTAGTTAAAGAAGGAGTTTCAGTTGACATAATTTCCCAAGCAACCGGCTTATCTATTTACGAGTATGATAATACAGAGAGAGAAATCTGCACTGATTCTATATATTACAGAGTAGGGCAAAGAATAAGAGAATGGAGATTGATAAGAAGGTATACTCAAAAAGATTTGGCGGATAAAGTTGGTGTAACACTCAAGGAAATACACGAATATGAAAAAGGATATACTGAAATATCATTTGATAAATTATATGAAATAGCAGGGGAATTATCAGTGAATATTAAAGTTCTGCTGCCTAAAACAAGAGAAAGCAAAAAGCTATTGAGTTTAATGGATGAGTACGGAGAACAAGAATCATTAGTCAAATCTCTATCTGAAGATATGAAAAGTGGCAAGGAAAAAGTTAAAAAAACAGAAAGGATCAAGGTTGCAAAAAATCTAGCAAAGGAAGGTGTTGCTATTGATATTATTGTGCGAGCAAGTGGCCTAACTGCCGATGAGTGTGAAAATTGAATTGTGTTTAAGATATAAGTAAAAATGGTTAATATATTATCTATTCTAAACCCTTATTTAGCTCTGCAGAATTTTTTTGGCATTTCTACGTATCAAGATAAAACATCACAGAATTTATCGACTACTTTTTGATTTTCCTCTATCATTGCATTTGCTTCTTGCTGAAGAGATTTGATATTTTTTGATGTAATATTATCCATGTCAGGTGATGCTATTTTTAGTTGCGATTGTATACGTATATATTTATCAGCTATAACTTGATCAAGTTGGTAATTTACTGCATCTAAACTTGAGGCAAACATTACGTTCAACAGAGGTTTTATCCAACCTATCTTTCCAAATCTCCTTGAATTAGCTATGCTTCTATCTCTTCTTCCAGTACCTATTGATAACAGTAGAATATCATCATTTGGAAATAACCTCTTACCACTTGCATATGCACAAGCCGCTGGATTATTGGCAAACACCCCACCATCCACTAATACTCTTTTTATCTGGTTAATTTTGAGATGTTTTGGCATGAAATAAGTAGGTGCAGCCGTTGCAGCTCTGAGTGCATCTTTCAGCTTAATATTACCTTCTTTCCAGCTTTTAAAGAAAAATGGACGATTATTGTGAATATCATAACTTGTTATCAGTACCTTACTTAATGTGTTTTTTAGAATATCCTCTCCAAAATATTTATCCAGTACAGATTCAATATTTTTATGTGGGTATTGTGCGCAGTTAAACCAAGATAATATTGATCTCCTAAAAAATGAAGACTTAAAAATATATGCTCCGTACTCTTGGTAAAGCTCAACTAAATCATTGGCTGAATATTGGGGATTTCCTCGTTCATCTTTTCTACATAATCCCGCTACAACAATTCCACCGGTTGAAGTACCTGCTATAAGATCAAAGATTTCAGCTATAGTTCTTCTTGTTCTTTTTTCTATTTCTGCTAGTATAATGGCTGGTATGATGCCCCTTATGCCTCCACCGTCAACTGAAAGAATATATTTGGCCATGTTTAGATATTTATTGATTTTTTTGACTTTCCATAAGATGGTACAAGCCTCCACCTTCTAGGTGGAGAAACTTTAGTTTGTCAATGTCATAACTGTACTTTATAAAGTATAGTTATGACGGAATATGACAAAGGAAAACACACTGTATTTTATCATAGGTACCATATAGTCTGGATTACAAAATATCGGTACAGAGTATTAACTAAGGCTATGAAGGAGAGAATACGAACAATCATAGCAGAAGTATCTGAAGAAATGGGGATTAAGATAGAAAACGGAGTAATATCATCAGATCATTTACATTTATTCGTAGTAATACCTCCTCATATAGCTGTGAGTGATTTTGTTCAAAGAGCCAAAGGCAGGTCTTCACGCAAAATTCAACAAGAATTTCCAGAGCTAAATAAAATGTACTGGGGAAAGCGTTTTTGGGGAAGAGGATACTTTAGTGCTACCAGCGGACATATCACAGATGAAGTCATTAATGAGTACATCAATAAACATACAGATGCACATCAGCCTCATTCTATATCTAGTATAAGATTGGAGTAGCTTTAGCTTCTCACCGCGCTTCCAGCGCTATATCCAACCTTTCGGCTCTCAGCCGATAGTGGTTGAGTTGTTTGCTTTTATCAGGTTGTGTTTCTTGTCCAAGTACTACTGTATGTTTCACTCCTAGAGAAAATTGCACCAACCTAATAATTGATTCCGTGGATCATGCTAAAAAATCCGTGTTGGTTCAGGCATACCAATTTACCTCAAAGCCTATTGCTGAATCCTTAGTTCAAGCTAAAAAGCGTGGAGTTGATGTCATGGTTATTCTCGACGAATCGCAAGTTAGCTCAAAGTATAGTGTTATTAATGAACTGTTTCATCAAAAAATCCCAATATACATAGACTATAAACCTGCAATTTCACACAGTAAAATTATGATTATTGATGAGCAAAAAATCATAACTGGATCTTTCAATTTCTCTGACGCCGCGCAGAAAAAAAACGCTGAGAATCTACTGATTATAACAGGAGACCCTACATTAGTTGAGCAATACATCGAAAACTGGAAGGATCGTCAATCTCAATCTGATCCTTATACACCAAAAGTAGAAGAATAATTACTTTAAATCAGCTTTAAGCTCATCCAATTCCTCAGAAAGATTTTTTACCCTTTCCTCAAGTACTAATACTTTTTCCATTAAACCATATTCAATAAGTTTATCGTGAAATTGTACCCTTGAGTCTAGCTTGGATAACCACCATATGATTGCTACGGTTTGGATTAATATGGTAATAATTACCGTAATTGGGATTTTTTGCTTTTTCATGTGAAAATATTAACTTGTTATGGATAGTTTTAGAAGTTTATATACAGATTATAGAAAACTTACAGCTTTAGTGATTACTTTTTGTTGATTCGTATTGATCCTCTGCTTTAGCAAGTAGCTTTATGATTTTATCGTAATGTTTGTTATTTTTATTGTGTCGCGATTCCACTACAGCCATATTTCTAGGTCTTCTTCCGTCTTGGGCTGTAGCTGTAGGATTTGCTCCTTTGCTTAGTAAAAACTCAACGATTTCCAAATGTCCCTTATCTGCTGCATGGTGCAAAGCTGTCCATCCCATATACCCACCTGTAGCATTTATATTTGCTTTTTCTTTCACTAAAAACTCAACAATTCTTAGACACCCAGAATCAGATGCATGATGTAATGCTGTTAACTTATTAATCTGTACGCTAGTATCTAACAAATTTTCTACTGAGAATTTAACAATCTCTAAGTTACAATTTTCAGATGCAATTTGTAATATTGTTTTATAATTATCTGTAGCTTTTGCTTTCATATAGCAATAAGTAATAATAACACATACTACTGTTACTATAAACCACCAAAAATGTAGCTTATTTCTTGAGTCTCTATTCATATTCAATACCTTTTTCAATATTAAACATTTGTTTTACTGATTTTTTCTTAACGTTGATGCTGATAACATAGTGCGATAACCTGAACCATCTAACATGTGTTCTGCTCTGTCAATTATCCATTCACCGTCTATATCTTGATGAAACCCTAACAAGCTAAGTTTTGCCTCTGCAAATAGTTCTGGATTACCAGGGATAGTGATATCCAATACTGCATTATTTCGCTTTAGTTGTTTTAACTTAGCATTTGCTGCACTTAGTGCTGATTCTACATTAGAGTAAAGCGTTTGTATAGTATAACTTGGACTACCAGAACCAGCTATTTCTGATATAGTTTCACCTTTTTCATAGCTATGCCATTTTGCAATTACTGAGTTGTACCTACTCACGGTAAAGTGAACCTTCCAATTTATTGTGTCTTGAGGTCTAATAGCTATTGTTCCTAAAGCTTTTCCAGTTGCCGACTTTGCTTTGCCTTTTGGAATAAAAAGTATGTATCCGCCAGCTAACTTTGCCATTGCCTCGCGTTCTATTGCTATTTTTGTTAGTAAACTTATATCACTTTCTTCTGTTTGGTTAATATATGGAATCAACACATTTTCAAATTCTTCTGCAACTCTGCACCCATATCCGTGCTTTTCTGCTATTTCCTTAACCAAGCTACCTAGAGTAATTTGATGCCATTCTTTAGATGCTTTCTCCTTTAATGATAGTCTTAAATTTGTTGCATGAGCTTTGATTAGTAGAGTCTTAGGTGGACTTTGTATTGTAACTTCGTTGACTGTATATATGCCCATTGGTAAGACTCCAGTTTCTCTGTAACCTAGAGCGATATTTAATTCATTCGGAACATCTGTGTTTTCATCCCTATAATCAACATGTACTTCAACTACATCATCTATAGTTCCAGATTCATCTGTAAGGCGCAATGATATAACTCTATCTCTAATTGATTCACATTTATCTATTATAAAATCTGGCTGCATTTATTCCCATACTTTTAATTTTGACTTTTGTAGAGGTTTTTCTGTTACAGGCAATTTAATTTTTAGTCCTACCGGTAAAAAACTTCCATGTTCTGCAAGGCCTGGATTTTTAAGCAATACTTCCTCCACTATTCCATCGGTAAATCCATAATGTTTCCAGCAAATCAGATCTAGCATTTCTCCTTCTTTAGTTAAGTAATATATAGTCATCTATAGCTCTTCAAACTCAAACTAAATTCAACTTTTCTTGGTAGTCCATTAGGTAAAAAATACATCTGCTTTTCTTCTAACCTAGTAATTACGAATTGTCCTAAAATATTACCTAGACTATCTACTAAAACATGCGGTTTTTCAGCTTCTTTCATATTCTTTAATTGATTTACTCTGTTGAGAATATTAAGGTAAATAACTCCTTCTATATCTACATTTTCCACTCCTCGACCAATATTTTGTAGTGACGGCATTTTATCGATACATTCAATTACACTCCAACGATTTTCTTTACTATACTTCAAACTTATCGGAGTAAATTTATATGGACCAAGAGATAACACAAATAAAAAATTTTTAAAAACATAGTTGATCAATAAAACGTCTCTACTGTATCAAATAAAACATCACGTGATTTTTCTCTTATCCTTTTTATTACTTCATCTGCAAGACTACGAACATCTTGATTTGGCTCTGCTTTAATGCTGATAGTGTAATTATTAGTGATGTTCTGAGTTTTATTTTGTTCTTTATTTTCAAATTTACTCCTTCCAAAATCTGCAAATATCTTATCATTATCGCTCTCTGTAAACTTTTTCTCCTCAATAAGGCTTTTGATTCTGAAATTATTCTGATTTCTCTTGGAAAATTCTTTAATTATACTGTTACTTAGCAAAGGATTTCCACTGTTGAGAATATTACTCTTTATGGGAGTATGGACTGCTTTTATTTCAGTTTTTCTTTTTTCAAATTCTTTCAGTGGGCTATTCCCTAATACTTTTCCAAATACACTTTCCCCTATCCATGAAAAAGCTTCTTCTATGGGTTTTATTATCGATTTCCAAAAGCTAGAGAAAAAGTCTTTCACCTTTTGCCAGTTAGTGATAACAAGAGCTGCGCCAGTAACAAGTCCAGCAATTAAAAGCCCTATAGGATTACTCATTACAGCAAGCGTTATTGCTCTTAGTCCTGTTACTACTGCAGGAAAAACTGTAGCTGATAAAAATGAAAATACTCCAAGTAGGTTTGCTTTCAGACCAAAAATCGTACTTCCTAGCAATGTAAATCCGTATCCTAGTCCTACTGCTGCAATTTTTAAACTTATCAAAGCTGCTACAGTACCCATGATCGTCGTGGTTAAAGTTGGATATTTTTCTGCAAAAGAAGCTATATGCTCTGTTATTGTTTTCAAACTTCCAGCTACATAATTCAAGGTAGGTAACATTACTGACCCTAGATTCATGCCAGCTTCAACTATTGCATTTTTAAGTAATTGTAATTTATTAGCTGTAGTGTCTGCACGATTTTTGAATTCTTCTTGCAGAGAGCTTCCGTACTTTTCTGTATTAGCCAGTAACTTTATTGCATCCTCATACTTATTAAAACTTCCAGCTAATAATGCAATATCATCTTGATATTCCTGACCGAAAAGTTTCATCAGGATTGTAGAACGCTCCTGATTATCCATTTTCTTTAGAGTTTGAAAAAAGTGAAGTAGTGCTTCTTCTCCGCTTTCACTGATCCTTTGTACCATTTCTTCCGCGGTTATGCCCATTTCTTCTAGTGCTGCTTTGAATTCTTTTCCTTGACCTTCAGCAGTTTGAAGTTTGCTAAGCAGTGCATTTATAGCAGTTGCAGCTTTTGCTGGTTGTTTACCTAAACTAATAAAAGCATTTACTAAGCTGCTTGTTTGTTCAAACTTTAATCCAAACTGCTTTGCAGTACCACCAACTGTTGCTAGAGCTTCAACCATATCTTTTGCTTTAGCAGCAGTGTTATCTGATAAGTGGTTTATTATATTACCTACATTTTCCATATCGTTAACTCCAATCCCATAAACATTAGAGATTTTTGCTATAGCATTACCAGCTTCTTCCGCTGACATATCAAATGCTGTAGACATTTTAGCAACTACTGTTGTAAATTTTATTAGATCATCTTTAGCAATACCAAGTTGGCCACCACTTGAAGCTATTTGTGCTAATCCTGCAGCTGATAATGGTATTTCACGAGATAATTTTTTGAGTTCTTGAGCAAATTCTGATGCTTCATCTTTGGTTTTATCTTTTGTAAATTTTACCACCTTCTTTACATCAGCCATGGCACTCTCAAAATCAATAGCAACCTTAATTGGAGCTGCAAGTGAGAGTCCAAGCCCAACTGTCTCTATGATTTGTGACTTAAAATGTGCCTTACTTGCTAAAAAACTCTGATGACTACGTATTACAGACCCAAGTTTACTATATTTACCCTTTAATACTTCAATGGACGAGCCAAGTTTATATTGATCACTCACTAAGGACTTAATATTTTTTCCACTTTTTCTGACTTCCTCATTTAATGAGTGCAATGAATCTCTCTTTTTTAAATATGCATCTTTTGCTTTCGTTGCAGAAATTTTAGCCTTATCAAATTCAGCTTTCAAAGTTTTGCTTGGTTTTTCCACTGCTTTTATCTGTTGAGCTAAGGATTTTACCTGATCCTCGAAACCTTTCCAGGATTTCTTGGCAGCAAATACATCAGAACCCAATTGTTTAAATTTAGATACTGATTTTAAAGATGAATCAAGCTGTCTGATATTTTCACCAAGACGAGTAAGCTGACTGCTACTTCCCTTTATTGCAGTATTAAAGCTGCCATCTAGGACTGCTCCAATTTTTATAGATAACGTTGACATTGTACCTTCCTCGCTGCTTCATTCCATAGGATAAATTCATTAATTTCCATTTCAAGTATTTGCTCAACCCCGCCCCCTACAACAGAGCTGAACATTAATACTTCTGACCTCAAGTCCTTTGAATAACTGGTGAAAAAAAATCCTTTAATACCTCTTGCACTTTTACATAATCAGCAATATCTAACTCTTCAATTGCTTCTTTTGCAACTGATGTCAAATTGGCAGTCAAAGTTACTTCCTTACTCAGATCACTACCATTAAGGCGTTCTATTGCCAAATAGTCTCTAACTTTTGGACGTCTAACAGTAAGTTCTGAGACAGAAATACCATCAACTGTTATTGGATTATCAAGTTTTACTGTTGTCATACTTTCTCCTAAAAAATAAAATTCTAAAATCTTTTTAAAACTAAACCTAAATACCTAAAACCGTTTGCAGCAAGGCCATCTGATCAACACCATTTATCTTTCTAATCATATTTTCAGCATCGATTTCTATTAATTCATTACCACCTATAGTAAGTTTGTAGTAATGGGCAGCTACAGTACACTTTAGCGTTGCTTTTTCAGCAGGTTTCCAGCTACCAAAGTCAAATTCTTTGAATATTCCCCTGAGATTGATTACTACAGCTTCAATATCGTTACTACCACTCCCTTGCATTCCACCACGGAGCGTCAAAGATACCGAATTTCCATTTATCAAGCCAAATAGCCGAAAGAGCTCTGTATCGTATTCAGCAAAAGTGAAATCTGCTTCAAGCTTCTCAATGCCCATATCAATATTTATTGGAATATCCATACCACCAGCACGGTACTCCTCTGTTTTTATGGTAAGCTTCGGCAAAGTTATTTCATCTATTTTTCCTGCATAGCCTCTACCATCAACAAATACGTTAAAATTTCTCAGTATTTTCGGTAACATTTGTTTTTCTCCTTTTCTTACAGTACTTCGCTATTGATCAAGTGTGATCTAAAAGTAATCTGTTCTGCTGGATACGGTGGTGTAAACTCAAAGTCAAAATATACTTTCCCGCTTGCAATGTTTGCCGGTGTGTTGAGTTCTGGAGTTGCATAACATTTTCCACTGATAATAGCTCCTTGAGCTTTCAAATTTGCAAGATAAGAATTCACCCCCTCAATCACATCATCTATGTAAGTTTTGGTGATATTGCGATCAACTGCCCAGAGATGAGCTCGAAGTAAACTATCATTAATTAAATCTGCAGTCCTTCTCACTGATAAAAAAGCCCATTTTGAGTCATTTGAACATGTTCTATTTCCCCAAAGCCTATAGCCATTTTGATGAATTATCGTTGTTACTTCATTTTCATTTAAATGGTTTGCTCTACAATTTGTATTACCGAGCGTAAAATCAATAGGCCTGCTTGTTCCAACAATACCATTTATCTCTTTATTTGAAGGTGAGTGCCAAAATCCTTGCTCGCTATCTATTTTAGCTATTAAACCTGCTACAAATGGGCTTGCCGGTTTTTCTTCCCCTTCAAACACCTTAACCCATGGATCAACTACGTAAACTCTTGAATTACTGATGCTTTTTCGCCATTTTATTGCTTCTTCATCATTGGTATTTGGTCCATCTGCTACTATTATGCTTCTCAGCTTTTCTGCTATAGGAATCAAAGCGCCAACCACCGGATTTTTGCCATCTTCTGGTAATTGGTGAGTAAATTGAGGTGCAATCAGTATTCTTGGCGCAACATGAACTATGCTTTCACTGCTAAGGAATGCTTGTACGCCCAGATATTCTCCGGTTTCTTCATCAACACCGCCAATTATATTCTTCAGCGTCTCTTCTTCTTTTAATTTTGGATCACTTTCCTCAACTCGAATAACTACTACTGTTGCACCAATTTGGGAAAATATTCCGTTTATTGCAGAAGGTAAACTTCCATTCTTTCCAAGTCTTGCTGCTTCTTTTAAGCTTCCTGCTATCAGTACCGGTTTATTCAGTGGAAATTTTTGCTCATCAGCTTCAGGTGCAGTACCAATTACACCTATCACTGATGATTTAGCTGTACGTACTGTTTTTGCTCCTGAGGTTACCTCAATAACATTTACTCCGTGTTGTAAGTTAAACATATGATATAAATAAATAAGAGAGAAAGATAACCCTACTCACTATAGGAATAGGGCTATTATGGGCATGTGCTACCGTCTCCGTGTTGGTGTTTTACAACCGTTTTTATCAAGGTACACTAGCCCTATCTCTCGATACGTTTGAATAGTTGCATGGGACATATGTATGCACCCGTTTACAACCTTAAATTAATTAAACTATCGGAGATTATTATGATTACATCTTATCAAAATTTTATTGGCATTGATATCGGAAAATTTAAAAATGTTGCTGCAGTGCACAACCAAAAGAACACTATCAAGTTTGATAATAATTCTGCTGGTTGGCAACAATTGTTTCAAGAATTTTCAAATATTCTACCTAATGCTTTTGTAACTTTGGAAAATACAGGAAAATATGAGCTTGGCTTAGCACATTTTCTTGTTGGTAAGAATGTTGCTATACATCGAGCTAATACTCGCAAAGTAAAAAGTTTTACCTTATCTCATGGAACTTTAGCAAAGTCTGATCAATCAGATGCAAGAACCCTTGCCCAATATGGATTTGAACGCTATAGTACTCTATCTCTATTTGTGCCTATGTCAAAGGAACAAACAACCTTAGTCGCACTTTGCCAACGTCGTGATGACATTACGCAAATGAGAGTTCAAGAGAAATGTAGATTAGCAGCACCTGAAAACGACTATATAAAAGAAAGTTGCCAAAAGGCTGTTGACTTTCCATAAGATGGTACAAGCCTCCACCTTCTAGGTGGAGAAACTTTAGTTTGTCAATGTCATAACTGTACTTTATAAAGTATAGTTATGACGGAATATGACAAAGGAAAACACACTGTATTTTATCATAGGTACCATATAGTCTGGATTACAAAATATCGGTACAGAGTATTAACTAAGGCTATGAAGGAGAGAATACGAACAATCATAGCAGAAGTATCTGAAGAAATGGGGATTAAGATAGAAAACGGAGTAATATCATCAGATCATTTACATTTATTCGTAGTAATACCTCCTCATATAGCTGTGAGTGATTTTGTTCAAAGAGCCAAAGGCAGGTCTTCACGCAAAATTCAACAAGAATTTCCAGAGCTAAATAAAATGTACTGGGGAAAGCGTTTTTGGGGAAGAGGATACTTTAGTGCTACCAGCGGACATATCACAGATGAAGTCATTAATGAGTACATCAATAAACATACAGATGCACATCAGCCTCATTCTATATCTAGTATAAGATTGGAGTAGCTTTAGCTTCTCACCGCGCTTCCAGCGCTATATCCAACCTTTCGGCTCTCAGCCGATAGTGGTTGAGTTTTTTAACAATCAGATAAATGAACTCAACGATTCTATACAAAAAATTATTGATGGAAATCCAGAGTTACAAAAGCGCCAAAAAATCATAAGAACAGTACCAGGAATAGGTATAAAATTATCTCAAGACTTTGTGTGTCTGATGCCAGAGCTTGGCCATTTAAACAAAAAAGAAGTTGCAAGTCTCGCTGGAGTTGCACCGCATCCAAAAGAAAGTGGAAAAACTATTGGCTACAGAAGAATAACGGGTGGTAGAAGTAATGTCCGTAGAAAGCTTTTTACGGCTGCAATGGCTGCTGCAAAGTCCAAATCTGCACTTGGTGCCTTTTATTCTAAGCTTGTTGAAAGTGGCAAGAAGAAGATGGTAGCTATAACAGCTCTAATGCGTAAAATTATAGTTATTGCCAATGCCAGGCTTAAAGAAGCAATTAATTTGCATATTTAAAATTTACACAGCAGTAACTGAAATGGGTTAATGAATATTGTGAATAAGTTCTCTAATTGCATAAAAGTCAACAATAATTTTTTGTATCATGAAAAATATTTTTTGATGTAAAATTCAGCTCTAATACAACCTTTTATTTATTATTGTATTATCTTATTCAATCAAAAGAGGTTTTATTGGCAATAAAAACATCAACACTAATTTCCAATTAATCTCTTTTAAACTATGTAGCCAATGAATATGTGGATAAATACGTCCACACAAACTTAAAGTATTTATCCACATATTCATTAAGCTTATAAAAACTAAGGTATCATTCTTTTCCTCTATAGTCTTAATGATTTTACATAAGTTAAAAGTAGCATGCTTCCATTGTTCTCTCCGCGGTCTAATATGGCTAATTCATATTGTAGCCAAGCCGCACTATACTTGTTAGGCGGAAGTGGACGGCAACATGTACGCCACGAAGTCTATGCTTCAACTTATCCTCTTGCTTATCCCTTCCATCGGCATTGCTATCTTTACTTTCAGTAAAATTATTGTTTTATACTTCTTTAGTGTTTATTGATAGCAAAACTCTTTTCTATCGATTAGCATCTTATGCATAATCACGGCTAATTTTCTTGCTACTGCAACAATTGCTTTTTTCATGCCCTTTTTCTTTTTAAGCTTCAATCCCCAGCTTCTTAATTTAAATGTCCTTTTACATTTTACCAGTAAGACCTGCGCGGCTTCATATAACATATTCCTACAGTCCACTGGTCCCATTTTTGATATACTTCCGTGTCGATCAATCTCACCAGAAGCGTACTGTCTTGGACTTAATCCCATATAGGCTCCAACTGTATAAGATGTTTCAAACCTATGCAGATCATCTATTGCAGCTTTATATGTCATTGCTACTATAATACCAACTCCTGGAACAGTAGTTAATAATTTACAATCCTCATCTTTTTTGCTTTGTTCTGAGAGCATTTTATCAAGTTTTCTTATTGATTCTTCTATTATTTCTAAACTATGTACTAATGATTCAATTGAGGTTTGGCTAATTTCATCTAGATTATTAACCATTTCTTGCACTTTTAAAGCAAAGTTTGCAGAACTAAGACGTTGATTAACTTTTATCCCGTATATTTTCAGTAATCCCCTTATTGTTCCCGCAATTTGCTCTCTGCAACGTATTAATTGTCTTCTGCTTCCAAGTATTATTTTAACCTGACAAGCTTCGTCTGATTTTACTAATACCTCCTTAAATAGCCCAACTCTCATCATTTGTGCTATGCCTCTTGCATCATTTTTATCATTCTTATTGATTCTCGCAGATAATGCTGCTGCCATATGCCTTGCATCTACACAAGTTACTGGTAATCCAAGATTCCTCAACTCTTTGCACATCGATATTGATAATTGCCCGCTTTCTATTCCTATGGACTCGTATTTTTTGTTTTGACCAAGCAGAAACTCAGCTATTGCACTGCTTTCACTTGCAACAACCCCTTCTTTAACAATTTTTCCTTTCTCATCAATGATACTAATAAAAGTTTCTTTGAGTGAGACATCTAACCCGCTATAATGTTTCATGAGACTACTCCTACTGTAAAAGTTTAAATTATTCTTGAAGAACTAATTCATTGAATTTGTTACTTCGTGCTAAAATAATGGAGTATGTCTCTCCATCATTCAATAGCAATTACAGTATGTACGCTCACACAGACTTAAAGTACTTATTCACAATATTCATTGACTTAAGCAGAAATTGTCGTAGTAGCTGCTTGACATAAAGTCCTATTTCTATGACAAACGGGTTTTTATTGCCCATATAATTTGCAAAACTACACAATAAAAAATTTTTAAAAAACATAGTTGATAATAGAATTTTTTTGTGCCGTTAAACTTTACACAATTTTTTAGCTGTGTTTTATCTTGAACCGATAGAAAATCATAGTATATTGAGTATTTTAATCGGGTTAGGTAATGAATTACACTCTAATGCCATCACTTAAGCATAAAGCTCTTGTGGAAATAGCTATTACGTTATGGAATCAAGATGATGCCTGGGATTTAGCGTCAAAGTTTTACTTCTCATCACCAATCCTAAATGTCAGTGAAAGAAAAAGAGAATGGCAAAAGGTAGAGGATGAAGTGATAAAAAAGGTACTAAAACTTCCGCTGCCAGAATTGTTAAAAAAGGAACTATCAAGTTTTGTTGAAGCAATAGGTTGGCAGATACTCATATGGAAACAATATCATAAAAATCTTTTAGGTGGCAAAGATGCTAGAGCAAGCTTAAGCAAGCTTTGTTGGACACCACAAGGCACTATTGATAAAGAGAAAACAGCAAAGATATTAGTGCAAGATGAAAATTTAGATATTGCTAAGCGCTATAGATTAGCATGCACTTATTGTTTAGAAGATAACATTCTCACCCTATGGAAACAAATCAGTGGTAGGAAACTCTATGGAAAAGATCTTAGGAAAATAAGAATAAATGAATCACCTCTAGTATCGTTCTGGTCCCATCATATAGAAGAAGAAACAGCTCAGTTAGGCGATATAATAAGAAGATATTGTCAAGATGATAGTGTTACTCATTATGAGTATGCATTTCGACGTTCAGCAGTTAGTGGCAATGAAGCAGCAACCAGATATTTCCTACAAAAGTTAACTCCTGAAGAAAAAGATAAGGTCTTAGTAAGAACTGCAGAATATGTGGCAAAAAGACGTTGTGACTGTGTTAGTGAGTTTACAGATTTTTCCAGGGAGAATTATATTGATGTTTTGTGCTTTTTACTTTCAGAAATGGATAGAGAACAACAAATGGAAGTGTTCAAGAGCTGCTCTTATGAAGTGCTAAAGTGCTTTTTGGATTGGCCATGGCAGAGTTTTTTTATGGAAACAGCGCAGCATATGTGGGCTTTCCTTTCTGAAGAAGGTTATGATTGTTTATTGAGAGTAATCGTTAATAAGATGATAGATGGTAATAAAGATTACAATTATCAAAAGCTCTTTGGAATATTTTGGCAGAAAGGTCCTAGTACTCACACAAAACATGTAATAGATAAATGCGGATCAGGTGGGTTATTATTACTAGACTTATTTAAGGTTGAAGATGTGGAAAATATCAAACTGATCTTTCAAGATGCAACTCCCAAAGAGAAAGAAAGGCTTATTTTTTGTAGTAGGGGGCAAGATATTTGCCAAGATTTGATTTATGGTGATAGGGGGGGATTTATTGAGTTCTTCATTCGAGAATGTATATCATCAAAAAATGAAATGGTAAAATTTAGGGAGGAATTTAAAGAACGTATAACATGGTGTTGTTCAAGAGAGGAATTTACAAAGAGGAAAGATAAATGGGATAAGTTTTTTCAATTACTGGATAATCTTATTCAAGAAAATGATAAAAAGAGAGGAATAGAAGGAGAAGAAAGTAGTCCAGCAAAGAAACTTCGTAGTATAGAACTTGAGGAAGTGACACACAGTATGAAGAAATAGATAAGAAAATGCCAAGAGCAACAGCTGAAGCGAAACATATTGAACACAAGCTTGAGTTAATAGAATTATTAATCACTGAACCAATTAATCCAGGTAACAGTAAGGGTAACCCTGTTCTCTCAGTAAATTTCGATGCACCTAAGGGATTTGCTGAAAAGTTTAGTTTATTTCTTCGTGAAACTCCAAATATTGGTTCAACATCTAGTCCTGAGTTTTTTATTCATAGCATATTAGGATCGATTTTAACCCTTCCTAATAGTGGTCTAGTAGAAAAGCTTGGCATCAATAAGGTGTATATTAAGCGTACTAATTTGAAAGTAGAGGGATTGAAAAATGAGATTAGCATTGTAAAACTATGCTTTTTTCTTGAAAAAAGTGGAAGAAAACAAGTGGTTCTTAGAGCTTTTACAAATGATCAAATTACAGGTTATGGGGATTTAAAACGGAAATATTGTTATAATGATGATGAACTTAAAGAGATAGCAAAAACACTAGAGATCTCTGACATAGATAACACAGATATAAATGAGTATTCGTTTCATATGCGTACTGAAGAAGATTTAGGCAACCTGTCATTCGAACTATATAGAGAACAAAGAGATAGAGTAAAAGAAAAATTTAAGGATTTGGTGTCTTCTCCATCTCAAACTAGTGAATTTGAGGAGATCAATATAGGTCGGTCTACAAGTCTTGAAGGTGCATTTAAACAGCTTTCTGATAAGAGTATAGATCAAGTAATAGTTGGTATTAGAGAAATTTTTCTTGAACTGGCCGAAATATACAAAAGTAATCAGGGAAAGTTTTCACTGGGCAACTCAGAAGCAGCATATCATGGGTTTGTTTATGGAACTTTAGCATTAAATTTTAAATATCGTTATGGTCTTAATTGTTATGTTGAACGTGCTGCAGGTAACGGACGTGCAGATTTAATACTTATGTCACGTACAAAAGATGCAAATGGTAGGATAAATCCTAAACCTGTTCCAGTAGTTGTTGAGTTTAAAGGAGAAGGTCATACTGCTGATGAAGCTATAACACAGATCAAGAACAAAGGTTATTTGTATAACCTCAGCATTAGAACTAAAGCAGAAGAGGCGGTTATAGTGGGAATTAGTTATGCTGAAGTAAAGACAGAACAAGCTAAGATTTTTCAATCCCAAGGTTTTGTGCATCAATTATTAGAAGGTGCTAAAGATTTTGATGGCAATGAAGCAAAGGAAAATTTAAAGGCAGAACTAAAGAACTTATATCACTTGATACCAAGTAAGGATAAAAACTATTTAAGCAAACTAGTGTTCGGACAGATTTTAGCTATGGATAGTATAGATAAAAATATTTTCACTTATCAGAATGAAGATAGAAGTATAGGAAGAGAGGCTACTACATTTCTACTATTCAATCAAGGGGAAGATAGAGCAGTAATATTAAATATTATAGAACGTAGTGGTGAATTAAGAGAACTTAGAAGGCAAAAGAGATTTGACAGTAATAAAATTCCTCCAATTGATGAACTGGATATTGATTCTGCAGTTAAAATCGACCTGATAATAAACACAGGAGTAAAGAATAACCTAGGTGGGTTTGAAGTAGGAGAAAGAAAAGATAAGTCTTATTTTCAGGATATAAATATAAAAGAAGTCTCTCATAACTCTAAAAATAGATACAAGGGTAAATTTGAAAGAATAGGGAATGTTGACGTAAATAGCTTAATTGAACAATTACGTGGAATTGATGTTGTAGACTTGCTTAAGGAAAGTAAAGATGAAGAGATGATGGGAAATAAGTTAAAAGAGTCACTATCTCCTTTAGTAGAAGCTTTATTGCCTTTTAAGGAATTAATAAAAAGAGAAGTGGACTTTCAAGCAATAATGCACGGGTTATTGATAAATGGAAAAACGCAAGATGGTAAAGAGATTAAAGTGTATGTGGAATCTAATATATCTTCATTAGGGAAAATGGACCTGGCGCTATCTTTTACATATTTGCAAGGAGATGAATCTACTATTGAGGAAGATGAACCAATTATCATAGAATTAAAATGTGCTAATAGTAGTGTAAAGAAAAAATTAGGACATGCAGAAAAACAGATGAGTGACAAATATAAAGTTCTTAGATCTTTTACTGATAAGAGAACAGCCAAGTTTTTAGCCATGGTTTTTAATCAATCTAGTAGGTCCGATAAAGATTTAATTACAGCAAGCATAAAAAGTATTGAAGTCTATCATACCACATCTCAAGGTGAGATTAGCTCTCCCGAAAGAGGTGGTGCAAGAAAAAGGCTAAGGCTTGAAACTGGGCCTCAAATGGAATGTTTAGAAGCTAAAAGAAGAAAAATAAGAAATATAGGCATGTACTGCATAGACTCACGTGATGAAGAAAATATTACAGAGGAAGAAAAAGAGCAACGTATTAAAGAGTTGTTTAATGCTAACAAGGTAGCGGAAAGAGTAAAGAATATTGAGTTTTATGATCAGCTTTTCAAAGTTTCTGAACGAATCTCTAGAGGTGAAGCTACAGACCAAAATGTTGAAGAAGCATTTATTGCAAAGGTTAAAAATGTAGATCTAAATTCAATAGACCCAGAGATCAAGGATATTGTAAAGGAGATGAAAGAAAATAAAGAAGAAATCAAAAATATTCTCAGAGGATATGGGGTAGCAGAAAAAATAGGGAAAGTAGCAGAAAGTGCAGGTTTTGCCTTTACAGTATTTTTAGTTGGTAAACATATAGCAAATGGAGATGTAGAAGGCCTAGGTTATGATGCATTAAATCTCTGGGTAATGCCAAAGATTGGTGAGAAAATCTCTGGAAAAATATTAGGATTAGGAGAAAAACTTGATTCTCAAATGCTAAAGGGGTTTGCCCCAGTTATGGGACCTGCTATAGGTAACTTTGCAGCATTTTTAGGGTTAGCAGAGTCGATAAAAGCTCGGGAAAGTGCAACGAATCCTGTAGATATAAAGATTGCTGACCTAAACATCGCAACTAACTCCATTTTTATAGCTGCAGATGTACCTGCGATTGTTACTGAGACAATGTCAGCCGTAGGAATAGAAGCTGGAGTAATGGGAGAATTTGCTGGTCCAGTTGGTACTGCTATTTCAGTTGCTGTTATTATTATATCGCAATTTGTAGAAGCAGAGCTTGAGGTAGAGAAATTGGAAGAGCACATAAATCTTACAGATCAGGAGAAGCATGATTTGTATTGGGATTTCTTTCTTGGTAAAAAAGTACCAGATTATATAGAAAATGATATAGAGGCAGAAAGTATATATAAACAATATGTATTAAAGCTCATAAGCCAATATAAAGGTAATTATGATAAAATAGTTATGTCGCTGCCTTATATATTGGTTACAAAGGAAAAGCGTGTTTATGGGGAAATACAACTCCTCAGAGTTTATTGTCGTACTAACACAAAAATAGTTGATACTAAGTTTGATTTTGGATTCAATACGAATGTTACATATCCATTTCATATCAGTGATATTAATTCTAGAGTGATTCCTACGAACATTGAAAGTTATAGTGTCGTTTGCGGACCACACGATAGCGATATTAAAGTACAAATTGATAATCCTCCCTGTACTGACTGTGTTGTAAATGGAATTGGCTCAGGATGTGATAACTTATATGATCATAGTAATGTATTACTAAATAGAACATTTGAAAAGTGGTTTTTACAAGAATACCCTAGCGACTGTTATAATGCGGTTATATACAGAAATAAGAATTTCCGTGGGTATGGAAGCGTATACTATATAACAGCTCAAAATGCTAATATTAATGTTGTTTTTCAAGAAAAGGATATTTTAAATGGTGATCGAGGTAGAAGAGGTAAGGTAGAAAATAGGTACTATTTTGAAAAGTCATTAGATAGTTGCAAGGTGTATAACTCAGGTAGAAATTTCTTTTACATAGCAGGGAAGTTCTCTTGTGATTTAGGAGCAGATAGACAAAAGAATATAGTTATAACACAAGGTAATCTTACTACAGATTCAATAAACATACATTCTATTATCGGCAGTAATAGAACTAATTATATAAAGTTCTCTAATGCAGATTATGTAGATGGTAAGGGTGGAAATGATATAATAACAGCAAAAAACTTTGCTACAATAAAAGGTTATTTTGGTGATTCTATTCACGGAAGTGGCTTAGTATTATTGCCGGTAAATTTTAGTGATATAGATAAAATAACTCATGTTAACGACAGAACAAATATTTATAATAAAAGTGGAGATTCTATAAGTGTAGATAAACAGACATTAATAAAAACAGCAGATGGTTTGTTTGTAACTCCAACGAAAGTAGAGAGTAATACTGGAACAGTAGCAAGTCTACAAATAACAAAAAGCGTTGGTAGTGATGTTATATTAGATGATGAGTTAGATAAGTTGCAAACAATAGATAATCGGAACTTTAATATTACAAAGCAATTATCAAGTACTAATTATCGTAGTACTATAGGTAGTTTTAGTAATCATATTTTTTATCCTGATAAAGAGCACCATAATTTTTACTGGGAAGCTCCAAGTAATATAAACCATCTTTATCTTTTCGATGAAAAAAGTGCTAATATTACGATTGCTCAAGCAAATGGTATATTAGACTTTAGTCAATTAAATAGCACATTAAATGATATACAATTTGCAGAGAATAATGAAGGAGAAATAAAGATTAACAAAAGTAGACTAAATGTAACCCTGCTACCAGATTATAAAGATGTTACGGTAACATTTGATAGGGAAAAATATTATAAACTTCAGAATGGTGAACTAGAGCGTGATTATTGTTCTCATAGCTTAAAAATAGATGGAAGATTTAGCGTTAATGGTACTGATCTGTTAAATCATTATAATTGTTTCACATTTGATTCAGATAAGGTGCTTTTTTTAAAACTCAATAATGATTTGCTATTGTTATCAGATAAAGGAGCATTATCAATATCAGATTACTATTCTTTTGTTCATAGAAACTGGGATTTATCTATAGAACTAAACAATAGAATTATAGAACCAGAAGAATTTGGAGAAAGAGCTGATGATTTTAGTTCTTTCAGGTATTATAAACCAGATGAACAAGGGTTACAGATTTATCATAATCAGCCTATTAATAAGAATGATATTGGTTTAGTTGATTTGAAAGGTAAGTCTATATTAGATTTCGATATGAAAGTTATGAATGATACCTTATTGCTATCACATAAAAATAACACTCTTGTAAAAGTAGAGAACTGGAATACTTATCAACCAGCAAGAGAAATGATGTTTGCTTTTAATGATACAATAGTTTCTAACTCAAAATGTATAGCTTCTACTTGCAATCCACAAGATGTTATAATGGACTTTAATAAAGAAAAACAGAAACAGTATTCTCAGCTAATAAAAACCTCAGGGCCTGAAGAAGCAAAGTCACTTATAAGAAAAGCTATCCAGGAGAATAAGTCGAACTTGCTTGAAGCTCTTCTTGATGGTATGAGAAACAGGGATGATAGATATACTCTTATCAATGCTAAAAACGATTTCGGCGAGACATTTCTGCACCTTGCTATCTCTCAGTGTTTTGTTGATAACGGCGTTAATAACCTAAAAGATACTAAGTTAAAGATTGTAGAGCTGCTGCTTAACAGTGGTATTGATGTTAATGCTCAGGATACCCAGGGCAAGACGTCTTTGCACCGCGTTGTCCTTCTAATGGGTTATTTAGTTCAAAATAATCATGATTTTAGTTTGTTACAACTTCTGATTTTTAAAAATGCTGATGTTAATATTCGTGACAATAATAGTAAGAAGCCTTTAGATATTGCAAGAGATAAAGGTTTCACAAACATAATTTCCTTTTTAGAGAAGGCAGAAAGAAGAAATGAATACGTTGCACCAAAGCATATACGTCATCATAAAAGACATGCTTATCATAGAGGGAACCGTCATCGTTATTCACCTATTGAAAAGACAACAAAAGCTAGAATAGAAGGAAAAGCTATAGTAGGTAAAATTGAGTCTATGATAGATGAAAAAAGTCCTACAGTAGGATATGATGATGTAGAGGTTATGGTAGTAGGTGGCATAGAGATTGCTGCAATAAATAGAAAAAAAATCAAAGTGAATAAGGCAGAAGAGGTGTGCTATAAGAAAGCTACAAGCAGAGCAAGTGCACTATCTTCATGGATAAACAGTTTGTTCGGTTCAGTAAAAACCTCAATAGGTCGGTTATTAGATTCTAAACCTACATTGTCTGACGGAGTATCAAGTACTACAAGTCCAATCTCACAAGTTGATTCACCAGTAGATATAAACGGCACAATCATGTTACTTGATGTGCTTATTAGAAAAGTTACAGGTCAAAAATACATTTCTACAGCAGATCAGCACGTATCATTACTGGAAGCGCAGGGCTATGCATTAAATATTACAGAGGAATTTGAGAAAGTAGTAGAACAAGCTGCATTAAAAAGTGGCATATCAATGCATCGGTTAAATATTGATTTTGTTGAAATACAGAAAGAAGTTACAGGAAAAATCATGAGTGGTAAATTTGATGAGATTTCGGGGATTTTCAACTCATATGTAGAGAAAGCATGTTCTGGTAAAGAAGCTGGTAAATTAAGTCCGAAGAAATTTGAAAAGTTTATAGCTCAATTTAATAAGGGTCTGCTAAATCAATCAATAGAGCAGATATTACACAACAGAGATGGTAGATTAGTTGATGGTACAAAAAAACAGCAGATAAGTTTAGAGCCTCAAAGTTATTTAAGTAATGCTTCAGTTCACAGCCATTCAAAGGACAAAGTATCAACTTGTCTTTCTGATGTAGGAGTAACCAAGCTTGGAGGTAATCTCAATAGGTAAGTTATAATATAAGGGGTAATATGCCAAGTAGTGGAAAATTTAAAGTGAAGGTAGCCAAAATAATTAGGGAAACCAGTAGCAAGTTTGATGGTCCTAATACTAAAGTAGCTTTGATATAGAAGTTTGGGTAACGTTATGATAGTAATTTATATAATTCTATGTGCAATCTTTATAGCTGTTTTAGACAGTTCATTAGACTCTTAATTAAGGGGTATGTCTAACTTAGGAAAGATTTTCATAAATGTTGAAAAGTAAAATGAATAAGTTGTAGTATTTATGTTTTTTCCCTGAGTTGTAAAATTTCAGAATGAGAGAGACCGGTAATTTGAGCTATAACATCAATAGAGACACCGGCCTTGAGTGAGTTTTTTGCAACTTCAATATCCCTTTCTTTTCGACCTTCAATTTTACCTTTTTCATGGCCAATTTGGATGCCTTCTTGTCTACCTTTTTCTTGACCTACTTTAAGACCCTCATCAAATTTTTGAGCTAAAGCAGCTACCTCATCCATTATGCGTTTTTTCATTTGTTCATATGCTAGTAACTCTTCTTCTGACCAATTAAACTTATTCATCTCTTCATAAGCTCGTTTTATTATTACGTCACTACCAACTATTTTATCTAGGTCTTCTTCGTTTGTTTCTGCTGCATATCGGAAAAAATAACACCATTTTTCTACTATATTTTCTAGTTGGTCTTCTTTTGTCTTTGTAAATTTAGGTAGTTCTATGAATACGAAGTAAAAATCCTTTAAGTCATGTTCAAAGCTATTTTGATCTAAAATGACATGATTAGATTTGTACTCAGCCTTATCTGGAAAAATAATACAATCAGCAACAGCTATGAAGATAATTTCCTTGAGATTATGATAATTATCACCTTGATCAGCTTGACTTGAGTAGGCTTTAGCAGCATAATACTGAGCACGCTTTTCGAAGCCTTTGGTCTTAGTAAACTGCATTTCTATGATGTATCTTGAACCTTGAGAGTCTTTACAAAGAACATCGACAATACTTTGCTTTTTAGCGGCAATCTCAGGATCCAAAATGGTAGCTAAGAATTCAACATCGTGAATAGCAGCTAAGCCAGTAAAGCCTAAAATATCGTTCAAGAAATGAATGAGAATATCTTTGTTTTTCTCAGTGCCAAATATTCTTTTAAAGGCATAATCATTGCGTGCATCAAGAAACTTAGAAAGAGCCATGAGAAAGTAAGATAAAAAGCATTAATGATTATACACAATTGTGAGGAAATGTTCAATCTTTTTATTGTTTTAAATGTGTTGATGAAAAAACGTCTGTTAGAGATCATCTGAGAATTGCATTTAAGGCTTTAGATGTAGATTTTGGATCATCTTTTTATAATTGCCTTATAAAATACCTTAAAAACCCCAGCAAATGAATTGATAAGCTATGAAGAGCTTAAAAATACTTATTTTCAGTGTGAGAGACTAATCTCCTAATAAAAACACGAGCCCAAAAGCTCAATTACGATTTACCTAACATCGTGAGATCCTGTAAGTATGGGCGAAAAAAAGAAGGTTATAATATATACAGATGGAGCATGTTCTGGAAATCCGGGGCCTGGTGGATGGGCAGCCGTGGTGATGTATGAAAATAAAAGTGTCTTTATCAAAAAACGCATCTCTGGAGGTGAAGAAAACACAACGAATAACAAAATGGAATTAAAGGCTGTGATTAATGGGCTAAAGATGTTGAAAGTTTCTTGCAAAGTTATTTTACACACTGATAGTCGTTATATTAAGCAAGGTATAACAGAGTGGATCAATAAATGGAAGGTAAATGGTTGGAAGACAACCGATAAAAAGCCAGTGAAGAACAGGGAATTATGGCAGGAACTAGATGAAGTTGCTTTGCAGCATGATATTAATTGGAAGTGGGTTAGAGCTCACAACGGTAATATGTACAATGAGGAGGCAGATAGACTTGCTAGAAAGGAATCTAAAAAGCTAAAATATAGAGATTGTGAGGTCAAGAAATCACCAAAAAATAGAGGGAACTCTAAGTTTCATAGATTGGGTGGAGTATTATGGCAATAATTCTTTTAGACACAAAAACTATAAATCGTATAGCAGCGGGAGAGGTAATAGAGAGGCCAGCAAGTGTAGTAAAGGAATTAGTTGAAAATGCAATAGATGCTGGAAGTTCAGAGATAGAGATCAAAATAGAAAGTGGTGGGCGTAATCTTATAACTGTGACAGATAATGGAAATGGAATAGAAAAGGAAGATTTGGAACTTGCGTTTATGCGCTACGCTACTTCAAAATTAAGCGATAGTGAGTTAATAGAGATCAAGCACCTTGGGTTTAGAGGAGAAGCTTTACCTTCAATTGCAGCAGTAAGCAGAATGAAATTATCGTCTAAGGCAAGTGGAGCAAAGGAAGCATGGTCTATAAGGTATGAGGGAGGAGAAAAAATAAGAGAGATTACACCTTGTTCTTTGCTACAGGGTACATATATTGAAGTTCGTGACTTATTTTTTGCCACTCCAAATAGATTAAAATTTCTAAAAACCGAGAGGGCAGAAACACAAAGCATTGTTGACATTGTAAATAACTTAGCAATGATTAACTATAGTATTGGGTTTACTCTCACTTCCGGTAATAAAAAGCTCTTAAAATATGTTAAGCAAACTTCATTATTTAACAGATTATGTGAAACAGAAGAAGAATTTCAGAGCAATTCGCTGGAAGTTAAAGAGGAAGAAGACGGCATCAAACTTACGGGACACATCTGTAAACCAACTATTAGTCGTGGCAATTCAACTCAGATCTATACGTTTGTTAATGGAAGGCCAATAAAAGATAATCTACTTATTGGTGCAATTAGATATGCGTATCAAGATTTTATTCTAAGTGGGAGGTATCCTTTTGCAGTGCTGCACTTAGAGATACCATACGATCAAGTAGATGTAAATGTGCATCCAAATAAATCGGAAGTAAGATTTCAGAATAAAAGGCTAATATATGAAATAGTGAGAAGAGGGATAATAAAAGCATTATCAACGAGGTTTGCAGCAAGTGGTCAAGGTATTGAAGAGGAGCTAATTTTTAATGATAGTAAAAGCCAAGAGCAGGTTGATAGTAAAGAGAAAAAGAATCAAAAAGAGTTTTATGAAAAGAGACCAAGTCTTTTAGAAAATCGTCTAATGAAAGAATTCAATGCACCAGATGAAAGAAGGCAAAGCTTACCAGAAACGTTTAAGTATGGAGAATCTCCACCCCAAAAGGGAGCGATGGTTCTAGAAAGGGAGCAAATTGATTTAATAGAGGATCATCCTCTAGGGTATGCACGCTGTCAGGTCCACAGTACTTACATTATTGCTGAGGCTAAAGGCAAATTAATTATAGTAGATCAGCACGCAGCTCATGAAAGATTGATATACGAGTGCTTAAAGCAAAAATCAAGCATAAAAAGACAGAAACTTCTTCTTCCTGAAACAGTTAAAATCAAAAACCAAGCTGGAATGGGGATGATTGAAACTTATAAAGATGAGCTTTTTGAAATGGGTTTTGGTATTGAAATAGAATCAGAAGATAAAGTAAGGGTGAAAGAAATACCTGCAATCTTAGGAACAATAGATATAAAAGAGATGCTAGTTGATATAGTAGATAAGTTAACGGAAATGGAAGATACGTTGCCAATAGAGGATAAGGTGAATAAAATATCAGCTACAATCGCTTGCCATGGAGCAGGAAGAAAAATGAAATTGGAAGAGATGAATGAGATACTAAGACAAATTGAGAAAACTCCATATTCTGGTCATGAAAGACCAACTTATATAGAAATGAAACTAAGTGATATAGAAAAATTGTTTGAAAGGAGATGAGTTCAGTTTGTCAAAAAGGTTCTCAATTAAGCATACGTAACAGCTCTTCTGGTTATAGAGTCTTTGCAAAGAACATCAACAATGCTTTGTTTGTCAGAGGCAATTTCAGGATCCATAATGGTACTAAGGAATTCAATTTCCATTATTTGATCAGAAGTAGAAAAACCTAAGATATCGTTGAGGAAGTGAATTAAGATATTTTTATTCTTTTCAGAGCCAAAGATCTTTTTAAAGCTCAAGTCATTTTTGGGATCAAGAAATTTCGAAAGAGCCATGACGAATTAACCTAAAAAGCATTAGTAATTATACACAATTGTGAAGAAATATTCAACTAAAATTCAAACATAGAAAGAAGCATCCCTTTTGTATATCTTTATTTGGTAGTATTAAACTGTATAATATTTATGGCAAATATCTCTATAAGGTATCAGATAGCACAAAAAGTAAGGAGCTGGAGGTTAAAGCGAGGCTATACTCAAAAAGATTTAGCGGGAAAAATCGGCGTAACATATCAAATAGTACTACAATATGAAAAAGGAACACGAAAAATTTCGATTGAAAAGTTGTGCGCTATAGCAAAGGTGTTATCAATTAATATTACGGATCTTATTCCTGTATCAAATGAAAAAATCTGTTTTGAAGATAAGGGAGAGGAAATATTAAATCTAGTAAGAAAATATAAAACGATTAATGATCAAGAGTTGCGCAAGGTGTTTTACTTGCTAACAAAATTTACCCGAGTTGGTGAGAAAAGTAGTAAAAAAGCAGAGAAAGTAAAAATTGCAAAGGGCCTGGTTAAAGCAGGGATTTCTGTTGATATTGTTTCACAAGCAATTGGCCTCTCTGCTGATGAATGTGTTGAAGAAAAAATAGGTTCTATATACTGCAAAATAGGAAAGAAGATAAAAGAATGGAGACTAGTGCGGGAATATACTCAGAAGGATTTAGCAAAGAAAATGAGTACAACACGTGATGAAATAAGCAACTATGAACAAGGAAGAACTGCTGTTCCACTGGGAAGATTATATGAGATAGCAAAGGCGTTATCGATTAATATCATGGACCTACTTGAACTAACAGAGGATGCAGATGATAAAGTGGTACCTAATTTAATTGAAGAATACAAAAAAATTGAAAGCCAAGAACTACGTCATGCACTAATGAAATCTCTGTTTGAAAGCATACAAATTTGCGAAGAGAAAGTGAAAAGAGCAGAAAAGATGAAAATTGCAAAGGATTTAGTTAAGGAAGGAATTTCTATCAATATTATTTTAAAAACAGTAGGCATCTCTTTAGACGAAATTCAACAAATTTAAAATAAAAAATCAGTATCTATTAATATCTTTACTTTTTGATGAAAAAATAAGTAAAAAAGATTGAAAAATTGATTTGACTTCACTCGGAAGCTATGGCTCTATGCCAATGCTGATAAAGCAGTAAATATTAAAAAAAAGTTTGTTGTTAGTGAAGGGTAAATTATATGAATAATAATAAGAATAAAGAAGAAATAGAATTCAGAATATTAGAAAGCAAAGGCAAAGCACTACTTGATCGTGAAATAATGGAAACATTTTTAAGTGCAGTACATGAAAGGCCGCAAGCTCAAGAAATTGCTAAAAATCTGGTGAATACTTATGCAGGAGTAGGAAGGATTTTAGGTAGAGAAATGGATGACCTGAAAGTTATAGAAGGAGTAACTGATTCTGCAGTAGCAATGATTATGTGTGTTAAGGAAACACTAGAAAGGGTACTGAGAGAAAAGCTCAAAAGTGAGCCAATAATGGACTTACAAGGGCTAGTAGAGTACTTAAACGTAAGTATAGGACACTCAGAAAGGGAATGTGTAAAAATACTGTACTTGAATAAAAGGCGTCAACTAATTGGAGAAGAATCCTATATTGGTGAAATGGAAAAAGCACCAGTATACATAAAGGAAATTACAAGAAAAGCATTAATAAAGAATGCAACATTAGTAATAATGTCACACAACCACCCTGGGGGAAGTTTAGAACCTTCAGAAGAAGATCAAGAAGTAACAAAGAGCTTAGCAGCAGCATGTAGTACTGTAAGCGTTAGATTATTTGATCATATTATCATTACAAGTGGGGGTTATTTTAGCTTTAGAGAAAACGGATTGTTATAGCAGAAAGTATTTGCAAATCTACTCACTATAATTTATAATGAGTAATATAATGTATAATAATAAAGTTTATTGTACGCTTAAAAAGTATTTTTAATAGTGGAGGTAATATGGGTAATAAAATAATCGTACCTTTTGGTGATAAGGAAGGAGGTATCTACGAGTTAAACGTTGATCTTGATAAATTGTCAAAAGGTGAGATGTTAAATGCTATTGTAGGAATTGGTCGTACTAGCCAGCAGCCTACTTTTGTAAGCAAAATTAATAAGGCTAAAAAGCTTGTAGATAAAGAAGTAGTACCTTTCCCTGGTAGAGAAGTTCGCGAAAACAAAATCAACTATGGGAAAGGACTTGACTACATATATGGTACAAAACCTGTAAGTGATCAAGAAGATAAAAATCCATTTGCTTCAGCTTTGAAAAAAATAAAGCCAAGTGCAGAAAAGTTGAGCTGGTTTAAGAGTGCTGTGGTAAGAGCAAAAAGTCCAAATGAACTGCACAAGGTTGTAGACGAAGCACTAGCTGCTGGAGCAAGGCTAAATGCATGTAATGATGGAGAGTGGAGATTTTGCTCTCCCTCTCAATAGGGTTAAAAGACTGAACAGTATCTTTGGAATTATATCCCGTATTTACAAGGTTAGTCTAAACTCTCAACCTAATTTATAGTCTTGGAGGCAATTTTATGCAAGCAAATGCTGTTTTAGGTGTGGACATTTCTAAAAAGAAATTTGATGTTTGTTTATTGGTAGGCAACAAAGAACGGTACAAAGTCTTTCAAAATAATCATGATGGTTTTGAAAAGCTTGTGGCTTGGTGCAATCATCATGGAGCAGAACTTATTCATCTGTGTCTCGAAGCAACCGGTTGTTATAGTGAAGATATAGTTAATTTTATGTATGACTTGGAGCATAATGTAAGTGTGGTAAACCCAGCCCAAATCAAAGCTTTTGGCAGAAGTGAGCTACTTAGAAACAAAACAGATAAGTCAGATGCTGCCATGATTGCTAGGTTTTGTATTGCTAACAAACCTAATCTTTGGAAACCTGCTCCTCCCGAAGTTAGGCGTTTAAGAGACCTTTATCGTTGTTTGCAAGCATTTAAAGATGACAAGCTACAACAGATGAATCGCTTGGAAAATAAAAATACGGATTCCCATTGTAAACAAGCAATACTTGAGGTCATTGCTACAATAGACACACAAACTGCTGCTCTAGAGAAAGAAATTAATGAACATGTTAATAACCATTTGCATCTAAAAAATATAACAGAAAAGATCAAGACTATAAAAGGCGTAGGACATCTTACAGCTGTTGCTGTTGTTGCAGAAATGCCATCAGTTGATAATTTTGATAATGCCAGACAATTCACAGCTTTTGCTGGTCTAAACCCAGAACATTATCAATCAGGATCATCCGTAAGTAAAAAAAGTCGAATATGTAAAATAGGATCTGAGCGTATTCGCAAAGCTCTTTATATGCCAGCTATAGTAGTCAAGAATCATAATTCTTACTTTCAAAAGTTTTGTCAGCGTTTAGCAAGTAAAGGAAAATGTCCAAAGGTTATAATTGTTGCTTTAATGAGAAAACTAATGCATGTATTTTTTGGTATTCTTAAAAATGATCAACCATTCAATGGTAATTTAGTGAGATAATTTTGACAGTAAAAGCTTGGATCTTATGCTCAACTGTTTAGGATGTAATTTAACATGTACTTTGAGTTATAATATGTATCATTTTGATTTTAACTGAGCTCTGTACTTTGTAAAACTATTCTCAGAAGATTAAGAAGATATGGTCCTATAACTGTGGATAAATACGTCCACACACACTTAAAGTATTTATCCACAGTTACACTAATTTATAGAAAATGCAGATAAATTTTTTGTTGTTTTATAGCTAAATAACTTGTTGACAATAAAGACAGTATCTCCACTACGGCCTTACTGGCATTAGCTTCGCTACGGCTTCACCCTCTCCTATAAGATATTTTAGCTCTAATACCTTACATTATAAAGATACAAGCTTCGCGGAATATGTGATACTGGGCACACATTTTCATAAATTTGATAAGGCTGATCGTAAAAAGCTAATACGTAAATTAATGCTAAGTGGTGCAGAGTTTCATGATACTCTACTGCAGAATAAACTGATAGGTGAAATCTATAATGAGCTACAGCCAGAAGTTCAGCCACAGATAGATAAGCAACTAGAAGAGCTAGAGGAAGCTGGCGAAAATGCTGTGCAAGAAGGAGAATTAATAGATGTTGAGATAGATAATACAACATCGTATATAGAATTTTCTGGGAATAGTAAGGTAGAGGTAGCCAAAATACTGGAAGCAAACAGAAAGTTAGGAAGTAATATCTTAAAAATTGGTAATGATGCAGTTGAAGTTAAAAGTGAGAAGGGAGGTATAAGAAACTATACCGATATTTCAGATGGCAGCTCTGTCATGTTAGAATTTCCTACGAGCATTGGTAAGCTAAATATTGTGTTGTACCAAGAGGCAGATCAGGTGCAAGTGAGAGTAGAAAATAAGGAAATGTGGGCTGAGTTACAAAAAAGAGACGAAGAAATAGGAAAAAACTGCCTTTTTGGGGGAGTAAAACTTCAAGAAGCAGTAGAGAAAGGTAATTTCACTAGATGTGGCATATGGAGTGAAAAGTATGCTATAAAAGAGATTAGCAATGATGAAGTATTGTCTCCGTCTTCATGGGTAAATAGGGTATGTGGAGGTAGTAAAGAAACCTTTCGGGAACTTTAATGCGTCTACAGGCAACTTTAAGGTTCCAGAGGTTTTTTTTACCATTATATCTGGAGCCTTTGAGCTATAGTAGAAAATATTATATATGGTTCTTTGCGTGGAAAGAAGTCTAGATTATAAAGTGGGAGAAAAATTAAAAAGTTGGAGGTTAGAGCGAGGGTACACTCAGAAAGATTTAGCAGAGAAAATTGGTGTAAAATACTGGGTGATATTGCAATATGAGAAAGGGAATCGTAGAGTTCCAATTGAAAGGTTGTATGCTATAACTGAGGCACTATCAATCAGTATTACGGATCTTATTCCTGTATCAAAAAGCTGTCTTGAAGATGAAGAAGAAATATTAAATCTAGTAAGAGAATATAAAAAGATTAACGATCAGGAGTTACGTAAGATGTTTTGTTTGCTAACCAAATTTGTCCAAGTTAGTGAGAAAAGTAGTAGAAAATCGGAAAAAATAAAAATTGCAAAGAGTCTGGTTAAAGCAGGAGTTTCTGTTGATATTGTTGCAAAAACAATTGGTCTGTCTGCTGATGAATGTGTTGAAGAAAAAGTTGGTTCTATCTACTACCAAATAGGCAAAAAGATAAAGGAATGGAGACTAGTGAGAGAGTATACTCAAAAGGATTTAGCGGAGAAAATGAGTACAACACGTGACGAAATAAGCAACTATGAACAAGGACGCGTAGCTACTCCACTGGGAAAATTATATGAGATAGCAGAAACATTATCGATTAGTATTACAGATCTACTAACAGAGGAAGATGAAGGTAGTAAAGTGGAAAATGAGCTACCGAATTTGATTAAAGAATACAAAGAAATTGAGAGCCAAGAACTACGTCATGCACTAATAAAATCTTTGTTTGAAGGGATACGTATTTGTGAGGGGAAAGTGAGAGAGATAGAAAGGATTAAAGTTGCAAAGGATCTAGTAAAAGGGGGAATTTCTATTGATACTATTTTGCAAGCGGTAGGTTTATCTATTGATATGGTTTTAGATGGATAGCTCGTAAAAAAATTATAGCAATAAAGTTTTTTTCTTAAATGGAGGATAAATGTTTGTTTCTGCAAGCAATGTTAGTTACGGAATAGGGCAAAGAATAGAAAATTGTAGGTTAATGCGAGGGCATACTCAAATAGGATTAGCAAGTCAAATAGGTTTAACATACCAAGAAGTAAACAGCTATGAAGATGGGTATATTCCTATTCCAATTGAAGTACTATATATAATAGCAAGAGTATTATCAGTTGACGTTGTAGATTTATTACCTGAACCAGTAATAGTAAGGGAAGACAGCTATGAAGACGAGGAAATACTCTATCTAACGAAAATATACGAGAATCAAAAGTTAGGCAAAATAGTACCTTCATTAATCAGGTTTGTTCATATTAGCGAGAAAATCAATCAAGAGGAGGCAAGATTAGAAGTAGCAAAAAATCTAGTTAAAGAAGGAGTTTCAGTTGACATAATTTCCCAAGCAACCGGCTTATCTATTTACGAGTATGATAATACAGAGAGAGAAATCTGCACTGATTCTATATATTACAGAGTAGGGCAAAGAATAAGAGAATGGAGATTGATAAGAAGGTATACTCAAAAAGATTTGGCGGATAAAGTTGGTGTAACACTCAAGGAAATACACGAATATGAAAAAGGATATACTGAAATATCATTTGATAAATTATATGAAATAGCAGGGGAATTATCAGTGAATATTAAAGTTCTGCTGCCTAAAACAAGAGAAAGCAAAAAGCTATTGAGTTTAATGGATGAGTACGGAGAACAAGAATCATTAGTCAAATCTCTATCTGAAGATATGAAAAGTGGCAAGGAAAAAGTTAAAAAAACAGAAAGGATCAAGGTTGCAAAAAATCTAGCAAAGGAAGGTGTTGCTATTGATATTATTGTGCGAGCAAGTGGCCTAACTGCCGATGAGTGTGAAAATTGAATTGTGTTTAAGATATAAGTAAAAATGGTTAATATATTATCTATTCTAAACCCTTATTTAGCTCTGCAGAATTTTTTTGGCATTTCTACGTATCAAGATAAAACATCACAGAATTTATCGACTACTTTTTGATTTTCCTCTATCATTGCATTTGCTTCTTGCTGAAGAGATTTGATATTTTTTGATGTAATATTATCCATGTCAGGTGATGCTATTTTTAGTTGCGATTGTATACGTATATATTTATCAGCTATAACTTGATCAAGTTGGTAATTTACTGCATCTAAACTTGAGGCAAACATTACGTTCAACAGAGGTTTTATCCAACCTATCTTTCCAAATCTCCTTGAATTAGCTATGCTTCTATCTCTTCTTCCAGTACCTATTGATAACAGTAGAATATCATCATTTGGAAATAACCTCTTACCACTTGCATATGCACAAGCCGCTGGATTATTGGCAAACACCCCACCATCCACTAATACTCTTTTTATCTGGTTAATTTTGAGATGTTTTGGCATGAAATAAGTAGGTGCAGCCGTTGCAGCTCTGAGTGCATCTTTCAGCTTAATATTACCTTCTTTCCAGCTTTTAAAGAAAAATGGACGATTATTGTGAATATCATAACTTGTTATCAGTACCTTACTTAATGTGTTTTTTAGAATATCCTCTCCAAAATATTTATCCAGTACAGATTCAATATTTTTATGTGGGTATTGTGCGCAGTTAAACCAAGATAATATTGATCTCCTAAAAAATGAAGACTTAAAAATATATGCTCCGTACTCTTGGTAAAGCTCAACTAAATCATTGGCTGAATATTGGGGATTTCCTCGTTCATCTTTTCTACATAATCCCGCTACAACAATTCCACCGGTTGAAGTACCTGCTATAAGATCAAAGATTTCAGCTATAGTTCTTCTTGTTCTTTTTTCTATTTCTGCTAGTATAATGGCTGGTATGATGCCCCTTATGCCTCCACCGTCAACTGAAAGAATATATTTGGCCATGTTTAGATATTTATTGATTTTTTTGACTTTCCATAAGATGGTACAAGCCTCCACCTTCTAGGTGGAGAAACTTTAGTTTGTCAATGTCATAACTGTACTTTATAAAGTATAGTTATGACGGAATATGACAAAGGAAAACACACTGTATTTTATCATAGGTACCATATAGTCTGGATTACAAAATATCGGTACAGAGTATTAACTAAGGCTATGAAGGAGAGAATACGAACAATCATAGCAGAAGTATCTGAAGAAATGGGGATTAAGATAGAAAACGGAGTAATATCATCAGATCATTTACATTTATTCGTAGTAATACCTCCTCATATAGCTGTGAGTGATTTTGTTCAAAGAGCCAAAGGCAGGTCTTCACGCAAAATTCAACAAGAATTTCCAGAGCTAAATAAAATGTACTGGGGAAAGCGTTTTTGGGGAAGAGGATACTTTAGTGCTACCAGCGGACATATCACAGATGAAGTCATTAATGAGTACATCAATAAACATACAGATGCACATCAGCCTCATTCTATATCTAGTATAAGATTGGAGTAGCTTTAGCTTCTCACCGCGCTTCCAGCGCTATATCCAACCTTTCGGCTCTCAGCCGATAGTGGTTGAGTTGTTTGCTTTTATCAGGTTGTGTTTCTTGTCCAAGTACTACTGTATGTTTCACTCCTAGAGAAAATTGCACCAACCTAATAATTGATTCCGTGGATCATGCTAAAAAATCCGTGTTGGTTCAGGCATACCAATTTACCTCAAAGCCTATTGCTGAATCCTTAGTTCAAGCTAAAAAGCGTGGAGTTGATGTCATGGTTATTCTCGACGAATCGCAAGTTAGCTCAAAGTATAGTGTTATTAATGAACTGTTTCATCAAAAAATCCCAATATACATAGACTATAAACCTGCAATTTCACACAGTAAAATTATGATTATTGATGAGCAAAAAATCATAACTGGATCTTTCAATTTCTCTGACGCCGCGCAGAAAAAAAACGCTGAGAATCTACTGATTATAACAGGAGACCCTACATTAGTTGAGCAATACATCGAAAACTGGAAGGATCGTCAATCTCAATCTGATCCTTATACACCAAAAGTAGAAGAATAATTACTTTAAATCAGCTTTAAGCTCATCCAATTCCTCAGAAAGATTTTTTACCCTTTCCTCAAGTACTAATACTTTTTCCATTAAACCATATTCAATAAGTTTATCGTGAAATTGTACCCTTGAGTCTAGCTTGGATAACCACCATATGATTGCTACGGTTTGGATTAATATGGTAATAATTACCGTAATTGGGATTTTTTGCTTTTTCATGTGAAAATATTAACTTGTTATGGATAGTTTTAGAAGTTTATATACAGATTATAGAAAACTTACAGCTTTAGTGATTACTTTTTGTTGATTCGTATTGATCCTCTGCTTTAGCAAGTAGCTTTATGATTTTATCGTAATGTTTGTTATTTTTATTGTGTCGCGATTCCACTACAGCCATATTTCTAGGTCTTCTTCCGTCTTGGGCTGTAGCTGTAGGATTTGCTCCTTTGCTTAGTAAAAACTCAACGATTTCCAAATGTCCCTTATCTGCTGCATGGTGCAAAGCTGTCCATCCCATATACCCACCTGTAGCATTTATATTTGCTTTTTCTTTCACTAAAAACTCAACAATTCTTAGACACCCAGAATCAGATGCATGATGTAATGCTGTTAACTTATTAATCTGTACGCTAGTATCTAACAAATTTTCTACTGAGAATTTAACAATCTCTAAGTTACAATTTTCAGATGCAATTTGTAATATTGTTTTATAATTATCTGTAGCTTTTGCTTTCATATAGCAATAAGTAATAATAACACATACTACTGTTACTATAAACCACCAAAAATGTAGCTTATTTCTTGAGTCTCTATTCATATTCAATACCTTTTTCAATATTAAACATTTGTTTTACTGATTTTTTCTTAACGTTGATGCTGATAACATAGTGCGATAACCTGAACCATCTAACATGTGTTCTGCTCTGTCAATTATCCATTCACCGTCTATATCTTGATGAAACCCTAACAAGCTAAGTTTTGCCTCTGCAAATAGTTCTGGATTACCAGGGATAGTGATATCCAATACTGCATTATTTCGCTTTAGTTGTTTTAACTTAGCATTTGCTGCACTTAGTGCTGATTCTACATTAGAGTAAAGCGTTTGTATAGTATAACTTGGACTACCAGAACCAGCTATTTCTGATATAGTTTCACCTTTTTCATAGCTATGCCATTTTGCAATTACTGAGTTGTACCTACTCACGGTAAAGTGAACCTTCCAATTTATTGTGTCTTGAGGTCTAATAGCTATTGTTCCTAAAGCTTTTCCAGTTGCCGACTTTGCTTTGCCTTTTGGAATAAAAAGTATGTATCCGCCAGCTAACTTTGCCATTGCCTCGCGTTCTATTGCTATTTTTGTTAGTAAACTTATATCACTTTCTTCTGTTTGGTTAATATATGGAATCAACACATTTTCAAATTCTTCTGCAACTCTGCACCCATATCCGTGCTTTTCTGCTATTTCCTTAACCAAGCTACCTAGAGTAATTTGATGCCATTCTTTAGATGCTTTCTCCTTTAATGATAGTCTTAAATTTGTTGCATGAGCTTTGATTAGTAGAGTCTTAGGTGGACTTTGTATTGTAACTTCGTTGACTGTATATATGCCCATTGGTAAGACTCCAGTTTCTCTGTAACCTAGAGCGATATTTAATTCATTCGGAACATCTGTGTTTTCATCCCTATAATCAACATGTACTTCAACTACATCATCTATAGTTCCAGATTCATCTGTAAGGCGCAATGATATAACTCTATCTCTAATTGATTCACATTTATCTATTATAAAATCTGGCTGCATTTATTCCCATACTTTTAATTTTGACTTTTGTAGAGGTTTTTCTGTTACAGGCAATTTAATTTTTAGTCCTACCGGTAAAAAACTTCCATGTTCTGCAAGGCCTGGATTTTTAAGCAATACTTCCTCCACTATTCCATCGGTAAATCCATAATGTTTCCAGCAAATCAGATCTAGCATTTCTCCTTCTTTAGTTAAGTAATATATAGTCATCTATAGCTCTTCAAACTCAAACTAAATTCAACTTTTCTTGGTAGTCCATTAGGTAAAAAATACATCTGCTTTTCTTCTAACCTAGTAATTACGAATTGTCCTAAAATATTACCTAGACTATCTACTAAAACATGCGGTTTTTCAGCTTCTTTCATATTCTTTAATTGATTTACTCTGTTGAGAATATTAAGGTAAATAACTCCTTCTATATCTACATTTTCCACTCCTCGACCAATATTTTGTAGTGACGGCATTTTATCGATACATTCAATTACACTCCAACGATTTTCTTTACTATACTTCAAACTTATCGGAGTAAATTTATATGGACCAAGAGATAACACAAATAAAAAATTTTTAAAAACATAGTTGATCAATAAAACGTCTCTACTGTATCAAATAAAACATCACGTGATTTTTCTCTTATCCTTTTTATTACTTCATCTGCAAGACTACGAACATCTTGATTTGGCTCTGCTTTAATGCTGATAGTGTAATTATTAGTGATGTTCTGAGTTTTATTTTGTTCTTTATTTTCAAATTTACTCCTTCCAAAATCTGCAAATATCTTATCATTATCGCTCTCTGTAAACTTTTTCTCCTCAATAAGGCTTTTGATTCTGAAATTATTCTGATTTCTCTTGGAAAATTCTTTAATTATACTGTTACTTAGCAAAGGATTTCCACTGTTGAGAATATTACTCTTTATGGGAGTATGGACTGCTTTTATTTCAGTTTTTCTTTTTTCAAATTCTTTCAGTGGGCTATTCCCTAATACTTTTCCAAATACACTTTCCCCTATCCATGAAAAAGCTTCTTCTATGGGTTTTATTATCGATTTCCAAAAGCTAGAGAAAAAGTCTTTCACCTTTTGCCAGTTAGTGATAACAAGAGCTGCGCCAGTAACAAGTCCAGCAATTAAAAGCCCTATAGGATTACTCATTACAGCAAGCGTTATTGCTCTTAGTCCTGTTACTACTGCAGGAAAAACTGTAGCTGATAAAAATGAAAATACTCCAAGTAGGTTTGCTTTCAGACCAAAAATCGTACTTCCTAGCAATGTAAATCCGTATCCTAGTCCTACTGCTGCAATTTTTAAACTTATCAAAGCTGCTACAGTACCCATGATCGTCGTGGTTAAAGTTGGATATTTTTCTGCAAAAGAAGCTATATGCTCTGTTATTGTTTTCAAACTTCCAGCTACATAATTCAAGGTAGGTAACATTACTGACCCTAGATTCATGCCAGCTTCAACTATTGCATTTTTAAGTAATTGTAATTTATTAGCTGTAGTGTCTGCACGATTTTTGAATTCTTCTTGCAGAGAGCTTCCGTACTTTTCTGTATTAGCCAGTAACTTTATTGCATCCTCATACTTATTAAAACTTCCAGCTAATAATGCAATATCATCTTGATATTCCTGACCGAAAAGTTTCATCAGGATTGTAGAACGCTCCTGATTATCCATTTTCTTTAGAGTTTGAAAAAAGTGAAGTAGTGCTTCTTCTCCGCTTTCACTGATCCTTTGTACCATTTCTTCCGCGGTTATGCCCATTTCTTCTAGTGCTGCTTTGAATTCTTTTCCTTGACCTTCAGCAGTTTGAAGTTTGCTAAGCAGTGCATTTATAGCAGTTGCAGCTTTTGCTGGTTGTTTACCTAAACTAATAAAAGCATTTACTAAGCTGCTTGTTTGTTCAAACTTTAATCCAAACTGCTTTGCAGTACCACCAACTGTTGCTAGAGCTTCAACCATATCTTTTGCTTTAGCAGCAGTGTTATCTGATAAGTGGTTTATTATATTACCTACATTTTCCATATCGTTAACTCCAATCCCATAAACATTAGAGATTTTTGCTATAGCATTACCAGCTTCTTCCGCTGACATATCAAATGCTGTAGACATTTTAGCAACTACTGTTGTAAATTTTATTAGATCATCTTTAGCAATACCAAGTTGGCCACCACTTGAAGCTATTTGTGCTAATCCTGCAGCTGATAATGGTATTTCACGAGATAATTTTTTGAGTTCTTGAGCAAATTCTGATGCTTCATCTTTGGTTTTATCTTTTGTAAATTTTACCACCTTCTTTACATCAGCCATGGCACTCTCAAAATCAATAGCAACCTTAATTGGAGCTGCAAGTGAGAGTCCAAGCCCAACTGTCTCTATGATTTGTGACTTAAAATGTGCCTTACTTGCTAAAAAACTCTGATGACTACGTATTACAGACCCAAGTTTACTATATTTACCCTTTAATACTTCAATGGACGAGCCAAGTTTATATTGATCACTCACTAAGGACTTAATATTTTTTCCACTTTTTCTGACTTCCTCATTTAATGAGTGCAATGAATCTCTCTTTTTTAAATATGCATCTTTTGCTTTCGTTGCAGAAATTTTAGCCTTATCAAATTCAGCTTTCAAAGTTTTGCTTGGTTTTTCCACTGCTTTTATCTGTTGAGCTAAGGATTTTACCTGATCCTCGAAACCTTTCCAGGATTTCTTGGCAGCAAATACATCAGAACCCAATTGTTTAAATTTAGATACTGATTTTAAAGATGAATCAAGCTGTCTGATATTTTCACCAAGACGAGTAAGCTGACTGCTACTTCCCTTTATTGCAGTATTAAAGCTGCCATCTAGGACTGCTCCAATTTTTATAGATAACGTTGACATTGTACCTTCCTCGCTGCTTCATTCCATAGGATAAATTCATTAATTTCCATTTCAAGCAAAGGCTCAATTCCACTACCAATAATAGAACTGAGCTCGGTTACTTCTGACCTCAAGTTTTTTGGATAATTGGTGAAAAAAAATCTTTTAATACCTCTTGCACTTTTACATAATCAGCAATATCTAACTCTTCAATCGCTTCTTTTGCAACTGATGTCAAATTGGCAGTCAAAGTTACTTCCTTATTTAGGTCACTACCATTAAGGCGTTCTATTACCAAATAGTCTCTAACTTTTGGACGTCTAACAGTAAGTTCTGAGACAGAAATACCATCAACTGTTATTGGGTTATTAAGTGTTATAGCTTGCATGTTCCTCCTTAAAAAGTTAATTAAATAAAAGTCTATACCGGCTTTTACATAACTAATTTTTTTTATTACAGTTTTTATGTTTGATTGAAGAGATAACCTAATATAAAAGTTGTAGTAGGGATTATTTCCTTTCCACTTGGATTAATTCTTGAACTTCATCGACAGAAAGACCTGTACACTTGACAATAGTGCTAATATCAACATTATTAGTCAACATCGCTTTTGCAACTTCAATCTTTCCTTCTTTTTTGGCATCATCAAGTTTTTGAGCAAGGACAGCCTGTTCATCACGAATACGCTTGGTCTCCTGTTCATATGCTATAAACTCTTTTTCTGACCAGTTAAACCTGTTTAGCTCTTCATACGCTTTTTTGATTATTACGTCACTTCCTGTTATTCTTTCCAATTCTTCTTCACTTGTTTCATCAGCGTACTTAAAAAAATACACCCACTTCTCAACTATATTTGAAAGCTGATCTTCTTTAGTTTTGGAAAATTTAGGCAGTTCAATAAATACAAAGTAAAAATCTTTTAGATCATGTTCATTAGTATCTTCATCCCGAATGGTGTGTTTTGATTTATACTCAGACTTATCCGGAAATAGTATACAGTCTGCTATAGCAATAAAGATAATTTCCTTAAGGTCATGGTATTGATCACCTTTATCTGCTTGTCTTGAATAGGCTTTAGCAGCGTAATATTGGGCACGTTTTTCAAAGCCTTTGGTTTTAGCAACCTGCATCTCAATTATCCATTGTACTCCTGTTGAATCTTTACATAGCACATCAACAATACTTTGCTTTTTAGCGGCAATTTCGGGATCTTGAATAGTACTTAAAAACTCTATATCCTGTATTGCATTTTTGCCAGTAAAGCTCAGAATATCATTGAGGAAGTGAATGAGGATGTCTTTATTCTTTTCTGTACCAAGTGCGTCCAGAGAAGGTGAGTATTGTTCAGTAGGAGATAGACCTACCAGGATAAAAGTCGGAATCCTGTAGCTTGGGTAGCAGCATGGAGGGAAACCAAAATGTTGAAGCCTACCGACAACATTATCGTAGGATAATGGCGAATTACCAGGCCGTAGCGAAAGCGAATACACAGATTGCCTCGAAAGAAATATTCTGAAGGTCGAGCCATCTTGGTACTGGCGAAGACAGGATAGACCAGACGAAAAACGGATGAAACGATTGGTCTACTTCAGCGGGGTGTTAGTAACGGCATGGCAATGAGGACATACAAAGCAACTGGAGAAGCCCTCCTCATCCCAAGGAGAAATACCTTGGAGAGATAGGTTCTATAACTGGAAAACAGGAAGTGAACCGAAGATGAGAGGGTGGCGGATGGGTGCGTAGTAGTGAAGAAGTGAGGTAACGCTCATGGAGCAAAGGCACCCTGCTAGTAGAAATCTTTTAACAAAAGGAAGGTAAAGGTAAAAATGATAAAAATGCCAATAAAATTACAAGACCTGAGAAGAAAGATATATATCAAAGCGAAAGCAGAACCGGAATGGCGATTCTGGGGAATCTATGTTCACTGACTGACCTTACCCAGAAAAAGTAGACAGAAAGTTAAGACGTTTTTGCTATGAGAATGATGAATCAAAAAGCTCAGGAATGCAATAGTTAATAGTAGAATGTCTACGCTGTTTATTATAAAAAATTTCTATATATTCAAATATTGCGGTTTTAGCTTGTTGTGCAGAGTGTTGTGAAGTATCAATGAGTAACTCTCTCTTAAGTGAACTAAAAAAGCTCTCTGAAACAGCATTATCATAACAACAACCTTTGTGACTCATACTAGAAGTAATATTTTTTGTACTTAGTAAAAATTGATAATTTTTAGAGGTGTATTGCGATCCTTGATCGCTATGAAATAGTAGATTTTTAGCAGATTTGCGCCTACCAATAGCCATGAATAACGCATCTATAACTAATTGCCTATTTACTGCATTACTCATTGACCAGCCAATCACCATGCGTGAATATAAATCTATTATTGCTGCCAAATATAACCATCCTTCATTAGTTTTTATGTACGTAATATCAGTTACCCATATCTTGTTAGGTTGATCAGCGATGAAATTCTGATTTAATATGTTAGGAGTTATAACTCTATTGTCTATTTGTGGTTTTTTACTTTTAAACTTTCGTCTAAGCTTAGCTTGAATGCCATTTTTCTGCATAACATTTTGCACTGTTTTGATGTTATAATTTTTACCTAAAGCCTTTAATTCAGCGTGAATTTTAGGAGCTCCGTATCTGCATTGTGATGCTCGATATACCTTCTGAATATCTTGTATGAGCTCTTCTCTTATTGATTTTTTGTTGTTTTTTTCCTTAGTAATCCATTTATAATAACCACAAGCAGATACGTTCAAAAATCTGCATAATTCCCGTATTTTATAGCAGTTTTCATGTTCTTTTATAAAAGAATATTTTACTCTTTTTGGTTTGCAAAATATCCCAGGGCTTTTTTTAAAATGTCTCTTTCCCTCGTTACTCTTGCCAGCTCTTTCTTTAAATAAAACTTTTCTTTGTCACAATGAGCTACTTTCCCTTTTCCTGGAAACGCATCTACTCCAGACATTCTATCATTGTATGTTTTTACCCATCTGCTTAATGAATCACCGCTAATACCCAAATCTCTTGCTATTTTTGCTGATGATTGACCTGTTTCTTTTACTAGTCTTATAGCTTCAATTTTGAATTCTGCTGTATATTCTTTTCTTTTTGTCATACCACACCTCTTTGAAAAAACGTTTTATTTTACTTCAAAAACGTCTTAACTTTCTGTCTACTTTTTCTGGGTAAGGTCATCCTTCATGCTGTCTTCCATGGCCATGAAAATGTCGACCTCTATGTCTTCAGGTATTTCGGAACTCAATCCCTTCACTTTCGTTGTACCCTGCATTGTCCATCCCACTAGCTCTATTACACTCGTTACCTCATGCAACATAGTGGTCTGTTCCAAACTGTTGGCTAGACTTTGTTTGTGTTGGATTTTTACCAACTGTTCTCCAAGCACTTCTTGGCGCACCAAGAGCAACCCTCACGCACAATCTCTTAACCCAAATGGAAGAAGTAAAAATAGAAGATCAGCGGCAATAAATACTTTTAAAATAATAACTCTATGGTTAATATGCGAAGATTTAAGTAAAAAATGTTGTCATTCTAGTAGCTGATACTGGGCTCCAATGTCAATTACTAGGATAACAAAAAAACACAGGCTTCACATGCATCTGCAGTACTGTATTAGTCTACTATCTTCATTCCCACAACATTATACCCTGAATCAACATGTAAAATTTCTCCAGTTGTACCACTACTCAGGTCGCTTAATAAGTATAGTGCTGCCTTGCCAACATCTTCTATTGTAACATTGCGTCTAAGTGGAGAATTACTTCTATTCCATTCCGATATGGAGTGAAAGTCACTTATTCCAGAAGATGCCAAAGTTCTGATTGGACCAGCAGAAATTGCATTTACTCTGATGTTCTGTGGTCCGAGATCACATGCTATATATTTTACACTTGCTTCAAGTGCTGCTTTACATAAACCCATCACATTATAATTTGGCATAACTTTTTCAGCACCATAGTAAGATAAAGTAAGTAAACTACCGCCATTTAACATCATTTTTTCCGCTCTTTGCGCTAAAGCAGTAAAAGAATAGCACGATATATGCATTGCATTAATAAAGTTGTTTAGTGAAGTATTGACATATTTACCATTTAGCTCATTTTTATCGGAGAATGCTATTGCATGTACCAAAAAATCAATAGCACCCCACTTCTCCTTTATTTCCTTAAAAGCATTATCTATAGTTTCCTCATTTGAAACATTACAGTGCAATATTAACTCTACATTTAATTCACTTGCTATTGGTAATAATTTCTCTTTTATTGTTTCATTTTGATAAGTGATTGCAAGCTCAGCTCCATGTTCTGAGAGGGTCTTTGCTATACCATATGCTATTGACCTCTTATTTATTATTCCGGTTATTAACCCTTTTTTGCCCTGCAATATCATAGAAATTATTTGCCTTTTTTATAATTTGAAATATTAACTAGGCAAAGTCAATTATGTTTTAACTGTAGCTAACGTATAAAAATTACTTCCGCATATTTCCAACCTCATTATAATTCTTACTATTACCCACAAATATAAATGGACATAAAAATAAAGTATTACAACATTAAAGTTTGCAAACATTGAGGGTAAAAAATGGCAAACAGGAATAATGAATGGGCTGAAAATGAATTTGGAGATGCTGTACTTGGAGATAAAAGGTTAACTGACCGATTAGTAAATATTGCTGATAGTTTTACAAGTTTACCTGAAAGCTCAATCAATCAGGCGTGTGGAAGTTGGTCAGAAGCAAAAGCAGCATATCGTTTTTTTCAAAATGAGAACGTGAAAGAAGGCGATATTCTAGCTTCACACGTTGCTAAAACAGTTGAAAGAACAAAAGCCCATAAAAAAATTTTTGTGATCCAAGATACAAGTTATATTTCATACACAGACCATGAAAAAACAAGTGGATTGGGAGTTATTACAAGAAAACATAGTCAAGGTATTATAATGCATACAGCTCTAGCTGTTAGTATAGAAGGTTTGGTACTAGGGATACTAGATCAAAAAATTTATTCAAGACCTGAAGAATCTGAAAACATAAAAAAAAAGAACAATGACAGTATCCGCATTGAAGATAAAGAGAGTATAAAATGGTTAGAAACTTTAAGCAACACAAACAACATTATTGATTCAACTCAAACTGAGACTATAACTATATGCGATAGAGAAGCAGATATATATGAGTTTTTTGAGCTTGCACATAATCTTAATTCGGCAGTGTTAGTTAGAGCTTCCAAAGATAGGGCAGTAAATAGAAAATCTCGATATCCTGAAAAAGGTGAGCAGAAGTTATGGGAATTTATTAAATCCTCTCATTGTGCAGGTACGGTAAAAGTTGAAGTTCCTGCAAAAGATAATAAGCCAAAAAGAACAGCACATTTGGAAGTTAGATTCGGAAAGTTTATTATGCATCCATCTAAGAATAGTATTAGGCATAAGAAAGAAGAATTACTTAAATTACCACACTATGCAGTTTACGTTGTTGAAAAAGACTTTCCTTCTGAAACAAGTCCGCTAGAGTGGATGCTTTTAACAAATCTTCCAGTCAATACCTTTGATGAAGCTGTTGAAAAAGTTAGGTGGTATTGTCTTAGATGGAAAATAGAAATATTACATAAAATTTTAAAATCTGGTCTCAAAGTTGAAGAATGTAGGCTTGGAACAGCAGAAAGGTTGATGCGATATTTAACAGTAATGAGTATTATTGCTTGGAGAATTTTCTTTATTACAACAATTGCAAGAACTGATCCAACATTACCGTGTACTACCTTATTAGCCGAAGAAGAATGGAAAGTTCTATATGTAAAAATACATAGAAAACCATGTTCAAATGCAACTCCTACTATAAAAGAAGCTGTTTCATGGGTTGCTCAACTTGGAGGACATTTGGCTAGAAAAAATGATCTAGAACCAGGACCCATTACTATTTGGAAAGGATGGAGACGTCTCTTTGATCTAGCAGAAGGATGGCGACTTGCTCACGAACTTTATATTTGTGGGTAATAGTAAGATTATAATTACAATTAGAGATATTTTAAGAGCTCAAAATCTATCTTTAGTCTGCAGATTTTTTAATCAAACTTATTAAAAAATATATTCTTCAGTGTATATCTGTCGTATATGCACCGCATTTTTTTCTAACTTTTTTTACACAGGAGGATTTTATGTCCAGAATTCCAGATACTTGACCTTTACTTTAAAACCAACTGGCGCCTATGGTTTTTATAAAAAGATTACAGGAAATAAAAACACTCTAGAGAACATGAAATAAGGATACTGAAATATAAGCTGCCTACATTTGCAAGCAGCTCATAAAGTCTTCTTATTTACTTACTCCTTGAGCAGAAGAAAGTTGTTTTGATATAGTCACACTTTCCATACTTGTTGAAGGATTCTGTGAAACTTTTACTATTTCAGAACCTTCTTTACGTAAGTAGGATAGTGCATCTATGTAATAGTTTAGACTTGATCTGACAAGCAAACAAAGTAAGATAAAAATATAAACAAGTTTTAAAGGAGTGTCAGATATGAATACAACACAAGAAAAAATACTAAAACCAAAGTTGGGATTGCTAGAACTTGCAAAGCAATTAGGAAATGTATCACAGGCGTGTAAAGTAATGGGATATTCAAGGGATACATTTTACCGCTTCAAAGAACTGTATGAAACAGGAGGAGAAGAGGCTTTACACGAGATAAGCAAAAGCAAGCCATTGTATGCAAATAGAGTGTCGGAGGATATAGAAAAAGCAGTAGTTGAAATAGCAATAGAGTTTCCAGCATACGGACAAGAAAGAGCAGCAAACGAACTGAAAAAGAGAGGAATTCTCATCTCTGCAAGTGGAATAAGATCAGTGTGGCAAAGAAACGATCTTGAAAATTTTAAAAAGAGGTTAAAGGCATTAGAAGCAAAAGTAGCTCAGGATGGTATCATTTTAACAGAAGAACAGATAACAGCTCTAGAAAAGGCTAAGGAAGAATAAAGAGGCCCATGGAGAAATTGAAACAGAGCATCCAGGATACTTAGGTAGCCAAGACAGTTATTATGTTGGTAATATCAAAGGTATTGGACGAATTTACCAGCAAACCTTTGTTGATACCTATTCCAGAGTTGCTTTTGCTAAGCTTTACACAGAAAGGACTGCTATCACAGCTGCAGATCTTCTTAATGATAGGGTAGTGACCTTACCCAGAAAAAGTAGACAGAAAGTTAAGACGTTTTTGAAGTAAAATAAAACGTTTTTTCAAAGAGGTGTGGTATGACAAAAAGAAAAGAATATACAGCAGAATTCAAAATTGAAGCTATAAGACTAGTAAAAGAAACAGGTCAATCATCAGCAAAAATAGCAAGAGATTTGGGTATTAGCGGTGATTCATTAAGCAGATGGGTAAAAACATACAATGATAGAATGTCTGGAGTAGATGCGTTTCCAGGAAAAGGGAAAGTAGCTCATTGTGACAAAGAAAAGTTTTATTTAAAGAAAGAGCTGGCAAGAGTAACGAGGGAAAGAGACATTTTAAAAAAAGCCCTGGGATATTTTGCAAACCAAAAAGAGTAAAATATTCTTTTATAAAAGAACATGAAAACTGCTATAAAATACGGGAATTATGCAGATTTTTGAACGTATCTGCTTGTGGTTATTATAAATGGATTACTAAGGAAAAAAACAACAAAAAATCAATAAGAGAAGAGCTCATACAAGATATTCAGAAGGTATATCGAGCATCACAATGCAGATACGGAGCTCCTAAAATTCACGCTGAATTAAAGGCTTTAGGTAAAAATTATAACATCAAAACAGTGCAAAATGTTATGCAGAAAAATGGCATTCAAGCTAAGCTTAGACGAAAGTTTAAAAGTAAAAAACCACAAATAGACAATAGAGTTATAACTCCTAACATATTAAATCAGAATTTCATCGCTGATCAACCTAACAAGATATGGGTAACTGATATTACGTACATAAAAACTAATGAAGGATGGTTATATTTGGCAGCAATAATAGATTTATATTCACGCATGGTGATTGGCTGGTCAATGAGTAATGCAGTAAATAGGCAATTAGTTATAGATGCGTTATTCATGGCTATTGGTAGGCGCAAATCTGCTAAAAATCTACTATTTCATAGCGATCAAGGATCGCAATACACCTCTAAAAATTATCAATTTTTACTAAGTACAAAAAATATTACTTCTAGTATGAGTCACAAAGGTTGTTGTTATGATAATGCTGTTTCAGAGAGCTTTTTTAGTTCACTTAAGAGAGAGTTACTCATTGATACTTCACAACACTCTGCACAACAAGCTAAAACCGCAATATTTGAATATATAGAAATTTTTTATAATAAACAGCGTAGACATTCTACTATTAACTATTGCATTCCTGAGCTTTTTGATTCATCATTCTCATAGCAAAAACGTCTTAACTTTCTGTCTACTTTTTCTGGGTAAGGTCACCACTTAAGTTGTCTTCAATATGCCGCAATACTTCCAGACACTTACGTTTTACATCTGTTGTTGCTGTTCCAAGGGCAAAATTTACTACTTTTGGTGTTATTTTAAATTCGTTGTACAGATTTAATAATTCTGACCCATCAGCATCTAAAATTATTCCTTTCAGCGCTCCCATACGCAAATGCTCCAACGTTATTGCATGTTTATTTCTCATTAGCTGCAAATGGTCAGTTATTACATCTGCCAGCGCTTTCAGTTCACTCTCTGATCCAAATGCCCTTATTCCTTGTACTTCTTCTGGTAACACCACATCATCATGAGGAATATGAGGAATGGTAAATGTCCTTACCTTTCTTTTACCACGTTTTCCTACTGTTGCTGGTGCCCCTGGTACTTGCGTTGGTAGTAGACTTAAAACTCCATTATGTTCTTCTATTGTAATATGTCTAAATCTTACTGACCTACTTGGAAACAAATTTAGATTTTCAACTCGTCCATAATTTATCGGCAATATATTCATCGCATTTGTTAGTGCCGTCATGCTAAATGCTGTATTTGTAAATGGATTTTGCATTCTTTTTCCCCCTTATTAATTTAAGTTACACTCCCTTGCGGACAATGATCCCTCGTCCTTCAAGTTGCTTTATTGCTTCAGCTTTCTGTTCTTCAGTGATATTTGCTGGCCACACAACTGCATGATCTGCTAGTATTGCACCACGAGTAATAATTACTGCTTTGGCATTTTCTGTCGCATTTACATCACTTACTATTGCACCTATTGCTGTTTGTGTGCCATCTGTTCCAGCAGGATTAAGTACTCTAATAAAACCATCTTCCGTCTTTTTGGCAACTACTGCACCAAGCTTAAGATTTTGACCTTTAGCTACTGTTATTTGGTCTCTTGAATATAGGTTGGACACTTCATATTTCAGAAGATCGCCTAAATTATTTCCTTCAGTTATACTTATCATGTCTTTTTCTCTCCTTTTTTTATTTTTTTTACCGCCGTGTTTATAACTGCTATACACTGCGGTTATTACCTTATAATTAGCCATTATGGCGCATTTTGGACACTTATTTACCGCAGAGCACTATATATGGCGGTTATAAAATTTAAATGCACCGACTTTTCGCTACCTGTGTCATCAAATCTTCCTGCGAATTCTGTGGTATTGCACTCAGTATCTCTGTCTTCTTCGTTCTCTCTGCAAGTAATTCCATTAAAACCTCCCTTGCTTGCTCAACACTTACGCCCTGCTCAATAAATTCTCCTATTTTCTCTGGCATTCGTGATAAGTTACATAAACGTATTAATTCAACAACTTCAGTACGATACTTAGTTAAATTATCAGTTTCTAGGTCAGTTGTAGTTTGTTTATTCATAGTATTTTCTCCTTTGTTAATAAATTCAAAAAATGTTGTAACTCCATCTGCAAGACCTATTTCTACTGCTTTCTCGCCAAAATATAGACCTGCTTCTGTTGATCGAATCTTTTCAATTGCAAGACCTCTGTTTCTTGCTATTAGCTGCACAAACATTTCATATAGTCGGTCTACTTCTTTTTGTAAGCTTTCCAGACTTTCAGACGTCATTGGCTCATGTGGATTTAAATCATTCTTTCTCTTGCCTGCAAAAATAGTTGTGTATTTTATTCCTTGCTTTTCATCAAAACCGCTTTGGTCAATGTGACTTGCAATAACACCTATACTTCCAACACCAGAGGTTCTACACACAAAAACCTTTTCAGCGCTTGAAGCTATAGCATATGCAGCAGAGTACGCATCATCATTTGCTATCGCTATTATCCTCTTTTTTGCTCTTGATTCATAAATAAAATCAGCTAGGTCAAAGACACCGTTTACTTCTCCTCCTGGACTGTCTATGTCAAGTAGAATCGTTTCTATGCTTTTATCTTCTAAAGCGCTCTCTATCTCTTCATGAATATTTTCATACGAAGTCATATCTAAAATATGATCAAAAGCTTCTGTTTTTTTTGTCAACACTCCATAAATACGTATTATTGCTATTCCTTTTGGGTTTATATGAAAATGCTTTAAGTTCTTAAAGATAGGTTGTTTGCTATTATATAATGATAATAGTTCAAAGCTTCTTCTCTCTACCATTACTGGTTTATTTATCCACATCACCTTCCTTCCCTTTGATGATTAACGTCAGAATCGAAACAAAGTCCAAAAGAATCAGCACGCTTTTTATCTTCTGCTATTTCTTGATCAATTTCTTCTACATCGTAACCCATTTCTGATACTACCTCTGCTCGACTCTTAAATCCATTTCTTACTGCCATTTGCTGTGCTTGTTGATCTTTTAAAGGATCCACCCAATCAAACCCCTGTGGTATCCATTTTACATCTTTAAATATTTGATTATTTGTTGTAGAAAGCTCTCCAGATAAAGTGGCAAGTTCTAGCCATCTACTCCATACTGGTCTGCAAAATTGAAATACCATAATGTTATGTTGCAGCATAGCGCATCTACGACGAAACTCTATTAATCCTGCTCTGATTGATGAATAATTAACACCGGTTAAATCTCCTGTTAGCTGTTCATATGTTATCCCTGTACCTATTGCTATTGCCCTTAGCTGCTGTCTCATAAACGCTTCATAACTTCCTCCAACATCTGACGGCTCTGAAAATTTTATGTCCTCACCTGGGTCTAAAAGCTGCATTGTTCCAGGTTCTAGGCCAGATAGTGCTACTCCTTGCTCATTGCTTTCACCTTCTCCCATAATATTTGCTTCAGGATCGAGTCTCGTAATAAATCCCGCAAACATTGCTGCAGTTTTCTTTCTTACCAGCTCTGCATCATCGTATTGATCAAGCTCATAAAGCTTCAGCAGTATATTAGAAAGCCAAGGTTCCCCTCTAATTTGTCCAGGTCTTAAAGGTTTATAGATATGTAAAACATCATTTGCTGGTACTCTAACTGATTCTCCAAACGAGCTTTCTCCTGGATGTTCTCTAAATAAGTAATATGCCTCTCTTTGCCCAAGCCTGTTAAACTCAATGCCATTACGGATTATGTTACCATTTGCTAAAGTTTGATTTGTTTTATTATCTAAATGTTCAGATTCAAGTACTTGTAATTGCAGAGGTACACACAGACCATCTTCAGGTTTTCGGATCCGCAGACGTACAAAACATTCTCCTCCCTCTATCATACTTCTGCATACTAGAGCTTGTAATCCATAAAAATCACTTATTCCACAGCTATCTGCTTCATCTGTCCATTTTAGCCATAATTCTTGTACTTTTTTGCGAAATTCTCCATCTCTTGCTTTTGATTGTGGTTTTATTCCTGTTCCAATAGAGTTACTTACTATCGTATCAATTATATTTGCTGCATATGGATTTTTTCTCACCATATCACGTGATCTACTACGCAGGTGCTCAAGGCTTTGAGAAAGCAAATTATTTATGCTTCCCGCTTCTCCTTGCCAATACATTACCCTTCTTCCTGAGCCCGCTGCATCCCATGCTAAACTTTTTATCTTTGGTTTGCTAAATAATTGCTTGAACGATTTTAACAGCATTACTTTTCCTTATCTGAAACTTTGGATAACTCAGCCTCTAGCTCTTCTATTGTTGGCAAGGCTGTCTTTACATTCTCTGGTAGATTTTCAGTAATTTTATATTCTGCCAACCCTATCGGTTTATTTATGTCTTTCAGTGTATACTTAGCTAGCACGTTATCCTTTGACTTGCATAAAATTAATCCTATAGATGGTTGATCTGTCTCGTGCTTTAGTAAATCATCAACGGCTGAAAGATAAAAATTCATTTTACCTGCATATTCTGGCTTGAAATCTTTGTCTTTTAGCTCAATTACTACAAAGCAACGTAACTTTAAATGGTAAAACAATAAATCAATATAGAAGTCTTTATTTCCAACATCTAAGTGAAATTGCCTACCTACAAATGCAAATCCTTCCCCTAGCTCAAGCAAAAACTTCTCTACATGGCCTACAAGACCTTTTTCTACTTCTCTTTCATGAGCGTCATCTCCTATACTCAAAAAATCAAAAATATATGGATCTTTTAATGTATAATGTGCTAAATCTGACTGGGGAGAAGGTAACTTATCTTTGAAGTTAGTAACAGCTTTTCCTTGACGTTTGTGCAATTCACGTTCGATTTGCATCACCATTATACTACGTGACCAACCGTGCTCTATAGCTTTTTGAAAATAAAATAGTCTTTCTTTTGGATCTTTTACTTTATCTAAAATAACTACAATATGAAACCAAGGCAATTGTGCAGCAACCTGCTGCGTAAATTCAGTATCTTGATATTCTGCAGCAAATTGACGCATATAAGTAAGATTCCTAGCACTAAATCCCTTCATTTCTGGAAATGCGCTTCTCAAATCCTTACTTAGCTGATCTATGATTTTAGCACCCCAACCATGTTCTTTTTGGCGCCTTAAGATCTCTGTACCAATATAGTGATAAAGCACAATGAGTTTGCTATTTACTGCTAGTGCTGCTTTATAACGACTAGTAGCAATCTGTTCTTTGAGCTGCTCTAAAAATTCTGTATATTCTTTTGCTATAATTTTTGTCATACGGTTCCTTTTAACGATTTTTATCATTATATGATCCCTTTACTCGTTGAAAAAACAATCTTTCTCTTCGGTTTCATTCCAACAATCTTTAGCTCAGCTTTAATACGTTGTCTTAAGTTTAGTAAATCATTTATCTGAACTTCAGCATATCTCACTACATGGTCACCATATGCAATTGATACTACTCGCTCTCCGTTTTGCAGCTTCTTTATCGCTTCTTCGACTTGAACTAAATACTCTTCGTTATACATTTTCCAGCCACTTACTCTGTCTTACTTTCTTAGGTTTTTTACTTTCTATTTTTCCACTTAAACTATTCCATTTACTCTCTGGCCAACGATCAATCCCAAGTGCTATTGATGCTGCTCTTGCGTAAATTCGGCAATCTAGTACTTCATTTCTTTCTCTTACCTTTTGCCACTCTTGTTTGGTATAACCTTTTACTACTTTGCTGACTAATTGCTCTGCCGTTAGCTGCTTAAAATATTCAGGTGCATACTCCGGAAAATGACAATATCCTGCTGGCACTTTTTCTTTTTCCCCGTTTTTTAAAACATTAAGTAGTTGAAAAAGCTCTGATTTTAATATCGATACTCCTACTGGCCAGAGCTTTATTCCTCTTTTTAGCTTTTGACCACCAACTGTTATATCAACTCTACTTGGGCTGCTAAGTGGTACTAATGCTTTATTTACACCTTTTACTGCCATTACTCTTCCAGAGCCTTGATGACCTCTTACCCAATTGTATACTTCTTGTGTCGCATACCCAGCATCAACCGCCATCATACTTATCATGTATTCAAGACCATTTTCACCGATAAAATGATGATTGAGGAGCTCCGAAAGTTTTCCCCATACTTCTCCTCCTCCAGTATCACCTTCAAATACCTGGTAGTCTATTGACCAACTTTCACGACTTTTTCCCCATGCTACAACTTCCACCTCTAGACGATCTTTTTGTACATCTACTCCTGCTGTGAGAACTACTTCACCCTTTGGTACTGTGCCAATTTGATAAGATTCTCTCCTGTTAAATAATTGCTTCCAGTCCGGTACTTCTCCTTTGTCTACCCAGGTTTCTCCAAGCGTTGTATTTATCCAAACTTTCAGTAATTGTTCACTTTCTTTGGCATGGAGAAAATCTTCTACTGCTTGTTGCCAACTATACCAGCCAACTGGACTATAAAGACTTGAAAGATGAAATCCTTTTTTCTCACCTTTTACTCTATTAGTAGGTCTCCATTCTCCACGCTCAAGCATCTCTGTCTTTTGATGATTTTCTATTTTGCCGCTACATTCAGTGCAGACATAATGTGCTGTTTTCGAATCGTTATTTTCCCATTTTATTTGTGACCATTTTAGAACTTGATAGTAATTACAATATGGACATGGTACAAAAAAATATCTCTTATCTGTTGCTTCAAATTCCTTTTCAATTCTGCTTATTCCATGAATCGTTGGTGTTGACACTAAAAAAATCTTTCGCCTTGCAAATGTATTAGTTCGGGCAATACTGAGCAGCACTGGATCTCCTTCTCCTCCTGAATCTCCTGGATAGGCATCTATTTCATCAAGAAAGAGATATTTTACTGGCATGGATCTAAGTCCTACACTGCTATTCGCTCCAGTTATTACTACTATTCCACCTGGAAACTCCTTACTTTGTACAGTATTGCCTGAGTCTCTTGATCTTGGGTCTTTTACTTTACTCTTTAAACATGGTGTACTCTCTATCAACGGTGCAAATCTTCCCTTCGACCAACGTTTTCCCATTTCGACTGTTGGCTGTACTACTAGCATTGGTCCTGGTGTTTGATCGATGATATAGCCAATCCAATTGTTGCCAGCTTCTGTTCCCCCAATCTGCGCTCCTTTCATGAATACTACTTTTTCAGCCGGTGAAGAAGGAGATAGTGAATCCATGATTTCTTTTAAATAAGGAGTTCTTTCCGTTCTCCATTTACCTGGCTCTGACGCTGCAGTTGGCGCTAAAACTCGATACTCATTTGCCCACTCTGATACTTTAAGCTCTGGATCTGGTTTTAAACCTTCAGAAAAAGCTCTAGCGTATATCATTGTCTGCATTTACTCATAATTGGTTCTATCTCAATATTGTTAACAGTAGAGTTTATTCCTCCACACTCCTCCAATTCCATAAACATCTTTTTCTGAAACTCTTTTTCTATATATCTTTTGCTCATCTCACTTATCATTAGTGCTATAATAAGCGCAAATACCCCTGTTATTGTTGCAAAAATGATTGCACTGCTTATTGTTGTTGCTGTTAACCCTATATATGCTGCCATTGCTACTGCACTTACTGAAGTAAAAATGCAGATCACATTATTGTATTTTCTTACTTTTACTTCTCTATGTTCTATACACCTATTCAGAGCACAATAAACTGGTGAATTTATTACAGATACTCTCCTTTCGTCTGGTAATTTGACGTTCTTTTCTTTAAACAAAGCTTTAAGTAACTCTAAATTATTTGACTTGATTGCTAAATGCAAAACAGGTGTGTAATTTGCTCCTTTTTTCAGCAGTAACTTTACTACATGTAAATGCCCTTTTTCTGCAGCAAGGTAAATCGGTGATAGACCTTTATTATTTGAAACGTCAATATCAATTTCTTCTTTTAAAATAGACTCTACAATCTCAATTTCTCCTCTTTGTGCAGCTAAATGGAGTAGACTATTCTTTTCAGAACCGTATTTATTACTTATCAAAGCCTTCTTTATCTCAGGTTTAGCGTAATCAAATGGTGTCTTGCCGCTATCGTCTTTTACCAATGGATCTATATCTTCTCGCGTTAGTAAAACTTCTATTGTTTTAAGTCTTTCAGCATAATGTAGTGGTGTTTTATTTTCATAGTCTTGCAAATTGACTTGAGCATTAGGCTCCTTTATTAAGGATTTGAGGATATCAAGACATAAGTCTCTTTCATCATAATTAGTATTACTTACAGCTATATGCACAGGCGACAATTTCATTGAGTTTTGTCCTACACGTGCGCTATTTACATCTGCTCCTAGCTCCAGTAATAACTTTACTATCTCCAACTTCTTGTTATTAACTGCATAGTGCATTGGTGTCTGATTTCGTGCATCAAAAACCTCGATTTCAGCTTTTCCTTCTCTTATCAAAATCTTTACAACTTCTGCATGTCCTATTCCTGCTGCTAGATGTAATGGAGTATGATGCAAAGCATTTCGTACATTAACGTCAATACCTTTTCCTATCAAATATCTAACTGCATTAACTTCACCTATCATTGCAGCTAAATGAAGTAAGCTATCTTCCTCAGAGCCATATTTATTATTGACTAATGCCTCTAATATCCTTGTCTTTTCACCTTCTTTTGCATAATCTAAAGAGGTTTTGCCTTCATTGTCTTCAACAAAAGGATTAATATTCTTCTTTGTTAGTAACAAATCCACCATGCTTAATTCGTCAAATTCTATAGCGCAATGTAGTGGTGTCTTGCCATTTAATCCTCTAACATTAACATCTAATCCAGGTTGATTAATGAGGCACTTTATTAATTCTAAACTTAAGTGAGCAGACATTTTATATTTAAAATTTAGTGTTAGATAATTCTTCAAGCGAGTTTGTAATCTCTTCAGTTAGCGCCATATGAATCTTTTCAGTATCACTCAGTGATGCAAGTAGTGCTGAAACTCTATTTGGAATATTAAGCAAATTATTACGGACAACTCTTGCTACATTAAATGCTTCAGTTTTTACTTCTTCTACTGAGACAAGTTCTCCTATCTCAGCCTTAGCCTTCGCCTCAAGAAGTTTACCTCGTTCCATTTCATTTTTTATTCGAGTTTTAAGCAACATTGTGGAGAGGTTACTTGTATTTTCGTTTTCTGGATTTTTCCTCCTAAGTGGCTGACTTGGATCTCGTATTGTTGCCACTGCTTCATTTGCTTGTTCTCTATTGATTAAACCATCCTCCAACTCAATTATTCCTTTTTTTACTAAATAACAGACGTATTGCTTTGATACTCCTATCTCTCTTGCCCATTCTGTTTGTGTGATTTTTTCCACTCTTTTCCTCCTTTGCCTCTTTTCTACGAATTTTCTTCTTGAATCTCTGAAAAGGTTTTACCAGTACTGGCTAAAATGGCATCTCTTCCCGTGTATACTTGCCAACGCTTTATGGTTACATCTACAAATTTTGAATCTAGCTCTATTGTTCTGCAGATTCTTCCTGTTCTCTCGCATGCAATTAGTGTGCTGCCAGAACCGCTAAATGGATCAAGTACTATGTCTCCTGGTCTACTGCTATTAACTATTGCTCTTTCCATTAATTCTACTGGCTTCATCGTTGGATGTAGTGTATTGTGCGTTGGCTTATCATAAAACCACAGATCGCTTTGATTTCTACCTCCATGCCACTCACGTTTATTACCGCTTTTCCAACCGTAGAGCATTGCTTCGTATTGTCTTTGATAATCTGATCTTCCTAGCGTAAAATGATTCTTTGCCCAAATGATAAATGTTGACCATTTTCCTCCTGCCTCCTCAAATGCTTTTTGCAACGTTGAAAACTCTGATGATGATATGCAGATGTAAATTGCACCTTTCGTATATGCTAAAATATGGGAACAGATGTCATAGAGAAAAAGCTCGTACTTTTCACCTTGATTATCGTTTAGTATCTTTTTGTCCTCTCTTTCTTGACTAGCGCCATAATCAACGTTATACGGAGGATCACATACAGTAATGTCTGCCATTTTATCATCTAACAGCGCTTTATATGATTCAACTACAGAGCTATCACCACAATAGATTCGATGATCACCTAAAATCCAAAGATCACCTGGTTTTGTTACCTTTTTGTCATCAACAGCTAAGTCAGAAAGATCTTCTTTTTCACTATCTAAATCATCAAGGAAATGTTGAACTTTTTCTAATTCAAATCCAGTCATTTTAAGGTCAAACTGTAAATCTTCTAGTTCTTGAATTTCCACCTTCAAAAGCTCATCATCCCACTTTGCCCAATTAGCTGATTGATTGGCCAGTAATCGAAAAGCTTTAATTTGTGGTTCATTTAAATTATCACTTAAAACCACTGGTATACTTTCCATACCAAGTTTTCTTGCTGCTTTAAGTCTTAAATGACCATCAACCACAGTACCATCGCTTTTTGCAACTATTGGAATACGAAAGCCAAATTCCCGAATTGAAGCACACATTCTGTTTACTACATCGTCATTCTTACGAGGGTTACGCTTATATTCGACGAGGTTTTCAACAGGATAGTAGTGGATTGCTAAATTCATATCTTAATAATTAAAAAGTTAATATTCAAAATATCTCTGACGCTAAAGAAGGCCTGGGGTCAACCCTACCAAACCCTCTAGCCTGGCCGAAAGGACCCATTTTCTATGGGCTTTTTAACGTGTTAAAATCTTTACTAATATAGAACATTAATGCCAAAGCATCCCCCTCATTATCATCTCTAGGTACAAAACCTTTTTCACGTATCGCTTCAATAACTTCACTCTTACTTGCATTGCCTTTGCCTGCTATAAAGCGTTTTATAGTTTTAACATTAACACCTTGGTAGGGAATACTGTTCTCCTCACACCAGGCAGAGAGAACGGCAAGAAAACCGCCGTAGCAATGCGCTGCATCAGTTCCTAAGTGTCTTCTTACTTCCTCAAAATACACTGCAGAAATGTCTTTCAAAGAATTGAGCCAATTACGAAAATTCAAGAAGCACATACCACCTCCACTGAAACGACTACCATGAAAACTTTTGCTTCCACTTTCAATTACTCCATCTGTCAGAATTGCCCAGCCAGTTTGTTTGCCGAGGTCGAGTGTTAAGATTGACATTACTAGAAATTAGAGGTACGTTGTAGTGTGTACATAATATATATACACGGTAACTTCAAAATTCGTCCAAAAAATTCTACTTTTTTATTGAAAATATACTATAATAAGTTTATTAAACATAATAAGTTAATAAATGTTGCTCGTTCCATCCACTGAGCTATCTCAGCCTAAGATACTACATTTGCATATTATAAATAACTCAATCTACATAAATAACATTCAAATTATCAGTAAGCATTCAGTAGCACGCCTTGGTATTATGCACGTTTTGTTAGCTCAGTTTTGGCAAGATTTCAAAAGCGGATTGCCAGCAGAAAAATATAAGTTCCTTAATATCAATCAACTAGGAGAGCACTTGGGTTTTAATTCAGAAATTCACAATTTAGAGTACAAGATTAGAAGGCCACTAAATAGAATGATTAAAGCAATAAAAGAAATTTTATCCAAAGAGCTTGGTGCAAATTGTAACGACGTTATTGAAAACATTGGCTGGCCAGGATATTCTTGCAAAGACCATGGTTATCGTCTCAATCCTTTTATACTTTCTTTAGGTGCTGCTAAGTCTACAGGACGTTTTTTGTAGCAATTTACTTGAGTTAATCTCAAAACTCTAACTTATTCATCTCTTATAATGGATTACATTCATATAGAGTTTGTATGCCTTTTATTCGCATTTTTAGCGGTATTATAGAGGCTCTTTAGTATAAGATAGAAACACACAAACCTAAACTCATAAAATGCTTTAAAACACTGTATTTGCTTCTTTTTACTTTTGTATCTTTAATCAGTAGTTTATAGTAAGGTAGAAAAGGAAAACAAGGCCTTCAACACAAAGCATTCCGTCTCGCAGTCGCTTCTGTTCTTTGCCGTTTATCTGGTTTATTATTTTGAAAAAATATTTTACAACGAATAAAAAACGTGATAGGCTAGACAAGGATTTCTTTTACAAAGATTAAAGTTTAAAGCAAAAGAAATGCCTCGTAATTGAGTTTTAAGCTATCCTGCATGAGCAATTTAGGTCTCAGTGGTATAATTGTACCCTAAAGTGGTAGAATCATTTTAAACCCGCATTAAAGGATATTTCTTGTACTTATGAATATTTTAAAACTTTTCCAATTCCCTTAACTTCTTTTTTTTCATTACCTAGGTATTACTTTTTAACCTTATTAATTCATTATACTTTCATATTGTTTATTATTATTTCCTATTATTATTTATTATTAGTATATATATATGTATAGTATTATTTACATATTATAATAATATATAAGATTTTCGGAAAGTGGAAAGCTAGCTACTGTGGCAGGTTTTAGGGTGATCTGATTTATTAAGTCTTTTGGAACTGGAAAGATAAAATCTTATAGATATTGAATGAATAAAAATAAGGAATTTCAATAGTTTAGGTGTATTATATTTTTGTTTCTTTATTTTGAAATTTTGCCGGAAATCACGGAAACTATAAAACTCAGATCGGCTTAACCAAAGTAATGAAACACATCAAGCTTGCCTATAGTTGCGGAATTTGTATTCCCAATTTGGCTTAAATGCTTTTTGTATGACCCATTTTTCAAATAAAAGTTTTTTCAAGTCTGTAATCCTCTTAAAACCCTAAAAACCTTTTATTATAGCAGATTTATGCTGTCACAGAAGCATGGCTGTAAACTGTTTTTAAAGACTATTAGCAACTTTGAATTTCCCTGCACCTAGCTTAAATTTACCTTCACCCCTTGCAAAAGGACCAGTTGGAACATCAAGCCACTTATCTTCTTTTGAATCTGCAGCCATACCTTTTACTACCCTATTGTCATTTAGTAAACTCTGTACTAAACGTTCAAGTTTATGTCTGCTAACATTATGAAACATAGGTGGTAATTTATGACGTTGTTTGAAAATTCCAGGACCACCTGTATGCGTAAATGGATGGCCTTCGTGGGCTGAAAGTTTAATGTAGTGAATAAGTATATTTTTTAACTCTTTATCAGAGGACTTAATAGCATTAATTTGTTCAGATATGTCTTCTAGCAAGCCTGTTGGTGAACGCAAATAAGTTCTTACACTTCTGTCTGCTGCCCCATTGGACTTAACCACTGCTCCCTGATAAATTGTACTATGAGTTCTTTCAAGCTTTAGTGTATTACACACTGAATTTTGATGTTCTACTGGTGCAGGCCATAATGCAAAAGAGCATCTAACTCCATCAACAAGTGCAGTTGTACCTCTTATTGCATCTCTTGCTTGTTCTACGGTTGTAATTGATCCACATTTAGGTTTTCTCATATGATGTGCAGCAATTACAGTAGCTCCTGTTTCAGTTGCTAAACTTGCAAGCAATCCTGTTGAATATCACCCAAGTTCTGGATCTGAATTTATATCAGCATGGACAAACGATACTAATGGATCAAAAATAATCAATTTTAAATTTTCAATCGCATTTAATTGTTCACTAATACCTTCAAATTTTTCTGAAGTTTCAGGACATTTACCACGCGTATTGGTTTTTATTATAGAAAATGGTCCTCCTGTGTTTGGCATAGGTACAATAAATACACGATCCTGGTACTTTGCTCTATTACCTTCAGGATCAAGACGTTCTAAGCGACGATGTATCTCATCTGCATCATCTTCTGCTGAAAAAATTACCACTGATCCGTGCTCTTTTACAAGCGAACCAAAACCACAGATCTGATCTATATCACTTGCAACTTTGAGAGCTAAATCAAGTAGCAGCATTCCTTTGCCTGTATCTCCCATAGCAGCTATTATTGAAGTAACGCCTAAAGGAAATAACCCTTCAACTAGGAATCTTTGTGTTGGTACTTCACCTAAATAACGGCTGAGATTCCAATCTAAAATATTGAATTGAGCATTTTTCTTTAACCTCCTTTCAATAAACTCAGAAGCTCTTATTCCTTCTAACACACAATCAGCAGCATCCCAGCCTTTTGGTTTATTTTGTGGAATATTAAGAACAATAAGTGATGCAACTCCGATCTCTAAAAGCTTTTTTTTAACATTTTCAGCATACTTTTTACCTGGTTCATCATTATCTGGCCAAATAATAATATTTTTACCTTTAAGTGGAGTCCAATCTGTTTTCTCAATAAGTGCATTTGCTCCAGACATTGCTGTTGTTGCTGTAATACCTTGTTTTATCAGAGCTTCTGCACATTTTTCTCCTTCAACCAGAATAACTTTATCAGACTTTAAGATTTCTGGAATGTTGTATAGAGGCCTTACTTCTGGTGCAGTAAAAATAGATTTTTTCACATCAAAAGGACGATATTCTTTTCCTTCGGGAAGATCATAACGGTTGACTATGACAATAACTTGATTGTTTTCATCGTAGTAGTTCCAACTGCATGTTAAAAATTGTTCTAGATATTCGATACTTTTATATTTCCTAGCATGTTTTTTTCCAAGCCACTCAGCTATAGAAGCCATTACTTCAGGAAACTCTATTCTTGTACTTTTTCTATTTACTCCCGCCCAAAGGTCGATAATGTCACCACCTTCTCCTGTTGCAAAATCATGCCATAGGCCAGCTTCACTGCCACTTAATTCTACTACTAGACTCTTGCCTTTATCACCTTGTATATTGCCTACATAAAACTTATCACCACGAAAAATCCCTCTTGGTAATAGGTATGAAAGACAAGATCTGATATTTAGTAAAAGTTGATCTTTTAGCTGTTCTTTCTCTTCTGATAATTTAGAACTTCCATTTTTTTTGGAAGGCACAGTATTAAAATCACAATAGATATCCATAAAATCTCCAATATGTTTAAAGTTTAGAAATTTGGTTAAGCTGTAGCTATCCAGCGTCCGTTAACCATATTTATGAATTTTGTTGGTATTGGTTTGCCGTTTTTAAGTTCGTACATCAATTGCAGAGTATTCCTTTCTGGCCTAAATATCATTATTCCAGATGTATATAAACTTCTTAAAACATTAGCACCACTCAATGCTTGAAATGGATTCTTTTTTAACGTGGTTGTTGACACTTTTTTGGTGTAATGTGTAACTATTACTCCAGCCATAGGATTAGTGATAGAGCGTAGTTCATCAATACTATTTTGCAGAAAAGAGATCATACTCCTATAATCAAAAAGAGAGTCTATCACTATAAGATCAACTGTTTTTACATCGAGATTTTCCGACATAATTTCTTTTATTTTTTCCACATTCAAAGTTAACTGTACTTTTTTAGTAATAACTAAGTTTTCTGTTCCTTCATCAAGGATTTTCTTGCTGATTCTTAGCTTCTGTAAGCGCTCTCTTATGTAATCATATTCCATTTCATTCTGTAGATAGAATATCTTAAGTGGCTTTGCAGGCTTCATACCAAGAAATGATACTCCAGCAGCTAAATGTACTAACATGGAAAGTAGAAAATTACTTTTCCCTATTTTTGGAGTTCCACCTATGACCAAAAGACCACTTGGAGTTAGAATTCTTGGGCCTATTATATCTTTTGGCATTGGTGATTTATCATTTAAGTAATGCCTTGCTAAAAACGATGTAATTTTATGTTCTGTTGTGTTTTCTTTAGTATTTAACCACTTCTTAGTGGAATTTATATCACCTTTCACTAAAGTCCAAAGATCAATGATATCACCACTGATTCCTTTAGTAAAATTACGCCAATTTCCAGCTTCTTTACCCACTATTTTAACTGTAATCGTATCCCCATCACAATTGCCAACATAAGTCCTCTCTCGATAAAAATTACCGTTTGGAATTAGGTAAGGTACACACTTCTTAATATTATCAATCAATAATCCTTTTATTTCCTTTCTCTGCATAAAACCCCCATACATACTCTTCATACGTTTAGAGCTGAGATTAGCTAGCTCACAAACAGTTTCAAAAGACTCTGAATCAAACCATTTTATTGCTTCTTTCTTTAGCTCTAGATTTTTTCCTGCTGCATCTTTGATAGCTCTCTCAATTACAGCAATCCAGAGCTTCTCTTCGTCGTACTTCAAAATGGCAACCAATCAACTTCAGATTGTTCTGGAGTAATAACAGTAGCAATCTTGTTTTTTTCTCCATACCGATCAGATTCAATACCAACTTTTGCAGTAAACTCTAACCCGTTAAAATCAGCTATAGAGTTGATTTTTCTAGCAGTAACCGCTTTCTCTGAAGTGTCATGTGCATGAATATTTCGTGCTGACTCCAAAATGCTTCTAAGCATAGAACGACCAGATTCTCCCCAAGTATCTTCTCCTTCAACGCTTGCTTTGCCACTTTTAATACCAATTACTTGAAAAATCTTACGTTTTGCATATTGACCTTCAGTGACGGTAAATTCAGCGTTTAAATAGATGCTGCCGGTAGCATAGCTTTTAGTGAACCAATTTTCATAACCTCCAGGCTTTATTACCATTTTTACCTTGACTATTGTACCTTTCGGTATTAAATTGCTCTGCAGTTTTGCGTTATTAAAATCAGTTAAAAAATCTGTTAGCATATTGTTCCCTATAAATTAAGTAAAAAAAAGAATCAACTCCATTGGTCTACAACCTTCCAATGACCATTTATCTTATCGACAAGCTTGCTTGCCACACGTTCACCATTTCGCAGCTCAAACACTATTTGACGGGTAGTGCTTTCTTCATCATGAGCAAACATCACCATGCCAGTGCTATAAAATCCACGTAAAGATCCAGCACCGCTTAGGCCTTGAAATGGATCTTCTTCCAGCATCTTTTTGGACAGTTTTTTTGTGTGGTGAGTGAGGATTATACCTGCATCTGGATTAATAATGTTCCTCAGTCTTTCAAGCGTTTTTTGCAAAAAGAATAGCATAGCGCTGTTGTCATTTTCATTGCCATATTCACTTGAGTTAAAAATGTTACGAAGAGGATCGATTGCAATAATATCAGGTTTAAAACGCTCTTTAATAACATTTTTAATTTCATCTATTTCTTCACTGCTGAAAGATAATTGTACTCTTGGTGTAATGATTAAGTTATTGGCAGCTATATTCAAAAGTTCGTTATCCAGTTGAAGTTGTTGCAAACGTTCTTTCATATATTCATATTCAATTTCAGTTTGCAGATAGAAAATTTTCATAGGTTTGCTTGGAGTCATACCCAAAAATGAAACTCCAGCTGCCATATGAATAAGCCAAGAGATCAAAAAGTCACTTTTGCCAATTTTAGGTGGGCCACCCAGTACCAATAGACCTCTTTTTGTCAAAATTCTTGGTGAGATTATATCTTCTGGTATTGGCGTTTGATCACTTAAATACTCCTTTACGCTGAAAAAAGGAATTTTTTGACCGATATTGAAAAAGCTTTGTTCCATATTACTCCTTTTAAAATTAGGCAACAGAAGCCAAGGTTTTGGCTTTAATTTTCGCAAGTAATCTACCAAGATGCGGTTCTTCAACCATGTTAAGACAACCACTTCGATCTTTAGCAGGGTATCCCCAAGAATTAATCGTCTGACAGACAAATGAACGAACTGACCTTACCCAGAAAAAGTAGACAGAAAGTTAAGACGTTTTTGAAGTAAAATAAAACGTTTTTTCAAAGAGGTGTGGTATGACAAAAAGAAAAGAATATACAGCAGAATTCAAAATTGAAGCTATAAGACTAGTAAAAGAAACAGGTCAATCATCAGCAAAAATAGCAAGAGATTTGGGTATTAGCGGTGATTCATTAAGCAGATGGGTAAAAACATACAATGATAGAATGTCTGGAGTAGATGCGTTTCCAGGAAAAGGGAAAGTAGCTCATTGTGACAAAGAAAAGTTTTATTTAAAGAAAGAGCTGGCAAGAGTAACGAGGGAAAGAGACATTTTAAAAAAAGCCCTGGGATATTTTGCAAACCAAAAAGAGTAAAATATTCTTTTATAAAAGAACATGAAAACTGCTATAAAATACGGGAATTATGCAGATTTTTGAACGTATCTGCTTGTGGTTATTATAAATGGATTACTAAGGAAAAAAACAACAAAAAATCAATAAGAGAAGAGCTCATACAAGATATTCAGAAGGTATATCGAGCATCACAATGCAGATACGGAGCTCCTAAAATTCACGCTGAATTAAAGGCTTTAGGTAAAAATTATAACATCAAAACAGTGCAAAATGTTATGCAGAAAAATGGCATTCAAGCTAAGCTTAGACGAAAGTTTAAAAGTAAAAAACCACAAATAGACAATAGAGTTATAACTCCTAACATATTAAATCAGAATTTCATCGCTGATCAACCTAACAAGATATGGGTAACTGATATTACGTACATAAAAACTAATGAAGGATGGTTATATTTGGCAGCAATAATAGATTTATATTCACGCATGGTGATTGGCTGGTCAATGAGTAATGCAGTAAATAGGCAATTAGTTATAGATGCGTTATTCATGGCTATTGGTAGGCGCAAATCTGCTAAAAATCTACTATTTCATAGCGATCAAGGATCGCAATACACCTCTAAAAATTATCAATTTTTACTAAGTACAAAAAATATTACTTCTAGTATGAGTCACAAAGGTTGTTGTTATGATAATGCTGTTTCAGAGAGCTTTTTTAGTTCACTTAAGAGAGAGTTACTCATTGATACTTCACAACACTCTGCACAACAAGCTAAAACCGCAATATTTGAATATATAGAAATTTTTTATAATAAACAGCGTAGACATTCTACTATTAACTATTGCATTCCTGAGCTTTTTGATTCATCATTCTCATAGCAAAAACGTCTTAACTTTCTGTCTACTTTTTCTGGGTAAGGTCACCCTTCCACTTTAGTTTGTTTGGCAATGCTCGTGTAATGCTCTATGAATTTGCTATACTGATTCTCAAAAAAATCACTTATATCCTGAGGAGTACCGCTCAATTTTCCTCGCCACTCTTTGTTTTTTGTGTCAAGCAAGAGCATTGGATAGAGCATCACCTTATAACCTCTGCTATGCAGCTCTTCTATATATCTTATTAGTGCTGCATCGCTAACTGTACCACCATATCTTGGATTGCCATGATTATCTTTTGAAATGAGCTGGGCATTATCCCTGGTTATATTTCCTACTTGCCAATCATCAGGCACTATAGCAGAATCGTCTTGAAATTCAACTGCAGGATATATTTTACAATCTTTGATATTCAAACTGCTTGCAAACCAATTAACCACTACCGATGCCCATTCAACATTTGGTAAACTTTCCTTCAATTGGTCCAAAGAAAGCATAGCATCGCTCTTTTTTGTGTGATTATTGTGATTTACTCTTTGTGCCGGTCCATAGGGAATATATTGACTACTGCTTATTTTTTCTCGTGCAATTTTCTTCTGTATTTTCGTATCATACACAAACTCCCCTGAACCTGGTATGATATTGATATTTTTAATGTTTTCTGCTACTGAGAATCCACTGAGCTTCAGTGCAGTTTGCACTTCAAATGTAAACACCGGAACACGATTACTATAGTCTGCCAAAGGAAAATTTTTGATGACTATGTAAGATATTCCTCTATAACCCCAGTTATGGATTAGAAAACAGATAAAAGTAGAATTAATAAAGAGGGAAATAGGGTAAACTCAAGTATTTTAGCAATAATTTAAGAGGTTACCCATGAAGAAAGATATTACAGAACTTTACTGCTGAGTCGAGGATTTTTGTCGTGTAGTAGATGAAAATTTTGCAAATAAGTTCTTATCAAATGGCAAAAAACCAACCAGAGTACCAGAAATAGCGCACTCAGAAATGCTAACCATAATCCTGTTATACCACCAATCGCCATGTAAAAACTTCAAGGCTTTTTATCTTTGTTACCTTAAGTTACTCTATAGATCAGAATTTTCAAAGATGCCTTCATATCACAGATTTATTGCCTTAAAGCCGAGAGTTTTACGGTATTTAGCATTACTTCTTCAATGGTTCTGCGAACAAGCGAAAATGACAGGTACTTCCTACATTGACACTTCTACGATTGCCATTTGCCACAAGAAAAGGATCTCTAGGAACAAAGTTTTTGATGGTTTAGCAGAAATTGGTAAGAGCACGTATGGTTGGTTTTTTGGCTTTAAATTGCACTTGGTGATTAACGAAATTGGAGAAATTCAATCACTTACTCTAACCAAAGGTAACGTTGATGACAGAAAACCTGTGCCAACTATAACTAAAAGACTGACAGGACTTTTGTTCGGAGATAAAGGCTATATCAAGAAGGAGCTCTTTGAGGAACTCTTCGATAGAGGTTTAAAGCTTGTCACTAAAGTGAAAAAAGGCATGAAAAACGCACTAATCTCACTAAAAGAGAAGTCTTTATTGAGAAAAAGGTCGATTATTGAGACAGTCTTTGGTTGTTTAAAAAATAAATTTGAGCTTGAAAATACACGGCACAGATCGCCAATAAATTTTCTGGTACATATTTTTCTACATTAATTTCATATTCCATGCAGTCAAAAAAGCCTTCTATTTCTAAGCCTTACTGTGTTGGTTAATCCATAACTGGGGTTATAAGCTGTACATTCTTCTCACCTTCAATTGATAACATAAACGGATCAGGGTTTTGGTCTTCTCTGCCGTGGTAAAAAGTATAATCTATTTGGTCAAAGCTAAGCGATTTTGTACCCGCCCAGATTCTATTTAATTTTTTCTACTTTCCCCTTGCAAATTGCAATTGCGAGTGTTGCATAGTAGTTATATGTAATATTTATACCTCTTCCTGTTTTATTTTGAGTGGTTATCGCCTCCTCTTTTATTGGCTATGACCAAATAATGTTTCCAGCAACGCGAGCAGTGCCATAGATAATTGGAATTGCTTTGCCATAAGTTGAGGTTTGAACTTGCAGATTTTTCAGCCTCGCCTCATGCGTTATCTTTTGCTCGGCATCAAGACCAAATATTGCATTATCAAGCTGTGCACCAAGCAGAGCACCGAGTTCTGAGCCGACAATCTGGCCAATTGGACCAAAAATACTGCCCGCTTTACTTAAAATTGATGATAAAATTATTGTAGACATAATATTCTCCTTTTTGATAGATTATTTTGAATTTTTGAAAGAAGATCCCAGACTGGGATGAAATTGGGACTTACTATATGGTAGTGTCATGCGACTGGTATCCAGGAAAAAAAGGATGTCATCCGAGTAGCTGACACTGGGATCAATTGTTCTTTATTTCTGGATTCCAGAGTCACGCGCTGGAATGACATTAAATGATTTTTCTTTGAATTTGAGTTATGCAAGCAGCCCCTTTGTTGTCATGCAAGTAGCCCCTTCGATGTCACCCGAGTAGCCCTCTTTCTGTCATCCCAGTGCTTGTGACACTGGGATCCAGCCTTTCTTACCAACAAAAAACTTGGCATAACTTGCGTGCTCAAAAAATTCCTGGATTCCAGCAGGCTTTGTTGCATTACTCTTCGGATAATAGGTAACGTGGAATAAATTCATGAAGCTATCTCAAATTTAGCCATGCCTATATCAGTAAATTTGTTAAGCAAATAACACTTGAGTAGCAGTTCTCTCTCACGATTAACCTCAGATTTGTTTCTAAAACTAAACCCAAATGTTTGCTTCAGTCGCGAGAAAAAACTTTCTATATAAGATCTCTTCCCATAATTTATCTCTTTTTTCCACCTCTTCATACCATCTTCATCATATGACTTTATGAGCTTGATTGTAGAATTTCTCTCATCCATATAATCCAACTTTGGATGCTCTATTGCATTATTTTGCGGAGGAATCCTTGTCTTTATGTCAAGCTCATCGCACAGTTTGTATAACTTCTTTCGATTATATGCCCTGTCTGCATATAGTGTGCTTATATTATATTTAACATCAATCCTTGCAATAAGATCACATGCTCCATAGTGGTCAGAATAAACTCCGCCACTGTATTTTGCTGCTATAACTTTTTTGCTACCTATCTCTAGCATTACATGCAGTTTTCTTGTTTGCTCATAGCAGCGATACTTTCTATCTGTACCATTTGCCTTGCTATGACCTGGAATATTATTGTAGATCAGTACTATCTATGGCAATCTCAATATCTTCTGTATTATTTTTATCATGTCTTCGATCATTAATTTTGATGTTAAGTTTTTTAAGCCTTCTTGAGGCCTGGGAATAGCTAATAACTTGCAAGTTTTTCCTTACTTGCTCAAGGTACCCTGCTATAAATCCCGCTGTTTGTCTCAGATCTATTCTAAATAAATAAGTTATTATGTGAACCAGAATCACGACCTTATCGCTATAAATATAGTTGCCACCAGCCATTTTTGGACCTTTTTCGTACCAATTTTCTATGGCATCATTGACGTAATAAAAAATATTTCCCCTCTCTTGGAGAAATTTGTTATATTCATGGCAGTTACTGACTCTCATTTTTTGTGGCATATTTTTCTTTAGTAGGTTAAATGCTTGTCTTATAGTGAATTTTGTCAGTAACTGCCAGTTCTTTTTATTTGACCTGTGCAACAAAGCCATTCCAGCATCACGCACTGGAATGACAAGAAAAAGAGTACTGGCATGACATTAAATGATTTTCCTTATTTTAGCATTAAACGCGATGAAGAAAATCATTTATAATCGCTATAGCAACTAGTGTTGAAACCTGACGTACCTTTTGGCTTGACAAACGAGAGTTTTTATCTGATTTGACAACAAGGGCTTCTAGATGACTTTGAAAGTAAATATTACTATGCTTATCTTCGATAGCTTCTATTAACCCGTCATTGGCAAATGCTGCAATTTTATATCCAAGTAGCTCTAGCCTTCTTCTATTCTCTGTAGTATTACTTACTGTACCTGAATGAGCATTCGGAAAATAAGTTGAAAACCAGCCATTTTGATTAGGTAGTAAAAATCTAGCTACCACTTTTTCCAAACTACTACCTGGAACAATTTTTATCTGCTGAAGAGGTATATTCTCTTTTTGTGGATAGGATGCTGATTTTAAATGATTCTTCTCATCATTAACAACATTTGTTATTTCAATTTCTTTTGCATGCATAATGTCTTGTAAACCACCGCATATGGTAAGCAAATGAATTGTAGGATTGTCATCTACTATTTTTACAATTGCTTCATTCACAAGCTGGCGGTAAGGTTTAAGAGCTGAATGAAAGTTATCTGAAATAAATATTCTGTTTATCTTTTGCTCTTTGATAAATTTTGCAACTTCAACCTTTATTCGATCTAGTATCAGCTTTTTTGCCAATATTTCATCTTGTTTTGCGAACTCTTCTTGGATTTCTTTTAGATTAATTATTTTGTCGTAGTCAATAAATATAGTTTTAACCCCAAAATTATTGAATATCTCATAGATATTTTGAGATTCATCTGTTTGCAATAAACCAACAATTATATTGTAATTTACTGCATTTTCCGCTGTCAAAGCAGATAATTCTTTGTTTACTTTTTCACTATAAGCGATATTACTTAATAGTAGAAATGTAATTAACAGTATATTAAATATTCTATTGTAACATTTAGACATTATTTCCTAAATAATTGTATTAATATTATAATATATTATAGAACATTAAGAAAAAGAATGTGGCCTGAGCAGGAATCGAACCAGCGACACAAGGATTTTCAGTCCTTTGCTCTACCAACTGAGCTATCAGGCCAACTACGTACTTTTATTTTTAGACAAAAAACGTTATTATGTCCATCAAAAGTTTTTGAAGTATAGAAACAAAAAATGAACATTAATAACAAAATAGGAATTTATCCTGGTACGTTTGATCCTATAACTTTTGGGCACCTTGACATAATAAAAAGAGCATGTAAGCTAGTCGATAAGTTGATAGTTGGTGTTGCAGAAAATGTTAACAAACATACTACCTTTAACATAAAGCTACGCACAAGCATGGCTGAAAATGAAGTTAAAGGAGCAGAAATTAATGCAGATGTTATATCTTTTAATGGGTTGCTCGTGAAGTTTGCCAAAGAGCAAAATGCCTCTGTTATTATCAGAGGACTGAGGGCAGTATCAGATTTTGATTATGAATTTCAAATGAGTTGGGTAAATTATAAGCTCTCCCATGAAATCGAAACCATATTTCTTCCTGCATCTGAAGATACTCAATTTATCTCATCAAGTTTTGTGAAAGAAATAGCGAGATTAGGAGAAGATGTTAGCAGCTTTGTATCACAAAATGTCCAAACCGAATTGATTAATCTAAATAGGGTAAAAAATGGAGAATAAGTATTTATTGTCTTTTTTATTCCCAAACGAGTATGTTCGATGTATAAAATACTATAAATTAAAGGAGCGAAATGTCAGAAGTGAGGGATAATAATCTAATAGTTTGCTGCCGTGGTGATGAGAATGATGATGGTTCTGGTCATCCAGTAGTATATTTACATAAAGAAGGAGAAATGTATTGTCCTTATTGCAGTAAGCCCATGAGTGAAATAGTAAACTCCGAAGAATTTCAATCTGTTGAGGTGAAAGCATTGAATAAAAAGGAAAGGACCAAAGGTTAATAGCACTTCATTCTTTAGCTTATGTAAATAGCAATAAAGGGGGCAGTAAAGATGAAACTGTCCATACGGTCAAGTACTCCTCCATGGCCAGGTATTATACCTCCACTATCTTTAACATTGTAAACTCTTTTTATGAGTGATTCAGTAAAGTCTCCAAGTTGGGCTAGAATAGCAATTGTAAAGCCAATTATTGGGGAATAGAAAATTGGAAATAAACTCAAAAATATTGAGCCAAAAATTGTACAAAATACTCCAGCTAAAACTGCACCTAAAAGCCCTGACCAAGTCTTTCCAGGACTAATAATTGGGCAAATTTTAGCACCACCAAAGTTTTTACCAAATAGGTAAGCGGTAATATCGATGCTCCAAATGGTTAAGATAAGCCATATTAATTCATATTTTCCCTGTGGTAGATTATATAAGTATATCAGCGATGCATTTGGTAGTGCAATGAGTAGTAATGCAAAAATGTATAAGATTCTATTGCCTTTAGTTAGGTTATACCATTCAAAAGAAGATAGAACCGCAATTGAAAAAATTAGTAGATAAAATGATAAATCACTGAAATATGTAGCAAAAGAAAATATCAGTAATATTACTATTGAAGACAGTGTTCTCACCATAAAATTATTATCTACCATATTTTTTCTCTCTCTTTGTATAATCTGCTAATGCTTTACTCAAATCTTGACAAGAAAAATCAGGCCACAAAGTATCACAAAAATACAATTCAGCATAAGCTGCTTGCCATAGTAAAAAATTGCTTAACCTTTTCTCGCCACCAGTGCGAATTAATAAATCCAGTTTTGGTAAATCTTTAGTATACAGAAATTTTTCAAATTCCTCTTCCAATACGCAATCAATATTTCCTTTTATGACGTTGTTGATAGCATGTATAATTTCCTGCTTTGCTCCATAACTAACTGCAACAGTGAGTAATAGACCATCGTTCTTATGTGTCACTTCTTCTGCTTTTTTGATTTGATCGAATATTTTACTGGGCAATAGACTTAAATTGCCAATAAAATTTAACTTAATGTTACAATTGTAAATGAATTTCATTTTATCTTCATTAGTTAAAGTGGAGTAAAATAAATTAAATAGGTAGTCTGTTTCGTTTTCAGACCTGAGCCAATTTTCCATGGAAAATGCATACAAAGTTAAGTAAGGTATGGCCAGGACTGTGCAATGCTTAGCAATATCAAATGCAACCTCACTGCCTTTTCTATAGCCATCAATTTTTACCCTTCCTTGATTGTTTGCCCACCTACCATTACCATCCATAATAATTGCTAGATGTTTTGGCAGAGATTCTAGATTCAACATTTGAATTCAACCTGTTCTAATTAGCTTGATTTCTATATCTCTGTATGAAACGTTCACTATATCCACCTAAAACTATATTATTACTGAAAAATCATTGATAGTCTATATTACAAAAATTTTCTCAACCTCGGTGTCAGCTGCCAGTGATTTTACCAAGAAAATATAGTAAAAATAGTCTGATATAGATGGTTTTACGATATAGTAAAATTATTATAAATAAATGAATTTGGTGTTATTAGAAATACCTAGCTCTTTTATGTGGATTGATATTCTCAATAACCTGCTCTAAAGATAAATTATATAATTTTGACACAGGTTCTTTGCATTCAATATATCTTTCAAATGTAAGGAATGGTACAAGTGAATTTATATTTATGTCCTGCTCTTGAGGAAGATCTTTACCGCCTAAGAAAATCCCTGGGAAAGGATATTGAGTATATATGCTCAGCTCTTGGGGAACATATTTAATTATATCTTCGTAAATACGTTCCTTGTTGTTCAAATAATCGATATTAATATCTGTAATTTTACCAGCTTTACGCAGGAGTATAGCAAGCCTCAAAGTCGACTTTACGCTAGGTTTAAAATTTTTAAATATATTGACAAATACCTTACCAGTAACATTATCTGTTATTGCTTTTAGCTCTTTAGTGGTAACAGAATTGATCTTCTCAACAGCATTTTGATCTTTTAGTAGTGTTATAATCCTTTTGTCATTCAAGCTTGCATTATCAAGTAGAAGTCGAAATTTTTCAGTATCAATAGAATCGATAAAATTCCGACTTTTTAGTAAATCCATAACCATGGAGCGATCAAATTTACTACTACTAGATATAAGTTCAAGTTTTTCAAGATCGATAGAATTGACTCGAACGAATAGACTCTGATCTTTTAGTATTTCTCTAACATCTGTAGAATCAAACTTAATGCTTTTGCATATAATTTTTAATCTATTACCATCAATAGAATGGAGTTGAGGTAATGAAGTCTTTAGTATTGCTACAATCTCTTTATCTGTAAAAAAATAATCACTTTTCATGATACTCACTTTACTTTCATCAAGAGAATTGATTTGATCAAATAAACTCTGATCTTTCAGTAAATTCATAATATATCCTTGATCAGAATACTTAAATATTAAGTCAAATATTTTACGATTCATCGAATTGATGCGTTCAACAACTTCCTGATTTTTTAGTAATTCTATAATAATGGTATAATCAAATTTCCTAAATACGGATTTAGATTTTCTAGGATCAATCAAATCGATAAGCTTAACAAATTCTCGGTCTTTTAGTACTTTTATAATATATTCACTACTAAACCTATCACTTTTAACTATGTATTTAAGCAGTTCTTCACTAATAATATTGATGTTCTTAGCAACTTTCTTATTTTTTAGTAATTCTACAATAATATTAATATCATCAAACTTACCACTATTAAGTATGAGTTGAAATCTTTCAGGAGCAATCGAATTGATGCGTTCAAGAATTTCCTGATCTTCCAGTAATTTTATGATATCTTTAAGACTAAATTTATCATTCTCAATTATATATTTCAACGTTTCTTTATCAATAAGATCGATGTTCCTAGCAGCATTTTGACTTTCTAGTAATCCTATAATACTGGTACCATTAAACTTACCACTATTAAGTATGAGTTGAAATCTTTCAGGAGCAACCGAATTGATGCGTTCAAGAATTTCCTTGTTTTCTAATAATTTTGTAACATCTTCATCACTAAGCTTACCACTTTCAAATATACATTTTAGTATTTCTTCATTAAGATAAAACTGAACATCATCAACACGTTTTTCATTAGTTCCTTTATCTCCTAATGCTTCTTTCGCGAAGTTATTCGGATCATTTTTTTCATCTTCCTCGTAATAATAATTATCATAATATCCATAATCTTCTTCATTCTCCTCACTATCACTACTTTCGAATTCATTGTTGATATTGCAAACCTTCCCACCTTTTAGTATTTCTAGAATATTGTGCTCCGCAGGTGCATCATTTAGCATGGACCTAAACATTTCATCATCATAATCGTTGATGTGATTAACAATGCTCTCATCTAATAGTAATTCTTCAATACCTTTGTGACTAAACTTATTATGATACTTGCATAAGATTTTAAGCTTACTGTAATCCATTGAATTGATGCCATCAACAACTCTTTGATTTGATAGTAATTCTCTGTTATAAGTCTTACATATCAGTTGAAGTTTTTCGTTATATAAGTCTTCTGCATTGCCTGCCTTATCAAAATCCATAATCTTATTTCAATTTACTTAGTATTTTAATTTTGCATGTATTAGGAGGAAATAATCAAGCATTATGATAAAAGGCCTAATGAATTTATTAGTTTATTTATGTTTCTTTTCATGTATAAATTTATAGAAAGTTTTATGTAGAAGTTATTTTATGAGCAAAATTATAGAAATCAGAGCGCCAAAAACTCTTGGTGGTGAATCAGTTACGGAAGGTATAGTAAAAATAAAGAAAAATATCGGCGAAGCAGTAAAAGTAGATGACTTGATCTTTGAAATTGAAACTGATAAAACGGCGCTAGAACTAACTGCAGAAGCTTCAGGACAAATAACTGAATTTTTTGTGAAAGAGGATGATGTAATTAGCTCTGATCAATTACTGGCAAAACTTGCTGTAGGAGAAGTAAAAGAAGAAGTGAAAAAAGAAGATAAAGGCGAAAGCGCTGATAAAAAAGATGCCCCTTCAGCTCGTAAAATTATGGAAGAAAATGCAATTAGTGCAGAAAATGTAAAAGGAACTGGCATGGGAGGCAGAATAACTAAAGCGGATGTGATAGACCATATGAGTAAAGCTGAACAACCTCCGGTAAAACAATATGAATCGCCAAAAAGTGTAGTAAGTGGAGAGAGAAGAGAAGAGCGAGTGAAAATGAGCAAAATAAGGCAAGTAATAGCTGCTCGTTTGAAAGCATCGCAAAATACTGCTGCAATACTGACCACGTTCAATGAAATTGACATGAAAAACGTCATGGATCTGAGGGCAAAGTATAAAGAAACTTTTGAAAAGAAATATGGAATAAAACTGGGTTTCATGTCGTTTTTTATAAAGGCAGCAGTGCAAGCACTAAAAGAAATTCGTGAGATTAACGCTGAGATTTCAGGTGATGAAATTGTATATAAAAATTACTATGACATAGGTGTTGCTGTTGGCACTGACAAAGGTCTTGTTGTACCAGTTATTCGTGATGCTGATCAAATGTCATTTGCTGAAATTGAACTAACTTTAGTTGCTCTTGGCAAAAAAGCACGAGAAGGTAAGCTGCAAGTATCGGAAATGGAAGGTGCAACATTTACTATCTCAAACGGTGGTGTGTATGGTTCACTTCTTTCTACTCCGATAATAAACCCTCCGCAATCTGGAATACTTGGCATGCACTCAATACAAAATAGACCAGTTGCTGTGAGTAGCTCAATTGAAATCAGACCTATGATGTACATTGCCCTCTCTTACGACCACAGAATAGTTGATGGTAAAGGAGCAGTTACTTTCCTTGTTAAAATAAAAAATTACATAGAAGATCCAAATAGATTGGTTTTGGAAGTTTAAACAAGTTAAAAACGGCAGGTAAGTTTTTCTGAAGTTTTCAAGGTGGGTGTTACAGCTGTGCAAACATTTGTTTATAAAGGTAACTTATACAAAAAATGGTCAGTGCTTACTGTACGAGCATTGTGATTTAGGCCTAAAAAATGCGAGTAGCCCATTTGGTGTTATCCAAGTAGCTGACACTTGGGATCCAAATTGCAAGTAATGCATTAGGTTGGGTGAGTATAGGTCTTGCGTTATAGAATGGTGATGTCATTCCAGTGCTTGACACTGGAATCCAGAAAAATTTACAAGCAAACTAAGCTTATGCTAAATTTGATGAGATAAAATGAAAAACTGGATTCCAGTGTCAAGCACTGGAATGACATCATTTACTATGTGCCATATTGCAATGTTTGTAAAGTTGTGTGTGTGGTCCACCAAAAGGGTGTCAGCTACTTGCATGACACTATCTGCTATTTTTCCTTGTCTGAATGAATACAAAACGGTTTTTGGTTACTCACGAAATAGATTTGTCCATTTTGCTCTTATTATTTAAAACGCTTTTGTGCCAAATATGTCAAAATTTTTATTTGACATATGTTAAAAACATTCTAAGGTAAGGCTATTTATAGAATAAGGGGGTATATAATGTTAAGTAATTCTTCTAAAGAAAAAAACTCTGAGGTTGTTCAAGGAATACCTGGACCAGTGTCAAGTGATAAATGGAATAGGACTTTCAATTTTCCTCCGAATAATAGGGTGAGAGCAGATGATCATCCATTTTTAGGTACCAAGCATGACCGCAAAATTGAATATTTAGATTGTGATGATGAAGAGTCAAAAAGGCGAATTCTTGCTGATAGCTCTTCTTATAATTCAGAAAATGAAAATCACGGTAAATATCTAAAAGGCAAGATTATTGATGAAACTAAGCAAGAAATTGCTCAACACATAGAAAACAGTGATGTAGAATCTGTACAGCTTAGAGTGAGAAGTCCAATTAGAACTATGTTGACTGCAAGAATTGTGCTGAATGATAATAAAGGAAAAATAAACATTAGTAATATTTTAACTAATGATTTTTTTGAAAGCAATAGGATAACGGCGGTTACATTGTTGCTACCTGGAGATGAAAAAAGAGGAATGCGTGGACGAGTTGATGAGCATGGAGTAAGAATTTATGAAGTAGCTAATGGCTTGTAATAGTTTAGACTTGATCTGACAGGCATGAATTATCTGACAGAAGAATTGACAAAGTCAAAACCGATATCAGCATCCTGTTTAATGCTATCAATATTTTTCTGATAAGCAATATGCATACTATCAAAAAAGGTTTGCATAGGCATAGCAATATTTACCTGAATGTGGTCTAGATCTATTGTAAGAATGCACCCAATGGTCTACGTCTAACTGAAGTTCTGCCAAAGAGGTGTAAATTTTCTTTCTAAAGATAATATTGTAACATTCATCTTGCATAGTTCTATGGAACCTTTCACATATGCCATTAGTCTGTGGAGAACGAGCTTTGGTTCGAGAATGATCAATATTTTCTACCCCTAAATATAGCTGGTAAACGTGATTTTCAGGTCTGCCACAATACTCTGTACCACGATCCGTCAAAACACGTAGCAATGATACTTTCTGTTCATCAAAGAACGGTACTATGACCTTACCCAGAAAAAGTAGACAGAAAGTTAAGACGTTTTTGCTATGAGAATGATGAATCAAAAAGCTCAGGAATGCAATAGTTAATAGTAGAATGTCTACGCTGTTTATTATAAAAAATTTCTATATATTCAAATATTGCGGTTTTAGCTTGTTGTGCAGAGTGTTGTGAAGTATCAATGAGTAACTCTCTCTTAAGTGAACTAAAAAAGCTCTCTGAAACAGCATTATCATAACAACAACCTTTGTGACTCATACTAGAAGTAATATTTTTTGTACTTAGTAAAAATTGATAATTTTTAGAGGTGTATTGCGATCCTTGATCGCTATGAAATAGTAGATTTTTAGCAGATTTGCGCCTACCAATAGCCATGAATAACGCATCTATAACTAATTGCCTATTTACTGCATTACTCATTGACCAGCCAATCACCATGCGTGAATATAAATCTATTATTGCTGCCAAATATAACCATCCTTCATTAGTTTTTATGTACGTAATATCAGTTACCCATATCTTGTTAGGTTGATCAGCGATGAAATTCTGATTTAATATGTTAGGAGTTATAACTCTATTGTCTATTTGTGGTTTTTTACTTTTAAACTTTCGTCTAAGCTTAGCTTGAATGCCATTTTTCTGCATAACATTTTGCACTGTTTTGATGTTATAATTTTTACCTAAAGCCTTTAATTCAGCGTGAATTTTAGGAGCTCCGTATCTGCATTGTGATGCTCGATATACCTTCTGAATATCTTGTATGAGCTCTTCTCTTATTGATTTTTTGTTGTTTTTTTCCTTAGTAATCCATTTATAATAACCACAAGCAGATACGTTCAAAAATCTGCATAATTCCCGTATTTTATAGCAGTTTTCATGTTCTTTTATAAAAGAATATTTTACTCTTTTTGGTTTGCAAAATATCCCAGGGCTTTTTTTAAAATGTCTCTTTCCCTCGTTACTCTTGCCAGCTCTTTCTTTAAATAAAACTTTTCTTTGTCACAATGAGCTACTTTCCCTTTTCCTGGAAACGCATCTACTCCAGACATTCTATCATTGTATGTTTTTACCCATCTGCTTAATGAATCACCGCTAATACCCAAATCTCTTGCTATTTTTGCTGATGATTGACCTGTTTCTTTTACTAGTCTTATAGCTTCAATTTTGAATTCTGCTGTATATTCTTTTCTTTTTGTCATACCACACCTCTTTGAAAAAACGTTTTATTTTACTTCAAAAACGTCTTAACTTTCTGTCTACTTTTTCTGGGTAAGGTCAAAGTGATAAAAAGTGGTGAAGTATGGGCTGGCAGGCCAGCACAATTCTTCAAAAAAATGTCAAATGAAGAAATAAAACATATTACACAATCTGCACAAAATTATATCATGCTGATGAAAGAATATAAGGCTATATGCTAGGTTGAGAAATCTTCAGCTCTGATGAACATTCTACGTTAACTACTTCAAAAGTTTCTTCAACTATATAATGCTTATCAATATAAGGCTCAATCACTTTTTCAACTCTAGTTTGCTTATCAATACGCTGATTAATAAAACTACCTCTGACTATAATATCCTTTATTGGCCAGTTTGTTTCTGTTGGAGTACCTGATGATTTAGCTGCAAGTTTTATCAGTTCTGATGTTAGAAAAAGAGATATAGTATTGTTTGAGTTAAGAGAGAAATTTACATGACTCCTGCAGTATTCAAGCGATTTGCCCACTGGATAATCTGGTATTTCACCTACAACCTTTCTTATTAGCCAATTGCACTCTTTGGTAAGTATGCTTGCTTCTTTTGGAACTTGTAGCGGTATTATAATATCATTGCTAATTCTATTTTCTTCTTGAGAAAAAAGTTCGGTGTAAGCTCCTTTTTTACTGTGTTTCTCAAAATACTTAGGAAAATAAATATTGAGATATTCAGAGTGTAATTCTATTCGATTTTTCTGATCATTTTCTAAGACAAACGTATATTTATCACCATTTTGCTTAAGTTCGCATAACTTAAATTTACTAAGGTCAGAGTCTGGAAATGGCTTTTCAATTTCAAAAGCAAGTGTAAGAGTGTGCGTTGTGTGATCAAATTCATTTTTTTCTTGTAGACCATCTTGTAGACTATAGTACTTATTTTTTTCATATTCCTTTTTTTCTCTATTAGCATTAACTTCCTGTTCATTAAAACTTTCAACAGCATAAAAAAATTCTTCTTCATCTAGCTCTTCTCCTGTTAGAGCATCCTCAAACACATCCTGTTCATCCTCTAAATCAATCTCATTACCTTTCGTTTCTATTTTATTCTCTATACTTATTTTTTTTGTATGGTCATTTCCATTGCTAGCAGTTGTTTGATGATGTGTATCGTTAGTTTGAAAAAAGCTCTTTACTTTTGATATTAAGCTAATCCATGAAAGTCTGACTTGATTAAGTAGCCATTTAAAACTCTTCATTGTTTTACCTCAACCTAATTAGTAAAAATTGTAACAGAATAAATTAAATATGTCAATAAGATACACAAATTGTACTAACTGGGAATTAGTGGCAGCACTTAACATCTGTGTAAATTTTGACATAGGCGTTTTCTGCATTTTAACCAAATCAGTAAGGAGGACACCATTGATATTCTCCTTTTAGAAGCAACTTGAATAAAACTGATAAAGTTTGAATTAAAGTGTGATTAGGAAAGTGAGTGATGAGAACTCTTTATTTGGACTTCTTTTGATTCATCTATTTTAGTATTAGGTCTTAGTGCTTCATATGTAGCACCACCAGCTACGAGTGCAGATGCTGTAGCTATGCCAATTATTGCTAATATACTTAGTCTAGTTGTATGTTCAAGTATAGTACTTGCTACCAGCCCAACAGCAAGACCAACACCAATAACAGCAGTGTACAACATTCTAGGATTATTTGAATTAGGCATATAGCTCACTAACTCTCTGCAACACTTTTCTGATTCTTTCTTTATGTCCTCGAGCTTATTTAGATCTTCTTTTTCTATTTTAGCATTTAATTCTAGTTTCTTACATAATTCTTGCATTTCTTTTACTTGTTTTTCTAATTTTTTAAAAAAATTTATTATTTTTGTTCCTTGTAATTTTATTATTGTTTCCTTAAGTAGTAACGTTGATATTGGCATTGCTATTTCTTCTATCTCTTTTTCTGTTTTCCTTTCCAATTCCACTACTTTTTCTATTCCTTCTTCTGATATTTTAGTGTCTTTTTTTAGTTCTATTTCAAACTTTCTTTTTTTCAACTCTGATTTTGCTTCTTCTAATGATTCTAATACATTCCATAGCTTTTCACCAGAATTCTGGCTCCGTTTTGGTGACATATACTGACTGCCTTTGAACTTTTTTGGTGATATGGGCTGATTTTTACCATCTTTAAGCTTTTTTGAGTTTTCACCAGCACTTACTTTAGCCATAATAAACCTCACATATTAAATAATGCTATTACATAATATCTTTAAAGCTCAATGTCAAATAGTATCTTTACATAATATAACTCATAAACAGAAAATTTTAGTATAAAATGCCATATTTACTTTGTGCTATGGTTTGAGGTAGAATAACAACTTGCTTCAAATATGGAAAGGCAGTACAACTCTATAATCAAGTTACTGAACTCTCATTTACTCCTCTTTTTTTGTAAAACAATCTACAATTTATTAGAAGATCTTCAGATAGACGTTGATCATTGGTTGCGTTTTTACAGTGAGACAAGACCTCATTCTAGTAAATATTGTTATGGCGATGTAGACTTTCCTGAATAGAAAACATATTGCTTTTTAGAAAAATATTAGTAGCATTACATTAAGAAACTGATATTAGTTTTCAATTTTTCTGTTAGTTAATTCTTGCTTGCTAGGTTAAGTTGTCTCTGGTAACCATAATGGCAAATCTTGTTAATTTGAGGCGTGGATTTTAGCCTCTCTCATCCTTACATTAGTTACATATTCTTTCGCAGAGGGCTAATGATAGCAATGAATTTATTAGTAAAATTCAGTAATTTATAACTGACAATTAGAGCTGTTAATTAGCAACTCACTTTAAATAGGTTACTCAACTGTGACAGATTTAGCTAAATTTCTCGGACAATCTACATCTAACCCTTTTTTTTCTGCAATAGAATAAGCAAGAAATTGCATAGCAACACTGTAGATAATTGGAGAAACAAAATTGTCAACTTCTGGAAGTTGCACCACATCTATGCAAATTCCCTTTAAGAGCGGTGCTCCTTGCTTATCACTAAAGGCAATTACTTTACCTTTTCTTGCAATAATCTCTTGTATATTGGATAGCGTTTTAAAGAATAAATTATCGTAAGGAATAATTGCGATAACAAGTACAGTAGAGTCTATCAAAGCGATAGAACCGTGCTTCATTTCTCCCGCTGCAATACCAATTGTGTTGATATATGAAAGCTCTTTTATCTTCAATGCACCTTCCATTGCAACTCCATATGAGCTTCCTCTCCCAATTATAATTATATTATTGTGCTCTAATATACTGCCTGATATATGTTGTATTTCCATCACATTCAAAACATGCTCAACATGTTCGGGAATAGAATTAATAGCACCGCTTAGTTCCTTTATCCTCTCTCTACCCAGTATACCTTTTATTTTTCCAAGTTCTACAGCAAAGCATGCTAAAATTGCAAGCTGCGTAGAAAAGGTTTTTGTCGAAGCAACACCAATCTCAGGTCCAGCAAGAGTATGCAATATAATATCTGAGGCTTTTTCTATGCTGCTATTAAATGTATTAATTATGCTAATGATCATTTGTTTCTGCAATCTCGCATAACGTAGTGCTTCCATAGTATCTGCAGTTTCACCAGATTGAGAAATGAATAAGCCAATACTACCTTCTTCGAGCTTGACGCTGCTATACCTAAATTCTGACGAGATTTCTAGATATACCCGAATTTGAGCAATACTTTCCAGCCAACACTTTGCTATTAGTCCAGCAAAATAGGATGAACCGCATCCAACTATAGTAATGTAACCTAGTTCAGAAAATAATTCTTTGTTGATTTCTTTATATTGTTTATAAAATTGATTTATTGTTTTGTTTAATGCATATGGTTGCTCAAAAATTTCTTTTAGCATAAAGCTAGGGTAACCATTTTTACTAATTAGAAAATTTCTTGGACTGCTATTTTCTGTTCTACGTTTAACTTGTGTACCATTATTATATATACTAAATTCGTTAGATTTTATTACTGCAATATCATTATCTTCTAAATGCAATATTTTTTCTACAAATGAACTCAAAGCATTAGTATCAGAGGCAGCAAATACTTTATTACAGTTATATCCTATTGCTAAAGGCAAATTTCTTTTTGCAACAAATAAAGTATCTGGATATTCTGCAAATAATAAAGCCAAAGCAAGTGAACCTTGTAAATTGTTTAGACACTGTAATATAGAATCAACTGGTGACAATCCTTCATTAAGATATGCAGTTAATATGTTTGGTATTACTTCTGTATCAGTGTCGGTATGAAAAGATACTCCCTTTTCCTCCAGATCCTTTTTTAATATATTGTAATTTTCAATCATGCCATTATGAGCAACAACAACATTATTTATATAAATGGGATGAGCATTTTTAAGATTTGGAACTCCATGTGTAGCCCAACGAGTATGTGCTATACCAACTTTGCTACTAGATATCTTGCTCTCATGAACAACTTCACATAATCTTTCAACTTTACCTTCTGATTTTTTGACTTCTATCTTACCTCTATTATTTATAATTGCTATACCTGAAGAGTCATACCCTCTGTATTCCAATTTTTGCAACGCGGTTAGTAAAGTTGGTATTACTGAATCACCGCTACTTACTATACCTAGTATTCCACACACTTCGTAAATTATGAAGCATTTTTGTCTTTTTTACTTTCCTCTAGTTTATTTTTCTTGCCATTCTTTTCAACTTTGCTTTTTTCAATAGATTTAGCTACTGGCTTTTGAATTTCTTTATTTAAGATTTCAGATATAGCAGACTTTAGGATTTTTATTTCAATTTTTGGTGCTATTTCTAGTATTAGTTGTGCATTTACTTCGTCAACTTTGTTTACTTCACCTATTATTCCACTAGAAGTAATAACCGTATCACCACGTTTTATTTGATCTATCATCCTTCTATGTTCTTTTAGTTTTTTGTGATTGGGGCGAATAATGAGAAAATAAAATACTACAAATATTAAAATGAGTGGAATAAAGCTAGCAACAGATGCTGATACATTGTTAGTCGCATCTGCCGCAAAAACCTCAGAAATAAACATATTTAATCCCAATTATTAACGATAAAATTAAATAGATTAAGCAGCAATTACAATATCATGTCAAGTCTCTGAAAGAAATTAATTCAAATTAATAAGAAACTTAAAGAATTTTAAGGTGTTTCTGCTGTAATGGCGGGAGTGATGAGACTTGAACTCACGACCTCATGCGTGACAGGCATGCGCTCTAACCAACTGAGCTACACCCCCCATTGCTTTTTAACGTTTGCAACTTTAAAGCTAATCAACGTGTTGCCACTTGTCAATATTTTTTGTTTGCGCTTTTTTGTCTTTTTTATTACTATGTAAATAACTTAATTTCACACATGGCTTATGCAAATAGTCCCATTAGGGTTATGCCATGGAAGGTAAACTATTTGGAGGAGTAAATATGATAAATTTGCCTAAAGTTACTATACGTGATTTAGCTGAATCTGGTGTGCATTTTGGCCATAAAGTTAGTCGCTGGAATGCGAAAATGGCCCCATATATATATGGTATACATCAACAGAATCGTATACACATAATAGACTTACGAAAAACATTACCATTGTTAGAGGTGGCGATGAAAGCTTTATACGATGTTGCATCTCAAGATGGTCGCATTTTATTTGTTGGTACGAAATTTCAAGCTTTAGATATTGTTGCAAGTGAAGCAGTTCGTTGTGGTCAGTATTATGTAAATGATCGATGGCTTGGTGGTATGCTTACTAATTGGAACACTGTTTCTTCTTCGATAAAAACTTTGATACAATATGAGAAAATATCCAATGATGAAGATAGCATCTTAACAAAAAAAGAATTAGGAAACATTGAAAAGAAAAGAAAAAAGCTTGATAAAGAATTGGGTGGAATTAGAGAAATGGGAGCAGTTCCTGATATTTTATTTATTATTGATACTAACAAAGAGCATATAGCGGTTAAAGAGGCTAAAAAACTGGGTATTCCTGTAGTTGGAGTACTTGATACCAATTCTGACCCAGATGGTATTGCCTATCCTATACCAGGAAATGATGATTCAAGAAAATCAATAGAGCTCTATTGTAAATTAGTTGCTGATTCTATATTAGCTGGAATAGAGTCTAGTTTGACAAGGTCTAGAGTTAAGGATGATGAGCTTATTCAAGAAAAAGAAGAGGATACTGTGCAAACTAAAAAGAAGCGTATTAAGGTTGAAACAGAAAGGGAGGTAATAGTAAGTAAATGAAGATGGATTCAAGTAGTATAAGGGAATTACGCGATAGAACAGGGCTTGGCTTAAGCGATTGTAAGAAAGCGTTAGAAGAGTGCGATGGTGATATTAAGAAAGCCGTTGATAGGTTACGTACAATAGGATTTGCTAAAGCTGACAAAAAGTCTGATAGAGTAGCTTCGGATGGGCTTATTGCTATGTGCTTGGCTAAAAATTATGGTGTATTGGTTAAAGTCAATTGTGAAACTGATTTTGTTGCTAGAAATGAGAAGTTCATAGCATTAGTTTCAAATTTAGCATCAATTGCTTGTCAAGAACGTTGTACTAGTCTTGATGAGTTAAAAAATGCCAAATATGAAGATGTTGGTACAGTGCAGGAAGCTATTATGAGTGGTACATCGGTTCTTGGTGAGAAGTTAGAGTTAAGCAATCTTTGCTACCTAGAGACTAAGGATGGGATTATTGCTGGCTATGTACATGGTGATATGAATGGCTTAGGTAAGATTGGTGCTTTAGTAGCATTGCAATCATCTGGTGATAAACAAGAGATTGGAAAGCAAATAGCTATGCATGTAGTTGCTATGAAACCTGAAGCTTTATCTATAGATGATTTAGATCAAGAAAAATTAAACAATGAGCGTTCTATAATTGAGGAGCAAGTAAAGAGCTTAAATAAACCTGAAGAGGTAGCGAAAAAAATAGTAGATGGACGAATGGCTAAATACTATGAAGAAGTTGTTCTGCTAGAGCAGAAGTTTATAAAAGATGATAAAATGAAGATTGCTGATTTTATAGAATCAAGTGCTGTTAAATTAGCTAATTATAAGTTACTTACTTTGGATGGTGCAAATAAGTAACAAAACTTCAGAAGTAAAATACCCCAGAGTGTTATTCAAAATCTCTGGGGAGGCTTTGATGGGATCAAAGCTATTTGGCCATGATATGGAAGTGATAGATAAACTATCCAAAGACATAGTTGAAGTTTGTAATCTCGGAGTTCAAGTTTGTATTGTTGTTGGTGGTGGGAATATTTTTCGTGGTGCATCAGCATCTTTAAGTGGCTGTGAAAGAGCAAGCAGTGATTATATTGGAATGCTTGGCACTGTCATTAATGCTTTAATTTTGCAAAATTTTTTAGAAAAAAGCTCTATAGTCTCTAGGGTGTTGTCTGCTATACCTATGACTACTATATGTGAGCCTTATATAAGAAGGAAGGCTATTCATCATTTAGAAGAGGGCAGGGTGATAATTTTTGCAGCAGGAACGGGTAATCCATTTTTTACTACGGATACAGCTGCAGCTTTACGCGCTGTTGAAATGAATTGTAATGTTATTTTAAAAGGTACGCAAGTAAGTGGCGTGTATTCTGCTGATCCAAAAAAAAATGAGAATGCTGTAATGTACGATAGGCTTTCTTACACAGATTTGTTAACTCGTGATTTGAAGGTTATGGATGCGTCAGCAATTTCACTTGCTCGTGAAAATTCTATTCCAATTGTAGTTTTTTCTTTGAAAAGTGAAAAAATGGTCAATATTATTAAAGGTCAAGGTACTTATACTATAGTCTCAGATTATAAACATTAGGTAATTTATGTTAAACGAAATAAAAGCTAAAACAAGAGAAAGAATGCTAAAAACTATTCAGTCTTTTCATGATGATATGAAAGGTGTACGTACTGGTAGAGCTAACTCATCATTACTTGATGGTATAGTTGTAAATATCTATGGTGGACATCAAAAACTGAACCAAGTTGCAGGCGTTTCAGCTATAGATAACAAAACTCTATCAGTTAAAGTTTGGGATGCTACTGTTATCGGTGAAGTAAAAAATGCGATAATCAATGCTAACCTGAATTTAAATCCTGTTGTTGAAGGAAATACTATACGTATAGTTCTTCCAGACTTAACACAAGAAACCCGTGAGAAGTTAGTGAAGTTATTGCATCAATTTTCTGAAAATGCACGAGTTGCGATTAGAAATATACGCAGAGATATTATGGAAGAAATAGAGGAAATGAAGAAAAATAAGGAAATCTCAGAAGATGATTTTCATGTTGCCAAAAAGGAAATACAAAACATTACTGATGATAATGTAAAAAAAGTCGATGACGACTTATCTATTAAAGAAAAGGATATATTGCATCATTAAGTTAATATGGAAGAATTTTCAGTGTTGAAAAACATACAAGGATTCGATACATATGCAACTGTATGAATGCTGTGATTCAGATCTCATCATTACGCACACATTTGATCGTTATACCTTTTGAAATCTAGAAAAAAAGCTTTTCAGTTTGATTTTTTATTACGATAATTAAGTTTACACTCTTGAGCGAAAACGATGCTGAAACGCCTTTTCCTTATTTTTGCATTTGTATTACTCATCCCACTGTCAAATGTTGATGCCAGAAGATATATCAGAATTGTTGGATCTTCAACTGTTTTTCCTTTTATCTCATTTATATCTGAAGAATTCAGCCGTATATTTTCCTTTAAAACTCCGGTTGTAGAATCGATAGGAAGTGGATCAGGGTTCAAAATGTTTTGTTCAGGAATAGGGGAAGGCACACCAGATATCACTACTTCATCTCGCCCTATGAAGGAAGTAGAGAGAGAATTATGTAAAAGAAATAAAGTGAATGAAGTAATAGAGATCATAATTGGCTATGATGGAATTGTTATTGCAAATTCAAATCAAAGCCATAGATTTGATTTTACAAAAAATGACCTGTTTGAAACTTTATCTTCATATTCTGAAGACAATGATAGATTAGTAAAGAATAACAAGAAATTTTGGTCTGATGTAAATCAAGCTCTACCAAAAACAGAAATTAAAATCTATGGCCCACATCAAAATACAGGTACACATGAAACTTTGATTAATTTTATTATGCTTGATCAATATTCATGTATGAACTCAAGGATTTTCAAAGAGAATTATCAAGACCAAGAAAAAAGAAAGAAAGCATGTAGTAATATCAGAGATGATGGAAGATATATAGAAGTTGGAATTAATGAAAACATAATAATACAAAAGTTGAAGAGCAATAAAAATGCTTTAGGAATATTTAGCTTCAGCTTTTTAGCGAAAAACCAAGATGAGATTCAAGGAAGCACAATCGCAGGAATTGAGCCAACTTATAAAAATATATCATCGGGGGAGTATATGTTAGCAAGGCCTTTATATCTTTATATCAAGAAAGAACACTTAGATACTGTTGATGGATTAAGGGAATTCATTAGAGAAGTTGTAGATTCTATTAGTACTGAAGGTGGATATCTATCTAGGCTTGGTCTAATTCCACTTTCAAGTGAAAATATGAAGAAAGTCTTGGAAAAGGTTCGTGATATAATATGATGACTTTGATATTTTTTTATTCTGGATACTAGGTTAACAATAGAACGTTTAAATTTCTTGTTTTTATTGTTATCATACTTAGCTTTCCTAAGCACTCATTTACTACAAAAACTTTCTACGAAATATAACAGGCTCTATTTGTGCTCACTTTAGAAAGTTGCGCGTTTTGCAGAACACATTTGGTGATAGGTTTCTCTATGGCTATTTCACAATTTTCTTTTATGCTTTTTTGTTCTTTGTAATCCTTAACTTCTTGAATAAAATCTTCAAGCCACTTCTCACTACCTATCTTGGCATGCCGTTGTTGCTCACCTTTAAGAAGTTTTATTACAGCTGCATCTTGATTTTCAGGCACTCTTTGATATTTAAGCCACAAGTCACGAATATCAGGAGAAGCTTTTTTCAAATGAGCTTCAAAGGTTGCTTTTGTGTCTTTTGTACTTTCTTCTTGTTGATCTTGATGGAATTTAAACCAGAAATCGCGAATCTCAGGAGAAGCTTTATCCCAAAGAAGTTTAGTAATTTCTTTTATATTTCTCAGATCTTCTTGTTTCAATCTTTTACCATCACCTATATATCGTTTATTAAGACCAACTTGCAGAGGATAAAGTAAAAGGGTAGTTTTGCTCTGTGAATGTATAGGTCTATTTAAAATCATTGCTAGATTTGTATCACAATCTTCTAATACTGCTTTAACTTTTTTAACATCTAAATAATCTATTGTTTGACGTAATTTGTGGTGAAGATCACTTATTCTCTTTAAGTTTTTCACTTTTTGCATATGCGAATCATCACTTCCTTTCGCTTCTTGTATAGCTATATCACACGAAATACTCTCAATTTTTTGCTCCATTTTCTGTATACATTGATTAATTTCCTTTTGATTTTTTTGGAATATAATAAATTGTGAAGTGGTACAAGGATTAGGTAGATCGCCTTTAAACTCTTCTTGTATATTACTAGGTAATTCGTTTTTCAAAACTTCTTGTATATCGCTATCGTGATTATTTTTTATATTCTCAAAGTTGCCTTTTATAGCTTCACTAATTAATGAATCTCGAATTTTTTTTTGTCTGTCAGTTAATAACATACCTTACCTCTATCTCTTATGGCAAATTTAGCGCTATAATTATACTTATTTATAATCAACTCAACCACTATCGGCTGAGAGCCGAAAGGTTGGATATAGCGCTGGAAGCGCGGTGAGAAGCTAAAGCTACTCCAATCTTATACTAGATATAGAATGAGGCTGATGTGCATCTGTATGTTTATTGATGTACTCATTAATGACTTCATCTGTGATATGTCCGCTGGTAGCACTAAAGTATCCTCTTCCCCAAAAACGCTTTCCCCAGTACATTTTATTTAGCTCTGGAAATTCTTGTTGAATTTTGCGTGAAGACCTGCCTTTGGCTCTTTGAACAAAATCACTCACAGCTATATGAGGAGGTATTACTACGAATAAATGTAAATGATCTGATGATATTACTCCGTTTTCTATCTTAATCCCCATTTCTTCAGATACTTCTGCTATGATTGTTCGTATTCTCTCCTTCATAGCCTTAGTTAATACTCTGTACCGATATTTTGTAATCCAGACTATATGGTACCTATGATAAAATACAGTGTGTTTTCCTTTGTCATATTCCGTCATAACTATACTTTATAAAGTACAGTTATGACATTGACAAACTAAAGTTTCTCCACCTAGAAGGTGGAGGCTTGTACCATCTTATGGAAAGTCAAGAGAAAAAATTAGCAAAGCGGTTGAAGTTTTAATAACATATAGCTTTCAAAGTACTGTCTATGGAAAGTCTGCAAGTTTTACGTTCAATTGCGTTTATTGTGGGAATTTTTCTATTGTTGTTTGGCGTAGCAATGCTTATTCCTGCTATTACTAATAATTATCTAGGTTACGAATGGAAAAATTTTCTGGTTGGATTTATAGTTACCTGCATATTTAGTGCGATTTTTATTCTATTGGGTAAACTAAGTAGGTTACATGGAATGCCGGCAATTTTTGCGATTACCAGTTGTACCTGGATTGCATTATCTCTATTTGCAGCTATTCCATTTTATCTTGATAGTTTAAGCTACATTGATGCACTGTTTGAAGCAGTATCTGGGATTACAACCACAGGAGCAACTGTTCTAAGTTACATCGAGCAACAATCTCCGGGGATACTACTGTGGAGAGCAATGCTGCACGGTATAGGTGGTTTTGGAGTAATTACAGTAGGAATTGCAATTTTTCCCATATTTAAGGTTTTGAGCTTAAATAATTTACTCTATTCTGAGTACTCAGATGCTCTTAAAAGAAAGTTACCACATACGCGAAGCGTAGTAATACATATTGCAGAAATATATTACTGCCTAATTTTATTGTGCATATTTTCCTACTATCTAGCTGGCATGCCATTATTTGACGCAGTATGTCACGGAATGTCCGCTGTATCAACTGGTGGATTTGCTAACTATAACGATTCTATAGGCTACTACAATAACCCTATATTGGAGGTCATAACAATTATCTTTATGATTTTAGGCTCTTTACCTTTTCTGAGCTATTTAAAAATTATAAGACGATTAGACGTTTGTTATGATGAACAGGTCTCTTACTTTATTAAGATAGTTGTTATCTCATCTTTGCTTGCTTGTTTTTGGTTATATAAAAATTTTGACTTAGGAGTATTTTTATCATTTAGGTACAGCACATTCACCATTACCTCCTTTATCACATCAACTGGCTATGTAATGTGCAACTACTTGAATTGGAGCTTTATTTCAGTCTTAGCTTTCTTTTCAGCCTTTATTGGTGGATGTGGTGGTTCTGCTAGTGGTGGAATCAAAATCTTCCGTTTAGTCATTTTTCTAAAATCTATAAGGAATTACTTTAGCTCTTTATTAAATCCAAGTGAAAGCGATAGAGTAAAACTCAATGGTAAAATACTGGAAAATGATGAAGTTCAATCCGTCTTTACGTTTTTTGCGATTTACATGTTAACGTTCACTATATCATCAATAGTGATGTCTTACTTGAGCAATGCGGACTTTATAATTAGCATCAGCTCTGTTTCTGCAATGCTTACAAATTCTGGCCCAGGGTTTAGTAACCTAATAGGTCCTTCAGGTAATTATTCCTCCTTTAGTGGTGGAGTAAAGCTATTTCTATCGTTTTTGATGCTGCTTGGCAGGCTTGAAATATTGCCAATTTATTTTTGTATAGGTAGTTTATACTGGAAACTTTGCCATTCAAGAGTGTAACGCGAATTCAGGTTTACATTTAAATTCTATTACATATTATTATAAGTATTACAAAACTTTAAAGGACAATTATGGCAGTTATGCCAGATAAATGGATAAGGGAAAAGGCTGAAAACTCTAGAATGATAGAGCCTTTTGTGAATCATAAAAGCAGTAAGGGTGTTGTATCTTTCGGATTATCATCTTATGGCTATGATGCAAGAGTTAGTAATAAGTTTAAGATTTTTACTAATGTTAATTCAGCTATTGTAGACCCCAAGAATTTTTCTGAGAATAGTTTCATAGATAAGGAAACAGATGTATGTATAATCCCACCAAATAGTTTTGTACTTGCCAGCACGGTGGAATATTTTCGTATACCAAGGAATGTACTGGTAATTTGTGTTGGTAAATCAACTTATGCAAGATGTGGTATTATAGTAAACGTCACACCTTTAGAGCCTGGATGGGAAGGTCACGTCACACTTGAATTCTCTAACACTACTCCACTTCCTGCAAAAATTTACGCTAATGAAGGAGCATGCCAATTTGTGTTTTTAAGCGGCGAAAGTGAATGCGAGAAATCATACGATGATATGAAAGGAAAATATATGAATCAACATGGTATCACTTTGCCGTTAGTTAAGTGATTACTTTAGATAAAGCTAGATATTGATTCTTTGTATTGAAGATTAGCAAAATTTTCTTTTATTAGTTCATCACATTTTTTATCACCTAAAACTGCACGTGCAGAGTGATTTTTAAATGATTCTATAAAGCTAATAAAGAAATTTGTAGAAGGATTACTTAAAGCTTTTGCAACTTCTTTTTTTTCTTCATCATTGGCAAGCTGATTAAATAATTCTTCACCTTTTTTTTGTAGCTCATTTTGAAATTCTTGTTTTACAGTAGCCTTATCCGCTCTTTGCAAGAAGGAAAACTCTTCAAAAGTGTACAAGGAAGAGACAATACTGTTAAAGGTACCAGTAAAACATGCACTGCCAACAAGTACTCCGTATTCTGTTTGCGATTCTACTAAATGTTTAACCAGTTGATATTTTCTCTGTGATATGCGGGTATTAATATCTATATTATTATCAGTACTTTTTTTATTTTTATCCTTACAAGCTTTCCAAACCAAACTTAAAACTTGCTTCAATCTTAATCCACTTCCACTATGTGAATCAGGGTCATTTTTTATACGCTTTAGGCACTCAAGCGCATGTTTTTGCTCATCTGCTGTGAGTTGATCTTTATCTACAGCTTTTTGTGTGCCATTTGCTATGCACTCTAACTGATCAATAAATCCTTCTATTTCCTTTATAAACTTATCATCAACATAAGGCTCGCCATAGTTTTCTTTTAGCTTTTGAACGTTAATATTAATTGCATCATTTACATTAGTATCATGCGTTGTTTGTGGGATACGCGCTGCCTCCATAAATGCTTCAGTTCTTTGATCTAACCATTCTGGTAATTTGCCTCCTGCAAGAACATATAGCTTACTCAATGCTTGAGCGACTAGAGTTAATGCTAGAACAAGAACAATAGATGCTATGAGTAATACTACAGCTAAACCAATGACTAGCCACCTCACAGGGGCTAGTAAAATATCTCTTAATTTTGACGTTCTTTGTATGTTACCTGGTGTATTTACTACCACTGGCATAATTAATTTTAAATAGTATCACTATCGTCAATATATTATATTTCTCTTATTTTGTCAACTCACATTTCTACTTCTGTACTTTTTCATTCTTTCTTCTAATTACTATAGATGCATTTCTTTATTAATTGATATCCTCTCAAGCAGCTAAAACTGATTGCATTCGCCTAGTTACAAAAAAATGTCTGTGCTAAAACATGCTCATATATAGCTCTTTTTCTAATAGTTTGAATAGCTGGATATTCTTTCTGGCTCAATTTTTTATAGCAAACCAATGGTTTGATTAAAATCAGGAGAATATGGAGGCAGATATATAACTTCAGCACCGATACTTTTAACAAATTCACTTATTTTCTATAAAAAGTTGCATTATCCAAAATCACCCAGCAATAAAGCTTGAACTAGCTATTAAAAACGTCTGTATCGCAGTAGCCTTCAAAAATCATAGGCGCCATAATTTTTCCCTTATTCAAAGCTGCAATCATACTAATACGCTGACTTTTGTGTTATCAATTCCAGATTAGTCGATATATACAAGAATTTCAGTGTTTTTTGTTGCTATGAGTTTTTTAAGCTCAGCACGTTTTTTCTGCGTCCTTAAATAGTCCTAATTTTAATTTGTTTTGAGTTTAAAGTCTTTCGTTAGGTTTGCAGAATACATTTCCTTATTATCTTGGTTATAGAAAGTAAATTTGTGATCGTCTAAACCTAATATTGCAAAGCCAAAGCCGAAAAAGTTTCTAACTTCGTGTGCTAAGTAATTTCTACTATTTGGATAGTTAAATTCTACGTTTTGATAAACAGGTTCTTGATCTTGAGCGTGTAATAATGCACCGCCGTTTCCAACTATAATCTGATCTGGAACATTATCCATTAATAAAATCTGGGCTATATGAATGTGGCCAGAAACTATGGTAGTAACATTGCTTGGAAATTTATCTCCAAAAGCTTCAATTTGTGTAAGATTACCATGGCTTTTTAATGTCAAAAATTCTTTTTTTGGAGATCTCCAAAGTGGTTTATGAGTCAAAAACCACGTGGGCTTATCTTGTATCAATTTATCAAACTGCCTCTCAAAAGCATCAACTGTGCTTTGGGTTGTAAAAATTTCCTCACCGGATGAAGAGTCGAAGATAAAAAACTTCATCGGCCCAGCATCTAAGAACCAACTGGAAATAAGATCTTCACATTTTTGAGGGAAAAAGGGGTATGAATCTAAATATCTGAACCATCCTTCATAAGCTCTATTACAACTCTCATGATTTCCACGAACAAAAAGAAAAGGAGATTGTGTTAAAATATCTTTTGCAGGCTCAAACCAATCAGCGTACCAAGCTTCTTTGCTATATCCATAAATATCGCCGCACTTTTTTGTGTTTCTACATTTTGTTTGTCTATAATGATAATCACCAACATGGATAATTAAATCTGGTTTATGAAAAGCGATTGAATCTAAATTTTTTTTCAAAGGCCAGTTATCTACAGAATTACATTCTTGCTGAAATAACATATTTATTCTACATCCTGTATCGCCAATGAAGGCAATTTTGCTGATCTTTTCCGCTAATACGGGAACTTTTATATTGTCAATACTAATGTTTTGAGCATTTGTTTCTACTATCAGTTCACAAACTGTTTCGGTATTGTTAATTGAGCTGCGATTTAGCATTTCTACTGCCTTATTATCGACGTAAGCAATGGGACACATGTTATTGTCTATAATCGCACGTATGCTTAATTTATTTTCTGGAATGATTTGAGACCATGTGTACAATATTTGTGCATGAGTGGGGTAAAAGCTAATTGTAAGAGATAGAATTAAAAAAATGAAGATATTAGCTATTTTCATTTGTATAAAGACCTAAATTAAGAATTAGCAGTAAGATTATCTTAAATGATTAAAGTTTGTAACCATAAAATTCATAGTTAAATTATACAGGCATTTCCTAAATTATCCTAGTATCAGATTGACACTTTAGATGAAAAATCCTAAAATGATTAAGTAATTTAAAGTAATTATATAGAAACTAGAATAAAGTGCGGTCGTGGTGGAATTGGTAGACACGCAGCGTTGAGGTCGCTGTGGCTCACAAAGCCTTGGAAGTTCAAGTCTTCTCGACCGCACCAAGTTGTTTGGTGTAGGTGAAATGTTTATAGGAAATCAAAGTAGAAATAAAGTAGAAAGGGCCATCAGTGAAGTCAGGCGTGGTCTTCCAATTTTAATATATGATGATGAAAATAACTATCTATTGCTTGCTGCTGCTGAAACTTTAGAAAAAAATTTATTTAGTCAATATAAGCTTATATCAGGTAATGTGTATGTTACTTTGACTGCAAGTAAGGTAAAATACATATGTCAGAGTAAAGAACATAGTAGCAAACGTCTGTTGATAAGCAATTTTGATGAACTGCTCCATTTAATAAACTGTTCAAAGGAAGATTGGATAAAAGAGTTGCAATGCTCAAAGACAATAGATGCTTATGCTGTTGCCTTGCTTAAGTTCTCAGAATTATTGCCATACGCGTTAGTGGCTGATATGACTTTTGAGAATAAACATGAAATGCGAAATTGGTGTGAAGAAAATGACATTATTGCACTAAATACGTTACTTGTGAATGATTTTCAACAAAATCATAGTGTGTATGAAGTGTGCAAAACATCATTATTTTTAAAACAGACTCAAGAAGTAGATATCATATCTTATAGAACCAAAAGTGGCGGAAGAGAACATTATGCAATTATCATTGGCAATTCAGATAAAGATAATGAGCCATTAGTGAGAATTCATTCTTCATGCTATACAGGAGACTTATTAGACAGCTTATCATGTGATTGCAGAAGCCAGTTACATCAAGCGATTCAAATAATGACCGACTTTGGGAATGGCATTATATTATACTTGATGCAAGATGGGAGAGGCATTGGTTTAACTAATAAGTTAAGAGCATACAGTATGCAAAGAAAATATAATCTTGATACTGTTGATGCAAATAGAGTATTGGGTTTTGAAGATGATGAAAGGAGCTTTGCTGTTGCAGCTAAAATACTTAAGAAATTGAACATTAACAAAATACAATTACTTACAAACAATGGTAGAAAGTTATCAGAGTTGAAAAATAACGGTATAGAAGTTACAAAGTGTATACCACTTATTATGGAACGCAATGAATATAATGATTCATATATGGAAACAAAATTTGGCAAGTTAGGCCATGGATTAAGGGTTTATTAGCTTTTTTGTTATAACTACTTTGTTAGCTTGCTATGTTAATTAATATAAGTTAAGATTTTTAAGAATATTGAGATGCTGAAATTTTTAAAACAAGAAAAAAGTAATGATTCATTGGATAAGGATATAAATTGGAATTCAAGTCGCTATAGCACAGTTGTTGCTCAGAGAAATACTTTACTTTTATTTACATTAATATTACTAGTTGCAATTTCTATAAGCATATTAGCTATATTTAAAATTAGCACAAGTAGCACTATTGAGCCATTCGTTATAGAAATTGATAAAAAGTCAGGAATAGTGCAATTGGTTGATCCTGTTACAGTAAAACAATATTCTGCAAATGAAACGCTGAACGATTATTTTATTTCAGAGTATATAAAAGCAAGGGAGGTTTTTGATCCATATAATTATAATTATAATTATTATACAAAAGTAAGGTTGTTTTCTTCGCCTAGTGTATATAGTGAATTTAGCAATTATATAAAATCGCAGAATATGAATGACCTTTTTAATTTATATTCAGATGCTAAAGGTGAGTTGAAAATTCGTTCAATTCAAAAATTAGGTAACGATGCTCTTCAAGTGAGATTTTCTATAGAATTTACACGAAAAGATGGAAATTCCTCAAGGAAAAATAAGATAGTTGTGATGTCGTATAAATATGCATCGCTTGAAATGAATGATCAGCAAAGATATATTAACCCGTTAGGGTTTCAAGTTATTTCATATAGAGTAGATGATGAATATGTGTAGGATATTGTTAGTTTTAGCTTTACTAATAAGTGGCAACTTAAATGCATCTATTAATAATAAACCTATTTCTGTAGATAGTAGAATAAAGACTTTTGTATATAGCCCTAATGAGGTGTTTACAGTAATTTTTAGTCAAGGTTACTATTCTTATATTGAGTTTGCAGAAGGGGAAAAAGTCAAAAATATTGCTGTTGGTGATGCATCAAGTTGGAAAATTAATCCTTATGATAATAAACTGCTTGTCATGCCATTTGAAGTCAGTAGTCGCACTAACATGATTATTACGACAACTAAAAAGAGAAATTACATTTTTGATCTAATTTCAAGACCAAATTACGATAAATACCCAGATACTGATGCTAAAAAAGTGGATCATGATTATTCCGTTGAAAAGGATATATCTTACGTAATACGTTTTTATTATCCTCAAGAAGAAGATGAATTTGATGTTGATTTAGATGAGGTTTCTTTACCTACTCAAATGCAATACATTACAGAAAAGCCAGAAAAAATAATACAAGAAAATAATACGAGGTACAACTATACATATATTGATGAAGGTGGTAACGTAGATATAGTTCCAATTGAGTTATTCGATGATGGTTATTTAACCTATTTAAAGTTTAGAAATAGTAATAAAATTCCTCAGATTTTTATAGAAGGCGAATCCTGTAAAAGGCTGTTATTTGATGATTATGTTGTAATAAAAGGAGTACATAAAAAGCTATTAATGCGTTATGAAGGTAGTGAAGTTGAAGTTATAAATAGGTCACTTTAGTTGTGGTACATATAATATGAGTAAAGAAAGGCATAATAGTGTAGAAGATGAATCAGAGATAGAAAGCAAGGTAGTAACAGTTGGCTCTAATCAAGGTTATAAGGCATTGATGATAGTTATGGTAGCGCTCTTAGTTGGTGGAGTGTACTATCTTTATTTTAGTCCTTCTAATAAAGAGGGTCCAGAGATTGTTAAAAAAGAGGAAACAAAGCAAAACATTCAAGAATTGAAAGGAAAGTTAGAACAAGTTCCAGATAATGCAATAGTTTCCGAAAGAGTAGTAACTGATCTCTTGCCACCCTTACCTCCTCTTCCTATTCCACAAGTCATACCAGAAGTAAAACAAATCAAAAAAGAGGAAGTGACAAAAAAAGAAGAGCAACTAAAAGAAATTCCCTTGTCAAATATACCTGTTTTACCAAAGCAAAATTTTCCTTCTGGTAATGTTATTAGCAATTTGCCTACTTCATTTCCTACAATAGGGGGTGGCGGTTATCCTAGAGACAGACGTAGTGCACAAATGTTAGCAATTTCAGGTAGTAGTGGGGAAGGTAAAGCTACAGATGCTGTTTTATCCAATACCTCAGCACAATCGAGCAAAGCTACCAAAGCTGGAAAGCTTGGTTTAATGATTATTCAAGGTAAAGTTATTGACGCTATTCTTGAAACTGCAATAAGTTCTGACTTACAAGGAATGCTCCGTGCTGTTGTTAGTAGAGACGTTTATGCAGAAACTGGTGATACAATTTTAATACCAAAAGGTTCAAGGTTAATAGGTGGTTATTCATTCGACTCAAATGTTGCAAAAGCCCGCGTGAACATAAATTGGAATAGGATCATTCTTCCTCATGGTATAGATGTTGCTATTGCATCATCTGGTACCGATGAGCTTGGAAGGGCAGGGATAGCTGGAATAGTTGATAATAAAATAGCAAGTGCATTATTCTCTTCAGTGGCACTTGCTGGTGTTTCGATTGGTTCAGCTGTTGTAGGACAAAAAGCCTCTAATCTTATCGATGCGCTAACTGCCATGGATGCAGTGAAGTCTATTACTGCAACTGAAATAGATATTTCTTCTCTCAAAGGGGCTATTGTTGAGAGATTGGAGAATTCTATAAAAACTGAAGTTGGGAAGGTAGGAGACGAAAAATGGAAATTGGGTATTAGGGCTATTGAAAAAATTCGAAATGCTAAAAGTGATCAGGATTTGCTGAGAATAATAAAGGAAGAAATAGTAAGTGTGATAAAAAGTTCTGGAGCTAGTGGAGTTGATGCAATTACTAGTGATAATATCGGTATAACTTTAGACGATGTACGTCAACTGTTGAGGCAAACTCAGAAAAGAAGCAAATCTGTTTATGATGAAGCAATAGGGAAGTCAATCAATGATTTTTCCAAAGACATGCGAGATATAGTTGATAGGAGTGTAGATAAAAAACCAACTATTTATGTTAATCAAGGAACTTCATTGAAAGTATTTGTTAACCAAGATATAGTATTTCCTCCACAGTCAATATTAAATAACTGAAATGAACTATGCTGCACTTGATACATATTTGGAGCCATTACAAGGCATATTTCAAGAGGAAGGTGTAAATGAAATATCAATAAATAAACCGAAGGAAGTATGGATTGAAAATCGCGGTGAAATAAGATGCGAAAAGTTAGAAATATTTGATCTTAATCATTTAAAATCTCTTAGCAGGTTGATTGCTCAAGCTACAGAACAAAAACTGAGCGAAGAGACACCGCTGCTTTCAGCTACATTACCAAATGGTTATCGTATACAGATAGTGTTTCCTCCAGCATGTGAGCCTGATAAAGTAGTCATTTCAATTCGTAAACCTTCTTCTATGCAATTGGCATTGGATGATTATGAAAAAATGGGGGCTTTTTCTGAAACTGTTATAGGAGTGACCGATAATCCAGTAGATCGTCATCTAGATTTGCTACTGAAACAAAAAAAAATAAAAGAGTTTTTAGAATATGCTGTAATAAGTAAGAAAAATATCATAATTAGTGGTGGAACTTCCACTGGTAAAACCACTTTTACTAATGCTACTTTGCGTGCTATTCCATCTGAAGAAAGAATTATTACTGTTGAAGATGCAAGAGAGATAGTTTTGAATGATCATCCCAATAAAGTCCATTTAATTGCTTCTAAAGGAGGGCAAGGCAGGGCAAAAGTGACCACTCAAGATTTGATAGAGGCATGTTTACGTTTAAGACCAGATAGAATAATAGTTGGTGAGCTGCGTGGAGCAGAAGCTTTTAGTTTTCTTAGAGCAATAAACACTGGCCACCCAGGGTCAATATCAACTCTTCATGCGGATAGTCCGGCAATGGCTCTTGAGCAAATAAAACTTATGGTTATGCAAGCAAATCTTGGCATTCCCCCAGATCAGATCATACCATACATTAGAAATGTAATTGACATTGTTATTCAACTCAAAAGGACCAGTGGTGGAAAAAGAAGCATTTCTGAAATATTATTTACTAGATCTTCAAATGAAAATACTTAAATTTATACGTAAGTTAAGAAAAAGTAGTTTATGAGTAATGGAAATCACCTACGCAATATTCTCATAGGAGGTGTAGTATCTTTTAGCATACTTGAATTTTGCTTCTATTTGTCTGGTATATTATTCTATCTGTTTGTTGACGGTCCAGATGGTGTAGATTTTAGAGCAATTAATCCTAGCTTGACACCTTTTCCTCAAGCTCTCTGGCCGACAATTTTTGATCATATACAATATTGTTGGCATCATCCAGAGCTATATAGCTTTGAGCTCAAAATTAAATTAGTTGTATCTTCTGTACTGCCTCAAATTGTTTTGATGATTATTTTGTGGAATGTGAGAGAAAGACTAATTGAGTGGCGGCCATTTAAAAAGAAAGAATCACTTCATGGAGATTCACAGTGGGCATCAGAGAAAGACATACGAAAAGCGGGATTAAGAAGCAAAAAAGGTCTATTGCTTGGTAAAGATAAGAGAGGATATTTTATTGCTGATGGGTTTCAGCATGCATTGCTCTTTGCACCTACGGGCTCTGGTAAAGGTGTTGGTTTTGTAATTCCTAATTTGTTATTTTGGAATGATTCGGTAATTGTGCATGATATAAAATTAGAGAACTATGAAATAACAAGTGGTTGGCGAGAGCGACAAGGACAAAAAGTATATGTATGGAACCCAGCGCAGCCAGATGGGGTAAGCCATTGTTATAATCCACTGGAATGGATTAGTGAAAAACCTGGACAGATGGTTGACGATGTGCAAAAAATAGCTAACCTAATCATGCCTGAACAAGATTTTTGGCAAAACGAAGCAAGAAGCTTATTTGTTGGGGTGGTACTATATTTACTTGCTGCACCAGAGAAAGTTAAATCTTTTGGTGAGGTTGTGCGTACGATGCGTAGCGATGACGTAGTTTACAATCTTGCTGTAGTTTTGGACACAATGGGTAAAATAATACATCCGGTAGCGTATATGAACATTGCAGCTTTTTTGCAAAAGGCTGACAAAGAAAGATCAGGTGTTGTGTCAACTATGAACTCGTCGCTTGAATTGTGGGCAAACCCATTGATCGATACTGCAACTGCATCAAGTGATTTTAATATTTTGGATTTTAAAAAGAAGAAAACTACAGTTTATGTTGGTTTAACTCCTGATAACTTAACTAGGCTCAGGCCTTTAATGCAGGTTTTTTACCAACAGGCAACTGAGTTTTTATGTAGAAAATTGCCATCGGATGACGAGCCTTACGGCGTATTATTTTTAATGGATGAGTTTCCAACACTTGGAAAAATGGAGCAATTTCAAACGGGCATCGCATACTTTCGTGGCTATCGAGTAAGGTTATTTTTAATCGTTCAAGATACTGAACAGCTTAAAGGAATATATGAAGAAGCAGGAATGAACTCCTTTTTATCAAACTCAACCTATAGAATAACTTTTGCAGCCAATAATATTGAAACGGCTAATTTGATATCTCAGCTTATAGGAAACAAAACTGTACAACAAGAATCATTAAACAAACCTAAATTTTTAGACTTGAATCCTGCATCAAGATCATTGCATATCTCTGAAACACAGAGAGCATTGCTCTTACCTCAAGAAATTATTATGCTGCCACGTGATGATCAAATAATTTTGATAGAATCGACTTATCCAATTAAGTCAAAGAAAATTTTGTACTATAGTGATAGCACATTCACAAGGAGGCTGATTAAACCAACACGTGTGCCTACACAAGAGCCATATGATCCAAACAAGGTCTTTTCTGCTGCTAACAAAGATAAGATTAGTAATGAAGAAGAGAGTAATGCTATTGAAGCTGCTGATTATCCTGTTGAAGCTAAAACTGAAGATGCAATATACGATGAGCCAGAGATTGAAGATGGATTTGAAGACGAGGATATTGATGATAAATTTGAAGGTGGTGATGGTTTTGATGATGAGGAAGACGATGATGGGTTTGATGATGAAGACAGTAAGGATGAATTTGACGATGATGATGAATTTGAAGATGAGGACAAACTAGACGGCAATAAAATCGAGGATAGAGGTTAATTTTACCTATTTTTTAGTTTAGAAAATAATTAGTTTTTTCATATTAAATCATTTTTAATTAATTAGTACTAGATTAGCTATTTTAACTAGAGGAATAGTCATGATGAGTAAAAAAACATTAGCAGTTACGGCACTTGCTTTATTGTTGTCACAACAATCTTTTGCAAGTGAAACAGAAGGATTTTACTTTGGTGGTGGATATTACGGTCAATATTTGAACTTGGGTAAGTTGAAAGCAAAAATTGGAGGCAAAGATGCTACAGATGATAACCGTGTATCTATAAATGACATAGATGCTCAGAGAACAGAAGGTCAGTTAATAAGTAAGTATAAAGGAGATTATAACCCACCTTTTGCTGCAAATGTAACGTTTGGTTACACAGGAGAACTAGGCAATAATAGCTATAGAGCTGAATTGGAAGGGATGTACTCTTCTGTAAAAGTAGATAATGTTGGTTTATCAAGTAATCAAGTAACTGTTTCGTATCTAAAAGACGTTGGTGAGAGTGCTAATAAAAAAACTTATATGTATAAAACTGTAATTAATCATGACCAAGTAGAAAACGCATCTGTAATGGCAAATGTTTATCATTATTGGAAAAGTGATAGTTTCTCTTTTTCTCCTTACGTTGGTATTGGAGTTGGTGCAACAAGAATGACAATGTTTGAAAAATCGTCAATAAGACCTGCAGGTCAATTGAAAGCTGGCTTTGATTATCGTATAAACGAAGATATAAATATGCACATCGGATATAGAGGTTTTGGTGTTCTTGGTAGTAATGTTGATTTTGAAGCAGAGGTGTTAGGAGAAATGAAAGCAAAGCAACAGGTAAACCCAGATGGAAAAAAGATATTAGAATTGAATAAAACTCAACCACTATCGGCTGAGAGCCGAAAGGTTGGATATAGCGCTGGAAGCGCGGTGAGAAGCTAAAGCTACTCCAATCTTATACTAGATATAGAATGAGGCTGATGTGCATCTGTATGTTTATTGATGTACTCATTAATGACTTCATCTGTGATATGTCCGCTGGTAGCACTAAAGTATCCTCTTCCCCAAAAACGCTTTCCCCAGTACATTTTATTTAGCTCTGGAAATTCTTGTTGAATTTTGCGTGAAGACCTGCCTTTGGCTCTTTGAACAAAATCACTCACAGCTATATGAGGAGGTATTACTACGAATAAATGTAAATGATCTGATGATATTACTCCGTTTTCTATCTTAATCCCCATTTCTTCAGATACTTCTGCTATGATTGTTCGTATTCTCTCCTTCATAGCCTTAGTTAATACTCTGTACCGATATTTTGTAATCCAGACTATATGGTACCTATGATAAAATACAGTGTGTTTTCCTTTGTCATATTCCGTCATAACTATACTTTATAAAGTACAGTTATGACATTGACAAACTAAAGTTTCTCCACCTAGAAGGTGGAGGCTTGTACCATCTTATGGAAAGTCAAAAACCATCGGACCAGAAGTTACACAAAGAAAGTATCAGTATAGGCAATCAAGTGTTTCACACACACGGTATAGAAGCTGGTCTTACTTTTCATTTTGCAAGCAAAGCTTAACTCTGATAGAGACTATTTTCCTGGTAGCATGTCTGCGTCACACGACTGTAGCTGCTAACCAGGTGACAACTTTCTCGTTATCTGAATATTTTCTTTCTTGTAATTCAGGCTCTTTTTTCTCAGTTCCAGCGTGTAGGGCTGGAACAACAATAAAGAACATATAAAGAATGGTTATGCAAGAAGTCTACTTTTTATTCTTAATTAACTCTAAAGCCTTCTTCAGATCTATACTTTCAATATCTGCATTCTTGCCCAAAGCAACGTTTGTTTTACCGCATTTTATATAGAATCCGTACCTACCGTTGCAGATAAAAACTTCTTTTCCCTTTTCATTAAAACCAAGAGATTTTAGCTCTTTGCGTGGGCTGCTCTCAATAATTTGTATAGCTTCGTTTAATTGTGTGTCTAATACCTCCTTAGAGCTTTTTTTAAGAGAAAAGTATCGACCATCATAGAGAATATAGTATCCAAATCGTCCAAGACCTATTTTTACTTCCTTTCCAGTTTCTGGGTGTTCTCCGATTATTTTCGGCAGGGAAAGTAATCGAGTGGCGGTATTTAGGTCAATATCATTAACATTTATATCTTTTGGTACAGAAATCTTTTTTTTCTTTTCTGACTCACTATTAAACTCCAGATAAAGTCCAAAAGGACCTTTTTTGATCATTACCTCTTGGCCTGTCACATCATCTATACCCAAACTTTTTGGATATTCTGAATTGTCATTACTGTCCGTAATTTCTTTTGTATGATTGCATGCAGGATAGTTAGAACATCCAAGAAACACACCGGCTTTTCCAAAATTTAATTTCAATATACCACCAGAGCAATTAGGACATTTTTTACCTATTTCTTCCTTTCCTTCCTCTGAGCAAAACCAATTGACTACCAAATCATGAATACCACTAAAAATCTCATCATGTGTCATTTGCTTAACAGAATTTACATGATTAAAAAATGGCACCCAAAAATAGCCTAGTTCTTTTTTCCAATCTGCATGTCCATTTGAGATTGAATCAAGCCTTTCTTCCATTTGTGCTGTAAAGTCATACTCTACACAACGCTGAAAAAAAGTTTCCAAAAATATAGTCACGATCTTACCGCGGCTGCTTGGAATAAATCTTTTGTTATCCAATGAAACATATTCACGATCTTGTAATACCGAAATAATTGTTGCATAAGTTGATGGGCGACCTATACCGACTTCTTCCATTTTTTTTACTATACTCGCTTCACTATAACGAGGTGGCGGTTGAGTAAAATGCTGTTTCGGATCAACAGAAATCAACTTGCACGCTTCCTCTTCCTTCATGGAAGGTAGCAGGCCTTCATTTTCGGCTTCTATGTTATCTTGATAGACTTTATAAAAACCATCAAAGAATATACTTGATCCACTTGCTCGCAGAATCACTTTCTGGTCAATAGAACTAATTTCAACTACCACTTGATCAAGAATCGCCGATTCCATTTGACTTGCGATGGTTCTTTTCCAGATTAAATCGTACAATTTAAATTGCTCTGGCGTTAAGTAATCCTTAATACTACCCGGCGTTCTATTAATATCAGTTGGCCGGATTGCTTCATGTGCTTCTTGAGCATTTTTGACCTTTTTTACATATTTACGAGGAGAATGCGGTAAATATTTATCACCATATAATGACTTAATTGATCCCCTGATTGAGTTTATAGCCTCATCTGCAATATGAAACCCATCTGTACGCATGTAAGTTATCAATCCTACGGTTTCACCACCAATATTGATACCTTCATATAAATTTTGCGCTACTCGCATAACATTTTTCACATTAAAATACAGTTTATTCACTGCATCTTGCTGAAGACTTGAGGTGATAAATGGAGGAAGCGGGTTTCTCTTAACTTGCTTGCGTTCTACTGTGCTTACAGCATACTGCCTTGACTCGATCTCCCTGACTAAGTTCTTTGCCTCTTCTTCATTCTTAATATCAAATTTTTCTAGCTTTTTATTGTCATAGTGGCTTAGCATAGCAAAAAAAGCCTCATCTTTGCTATTTTGCATTTCTGCCTTTATGCTCCAATACTCCTGTGTTATAAACTTACTGATTTCATCCTCTCGTTCGCATATAAGCTTTAATGCAACAGACTGCACTCGCCCTGCAGATTTGCTTCCCGACAATTTTGTCCACAGCAGCGGTGACAAGCTAAATCCAACTAGATAATCCAAAGCTCTGCGTGTTTGCTGTGCACGCACTAAGTCCATATTAATTTCACGTGGATTTTTTATAGCTTCTTGCACTGCTCTTTTTGTTATTTCGTTAAAGACTACTCTATGAATGTTGCTTTCATCATTGATTGCTTTTCTTTCCTTTAGTGCCTCTATCACATTCCAAGCTATTGCTTCTCCTTCTCTGTCTGGATCTGTTGCAAGGTATATATCTGATGTTTTACTAGCTTCCTTGACTAACTCTTTTACATACTTTTCTGCTTTTTCAATAATCTCATACTTCATGGCAAAGTCATTATCAGGATCAACAGAACCATTCTTCGCTGGCAGATCTCTGACGTGGCCAAAAGATGCAGCCACTTTGAATTCTTTACTCAAATATTTACCTATCGTCTTTGCCTTTGCTGGCGACTCAACTATTAATAATGCCATAATTATTAGTACTTAAAGGTAATATGTTGAAATATATAGAATAAAAAGTAAAAAAATATTTTAATGGTCTTTCCAATTTTTCTAAGTAATTATTTGATGTTCGCAAAAAAACTAATGAAAGAACCTGCTTTATAAATTTTTTCAACTCCCTTACCATAAGGATAACGCTATACTATTTATCTTCGTCTGTGCAGATTAAACGACAAAAGCATAACGCAGTTGTCGTCTTATTTTTAATTTTTTGCACTATGTGCATCTTATTTCTTTACAAAACTTCCAGTTTTTTAACCATATAAGCTGAAACGGGTTGTTTAAGACAGGCCAATTTTCAGGATTAGAGCTAGCTAATAGGGTGACCTTACCCAGAAAAAGTAGACAGAAAGTTAAGACGTTTTTGCTATGAGAATGATGAATCAAAAAGCTCAGGAATGCAATAGTTAATAGTAGAATGTCTACGCTGTTTATTATAAAAAATTTCTATATATTCAAATATTGCGGTTTTAGCTTGTTGTGCAGAGTGTTGTGAAGTATCAATGAGTAACTCTCTCTTAAGTGAACTAAAAAAGCTCTCTGAAACAGCATTATCATAACAACAACCTTTGTGACTCATACTAGAAGTAATATTTTTTGTACTTAGTAAAAATTGATAATTTTTAGAGGTGTATTGCGATCCTTGATCGCTATGAAATAGTAGATTTTTAGCAGATTTGCGCCTACCAATAGCCATGAATAACGCATCTATAACTAATTGCCTATTTACTGCATTACTCATTGACCAGCCAATCACCATGCGTGAATATAAATCTATTATTGCTGCCAAATATAACCATCCTTCATTAGTTTTTATGTACGTAATATCAGTTACCCATATCTTGTTAGGTTGATCAGCGATGAAATTCTGATTTAATATGTTAGGAGTTATAACTCTATTGTCTATTTGTGGTTTTTTACTTTTAAACTTTCGTCTAAGCTTAGCTTGAATGCCATTTTTCTGCATAACATTTTGCACTGTTTTGATGTTATAATTTTTACCTAAAGCCTTTAATTCAGCGTGAATTTTAGGAGCTCCGTATCTGCATTGTGATGCTCGATATACCTTCTGAATATCTTGTATGAGCTCTTCTCTTATTGATTTTTTGTTGTTTTTTTCCTTAGTAATCCATTTATAATAACCACAAGCAGATACGTTCAAAAATCTGCATAATTCCCGTATTTTATAGCAGTTTTCATGTTCTTTTATAAAAGAATATTTTACTCTTTTTGGTTTGCAAAATATCCCAGGGCTTTTTTTAAAATGTCTCTTTCCCTCGTTACTCTTGCCAGCTCTTTCTTTAAATAAAACTTTTCTTTGTCACAATGAGCTACTTTCCCTTTTCCTGGAAACGCATCTACTCCAGACATTCTATCATTGTATGTTTTTACCCATCTGCTTAATGAATCACCGCTAATACCCAAATCTCTTGCTATTTTTGCTGATGATTGACCTGTTTCTTTTACTAGTCTTATAGCTTCAATTTTGAATTCTGCTGTATATTCTTTTCTTTTTGTCATACCACACCTCTTTGAAAAAACGTTTTATTTTACTTCAAAAACGTCTTAACTTTCTGTCTACTTTTTCTGGGTAAGGTCACATACCGCCCCGTTGCGCTAAGACGACGCTCGGTTTTATCTTTCATGTAGCTTTTGCCCTTGGCAATAATCCAAGGGCAAAATTTATGTACATCACTCATCAACGGGATTTAATGCGTGAGAAGATGAATGAACTGCACATTGTTCTTGAGTCTCCATTTTATAAGCAAGTTTTTCCCAACGTCAAGATAGTTGGGCGCAGAAGTACAAGAGTGATCAGAACCAAGGAAGGAGGTTTTGTTAATGGCTTTTCAATATCAGGGCATGTGACAGGTACTGGAGCTGGGGACAGCTCACTTGATTTTGATGAAGGTCGAAAGTATGGTGGCTGCATTATTCTTGATGACTTGCACGATGCAAGCTGCGCTTATAGCAGGGTATCACTGATCAGTGCCTGTCAGAAGTTTGAGCAATGTATAACCTCAAGGCGCAACACTGCTGATACACCATTTTTGGTGATTGGGCAGAGAATCTCTGTGTACGACATCTTTGGTTATTTGGATAAAAAGTCAGAGCGGCGGTTTGAAAAGATCATCATTCCAGCAGTGCTCGAAGATGGAACCAGCATTGATGAAAACAGGCTGCCGATGGCGGAGCTAAGAATTAAGGAAAAAGCAGAACCTTATGTCTATCAATCGCAATATATGCAAGACCCTCCAGAGCCAAAATGGCAAATATTTAATGAAAAATATTTTAAGAAAATAGATTTTGCTTATGAGACGATTGGCGAAAAAGATCTGGTGGCATTTATCGATCTCAACAGCGGTTCACTTAAAACACTTGATAGAACAGCGGTAGGAGTGTTTCAGCCGTTCTTTACGAAGAGTGAGTTTGCGCATCAGCCAAAAAGATGTGGAGTATGGGTGGATTTACTGGCAAGAAAGCTTGACCCGAGTTCAGTTGAACACGATATTCATGAGTTTCTCAGTAAATATGAGCATAGGCTGCACGCAGTAGTTGTGGAAGAACATGGTATCGGATTTAAGGTGATAGCGGATCTGAGGACCATAATGCCAAACACACTTATTTTAGGTTCAAGAAGAACGAGGTCAAAGATGGAAGTGTTTCAGTCTTGTAGTCAGTTTGTTGAGCAAGGTCACATCTTTCTTGAGAAAGCGGAAAGAGATTTTCATTATTTGATATTTGATGAGTTTGAAAAGATTCATACTGAAACTGAGTTCACCGATGATATCGCTGATGTCCTCAGTGAATTTATCATGTGGTTTCCTGAGAGAAATCGTCTAGGGATACCTTGTCCAGATGATCTGTATAATTATACGATTTTGAAGAACGACGCTAAAAACGATGTTTCTGTGCGAGCAAAAGCTCCTTTTTCTTGTTTGAGTGTTTGTGATCTTTAGTTAAATTCTTGACTTTATTATTTAAATATATCATAATTAAAGTATATTATTATTTTTAGTAGGAGAGTTTGATATGGCGTTAACAGCAGAACAAGCAGCTAAGAAAGGAATGAAATTTGGTGCTATTGGTGGTGCTATAACTGCATTGGCGGTTGGGTTAGGATTGTATTTTGGTACTGGTGCTGCATTAACGGTATTGCCAACTATAATTGGTATAGCTTTAGTCGCTGCATTAGTAGTTGGAGCTACGATTTTCGCTATTACGTTTGATGTTTTAAAGCCTGATAGTAAGATAGATACCTTTTATAAGGTAAAAGGGTTTGACGCTATAAAACAAGAAGCTAATACAGCGGCAAAGTAATTAAGTAAAAGGAAGAAGAGACTTCTTCCTTTTTTTAAAGTTTTTTATTTAGTGAGGTATCTAAAATACCTAGGTATCAGGATACCCCATTCGCAATAGTTGGTGATCAAAAAGGTGATCGTATTCAACTGTCACCTTTTTCTTACTTAATTATCTATGATAATTTTTAGTTATTCACAGAATTGTTAATAACTAAGTTGATAACCTAATAGAGTATATAATTTTACATTTCTGAGTACTTTGGAGATTTATAATAAATATGATCTCCAAATACTAATATATATATAATTGAGAACAAAAAAACTGTGGATAACTCTGAAAAAGATCAAAAAAGACATCAAAAAGAGTATGATTAGATTGAAATATTTACAGAAAAACTTACTCAATTGATAAATATCTTAACGTTTTTTAAGAAACGTTTTTTAAGAAAAGACAAATAGAGGGTCGTATTGGAGCTAAAGGTTGAAATTTTAAGTGTTTTTAAAGTAGCAATTTAATCTTAAAGAGGTACTTTAATAGTTCCTTTTAAGTACTAATCCGGAGGTTCAACAGGTTGTTGTTTAAAAGATTGGGAAATGTTTTTGTTAGTATTGAAAATTACATAATGTGTATTACGCAAATAGCATAAAAGTCCTCTTCGATAAAGGCTTCTGTATCTTTTATTGAAGAGAAAGGGGAGGTGCCTCTGTACAATGAGAAAAAAATCTTTTCTAGTAATGATCCCCATATTAGACATTTTATTTTTAAAACTATTAAAGTGATACTTTAATAACTTACATAGCTTCTTTTCAATGTATACTTTAAGAAAGTAGCCGCCACGAACTGCTAAAATACCTATACGATAAAGATTAGCTCCCTGAATTTTTCTTAGGGTGCAATACACTTCATGGGGTGTTGCTCCTAATTCCAGTAATTGTTCGATCTTTTCTTGACTAGTGTTTTTAATGATAAGGTTAATATGGTGATCAACCCTTTCTTTCATGCCTTCAATATTGTACAAATGTTTATCGTAAATTATCCATAAATTTTTAATGTAGACCATTATTGCCTTAATTTCATGGTGATTTTGAAATTTTTCAAAAACTTTTCTTATAATATTTTCTCTGATAGGAATTAAATCCGTGATTTTTGACCTTTTAAAACTGTAAAATTTATCGATCATTAGCTCAATAAAGTATTGAGCTGCTTCTTTTTGTGCTTGATTAGCGTAGATTTTTTTTGCTTTATGTGGATTAAAGTGCCCTGAAACATACGTGCTACGTCCTTTTAATTGAGCAGAAATTCCATTTTTAAACTCCTGTACTTCCTTGTTTTTAATAACTTGCAGTAACTCACGAGAGGTGAGATGAGTTTCATCATTGAAAGTTCTAATCGAAAGCTTAAGCTCAACTGATTTTTCTCGCGCTTTTATTCTTCTTCTGGAATTGATCCGTGCTCGAAGATGTTTGCTATTGGTATTAATTACGTGAGAGCTACCACACACGTGAAAGTTATGGAATTTACAGTAAAAAGAGGTTTTCTTACTTTTTTTTACTTGACTTTCTTTTTTATTATGGTGAAAATTTGCATGCATGGCAGTGCTGGTAATCTTTTTCAATTGACAAGAAGTGATTACTATAAAATTTAAGTTGTGTAAAGGATAAAAAGTTATCCTTTACACAGAGTCCCTTCCCAAATTAGCAATTCCAATCCATTTCCATGTGGTAAGTTTAATACGAGTTAATACTATGTAAAGCATAATTTTATGTTTACATGAATTTTTCTGAAAGTTCAATTTAGTATTAGCTTTTCAATCTCATCAATTTCAAGACCAGTCGATTTAGCTATTAATTCAATAGATACACCAGCTTTAAGTAGGTTTTTTGCTATTTCAACTTCTCTTGTCTTTTTGCCTTCCTCTCTACCTTCCTCTCTACCTTCCTCTTTAGCATCATCAAGTTTTTGAGCGAGAACAGCCTTTTCATCACGAATACGCTTTATTTCTTGCTCATAGGCTATAAATTCTTTCTCTGACCAGTTAAATCTATCTAACTCTTCATATGCTTTTTTGATTATTACATCACTTCCTATTATTCTTTCTAATTCCCTTTCACTGGTTTCTTCTGCGTATTTAAAAAAGTAGATCCATTTTTCAACTATATTTTCTAGTTGATCTTCCTTGTTTTTGGGAAATTTTGGCAGTTCAATAAATGTAAAATAAAAATCTTTTAAATCGTGTTCATTAGTCTCTTCATCTCGAATAGTATGCTTTGATTTATACTCAGACTTATTTGGAAACAGAACACAGTCTGCTATAGCAATAAAGATAATTTCTTTAAGGTCATGATATTGATCACCTTTATCAGCTTGTCTTGAATACGCTTTAGCAGCGTAATATTGAGCACGTTTTTCAAAGCCTTTAGTTTTTGCAACTTGCATTTCGACTATTACTTGTACTCCATTTTCATCTCTGCAGAGAACATCAACAATGCTTTGTTTTTTAGAGGCAATTTCAGCGTCCATTATAGTACTAAGAAACTCTATTTCTTTTATTTGATCTTTGCCAGTAAAGCCCAGAATATCATTGAGAAAGTGAATAAGAATATCTTTATTCTTTTCAGTACCAAAGATACGCCGAAAGGCAACGTCATTCTTTGGATCGAGAAATTTAGAAAAAGCCATAAGGAATTCGCTTTAAAATTATTAATATTATACACTATTTTCTATGATTTATCAATTTAATATCCTACCAGTATTAACTTGATAAGGTACTGTAACTTTGCCTGTTGAGCCACTTCTATTCTTTGCAACGTTTATCTCCAGTTCGTGTCCGTTCAGAGGTGTGGCTTAAGAAACAACAGCCAGCAGGTTTTGAAAAGGGTTTAGCTCCTTTTGTCTCCAAGTCAGATACAACGAAATTATTCGTTCAAGGAATCTATTCCCTCGCTCTGACTGTGCAAAATATGAATTCTTACGATAAACAACATAATGCCGTATTTGTCGCTCAACATGATTATTCGTTAATGGAATATTCCATGGGTCATCCAAAAATGTCCACATCATTGGCTCGGATTTTATAATACCCTTTACTGTTCGTGAAGCTCCTTTTGCTTCAAGTATATAAGATATTTTTATCATGCAGTACTGTATGTATCTTCGTAACTCTTTGGCTTAACTTTGAAATACTAATTTCATTTTCTGATAAAGCGTTTCTTAATACAAACAATCCATTAGCTGCATCTTTTAAACAATGGCCAAGTCTCATTACTTCACTATTCCAACTATGAGATAACCTCTCGAAATTTCTCAATAAGTGAGCCCAACAAATTTGTCGTTTTTCATCACTGAAGTGGTTGTAAACTGCATATCTGTCGGTAATTACCAGGTTTTTGTAATCACAAAATGTACTATTCTTTAAAAATTTCATTCCTCTTGTATCTGCTAACTTCATAAGACTTGCTTTATTGTTGGCAAACATCCAGCACCATTCCAATTTGCCTTTGTTGTAGTGACTGGTTTCATCAATATGCAAAATTTCGCCTGCTTTTACCTCTTCCTCTATTTGTTCATAGGCTTCTTTACATTTTGACGAAACCCTTGCTTCACTATTGGATATACTACCAACACTTATACTCATGTTAAAGATGTCTTTCATAATATTTGTTATTTCTTGCTTTGAGTTCTTGTAAAACCCACTCAATGCCGCAATTACTGACTTAACTCTAGGACCAAAGGTATCAGATGTAACTCCTTCTGGTAGTTTGCTGCTTTTTCTTTTTCCACACTTACAACAGCGACCGTGCTCTAGTTGATATTCAACAACATAAGGCTTAATCTCTGGCAGATCAACTTTTTGATAAATATAGGGCTTTCCTGATATTGCAATTTCTCCACCACACTTGCATTTATTTTGTAACTCCACTTTTACTACCTCATCTGCTTCCATTTTAGATCGATAATTTCCTTTATGTCCGATCTGACCACCTATCTTTCTATTACTTTCTGACTTATCTTTTAATGTATCTTTTTTTATTTTATATAGCTCTTTAGAAGTTGGTATTGATGAATTCCTTGAATTTAGACCAAGTCTTTCTCTCAGCTCAGCATTCTCTATTTTTAAGATCTTATTTTTCTCTTCAAGCTTTACTACTTTCTGCTCTAAGTTTTTACATAACTCTACAATACTGATCAACAATTGGAGCATCTAGCCTTACCTTACTATCAACATTTTATGTTATTATTACTTTAGTATATTATGTCAATTATTTTTTATCCTTACCACACCTCTGAACGGATACTCCAGTTCGTTATTAGAGCCTATTTTATAGTAGCTGTCTCTGTAGAGCAGCAAAAACTATGTCAGCGTCTTGTTCGATGCTCCCTGACTCTCGCAGGTCTGCTAGTTGCGGTCTTTTGTTTTGCCTTTCTTCTACTCTGCGACTAATTTGTGATAGCGCGACAACAGGAACTTCAAAATCCTTGGCGATGTTCTTTAATGTTCTGCTGATTTCTGTCACTTCAAGCGTTCTGTTCTCTGTTCTTCCTGATCCTCTGAGGAGCTGCAGATAGTCAATGTAGATGCATTTGATGCTGTGTTTTTCACAGATTGATGCAATCTTTCTCCTCAGCACATTTAAATCCATACTTCCTGAACTATCGACAAGGAGATTTAAGAAAGCAAGCTCACTCAATCCTTGGTAGAGAAGCTCCATATTCTTGTTTTTAATGATAGTGTTGACTGTCTCATTGACTTTGATGCTGATGATTCTGTTGATGAGTTGATTGGCTGACATTTCGAGCGAGAAGAAGCAGACATACTCGTGGTCATTTAAGAGCTTTGCGGCCTCTAGAGCCATGTGTAGTGCTATTGAGGTCTTGCCAATTGAAGTGCGTGCTGCAAGCACAGAGAGCTCTCCTTCCTTGAAGCCACCTGTTATCGTGTCAAGCTCCTTTATTCCTGTGGTCATTCCTTCTATTTCGTCGGGGTTTGCTAGCCGTTTATCGATGTATTCTCTGTAGTCTTTGAGATAATCAAATATTGGCCTTACGTCCTCATCGACCCTGAGCCCTTCTTCCTGATCCATTCTTCACCTAAAACCGGAGGCTCCTCAAACTCAAGATCTTGTTTTCGTCGCCTCTCCCAATGAGTTATATTATATTATATATAAATAATATAATATAATATAACTTATAGTGGGGGGTACCCAAAAAAATGGTTATTTTTGAGCTGAGCAAAGCCGCCTAAGGTGAAGAATGGATCAGGAAGAAGGGCTGTATAATTAAATATACTATGCTTATAGGAAGGTTCTAACTTTTATAGATGTATTCTCTATGCTCTATTGCAGTAATTATTACCGTACGTTCTAATTTACTTATCCTGTAAACCAAACGATAATCACCAGATCGTATTCTACGATGTCCTTTGAACTCACCGAGCAAGGGATCTCCTGCCTTTTCAGGAGAAAGTGTAAGACGCTCTTTTACAATTTCTTTTATCCTCGACCATATTGTCTTTGGAAGGTTTGGTAAATCTCTCTCAACAACACTTTTGAGAGACTTAACTTTATAATGCTCTAATCCCACTTAATATCTTCAAAATCGACTGTTTCTGCACCTTCAACATCACGCTCATCAGAAATTTTAGACACTAAAAAGTCTTCAATTTCAAGCTCGATTGCTTCTTTAAGTAGTTTTTCTGCTAATGCTTGAGCAGGTTGCTTAGTAAGTTCAGATAATTCAGCAAGATGCTGTAAAGTTTCTTTACTGAAAGCTAAATTAGCGTTTGCCATGAGTTTTACCGAGTTCTACTACTCTATAATTATACAACATTTTCATGAAATTTTCAATAAAGAATTATATTGACAGATTATGGTAGGTTGAGTATACAGAGTCATTGGCTTTTGCTGATGCTCGGGAGAAATGACACAGAAGTTAATACTAAGTATAGTATTGCAAGACATTATTAGGAATAGAGAGGGTATGCCAGCCGCTGGCTACTGGATGTATTTCTATGACAAGAAGAGTCCGACAACTCTTCGTAATGCCTATTACAAAAATAAAGAAGGAAATGTCGTACCAGCACCAAATCCTCTGCAACTTGATGAAAATGGTGCATTGCCCCACAAACTCTACTATTTTGTTGATGTAGACGACTCCGAAGACCGTTACATTGTGGAGCTGAAGTGCTGTTATGGCAATGCTGCGGCTCCTGAGATTGTTTTTGACAACCTTCCATATTTTCAGGAGCAGCGGAAAGCCGATCCAACTAGCGCTATCATATCTGATAATTTGTTTATCGATGGGCAGTTTAATATTGGTCTCCAAATCGATGATCGAGGGCAGGGACCTGGCTATGTTTCACCTCTGTTTTCACAAGTGCCAATTGCTGGACTTTCATGGCAGTTTTTCAGAATTTATGCTGATTCAGTTGCGATGCAGGATAGAACTGATATCGATAGGGTTTTCATTAAGGACATTACTGAAGCTGAACGAATTGATGAAGGCAATCCTCGTTTTTATTTAAATGTTATTTGTGAAAAGTTCAGTGAGCCTCTTGAGAAAGCGATAGTATTTAAGCATTCTAATGCCTTGTGGAATGCTATTTCCGGAACATTTAGGCTCAAGTTCTATGCTTGGAAAGGTGGTGATAATCTAGTTGTTAAATTAATAGCAGTTCGTGATTTTGGTGCAAAGTCGTCAACACCGCCTAAATCTCATATAGTGGATGAATTTTTAATTGATTCTGATTCACCAAAAGTTTATGACACTCGTTTAAATTTAATTGACTTTGTCATACCTTCTGATATTGGTGATGATCAGAGTTTGACGTTGAAGTTTTTATTGCCGAAAGATAGGACATTTAATTTTAAAGCAACGAACTTTTATTGCGCAGAAGTTTCAGCGCCAATTTCAGCTATTGATTTTAAATATCCAACAGAAAATTCTGATTTAGCAAAATCTCATTTATTATTCTCGTCGTTTAAAGCAAATAAATACAGCATTGATAACAATTACAATGAGCTAGTTTTTGCAATTGATGGTCTTAAGTTTGTTGATAATATCGGTGAACTAGTTTCCTATCCAAAAGGAGCAAAAGTTGATGAGGGAAAAATAAATCTGCTCAAGTGCGATGGTCGCACACTTGATTCAAGAGAAATGAGTCCACTCGGCATTGAATACAAAAGGCTATATGAAAAGCTCGATCATGCACCAGTGACATTTGATATGCTGCAAACCAAGGATATTCCAAATTGGTTTAATGCGATCTCAAGTGAGTACATTAAAAGGTTTGTTCTAAACAATAAAGTTAAAGTTGCTTTTGAAGGAGAGGGAGTAGTGAATGGAGAGCCAGAAGGTGACGATATTGGTCATCTGTGGCTGGAGACTACGTTTCATGCTAATGAGGCTGTGAACTATGATTTTCAGTATGTTGCAGCAGAAAATGTTACTACTTGTTGCCATTCGTTTGATGTTAGCCCTAAGTACTCGAACAATCAGTTTCTATTGGCTAACAACAATGCAAAAACGGTGAAGTTCGCAAATTCTAACACTGATTTTCCAGGGTATTTTCGCACTTTGAGTAATTCAAATTTGATTTATCGGTGTAGAGAAGCGGCAATACCATATGAGAAAGGTATTGATAATGTCACTAAAGAAACTAAAGCAAATTTTTCTATTAAGGAAGGATTTTTTTATTTAACAATGAATCTTGATTACGTTGGATCTAAATATCCTTCTGGTTCACGTTCTTTTTTTAATCCAGTTTATTTTAAAAAAAGGGTGTATGATATTGGGTTTCCTTTGATTATTCCAAAAGGGAGCGCTACTTTTCTGCAAGACGAATATATAGAAGGATCTAGCAATATTTCGCAAAATTATTTTTTGTTTTCACCGTGGCATATAGATTCAATCTCTGCTTTGTGTGGTTCCTATCTTCATTCTTCTTCTGAACCATATGAAATTCGACTTTTTAATTCTAGCGGTCAATACCTCCCCATCAAAACATGGAGTAATCACGTTATTTACAAGCAAAAAGCGGAGGAGGAAAGAACTCCAGGAAAACCAAATGTGCTGTTTGCTGAGAAAAACTCAGTGATAACTTATGCGATGCAGCATAAAGCGCTGTTTACGCAAAGGTGCCTCTATGTGATCAAATTTAAAGAAGTGAAAGCAGGAGACTTTATCGGTCTTAAAACTTACAACAATGTAAATACTCGTAACAATTTTGATATGGTTATTTGGTGGAGTGTGGGTGGCGAAGGAAAAGCTCCAACTGATGTTAATTCCAGGGAATTTAAAGAAATCAAAGCAACCAAGGAGACAACACCAGAAGAGCTCGCAGATATGATTGCAAGTAGCATCAATAATAAGGGAACAACGATGTTCAATGTTCCAACTATTAATGACAAAACTTATGACTATTACATAAGGTACTAACATGAAATAATTTTAAAAACAGGAGAAAAACATGATCGAACAAAACAACGAAATAAACGATGATTTCTATGCAGAAACTGTAGAAAAAACAAAAAGCATTCTTGATGAAGCAATAGCCAAGGGGCATACGATCAGTGATGATGATCGTCAAACTCTAGAGATGGTTAAAGCCAATGAGCAGTTTGCTGAAAAAGTTCTAAATGGTGAAGATTATCAGGATCTACAAGATTTTTGCGATACACTCACTGTCAGCAAAGTTCGTTATATTAATGAGCAGATAGCAAAAGGCAAAAATAAGACTTCTTTTGTTAAAAAGATAGCTGACATTGCCAAAGATGGTAAGTTAGCAGAGGAGCTGCGTAGTAAGCCACTGTCTAAATTTAAAGAAGAAGTGGGCAGCTTAAAAGAGGGGCTACACAAAAGTAGTAAAGCAACTGCGATACCAACTAATTACCAGCATAGCAATGTGCCGAATGACTTCGAAGAAGAGTTCAAAGAAGTACAAAATTATTTTCGCACTAGGGGGTACTGATGCCTATTACCTCAGATTCAACTTATTACAGAACAACGCTACTCTCGCAAAGGCTTATTGAAATAGTACTCTTTTCAAGTCCACTGCTCGCTTTTACTGGCTCTGGGGCTGATGATATTCCAAATCGTTACTCGGGAAAGGATAGCTTTTTAATTCAGCCTCCTTTTATCTCGACAGAGGGAGGATTAATCAGTGATGACAGATTCATGGATGAAAAAGATGGTATTCATACCGTCAAACAAAAAACCATGAGAATTGACTACAAAAGGGTTGACCTTACCCAGAAAAAGTAGACAGAAAGTTAAGACGTTTTTGCTATGAGAATGATGAATCAAAAAGCTCAGGAATGCAATAGTTAATAGTAGAATGTCTACGCTGTTTATTATAAAAAATTTCTATATATTCAAATATTGCGGTTTTAGCTTGTTGTGCAGAGTGTTGTGAAGTATCAATGAGTAACTCTCTCTTAAGTGAACTAAAAAAGCTCTCTGAAACAGCATTATCATAACAACAACCTTTGTGACTCATACTAGAAGTAATATTTTTTGTACTTAGTAAAAATTGATAATTTTTAGAGGTGTATTGCGATCCTTGATCGCTATGAAATAGTAGATTTTTAGCAGATTTGCGCCTACCAATAGCCATGAATAACGCATCTATAACTAATTGCCTATTTACTGCATTACTCATTGACCAGCCAATCACCATGCGTGAATATAAATCTATTATTGCTGCCAAATATAACCATCCTTCATTAGTTTTTATGTACGTAATATCAGTTACCCATATCTTGTTAGGTTGATCAGCGATGAAATTCTGATTTAATATGTTAGGAGTTATAACTCTATTGTCTATTTGTGGTTTTTTACTTTTAAACTTTCGTCTAAGCTTAGCTTGAATGCCATTTTTCTGCATAACATTTTGCACTGTTTTGATGTTATAATTTTTACCTAAAGCCTTTAATTCAGCGTGAATTTTAGGAGCTCCGTATCTGCATTGTGATGCTCGATATACCTTCTGAATATCTTGTATGAGCTCTTCTCTTATTGATTTTTTGTTGTTTTTTTCCTTAGTAATCCATTTATAATAACCACAAGCAGATACGTTCAAAAATCTGCATAATTCCCGTATTTTATAGCAGTTTTCATGTTCTTTTATAAAAGAATATTTTACTCTTTTTGGTTTGCAAAATATCCCAGGGCTTTTTTTAAAATGTCTCTTTCCCTCGTTACTCTTGCCAGCTCTTTCTTTAAATAAAACTTTTCTTTGTCACAATGAGCTACTTTCCCTTTTCCTGGAAACGCATCTACTCCAGACATTCTATCATTGTATGTTTTTACCCATCTGCTTAATGAATCACCGCTAATACCCAAATCTCTTGCTATTTTTGCTGATGATTGACCTGTTTCTTTTACTAGTCTTATAGCTTCAATTTTGAATTCTGCTGTATATTCTTTTCTTTTTGTCATACCACACCTCTTTGAAAAAACGTTTTATTTTACTTCAAAAACGTCTTAACTTTCTGTCTACTTTTTCTGGGTAAGGTCAGGGGGTTTCTTTTGTCTTTTTTCTACTTGGTAAATTTCTTGATATTTGTAGCTAAAGTAATTTAAGAGAGGTGTCATCCCAGTGCTCCGACACTGGGATCCAGTTAAATTTACGAGTATAAAAGTAATCAACGTTTCTGATGATGGAAAAATGGATCCCAGTGTCGGAGCACTGGGATGACAAGAAAAGGAGTACTGGAATGACAAGAAGGACATTCCACCATTTCATTCCAGCGGATGACCAGATTTTTTTATTTGATCCCAGACTGGCTGGTTATGCAAGTTCCAATTTTAATAATATTTACACATAAGCCATACGCTTGAGTTGCAAAGTTCTAAAAAGCAGCCAAAATAAAAATAAGTAGACATTTACAAATTAAACTAAGTGTACAATCAACAAACAAGAGTATTGATTGCAACAATACTCTGTAGAATCGCAATATGGTATGACCATATGCTCTTTATTGATCTGGTTAATATAATGAGTAGAGAATTTTGTTATGCAAAAGATATCTACTACAGCATATTGCAATTGTTTGGAATTGCAGGAATGGGTGCAATGGTAAGACCACTTGGTGCATCTGTATTTGGTCACATTGGTGATAGGTATGGAAGGAGAATGGCGTTAACGATTGCTATCTTGCTAATATCGATTCCTTCTAGTCTCGTTGCGTTTATTCCAAGTTATAGTAAAATAGGAATAACCTCTACTATGTTGCTTCTTACAATCCATCTGATACAAGGGGTTGCACTTGGCGCTGAGCAAGGAGGTAGCTCTGTTTATCTCATAGAGCATTTACCTAATAAGAAAAAACTAGGAATGTTTTTTGGAATAATAAGTTTTGGTCGCTCCATTGGCATATTGCTCTCTGTGGCTGCAGTGATCATCTGTAAAAAAACCACTGATTTTAACGCTTGGGGTTGGAGGCTGCCGTTTATTTTTTCAGCCATTTTAGGATTAATAAGCGCATATAGTATATATACACTAGGAGAAACTCCAGCGTATGAAAAAAATCGAGAACAAAGAAATTTACCTAATTTACCAATAATAGAGCTTACAAAACGCTATAAGAGAGCCCTGATACTTGCCATTTTAATATCTGTACCTGTTAATGTTGCTGTTGGATTTACCATATTTCTTAGAACAATTGCAAAAGAAATAGTGTCTGTTGAAACTTATGTAACAACGTATGTCAACGAAGTTGTACTCATTATAACCAGTATATTAATGCCGATATTTTCAATAGTGCTTGGAATTTTAGCTGATAAAACAGGAAGAGAACGCACTGCAATCTTATTTATAGTGATAACAATGGTATTATGTTGTCCTATGTTATCTATTGCATATTACTATAAAAGCTATCTTATAATCATGTTGAGTGTGATGGCTCTTTCTATAATCGAGAGGGGTATTAATCCTATAGGGATAGTTACTGCTGAGCTTTTTCCTACTAATGTTAGATTTAGTGGTGTTAGCTTATCACGCAACATCTCTTTTGCCTTGCATGGAGGATTTACTCCTATGATATGCACTTGGTTTACTATAATGTTTCCTAAAATAGACTTTGCTGCTGGGCTTTATGTAATTTTTTGCTTATTAGTCAGCTTAGTAGCAATATTGCAAATAAAACCACAAGATAAAAAGTGTGATTGGTAATTTTCTCTATTTAAATTTATTTCACTTATTTAGCTAATTTTTATTACAATTATAATTTTGGCTTTTATGAAAACTGCATACGTATGTCAATTCTGCGGTCATAGCACTGGAAGGTGGGTAGGAAGGTGTATTGCATGTGACAGTTGGGATACGGTTGTCGAAGAAATAGTACTAAAAACAGAAACGAGAAGTACATCTGCACCAATTTCAATAAAAGCGTTATCAGATAGTGAAATTATTACCCCCGATCGTTTTTTAACAGGAATAGAAGAGTTAGATAGAGTTTTTGGTGGAGGTATCGTTCAAGGTGCTAGCATTTTAATTGGTGGTGAACCTGGAATTGGAAAATCTACTCTTTTGCTTAGGATTGCAGCTAATGTTGTACAACTTTCCTCTTTTGAATGTCTTTATGTATCTGGCGAGGAATCTTTAGAGCAAGTGAGCCTCAGAGCAAAGCGTCTTAAGATAAATGAACCTAAAATTAAGCTTTTATCTACAGTATCTTTAACTGATGTAGTAGCAACAATAAGGAAAAATAAAAGTATTAAGTTCTTGATAATTGATTCTATACAAACTATGTATGATAGCAAAGTCACATCAGCACCAGGAACTGTAACTCAAGTCCGTACCTGCGCTCATGAATTGACTGTTCTTGCAAAGCAATATGGTGTTTCTCTCTTAATAGTTGGCCATATAACGAAAGATGGACAAATAGCGGGACCTAAAACCCTGGAGCATATGGTAGATACAGTACTATATTTTGAGGGTGAAAATAGTAATCAATATCGCATTTTACGTACTATTAAAAATAGATTTGGCCCTGCAAATGAAATTGGTGTTTTTGAGATGTCTAAAGCAGGACTCATGCCTGTTGATAATCCATCATCATTATTCTTGACCGTACATGATAGAGAAGTAGTTGGCAGCGCCGTATTTGCAGGAGTTGAAGGCTCAAGACCAATCTTAATGGAAGTGCAAGCATTAATAGCAAGGACTAATATGGCAACTCCAAGAAGAGCAGTAGTCGGTTGGGATATTAATAGATTAGCTATGATAATCGCGGTTCTAAGTGCTCGTTGTAAAATGTTTTTGCATGATAAAGAAGTATACCTAAACATTGCGGGAGGACTCAAAATACAGGAACCATCAGCTGACCTTGCTGTTGCTGCTTCCCTTATTTCAAGTTTAGTAAATTTACCGCTACCAACTTCTTCAATAATCTGCGGTGAAGTTGCACTTTCAGGAGAAATTAGAAACGTTTCGCATGCTGATCTCAGACTAAAAGAAGCACAGAAATTAGGATTCAAAAAAGCGATTATGCCTAAAAATGGTAATTATTCTTCTCATGATATTGAGATAATTAAGCTTGGTCATATAAAAGAGTTAAAAGAGGTCTTCAATCAAAGTTAAATATTATCTGCATGAACATTGTGCTTGTGAGAAGGATGTCATCCCAGCTTCCATAATGTCATCTGAGTAGGTGACATAGGCTTCTTTTTTTCTGGATTCCAGTGTCAAGCACTGGAATGACACCATCATACCTGTTGGAGTATGTATGTAGCCTTATCTCACACTCCTGTCATGTCAGTGCCCAGACACTGGCATCCAGTCTTTTCGTCATCAAAAAAATTGTAAAGTGTTTACCAAATTAGCTGGATTCCAGTTTCACGCACTGACCATTTGCTGTTTTTACTCATAACTACCTTGTCTGGACGAATACGAAAACAAGTAGCTAATTATCGCATAAAAAAAAGAAGATGTAGAATATCTTCTTTTTTATGATTAAAGATACATTAAATCTTGATTGTGTATTTCCTCTGCTATAAGCAATAATTTTTCGCTCTCATCAAAGAGACTTTTTGCGCTAGCTGCTAATTTCTCACTAATTTGTGGTAGACATTGTCATAATATACTCCTTAAATTTTTAAAATATATTTATGTTAGTATACAAGTATCAATATTACATTAATATAATTACTTTTTAGGCATGAGTGACAAGCTGAAGTGGTTTTTGGTTGCCCACAAAACATATTAGATCCTTATTTCATATTCTTTAAAATATTTTTTTTCTTATACTTTCTTTATAAAAACCATGGGCGCCCATTGATTTTTATTGGCTAAAGTAAAGATCAAGTATCTGGAATTCTGGACATAAAATCCTCCTGTATAAAAAAGAGTTAGAAAAAAAATGCAGTGCACATACGACAGATATACACTGAAGAATACATTTTTTAATAAGTTTGATTAAAAAGTCTGCAGACTAAAGATAGATTTTGAGCTCTTAAAATATCTCTATTTGTAATTATAATGAGATTGAAAATATGCGGAAGTAATTTTTATACGTTAGCTATCTATAACGGCTCACCCAACCCACTTGCAATCTGGATCCCAGACTGGGATGGCAAGAAAAGGCTACTCGGATAGGAAGTACTGGAATGACACCATCTAAAAATTGAAGCTTGGTCATATGAAAAAGTTAAAGGAAATCTTCAATCACATTTAAACAGCGCTTCAGCAAACTCTTTGCCAGTAAATTCCCTCAGGTCTTCTATACTTTCACCAATTCCTATAGCGTGTAATTTCACCTTATAAGCTTCTGCAAGCCCAATCACTACTCCACCTTTGGCAGTACCATCTAGCTTTGTTACAATTAACCCGGTAACACCAACCATTTTACTAAACGCCTCTAATTGGCTATAAGCATTTTGGCCAGTAGTTGCATCAAGAACTAAAATAACATCATGAGGAGCAGTATCATCCAATTTCTTTATCGTTCTATGTATTTTTGACAGCTCTTGCATGAGATTTACATTGTTTTGTAGCCTTCCTGCTGTATCAATCAAAACAACATCAACGCTCTCTTTTATCGCTTGATTTACAGCTCTATATGCCACACTTGCAGAATCGCTACCGTGCTCTCCAGTAACAATAGAGCAATCAGAACGTTCTGCCCAAATATTTAATTGCTCACTCGCAGCAGCTCTGAATGTGTCGCACGCAACAAGCATAACGGATTTTCCTTTTTCCTTATATTTATGGGCAAGTTTACCTATAGTTGTAGTTTTTCCATTACCATTCACTCCGCATACCATTATTATGTGTGGTTTTTTATTCAAAATGAGCGGCTGCACAACAGGGTTTAATATTGTTTTTATTTCGCTCATTAACTGCTGTGTGATAATGTTATGTTCAACTTCTGATTCAAATTTGATACTTGCGAGCTTATCAATAAGCAATCTAGAAGTTTTATGACCTATATCCATGCTAATCAGCAGCTCTTCCAGATCATCTAAAAGCGACTGATCTAATTTTTTTTTGCCAGAAAAAATATTTTTTACTCCATCACTAAAACGGGAGGAGGTTTTTAATAGTCCTTGATAAAGATTACTGAATAAACTCAAGAAATACTCCTTCTAAAATTACCATATAAAGAATGACATGCACTATATGTATTTGTAAAGTAAATACACTCGTAACCTATATATTTTATGAGTAAAATGTACCGCTTGCTAGTGTATTTTACTTTAGTTTTTAACCTAAATATGTTATAATGTAAGTAATGGTTTACGGGTAATCTATGAGTTATAATGAGAAAATTTTAGATCATTACGAAAATCCAAGGAATGTTGGTTCTCTGGATAAAAATGATCCAAATGTTGGTACTGGTTTAGTTGGTGCACCATCATGCGGAGATGTAATGAAACTGCAAATAAAGGTCAACGATAAAGGTGTTATTGAAGACGCAAAATTTAAAACTTTTGGTTGTGGTTCTGCTATAGCTTCAAGTTCTTTGCTTACAGAAATGATCAAAGGAAAAACTATTGAGAATGTAACAAAGATAAAGAATACTCAAATAGTGGAAGAATTGTCTTTGCCGCCAGTAAAGATACACTGTTCAGTACTTGCTGAGGATGCTATAAAAGCTGCTATTCATGATTATCAAAATAAACAAAAACATTGAGGAATATGAGTGAATTTCAAGGAGTAAATTCTGTTAAAAAACCTATCACTCTAACTGCAAATGCAGTAGAGAGGGTAAGGTTTTTATTGGACAAAAAGAAGCATGCTAACCTTGAAGAAGCAATAGGAATAAGAGTTCTAATTAAGCAAAAAGGATGCTCTGGTTTAAAATATGATATTGAATATGCATATGATGTTCGTCCTTTGGAGTCGGTAATTGAAGAAAGCTGCAGTGATGATCAAAAAGTCAAGGTGCTGATCGATCCAAAATCTATCATGTTTATCCTTGGCTCTGAAATGGATTATGTAGAGGAAAAATTCTCATCAGGTTTTATTTTCAAAAATCCTAATGAGAAAGGAAAATGTGGTTGTGGAGAGAGTTTTCATGTCTAGCAACCATTTCACATTATTTGGAATTGAACCGGCTTTTAACATCAGCTTTGATGAGCTGGAGAAAAAATATATTGAGCTAAGCAAAACTGATATAAATGAAAGAGAGTCCAAAAATATGGAAAATATCAACAAAGCTTATCAGGTACTGAAGTCACCGCTAAAGCGTGCCGAACATTTGTTGGATCTTTTTGACGTACAAAGCAAAAAAGAGCATCTTGATCCTGAAATATTAAATGAATCAATGGAAATAAGAGAATACTTTCTAGACTGCGATGATTTACAATTTGCAAGTAGGATGATTGATGAAAAGGTAAAAGATTGTACTAAAAACCTAATTAATGCTTTTGCTACAAAAAATTTTGATGAAGCTTCTACGCAAGTTTTTAGATTGAGATATTTATATAAGTCATTTGAGGAGATAAAGGAAAATGCGGCCAGTTCAAATTTCTGAACCAAGTTCAAATGAGGTAGTTTTTGGTATAGATCTTGGAACTACTAACTCTTTAATTGCCATGGTAAATAAAGCTGGCAATGTAGAAATATTTAAAGATGAGCAAGGTCGTGAACTATTACCTTCTGTCATTTCATATGAAAAGGATGTACTAAAAGTAGGCTACGATGTTGGCGAAAACGCTATCTGCTCTATAAAACGCTTAATGGGTAAAAGTGTTAAAGACTTGCATAAAGAAGGTATCAATTGTGAAATAGATAACGAAAGTGAAAAAGTTATTAGGGTAAAATGCTCAGAAGAAAAGTATCTCACTCCTATTGAGATCTCTGCTGAGATACTAAAAACTCTATGCAAGAGGGTAAAAAAATTCACAGGGATGAAAGTTAACAAAGCAGTGATTACTGTACCAGCTTATTTTGATGATTCAGCACGTAACGCAACCAAATATGCAGCAAAATTAGCTGGCATAGATGTTCTTCGCCTCATTAATGAACCAACCGCTGCAGCACTTTCTTACTCCATTGAAAAGAACAATAACAGTGGCATATATGCAGTTTATGACCTCGGTGGTGGAACATTTGACATTTCAATATTAAAATTACATCAAGGAGTGTTTCAAGTTCTTGCAGTTGGTGGTGATACTAAACTTGGTGGTGATGATTTTGATCATCTACTTAGTTTAATCGTGCTTGAAAAGTATAGAGAACGGGTAGGTTTAAATAAAAAATGCTCTAGTGTCATCCCAGTGCTCCGATACTGGGATCCAGAAAGTTTGATTGCAAGTGAACACACCAGAAAGTTATATAATAAGAACTGGATTCCAGTGTCAAGCACTGGAATGACACCATCTGATACAACTACCTACAAATTACAACATTCATACACTAAAACTGGTATCTGCAATATACGTGCTATAAAAGAGTACCTAAGTGAAGATACCTCTGGCACTTTTGAATTCAGCATCAATGGTGAATTATTTAAGTGCAAAATTACCAAAGAAGAATTCGAGCAAGCAATCAGTCCTTTGGTTAATAAGACTATAAATATAGTTACTCGTACTATAAGCAACATAGATCTTAAAATCGATGATATAAAAGGGGTAATTTTAGTTGGTGGCGCAACTAGAGTGCCATTAGTGCAAAATTCACTAATCAAGCTCTTTGGCAATAAAGTGCTGAATGATGTGGATCCGGACAAAGCAGTTGCCAATGGGGCAGCTTTGCAGGCTCATTATTTAACTTCAAACTCAAAAGATAGGAATATTCTCCTTGATGTGCTGCCTTTATCACTTGGCATAGAAACTATGGGGGGAATAGTTGAAAAAATTATACCAAGAAATACACCACTACCAGTTTCAGAAATAAAAGAGTTTACAACTTACGCTAACGGGCAAACAGCAATGAAAATTCACGTTTGTCAAGGAGAACGTGAAATGATAAAAGATAATAAATCTCTAGCACGATTTGAACTCAAAGGTATACCACAATTGCCTGCAGGTTCTGCAAAAGTTGAAATAGGATTTACAGTTAGCATTGATGGAATATTGACTGTCACTGCAAGAGAAAAAACTACTGGAGTCGAACAGACAGTTGAAATAAATTCAAGCTCTGGCTTAAGTGAAGAAGATATTCAAGATATGGTCAATCAGTCAGTAAGTAACTTTGATGAAGACATGAAGGCTCGTTCCCTTGCAGAGGCTAAAATTAACGGTAACAAGCTCATACATCTAGTTGAAAATGTTTCCATTGAGCAAAAGTTAAAAATTTTACTACAGAACGCAAAAGACGCTTTACAGGAAAATGACTTAGACAACATTAATAATGCTATCTCTGAGTTAGAAAACTCTGCTTTAGAGTTATGCGAATCAGAAGACAGATAGAGTTCATAAAACTTTGTGAAGTACCCTGTCAAATCTCAGAGCAATAGGTAACCTAAAATCAAACGGTAACCAATCAACTTTGCCTAATTTAAACGATAAACCAACCATGCTTACGCGCCCAACTATATTTTCAGTTGGTATTAACCCAATTTCAGAAAACCTGCTATCAAAAGAATTATTTCTATTGTCTCCCATAACAAAAAATTGATCATCAGGCACATAATAAACTGGAGTATTGTATGATAACTTGTTAGAAAGATTATCTATTAGAATTTCATGCTCCTTGCCGCTCGGGAGTGTTTCGATGTATCTTGCTATATTACGCTTTGACTCATAATCAAAAAAATTTTCAATTTGTCTTCGCTTTACTTTCTGATCATTTAAATATAACTCCCCCTCTATCATTTGCACTTTATCGCCCGGTATTCCTATTACCCGCTTAACAAATCTAATGCTGTCATTTCTTGTAGGCTTGAAAACTATTATATCACCACGCTCCGGAGGGGTATAAAAGATTCTACCGCTAAAGATGTTTGGAGAAAATGGAAAAGAGTGTTTACTATAACCATATGAATATTTACTAGTAAAAATATAATCTCCCTCAAGTAGAGTGCTTTTCATTGAACCAGAAGGAATATGAAATGGCTCAAATAAAAAACTACGTATTGATAGCGCAATTAGTAGCAAAAAAAACAGTGAAGATAAAAACTTTCTCGTTCTTGCTATCCGGTTCTCTCTCAATTCTTTCAATTTTATTTTCTTTATAAATTTAAGCTTATCATAACACATAAAAGTGGTAATGTGAAATTTTACTCATGGGTGTTATTGCTCTTTTCGAAAGTCGAAATAAGCCCTTAAGTAATTGACAGTGATTGATAACCAGTAGACATCATTTGCTATGCAATATTGTATAAATCACAATGCTAGTTTTACTGAAAATTATACTATTTTAGATATAATTATAATATTTAAACTTAAGGTATAGGGATGAACCCTACAATTAGAAAGGTTTTTTGTATTCTACTTATAGTATTATTTATTTCTTTTTCTCATGTTGGAAGTGCTGCTAACTCTAATGACGATACAACTGCTCAAGTAATATGTAATATTATTGGCTACGTTTGGGGAATAGGTGGACCGCTTATGACCGTAGTGATAATAGGAGCAGCTTTACTTGCAATATTTGGTAGAATGCCGTGGCCTGCTCTTTTCGCCCTCGGTGTATTTTGCGCTGTGTTTTTTGGCGCTAAAACTATTGTCATAAAAGTAATGGGTGGTATAAACTCTACAAATGCCTCTTTTATGGAAGAATGTGGAACGGGAGATAAAAAAAAGAGTCAATAGGACTATTTCTTTCTAAAGCAGACTTGGTGCACAGCTTCAACTATATTTTCCACTTGTGGTAATGCTTTCTTTTCTAGGTTTGCAGCATAAGGTAAGGGGACATCCTTGCCGGTTACCCGTACAACCGGAGCGTCAAGGTAGTCAAATCCTTGTTCCATAACCATGGCTGAGAGTTCTGCTCCTATTCCTGCAAATGGCCAACCCTCTTCTATGCTTACTAATCTATTGGTCTTCTTAATAGAGTTAATAACTGTTTCAGTGTCAAGTGGTCTTAAGGTTCTGAGGTCGATAACTTCAGCTTCTATTCCTTCACTAGAGAGTAAATCTGCTGCATTTAACGCATCCATTAGTTTCAATGAAAAAGCAGTGATAGTTACATCCTTTCCTTCCCGTATAACAGCAGCTTTGCCTATCTCAAGTAGATAATCTTTATTTGATAGCTCAGAATCAGGAATCTCATGTTCATGCCCATAAGCGATCTCGTTTTCTAGAAATATTACTGGATTAGGATCACGAATTGCAGCTTTAAGCAGACCTCTGCAATCAGAGGCAAAGTAAGGTGCTATTACTTTCAAACCTGGAACATGCGAATACCAAGATGCAAAGCACTGAGAATGTTGTGCGGCAACTCTTGCTGCAGCTCCATTTGGTCCACGAAACACTATAGGGCATCCAAGTTGTCCACCTGACATATAATTTGTTTTTGTTGCGGAATTCACAATTTGGTCAATAGCTTGCATAGAAAAATTAAAAGTCATAAACTCAACAATAGGTTTGAGCCCAGCAAACGCTGCTCCAACAGCAAGACCAGCAAATCCATGTTCGGTAATAGGTGTATCAACTACCCTATTTTCTCCGAACTCTTTCAGTAATCCTTTTGTTACTTTATAAGCACCATCATACTCTGCAACTTCTTCACCCATGATAAATACATCAGGGTCATTTTGCATTTCTTCTCTGATTGCCGTGCATAACGCTTCTCTTACACTTAAGCTTGCCATTTGTAAATCTGTAAATTTCAACTGAAATAACTATATCAAAATTACCAGGAAGCGCACAAGTTAAGTTTTACAAGCATCATGTTGCATTGAGCATTGAATACTTACTTCTTTTAATTCAGTAGGTTGCGGTGATAGTGCGTATGTAACTCCACCGACTATCAATGAAGACATCACAGAAGTTGCAATCATCAATAGAATTGGTAATTGGAAGGCTACACTAAAGGCAACACCTACTGTCAACATGATTGCAAAGTTTACAGAAGCAATTTTTAAGAAAGACAGTTGTGCTTTTTCTGTTTTTTCTAGTAATACTTTATTTGCTTTGGTTTTGCTTAATTCACTATTAAGTGTTGTATTTTTACTTTTTAGATCTTGTATTTGTTGTTTTAGTGATTGATTCTCTTCACTGAGTTTATCAAGTACTTCTAACCTATTCTCATGTCCAGCTAAGTCACTCTTTAATTTTTCTAGTTCTTTCTCAACATGTTTTAATTCTTTACCTGGCTTTTCTAACTTCCGAATTTGTCTATCTTGCAACTGAATTTGAGGTTGCAGACTTTCTAAAATTTGGTCATTAACTTCATTAGCTGCTCCATCGTTATTTATTTCAGAGCAGAAAGAAGTATCAAATGTAGCCTCAGACTCTAGACCGCTGTCGTCACTACTAACACTTTCACCAGTAATAGAATGAGAAGCGATTTGCTCACTCTGAATATTATCATTATTCCCTTTCCTTCTTTCATTCCACATTTGTATTTCCACTGCTATTGATTTTTCTCTATCATTTCCTAATTTAGTAATTCCATTCACAAATGAACTGACTCGAGTTATATTATCATTCTGAGATGAGTGGTCACAACTTCCTTCTCCAACTTGGATGTGAAAGCCTTTTATCTTCTTTCGCGAATGATTTTCTTCTGCCTCCTCTAACATTTGTACTATCGCTTCCTTATTTTCTGTATTACCTACCACCTCCCTTGGAGTCTTATTTTTACTTTTTAATGAAGGATTCACTCGATCATCACTTAGTAGTTGTTTTACCATGCTTTCATGTCCACAAGAAGCAGCAATATGCAAAGCAGTTATTCCATCATTTCTAGATCCATCTTTTACTCGAGCGCTAACACTTGCTTTCTTTTTCATTAGAAATTCCGCTATCAAAAGATTGTTGCATGCTGTAGCAAGATGTAACAACGTCCAATCTTCTGCAGCTTCTTCTGAAATTTTTATACTAAATTGATGTTCTTTACTAAAATTTTTACTAAACTTGTTGTACTCTCCTGCATCTTTTCCTTTTAACTCATTCTTTATTTTTTCAAGTAAATTATCTTCATCCAAATCGCTACTTTCACTTACCTCATTTATTATTTCAAAAAACTTCTCCTTCTCTATTGCCATAACCTTTCCCTCTAAATTTATTTTTATCTCTGCATAATCTCACAAAAAAGTTAAATTTATCAAAATTCTATATTTTATATAAAATAAAATTTCCTGTTTCCAAAAATTGGTAAGCATGTTTTTGATGAGATTGTAGAAAACATACTTTTATGACACCATTTATTGTACGAACTAACTTGGCGAAAACAGATGTTTATATAGTTGTGTGGCAAAATGTTTTGCACTAGTTGTGCTATCTCGTTTTCCGTAATAGTTGAAAAAATTAGTAGAAAGTTGTTGTAAGTTTATGTATTTTGAGGCTGTAATGGTCAAAGGTACATGAAGTATGATCAGAGTTAAAGGTGCAAGAGAGCATAATTTGCAGGGTATTGATGTCAATATACCAAAAAATAAGTTAGTTGTTATAACTGGACTAAGTGGTTCTGGTAAGTCTAGCCTCGCATTCGATACGATTTATGCAGAAGGCCAACGCCGATACGTCGAAAGTCTATCGGCTTATGCACGTCAATTTCTTAATATTCAAGATAAACCAGATGTTGAGTCAATCACAGGCCTCTCTCCTGCAATATCAATTAATCAAAAGTCGATCTCAAAAAATCCAAGATCAACTGTTGGAACCGTTACTGAAATTTACGATTATGTACGTTTGATATATGCACGAGTAGGAATACCTTATTCGCCTGTAACTGGGTTGCCAATAACGAAACAGGCTGTATCTCAAATTGTAGATACTATTATAGCATTACCTTTAGAAACTAAAATATATATACTTGCTCCTATTGTGCGTGGCAGAAAAGGAGAGCACTTCAAAGAGATATTGGAAATTAAAAAGCAGGGTTACGTGAGACTAAAAATAGATGGTGAAACATACAATATAGATGACTTGCCTAAACTCGATAAAAACAAGAAACATGATATTTTTGTTATTGCAGATAGAATCTCCATATCAGATGATATAGGAAATCGACTACCAAGCAGTGTAGAATCAGCATTGAGTCTGGGCCATGGCTTAATGTATGCAGAAATAGTGAACTTACCTGATAACCACAATTCCGAGTATAAAAATGGTCAAACTTTAACTTTCTCAGAGAATTTTGCATGTCCTGAGTCTGGCTTTACTCTTGAAGAAATAGAGCCAAGATTGTTTTCTTTTAACAGCCCCTACGGTGCATGCAGTTCATGCAATGGGCTCGGTAAAAAACTAAGTGTTGATGCAAAGCTAATAGTGCCAGATGAAACGCTCTCGATATCTGAAGGTGCTTTAAAGCCAATTGGATCAATATTCCGTCAAGTGCATACAAACTATGGATTGCTAAAAAATGCAATTCTATCACTGGCTGAAAATTGCAAATTTAGCCTTGATGTTCCGTGGAAGAATATAGACCAAAAAGTGAAGGATTTAATACTTTTTGGCTCTAGAGAAATGAAATTTCAAGGTTTGGTCAGTATCCTAGAACGCCAGATGGATTACGATGCATCACTTATTGATAGGTATTGTTCTGTTACTGACTGCAAAGAATGTGCTGGCTATAGATTGAGAAAAGAAGCACTTACAGTGAAAATTGATGAAAAACATATAGGTGAAATATCAAGGCTCAGCATCGATGAATCCCTTAAGTGGTTTGGAAATTTATCAGATAAACTTACAGAACAACAAAGGCAAATTTCAAATAAAATATTAAACGAAATAATCAAAAGGCTGACATTTTTAAAGAATGTAGGGCTAAATTACCTTACACTTGACCGTGAATCTAGCACTCTCTCTGGTGGTGAAAGCCAGAGGATCAGGCTTGCTTCGCAAATTGGTTCTGGTTTAACAGGAGTGCTATACGTGCTTGACGAACCCTCAATTGGCCTTCATCAATGTGATAATGATCGATTAATTGCCACACTTAAAAATCTGAGAGACATGGGTAATACTGTGATTGTTGTTGAACATGATGAAGACACAATAATGGCTGCTGATTATGTGATTGATATTGGTCCTGGAGCTGGCGTGAATGGAGGAAAAATCGTTGCAGAAGGAACACCACATCAGGTACAAAAAAATTCAGAGAGCATAACAGGACAGTATTTAAGTGGAAAGAAGGAAATTTCAATTTCAAAAAGAAGAAAGCAAACAACTCAGTTCATAAAGGTAGTTAACGCATGTGAGAATAACTTAAAAAATATAAATGTTGAATTTCCTATAGGGAATCTTATTTGTGTTACTGGAATATCAGGAGGAGGAAAATCAAGTTTAGTAATAGAAACACTATATAAATACTCAGCACAGAAGATAAATCATTCATCTGCAAAGCATGGTAAATGCGATAAAATAGAAGGCCTTGAGTATATAGATAAAATTATAGAAGTTGATCAGTCACCAATTGGTAGGACCCCAGCATCAAATCCAGCAACATATGTTGGTATGTTTACTCACATCAGAAATTGGTTTGCAGGTCTCCCAGAGTCGAAGGCACGAGGTTACAATATAGGCCGATTTTCATTTAATACCAAGGGAGGAAGATGTGAAGCTTGTAAAGGTGATGGGCATTTAAAGATCGAGATGCATTTCCTACCGGACGTTTATGTGAAATGTGAGCAATGTAGAGGACAGAGGTATAACCGAGAAACATTGGAAGTTACTTACAAGGGAAAATCAATTTCTGATGTGCTTGATATGACAATAGATCAAGCATGTGACTTTTTTGAAAATCTTCCAATGATAAAGGAAAAGTTGATTTCTTTACAGGAAGTAGGGCTTGGTTATATAACGCTTGGACAGTCGTCAACAACGTTGTCCGGGGGTGAAGCACAACGAATAAAGCTGTCTAAGGAACTATCAAAGCGATTTACCGGGAAAACATTGTATATTCTCGATGAGCCAACAACTGGGTTACATTTTGAAGATGTAAATAATTTACTGAAAATACTCCATAGGCTAGTTGATTTAGGAAATACTGTTATAGTTATTGAGCACAATTTACATGTTATAAAAACTGCTGATTACATAATAGATATTGGTCCAGAGGGTGGAGTAAAAGGTGGCGAAGTGGTTGCTGTAGGAACTCCAGAAAAAGTTGCACAGACTCCAAAAAGCGTTACAGGCAAGTATCTTAAAACATATTTATTGGATCAAGTATCGACTATTTCTTAATAATTAGGTTATGAGGAGCATTTTAAAAGGTATACCTAACATATTTAATTCATGAATCTTCTCTTATTAAAAAAAGCTACAGATCTCATATTTCCAAACGTATGCGTAAGTTGTGAACGTATAATTGATAAAAGTTATGATTTATGTAGTGAATGCAATAAAAAAATCAATTTTTTAACTAAGCATTACTGTAATGTTTGTGGTGTAGTAATTCCAGATAACATTGATACATGTGGTAGATGCATCAGTAACCCTTCACCATTTAAAGTATTAAGATCAGTTTTTGCCTACGATGAACATAGCAAAAATATGATTATAAATTTTAAATTTTTTGATAACTTAAACTACATGAAAGTCTACGCAAAGTGGATGTACAAAGCTAACAAAGACATGTTTCAAAATGCAGAGGTCATAATTCCCATACCGCTACATAAAATACGCTTATTTAAACGTAAATATAATCAAGCAGCATTGCTCGCGAAGGAATTAAGTAAGTTATCTTACTTATCTTATACACCATTTGCAATAAAACGTATTCGTCACACTGTACCTCAAGCTGGTCTTTCACTTAAAAGGCGTGAAAAAAATTTGAGAAAGGCTTTTAAAATAAGCAACAGCGAAATTATCAAAAACAAAATCGTGATATTGGTTGATGATGTAGTAACAACTGGTGCAACTGCAAGGTCTTGCTCTCAGGAAATTTTAAACTCTGGTGCAAGAGAAGTGAGAGTACTATCGCTTGCAAGAACTGTATGAAAATCAGCTTTAAGGTATAATTTTCATTTTTGAAAACTGTTTAGTTTCTTAGTACTAACTTCTGTATCATTTCTCTTAAAAAAATTCTAGTTATAGTGTATACTGAGCCTATAATTATAGCCCTTTTTCTAATAGTTCGAATAGCTGGATATTCTTTCTGGCTCAATTTTTTATAGCAAACCAATGGTTTGATTAAAATCAGGAGAATATGGAGGCAGATATATAACTTCAGCACCGATACTTTTAACAAATTCACTTATTTTCTATAAAAAGTTGCATTATCCAAAATCACCCAGCAATAAAGCTTGAACTAGCTATTAAAAACGTCTGTATCGCAATAGCCTTCAAAAATCATAGGCGCCATAATTTTTCCCTTATTCAAAGCTGCAATCATATTTTTGAATACTCACTGCATTCAGAAAAAAATAGGTACATGCTAGTGTAATAGCAGTGGATATAATAATTGGAACAAGTAAAAAAGCCTCTATTAGTTTTCTTATAGAGCTGGCTGGTTTAATGCTGTTATTATTCAATGATGCAAAATAATTTTCACTAAGGTTGGCCATCCATTTTGCGCCAGATAAGACCCTCTCACTATTTTTTTTAGATAAGTTGACTTGTATTTGCTTTCCCATGTTTATAATTATGCTAATAATAAACATGATAAGATCAATATAAATTTTTTACTTCCGTGTTTTTTCTATTGTTGTTTATAATGACTATAGTTACATCACATATTTCTTTCAATTAAATGGATCAGTTATTTATTGCAAATCACTGACTTTTTTAATGGATTCTTTTTCTAAATAATTTCCAAAAATGTGTTTACTTTTGTTTGTAATTGTGTAGTAACTGCAACGTAAAGTTATAGGAGGTAAAGATGGATTTTGAAAATCTGAAAAAGATATTAAGTGCAATTGATAAAGATGCAAGTGTAAATAAAGATAACGTAATTAATAAAATAAAAGAAGTATTGCGAAGGGAAGATACAATAGCGTATCAAGAGTGGGAAAATAAAAATTTTAGTATAAATCATAGATTCATCCAAAGTGATCCTGATGCCGAATTTACATTATTAATTGCAGCTGCAGCAGCTGGCTGTAAGGATTTAGTGAATGTTTTATTAGATAGGCATGCGGATGTTCATGTAGAAGGTGAAAATAGAGAGACTGCTTTGCATCATGCCGTTTATAGTCGATGTGTAGGTGTAGTAAATGCTCTACTAAAAAAAGGTGCTGATGTTAATGTAAAAGACAGAGGTGGTAGTACTCCTTTGCATTATGCTACTATATATGAACTCATAGATGTAGTAAATGTTCTACTAAAAACAGGTGCAGATATTAATGTAAAAGATGAAAATGGTAGTACTCCTTTGCATTATGCTACTTTAAGTAACCATGTAGAGGTAGTAGATGCTCTGTTAGCTGAAGGCGCAAGTGTTCATGTAAAAGATAGAAATGGTAGTACTCCTTTGCATTATGCTGCTAAAAATGGCTATTTAGAGATAGTAGATGCTCTACTAGACAGAGGTGCAGATGTTTATGAAAAAGATAGTTTGCAGAAAACTCCTTTGTATTATGCCATTATAAATCACCAAGAAGATACGGTAGAGAGTATAAAAGGGTTTTTAAAAAATAAAGTAGTTCAAGGTAGTGTAGTTGTTGGTGGCTTAGTTGCCATGTTAGGGAATTTTGTAACATCGACGCTTTTTATAACCGAGACAATGGAAATTACATTAACATCTGTTACGGCAGCAATAGCTGTATCTGCATCAACAGCATTAACATCTGGTTATGCTAAATATCTAATGTCAAAATTCGATAACGAAATAAAAGAAATAAAAGAGCGACAAAACGTAATGGAAGGGAGGCAAAGCTTAACAGAAGGGTGGCAAAGTGTAGATCTACAAAGCATACGTATACATAATGCTCTTTCGTAACTTTTTACTTCCGCACTTCTTTAGTGTTGCTTATAATAACTATAGATTTAGATCTTAATTAGAGGCTTTAATTACCTACTTTAAGTTATTGAATTTCTTATCATAGCATCTATCATTCCAGTACCCTGGAATGAAAGAAAAAGAACACTGAATTAAAAATACAACATACCATCTTATATCTTAATACTGCATAATACCTCGATTATAGATTGATTAAGGACACCTTGAGTTATCTCTTTATTTAGTCTTGCTTTACTATGAAAAGCTTGTACTCTTTAAATGTATTATTTATAAATTCACTGTTTATAAGCTAAAATATGTCTAGTAGAGCTAATATACCTTTTTTTATAGCTGGTGCTATTGCTTCTCTTACATTAATTACATCTGGAGTTTTTGCTGTAGCTCCTTACGTTGCATTTTTATCTTCAGTTGCAGCTTTAAATATAGCTCCCCCTGTTATTTTTATTTTGTTTGCGCTTTCTGCAGTAGTAATTGTGTTTTCATATAAAATGATTGAGCAAAGTAAAAAATCTCAAGAAAACTCGAAAGCTGAAGTCAAAGAGCTAAATAAAGAGTCAAGTAAAGAAGAATTAGAGAATGAAGAGGCTAAAGAAAATAAAAAGAAGCTTAGTGATCTAGAAAAAAAAGTCGAGAGAATTTCAGATAGTTTTGTAACGAAAGATAAAGTGGAGGGGTTAGAAAAAGTGGTTGGTGACCTTTCTGCACAGTTAATTAATAGTACTGCAATAGATGAAGTAGAAGAAAAGTTGAGTATGGAATTTTATGCAAAAGGTGAAGAAAGAGGGTGGAATACAACATTTAGTGATATTATATTACCAAATAACATAAAAGAAAAATTGAAAGGGATTTGTAAGTTACAAGGCAGAGGATATCTCTTGTACGGTCCACCAGGAACTGGTAAGACTAGTATTAGTAAGGCAATTGCAAATCAAACTAAATCTCTGTTTGCGTTTATGTCTGTTTCTGCATCTTGCTTGTCTAATCAATCAAATATAGATCAGGTTTTTGAGAAAGCAGAGGCAAACAGTCCGTGTATAATTTTTATAGATGAGATTGACGGCATTGGCAAAAAGCGCACTTCCATTGAAAATGCAGGACCTTTAACTCATTTACTCACTAAATTGGATGGAGAGTTTTTATCCTCAAAAAATATAACGGTAGTTGCTGCAACTAATCATAAGAATCATTTAGATCCTGCGCTTATTAGGGGTGGTCGTTTGGAGTGTATTGAGGTTCCTGGGCTGGATAAAGACGATACACGTCAAAAAATGTTACAAGAACGGCTCGAAAAATTAAAAGATAGCGATATGAAAATTCTTGTACAGGCTAGTAAGGGATTCGCAATGGCAAATCTGATTTGCTTAATCAATAAAATAAACGAAACTACAGAAAAGGAAGGCGAAATAAAATATCTTCGCACTTTCTGTAAAAATTTCAAAAAGGAGCATAACATAAAAGATGAGCTAGATAAGAAACATAGTAACGGAAAAACTAAAAACAAGGATATAAGGCTATCATCTGGAAGCTTATCTAGAAGTTCATCAGTAAGCTCTTCATTGAGTGATGTATCTTCTCGAGTAAGTAAGCGGCAAATCAAGGAATAAAGAGAATTACTACACAGTCTGGGATGACGCCATGCAAGTGACACAATTCGAATCATGTCATTCCAGTGCGTGACACTGGAATGGCTTTGTTGCATAGGTCAAATAAAAAGAACTGGCAGTTACTGACAAAATTCACTATAAGACAAGCATTTAACCTACTAAAGAAAAATATGCCACAAAAAATGAGAGTCAGTAACTGCCATGAATATAACAAATTTCTCCAAGAGAGGGGAAATATTTTTTATTACGTCAATGATGCCATAGAAAATTGGTACGAAAAAGGTCCAAAAATGGCTGGTGGCAACTATATTTATAGCGATAAGGTCGTGATTCTGGTTCACATAATAACTTATTTATTTAGAATAGATCTGAGACAAACAGCGGGATTTATAGCAGGGTACCTTGAGCAAGTAAGGAAAAACTTGCAAGTTATTAGCTATTCCCAGGCCTCAAGAAGGCTTAAAAAACTTAACATCAAAATTAATGATCGAAGACATGATAAAAATAATACAGAAGATATTGAGATTGCCATAGATAGTACTGATCTACAATAATATTCCAGGTCATAGCAAGGCAAATGGTACAGATAGAAAGTATCGCTGCTATGAGCAAACAAGAAAACTGCATGTAATGCTAGAGATAGGTAGCAAAAAAGTTATAGCAGCAAAATACAGTGGCGGAGTTTATTCTGACCACTATGGAGCATGTGATCTTATTGCAAGGATTGATGTTAAATATAATATAAGCACACTATATGCAGACAGGGCATATAATCGAAAGAAGTTATACAAACTGTGCGATGAGCTTGACATAAAGACAAGGATTCCTCCGCAAAATAATGCAATAGAGCATCCAAAGTTGGATTATATGGATGAGAGAAATTCTACAATCAAGCTCATAAAGTCATATGATGAAGATGGTATGAAGAGGTGGAAAAAAGAGATAAATTATGGGAAGAGATCTTATATAGAAAGTTTTTTCTCGCGACTGAAGCAAACATTTGGGTTTAGTTTTAGAAACAAATCTGAGGTTAATCGTGAGAGAGAACTGCTACTCAAGTGTTATTTGCTTAACAAATTTACTGATATAGGCATGGCTAAATTTGAGATAGCTTCATGAATTTATTCCACGTTACCTATTATCCGAAGAGTAATGCAACAAAGCCTGCTGGAATCCAGTTTTTCATTTCATCAAATTTAGCATAAGCTCAAGTTTGCTTATAAATTTTTCTGGATGCCAGTGTCTGGGCACTGGCATGACATTATGGAATTTGGGCTCCAGTGTCAACTACTCTAATGACACCTGATTATGATGAAAGAAATCTAATGATTTATATAAACCCCATAGCGTGGCGAATGAAGCGTTTTTTAAGAAAATTTGAATTTTCAACTATCATTAAACCAAATGCTCTAGCGCAAAATATTCTGTTGGAAAATATCCTATTTAGTCCATCAGTTGCAAGTGCCATAGTAAAATTATCAAAGTATCTGTCACGTGAAATTTTCTTCAATAGATAATTACTGCCAACATCAATGCCAGACGCTTTTGCAGTAGTTATTTGTCTAATAACACTCTCTACATCTCTCATTCCAAGATTAAGTCCTTGACCTGCAACTGGATGGATTGAATGTGCTGCATCGCCAATAAGCAAAATTCTGCTTTTATGCAGCTTTCTCGCAAAAGTAAAACTCAAAGGATAAAGTCTTCTTTCACCCTCTAATTCAATTTCTCCCAAATAAGAACCAAATCTTTTTTTGAGTTCTGTGACAAATTCCTCTTCGGATAAGCTCATCAGCATTTTTGAAATTTCGCATTTTTCTGTCCAAACTATTGAAGAAGTATAGCCACCTTTCATTGGCAAAATTGCAAATGGACCACCAGGAAAAAACCGCTCTACAGCTAAGTTTTGGTGATGTAGTTCATGTTTTACATTAAATACCATGCTATTTTGTTTATAACCAAATTTTATCATTGGTATAGAAAACAGCTCTGGCAGCTTAGAGTTTTTACCTTCAGCGCAGATAAATAGCGATGATATCAATTTTTGATCATTATCAAGAGTAACTTCCACGTATCCTTCGTCACAAGAAATTGTTTTATAGGAACGTGGAGAATATATATTGAGTTTATGCAAAAAATTATTATTGATTGCATTCCATATAATAGCGCTCTTGATTACATAGCCCATTGGCTCTTCACCGACCATTTTATGGTCATAATGCACAGTAAATGGACTATCTCCATCTAATATGCATATATCAAGTATTGGTTCAGCTTCGCCTTCTAAGAGTCCCCAAATCCCTAATTTTTCTAGTATTTTTTTTGATCCTTGAGAAATAGCGAATGCTCGATTATCATCAATTGCACGTGGTAAACTATTTTTCTCAATTACGGCTACAGATACAGAGTCATTACTCAGGCCAATAGCAGTAATAAGACCAATTAGCCCACTACCTGAAATGATTACATCGTAATTCATTTTATTAACCTAAAATTACATTCTACCCATTTTTAAAATAGTTTAAACGAACTTTGTAGATACTGAACTTCTCATTACTATCTTAGTTATAACCAAAATAGTAATAAAATATTAATTATTTTACACTAGATTAGGTCTAATTTTATTAAAGGAGCTAGATTATGACTACAGATTGCAAAAAAGAATTACTAAATTGCATTAACAAGTACAGAGAAGAACTTGCAGAAAATAAAGCAGCAATTAGACAAACTTTAACTAGCGATAAAATTAATATAAGCGATTACTTTTATCAGGGTGATAAAATCTGTAACAAAGAGCTGTTTAACATAGGAAGTGAGTGTCAGGATACAAAATATGGTAGTCGACAAGAATATACGTATGATGAGTGGAAGGAAAAAATTGAAAAACCTCATGCTAAAGATTTGCTAAAGATGTTACAAAATGAAGTAAAAGGTAAAATATTAAAAAGTTTTGAAGATTATGAAAAATATCATAAAAATGCTACTGAAGCTATAAAAAGAGAATTAGACATAGATTCAAAATTAAAGGCAATACTCAAAGAAAAGCAACAACCAGAAACTGATGTAACTCGAGCATATTATGACGTTATACGAGGTTTATATGAAAATGGAGACATGCGCTCTCAACTAAAGTGCAATGATCTTGATTGTTTTAATAGAACAATAGAAGATAATCTATCTCAAAAACAATCCGAGCTAGCTGCTATAAAGGATGACTTTTTGGATAATACGCAAAATATTTTTCAACATATTCAAGTTGAAGATAGTATTTTTTAGAGAAATAAGATTATGCTATTTTTTTAATGAAATTTCTTAAGTGGTAGATTATTTTTTACAGCTATAGCTGAGGTAGCTGTCACTACCTGAAATGTAACAAATAAAATACCAATCTTAAATATTGCTATATTTCACGATAGTTTCTCAACTTGACGCACATGCTTTTGGAACATTCTCATTTGTCAAATAGTTTCTGGCATGCTACACAATCTGTAATGCAGGTTTTAACTTACTTTTACGCAATATTGATCATTCTTGAAAAGCAATCTAACATTTTCTATTCCTTGATTACGAAGCTTTGATGCAGCTGATTTAGCTACCTGAGCGTTTACAAAAAATGCTACATATCCCTTACTTTCTGCATTGTTTTGTTTTGGGTGACGTTTCTGCATTTCTTTTTCATATTGCCTTTTGTAATGAGGAGTATTTTGTATCAATTGTTCTGACCTCTTTCTTAAGTACTCGACTTTTACCTTAGCAAGCCCAGACTTATGAAGTCCTAAAACTTGTGCTGCTTTTTCTGACAAGTCTATTATTCTACCTTCAACAAATGGCCCTCTATCATTAACTCTTATAACAAGCTTCCTTCCATTTTCTAAATTAGTAACACGAACAAAGCAGGGTAGGGGCAAGGTCTTATGTGCTGCAGAAATCAAGTGACGATTAAACACTTCACCGTTAGCTGTAATTGTGCCATGATCTTCTATTCCATACCACGATGCTATTCCTACTTCCTCATAACAGCTACAGTATTTTGGGTGGTAGGTGATACCATTTATTGTATAGCTATTGCCAATTTTATAATGACCTGCGGTGTGATTACACCTATTGCTAAAACTACAACTACTCATCAAAACGAATATTAGACATAGAAAGGCTAGTTTTTTTATCATTGTACTTAGTGAAATGGTTCGATACCATGAGGGTTTTAAATTATACTATAATAAATTTAGTAATAAGTAAACGTCTACTGCCAAATATGCACAGCACTAAAAAAGAAGTAATACATATAATCGGTATAGGTGGAATTGGAATGAGCGCAATTGCTGAAATTCTTCATAATTCCAGTTATAAAGTTCAAGGCAGTGATACGCGATCAAACGACAATATAGACAGGTTACAAAAATTAGGTATAGAGGTCTATATTGGTCACAATGCAAGTAGTATTAGACAAGCTCAAATAGTTGTACATTCTTCCGCAATAAAACCTGATAATGTGGAGCTAGTTGCAGCAAGAAATAGCAATAAAACCGTTTTGCATAGGTCAGACATGCTGGTTAAAATTATGAAAGGTAAATATGTGATAGCAGTTTCAGGTTCAAGTGGCAAGACGACGACGACAGCTATGATTGCTTCCATTTTTGATCATTCTGGTGATGACGCCACTGTAATTGTTGGAGGAATATTAAATTCCTATCAGAGTAATGCAAAACTTGGCAAAAGTGACATTTTCTTAATTGAGGCTGATGAGTCTGATGGAACTATGTTAAAAATTCCTGCAGATATTGCTGTTGTAACAAGTATTAATGACGACCATATAGACCATTACGGTACATTTAACGACATCAAAAATGCGTTTTCTAGATTTGTAAACAGCGCGAATTTTGCTATTTTGCCTGATTCTGCAGACATCAATCATGATGCGAGTCATTCTATAAAGTTTTGGTTTGGAAATGGTAAAATTAGAGCTAGCAACATCAAACAACACAATAATAGCATAGAATTTGACGTGCTGATTAGTATAAACGAAAGTAATCGTATTCCATTGTCCACTACTCGAGTAGTTGAGAGGGATGGAATAAAAGCAGCCCTTTCTTCATCACCTCAATGCTTGAAACTGGATTCTCGTTTCAATGTTAAACAAGATACTATAGAATTTAAGAGGACAATCCCTAGAAAATCTCTACATTCAAAAAAAGTAAATCGTACTAATGCTATTTGAACAAGCTAGCGTAAAAGTAAGCTAAATTTTTTAAGGTACAAAAATAGCAAGAAACAGTTGTTTGAAAAAAATTGGAATTTGATTGGATTGCTGAAATTTGGCTCTCAAACTTTAGATGCATGAGCAAGATAATACTCTTTAACTAATATAGATTAGGTGATTTGGAAGAGATACATCTAGAGCAGCTGGCAAAGTTACAATACATATTACCGCAATAACTAGAAATGAGAAGGATCTATATGGTGATTATAGATTTTTCCAGATCTTGAAAACAATAAATAGACAGTAAATTAGAACTACTGCAAAAAAAACAAGAATAGCTACACTGGTTGCTTGACCATCGTAAACGTAGCTTGTTAAGCCGATAAAAATAGCCATGATAGAAGCTCTAATAAATGAAATTGCAGAAGAAGTTGTGCCTTTCATTTCAGGGAAAATATTTAATGATGCATTGAAAATGACTGCTTGACAAATTCCACAGCCAATACAAAAAATAGCCATAGACAGCGTTACTAAGTAGTAAGCACTGGGCATGATTATACTGAATATTAAAAGTGATAGGGATCCAATAGCAATTACGCCTGTACCGGAAATTACACACCAAATTGCTCCAAGTTTCTTTAAGATCTTACTGGAAAACAGGCTAATTAGTGAGAAAGATCCAACCATTGCACCTTGATGTAGCGCATAAATAGTGCTGGATAAACCAAAAGTTTCCATATACAAAAAAGGGCCACAAGTAATGAATGACATATAAGCCGCAGAAAAAAGGCTCTGTGCCAAAGACAACACCATAAATTTTGAACTTGATAATAATTTTTTATAGTCTTTCATCATTTTTTTTAGACTAAAAATATCACGGTCCTTTTTTGTTTCTGGTAACAGAAAAAGCAGCAAAACCCAAGAGATGAAACAAAGTATTGCAACACTTGCATAGTTGCCACGCCACCCAACAATTTTGTTGATGAAACTGCCTAATACTGGTGCAATTGCTATGAGAACTGTGAGAATAGAATTCATGATTCCAATAAATTTTACTGCTTCGTTGCCTTTATAGCTGTCTGCAATAATTGCAAACACAACTACAGATGTGCTAACACCAATGCCTTGAATAAAGCGAGAGATTAAAAGCCAAGAAACTGACAGCGCAAAAATACAGCCAACAGCACCGATGAGTAGCAAAGTGTTGCCTATGATCATCATCCTTCTTCTTCCATAGCATTCAGACAATGGACCAAAAAATAACCCTCCTATGCAAACGCCTAAAAAATTATAAGCAATAGTTAATTGAATTGTGCCTTCCGGTATGTTAAAATAGCGTACTATATCAGGAAAACTAGGTACAGAAATATCAATTTCAATGAACTTAGCAATTAGAGATAGAATTAATAAAAACGGTAGTAACACTTAAAATCTTTAATTAATGAATAAAAATATCACATTTAAAGCGTTGAAAGAAGAACATTTTTCACTATTATTAAAATGGGTAGAAACACACCATATAAAGAAGTGGTGGGATGCGGATATAAATTGGACACCAGAGTTAATTGAGAAAAAATATAGCAACTACGTTAAAGGATTCAAACGTTTGAAATCTAAGACACAAATTATTGAAAAACCAATGCACGCATTCATTATTAATTGTGATGGAGTTGATATTGGTTATATTCAATATTACAACAAACATGATTTCCCACCTGAACAGGTCTATAACACTTTAGAACTTCCAGAAAGTTGTGCTGCTATAGACTGGTATATCGGAGAGCTGAATTATGTAGGTAAAGGAGTTGGTTCACAAGCTTTGAATATATTTTTAAACAAATTTGTCTTTAAAGTTTATGAGAATGCCTTTGTCGACCCAGGTATAGCAAATGTTTGTGCAATCCGTGTTTACGAAAAAGTTGGCTTTAAAAAAATTATGGAAAGTGATAGTGCGATTTTAATGATTAAGGCAAGAATTCCTGAGAACCATTCAAGATGAGTGTTTTTTCAACAATCTACCTAAATTACTACAAGTGGTTTATAACAATATACAAGGAGCTTTATACAAACTTAACATAATTTAATCATAAAAATATCATTATTAAGTCCTATATAAGAACAAATTTTGGCACTCAGTGAATCTTTTTTAACTAACTATGAACTTGATTAATTGGAAAATAAATTTTACTTACTTTTACAATACCTTAAAATCTAATATCACTTTATCAGCAAAGATATCACAATAGGCTAGTATGTTCTTTACTCTTTTCCTCAAAATATTACCTATTTACATTACAATACTTATTGGTTACTTAGCAGGAAGATATCTTAAAATTGATAGAAATACTATATCTCAAATACTCTTTTATATAGCTAATCCAATAGTGATTTTATACGGAGTATCTCATACAGAAGTTAATTTAAAAGTAATTTCTCTGCCGATTTTGATATGGTTTATAGGTAGTACTATATCTTTATCAGTGTATTATCTTTCTTCTTTTTTATTTAAGGACAACACGAGAAACATATTAGCGTTTAGCTCGGGCAGCACAAGTATGGGTTATTTTGGTCTACCGATTGCCATTGCTTTATTTGATGAAGATTCAGTGTCTGTGTATGTTGTCTGTTACATAGGAATGGCACTATTTGAAAATAGCTTGGGATTTTATATAGCTGCAAATGGTATCTATACTGCAAAAGAATGCGTATTAAAGTTACTCAAACTTCCCTCATTATATGCAATGATTCTAGGTTTCTTTTTAAGTATATATGATATACAAATACCCACTTTTTTGACAGATGTTATGATAAATATCAGAAGTACATTTATCACATTAGGAATGGTGCTGCTTGGAGTAAGTATTGCACAAATTACAAATTTTAAAGTAGATTGGAAGCTTGCCTTGACCACTATTGTAGCAAAGTACATATTCTGGCCGTTATTTGTTTTGGGAATTATCTTGCTAGACAAGCATGTTACAGGTATATACGATGAAAGCATCTATAAAGCACTGATGTTACTGGCTATTATTCCGATTTCTGGATCCAGTATAATACTTGCTAATATTTTAAATTACCAACCAGATAAAGCTACTTTATTGCTCCTAATTAGTACTGCAGTGGGACTATTTTATGTTCCACTTATAATATCATTATTTTTTACTAAACTTGTCCCTTTTTGATCAAAAATTTAAGCGCTAGGCCTATTCACAAAACTTGAATTTAGAATAGACTTCTTGGATAATCATAAAAGAAACTAATCCTTTTTTCCTCTCCTTTCTTATTTTTTTACACAGAATAGGAAGTTATCAATTGATGGAATTTTCGCAATAATGTCAATAGCAGTAAGATTTCCTACACCTTTTAGCAGGTCTATAGTTGAATTTGGATGTTCTATGAGCAGCAACAAATAAATGTAACTTGCCTTTTTCTATATGATGCTATTAACCGAATAGGTATTCGCTTGACATTTCCATATCTTTGTTATCATTAGTAATACTAAAGGGAAAACTAAACTTAATAAGATTTGGAAGCATATTGTTGTTCTATGATTCACGTAATGCTGCTATGCCTTCTTTGCAAACGTTATCATAAAGTAAATTAAATTCTTTAATATTTGAAAAACTACCACCCCTTAGCGCACTCATTAATATTATTCTACTTTCAACATCAATATCATTAGAAATTAAATCAAGTTTAACAAGATTTGGAAAGTTACCCATTCTTTAACAATTTAGTGATTGCTATTGAGCCTTCTGCGCCAATAATGCTAGAAGTTAATTTACACTCAGTAATATTTGGAAGATTAATATTCTCTAATGCTTCATTTAAAACTTCTCCGCACTGAGCATCAATATAACAATTAGATAAAGTCAAGCTTGTAATATTTTGCTTTTTCTGTAAAAAGTTTACTAGCTTTTCCATATATACATATAGATTATTTAACTCTAAGGTGTTACTATTAACATATTGATTCAATTCAACTTCCATGGTTTCTGTAAGTTATAGAGCTGCTAATTACAGCATAAATTTAAATAATTGTCAACCTTATGAACAACTAACTTTACTTCTTTTTAACCTGATACCTATGCTTTGTTTCAAATTTCCATCAAAAAGTAACATTACCCCCTCCAGTCAACCTTTCTGCTTCATTTCGTGAAATCAATGCCTCAATAAATTCATCTAGTTCACCTTCTTTTATAATCTGTTCTAGTCGATGTGAAGTGAGATTAATTCTATGATCTGTTATTCTTGATTGTGGAAAGTTATAAGTTCTTATACGTTCAGAGCGATCTCCAGAACCAATTTGGCTTTTCCTCATTGTTGACCTTTCCATTTCTTTTTTTTGTCTTTCAATTTCGTATAGCCTTGCTCTCAACACTTTGAGCGCTTTAGCCTTATTTTTGTGCTGCGATTTTTCATCTTGCTGTATTACAACTATCCCTGTTGGCAAGTGGGTGACCCTTACTGCACTGTCAGTTGTATTCACTGATTGCCCTCCAGGACCACTGGATCTATAAACATCTATGCGTAAATCTTTTTCTTCTATTTCAAAGTCAACCTCTTCTACTTCAGGTAATATTGCAACAGTAGCTGCGGAAGTGTGCAATCTTCCTGAGGATTCAGTTTCTGGCACTCTTTGTACTCTGTGCACCCCTGACTCAAATTTCAGTCTTGCAAAAACTTCTGTTCCATTAATGAGTGCAGAAGCTTCCTTATAGCCACCTATACCTGTATTAGAAATACTTATTGGCTCAAACTTCCAATTTCTTCTTTCTGCATATTTTTGATACATACGAAATAACATCGCTGCAAATAATGCTGCTTCTTCTCCGCCTGTGCCTGCTCTAATTTCTAATATTGCATTTCTTGAGTCATCTTCATCTTTGGGTAATAATGCCAACTTTAGTTTTGCTTTTACTTTTGGTAATAGTATCTTTTGCTTCTCAAGAAGTTCTTCTTTTGCTAACTCTTTTATATCACCATCGCTGTTCTCATCTTTCATGATTTCTTCTAAATCTGAAATTTCCTCTTTTAATATATTATATTCATCGATTATCTCGATAATTGGTCTGAGTTCAGAGTATTCCTTTGAAAAACTAACGAATTCTTTTTGACTCAAATTGGTAGGGTTTTCCAGATTTCTCTCTACATCAGAAAACTTTTTTTTTAAGTCTTGTAAATTATTCTCTATATCCATATAGTACAGGCCTAGTTTTCAGCTGTTTAAGTAAGTAATATATACTGAAATAAAAAATTTCTTATATCAAGCAATAACACTATAATTGTCTCGAATATTTCTACCTAAGTATAATGGCAAAACAGATAACATCAATCTGCAGCTTCATATTTGGAGCTTCAGACAAAAAATCATTACCAGATGAGTCGGCTCCAGAGATTGCATTTGCTGGTAGATCAAACGTAGGAAAATCAAGTTTAATCAACCTGCTGATAAACAGCAAAAAAGCTGCAAGAGTTTCTTCTAAACCTGGATGCACTAGACAAATAAATTTTTACTCTATGTACAATGATAAGTTTAGGATTGTCGACCTACCGGGTTATGGCTATTCTTGTGCAAGCAAGGAAGAAGCAGTACAATACTTAAACCTAATTGAGTACTATCTAATTCACAGGAGAAATCTAAAAAGAGTCTTTGTGCTTATAGATAGCAAGGTAGGATTAAAAGAAATAGACAAAGACTTTGTTTATTGGTTAATATGTAATAATATTAACTTTAATATTGTGCTAACAAAAATAGATAAAGTGAATCAGGAAAGTCTAGATGCTATTCTAGAAAATACTCAAAAGTGGGTTAATAATGAACATGTATCAATTCATCAAATAAGCATTCGTGTTAAGCATAAAATCACCAAGGTAAGAGATGAGTTTTTCAAATTTACAAGATAAAAAAATGAAAAGTGATGAATCTTTAAATGGTAAGATGCCATTGAAGGAAAAAACAGAAATATTATTTGAAGTTCTGTCTAACATACCTAAATTTGTAGGCGAAACTTTTATCATCAAATGCAGCAGTGTAATAATCTCAGATGAAACGCTGCTTAGTGCTTTTGCGCATAATGTTGTTCTGTTGAAACAGCTTGGTATAAATCCGGTGGTAGTTCATGACGGAGAATATGAAATTAACTTAGTGTTAAAAATGCTAGGTATGAATGATAAGTTTATAAATGGTGTCAGACTTACAGACAAAAGCACTATGAAAATCATTGAAATGGCACTGTGTGGTTCAATTAATAAAAAAATTGTTCAGCATATAAATTCTGCTGGTGGTTCAGCTATTGGACTATGTGGAAAAGATGGCAACCTCATAAAAGCTGAAAAGATAAGCACTACGCTTAGGGAAAATAGATTAAATAATATTGAAAAAATACTAGACATGGGATTTATCGGTAGACCAACTGAAATCAATCCTGATATATTATTCTTTATTGAAGAATCAGATTCTATACCAGTTATTGCACCTATCGGTTATGGAAAAAATGGAGAAACATATCATATTGATACTGATAGCACTGCAAGTGCAATTGCACTTTCAGTTTACGCATCTAAAATGATAATCTTGACTGATACAGATGAAGAAATAAACAAAGTTGGCAATAGAAGAGTCTTGATTAAAAATTTAAAAGAATCGATTGATTGTGGAAAAATTAAAGGAGAAAAATTTGTTGAAAGGCTTATGTCATATACTAAAATGGTAGAAGAATGTGCAGGGGTTGTTCACATAGTTGATGGTAGAGTACCTAACATTATACTTGATTTATTTACTGAGAATAATTCAGGTATATCAATAATGGATGATTAATAGCTGTACTGCTTATAACCATATGAACATTGAAAATTTGGGAATAGCTTATGTCAAATTCCTATTCTCTTTTCCAGTTTTTTAGTTTTTTTTTTCTTGCAAGCATAATAGTTTCGTATACATAATGAAACCAAATGGTATTTTTAGCTTGATAACAGAGGAAAATAAAGAGGGCTTGGGTGTAACACTCAAATAATGATTTACCTTATGGATACCGCTAGAAAAGTTGACTAAGGTATACAATTCTCTCTGCGTCAAGTTACTCAAGATATCGAATCTACAAACGCTTTGGATTGAGTGTGTTTGGTCAATTTGAGTGCTTTAAATGAAAGGCGAAAATTGAGCATACTACGCCTCTGTACACAGTATCTTTAATGCAAATGCCCATGTGATTCCATAGATAATCTCTGTTTTTTTATTTTATCTGTCCATTTATCATTTTCTATATCTTGTTTGTTGGTTGCTCTTTTTTCTTGCTCAACAATTGCCTTATCTATCTTCTGATGAATTGCATCAATTGCATTAATTGCATTTTTTTCTTTGTATACTTCGCTTTTTCCTTCAACAATTAAATTGGTAAAAATATTTACAACAAACTGCACTTGATTATGATTAACCTGACCTTTTATCGAAGAAGGTAAAGAGTTTAATTCCATCAATACTTCTGATGCTGTTTTATCTTGAGTGGAAAGCCCTAAATTATCTGCTACTTCACTTATTAATAACTCTCTGTTTTCTTTATTATCTTCCAATTTAGTATAATCACGCAGTAGATCCATAACTGTAGATACTCTGACTTCAATAATATCATCAACATCTTCATCTCCTAGAGCAACTCCTGATCCCAATAACCTCTCTCTGAGATTTTTCTTTAAAAGATTGGTAAATTTTTCATTTGCATCCGATCCTGTAGTAGATATTGTACCATCTAAATAGTTGTTTACTTTGATTTGAGTACCTAAGCTATGCTCTATTTGTATTTTTGCCTCAGGTTTAAATCCTAATTTTGCACGGAATTTCTGAAAATATTCTTTAATAGTGTCAAACAAGGTCTTGCCATTGTCTTTATAGTTTTTCAACTCTTCAGGAATAGTAAGTGATAATTTACCATCTCCATATTTTACAAGGTCTTCACCATATTGAGACTCAAGTGTAAATTCTAATGAGCTGGATAGGTCGCATATTTTCTCTTTCGGATTGTTAAGCGTGGTTATAGGCATTGCCATATCAGACTTCACTTTTATGTGGTTGTGATCAGTGCAGTAAATGTTTAGCGCTTTTTTAGGACTATGTGGAATCAAGCTACAACTACTGAGTGCTGCATGAGATTCATTAAATATACCAGCTTCATACCCTGCTTGATTACAATTGGTGACTAGCTCTTCTAAAATAGCATTACTTGGAACTTCTGCTCCAGCATACCTGAACATTTCCTTGAAAATTTCCTTTGCTAATGCACGGTAATCTTTTTTGGAGAATAGATGATAAGAGCTTCTCCCTGCGTTATAAAATCTCTCAAATTCCTTTCTATATTCATCAATTTTTTTCTCATCAGCAATTGTAGGGCTATTACAATGATTTTCCCAAACTTCAGATAGTCTATCTTGATCAAGCTCCTTAAGTACTGGTTCCATAAAAGCTTTACCTTCTTCGGAGAGGTTATCAAAATTATCACGGTTAAAAATCTCATTTTTATAATCTTTATCTCCTTCCTTAAATGCAATAATAAAATTTTTATCTATTTCTTTTTTATTAATAATAAAATTCATCCTTTGAAAATCCAAGAACATTGTTTCACCAGAATTTGCTAATTTATTATCTTGATCTGCTCTTAATTTACCAAAATTGAACTCTTTAGCTGTGGCCTTTAATCTAACTACTGGACTCTCCTTTGCCTCTTTCATAATTAACACCTTACTATAAATATACTGTAAGTTGTATCATATAATGATGAATAATTTGATAACATATAAAAAAAGTCGATAGTATATTTCTTTATTTAATAGGTGTAGGAAAGGCGTAGATTTCTCTTTTCATTTGTAGCATGCTGCATTAATATTTACGTATTAATCTAGAAAATAGTGATGAATAATATTGTAATTGTTGGTCTGCAATGGGGTGACGAAGGCAAGGGTAAAATAGTAGATTATCTTTCTGAGAATGCAGATGTAGTTGTGAGATTTCAGGGAGGAAATAATGCAGGGCACACTATAGTAATAGATGATGAGGTTTATAAATTAAATTTACTGCCCTCTGCTGTTTTGAGGTCAGGAAAAATATCTATCATAGGAAATGGCGTTGCTCTTGATTCACAAGCTCTAATATCAGAAATAGAATCATTGAAAGTTAAAGGAGTGGACGTAAACTATAACAACTTGATGGTATCCGAGAGCTGTCCATTAATACTTAGCGTACATAAGGACAAGGAAAAGCTATTTGAAGATTTAAACGGAAATTGCAAAATTGGCACAACAAACAAAGGAATAGGGCCATGTTATGAAGATAAAGTTGGAAGGAGAGCTATACGCATTTGTGACTTAGAAAACGCAGATGAGCTCAATCAAAGAGTGGATGCTCTCCTGAGTTACCATAATTCTATCAGAAAAGGCCTTAACTACCAGGTGGTTGAAAAAGAAGAAATATTAAAGGAAATTCGACAGATTTCAGAAAAAATTCTTTCATATAAAAAACCTGTGTGGAAGATACTAAATGATTTTATGAAAGAAGGTAAGAAAATAATATTTGAAGGCGCTCAAGGCACATTTTTAGATATCGACCACGGAACTTACCCTTTTGTTACTTCAAGTAATACCGTAGCATCGCAAGCGATAACAGGCTCAGGATTATCCTACAATGCTCACATTATTGGTGTAGCAAAAGCGTATACAACAAGAGTGGGTAATGGTCCATTTCCTACTGAACAAAATAACGAGATTGGAGACAGCTTATTTTCTATAGGTAAGGAACTTGGAACAGTAAGCAATAGAAGAAGGCGCTGCGGATGGTTTGACGCAGTTTTAGTGCGCCAGGCCGTACAACTCTCTGGAGTTTCAAGCATTGTATTAACCAAATTAGATATTCTTGATTCTTTTGATACTATTAAAATAGGCACTGGTTATAAGTATGGCGGAAAAATGTATGATTATTTACCCGCATCACATTCAATACAAAAAGAATTAGAGCCAATATATGAAGAATTTCCTGGTTGGAAAGAGAAAACTCAAGGCAAAAGGTCAGTTAAGGAATTACCTGCAAATTTGATGAAATATGTGAGAAAAATAGAAGAATTAATAGGCGTATCAATTCATCTAATTTCAACTAGTCCCAATAGAGAGGATGTTATTAAGCTTAAAAATCTATGAAAACGTCTTATTAACTTTTATCTAATAAAAAACGATACTTGTGTGACTTCAAGCAATCTATTATGCAAAGTAGCAGCGTAAACGTACAGTGAGCAGTGTGATTTTTCTTAAATACATGTTGATTGTTATAATATAAACATAGTTAAAGTAGGCGTATTATGATTGCAGGTTTGACTAAGGGAGACAAAGCAATAAAAGCGGAAAAAACAAGTGATTAGCTGAGAGAATTGTCAGTTGCAGAATATGTAGTTAAGTCAATACATGACTTGCAAAAATTGCATAATAGATTATGTTCATCACAGGGCAACAATTGTGTTAATGATAGAGAGAAGTTTGTCCAAGATAGTGATGGGCTTGGTATATTTCAATTTCTCAAAAGCTATATTAATGATGTAGAAAAAAATGAGCCTTCCATTAAGAACCTTACTATAATGAAATTTCTTTGCTCAATTATAGAAGATAGAGAACTGTATAAAAAGTTATGCAGTTTCGATGATTTTCTCGATTGTGAGTTAGAAAATTTGAGAGATAAGATAAGCTTATTAGCGCTTTTGAGAGAAAAGATGGACTTTACTGATATACAAAAAGCTTATGGTAATTGGCGTTTTAGTAATCTAATAGGTGATAATGATTTTAAGCGAATGTATGTGGATGAAGCAGTAAAAGTAAAGAGAAAAGCCTGTTAATGAGGACTTTGAGAAAAATATAGGTAAATACATAGAGTTAGTAAAGGAAGGAAAAGAAGTTGCAAGTAGGTATTTTGGAAAATGGAAAGAGGACTTTCAAGTTTACTGTGAAGAAATTGACAATAATAATAAAGTTTTGAATATTAACCTTACTCATTACGACAATAGTGAGCCAACAAAGATTAGTGACGTTTTACAGCAAGAGAAAGATATTAAAGAACTGAATATCTATTGCAATAAAAAACATGAAATACACGCTCATAAAAAAGATAAGAAAAGATATTATGAATTTAAAGAAGGTGCATATTATGAAATGACAAGCACTTGGGCTGCAAAAGATGGATCAAGAATGTGTACCATGATTATGAATGTGAGTAGCGATGGCATAACTGAAATACTAAAATTTAATGGTGAAGATTTTGTTTCATCGAAGTAGATTCTAGAATTAATAAAGCAAAACGATGAATTATATATTCAAGGTCTCTCCTTATATGATGCTGTAATGGAATCACTAGAAGAGAATAGGGCTACTCCTATTAATCTTTACAATGAATCTATGGTGGCTTATCAAGGTAAGGAACCAGAGGGGAAGTTAGATCATAAAGTTGATGCTGATAATAGCCTTCCTTCTTCTCCTTCTATTAATAGCAATGCATTGGAAGCCAATTTACAGCACACTGAAACTCAACCAGAAATTGCTTCACAACAAATAACTGATTTACAAAACAGTTTTGGAAAAGAAGAGCGAAAAAACACGGAATTGCAAACTGAACTGGCACAAAAAGATGAAAAGTTAGCAAGCGTGTTAGCAGAGTTACAAGAGAAAGCACAAGAACTTAAAAATGTATGTGAAGCAAAAGGAAAGCTAGAGGGTAAGCTAAAAGGTGTTAATACAGAAAAGAAGGAGTTAGAAGACAAATTAAAAGAAGCAGCACACATAATGAAGGAAAAGGAGCAGTATATAAGCAATTTAAAACTTCAAGTGCAAGAGTTGAAAGATGAGCATAAAGCACAACTGGAATCTTATGAACAAGGGATATGCAAACTAGCATGGGAAGTTGAAGAGTTAAGAAGCAAGCTAGAGTGTGAGAATGAATGGGATGATAAAGTTGTAGAAATAGCTGATGGACTGGGAGAAAAAATTCATGCTGATGAACAAAGAAGCCTCAATAATCAATTTTATACTCCAACAAGAAATATTTTTAATGAGACTAATAATGAGTCTTGTGTTCCACTGGAAGAAAAGATGACGTTACTCAGATCTTCAAGCTCTGATGGCGGATATGGTAGTGATAATGGTTTATCTTCTAACATGAGTTCTATTGAACAAAGAAGCTTCAATCATCAATTTTATACTCTAGCAGGAAACGTTTTTAGTGAACCTGATAGTGCCTCACAAAAGAAGACAGAGTTATCCAGATCTTCAAGTTTTGATAGTGGACTTGATAGCGATGAGGAAAATTGTGATAATGATTTATCTTCTAATATAAGTTCTATTGAGAAGGTAGTAGAGAGTAGAAGCGTAGGTAGCTCGCTTTCCTCTTGCATTGTTAAGGAGATGATTGGAGTTAAGTTGCAAGAGCAATACTCAAGTAGAGTATAAAAATCTCCTGTATTGATAATAATTTAAAATCTATAGTAGACTGAAAAAGATTATTAAATTATAATACGACAATGATAAAAGAAGACAAATCAAAAACAATTTTTGAAGTGGAAGGGGCAGTAACTGCTTTACTACCTGCAGCAGAATTTAGAGTGAAGCTGGACAATGAACATGAGATTATCTGTCATGTATCAGGAAGAGTGAGAAGAAGTAAAATACGTATCATTATAGGCGATAGAGTGTTAGTTGAGATGAGTATTTATGATAGGAATGCAAGAAAGGGTAGGATAATAAAAAGGCTCAAGTGATAGAACAATCTCTAGATAATCTTATTCTTGCTTCATCATCAGAAAGGCGAGTAGCCTTACTAAAACAAATAAATATTAAGCCAGGTTTAGTTTTGCCAGCAGATACAGATGAATCGCCTTTGAAGAAAGAGCTGCCAAAAGATTACTCAATCCGTATGGCAAAAAGTAAAGCCGAGAAAATACAAAGTGCAAATCTAAATTACTTTGTGCTTGGTGTTGATACAGTTGTTGCTTGTGGTAGAAGGATACTGCTCAAAGCTGAAAACGTTGAGCAAGCAGAAAAATGCGTTCGCTTGTTATCAGGAAGAAGGCATAGAGTATACACCAGTGTGTGTTTATTAACTCCTGATCAATCTAAACAGCATATTAGGACTGTAGTTACAATAGTGAAATTTAAGCGTCTCAGCGAACAAGAAATTAAATATTATTTAGCATCAGAAGAGTGGAAAAACAGGGCAGGGGGGTGCAACATACAAGGTCTTGCAGGAATGTTTGTATTATTTTTACGTGGCTCATACTCTTCTGTAATAGGGTTACCATTACATGAAACCCATTGCTTGCTAAGTAATTACTTTAACCTATACTAATACCATTGTCCTTTTTTTGTTTTTCTTCAGCAATAAGTTTAGCCCATATTCTATTTCTATTTGCTAATGCAATTCTATTGCGATCAGGACTATCATTGCGTTCTGTTAAAGTATCTTTTCTTTCCTCTTCTACTATTCCAGCTTTCAGTTGTGCTGCATCTTTTTCTAGCAATTTATATAGTTCGCTATTTTTGTCTATAGTCAGATTAGTATTATCATTTTCTTGTTCTGCTTCTTGTTCTGCCACTTTTCTTTCTAATAACTTACGTACAGGGTCATATTTTTTACCTTCTTTTATTTCTTTCAACATACTTTCTGAGAATAAATCTTTAGTAGCCTGGTGTGAAGGTTCTCTCAATCCTTTATTCAATTTTTCCAATGTATCTTTTGGTTCAATGGTTTCTAATCTCTTCTCTAATTGCTCAGAATTGACCTGAAAATTATAGTGGCTAGTGTAAGTTGGAGATGAGTAACCTGAGTCGTTTATTTCTTTCTCCGCTGCATTGTCTTTTAGCAATCCAGCTGCTAATAAATGTTCTTTTGTTTGCCCACTCATTTTCTTTTGATTTACTGGTTTTAGCAGGAATTTCTGAGTTTCTTTATCCAACTTACTGGTAAATTCCGTAAGTAGGGTATCATCTCTTTGTTCAACATTCATTAGGCTCGCTTTTAACTGTCCAGAATTTACTCGAGATTTTTCATGATTAGAGTGAGTTGGAGATGAATAGCCCGAATCGTTTGTTTTTATGTCTGTTGAGCTATATTCTAGAGATTCATTTTCTTGTAATTTATCTTCGGTTTCTTTTTGTTTATCGTTTCCTCTTTCTTCGTTTTCCTTAGTGCTAAGATAATCTTTTTCTTGTTTATAATCTGATTGAGGATTTGAAAGCGTTATATACTCATCTTCGTTATCGCTCCAACCATCTTCGAAGTCAGAAAATTCTTCATCATACTCACTTTCACTACGTAATAACTCATTTTTTGCTTTCCATGCAAGAATCGAAGCTACATCATTTAGTGGTTGCTTATTTCCAGTATTGCGTGATTCTTTAACTTTTTTGAATGCAACGTCTTGTGCTGGTGCAGCGCTTTCAGTAGCTGTAGGATCAAAAATTGCACCTTTTTGCCGGTTATTAGATATTTGCTCACTTTCATCTGATTTTCGGCTTCCAGGTACAGCATGTCCAAATGTAGCAAATGTAGGATTGTCATACCGTTCATCCTCTTGTGTATTATCTTGATTGTAGATTACAGACTTGGTGAAAATAGTACTGCTTGAAGAAGCATCAGAATATGGAGAATTGTAGTTATTTCTACTATTAATCCGTATTGGCTGATACTCATCTTTTTTCTGATTATTAGGTAATGAACTAGCTCTAGGTGGCAGTGACGGTGGAATCTTTTTAGCAGATGCGTTATTAGAATTTGTAGTGCTAGTCGTTGCATGCTTAAACTCAACTTCTTGATCTTGAGTAGCTTGAACGCCAACACCTTTACTGATATCACTTTCTATGAAAGTTTCAGATGATTGTTGATTCTCTTGTTCTTGTCCTTTCTCCTTGAATTGTATTTGATATAGGAATAAGCCACCTATTTTTACATCTGTGTTTGCTTTTAATTGTTCCTCAGCAACACCATTACGTTCAGTGAGATCTACACCATCTTTATCAATCTTGATTTTGATAGTACATTTTTTTCCATTTTTGTCATGCCAATTCAAAGTCATTTCATATGAACCATCGGTTACAACATAATGCCTTATTCTTTTCTCTCCTTCTTCGGCAACAAAACCGTGCATTCCGCTCTTTCCATCACTATGCAGCGTTGAAAATCCCGAAATTCCTTTCTTCTGACAAAAGTCACTATTTAAAAACTCGCTGATTTTAAACTCTTTTTTGTCATCTCCCAGTGTAATACTTGCGTGATCGCCATATATTGAAACTCCTGCGATATCATCAACATACTCTTTTAACCTTGCTTTAACTTCACTTTCAAGCTTTTGTTCGGCTTTCTTTATCTTGTTCTGCTCTGGAAGAATAACTTCATAAGCTTTATTTTTGTCTTCATCTGTCTCCAAATTCCAGATGGAGTGCTTTATTAGAAACTTTACTGCATTAAAACCAACTCTGGAATTATAAATTGGGTCGTCTTCCTTTTTTATTTCATCGAATAAAGTAAAAAATCCTCGAATGAATTCATGATATTGTTGTGTGCTTTGAGTATTCATATTTTCCCTCACTAATAACCCTCTGCCTTTTAGCCTTAGCTAGTACAATTATTACGGGAATTGATTTAGTTTTTATTAAAGAAGTTGTATTGCTAACGTGATGACATGAGCTATTTTATGTTCACATCAAGCAATTTAAGTTGTCATTCCAGTCTGGAATCTAGATTTTTCTAGACTTGATCCTATAGTCAAATTCATAACTACAAACGTTGTAATATAAGAGTAATTTTCACCAAAAAATATGTCATTTGAGTAGCTGACACTGGGATCCAGTGGCACTCAGTTAGTGAGCATAAAAGTATTATGTTAAAACATAACATTTTTGATGAAGTTCATGAAAGGCTGGATTCCAGACTGGGATGATAACTTAAAATATTGCTTTAGCTCTGTTTTTACAACTTCAAGTATTTGCTACTCATAGTAAATACTTCTGGATCTTGAGAAGTGAGCTTGAGTATAGCAAGTATGTTTATGAGCAGCAAAGCAGCAATTGAAATATCAGCGATATCCCAGAGTAACTTAACTCCACCGATTGCACCAAATGGAATGACTAAGGTAAAAACTACAGTCCAGATTTTAGTGTATTTATTATCCATAGATACATAGCGTATTGTTTGTTTTGAACAAAAAAACCAAGTAAAGATAGTAGTAAAGGCAAAACAAAACATTATAGCCATAATTAAATAGTCAGTATAGGGCCAATTCATAGCTTTTCTAAAAGCAAAAATGCACATGTTAGTGCTCTCTAAATCAGTAATCCAAGAATCTGTGACAAGCAGTACCATTGCTGTAATGAACACTATGAGTGCAACTATAAAAGGAGATATTATTGTGATTAGACTCTGTTCAATGATAAATTTATTGTTATTTTTTTTAGGAGTAATCGAGGAGTGTACAATTCCTTCGAGGCCAAGTCCTATATCTGTTGCAAAAATACCTCGCAGAGTTCCTACTTGAATAATAGTCAACATTTCTAAAATTAAACCTAAAGATAAGCCAGAGTTAAAGCTACTAGTTGTAAAAAAATTGCTTGTTATTAGTTTTAGAGAAGGAAGAATATTTTCACTAAACTTAAATAATATGATACCGCAAAGTGTGAGGTAACTTACCGTCATTATCGGTATCATAGCCGATATAAAAATTTTAATTTTTTTTAAGCTGAGAGCTGCAACAACAAAAAATATTATGGCCATTACAATGCCGCCAATGACTACAGGTATATCTACCATGCTGAGTGGTATTGATAGAGAATTTACCTGAACAAGGTTACCAACTGTTATTGAAACCATCATCATAATAACTAGAAACACAACTGTAGCTTTTCTAGAATTAAATGCATCAGTCATGTAGGCTACAGGTCCACCTATAAACCGTCCATTTTTTTCTTTTCTGGTTTTTATACTTAGGTAACAAGTAACATATTTTATCACAGAAGTAACAACAATAATTATTGCCATCCATAGAATGGATCCTGGTCCTCCGGTTTTTAGAGCAACAGCAGTGCCTGAAACGTTTCCTACTCCTAAATTTCCTCCTAAGATTGTAAACAGGGCGGCTATAGAAGAAAATTTATTTTCTCCTCTTTTAGCTCCAATAAGTGAAACGGCATACGGTAGTCTAAACACCTGTAACCATTTTAGTTTAACCGATAGGTAAACACCAGCAACTAGTATGAGTAGTATTGTTGGCAGTAATAAAACAAACTTTACTGTATCCATCTGTAAAAGAGAGATTTTTACTCGAGTATATAGCAAAAATTGAAAAATACCTAACTTATTGTTTATGAGAAGTAACACTATAAAAGCTATAGTAAGCCTGCTAAAATCCTATTTTTCATACCACTCATTTATGAGTTTATTGATATCGGAATCCATAAAATCCTTTAGTGGTTGACTGGTTTTTATCTCGGCATTTTTAGGGATACACCTATCTTTACATATTGCGTACTTTATATGAAAGTTAATATCAGCGTATTTCTGATTTGGAATGATATTAGTTTTAAAGGGAAATAACACCATATCTTCATATATGTTACTAACAAATGTAACTTCCCCAACTTTATCTTCATGTTCCTTGGGAGTAGGCCAATGAATATCTATATTGTATGTTTATAGCTGAAAGGAAAGAGAGTAGGTATCAAACCTTATAAAAAAGTTAAAATACCTAAGCTTATTTTTGTATCATGAAAATTGTAGCAATAAAACTTTTCTTGAGCGTACATTCAAGAAAATTATAGCACATAATCATTACTGTAGTTATAGCTAGGGAGCTCTTCGTTATCAGTAGTTATCTCATCACTCTTTTGAATTACGCTCTCACTTTTACTAGGAGAACCTAAACATCTTATATTACCAGTGTCAGGAATTATCAACTTTACTTCTTTGTCGAAAGTCCATAAAACTTTATCTTTTAATTCAATTAATTCAGTGGGTTTCTTAGTGAGGTTCTTATAAATTGCACAGTTGTTTTTAGGATCATCTTTAAGCTTGCCGTCAAAAGTTAAGAAGTGCTCTAAGTGAAGATAGGGTATTTTAGTATTGTTGCCATCTTTATCTATTATCATATTACTCTTATCAACAATTATTAAAGGTGATACCAATTTTGCAACTATAGTTTTACCTGCACATTCTTTTAGCTCTTCTACGCTACGATCTAATACTAGATTAGGACACGTTGTATTCCAGAAGAAATTTTTGTTATGAAGTGCATTTTTATTAAAATCTTTACTGTGATAACATGCACTTTTATTGTTATTATCAGCAGAGAGCTCATTGTAAGGATAACCCTTACCGCTAGTATTTGTTTTACCTTTTCCACTACACCATATACCGCTAGGTAAAAAGTTTGTATAATCTATTGCATTTCCACACTTTGCATCTTCCTTACATTCAAATGTTATAGCAAAATTTGCTGCATAGTATTCCTTAACAGGGTTTGGGTTAGTATAATGCATGATGTTTTCATTGTGTATTAATTCAGGAAAAAATTCCTCCAATAGGTCCTTTATAAACCAACCAGGTTGACAAATGTGCTTAGTAAGAGTAGAATAATTTGCACGTTTTACGCAGTTGTGCATATCATCTGAAGCGTGTGCTGTAGTAATAATCACACCTTCTATTCCTTCTTCTTTTTTTTGATTAGCAGTTTCATTTATTATGTGTTTACATTGATGAGTCATAATTTTATATCAAAAAATTAATATTACTATATTAACATAATATAGTAAATAATTAATGATTTTAATTGCACATAAGGCTTTTAAAGCTCTTTCTCAACTATAGTTGTTAAGCTTTTGCTTTTTAACCTTACTTCTTGTACCACTCATTTATGAGTTTATTGATATCGGAATCCATAAAATCCTTTAGTGGTTGACTGGTTTTTATCTCGGCATTTTTAGGGATACACCTATCTTTACATATTGCGTACTTTATATGAAAGTTAATATCAGCGTATTTCTGATTTGGAATGATATTAGTTTTAAAGGGAAATAACACCATATCTTCATATATGTTACTAACAAATGTAACTTCCCCAACTTTATCTTCATGTTCCTTGGGAGTAGGCCAATGAATATCTATATTTGATATGTTACCCTGACAGTCAAAGGAAGTAGGAAGGCCGAAATCTCCAGGGTCTTTGTAATATATATGCCAACCTGGTTTTATTGTAACCTTTATTGCGCCTTCAATGGTGAGGTTTGCTTTATTTACCTTACCAATGAGCAGATCAAATTTTGCAACTTCTTCTTCAGCACACAATTGAGTGCAAGCAAAAAGTAAAAGTAGGATTGAGTATATACGTATTTTCATAAATACTCTATTTATGAAGAAAATAATTTAAGTTCTATCTATTATAATAAAAATATTATATAAATAATTTGTTAATATAATATTCTACTAATAGAAATATACTAGCAATTATAACTTTCATATATTATTTTTTTATTTTTAAGCAGTTATAATGTTAAAAAGACGTAACAAATATAAATAGTAGTGGCTTTGCATAGAAAATCACAAATTTATTTCCTTTATAAATGTAAGACTTTTTAGAACTAGAAAGATACCTTGGAGCAATTGCTCCAAGGCTCTTGTTTACTTAGAATCCACCCATTCCGCCCATTGCTCCTGCACCCATAGGTGATGAAGCATTTTCTTCTTTGTTTGGTAGATCAACTATCATAGATTCAGTAGTAATAAGTGCGCTTGCTACAGACACTGCCGTTTCAAAAGCAATACGAACTACTTTTGCCGGATCAATTACACCAGCTGTTGATGCATTAGCGTAGTTCATAGCCTCAACGTTGTATATAAGCTCTTTATCATTCTGCTTAATCAAATAGTCAATTATAACAGCAGATTCAAGACCAGCATTTTTAACCAATCTTTTGATTGGGGCACTGAGAACTTTTTTGACAATGTTGATACCTATTTGCTCTTCATCGCTTGAAGCTTTTAGCTTGTCAAGAGCAGATGCAGCGTAAAGAAGTGCAACTCCTCCACCTGGAACTATCCCTTCTTCAATTGCAGCTCTTGTTGCATGAAGTGCATCTTCAACTCTATCTCTGCGTTCTTTTACTTCTACTTCGGTTGCTCCACCAACTTTGAGCACAGCAACGCCGCCTGATAATTTCGCTAAACGCTCTCTCAGCTTTTCTTTATCATAATCAGAGGTTGAAGTTTCAATCTGAGATTTAATCTGGTTAATTCTAGCATTTACTCTGTTTTGTTTATCACAGTCGCTGTCTTCACTAACAATTGTGGTATTGTCTTTAGTGATTTTAACATTTTTAGCAGTACCAAGATCTTCAAGAGTCAAATCTTCCATCTTGATTCCAAGCTCATCTTTTATGACATACTTAGCACCTGTTAAAGCTGCTATGTCTTCGAGCATCTCCTTTCTCCTATCACCAAAACCTGGAGCTTTTACTGCAGCAACTTTTAGACCACGTAATTTGTTGATCACTAAAGTGCTTAATGCTTCACCTTCAACATCTTCTGCAATGATAAACAAAGGTTTACCAGACTTAAAAATAGCCTCAAGAATAGGAAGTAAAGGTTGAATAATATTAAGTTTTTTTTCTGTAATCAGCAAATATGGATCATCAAGCTCCACGCTCATCTTTTCATTATTTGTAACAAAGTATGGAGAGAGATAACCACGGTCAAACTGCATACCAGTTGTAAGTTCAACTTCTAATTCTTTTGAACCCTTACTCTCTTCAACAGTGATGACGCCTTCTTTTCCAACCTTTTTAACAGCATCAGCAATGCTATTACCAATATCTTTATCACCATTTGCAGAAATTATTGCAACTTGTGCAACTTCATCCATTTTCTCTAAAGAAATTGTGCGAGACATTGATGTAATTTCCTTTAATATCACATCTTTTGCCTTCTGTATTCCATTTTTGATACAAATACGATCATTTCCAGCTGCAATTGACTTTGAAGCTTCCATTATCATATTGCTAGTCAGTATTGAGCATGTTGTGGTACCATCACCAACTTTGTCATTACACTGAGAAGCACTTTGAGCAATGGTGCTTACTATCGCAGAGTGTAATGGTTTTTCAGGCTTTATACCTTTCATTACCTTATAGCCATCCTTTGTGACCTCTGGTCCACCATATGGCTTGCTAATTCCTATTGTATTTCCCCTAGGCCCTGCAGTTGCTCCCACCGTTGAGTCAACCATTGCTGCAACTTCACGAAAGGCTTCTTGCAACTGTTCGCCTGATACTACTATGTTAGCCATTTTTATCACTCCTTAAATTAATAAAAAATTTAGAATATTAAAATACATAATGCACTATATAGCGCATTAGTTTAGTAAAATAGGGATACCTACTTGATAACAGCAAGTAGGTCTGACTCCTTCATCACGACATACTTTTCATTATCATGCTCTACTTCTGTTCCAGCCCACTGCCTGTAGAAAACCTTATCACCAGTTTTTACAGTTAAAGCTATACGCTCTCCGCTTGAGTTGCGTGAACCACTACCAATTGCTATAACTTCACCTTTAGTAGGCTTCTTTTCAGCACTTGATGGTAGTACAATTCCACCTTGTTTTTCTTCAGTAATAGGCTTTATTAGCACGTTATCATCTAATACATTCAAATTTACACTTGACATTTATGTTTCCTCATTAATAGATTAACCTATAATTCTATGTAGTCATCTAAAGGTTACATTTCAAGGGTTGGAGTTAGTAAAAGTGTATAATTAAGGTTTGAACAGAAGTTTTATGGGTTACATACCGCTAGCAAACCGTAGTCTAATATCTTTATACGGACTAGATACGAGAGATTTTCTTCAGGGTGTTATAACAAATGATATTAATAAACTAAGTAGCCAGCAGGCAATTTACTCTTTATTACTCAACCCTCAGGGAAAATATCTGTACGATTTTTTCCTCATTGAGCATGATAAATATATTTATTTGGAGTGTGAAAATGCCCATCTACAGCAAATAATTGAAAAATTAGACTTGCTCAAAACTTACCTTAGAGTGAGGATTAAAGACATTAGTTCACTATATAAGGTTGGAGTTTTGTTTGATGCTAAGTTGACGGAGTGTAGTAGTAAGTCACAAGTTATTTTTCAAGATCCAAGGCACAAGCTGCTAGGAATGAGGATCATGCATGAAGATGAAATAAAAGAACCGGTTGGAGATTTTATTCAGTATGAAAAAGTTAGAATTAAAAACCTTGTCCCAGATGGAGCAAAAGATATGGTGCAAAATTCATCATTTCCGCTGCAATATTTAATCGATAAGATAAATGGTATAAGCTTTAATAAAGGGTGCTATATAGGTCAGGAAGTTGTAAATCGAATGAGCAGACAAGAAAAATTCAGAAGGAAACTTTACCTTGTTGAGGGAAAAAATGCACTTCCAAATATTGGCACTAAAGTAATCAGTGAACATAATGAAGAAGTAGGAGAACTACGCTCTAGTGTCGACAATATTGGACTTGCATTGCTTAATACTGGAAAAAGCCACGCAAATTTATATGTCGGTGGAGTTAGTATTAAGACGTTATAAAATATCTATTCGAGTAAAAGCCCCTTTTTCTTGTTTAAGTGTTTGTGATAGTTATCCACAGTATTGTGAATAACTCAGTTGATAACCCAGAGAAATACATATTTTACGCATTATGAGTACTTCGGAGATTCATAATAAAGTGGACAACTCTAAAAAATTATATCAACTTTAATCTTTTTTAGTTGTGATTTTGATATTTTTCTAATAAGAGCCAATAAGGGAGTAAGGAATGGTCTTTAAGTGAAGATTTTAAATACTCTTAAAATAATACTTGAGTGTTTTTGGATGCTAATCTGGGAGTTCAACAGGAACTTTTTTATGCTGTTTTAGAAGAGCAAAAATTGCATTTTCTCTTGCTGAAAGCTTGTGTTTCTTATATTTTCCATAATACACATTATGTAATTTTCAATACTAACAAAAACATTTCCCAATCTTTTAAACAACAACCTGTTGAACCTCCGGATTAGTACTTAAAAGGAACTATTAAAGTACCTCTTTAAGATTAAATTGCTACTTTAAAAACACTTAAAATTTCAACCTTTAGCTCCAATACGACCCTCTATTTGTCTTTTCTTAAAAAACGTTTCTTAAAAAACGTTAAGATATTTATCAATTGAGTAAGTTTTTCTGTAAATATTTCAATCTAATCATACTCTTTTTGATGTCTTTTTTGATCTTTTTCAGAGTTATCCACAGTTTTTTTATTCTCAATTATATATATAAAGCTGCGCCAATAAAAGCCGATATTAGTAATGAAAGACCAGCAGCAGCAAAAAGTCCACTACCAACTCCCATTCCAGCCGTAATACCAACAATAGCACCAAATTTCATTGTTTTATGCTTGTATTTATCTTCTGCCTTTTTTAAAAGCTGCTCTGATTCATCACGGGCATGTTTTCTTGCAGTCATTCCATAATGATCCTTTATAAAAAGATTAGCACCTGCATCTAGTAAAATTTGTGTTACCTCTTTGTCATGACTATTGTGCAAAGAAGTTTTTCCAAAAGAATCTCGTGCATTAACATTAGCACCTTTGTCTAATAAATATCGTATTAACTTCTTCTTCTCCTCCTCTAAGCAATCAAAATCTCCAACTATTACATGCAATAATGTAACCTTATATCTATACTCTCTTTTCTCTAGGCTAAATAGATGATTTATATCAAATTCTTCCTCCTTCCACCTTTGATATGTATCGCAAGCTTCCGTTGAAACGATAAAAAAGGGTGAAGTTACTGCTATTCACTTTTTGTATCGTTTTTAGCAAAAGCTTCCTCCCAAGTGCCTTGAGTTGCTGCACGGCTATACTCTGTTACTCTATTTTCAAAGAAATTTGTATGTTCCACGCCATTTAGTATTTCATCAAGCCACGGAATAGGGTTATCTTTAACATTATATATAGATTTAAGACCTAATTGCGTTAACCTTCTGTTTGCTATGTAACGTATATAATTGCGCACTTCCCCTGCAGATAGCCCTTCAACATCTCCTAAATCAAAAGCAAGACTTATAAATTCATCTTCAAGTTCAACAATAGTGCGACATGCAGAATATAATTCTTCTTTGAACTCGTCATTCCAAATTTCATTATTCTCTTTAATAAACGTATTGAACAAATTGATAATTGAATTGGTGTGCAAGGTTTCGTCACGTGCTGACCAAGCAATTATTTGCCCCATACCTTTCATTTTTCCAAACCGTTGAAAATTGAGCAAAATTGCAAATGATGCAAATAACTGCAATCCTTCAGTGAAGGCACCAAATACTGCTAAAGTTTTAGCAACATGTTTTTTATCGTGCTTTTTACTTTCCTCAAATTCTAACATGTATTCATACTTCTTTCTCATAGCATCATATTTTAAGAATGCTTGATATTCACTTTCTGGCATACCAATCGTATCTAGAAGGTATGAATAGGCTGCAATGTGTATAGTCTCCATATTGGAAAAGCTTGCAAGCATCATACATATTTCTGTTGGCTTAAATATATTTGAATAATGCCTCATATAGCAGTTATTTACTTCAATATCTGCTTGAGTAAAAAACCTAAAAATCTGGGTCAATAAATTTTTCTCTACATTCGAAAGTTTAGTTTTCCAATCTTTCACATCATCAGCAAGCGGAACTTCTTCAGGTATCCAGTGTATCCTTTGTTGCTGCAACCATGCATCATATGCCCAAGGATAATTAAAAGGCTTGTATATTGGATCTGCTTCTAGCAATGACATAAGGTACCTAATTATTTTGAAGTAAATATTATATTAAATGATATTGAGAATCAGTCAATTTAACTTTTTTGAAATTTGACGACAGATAGTTTATCAGTGTATTATGATTTCAAATAATTAATTGACGAAATGCGAGTATTAATATCTTTTATTTTATTATTTACAGTGAGCTGCACTCACACTATTCACAATCACGGAGTTCCTGGCATTAATGTTGAACTGTGGAGCAAAATAAAAGTAGGTGATGATAGAGAAAAAGTGGTTCATACTTTAGGATCGCCAACATTAGTATCAAAGTTCGACGAAAATGTTTGGTACTATGTCTCATATAAAATTAAACAAGCTAACTTCTTGGGAAAAAGGAAGTACAGTAGTAAGTCTCTGCAAATTTCGTTTAATCAGAATGACGAAGTTACAGATATAAGAGAAATCAACGTTGCAGAAAGGTCTTTAGCTGTTGTTGATTGAAAATTTGCTGATCTATTTTTCATCACAAGTAACTAATTTAGGTAACGTAAATTCACCTATTTAGATTCAACCACTATGGATTGAAATCCAAAGATTGAGAGAGAGCATATAATGCTAACTTTTGACTTACCAAATTTATCTTCTTTTTTAGAGTAATTTTCAATATAATTTTTTATCATTTCGTCAGTTACATTTCCGCTAGTCCTGACAAATGTCCATAACCCAGTATCTTTTTTTCAGCTCTGGAAAGTTTTGCTGGATTTTTTTCTGGAACTTTTTCCTTTTATTAACTGCACTAACTTACTAATACTTAAGTATGGGGGTACAGAAACGTATACATGTTGACGCAACTCTACCTCTCTAATTGATTATTTGCACATACTTCTTGTACAACTTCTTTAGCTTTCTGTCCAATATCTCCAACTAATACTGGATATCGATATTTTGTTATCCACACTATGTGATATATATACAGAGTGACTGCTTTTTCTATAATATTCCACATTCTTTGAGATTTTTCACCTTAAAATTATATTCTTAAAAGGATGGTCCAGGGTTTTTCTCCCAAATTTGGAACAATAAAAATTTTCTAAGTTCATACAAAACAAGAAAAAGCAGATTCTCTACAAAAGAGAAAACTTATATTAAAATATTAATTTGTTTTAAAACTAAATTAATGTTAAGATATAAAGTATATAGCTTAATTTTTTTTACAAAAAGCAATGAATATCAATGATTTTAACATAAAGAACTTAACAACAATTTCTATAGTACAAGAAATAAAGAATGGCGTTAGGCTTGTTCCAGACATAATCAAACCTGGAATACAGGGTATATTTTACGCTGCAGGAGGAGCATTATTTACATACGCTTATGGTTTTTTTGCACAACAAAAAAATTATGAAGATGGTTATATGGATGGCTACAAAAAAGGCTACAGTGAAGGATTTAACCAAGGTTATAACAAAGACTTTAATCAAATTGCCTTAATTGCTGGAGCTGCTTGTGTTGGAGCTGGTATTGGAGCTGCATCTATTATGTATTGTACTAAATGTAAACAACAAGATACTCATATTGCTAACGCTCAAATAAACCAGGTAATTTCTAATAACTTAGCTTTAGTTGAGTAAAACCAAGCTAAAAAGCAATCTCATAATCATTATGCTGAGAAAAAATTCATTGTGTAACCAGAAAAAATAGAGATAATGTTTTCTGATATGTTGTAGTGGATTAGGTTCAGGTCCCAGTAGGAGCGAGTTTAAATACTACATAGACTTGTAGCTTTTTTTGCTACCTTTACTGTAAAAAAAAAGGGGTAGTAACTTTGTTAGCATCAGGAGTGTTTGCTGCAGCTCCTTATGTTAGTTTCTTAGCTCCAGTTGCAGCGTTAAGTGTTGGCCTTCCATTTATTATTAGTGGTACTGTATTTTCTGCTCTAGTTTTTGCGCTTTCAGCTGCACTGCAAAGAGCTAACAATTACTTCTTCTTGTTTAGATGCTCAAAATGTCAAAGAAAAAGCTAAAATGCAAAAACAACTAGATAAAAAGGTAGAATACATTATTAATTCTGATGAAGATGCTAAGAAAATGCATCAAGAGCGTAAAAAAAGAAATCAAGAAGAAGTTTTAGATTCTGAAGCTCTTAGCAATTTATTTAAAGAAGAAGGTAATCAACCAAAATTGCATGCAGTAGCAAAAGAAACAGGTGATTAACCGAAACTAAAAGATAGAACAACTCAGATTGTAAAATTTAGTAGTATTGCAACGTACGCATCAGTTATAGTAGCAGCTTTAGCATCAAAGTTGTTTCCAACTCTCGTATGTACTTTAGATCCTGCTTCTGGATTATCTGAGCAGCAGGCACATCTAGGCCAAGCTGATGGTAATTCTACTGTAAATTTACCATCAGCTCACCATGTACCTACTCCACAGACTATGTTGAAAAGTAAAGTTGATGAGTCTCACGAAATGTTAAATTCTTCTTTTAAGAGTGCTAAAAATAATTTCGGTGCATCTCAATCATTTCTTCCAAAGTAGATAACGGTATAGATACATCAAAACGCCAAGGCACTTTTTTTGACTTTCCATAAGATGGTACAAGCCTCCACCTTCTAGGTGGAGAAACTTTAGTTTGTCAATGTCATAACTGTACTTTATAAAGTATAGTTATGACGGAATATGACAAAGGAAAACACACTGTATTTTATCATAGGTACCATATAGTCTGGATTACAAAATATCGGTACAGAGTATTAACTAAGGCTATGAAGGAGAGAATACGAACAATCATAGCAGAAGTATCTGAAGAAATGGGGATTAAGATAGAAAACGGAGTAATATCATCAGATCATTTACATTTATTCGTAGTAATACCTCCTCATATAGCTGTGAGTGATTTTGTTCAAAGAGCCAAAGGCAGGTCTTCACGCAAAATTCAACAAGAATTTCCAGAGCTAAATAAAATCTTACTATTACCCACAAATATAAAGTTCGTGAGCAAGTCGCCATCCTTCTGCTAGATCAAAGAGACGTCTCCATCCTTTCCAAATAGTAATGGGTCCTGGTTCTAGATCATTTTTTCTAGCCAAATGTCCTCCAAGTTGAGCAACCCATGAAACAGCTTCTTTTATAGTAGGAGTTGCATTTGAACATGGTTTTCTATGTATTTTTACATATAGAACTTTCCATTCTTCTTCGGCTAATAAGGTAGTACACGGTAATGTTGGATCAGTTCTTGCAATTGTTGTAATAAAGAAAATTCTCCAAGCAATAATACTCATTACTGTTAAATATCGCATCAACCTTTCTGCTGTTCCAAGCCTACATTCTTCAACTTTGAGACCAGATTTTAAAATTTTATGTAATATTTCTATTTTCCATCTAAGACAATACCACCTAACTTTTTCAACAGCTTCATCAAAGGTATTGACTGGAAGATTTGTTAAAAGCATCCACTCTAGCGGACTTGTTTCAGAAGGAAAGTCTTTTTCAACAACGTAAACTGCATAGTGTGGTAATTTAAGTAATTCTTCTTTCTTATGCCTAATACTATTCTTAGATGGATGCATAATAAACTTTCCGAATCTAACTTCCAAATGTGCTGTTCTTTTTGGCTTATTATCTTTTGCAGGAACTTCAACTTTTACCGTACCTGCACAATGAGAGGATTTAATAAATTCCCATAACTTCTGCTCACCTTTTTCAGGATATCGAGATTTTCTATTTACTGCCCTATCTTTGGAAGCTCTAACTAACACTGCCGAATTAAGATTATGTGCAAGCTCAAAAAACTCATATATATCTGCTTCTCTATCGCATATAGTTATAGTCTCAGTTTGAGTTGAATCAATAATGTTGTTTGTGTTGCTTAAAGTTTCTAACCATTTTATACTCTCTTTATCTTCAATGCGGATACTGTCATTGTTCTTTTTTTTTATGTTTTCAGATTCTTCAGGTCTTGAATAAATTTTTTGATCTAGTATCCCTAGTACCAAACCTTCTATACTAACAGCTAGAGCTGTATGCATTATAATACCTTGACTATGTTTTCTTGTAATAACTCCCAATCCACTTGTTTTTTCATGGTCTGTGTATGAAATATAACTTGTATCTTGGATCACAAAAATTTTTTTATGGGCTTTTGTTCTTTCAACTGTTTTAGCAACGTGTGAAGCTAGAATATCGCCTTCTTTCACGTTCTCATTTTGAAAAAAACGATATGCTGCTTTTGCTTCTGACCAACTTCCACACGCCTGATTGATTGAGCTTTCAGGTAAACTTGTAAAACTATCAGCAATATTTACTAATCGGTCAGTTAACCTTTTATCTCCAAGTACAGCATCTCCAAATTCATTTTCAGCCCATTCATTATTCCTGTTTGCCATTTTTTACCCTCAATGTTTGCAAACTTTAATGTTGTAATACTTTATTTTTATGTCCATTTATATTTGTGGGTAATAGTAAGAAATAAAATGTACTGGGGAAAGCGTTTTTGGGGAAGAGGATACTTTAGTGCTACCAGCGGACATATCACAGATGAAGTCATTAATGAGTACATCAATAAACATACAGATGCACATCAGCCTCATTCTATATCTAGTATAAGATTGGAGTAGCTTTAGCTTCTCACCGCGCTTCCAGCGCTATATCCAACCTTTCGGCTCTCAGCCGATAGTGGTTGAGTCTGTTGAATTAAAAAGGCTAACTACAGAACGGCCAACTCAGTCTGGTCTTGTAACGGCTTACTAAGGATTTTTTAAATATCGATCCTCAAAAAAATCGGCGTAGGTTTAGGCAGTGTAATGTCTAAACCTACGTATGCGTTGCACAGAGATTTTAAATCACGTTGTTCTTTTGGAATTTGCAACTGATCGAGTATCATTTTTGCTGACTTTGGAGCAATTGGCTGCAGCAAAATGCCAATTATCCTTATAAATTCCAGTAATTTGTAGATTACTAAATCCATGAGCTTTCTATCGGTTTTTCTTAACGTCCAGGGTGCACTTTTATCTATGTAAGCATTGGCCTTGGAAGAGATATTGATAATCAGGAGTATAATCTGGTTAAATTCATACTTTGATAGATGATCCATTACTTGATCAATTATGGCTTTGCAATTTGGTAAACTCTCATCATCTTTAAGCAAATTGCGATCGACCACTGGTACAACTCCAAAGCATTGCTTGTGCAGAAATGAAATTGTTCTTTGCACTAAATTGCCTATATTGTTTGCCAGCTCTGAGTTTATGCGGCTGATCATGTTCTTCTTACTGAAATTACCATCTTGACCGAAACTTGCTTCCCGAAGGAGAAAATAGCGTAGTTGATCAACACCAAACTCTTCTGCCAGACCAATTGGATCTATAACGTTACCAAGGGATTTGGATATTTTTTCCCCCTCGTTCAGCCACCAACCATGAACTGCAATTTGCTTTGGCAGTGATAAATCTGCTGCAAGAAGAATAGCTGGCCAGTATACAGCATGAAAACGCAATATGTCTTTACCGATCACATGAACGTTGAAGGAGTTTGTCCAAAACTTCTTATATTCCTCATCTTCTATATTAGGAAAGCCTATTGATGTGAGATAGTTAGTGAGCGCATCTATCCAAACATAAATTACGTGCTTGTCATTCCCTGGTACTTTTATTCCCCAATTAAAACTAGTACGAGAAATCGAAAGGTCAGTAAGTCCTGATTTTACAAACGATACCACTTCATTTTTTCTGCTCTCAGGAAAGATGAAATTCGGCTGATTTTCATATAACTCTAGCAATTTGTTTTGCCAATTTGACAAGCGAAAAAAATAGCTCTCTTCTTTTATCCACTGAACTTCAGCACCTGTTGGTGCTCTGCCATCTATCAACTCTGATTCCTGATAAAACGCTTCATCACGAACTGAATACCAACCTGAGTAAGAATCCAGATATATTTGCCCTCTCTCTTCAAGCCTATTCCATAGAACTATGACTGCTTTTTCATGACGTTCTTCTGTGGTGCGAATAAAATCATCATAATCAAAGTTCATTAGCTCAGCTAATTTTTTGAATGTAACATTTATTTCATCTGTAAATTCTTTTGGCTCTATTCCCTTTACCTTAGCCGCTTTTTCAATTTTCTGTCCATGTTCATCTGTACCAGTAGTAAATTTGACGTTCTTTCCAGCTAATTTCATAAATCTAGCTGTAACATCACAGATAAGGGAAGTATATGCGTGGCCGATATGTGGCTTGTCGTTTACGTAATATATTGGCGTAGTGACGTAAAAGCTCTCAAATTGCTCCATTTTGTACTGTTTAAAGCTTTATCGTATCTGCACTAGTAATAAAAATCAATATATATCCTATCGTATAAGCAATCTGAAAAGCCATTATACCGCTGCGTTTTGCAGCGGTATCCTGTAAGTGATTTACGCTTTAGAGTAAGCAGTTTGCTGTCCATAACCTCCAAAATGTTGTTCTGGATAAGAATTATCAAATGCACCTTTAGGAGGAGCAGTTGGAGCAGTACTATGCTCTTCAAAAGGGTAAGGAGGTGGTGCAACACCATGAGAATAATTTCCATAACCATACCCTTTTCTAGGATAGCTACCTACCGCCTCTTTAGCTCTCTCAATATTTTCTGACTCTTTCTCATGCTTCATATGAAAAGCCACACTACCAGCAAGACACACAAGAGAATTAATGCCAAGAATGACTAAACCCCAAACTGGTAAGACTGGGTTAATAGCACAACCTATCAAAGCTGCTAAAGAAATTGCACCAACTGCAAATTCTATATTTCTGAACATTTTAAGTTTATTATCCAGGTAATCTACCTTTTCTGATTTTCTAGCCGTTTTTTCGCTACTGTTGTACCAAACACACATTAAAGCATGGAAAGCAACACACACAACTACAGCTGCTATACCTAAAGCTAATAATTTCCTGTTGTCTTCTGAGTCTTTTTTCTTATCTTCTCTACTTAGCTGGCCACCACTAATGAAACCAGGATTGTTTATAACTGTAGTACGACCACTAAACAGGTTGCTAAGTAGTAAATAATCCCAAAAATCTAAACCTCTGTTATTGTGTACATATACGTGTGTAGCCTGAGGGCTTGTAGGTTGTTGCCTACTATCACGTCGATCACTTCCTATATTGTGTTCATTAGTTGGGTTATAGCGCCTAAATTCCTTATACGCATTTTCAAAATTTTTATCACTCCAGTCCTCAATATTTTGCATACCACGAGAACGTAAAAATTCTTGAACACCATTGTCACTGCCAGTTTCTTTTATATAGGCAAGTGCATACCTTTTTAAAACACTATCACGCATAAAAGTTACCCCTAAATTAAGATTAAATTAATAAACATTTATTATAGCAAAGTAAAGTTTAATTGTCAATTCAACCATAACCTAATACCCAGTTAATATCCTTTCCACCAGTTCTGTTACTGTCGGTATGTAGCCATTCTCATAAAATGGGTCTTGCTTAAATTTGTACACATTGTGTCCAGAAAACATAAGTTCATTTTCAACATTGCCGTCATGTACAATGTTTTGCAGTGTCTTTTGTATACAGAAACTCCGTGGATCTGGCTTTCGCCCTGTTGAATGGTCACCATGATCTTTCCAATTGCTAAACAGACAATGGCTCAAACATCCCATGCAATTAATTTGATCTTGTCTTATCTCCGCAAATTTGTCTGGTGTCACAAAAATAACAGTTGCATCTGGAGTTTTCATTACCTCTATATACCCTGCTTTAATCCATGCATTTGCTAGCTCTTTGTCTTTTGCAGTGAGGTAAATCTTTCTACCTCTGCTACCTATTGCAAATTCATTATTAAACTCTCCACTCGCACTTTCTGAAAATTTTATTTGACGTGAATTTCGTTCCTGTAGCTCATGTATGAAGCTATTTCTTACTGCAGATGAGTAAAATCCTGTCGGACTAAATTTGTTTAAAAATACGTCACCTTCTTCTAAAGTGAGTAATTTCTTTTTCCACTCCGTAGAAATCGGACTTTCTTTTGTTAAAAGTGGACGAGTGCCAAACTGAAAAGCTATTGGTCCAATTTGTAAATTGTCAAACCAATGTTCCCAATCCTTCAAATTCCACACTCCCCCCGCCATAACAATTGGCGTTTCAGAAAGACCGACTTCATTCATGAAAGATCTAAGCTCTGCAACTCTTTCAAATGGAGCCTGTGATAATTCTGGATCTTCACTATTACTGAGTCCATTGTGACCACCAGCAAGCCACGGATCCTCATATACTACTCCACCAAGTAAAAAAGAAGATATTTTTTGGTAAGCACGTTTCCACAACGCTTTAAAAGCGCGCGCCGATGAGATAATAGGGTAGTAATAAACTTGATATTTAGCTGCAATTTCTCCAAGCCTGTAAGGCATACCAGCACCGCAAGTGATGCCATGAACTAAGCCTTTTGCTTTTTCTAATATGCCATGAAGGACTTGCTCTGCTGCTCCCATTTCCCAAAGCACATTCATATGTATTCTTCCACGGCCTTTTGATATTTCATTCGCTATTTTTGCTTGACTAACTCCAGCCTCGATACTATACTCAATTAACTCCTTGTGTTTGTCATTTCTTGTTTTACCTTTATAAATTAGTGGCACTAACTCGCCGTTATTATCGATAAGTTTAGCATTTGCACCAGAAAATGTACCAACAGCATCTGCTGCAGCAAATGCTCCACTTGATCTTCCGTCACTAATTGCAATGCCTTTGCCACCTTCGATAATCGGCCACACTTCTTTTCCTGAAATCACTATCTTTTTTATCTTATTTTTCAAAATTTCCTCTTAATCTTTCACTCTATTTTACTTAATTACTAAAAAAATAATAGCTTTTCTTTTTTATACCTATGCATTCAGTTTTAAATAGGCATAGGAGATGCTATAAATATAGTTTTATAAGAAATTTGCTATATGATCATAGGTTTAACAGGTGGGATTGCAGTTGGAAAGAGCTTTGTAGCCAATTGCTTTAAAGAATTTGGTGCCGCTTTGTTTGATGCCGACTCTGTCGTGCACCAGCTTTATAAAGTAAACAAAAACATAATAAGTTACGCAGAAGAAAAATTTCCTGGAGTGATAGTAAATGGAAAAATAGATAGAACAGTATTATCTAAATATTTTTTAGCTTATGATGAAAATTGGAAGCAATTTCAGTCTTTAGTGCATTCCGCTGTGCGAAATGAATTAGAAATTTTTATTGCTCAGAAGAAAGAAAATGACGGAAAGTTTCTAGTTCTAGACATTCCACTCCTGCTGGAAACTAGATTCCGTTTATATTGCGATTTTATTGTCTTTATCCATGCAGATAGCGCTGTACAAGCTCAAAGGATCAGTGAGCGTAATATGGATAAAAAAAAGCTGGATCTAATGTCTAGTATTCAGCTACCTATTGAAGAAAAAAAGCAAATGAGCGACTTTATCATCGATACCAGTGCAAATGTTCTTTCTCAAGTGAAAGATATAATAAACTCGTTAGACCTCAACACGTGATACGGTTATTCTCCACAAGATTACTCCGAATTTTAGCTATACTATCAGCAGATTTTACCATTAAAATTTCAAACCTTGAGCCTGCATTCAAAAACGATTCTACTGATCTGCCGAAAAAATCATATCTCCATCCCTTGAATAGTTTATCTATCTGCCCAGATATTGAGCCAGCTAACTCATCTTTTGATGAAATTAACTTTCTTGATATGTTATTTTCCTTACATTTGCTCTCCAAAATAATCGAGAGTATATCAAATACAGATTTATCATAATTATCTGACAGAGTATAATTTTGCTGCACAAATTCCTTCTCATTCTCATTGAAAATATCTATAAATTCTAATAAATCTTCCTCTTTTATATTTTTTGTGTTTCTCTTAAGGTCATCTAAAATGTCATCAATATGTTCCACGTTTTTTTCAATTAAACCAGTTATTACGGCATTATTGACTACCTTATTACGATTTATATTGTAACGCTGTGCTAAGATCTCTTGCCACTCACTAACTGCTTTAACAGTTAACATCAACTTTGGATTTGCTTCATAATTAAATTTAATCCTCTTCCATGCATCTTTTGGATTATGCAAATACTTATTAACATCAACTATTGATTCCATCTCTTCTTGAAACCAGCCTATCCTATTATTTTCTTCAAGTTTATTGCACAATATTTGGTGTAGGTCATATAGGTGTATCACGTCATTTACTGCATAATCTAATTGATCCTCAGATAATGGCCGTTTTAACCAATCTGAATTTTTAGCTTTAATTTTATCCAGCGCTACCCCCTGATATTGCTCTACTACTTTTGAATAACCAATAAAGTCGTGATAATAATGACAAAACATAGCAGCAACTTGGGTATCAAAAATGGGAGTAGGAACACATTTAAGCACGGTGAGTAAGGATTCTATGTCTTGCCGACAACTATGAAAAACTTTGGTTATTTCTCGATTCAGCATTATTTTCTTAATAAGCGATAAGTCAATTCCCGGTACTAACACATCTACAATAAAACTCTTCTCTCCGTAAGAAATTTGAATTAGTGATAATCTAGGATAGTAGGTTAAATTGTTTCTAATGAACTCTGTGTCCACTGCTATAAATTTTGGATCTTTTGCCATCAATTCTTCACATGCATTCTCCAGCTCCGATGTCGTACTAATTAGCATATATTTTTCATTCAGTGGCTATATTTTACCACTTATATTGAATATTTACAATTGATTGAAATTGAGAACGCAACTGTATGATAACTAATCCTTCTGTAAATATACAGTTTTGCCAGACACAACGGTACGTATTACGCGCCCTTTCACTTTGCGTCCATCGAAAGGGGAATTTTTTGATTTACTAGCAAAGTTGTCAACTTTAATTTTCCATTCATGATCCAAATCAACTAAAATTAAGTCCGCTGCAAGGTTTTTCTGTATGCGGCCACGTGGCACATGTATGATATCTGCAGGCTTATATGTCAATTTTGCAAGCACATCAAGTAGAACCATTTGTCCACTGTGATATAGTTCAAGTGAAATGGGCAGCATTGTTTCAAGGCCAACAATACCAAATGCAGCATTTTCAAGTGGCAAATCTTTAGAACTAAGATCATGCGGAGCATGATCGGTTGCAATACAATCAATCACACCTGTCTTTAAACCTTCAATCATAGCTAAACGATCTTCCTCTGTACGAAGTGGCGGATTCATTTTTGCGATTGCTCCATGTTGCTTTACTATATCTTCAGTTAAAGTAAAGTGATGAGGAGTTACTTCACATGTAACATTTAACCCCAAATCTTTTGCTCGTTTAATAGCATCAAGTGAATCTTTTGAAGAGACATGCAAAATATGGTAGTGTACATTTTCTATGTCCTTCATTAGTAGTATATCACGAGTTACCATAACCGATTCTGATGCACTCAAGATTCCTTTTACTCCCAATTCTTCAGAAATCTTACCCTCATTAATTGCGCCACCAGCAGATAGATTTAAATCTTCTGCATGTTGAGCAATAGGAACATCAAGCATACTTGAATAAAGCAGTGCCTGTCTCATAATCATTGGATTCATAACTGGCATACCATCATCGGTGAACCCAACCGCACCTGCTTCCTTTAAAAGCGCCATTTCAGTTAATTTTTCTTTCGAAGTGGTAATTTTGGCGTAAAATTCAACATTCACATGTGAAGTTTCAAGTGCTCTATATTTCAAATATTTAGCCAAGACAACACTATCAATCGCTGGAACAGTGTTTGGCTGGCAAACTACAGTTGTAACGCCTCCTACAGCTGCAGATTTGCTACCCGTATGTATAGTTTCTTTATGCTCTTGACCTGGTTCACGAAAATGCACGTGAATGTCAATAAGTCCTGGCATTAGAACAAGCCCTTTACAGTCTATTGTTTCATCAACTCCACTTGTTGAAAGTAATGATTCGCTAAAATCAACAATTTTATCCCCTTCAGTTAACAATGAACCTTTTATATCAAATTTAGTTTCCGGGTCAATAATACGAGCATTGATATACGCAATTTTATAGCCTTCCTTTTGGCCTTTCTGCAATAAATTCCAAGATTGTGTCATTATATTTAAGTATCAATTACAAAATAAATCTAAAGTTTTTTTAGTAAAACACAACCAAATTAAAGTGATGTTACAATAACTAGCAATGAAGAATATTTAAATTAATACTCAAGCAGCTACTCTACAACTAAACTAAAGAATGACTAAGATCATTCCCGATTTGACTAACTTCAACATTATTAAGTGCGGTATTTGCGTTATAAGAACAGTAACATCCTACTGCAAGAAAAGTTAATGCAGCTACAGCAAGCGAAACACACATTGCTAAATGAACCATTGTTAAACTTGTACCAACAGCAAATGCTCCAGATAATACAAAAGAAACAGAAGCATAATTACCTTGCCTTTTACTGTAAGTTCTTGCTTTCAAGAATTTTTCACTTAGCTCTTCATTCTTGCTTTCAAATTGCTTCTGTAGACTCTTCTCTAGTACTTCACTTTTGTTTTCAATTTCTTGCAGCTTTGTCTTTAAGTCGTTATTTTCATTTTCGCGTTGCATTATTTGATCAGCGAACGATTGTCTTGCATCATCCAGCTGCCCTTCCAACTGATCATTTTGTGTAGTCAATTGAGCTACCCGACCATTTAGCGTATCAGCAACCTGTGTTAATCGGGTTACTTCATCAGTTTTATCAGTTTGACCTTACCCAGAAAAAGTAGACAGAAAGTTAAGACGTTTTTGCTATGAGAATGATGAATCAAAAAGCTCAGGAATGCAATAGTTAATAGTAGAATGTCTACGCTGTTTATTATAAAAAATTTCTATATATTCAAATATTGCGGTTTTAGCTTGTTGTGCAGAGTGTTGTGAAGTATCAATGAGTAACTCTCTCTTAAGTGAACTAAAAAAGCTCTCTGAAACAGCATTATCATAACAACAACCTTTGTGACTCATACTAGAAGTAATATTTTTTGTACTTAGTAAAAATTGATAATTTTTAGAGGTGTATTGCGATCCTTGATCGCTATGAAATAGTAGATTTTTAGCAGATTTGCGCCTACCAATAGCCATGAATAACGCATCTATAACTAATTGCCTATTTACTGCATTACTCATTGACCAGCCAATCACCATGCGTGAATATAAATCTATTATTGCTGCCAAATATAACCATCCTTCATTAGTTTTTATGTACGTAATATCAGTTACCCATATCTTGTTAGGTTGATCAGCGATGAAATTCTGATTTAATATGTTAGGAGTTATAACTCTATTGTCTATTTGTGGTTTTTTACTTTTAAACTTTCGTCTAAGCTTAGCTTGAATGCCATTTTTCTGCATAACATTTTGCACTGTTTTGATGTTATAATTTTTACCTAAAGCCTTTAATTCAGCGTGAATTTTAGGAGCTCCGTATCTGCATTGTGATGCTCGATATACCTTCTGAATATCTTGTATGAGCTCTTCTCTTATTGATTTTTTGTTGTTTTTTTCCTTAGTAATCCATTTATAATAACCACAAGCAGATACGTTCAAAAATCTGCATAATTCCCGTATTTTATAGCAGTTTTCATGTTCTTTTATAAAAGAATATTTTACTCTTTTTGGTTTGCAAAATATCCCAGGGCTTTTTTTAAAATGTCTCTTTCCCTCGTTACTCTTGCCAGCTCTTTCTTTAAATAAAACTTTTCTTTGTCACAATGAGCTACTTTCCCTTTTCCTGGAAACGCATCTACTCCAGACATTCTATCATTGTATGTTTTTACCCATCTGCTTAATGAATCACCGCTAATACCCAAATCTCTTGCTATTTTTGCTGATGATTGACCTGTTTCTTTTACTAGTCTTATAGCTTCAATTTTGAATTCTGCTGTATATTCTTTTCTTTTTGTCATACCACACCTCTTTGAAAAAACGTTTTATTTTACTTCAAAAACGTCTTAACTTTCTGTCTACTTTTTCTGGGTAAGGTCAGTTAGACCTTGCTTTGCATCATCCAGCTGCCCTTCCAATTGATTGTTTTGTATAGTCATTTGATCTACTTGATCTTTTAGCTTTCCAATCTCTTTTTTCTTCTTTTCAAGCTGAGCTCTTGCTTCATTAGATTCTTTGCTAAGTTGCATGACTTTACTAGTTTCTTCAGCTAGTTTTTGCTCTGATTCTACAAGTTGAACTTCTGTTTGCTCACATTTCCCTTCAAGCTCCCTTGCTTGACTAGACAAATTACTATTTTCCTGTTCAAGTTGAGCTTTTACTTCCCTTAGCCCTCTCTCACTCTCTCTGAATTGAGCTTTAGCATCCCTCAGCTCTTTTTCTGCAAATTCTACCTTTTCTTCTAGCTTAGTTTTTGCTTCCTCAAGTTTCTCCAGTCGATTAGCCAGATTACTATTCTTTCTTTCTAATTCAGCATTTGTTTCCTTAAGTTCCTTTATAGTATCATTAAGCTTGGTTACTGTTCTAGTTTGTTCATCCAGCTCTGCTTTCTTTTCTGCAAGCTGATCTTTTGTCCCTTTAAATTCTGCAGTAAGTTTATCTATTTGATCATTGAGTTGATTAGTCTCCTGTTGTTCTTGTGTTAATTTTCCTTTTTCATCATCTAGCTCTTTAGTTTTTCCAACCAAACTTTGTTGTATACTCTTTAACCTTCCCTCTAATTGAGTTTTGTCATTAGTAGGCTTAGCTACTTCTTGTTCTAGTAGTTTAATTTTCTCTTCTAATTTTGGAGCATATTGAATTGGTATCTCAGAAAGCTTAATGTCTTTATTTTCTTCCTCAACTTTTTTAAAGAACTCCTTATCATTCACATCGACATATGACAAAACTGCATGGTAAAATAGGCCAAAAATATAAGCAATATGACGATACTTAGATGGATTGTTATCTGATTTAAAATTTTCCTGCTCTACTTCCCGAACAAGGTTATAATAGATATTAATTCTATGATAGTGCAGTTCTAAGTACTCCAGAGTTTTACCTGTTTCTAATTTTAATGATTTACCTACATGTTTATAGTGCATACCAGCATTACCATGTGGCAAACATGGTACCGGATCTGATTGACAAGCTACTCTAATAGTCTTATTTCCAAGACACTGATTGTAAACTTCAGCGGCACCATTGTAGAAAACTCTTGGAGAGCCAAAAGTTGCAACATGAACATCTTCGGCATCTTCTGTTTTATTAAGACATAAAGCAGCGATATTAGCAAGAGCACCTCCCATGCTATGACCTGTAACATTAATTTTCAAATCTTTGATTGCTAATCCTTTATCATTAGCATGCCCTTTTAATATCTTATGCACACTGGGCCAAGAGCGTTTGAATAAAGAGTAAAAACCAGAGTGTACACGATGATCTTCAGGTAAAAATGACAATTTAGCTAAAGATGCACGAAGATCTTCCTTTACATCATTTAAATCACGAGTACCATGGTAAGCTATAGTTACTTCCTGACCTTTAATAAAAACATAACCAGCATCTCGATTATATGAATTGCTACTCATTAAAGCATAACCGACATCTTGTTGCTCTAATTTATAGTCAGTATCCGAGCAATATTTGTCTTCAATGAGTTCATTGTCGTAAAATTTTATAATTTGATAACCTTCTTCTTCAAATTGCCTTTTAGTTTTGTACTCATCTTGCTTTAATTTTCTGTCCACATTACCGTAGGAAATCTTGCTAAAAGTACACATTTCTTGTAATTTTTCTTTATTAAATCCTGCAATTTGCCCTTTTATCAGATCAGCAAGGTCAAAAGCATCCTTTAATCCAGCACCTTTAAAATCTTCTATCTTCTTCCATGCTTTAATTAGGTCAGAAGTTCCTAGCCCATTAAGGTCAAAACTTTGAGCTTCTAATTCGTTCTTAAATGGTTCTAGCGCTTCAATTGCGCATTCTTTTATTTCATTACCACCAATATGTACAATACTATCGCTAATAGAATCCATACTTTGACCATGAGTAATACTTGGCATATTTTTTACCTACTATTTCATTTTATCAGGCTTAAGACTCTTATTTGTGACAACCACCGTATTTGCAATCTTATCATGCCAAGTTTGGCAACGTTTGTCGAAGCTTGCCCATATGAAACCTAAGAATAGTGGTGCAGTTGACAATATAAAGGAAAAAAACCTCTTTATTGCTTGTTTTAGAGTCAATTTTTCAAAAGTTTGTGCATTTACAACTCTGAGTCCAAGTAATAACTTTCCAGGTGTAGCGCCAAATCTTATCCACATATATGCTACATAACTAAAAAGCATAATAAATTGAACTATCTGATTTAGAACTAGTAACTTGATTAGCTTACTCTGCATTGCTGTTTCCTCTGCAGATAGTGGTACCTGCATTTGATATTTTGCAGCAATTTGGCCTAATATTTTACTGCTCTCTGAGCTCATGAAGAGTTGATTTAAGGTCTGACCGCAAAACTGCAAAAATAAAACGATGATGATTAAATCAAGCAGCACTGACAAATAGCGTCTAAGTCCCGTTACATAGCATATTCCATTATCATCCTTTTTCACTTTTTGAATAGCATTTATAGAAGAAAGAATGGAAAATAAACGATTAAAAATTTTATGTAACATATATGCATTTTCCAATGTTTGAGTGCCCCTGGCCGGACTTGAACCAGCATGCTTTTGCAAGCAACAGATTTTGAGTCTGCCGTGTCTACCATTCCACCACAGGGGCCTACTTTAATGCTATAAGCAACACAAGATTAGTCAAATTTTTTATCTTTTAAGTAAGGACTGAATATTCTACAATAATCAATCATTACTCTGAAAACTTAAAATGAATGAATTAGCTAATCTTATTGATTCAAGAGAAGAAATATGTAAATTGCCACACAATTTAGAAGCAGAGCAAATGCTCATTGGTGCAATGATTCGTGATAATAGAATTTGTGATGCAGTTGAAGATATAATTGCAGCAGACAATTTCTATGATCCACTACATCAAAGCATTTTTACCCAGATATCTAAAACCAGAAAACACGGCATAGTTGCCAATGAACTAAGCCTTAAGATGTTTTTTGAAAATGATAAAGCATTTGCCGAATGTGGTGGAGTTGAGTACCTAGCAAAACTTGCAGCAAAGGCAAGCATTGCGCTTGATATCTATAGCTTGACCAGAATAATCCGTGATACTTATTTAAGGAGATGCTTAATCAAGCTCGGGCAGGAGATAGTTGACGATAGTTACAACTACAACATTGAAAATCCTGCACAGGTACAAATTGAGCAGGCAATGACAAAGTTGTTCAACTTAGTAGTAAAAAAGCAAGGTGATAAGACATATATAAAGCTTGCAAGTTCAATTAAAGATGTGGTTGAGAAGATCAGCAAGCTGAAGAATAACCCAGAGGCTCTAGGTATTACAACCGGACTTCAAGACCTAAACCAGCTCCTTGGTGGTTTGCAGAAATCTGATCTGTTAATTATAGCTGCAAGGCCCTCAATGGGAAAGACAGCATTGGCGCTGAACATCGCACTTAATGCTTGTAAGATTTTGCAAAAAAGAACAGATAAACAACACTACGTAGCGTTTTTCTCACTTGAAATGTCAGCAGAGCAATTGACTGCAAGATTGATTACTATAGATTCAGGCATTGGTTATTATAAGGCACTGACTGGGAGAATTAGTGATTTTGAATTACACGAATTCATTAATGCTAGTACAGATCTATCCGAATTACCTTTCATCATAGATGACACTCCTGCATTATCAATTAGTGCTCTTCGTACCAGAATACGTCTTCTCTATCAACTATATAATGTAGAGGTGGTCTTTATCGATTATCTGCAGTTAATTCGAGGAACAACAAAAAGGAGTAGTGAAAATAGAGTGCAAGAAATCTCAGAAGTGACGCAGGGTTTAAAAGCAATTGCAAAGGAACTAAATATTCCCATTGTTGCACTATCACAGCTCTCTCGTTCTGTTGAGCAAAGGGATGATAAAAAACCACAACTTTCTGATTTACGTGATTCAGGAAGCATAGAGCAGGATGCGGATATAGTAATGTTCCTCTATAGAGAAGAATATTATGAATTAAGAAAGCAACCAAATGAAGGAAGTAATAAACATCGAGAGTGGCAAGAGAAAATGGAGAAAATTAGAAATATTGCAGAGCTGATCATTGCAAAACAAAGAAACGGGCCAATTGGCAGTGTGAAGCTACATTTTGACTCCAATAGAGGTGCATTTAAAGATTATACAGAAAGATATAGTCTGTAGCGGTTTTGAGTAATTCTGGAAGTGTTTAACAAACCATACGTGCCAAATTAAGAAGCTATCGTGAAACATAGCAATATTTAAGATTGGCATTTTATTTGTTACATTTATTTTTTTAGGAAATTCTTATCTAGGATAAGATAATTTTTTAGAAAGATCTATAAATTACTAACTTTATTACTTAATATATAAAATAGTTTTTTCCTATTTCCTTTCTTCCTTACGCCACTTTTTCTTAACTTGATGCGTATGGTTTATTTAACACTTCCGATATACAACTAAAAAATAGCAAATTCTCTATAACTTGAATATAATTTTAGCTTTACCTAAACAGAAAGATGAATTACTTAATGGATTTTGTTTTAATATCTCTTTCCTTGCCACTTTTTATTACTGAGAATTATTTGTTAATTGCTGCGTTGATTCCACTTTTAAGTGCATTAGCTATTTCTTTTACTAGTAAATGGCCCAGATTGAACAATAGCATTACTGTTGTTTCTTCTATGCTTCTATTTGCGTATACATCTCTATGCACTTTATATTTGGTGTATGGTGATCATTCTCAATTTATTCTCATGGACTTTGGTAATAATTTGCATATTAGTTTAAAGTTAGAGTCTAGTGGAGCAATATTCAGTTTATTAATATCATTTTTGTGGGTACTAACCAGTATGTATGCAATATGTTATATGCGAAATAACTATGCTGATAGTAACTACTCGAGTTTTCTATGCTTTTTTTCAATAGCGATTAGCTGTGCAATGTTTATTGCTTTTTCTGGAGATTTGCTCACTACATTTGTCTTTTACGAGCTTCTAACTATTAGTACATACCCTCTGATTACTTACAACTCAACAAATGAATCAGTAATTGCAGGACGCTATTACTTTGGTTTACTATTTTTCTCTTCTTTAGTGTTATTTTTTCCTGCAATAGGCCTCTTATATAATGAATTCCATACTTTAGACTTTGTAAGAGGTGGAATATTCAAGTTTGATACTTCGTTCATAACTTTTATTGCAGTGTGTTTTGCTATGCTGATTTATGGAATAGGAAAAGCTGCATTAATGCCAATGCATTTTTGGTTGCCAAAAGCAATGGTTGCACCAACTCCTGTAAGCGCACTACTACATGCTGTTGCTGTTGTGAAATCAGGAGTGTTCATCATCATCAAAGTTATATTATACACTTTTGGCATCGATAATATGCAACGTTTTGCACAGCAAAGTTGGTTTGCTGGAGGATGGCTTCCGTACGCTGCTGGATTTACTATTATTACTGCATCGTTAATTGCATTAAAGCAAAAGGAATTAAAGAAATTGCTTGCTTATTCTACCATCTCTCAGTTGTCATATATTATATTGTTTGCTTCAATTTTTAGTGAATTCAGCATGAGGGTTGCAATTTTTCAATTAGTTTGCCACGCATTTGCAAAAATCACTTTGTTTTTCACTGCTGGAGCAATAATAACGAAAACAGGTGAGAAATACATAGATAGAATTCACGGTATAGGACGTAGTATGCCAATTAGTATGATAGCATTTACTATAGGTGCATTGTCCATGATAGGGGTACCACCTGCTCCGACTTTTTGGAGCAAATTTTTCATTTTTCAAGCTGTTTTTAACTCTAGTAATGTAACACTTTCTGTATTTGTAGCTCTGGTGTTAATTGTCAGTACTATACTCAACGCTCTATACTTCTTACCGATAATTTACAATGCCTTTTTCTTAAAACCTTCTAGAAATTATTTTATTAAAAAGACACCAATGCTTCTAATTTTACCTCCAGTTGTTACTGCTGTATGCACTTTAGTTATTTTTTTAGCTACCAAGTAATTTTTTAAATGTAATCACCTGTATTTATAGCCGTTAACAATAAATTTAAATGGTATTATACCAGTTAGAGTTGCTTTCATGTTTGATAAAGTAAATCTAACCTCCACAGCATAGTCTTTCATTTTCTTATTTTGCTCAGCTGCAAAAACTACAGTGGCATTTCCAGCAAATGTAACTAAGTCCTTGATCGATCGGTCAATAGATAGTGTTGTTACGTTTGTGTTGGTAATTTTTCTTGTGGATGAAACAGCTTCATTGTTTACTTTTTCCTGAAAGTCTTGATAGATTTTATATATAGAATTGTTTTTTATAAAATTTTCTTGATACTTTGGCTCAACAGTCCGAGAGGACTCATATGTTTCAATATATTTACTTATTAAATACCTTGCTATGGAAATGTACTCATCTTCTTTTTTACTAAAACTAAGTTTATGTATTGCAGAGAACTCATCTTCTGTGTGGTTCATATACTTCACAAAATTTAAATCTTTTTTAACAGGAAGTAATAGGTATATGTTTAGTAGTGATAAAAATAAACATACTAAGAGAAGTAACGCTATTAACGCCATCCAAGATCTTTCTACAACGCAGAACAGGTATCTGTGGCAATACCATTCAACTGCTTTCCTGAAGTAACTTTTGTTTTTTACTGATTCAAGTAATTTATCTTCCATAATACAAACCCAATTATATAATATACTGGATACTCTAAAAAACTTTAAAATATGTCTAAATTTTCCAAAATAGGATGAATTATTATATCACCTTGTTCTGCAATAAGGTGAAATTTATCAATTTTGCTCACATCTAAATTTATCATTTTTACACTGAAGCTTTCAGGATCATAAGTATTACTTTCTGCACTTTTGTGATAATTATAGTAGTGTAATTTATTTTGATCATCAAAATAACCAAATTCATCAGCAAGAGTTCCCACTTTTTTGCCTTTACCGTCTCTGACTAGCTCAAATAGATCAATTACATGGTTTTCAGATCCAGGCTCAATAGATCCTTCTACAGCAAAAAATTTAGGTGCATGACCAACATACTCCTTAAGTTTTAGATTATTAGTCTTTTTTATACTACCAAAATCCATGAGTTTATATTCATCTGAAAGACCAGAATATTGTGGATCATACTTTTTATATTCAAAAAACTCATTACCTAAAAAATTACAAAACGTTAATTTACAATCATCGTGATTGGATTTAACAACTTTAAAGTAATGAAAATCTCTAGGGATCTTTACTTCCTCTTTTGTAATATGATTACGTACAACAAGTTCATCATTAATCATATGATAGCCAATTCTTGGCAAAGTAGCTATATTGATTGCCTTGTTTAGCTTAAAATTTGCCTCATAGATGCCACTTGATAGCTCCTTCCCTTTTTCTAAAGTGACGTCTTGATCTAAAGATGTATTCTTGATTAAACTCAATTCTTTCTGCATGTTCAGTATAGTGTTTGTTAAAACTTCTATTGATTGCCATACAGTTAATTTATTATCATTCAAGTTATATACTTTCAGTATTAAATTAGCAGAATTTTATCATAAATTTATGTTAAAAGTATTACATTTTTGTGTCATGATGTTAACTACATTAGCTAAAACATGCTTTTTATCTAAGCGAAATTGCTTTGCAGCAACGAAAAGTTCATCTATTTCTTTCCATTGACTTAGTAGAATTTCAACATTATTTACTTCTTTCTTTATACTTTCTAAAATGGAGGTTTGAATTATATGTGATGCTAGTTCTAGCTCAATCTCACTATTAATTATTTTATTAACTATATCAGAATTATTTAGATTACGGAAAAATGTATAAAAATGCTTATGTGACTCATAAGCACCACTGTTTATTGCATTTATTATTACTCCCGGAGTTCCAGGAAACAAAGTAATGATCTCACTAAATATTTTATCGTCGAATTTACACTGAGATGAAACAACCTGCTTTGTTTCATCGTAAGTTAATGGAAGTAAATTCAGCTGAAAACACCTACACCGGATGGTGGTTTGTACATCATATGGCTTATGGCTAATTACAAATATTTTAGAATTTTGTGGCGGCTCCTCTAATATTTTTAATATTGCATTTTTAGCATTATTAGTCATTGACTCTAAGCTATCTATTATAGCTATTTTATATTCTGATTGAATGGGGCTTAAGTGCAAAAAGTTTTTCATTTCTCTCACCTTTTCCACTCCTATTGTATCACCTTCAACAATGTGTAAGTCTAATGCTACTTCATCGTAATTTTTTATAAGAAACCAATTAGAAAAGGATTTTGCGAATGTTGCTTTTCCTATACCTTTTTTACCACAGATCAGCCAAGATTGAACAGACAAGTTGTTCATTATCTTTTTTTTTGCTTGGTTGTGGCCTATCACCTTTTTCATTCTTTCTCCTATAGATCTTAGTTTGAAAATTCGTTATTTATTGTTTGTAATGAAATTTTACCTTTTCTTAAAACCTTAATCTTGTCTCCAGTTAAGTCAATAATAGTAGATTCTATACCAGAAACTAATTCATCATCTTCAATTACTGCAGATAAGTGTTGCTTAATAGACTGAGGTATATCTCTTGCTTTGCATATACTTTTTTCTCCTGAAATGTTAATACTAGTTGCAACTACTGGAGTTTTCAGTTCATTTAATATTGAAATCGCAATAGGATGATCAGGAATTCTTATGCCTATACTATCTTTAAAGAACTCATTTGGTAATATACTGTTATCTTGAAGTGGTAAAATATAGGTCATTGGTCCAGGAGAAAAATAGTTTATTAAATCGATATACTCTTCCTTTACCTTTGCTATATTTATCAAACTATCAATATTACTAACAAATACAGAGAGCGGCTTGTTTTGAGAACGCTTTTTTATTCGATATATTTTTTCTATAGATTCGTTACCTAGCGCATTACAAGAAAGAGCATATACTGTCTCTGTTGGAAAGCATGCTAACAAATTATTTTTTATTGCATTTATTACTTCAAATACCATATAGCTAAAACTTATGTCTACAATAGCTCTGGGTTTACCGTTATCTCCCTATATGGTAGCAATTAAGATACCGAAATGGCTAGCACGCATCTGTTGTATACTTACAGTAAATTTTATTAGCAACTGCTCGTTTTGACTGCTAGTACAACATTGCATAATTCTATTATGGCTATTTTGATCAAAATTTGCAAGACTTTTTATGCGAAATACTATGTATAAGTGGTTGTGGTTGATTTCAATTTGATGAATTAACATTCTAATAATATTTTGCTTAGTCTGCCAATCTACTTGATCAAGCTTTGATTCAACACTTGAGGAAAAGTTTTTCAAGCTATCTGTAACAAGGCTCAATTCTTGTTGTAACTTCTTTTGATCGAGTGTTCTTTCTTTCTCTTCTTCAATTTCTTTCAAATGTTGTTTCATTGTTGTAATTCTTGGCTCAAATTCTTCTTGGCTTATAAACCCTTTGGCATAGCTATCAATAAATTTTTTGATACTTAATCTTAACTTACTTTCTTGCTTTTCACGTGTTTGATTATGTAAAGGTTTTTTGTTCTCTGACAATCTACGTTGATATTCATTTGCAATCCTATCTGGCTCTTTTAATATACTCTTAACTTCCTCCCATACGACTGTATCGAGTACATCAGTGCGTATTGATTTATTATCGCAGATTTTATTGCCATTAAATTTGCTAGAGTTTGTACCAGAGCAACGATAGTAATAATATGTCGACTTTTTATGAACGTGGTTTGTACCACAATAAGTATATTGACAACGTTGGCATACCATTAAACCTTGTAATAAATATGTTTCTCTTCTTTGCCGTACTCTTGCTCTTTGTCTATTTTCAGCTAATTGTGTTTGCACTGAATCAAATAAATTTTCATTGATTATTTGTAGGGTCGAGAACTGGCGCGCCTTCTTTAGGGTTTAGTGGCTATTCCGTCGTTTTCACTGTGGGCCTCAATCCAAATTCCCATGTTAACGTTTCCAGCTCCCGCCTCGTCAAACGCAGCATGCGGTTTTCCCGCACTACGCTTTCCTAGCAAGTTCTTTACCAAAGTTTATCACATATTGTGTTGGTGATGCTTTCGGTCTGTAATACCTTATTCTGTAATCTGAATATAGATCCAGCGTTTTGTATATCCATTCGCTACTGACCTTACCCAGAAAAAGTAGACAGAAAGTTAAGACGTTTTTGCTATGAGAATGATGAATCAAAAAGCTCAGGAATGCAATAGTTAATAGTAGAATGTCTACGCTGTTTATTATAAAAAATTTCTATATATTCAAATATTGCGGTTTTAGCTTGTTGTGCAGAGTGTTGTGAAGTATCAATGAGTAACTCTCTCTTAAGTGAACTAAAAAAGCTCTCTGAAACAGCATTATCATAACAACAACCTTTGTGACTCATACTAGAAGTAATATTTTTTGTACTTAGTAAAAATTGATAATTTTTAGAGGTGTATTGCGATCCTTGATCGCTATGAAATAGTAGATTTTTAGCAGATTTGCGCCTACCAATAGCCATGAATAACGCATCTATAACTAATTGCCTATTTACTGCATTACTCATTGACCAGCCAATCACCATGCGTGAATATAAATCTATTATTGCTGCCAAATATAACCATCCTTCATTAGTTTTTATGTACGTAATATCAGTTACCCATATCTTGTTAGGTTGATCAGCGATGAAATTCTGATTTAATATGTTAGGAGTTATAACTCTATTGTCTATTTGTGGTTTTTTACTTTTAAACTTTCGTCTAAGCTTAGCTTGAATGCCATTTTTCTGCATAACATTTTGCACTGTTTTGATGTTATAATTTTTACCTAAAGCCTTTAATTCAGCGTGAATTTTAGGAGCTCCGTATCTGCATTGTGATGCTCGATATACCTTCTGAATATCTTGTATGAGCTCTTCTCTTATTGATTTTTTGTTGTTTTTTTCCTTAGTAATCCATTTATAATAACCACAAGCAGATACGTTCAAAAATCTGCATAATTCCCGTATTTTATAGCAGTTTTCATGTTCTTTTATAAAAGAATATTTTACTCTTTTTGGTTTGCAAAATATCCCAGGGCTTTTTTTAAAATGTCTCTTTCCCTCGTTACTCTTGCCAGCTCTTTCTTTAAATAAAACTTTTCTTTGTCACAATGAGCTACTTTCCCTTTTCCTGGAAACGCATCTACTCCAGACATTCTATCATTGTATGTTTTTACCCATCTGCTTAATGAATCACCGCTAATACCCAAATCTCTTGCTATTTTTGCTGATGATTGACCTGTTTCTTTTACTAGTCTTATAGCTTCAATTTTGAATTCTGCTGTATATTCTTTTCTTTTTGTCATACCACACCTCTTTGAAAAAACGTTTTATTTTACTTCAAAAACGTCTTAACTTTCTGTCTACTTTTTCTGGGTAAGGTCATATAGAAGGTATGCAGAATATAGAGCTTACAGAACCGATAGAAGACATCGTCGTGCAAGATAATGAATGCGTTACTTTAAATAATTTAAGTGTTAGGTAAAAATTGGTGATACTTCCTCCAAATGCTTCAAAGCAAGAGCAAATACTTACAGACATAATTAATTATTCTTTTGATGCAAATTCTCTACGGGGATTTAAATTTAACCCACAGACTGAAATGTTGCCGTGGCTAGTAGCGGAATACGGTTTGGGAGAAATTTTATCCTGGGGTAAGAAAGCTACTAAGAGTGCATTAAAAGAATGGGTCTCAGCTAAGCAAAACGGAATAAGATTTCAACGTTTGCGCGGTACACCACAGTCACTGAAGATGGCGCTGAAGTGGGCAAACATTGATAATATTACCATTCAAGAAGAACCACCAGGAGAGCATTTTGCTGAATTTCAAATTGGCATCTCTGATGTTCCTAATGACTTTTTTGTCGATAGTGTAATTGCTCTGGCAAAACTTTCTGCACCGGCAAGATCTCGATTAATGCGAATATTCAATGACTATTACAATGCTCAGCGATTTATGTTAGATGAAAGTATTTTTGGAGATCTTCTTTCAGACTACTCAGGTGTAAAAATAGCAAAAGAAGGACCAGTATTATCGTTTGGAAGAAAAAACTCATTTGAGCTGAAAATGGGAAATCCAAGATTTAAATTTGGCACTTTTAGATCACATTATGATAGAAGTTACAGTAATGATTTATATAGGTTAGATGTTGCAATATTAGGAGAGAAAGAGCCTCACACGAAGAATTACAACGGTATATATGAAAGAAATCATGAGTGGTACAACTTAAAAGCACTATATCCTCTACCACAGAGTTTATTGCCAGAAATTAAATTTGCTAAAGCGTTGGTAGTATTGTCAGATAGTTGGAACTTAGGGGATATAAATGCTTGTTTTGCATCAACTACTTATGAAGAAATAGAGCATACACTTCACTTAAGTGAAGATAAACTTTCTGAGCAGATTTGGAATTTTCAACGTACACCAATTTTAGAGCGATTTAGTATAACTTATTACTATGAAGCGAAGAATTTTACTGATCAAAAAATAATAGAGTCTAATTTAGTGGAATATCACGTTGATTGTAAAAATGATTCAGATTCAAAACAGAAAGATCCCATTCATGAGCTAGAAAATTACGTAGCAGCATTCTATCTAGGTATGGTTACTTGGCATGAACATCGCCACTTAAATCGCCCTTGGAAAGATTTTGATCCTATTATTGCAAAAAAATTGGACGTTTTTTCTACGGATCTTGTATATACATAATATCAACTGCACAATCAACTATGTCAGTACTCACACAATCAGGCAGAGCAGCTATTGCTGCGAGCATAAAAGAGCAACCGATACATCTTGCTTGGGGATCTGGAGATTCTACCTGGGAAAGCAGCTACAAAGTTGAAAAAACTTTTGCAGCAGGCGGCAAGATAAGTTTAGATCACCACACTATTAAAGATGTAAAAGTTTATACAGGGCAAACAATTTATCAGTCAAGCATAGATTATATAGTTGATAGTAGCTCAGGCACTATTGAGCGTGTAGAAAATGGTGCAATTATAGCAGATAGCGTAATCACTATAGAGTACACTCAAGACACACCACCGGAACTAATTACTTCTGCAACATTAATTAAGGAAGTTGGACGTCGTGTTGTTGATGAGATACTCTTTTGTACTGGTGATGATGATGGAGAGCTTCTAACTCCCACAGGTAGGTTTAAACCCTCTAATGTACCAACTAATAATCTCTATCTTAAATTTACTTTCGATTTCACGGACGCAGCAAATCAAGTAATAAGGGAGCTCGGGGTTATGGTTGGTACAAAGGTAAAGGAAAAAGTGTCATCTGGGCAGAGATATTTTGAGCCAAAAGACGTGGAAAATCCTGGAATTTTGTTAGTTTTAGAACACACCGTGCCACTTATCAGAACATCTGCAACTCGGGAAACTTTTTCATTTGTTGTAACTTTTTGAAACAAAATGACCTTAAATAGTTATTATAACCGCTTTAATCCTGACAAAGAATATGAGAAAAGCTTATTTCTTGCAGGAAGAGGTTTGCAATCTGCAGAATTAAACGAGACTCAGGAGTATGCTCTTTCTAAGCTTAAAGACATAGGTGATGCAATATTTCGTGATGGTGATGTTATAACAGGAAGCAATTGTATTATAGATAGAGAAACTGGTAAAGTTACGCTTGAATCAGGAAAAATCTATCTTCGTGGAGCAGTTAGAAAAGTCGAAAAAGAAGAATTTATTATTCCACTGAGTACCACAGTTCGTATAGGTGTTTTTTTCACCCTATCTACTATTACAGAACTTGAGGATGAGGATCTTCGTGATCCTGCTGTTGGTACAAGAAATTATCAAGAAGTAGGGGCTGCAAGGCTTAAAGTTTCCACCATTTGGGGATACCAAATAGAAAGTGTTACTGTTAACTCTACAAATGGCGAATTTTACCCAATTTACCATATTGAAAATGGAGTATTGATAGAACATTCACCGCCACCACAAGCAAATATAGTAACTACTGCTCTTGCTCGTTATGACAAAGAAGCAAATGGTTCCTACGTCGTAAATGGTCTTGAAGTAATGTTCCTGCAAAAGGAAGAGGGAGAAGGAGGAAAAAAAATATTTGTGATTAATGAGGGCAAAGCTCATGTTGATGGCTATGAAATTGAGTTACCTCACAGTATTCGTGTTTCTTTTGATGAAGATCCGGATATAAAATCAGTTGAATCAGAACCACATACTTTTCAGCCAAATAGCCAAAGGGTAATGGAACTGAAGGTTAATGATTTTCCAATAAGTGAAATCAAAAAAGTAGATATAACTGTTCAAAAAACTATTACCATTACTCACGGTTCATACTCAGGAGCTGTTGATCCAATACCTGACTCTGCGGTACTTGAGATTATTCAAATTAAACAAGGCAATGTTATTTATGAAAATAGTACAGATTACAAACTAAACGCAGGAAACGTTGATTGGTCATTACCCGGCAAAGAGCTAGCTCCTGGAAGTAGTTATCAAATAACTTACCGCTGTCGTACTCATGTAAGCCCTGAAGATATAAGTGAACAGGGATGCAAAGTAAAAGGTGCAGTTGATAACAGCTTGGTTCTGATTGATTACACCTGGAAAATGCCACGCTATGATTTAATTACTATCGATAGCAAAGGAGTGGTAAGAAGAATAAAAGGCATAGCTCACCCTTGGAGACCGTCAATGCCTAAAGCACCCTCTGGACAACTTTTGCTCTGCTACATTCACCAAACATGGAAAAACGGAGAAGGGGTGAAAATAGTGAATAATGCTATTCATGCTGTACCAATGAATGAGCTTGAAGCAATGAAAAGGGGAATAAATGATCTTATGCTACTTATTGCAGAGGAACGTCTACGCAGTGATGCAAATTCAAGAGAACCTACTACCAAAAAAGGAGTATTTGTTGACTTTCCATAAGATGGTACAAGCCTCCACCTTCTAGGTGGAGAAACTTTAGTTTGTCAATGTCATAACTGTACTTTATAAAGTATAGTTATGACGGAATATGACAAAGGAAAACACACTGTATTTTATCATAGGTACCATATAGTCTGGATTACAAAATATCGGTACAGAGTATTAACTAAGGCTATGAAGGAGAGAATACGAACAATCATAGCAGAAGTATCTGAAGAAATGGGGATTAAGATAGAAAACGGAGTAATATCATCAGATCATTTACATTTATTCGTAGTAATACCTCCTCATATAGCTGTGAGTGATTTTGTTCAAAGAGCCAAAGGCAGGTCTTCACGCAAAATTCAACAAGAATTTCCAGAGCTAAATAAAATCTTACTATTACCCACAAATATAAAGTTCGTGAGCAAGTCGCCATCCTTCTGCTAGATCAAAGAGACGTCTCCATCCTTTCCAAATAGTAATGGGTCCTGGTTCTAGATCATTTTTTCTAGCCAAATGTCCTCCAAGTTGAGCAACCCATGAAACAGCTTCTTTTATAGTAGGAGTTGCATTTGAACATGGTTTTCTATGTATTTTTACATATAGAACTTTCCATTCTTCTTCGGCTAATAAGGTAGTACACGGTAATGTTGGATCAGTTCTTGCAATTGTTGTAATAAAGAAAATTCTCCAAGCAATAATACTCATTACTGTTAAATATCGCATCAACCTTTCTGCTGTTCCAAGCCTACATTCTTCAACTTTGAGACCAGATTTTAAAATTTTATGTAATATTTCTATTTTCCATCTAAGACAATACCACCTAACTTTTTCAACAGCTTCATCAAAGGTATTGACTGGAAGATTTGTTAAAAGCATCCACTCTAGCGGACTTGTTTCAGAAGGAAAGTCTTTTTCAACAACGTAAACTGCATAGTGTGGTAATTTAAGTAATTCTTCTTTCTTATGCCTAATACTATTCTTAGATGGATGCATAATAAACTTTCCGAATCTAACTTCCAAATGTGCTGTTCTTTTTGGCTTATTATCTTTTGCAGGAACTTCAACTTTTACCGTACCTGCACAATGAGAGGATTTAATAAATTCCCATAACTTCTGCTCACCTTTTTCAGGATATCGAGATTTTCTATTTACTGCCCTATCTTTGGAAGCTCTAACTAACACTGCCGAATTAAGATTATGTGCAAGCTCAAAAAACTCATATATATCTGCTTCTCTATCGCATATAGTTATAGTCTCAGTTTGAGTTGAATCAATAATGTTGTTTGTGTTGCTTAAAGTTTCTAACCATTTTATACTCTCTTTATCTTCAATGCGGATACTGTCATTGTTCTTTTTTTTTATGTTTTCAGATTCTTCAGGTCTTGAATAAATTTTTTGATCTAGTATCCCTAGTACCAAACCTTCTATACTAACAGCTAGAGCTGTATGCATTATAATACCTTGACTATGTTTTCTTGTAATAACTCCCAATCCACTTGTTTTTTCATGGTCTGTGTATGAAATATAACTTGTATCTTGGATCACAAAAATTTTTTTATGGGCTTTTGTTCTTTCAACTGTTTTAGCAACGTGTGAAGCTAGAATATCGCCTTCTTTCACGTTCTCATTTTGAAAAAAACGATATGCTGCTTTTGCTTCTGACCAACTTCCACACGCCTGATTGATTGAGCTTTCAGGTAAACTTGTAAAACTATCAGCAATATTTACTAATCGGTCAGTTAACCTTTTATCTCCAAGTACAGCATCTCCAAATTCATTTTCAGCCCATTCATTATTCCTGTTTGCCATTTTTTACCCTCAATGTTTGCAAACTTTAATGTTGTAATACTTTATTTTTATGTCCATTTATATTTGTGGGTAATAGTAAGAAATAAAATGTACTGGGGAAAGCGTTTTTGGGGAAGAGGATACTTTAGTGCTACCAGCGGACATATCACAGATGAAGTCATTAATGAGTACATCAATAAACATACAGATGCACATCAGCCTCATTCTATATCTAGTATAAGATTGGAGTAGCTTTAGCTTCTCACCGCGCTTCCAGCGCTATATCCAACCTTTCGGCTCTCAGCCGATAGTGGTTGAGCCATTCTTTGATGATGATATGCGTGATCAAGGAATTTCGCAGTCTGCAGCAATAGTAAATAGAGAGCTAGTTCTGCCAATAGATGTAGAAGTTGCAGATATTGAAAAAGGTGGGGAAAGATATCTTTTGCCGTATGAACTTGAACCGGTACTGGAGCAGCTTTTACAGACTAAAGGAGAAAAGATCAATCCATACCAAGCTTTTGATCCAGTACCGGCACAAATTACTCTAAATAAAAACATTGACCACTGGACAGAGGTTACCACGAATTGGAAAAGTCCAGTAACAAGAGTATTTAATGTTAAAGAAACGACAGAGCTGCTGTCAAGTACTTCATACGAAACTGAATTTATGAGAGAAGCAATACAGAATTTTGAGATCGAAGGTTTTGAACCAGATGAAAAGCTTAAGGAAGTAAAATTTGATGGCCTAAGTATTCAACCAATAGCATAGAAGGCAAGTGGAAAAAAGAGCTAACAACCAGGGAAAATTAAAGGGAAAGGTGAAAGTACCAGCAAACATTCCAGCCGGTACTAAATTAGTGCAATTTTATGGGAATAAAGGAAGCTATGGAGAAGCAACTTATACTGGTAAAAAAACAATTACCATAGAAGAAAGAAGAAGAGTTATCGCAGCAAGACGAGTTGACCCTTTAGCCCAAACATTTACTCTAAATGAAAGCAGACACATAGGAGGTGTAGAGCTATGGTTCATAAATAAAGGCAAAAAACGTGTTGTTGTGCAGATTAGAGAAACAGCAGTGGGAATGCCATCGCAGACTGTTATTGCTGAAAGCTATATTGAGCCGAAAGATATAAAAGTAGATGGCACAGCAACACGTATAGAGTGGTCACCAGTGTTTTGCCATGCAGGAGAGGAGTATGCAATAGTACTGCTTACTGATGATCCTGGTACTGCAGTAAAAATAGCAGAACTTGGCAAATATGATGCAGTAAACAGCCGTTGGGTAACAAGTCAACCATATCAAGTTGACCTTACCCAGAAAAAGTAGACAGAAAGTTAAGACGTTTTTGAAGTAAAATAAAACGTTTTTTCAAAGAGGTGTGGTATGACAAAAAGAAAAGAATATACAGCAGAATTCAAAATTGAAGCTATAAGACTAGTAAAAGAAACAGGTCAATCATCAGCAAAAATAGCAAGAGATTTGGGTATTAGCGGTGATTCATTAAGCAGATGGGTAAAAACATACAATGATAGAATGTCTGGAGTAGATGCGTTTCCAGGAAAAGGGAAAGTAGCTCATTGTGACAAAGAAAAGTTTTATTTAAAGAAAGAGCTGGCAAGAGTAACGAGGGAAAGAGACATTTTAAAAAAAGCCCTGGGATATTTTGCAAACCAAAAAGAGTAAAATATTCTTTTATAAAAGAACATGAAAACTGCTATAAAATACGGGAATTATGCAGATTTTTGAACGTATCTGCTTGTGGTTATTATAAATGGATTACTAAGGAAAAAAACAACAAAAAATCAATAAGAGAAGAGCTCATACAAGATATTCAGAAGGTATATCGAGCATCACAATGCAGATACGGAGCTCCTAAAATTCACGCTGAATTAAAGGCTTTAGGTAAAAATTATAACATCAAAACAGTGCAAAATGTTATGCAGAAAAATGGCATTCAAGCTAAGCTTAGACGAAAGTTTAAAAGTAAAAAACCACAAATAGACAATAGAGTTATAACTCCTAACATATTAAATCAGAATTTCATCGCTGATCAACCTAACAAGATATGGGTAACTGATATTACGTACATAAAAACTAATGAAGGATGGTTATATTTGGCAGCAATAATAGATTTATATTCACGCATGGTGATTGGCTGGTCAATGAGTAATGCAGTAAATAGGCAATTAGTTATAGATGCGTTATTCATGGCTATTGGTAGGCGCAAATCTGCTAAAAATCTACTATTTCATAGCGATCAAGGATCGCAATACACCTCTAAAAATTATCAATTTTTACTAAGTACAAAAAATATTACTTCTAGTATGAGTCACAAAGGTTGTTGTTATGATAATGCTGTTTCAGAGAGCTTTTTTAGTTCACTTAAGAGAGAGTTACTCATTGATACTTCACAACACTCTGCACAACAAGCTAAAACCGCAATATTTGAATATATAGAAATTTTTTATAATAAACAGCGTAGACATTCTACTATTAACTATTGCATTCCTGAGCTTTTTGATTCATCATTCTCATAGCAAAAACGTCTTAACTTTCTGTCTACTTTTTCTGGGTAAGGTCAAGTAGGAGTATTACTGTCATCTAGCAATGCAAGCACCTGGACACCGCATCAGAATTTAGATTTAACGTTTCGGCTTTTAGCTGCAAAATTTAGTGAAGTTTCTCATGTTGTTGATCTGGGCAAAGTTACTGTAAATAACGTATCAGATTTAATTGTTTTGACGAACGTCGAAAAAGTAGCATTTGATACCAATGTGGAATTTATCTTAACGTTAGATTCTTTAACTGAATTTAAAATTTGTAGCTTAACATTGTAGTCTTCAGCAAGCCTTAATAAAGCTGACAAATCCTTAGGAAAACATGATCCTCCAAATCCTGGACCAGCTTTGAGAAATTCCTTACCTATTCTATGGTCCATTCCCATACTGTTAGCTAAAAGGTCAATGTCTGCTCCTAATAGCTCACATAAACCTGCCATCTCATTGATAAAAGCAACCTTTGTTGCTAGAAAAGCATTAGAAGCATATTTAATCATTTCAGCAGTAACTGTATCAGTGACTATTAACGGAATATTCTTATCTATAAATGATCTATATATAACTTCTAGTTTTGCCCTAGCTAGCTTAGTTTTTACTCCTATTATTATCCTATCTGGGTATAAAAAATCTGATACTGCAGAGCCTTGCTTGAGAAACTCTGGATTAACTCCCAAATCAAAGTTATAGCCCTTATTAGATAAATAATTATGTATATTTTCTGCAGTACCAGGAGGAATAGTTGACTTTATCACTATTAAGCAATCTTGATTAACCCTCTCAGAAACTTCACTTACTGCATTATATACATTCTTTAAATTTGCATTTCCTAGGGAGTCTGATGGAGTATCTACAGTTACAAATACTACTTCTGTATTGGGATTTATTTGAGAATACGAATCAAAAAATCTTATCCTTTGTGACTTTATATTATTCTCTAAATAATCTGCTAATCCAGGTTCATATAGAGGAATTTTCCCTGATTTCAAAAGTTCAATCTTCTCAGTATTTATGTCAATGCAATCAACTTTATGGCCCTGCTCCGATAACATTGTACCAGATACTAAGCCTACATACCCTACTCCTATAATAGTTATGTGCATTTTACTATCACCTTAAAAATGTAGCTTAGCATCTAAAATAAATACCATTAACAATTATAAACTTTTGTTGTTACATTATTTTTCTTAATTGCCTTACCTTCCGAATAAGCTATAAATAAGGTTGATGGTATTAATATCAAAGTACCATATAAAGCACTTTTATCAGGTAATTCATTAAATATAACGTATGTTACTATTGCAGAAATTATTAGCTCTATGTATCTATACGGTGCAAGTGCAGTAGCATCAGTAAGAGCAAAAGCTTTTAACATGAAGAACAGAATTAGGTTTGAACTTATTCCTAAAATCAGCAGTAATACTAACTCCAACAAGGAAGGCATATGCCAATAAAATAACAAAGGTGGAGTAGAAAAAATAGTTGTCGTTAGAGCTGAATAAAATAACATACTTATTACTGACTCTTTTATCACAAGTTTCTTATTAAGTATGTCTAATATAGCAAAGATTAACGCAGATACAATAAAAATAAGAATTTTAGGATTAAAGTCTTCACTATGAGCTTTGGTGGTAATAGCAATACCAACAAAACCAATAATAGTTACTATCCATCTTTGCCAAATTATATTTTCGTTTAGTAAAGGGATTGCAAGAAGTATAACAAATAATGGTATAGAAAAACTTATAATCGTTGCAGTTACTATGGGGAAAACAGTCAACCCGTAAGTCCATAAGGTCATTCCACAAAACAACAACCCACCCCTGGTTATTTGAGTAGATATTTGACTTGTTTTAAAAGTTTCTATTCCATAGTAAAACATAAAAGGTACAAGGGTAATAGTGGTAAACAGAAAGCGGAAAAAAATTATTTCAAAACTCTGAAGATGTAAACTTAGATATTTTGATATAGTATCATTAGCTACACTACTAAGTAAGCTAAGTATAAACCAGATAACCCCAAACAAATAAGCTCTCAATCTGTAATCCATAAAGCTTCTGATTTAATAGATACGATGTACTCATATAATTTTACTACAAAACTAATAATATAAAAGTTTTCTGATGTACGTCCCCAGAATGTGATCGTAAGGGTTCATTATAAATAATTCGGGAAATTTCGTCTCTTTAGACATATTAAGAGCTATGTAACGAACGTTTATATTTGTGAGTAATAGTAAGGCTCAAGGTAAGGAAAATGCTAGTGAGGTAAAGTAGAATAACGTTAATTTGATAATTTAAGCTCATTCCCTCTTGCTACATCTCTCTTTAATATCTCCTCTTTTGCAGCAGGTCTATAATTACTGCTTAAATTTAGGTGCACACTAATTTTTCGATTTATATATTATTCTAATGCTTGTATAATACCTTCATTGAATATTTGATTTTGAGGTAATTAGATGCCAAAAAGTAAAACTAAACGTGGAACGGAAGATTTGAAGGGTAATGCAGGCCCAAGCAAAAGATCTCGTCTCAGTTCTGATCCTAAAAAAAATAAAGAGATTATCTCTAGCAAAGTAATAAGTAAGCTGAAGGATGTTGTTAAAGGTGATAGAACTTCAGCTATTGAGGAATGGGTCAAGGCTCACCCTGTAACAGTAGAGGGTCTAACCGTTGAGCAATCGGACCTCTTATGTAATGCGTTTCGTGATGAATCTTGTTGGTCAGGTGCGACACTAGATGTTGCTAAATTGGTAGGAGAATTAGCTAAATCAGGTGTGTTGAATCCATTTGCTATATATAAAATAGCATGTATTGAGTGTGTAGAGAGTGAAATTAAGCAATTATTTGACAAGGCGTTAGAGTCTTTTAGATCTGACTTATCTCATAAAGGTGCATGTGAGGAAGATAGGAATTTAGCTTGCAGTGATAAGCTTGCAAGAGTTGAATTGTTAAGTTCCATGGGAAGACGTGATCCTGTTTTCAATTTCTGGATTGATCAAGAATCAGGTAACCTTAGAGAAAATATAGAAGCAGAAGATGGATTTAATAAGGCTGTAGATTTCAAGTGGAGTAAGGGAGTGGAACACTTCTATAATCGTCTGTGTTCTGAAGAAAAATTAGTGAAAGAAGAGAGAGAAAAATTGCTAGTTTCTGCTATTGCAAAATTATCTCCATTGCAATCTAGCTATAAACTTGCTTCTACCTTAAGTTCCCTTCTAGGTAAAGTCATAAGCGCAAAAGTAGATCATAAGTCACTACTTGGGCTACCGAATAAGAAAGATAGGGGTGTGATCTATCGTCCTCTTAGTTACTTAGTAGAGCACGGTTTTCTTTGCACAACTAAGTATGTTATCCAGTACTTGAGCGAGGGATGTTCAAGATCTGAAGTAGAGAAAATGCTTTCACCTAGAGGATATGCACATCTTCTCTCATCGCTTTCATTTGTTGTAGTTTCTAAAGATTATGACTTGGATAACAGGAATGAAGCAAGGTCAGCTATTAGCAGTCTTTGGGAATCTAGTGTATTTAACCAAAATAAAATAAATGTTGTCGATCCTTTTAAAGATAGGATTGCTTTTGTTGCAATGGAAAATGCAATTTCAAATTTGATTGTAGATCAGGAGAACAGCAAGGATACTCAAAGTGCTGGCGATGGTGAAAAAGTTGATTTGGTCTTGAGTATTTTAAAGTTTGCTAAAGATTGTTGTTCAGACAAAAGCTTTAAATCATTAAAAGAGAGGATAGCAAATAGTTTAGATAAAACAAGGAATTCTAAGATGATAGATGCAACTAGCTCCTGCAATTTAATAGAAGAGTTGTGTAAGTCAGCGAGAAATTTGAATTTATTCTCTGCTAGCACTGAAGGTCCTCAATCTACGTTAGTGGGTACTAATGTTAGTATTTCGCCTGCTGCAGTTGTTAACAAATAGGAGTATTTATGCATGGTAATAATGAAGATCGTGAATTAGTTAGGGCTTTATTAAGTGGAGGTTGTGATGAGTTTAGTAGACAATTTGTAGGTTTTTTAAACAACTGTCCATCTTTTTTGCATTCGGCTAATAAGCCTGGCTTTTTTCCTACATTCTTTTTTGGTATGTTTTCTACTGCACATGATGCAGGTATATTAGTTGAAGATGAAAGAGTCTATTTTCGTTTTGACAATTATGGAAATCTAAAAGTTGCTGTTCTCACTAATAAAGAAAATAGAAGAATAGTCAGGTGTTATACTGTTGCTGATAATGAGAACAGCCCTGGGTCAAGGTTTAGTGCAGAAGAGAAGCAGCAGGTAGAAGAGAATCTTCCACAAGAATTACAGGAAGATAAGGATCTGGATTGGGAAGAGTATAAAATATTTCGGTTTGGAGAAGAATGTAGGTTTATTCATGAAATAGATAGATTTCCTCAACGTGATGAACCTGGAGCTCCAATTTTTCATGAAATTAACCCAATCAGAGAACAAGGTGAATTGTTAGACCTGATGAGTGAGTTGGCAAATGATGATACAGGAGAAGTGCGTACTAATGTTAAAAGAATTTTGGAATATGTTATTGATATCCATGATGAACATGAAGATAGCTTAGTGTTTCGTGCAGAGTCTGATTACCACGGTTTTCTGTGTGGGTTTTTAGTAAATTTTAGATACCGAGCTGTGGCTGATTTCTACCCAGAGCTACTTATAGGAAAAGGTTATGCAGATGTTGTTTTGCTTGTTCGTGGTGTTGATCAGACAAATGATTCGGTTCCAATTATAATTGAGTTGAAGGTTGGTGATGAGGAAGGATTAGAGCAAGCTAAAGATTATGCTAAAAGTTGTTCTGTTTCGTCTTTGCCTATTCATACCTCATCACCAAGTGCTGTTTGTGTAGCGTTAAATTTTCAATTACGTGGAGGTGCTGGTCTCCGAACTTCTGTGCAGGCCTTTTCAGAAGGTGGTCTTTCCTTAATACCGGGTTTACTACATCCTCATGGAAATGGAGTTAGGGGAAATGTAAAACGTTTTTTACAACCCATAGCATCAGAGTTCACTCAATCGCCTCATTGTAACACTTTTTCCTGTACGTCATCGTTTGTTTTTGGAAATGTTTTATCTACAAGGAGGGACTTAGAAACAAATGATGGGCGGGAGGTAAGGGTTACCAAGTATCTATTTAACCACTCTCAGGGAGAGAAAATGAAACGTACAGGTGGTAGGGGAGATGCAGCAGATATTGTAAGCCATGCGTTAACTTTAGCTCTATTTTTATCAAATATTGGTTTTGTTGTGCTTCACATTTTTCGTCGTTTAAAGTGGCAGACTTTACCAGACAAAGCATTGAACCTGTCGTTACTGCCTCAAGCCACAGATGATGCTAAGGTGCGTCAAGTACTTTGTGAAGTAGATGTCCAGGGTCATCTGGAAGTGGCTTCTGCAAAGAAATTCGAATCACTACGTGCTTACTCACGTTCTCATAGTGAAGGTTATTTCGAGGGAAGGTTTTCAGAACAAATGGGTAATGTTAGGAATTTACATCAACTTGCAGATCAGTTGATGAGTGCTGAGCCTAATTTTGGTAATGATGGTAATGTTAATGGTGAGTACAGGGCTAGGTATGAAGTTTTATTTAATGAGATTTCTCGTCTGTTGTCTCCGTTATTAAATGGAAACCGTCTACTCGTGAACAATGAAGCTAAATTTCAGGCTTTGTTGCGTGGGATATTTCAAAGTTGCGATAATCCTGCCAAGGTAATTATTGAGTTCCAGCTACAGAGAGGAAGGAAAATAGACCTAGTATTATCAAAATCTGCGGAAAATGATGATACTCATCCAATTGGAATAGAGTTGAAGTATGCTAACACCGCAGAACAAGTTGAACGAAAAAGGGTGGAGGCAAATCGACAGTTAAGTGAATACGAATTTTGTGGAGGATGCAAGCGTATTACTGGGGGAGATGCGATGGTTTTGTTATACGCTATATTAAATGCTGTAGGACAAGAGCAGGATCTGATATTGATTGGTGGGCTTCGTAGAGCATCTGGGTTTTCTAGATGACTTGTAACTAATAAAAGTACCAAAGATAAGGTTGTTTATGGGTAAAATTATGCATTAAGCTAGAGTACGTTTGAGTAAGGTTGGAGAAAAAGCAAGGTCTTTGAGCAAGAAAATTTGATTTATGTTTTCTTAAGTTAAAGTTAACCTGATGAAGTTTGTATAATTTATTGTTGGAGTTTTTTTGTTCTATTTTTACTGTAAGTTCGATCTGCTCTATCTTTGGTCTTTTTTTCTTAGTTTTGCGGCAAGTCTAATATTTTTACTACTTAATGGAATAACTTGCAGAAAGTGGAGATATAATGCTAAGGCAGAGGAGCTCAGACAGTTATCTTAAACAATAAAGAAATACTAAAGGCAAAAGATACGCTTGCGTAGTTCGAAAGCTTTCTATAGGATAAGCCTCACCTGATTTACAAATAGAATTGTTATGTTAGATGTTTGCTATTTATTCTTAAGCTCATTTTAACAGCATTTTGCTTTTTTTAGTATGTAGGGGTTTTCTAGGAATTATCCTACTGAATTCTATGATATTATTTTTTGTAACATTGTTATACATTATAATGCACCCATTTGTCTAGACCATTTTTTTCAAAGTGATCCGATTTTTAAAATGAATATGTTGATAAATACGTCGACACATATTTAAAGTATTTATGAATATATTCATTTACTGTTTATGATAATAGAGATCAGCAGGAACTTTATAATGTAGAGTCTGATGTCGCCTTCTATAGTTATACCAAGCAACAAAATCGTTTATTATAAGATTCAAATCTCTGATACTATTTGGTCTATAATAATATATAGCTTCTTGCTTTAAAGTTCTCCATAAGCGCTCAACAAATATATTGTCGAAGCAACGTCCTTTATGGTCCATACTGATTTTAATATTAGCACGCTCTAATTCCATAATAAAGTTGTAGCTAGTAAACTGCACCCCTTGATCACTATTAAAAATCTCAGGTTTACCTTGTTTTAGAGCTTCTTTGAGAGTATAAAGGCAAAATCCAGCATCGAGATATGGTGATAATGAATGAGCAATAATATAGCGACTATACAAGTCCATTATTGCCACAAAATAGATAAACTTACCTTCTACCATAATATATAGTAGCCCATACCTGATTAACTCTACAAATAATCAAATCTTTGACTCAACCACTATCGGCTGAGAGCCGAAAGGTTGGATATAGCGCTGGAAGCGCGGTGAGAAGCTAAAGCTACTCCAATCTTATACTAGATATAGAATGAGGCTGATGTGCATCTGTATGTTTATTGATGTACTCATTAATGACTTCATCTGTGATATGTCCGCTGGTAGCACTAAAGTATCCTCTTCCCCAAAAACGCTTTCCCCAGTACATTTTATTTCTTACTATTACCCACAAATATAAATGGACATAAAAATAAAGTATTACAACATTAAAGTTTGCAAACATTGAGGGTAAAAAATGGCAAACAGGAATAATGAATGGGCTGAAAATGAATTTGGAGATGCTGTACTTGGAGATAAAAGGTTAACTGACCGATTAGTAAATATTGCTGATAGTTTTACAAGTTTACCTGAAAGCTCAATCAATCAGGCGTGTGGAAGTTGGTCAGAAGCAAAAGCAGCATATCGTTTTTTTCAAAATGAGAACGTGAAAGAAGGCGATATTCTAGCTTCACACGTTGCTAAAACAGTTGAAAGAACAAAAGCCCATAAAAAAATTTTTGTGATCCAAGATACAAGTTATATTTCATACACAGACCATGAAAAAACAAGTGGATTGGGAGTTATTACAAGAAAACATAGTCAAGGTATTATAATGCATACAGCTCTAGCTGTTAGTATAGAAGGTTTGGTACTAGGGATACTAGATCAAAAAATTTATTCAAGACCTGAAGAATCTGAAAACATAAAAAAAAAGAACAATGACAGTATCCGCATTGAAGATAAAGAGAGTATAAAATGGTTAGAAACTTTAAGCAACACAAACAACATTATTGATTCAACTCAAACTGAGACTATAACTATATGCGATAGAGAAGCAGATATATATGAGTTTTTTGAGCTTGCACATAATCTTAATTCGGCAGTGTTAGTTAGAGCTTCCAAAGATAGGGCAGTAAATAGAAAATCTCGATATCCTGAAAAAGGTGAGCAGAAGTTATGGGAATTTATTAAATCCTCTCATTGTGCAGGTACGGTAAAAGTTGAAGTTCCTGCAAAAGATAATAAGCCAAAAAGAACAGCACATTTGGAAGTTAGATTCGGAAAGTTTATTATGCATCCATCTAAGAATAGTATTAGGCATAAGAAAGAAGAATTACTTAAATTACCACACTATGCAGTTTACGTTGTTGAAAAAGACTTTCCTTCTGAAACAAGTCCGCTAGAGTGGATGCTTTTAACAAATCTTCCAGTCAATACCTTTGATGAAGCTGTTGAAAAAGTTAGGTGGTATTGTCTTAGATGGAAAATAGAAATATTACATAAAATTTTAAAATCTGGTCTCAAAGTTGAAGAATGTAGGCTTGGAACAGCAGAAAGGTTGATGCGATATTTAACAGTAATGAGTATTATTGCTTGGAGAATTTTCTTTATTACAACAATTGCAAGAACTGATCCAACATTACCGTGTACTACCTTATTAGCCGAAGAAGAATGGAAAGTTCTATATGTAAAAATACATAGAAAACCATGTTCAAATGCAACTCCTACTATAAAAGAAGCTGTTTCATGGGTTGCTCAACTTGGAGGACATTTGGCTAGAAAAAATGATCTAGAACCAGGACCCATTACTATTTGGAAAGGATGGAGACGTCTCTTTGATCTAGCAGAAGGATGGCGACTTGCTCACGAACTTTATATTTGTGGGTAATAGTAAGATTTTATTTAGCTCTGGAAATTCTTGTTGAATTTTGCGTGAAGACCTGCCTTTGGCTCTTTGAACAAAATCACTCACAGCTATATGAGGAGGTATTACTACGAATAAATGTAAATGATCTGATGATATTACTCCGTTTTCTATCTTAATCCCCATTTCTTCAGATACTTCTGCTATGATTGTTCGTATTCTCTCCTTCATAGCCTTAGTTAATACTCTGTACCGATATTTTGTAATCCAGACTATATGGTACCTATGATAAAATACAGTGTGTTTTCCTTTGTCATATTCCGTCATAACTATACTTTATAAAGTACAGTTATGACATTGACAAACTAAAGTTTCTCCACCTAGAAGGTGGAGGCTTGTACCATCTTATGGAAAGTAAATAAGGATATATTTTATGCTTTTTTTCTTTAATACTTGTATTACATCTTTTTCTACAATACAGCCCACTAATCTTCATTTTTTTCATAATTCTTAAGATTTTTTTGTGATTGACTACTACTCCACTCGCTATGATCTCAGCAGTAATTTTACGATATCCATAACGGCAATCAGAAGCCAAATATACTTCTTGAATCAAATTTCACTTTCGTTATTAATTATAGGCCTATAATATAGGCTAGATCTGCAAATCCCCAGTAAATCAGCCTGTTTCCTAATTGACAGATCAGAATCTTTTTCTATAAATCTTACTCTATCTTTTTTGCTTATTTCAGTAATTTTTTTTTTCAAATAACTATTTTCCACTGTCAATTCTCCTATTACTTTATGTAAACTTTCTATTTCTTGCGCTAAGATTCTTTGTTTTCTCGCACTTTCACTTTCTTCAACAAATAGGTCTTTTAACCTTGCCAATACTCTATCACGCCAATCATATAGATTTGTTGATGGTATTTTATATTCACTACATATCTCAGCTGTGCTTCTTTGATTTTTTATTGCTTCCAAAGCTATCTTTGCTTTTAACTCTGGTTCATATTTTTTTGTTGCCATACTTTTACCCCTTTACTTTCCTACTCGGATCAACCATTTTTTTTTGGTCTAGTTTATGGGGTGCATTATATTCTATGAGAAATTCTACAGATGGTAAATGGCCTTCCTTGGCAGCATAGTAGACTGATCTGTAGTTTTAGAATTATTAATATTAGAATTATTAATAAATGATTCTTGTTGTTGCTTTTCTATTAGAAGCTTTACAATTCCTAGATATCCTTTATTGGTAGCATAATGCAAAGGAGTCCAATTGTTTTTACCTTTTGTACCAACTTCTACTCCCTTATTAAGAGAAAATTTTACAATATCGATATTTCAAAAATCAGCTGCAATATGAATAGGCTTGTTTTCGTCATTAGTTTTAGCGTTAAAACTTACACCTTTATTATTTACTAAAAATTTTGTTACTTCTAAGCTATCAAACTTAGCTGGATGGTGCACAGCCACCTTGACCAAAAAATCATCCCCCTATCGCGTTCTTATCATTATGCCTTATACGCTGTATTACACCTTCAGATATAGTCATTGCTAACCTCCAACATCCTTGCTAATAAACCCTCGCTAAAACTGCCGAAAAGACTTTATAAGTTAATATTCTAAATCTCAATATTTTATGGTGCAGGTTTTTATTTTTAAAACATTATACTTTGTGTAGGGTATAACTACACGCATCAAAGTGAAAGAAAAGCAAAATGATGAAGAAAATGAAAGTTTAAGTTTTCTTCAACGACTCAAGGAGAGAATTTATGCTTTAAAGCCTGTATTAGCAAGAGCCTTAATCACTAAATGAACAATGTCACGCAGAGTTTCATCCTCAATTTTTCTATATTCCCTCACTAGCCTTGATATTTCTTCGCTGCCTACATCGCTATGGAAGGCCTTATCATGTAAGTCTTCAGAGGCTTTGGTAAAAAAATACGACATATCAACCGATAGTACTTCTGCTAATTTATATAACCTATCAACTACAAGCCTAATCTCTCCGCTTTCATATCCTTGTACATGCTGAAATGAAATTTCAAGCTTTTTTCCTAAGTCTCTTTGACTAAAACCACACATTAGCCTTCTTTTCCTTATTCTTTCCCCTATTTGTTTATCGATAGGATGTTGTATAGTCATTTTACGTATCAGGTAATATTAACTATGTATTATCACTTTGAGAAAAAGATTTTACCAATATATAAACTGCACTACGTAACCTTTTGCTCTTAATTTCGTTATATCCTTTGACTAACTTTAGTATTTCTTCATCATAAGCTTCATGTGAGTCAGTGTGCATATCAGTAAAAAAGTTAGCAACATCTATCGATAGTGCTTTTGCTAAATCATATAATCTACTGGCCAAAACACAATTTGAACCATTTTCGTACTTTTGTATCTGTCTATACGAAACACCTATTCTCTTTCCCAATTCGGTCTGTGTCAAAGCACGATCTAACCTAAGTTGTTTTATTTTTTTACCTAATTGCACTTTTCACCTCTTATTCAAATTTACAACAAATTTTATGAAGTGGAAAAAAAGCTAGCAAAGTAATTGCTTTAATAATTTCTGCCTCTCGCTAATTAAATCGTTTGGCCTTACGTATTTTTTCTCAATTTCCCTCATCTCTTTTTCTCGTTCTGCAATGCTATTTCGTATTACTTCAGCCGAGTATCTGCTTTTGCCACTTGCAAACTCTGATCTTAATCTTCTAACCTTGTATTCGAGCTCAGCAAATCTTTCGTGTTGCTCAAGAAGTTCTATCATATGACTAATTTCAGAGTTTAGCTTTTTTTCCTCAACATCTCTTACAATAAAAGAAAGTAGAAGCTTATCTATTTGGTAATCAATATTTGGTTGAGCAGCAAATAGATCAATTATGGCTTTTACGTCAGTAGGATTTGTAACTAGTAAGTTAAAATTACTACATAAAAAACTATAGAACTTTATCGTCTTCTCAAGATAATTTTTCATATCTTGTGATAATTGCAATTCTTTGTGAATTCCTGACAGCAATATTTTCAATTCTTCCAAGTATTTCGTGTCAAAATTACTTACTTCTGTAGGTGAAAGGATCATTAGCAGCTTTTTTACAAGCTCAACATCATTTAACTTTACTGCATTATAAAGAGCTTTTTCTTTATCTTCTTTTAAATCATAAAGCTCTGATGAGTTATCTATGCTGAATAGATATTCAGTATTTCCTTGAGGAGAGTAGATTAAAATGTCCACTTCTCTTAGCGGGTGATCATCATTAAACTTTTCTAGTAACTGCTTATCGGTAGTTTCCTCTATTGCTACAACTGCTTTGCTTACCTCTTTCAACTTTGCAATATCATCTCTTGAGTTTTCAAGTATATCTTTAGCCTTGTCTAGCAGCTGCTCATATAGAACTATTTTTTCTTCATCATCAAGTAGCTGACAATGCTTTTTCAGCTTTTCAGTAGAGTAAGATAGGATATCCATTTTTTTCAATTTTACGATTACGATACCCCATTTTTGTTGAAACTGAAATAATTTTTATAGGATGTGTTTTTCTAGTGTAGATGCCCGCAAAACTTGTTATTATAATATACAGTAAATCAATAAGTCGTATAATATTAACAATTAAATAATATTTATCACGATATGATCGAATAGTAATGAAATTAAGTGAGGGTTACAATGAAAAAAATAAATGGTAAAAAATTGTCTAGTAAAATGTTAAAAGCGGTAGAGCGAATAGCAAAAGAAGGGTTATACCTAATTTTATAAAAGCTGCTCCAACAGCAAATAAAAAGATTAGTAAATTACCTGTCTTAACATATCCTGAGGAGCTCAATCCATTTCGATCAGCTTTATGCAAGATAAGGCTAAGTGAATATGAAAATGTGAAATTAAATGAATTCTTGGAAAAAGCTATTGCAGCTGAAAATCTAGACAAATTAAGTAAAATCGTCGATGAAGCTTTGGATTTAGGAATAAGAGTAAACGCTCGCAACGAAGATGGCTTTAGCTTCACTAACGTTACAATGTTTAAGATGTATCGTGATGAATTCAAAGAAAATAAACAAGAAGATATAATCAGAAAGTTAGCCTTACATGGAGCAGATTTTAATGTACAAGTTGATAAGAAAATAGCTGAAATGTATCAAAAAGTGCAAAAAGAAATTGAGCCACAAATATATAGTAGGCTCAAGAAACTTAGGGAAGTTGGAGAAGACGCTACTATAGAAGGAACTGTTGAAGATGTAGAAATCGATAATAAGACCTTCTATATTGAATTTTCACATAGCTGCATAGTTGATGTTGCCAAAGTTGTAGAAGGTGCAAAAAATTTGGGCTTAAGTAAAGGAGACTTAAACCTTGGCGGTAGTATCATAAAAATAGGTGATGGTGAAGTTGAGGTCAAAACTGGGAAAGACGGTAAAAGAAATTACGTAGATATATCCGATAACAGCGCTTTTACACTACCGACAATGTTGCAAAAAACATAAAAATAAAACTAGAGAAAACCATTTCTCGAAAACTTCTGTGTCCAGAACCAAGAGTCCGATTTACTTATAGCGCTAATAATCAATTAACCATCGGCTTTAAGGAATGATATGAACATATTATTTCAAGGAAAAGTCATGAGAAACAAGAGATTAGCTATCCAAATTAGCTGTAGCTATGAACCTAATCGGTTAGCAGAACAATGCTTATCAGATGCTTATGAAAAGGTAGTGTCAAAGGAAATAAGTCAAAAAAACTTAAAACATAAAAATGGGATTCAAGGAGGGTCAAATGGTAACAGTATGTTTATATGCGAGAGTTTCTTCGGGGAAACAAGTAGAAGGAAATACGATAGAAAGTCAAATTGCAGCTTTAGAGAAGCAAATTAATCTGGACGGATACAGATTGTTAAGTGAGTATAAATTTATTGATAACGGCTACAGTGGATCTCATTTAGTCCGCCCTGATTTAGAAAAATTACGTGATAAAGTAACAGAAGGTAAAATTGATAAGATTTACATTCATTCTCCTGATCGTTTATCTAGAAAATATGCATATCAAATGGTGCTGATTGAAGAATTTGAAAAAGCAGGAGCAAAAGTGGTTTTTTTAAATTATGAGATTAACGGTAACCCAGAATCTCAATTACTGTTACAAATGCAAGGTATGATAGCAGAATATGAACGTGCGAAAATTATGGAACGAAGTCGTCGTGGTAAAATCTATGCAGCTAACAAAGGCTATGTAAATGTAATGGGAGGAGCTCCTTATGGTTATCGTTATATAGATAAGCATATGGGAGGAGGACAAGCTTTATTTGAGATTAACGAAAAAGAAGCTGATGTCGTTCGTAAAGTATTTTTGTGGATAGGCAGAGAAAGAACAAGTATTGGGGAAGTATGTCGTCGGCTAAATACTATGTCCATTAAGACACAAAAAGGAAAAGAACGCTGGAATAAAGGTACAATTTGGAGTATGTTGAAAAACCCTGCTTACAAAGGACAAGCAGCTTTTGGTAGAAGAAGGTTAGGAGTAAGATTAAAGCAAGTAAGACCACAGAAAGGCTCTTGTGAGCAGCCAAAAAGTAACCACTCTGTCTATCCTGTTGAAAAAGCAAATTGGATTTATATTAAAGTGCCAAATATAGTAGATGAAGATATATTTGATATTGTTCAAGAACAATTAGCTGAAAATAGAAAAGTAGCAAGGACAAGAAAAAGAGGAGCAAAGTACTTACTACAAGGTTTAGTCATATGTAAGCGTTGTAATTACGGATGTTACGGAACTTGCATGAGAAGTAGACGAGAAGAAGAAGGTGGTCATTATGCATATTACCGTTGTAGTGGTAAAGATTCTTACCGTTTTGGTGGTAATAAGATTTGTGACAATAAACCCATTCGCTCAGATGCATTAGAAACAGCTGTGTGGGAAGAGGTTAAGCAGTTATTGAAAAATCCAAACAGGATTTTAGAAGAATACAAGCGTAGGCTTTCAGAACTAAAAAAATCATCATTGGATCAAAAAAGTGACCTGCTAGAGAAACAAGAAAATAAATTAAAACGTGGTATTGCTAGACTTATCGATAGTTATGCTCAAGAATATATCAATCAAGAGGAATTTGAACCACGAATTAAAGCAATGAAACAAAGCTTAAAAACAATTAAAGAAGAGAAGAAAAAGATATTTTATCAAAAGGAATTAGAACAGGAGGTAACTCTGGTTGTGGCCAATTTAGAAGACTTTTCTTCCAATATTACGTTAAACCTTGATAACGCAGACTGGTTAACTAAACGTGATATTATCAGAACATTGGTCAAGAGAATTGAAATTAACCTTGAGGACGTAAATGTGGTATTTCGCGTAAAAGAGCTACCGAACTCTTCTGGACATAATGGAAAGGAAAATAAAAATTTGCAACATTGTCGTAGGTGTATTATCCTCATCCTCCTTTGATGGTTCTGTATCTCCACTTGGATGATTATGTGAAATTGCAATAGATGATGCATCGATCAGTAATCCCTGTTTGATTATTTCTCTCACATATAGAGGTACTCTGTCTATAGTTCCACAGTCTTGAATATACTCGTATATCAAATGACCACTTCGATCTAAGTATATTACTCGCAAGCTTTCCTTTCGTGACTGCCCTATTGCTGTTTTAAAGTATTTTAGTAGCTCTTCTCTGTTATCAAGAATCGACAGCTTTTTTAACTTACCTTTCAGTATCCTATCGAAAATCTCCTTCAGACAAAAGATACTTGCTATTGCTCCATCATTCATTCCTGTAACATTTTTTAGCTCATGAAAGTCAGCGTTAATTACCCTTCCTAAACTACTAAAGAGCTCTATTAGCTTTTTGGCCACTTCTCTTCCTTCTTCACATTCAGATAGAGTACGTTCCAGTAGCTCATGGTCAAGTAAAGACCTGCCTCTACTTGATAAAATGCGAGTTTCCAATTTTTCTTTTCTCTCACTATTATTCATAAAAACCTCCAAGGTCAACATTATATACAAATTCAACGCCAGCTTTCTGACGCAGTAGTTCTCGAGGAATAACCCTTTTGAACTCTAAATTTGCAATGTTGTCCTTGTTGCTTTTACAACAGATTTACTACAATCCGAACTCCTCATTGATTTTATCGACTATCGTCTGTGGTGGATCATCTCCCCATCCTGAATATAAAATCTCTCCATAATCTGCAACATCTATAGAGCCAGTTCTACTTTTTGCCAGAAACATTTCTCTTTTATCTTTATCAATTAATACATAGTGCCAAGCTGATCTTCCTCGATCTTTACCACGAACTAGATATATGAGATCTGATCTACTTCTTCTTGTTGCATCAGCAAAGGATCTTTCGTTGATAGTTCTGCTTTTACTCTTTATGCCGCCACTTTCAGAAAAAGCTTCCTTGGCTTCAGCTTTTTTGTTTGCCAATTCAGAAATTTTTCCTTTTGCTCCTAGTGCATGTTCTTTGGTATTTTGAGATGAATACTTACTGGAAAAACCTCCTCTTGTCTCATTAGAGGTCCTATTTGTAAAACGCTTAGTAAACGAGTTATCGTTATCATTTTCTGCCATAAAAGTCTCCAAATTTTAGATTGTAGAATCCAAATTTTTACTACACCCTATCATAGGTTAGTTATATTAATATGAATGAAGGATAATATAGTAATTATTACAGGAATTACAGCCTCAGGTAAATCAGAATTATGCGATAACTTGATAAAAAAGTATAAAAACATTAGCATAATAAACTGTGACTCAAAGCAGGTATACAAAGAGATTCCCGTAATTACTGCTCAACCACCAAAGCAGAAAGAATTTTATAGGCTATACGGTTATGTTTCAGCAAGAGAAAATTATTCCGTAGGTTTATGGCTAGAGGATTTAAAGAGGGAAGTTAACAACGCGCTGAAAAATTCACGAATACCCATCATCACTGGAGGAAGTGGGCTTTACATTAGCAGCTTAATCAAGGGATTATCATCGATTCCACAAATAAGCCAGGAAGTGAGAGAAAACGTAAATGAACTTAGGAAAAATTTAAGTAAAGAGGAATTCTACAAATTAGTGCTAAGCAAAGATCCAAGGATTCAAGGTAAAATATTTATTAATGACTCACATCGCCTCTCAAGAGCACTTGAAGTTATCACTGAAACTGGCAAGACAATCTTTGTATGGCAAGAAAATAGACAGCCTCCTTTGTTCAATAATTTTAAGGTATATACAATTCTACCTAAACGTGAGGATATATACCGAAAAATAAATTCTCGTTTTATTGAAATGGTTGAAAATGGAGCAATTGATGAAGTAAAAAACCTACTTAGCATGAACCCATCTCCACATTTGCCAGCTATGAAAGCACATGGAGTACCAGAAATTATAAGATACTTAAAAGGGGAGATTACTTTAGACGAAACAATACAGATTGCTCAAACAAACACAAGGCATTATGCAAAACGCCAGTACACTTGGTTTAAAAATCAATTTCCGAATTCTCAAGTGATTGACTGTGCAAATAAATTGACAGAATTTTAGATATTTTAATTATTATGTATTATATTGCTATGCCTATGCAAACTTTTCTTGATAGTATTAAACTTTTTTCTTAAAGAACTTTCATCATTGCCTAAATTGTGATTATTAAATTCTTTGTAAAAATATTCTTACTTATGAAGCGCTACTATACCTGTAAGAGCCTTTATCACTAAATGAACTATATCACGCAATATTTCATCCTCAATTTTTCTATATTCTCTCACTAATCTTGTAACCACAATCTCCACTTTCATATCCTTGTATAGCTCTTCTCATAATAGTAGGAACAAGATAAGATAGTGATTTAGTGTAACAAGAAGGTAAAAATGCCAGCAGCGTACAGTTATGACTTAAGGAAAAAAGCCATTCAGGCGTTGGATGAAGGAGAGAGCAAAACAGCAGTAGCAAATTTTTGGCCCTCTCTAATAACTTCAACATCACTAAATTCAAGGGATTGGCCTTCTATTATTTGGAATCTTTCATGTCCTTTTCCTGCAACTAGCAGAATCATATTTTCATCATGTGCTATATTTATACCTTTCTCTATAGCTTTTTTTCTATCTCCTATCTCCAGTGCATCAGGGCAATGTAACAAAATATCGTGACGAATTTTCCCCGGATCTTCATCACGCGGATTGTCATCTGTGACTATAACTTTACCTGCAAGCATTTGTGCTATTTTACCCATCTCTGCACGTTTTGTTTGATCACGATTCCCGCCACAACCGAACACTAGAACTATCTTTTTATTGAAGTGCCATTTTAAAGACAACAGAGCTTGTTTGAGTGCACTTGGAGTATGAGCGTAATCGACAAATGCAAAAGTGTTCACTTTTTCCATTCTTCCAGATGGATAAGCGAGTTTATCTATACACATTCTTTGATAGTCCATACCAGATGAAATAACTATACCGATTGCACACAACAAATTATATGCTTGAAATTGCCCAAAAATCGGAAAAAATGCGTTATAAATTTCATCACCGATTTGAATTGTCAGGTATTGACCATTGGCAGTGGGTATCTGCTTTAATAAAGTAATGTCAGAGTTTTTTTTTCCGTAGGTTATAACTTTGTTGCCACGCTTTTCAGCTATGTTGAGCAACTCTCCATATTCGCCTATATCTGCATTTAAAATCGCTGTTTTTTCTTTTGGCAATACCTCATCAAACAACCTTTTCTTGGCCTCAAAATACTCATCAATACTTTTGTGATAGTCCAAATGATCTTGAGAGAAATTAGTAAAAGCTGCAGCATTGAGCCTGAGTCCATGGATTCTGTATTGATCGATTCCATGGCTTGAAGCTTCTAATGCTAAGTGTTCTACGTTCTTATTATTTATGTCACGCAATGTGGAATAAAGATCATCTGCACTTGGCGTTGTAAGGCTATTATCTTTTCTATTATTATTGACACATGTTCCCAGTGTTCCTATAGACGCTGCATTATCTTGCCAAATCTGGCGACAAAATTCCACCACTGAAGTTTTACCATTCGTACCAGTTACAGCAGCAACATATTTAGGTTGTTTGAATTGATAAAACCTGCTGACTATTTCACTGTATATTCCTTGAGGGTCCGAATGGTAAAGCACTGCAAAACTTGGAGTACTTGTCATTCCAGTGCTTGACACTGGAATCCAGTTTTCATTATACAATTGTCTAGTATGCTTGTTTACAATCAAATTTTCTGGATCCCAGTGCCTGAGCACTGGGATGACATCTTTCTTGGCCCCTTGTATTACAACGTCTACACAGTTGTGTACACATCCATTAGGAAGACATGTTACGTGTTCTTTACTCCTTTCTGACACACAAACAAAAAGGTAACCTTCTTTAACTGTCTTAGGATTACATGTGACGCCTTTGATTTCAATATCAAAGTCAGTATTTACAATGTTATGCAGTAGCTCTTTCAGTCTCACAATCATCTTTAACACTTGAACATGGCAGTCTTATTAATGCAGTATTCAAGTCAAAAATCAAATCTTCAGGATCTTCTAGTCCGCAAAATATTCGCACAAAACTTCCACCATAATCTGAATTCATGACAGATCTCGACATAGATTTATGACCTATTGGTAGTATCAAACTGTCACATCCTCCCCAAGAAGCACCGATGCCGAAAACTTTCATGTGATCAACCATACAGCCTAGTTCTTCACATGAATATTCTCTATCGAGTACTATACTAAATACGCTACTTGCCCCTTTGAAATAACTTTTCCATAAATCATGCTGAGAATAGGAAAAAAGTGCGGGGTATAAGACTTTTTTGATTTTTGGATGTTTTTCCAGCCACTTTGCCACTTGCATTGCTGTACTTTGATGCTTCCTCATGCGTGTTTGCAGTGTTCTAAGTCCCCTGTGTGCAAGGTAACAGTCATGCGATTGAATGGTGACTCCATAATTTTTATAGCTCTCATAAAGCAATTTAAAAATTTTACTTTCAGCAACCATAGCTCCCATCACTAGATCTGAGTGACCGGCTAGATACTTTGTCACCGCGTATAGTGCAACATCAATTCCATAATCAAGCGGCTTAAACAACAAAGGAGTGGCCCATGAATTGTCACAAACGGTTACGATTCCACGTGCTTTAGCAACTTTTACTATATGCTCTATATTTGAAATCTCAAACGTTATAGAACCAGGAGTCTCAATCATGATGAGTGAAGTATTACTCTGAACTAAATCAGTTATATCCTGTGTCGGATTATAAAAAGTTACTTCTACTCCTCTTTTTGGTAGTTCATTTTCGGCAAATCTCTTTAGCCTATAATAACTATTATCTTGTATCAGGACATGTGAACCTGCTTTAGTGAAAGTCAAAATAGCAAAAGTAAGTGCAAGTAATCCAGAAGGGTAGATGAGTGCTTGTCCCCTACCCTCAATTTCAGCCAGTGCATTTGAAAAATAATGAACAGTAGGCGTACCAACATTACTGTAACTGTAATCCCTTGCAACACCATCATTGATTACATCGTATATACTTTCTCCATTTGCTGCATTTAAGTAGTCCTTGTAAGTAGGAAATAATATAGTAGAAGAATGATAAACTGGTGGGTTCATCGACCCTTTATAATCATTAAATTTTCTTCCTGCTTTAACTAATAAAGACTCTTCGTTCATATTTTTATTATTTATTTTTTAGATTGTATTCGCTTTGCGTATACAAGTGAAGAGAAATCGCATGTAATCGCTCTATTTCACTCTTTAATAATTCATAGATCAATTTATGCCTCTTTAAAGAGCTCATTCCAGAAAAGTCGTTAGATATTAATACTAATTTGATATGTGAAGGTAGTGTCGAAGAAGAAGCAAAATAATGATCTACATGCTTTGCTGATTCATCGATAATATTAATATCAATTACACCTATTGAATCGCGTAATTTTTCTTCTATTGTCTTAATAATATCCACAATAGTTCCTTTAAGCAACAATACGCTCCTCTTGTCATCCCACAGTATCTGGGCACTGGGATGACAATCGAATTACTTATTCTCTTCTTTATTATCCATGTCTTGATAATCAGAATCTACTACTTTTTCTTCCTCATTATTTGTTGTGGATGAGCTTTCTCCACCTTGTTGTTGTTGAGATTCCTTATACATAGCTTCTCCAAGTTTCATAGATAACTGAGAGAGGTTAGTAACTTTCTGTTGTATTGAATCAGCATCATCAATGTTGTCAGATTTACTCACTTCCTTTAACTCATTAACTGCATTTTCAATAGCAGATTTATCTTCTGGAGAAATTTTATCACCATATTCTGTTAGAGATTTTTCTGTAGAATGAACTAAACTATCCGCTTGATTCTTCACTTCAATAAATTTCTTACGCTTTTCATCTTCTTGTGCTTTTTCCTCAGCTTCTCTCACCATCCGATTTATTTCATCCTCCGATAAACCACCTGAAGACTGAATACGTATTTTTTGCTCTTTTCCAGTAGCTTTATCCTTTGCAGAAACATGCGCTATTCCATTTGCATCTATATCAAATGTCACCTCAATTTGAGGAACCCCGCGAGGAGCAGGTGGTATTCCTTCTAAACTAAACTGACCAAGCAGTTTATTATCAATCGCCAATTTTCTTTCACCTTGATGTACCTTAATTGTAACGGCTGTTTGGTTATCTTCTGCAGTTGAAAACACCTGAGATTTTTTTGTGGGAATAGTAGTATTACGTTCAATAAGTGGAGTGAACACTCCCCCTAGAGTTTCAATACCAAGAGAAAGTGGAGTTACGTCAAGTAGTAACACATCTCTTACATCACCTTGAATAATTCCTGCTTGTATTGCAGCCCCAATTGCTACAACTTCATCAGGGTTAACTCCTCTATGTGGATCTTTGCCAAAGAATTCTTTAACTTTCTCTATGACTTTTGGCATACGAGTCATGCCACCAACAAGAACTACTTCACCAATTTGACTAGCAGACAAACCAGCATCTTCAAGAGCTTTTTTGCAAGGAATTATAGTCCTTTCAATTAAATCATTCACTAAACTTTCAAGCTTTGCTCTTGTTAGCTTCATATTTAAGTGTTTTGGGCCACTTGCATCAGCTGTAACAAACGGTAGATTTACTTCTGTTTCCATTGCACTTGACAATTCTACCTTTGCTTTTTCTGCAGCTTCTTTGATTCTTTGCATAGCCATTGGATCGTTTTTCAAATCAATGCCATTACTTTTCTTGAATTCACCCAGTAAATAATTTACTACTGCATTATCGAAGTCTTCCCCTCCAAGGTGAGTATCACCATTTGTAGCCTTTACTTCAAAAACTCCGTCACCTATTTCAAGAACTGAAACATCAAATGTACCACCACCAAGATCATACACTACTATTGTGTGTCCGTGCTTTTTATCAAGACCATAAGCAAGTGCTGCAGCAGTTGGTTCGTTAATTATTCTGAGGACATTTAATCCAGCAATTTTTCCTGCATCTTTTGTTGCTTGACGTTGAGAATCATTGAAGTACGCCGGCACTGTTATCACAGCATCCTTTACTTCTTCCCCAAGATAAGCCTCAGCTGCTTCTTTCAGGTTTTGTAGTATAAATGCACCAATTTGACTAGGAGAGTATTCTTTACTATCAGTTGTTTTAACCCATGCATCACCATTTTTTGCTGCAAATACCTTATACGGTACACCTAGATTCTTCATTTCAGGATCGCTATATTGGCGACCTATCAATCTCTTAGTTGCAAAAAAAGTATTATTTGCATTGGTAGTTGCTTGCCTTTTTGCTGGAGCACCAATCAACCTTTCTCTAGACGAAGTAAATGCAACTATAGACGGAGTAGTTCTTGCTCCTTCTTTATTCTCGATTACTTTTGCATCCTTGCCTTGCATTATTGCAACACAAGAATTTGTTGTTCCAAGATCTATACCTATTGCTCTTCCCATAATGAATACTCCCTTTTAAATATTATCTGATGTAAAATATATAAGTATAAAACTCGTTAATTACAAGTCCCGTTTAGTTGTTAGAGCCCAAAAGGCGCGAAAGCCATTTAGTTAACCAAAAGTTGCCCGGTAGTTTATCTGAACTACCAGCTTCTTTATCCCTGCTATTCACAATTTGACATCCAGAATTCTGCAATGGCTTATAATCATTAAAATTAATATGGTCTCCTTGCTTTAAAATAAATGTATCTGCATCTAAACTATTATCAATACTAACATTTAATGTAATATTGAACTCTTTTTCGATTGTAGAAACCATATCACGCTTATTATTAAAAATGTGCGCTATAACTGCACTGCGTGCTATTAAATCAAAGGACTTATTTTGATTTTTATTAGCAATATGTTGCAAATCCCTTAGTATCGATGCAACAACCACTTCGTTTGATTTCACTCTTCCAATACCTTTACAGCGTAAGCACTCTGTAGTATTAATTTCCTGTATATTTGGTTTAATTCTTTGTCTTGAAAAGACCATTAAACCAAAGTCATTGATAAAGCTAAATTGAACTTTAGCTCTATCATCTTTAAACGCCTGCTTGATAGCAAATTCAACATTTTTGCAATACTCAAGTTTCAACATGTCAATAAAATCAACAACTATTAACCCTGATAAGCCCCTGAGATTCGCTTGCCTTGATATTTCAGATAATGCCTCCATATTAGTTCTATAAGCTGTTTTTTCTATGTTATCTTCTCCTGTCATTTTCCCTGAATTTACGTCTATTGAAACAAATGCCTCAGTTAAGGTTATCACCAAAGACCCACCAGATGGTAATTCTACTCTATTGCTATATAATTCAGAAATTTGATCTTCGACTCGATAGTAAGTAAAGATTGGAACAGAACCTCTATATAATCTAGGACGTAATTTTCCTTGTAACACATTTTTAGTGTATTTTCTTACCGCTTCACAAACTTCTCTATCAGATACTATAATTTCTGTATCATTACTACAAAAGTCACGTACAGATCTCATAACTACATCTGCTTCGTTGTAAATTAATGATGGAACATTTAAAGAAGAGAAGTTTTGCTGGATATCTTGCCATAATAAGGTCAAATTATCGTAATCTTGCTCAATTTCTTTCTTACTTTTTCCTGCACCAACAGTTCTTACTATTAAACCTGAGCCTTTTGGTAAATTTATTGAATTTAATATATCCTTTAACTGTTTTCTAACGTTGGTATCTTCAATTCTGCGAGATACTCCACCCCTACTTATGGAATTGGGCATGAAAACACAGTATCTACCAACCAAAGTTACGTATGTTGTAAATGAAGCTCCTTTATTTCCTCGTTCTTCTTTAGTTAATTGAACCAATAACTTTTGATTTACTGAAATCACATCTTGTAACTTATATTTTCTATGTAAAGGTACCTCCCTCACAAAACCACTGCTGGATTCATTACTAGCTGTAGAATCTAGGCCTTCTTCTGTGCAATTATCATTTGAACAGTCCACATCGCTCGAATAGCCTGCGTCAGGGAAAATTTCCTTCTCTTTTTCTGGAATATTAAAGTAATTTAGAGATATCTCAGAAAAAGACAAAAAACCTTGCTTATTTTTTCCATACTCAATGAACACGGCCTGCAAAGCAGGCTCTATACGCTTTACATAAGCAACGTATATATTACCTCTTAATTGTCTTTTTTCCTTGAATTCTTGTTCAAACTCTACAACCCTACCATTAACTAGTAGGGCAACCCTTACCTCGTTAGAACAGGTAGTACTTTCTATCAATAATAACCTTTTGCCATCACTTGCCACTTATTTACCGTCTGCTTTTCATTCTGAAATGTTCTTATACTACTTAATATATTATTGATTGTCAAGAATTTTGCGACCTGCATTATTGGGTTGACTTTCAGTGTTTTGCGTTCTAAACTTGCATAGAATTTATTATATCACTACAATTATGGCGAAAAAAAATGCTTCTTTGCTTGTCAAGCTAGTTAGCACCGCAACCAAAACAACAAAAACTGGAGAAGAGAAACTAACAGGCTATTTTTGTGTAAAAAAACGTAATCCTAAGAACCTTCCCAAGAAGCTCGAGTTTAGAAAGTATGACCCAGTGGTCAGAAGACACGTATTATTTAAAGAAGAAAAATTAAAGTAAGTATATTATCATGCAAAGCTTACAGCTAAAAGGAGTGTAGCTTATTGCTCACTAGTTATACTGTTTTGCATTAGAGAAAGTCTATTTGAGGTTTTGAAAGATTACGGTAACTTGTATAAGTTATGGGGATTGAGCCACCTGAATAAGGGCTGAAAATGGTAGCGTTTTTGTCCTGATCTGGCCTTTTTATTGCTTAAATGGAAAAAAGTCATTAGAAAGCTTGGCAAGTGTAGAAGTTTTAGTATAAATTTACTGTTTTTAATGTACACTAAAGGTACTAGATAGGCTACTTCTTTTTATTTTAAAAAATTACCCACAGTATTATGTATAAATGCACATAATTATAGTTCTTATAGTATGTTCTTACTAAAGAAGTCGAAAGTGCCCCTATAAAAATTAAAGGTCAGTTATCAACAACTTAGTTCTTCAATTTATTAAATAAGACTTGATCTGACACTTTAAATGATCCAGATAGTCTATATACCATCACACTCTGTGACCATACACTTAGAGGTTGTTCACAAACTTTTGAATTCTTTTGTTAAACTTTTACAGAAAAAAATTGCTTGCGCATATTTTAAATCTGACTATAATCATATTCAAAGATATTTTAAGAGCTCAAAATCTATCTTTATCTGCAGACTTTTTTCATTAAACAATCAAACTCATTAAAAAATGTGGCGTATCTTCTTCAGCGTACGTGGGTGCACACACATACTTAATCTCTGTCGTATGTGCGCCGCACTTTTTTTCTAATCTTTTTTACACAGGAGGATTTTATGTCCAGTATGCCAGATACTTGATCTTTACTTTAGCTAAAAACCAATAGGCGCCTATGGTTTTTATAAAGAAAGTTTAGAAAATAACCAAAAACCACTTGCCATAAAAAGTAACTATATGAGTATAATATTCACATTTATATGTTAATATAGATATAATAAGATTAAGGAGTATATTATGGTAAAATTTACACAAGATTCTGCTTCATTGACAGTGCATGGTGTTGATTTACTTAATTTGTGCCACAGACAGTGTGAAAATAAATACGAGGGTAATGATTTCTTGACAAAAATTAATAGATCTTGGTGTAAGGCTGACTGTAATAGAAAATTAAAAGCTCCTGAACACCATTCACCAGAAAAAGTAACACTTAGTGAACAGTTAACAGATATTGCAAGTAATCTCCGTTTTGAGAGCATAAAATTATCGCTTATATCAGATGAAATAGACAATTACAATTCAATGTCTTTTTAATTAGAGTAAAAGAAGATATTGGTTATCTTCTTTTTTTTATACGATTATTTCTATAATTAACTACTTGAAATTAAGTTCGTTCAGGCAAGATAATTATGAGTAAAAATAGCAGATGCAAGTAGCTGGCACACAGCTGTACGAGCATTCATTTTTGAGGGCATAGCAAATGGTGTCATTCAAGTAGCTGACATTGGCTTGCCCTAGTCTCATCAAGAACGTTGTGCTTTAACATAATATTTTTATGCTTACCAACTTAACTGAATCCCAGACTGGGATGATATACTTCTGGTAGATAATGTCGGTATAGTTGTGATTGGAATAGAAAGCACTAAGTTTGCAATGCTATCTGAATAGATAAAAGAACTCATTACTCAGTGAAACAAGACTTGAAATTTTGTGCAATGCTGCTGATTATATCTAGATATGCATCCTTTCCAGGCTCTACATCTGATCCAATAGGATCAAGAATCACCATTTTTACGTCACTAGAAAAGACATTAGGCTTTATGCTATCCTCTCGTGAATGAGAAACAATACATTTAACGTTTTCCTCTTTCATTACCTTTTTTAATTTCATTAAACTCTTCATACCTATGTAAGAATCCTCTTCTATAGAAAGAACGGCGCTTGGGTAACTTAAATCAAAATATTTTTCGAAATATTGATAAGCATCGTGAGTAACTATGTATTTTTGATTTTTTAACTCATCCAATTCTTTCGTAATTTTTTCTACTTCTTGGTCTATCTTTCTTATAGCCTCCTCTGCGTTAGTATTGTATCGATAGGCATTTTCTTTATCTATATTAGATAATGTTGCACTGATAGAAAGTATCATACTTTTTGCATTTTCAGGACTCAGCCAAATATGCAAATCTTTTTCATCTTGAATGTGACTAGAAAATGAATGTGGTCGAGCAGGAAGTAGATCGATTGCACTTGATAGCGGTATTAACTTCTTATTTTCTTTAGCGAAAGTTTTAATGAATGTTTCCAAAGAATCATCGATATAAAATATAATATTACTAGATTCTAATTTACTTGCGTCTGAAGGCCTGAGCATGTAGTTATGTTCAGACACTACTTCGTACATTAGTAGTTCTGGCTTTGAAATTCCATCTGTAACAGAAGCTACAAGTGAGTGTATAGGTTTGATTGTAGCTACAATTTTTAAATTGGATGAAAAGGCACTATTGTAGTATAATGTAAATAAAAGTAATAGAAAAAAAAACAGTAAATGTCTCATATAAATGTTGAGAAGAAGTCAATTTTTGCCAAAAAATTAAGTGGTGTCAATAACTGCATTCTAAAAATAGAAAACCTTACTCTTTCATACGGTAATAAAAAAGTTCTTGATAATATCAACATATCAGTACAAAGAGGAGATATAGTTACAATACTTGGTCCAAATGGCGGAGGTAAAACCTCTTTAGTGAAAGCAGTTGCTGGTATAAATAAAGGTTTTATTGGAAGTATTGTATTCGCTGACAATATAAAAATTAGCTATATGCCACAAAATTTTAGTATTGGTAATTTGATGCCAATAACAGTTGAGTCTTTCCTTTTCAATAGCTCCTCGAAGAAATTGAAGAAAAATCAACCCATTGTTACAGAAGCAATAGAATTGGTTGGTATCGGTAACATCCTAAAAAATCAAGTATTAGAAATCTCTGCAGGACAAACACAATTACTGCTGCTTGCACGCTGTTTAATTTCAGAATCTGATTTGATCATTTTAGATGAGCCAGTCAGTGCAATGGATATTAACGCACGAGCTAAATTTTATGATATTATAAATAAAATCGCAAAAGAACGATCAGTATCGATTCTCATGACTTCTCATGACCTTAACTCTGCTCTACCATCCTCAGATTACATAATTTGCATAAATAATACTATCTATTATCAAGGTAAACCTGATGAAATTATGGAGATAAATGAAATATTTGGCAGTTACGCAGCGAAATGATTCAAAATATTCTACGTCTTCTGCAAATAACTACAGTGCTAACACGCTACAATGTGTTACCTTATTTACTTCCACCATCAAAAAAATCAATAAATAAAATACAAGGTCATAAACTAAAGCGTGCTCTTGAAAGATTAGGTCCGGTGTTCATTAAATTTGGGCAATCCATTTCATCACGCACTGATATTTTAAATGAGGACATAACAAATAACTTGCTATTGATATGTGATAGATTGCCATCATTTTCGTATAAAATAGCAGTTAAAACTATAGAAAGTGAGTTTAATTGTAAATTAAGCGACATTTTTTCAAGTTTTTCTGAAAAGCCAATTGCAGCAGCATCAATTTCTCAGGTGCATAGAGCAGTTACAATTGAGGGTAAGGAAGTTGCTGTAAAGGTTTTGAGGCCAAATATTGAGAAAACATTCTCAAGGGATATAAAAATGCTTTCTTGGCTTGCAGAAATTGCAGAAAAATTTAGCGAACAATCAAAAAGGCTGAAGCCAGTTGAATTAGTCAAAACTTTTGCTGAAATTTGCCGATTAGAGTTAGATCTACGTTTTGAGGCTGCCCACTCTTCGGAACTGAAGGAAAATACTAAACATGACAGAGGTTTCTACTTACCTGAAATAGATTGGAGTAGAACTTCAAAAAAGGTTTTAACATTAGAATGGATGGAAGCTATACCAATATACGAAGTTGAAAAGCTGAATAACCGAAAGCAAATAGCTATCAATCTTATAGAATCTTTTTGTAATCAGGTATATAGGGATTGTTTTTTTCATGCTGATATGCATCCTGGAAATTTAATGATCGATAGTAATAACAATATTATTGCCCTGGATTGTGGAATCATGGGTAGAATAGATCGTGAGACATGCTATTACGTTATAGAGATACTCAAAGGCTTTTTAAATAGGGATTATGATCACGTTGCAAAAATGCACTTTAGAGCCGGTTATGTTCCATCACAGCATAGAAATTTTGTTACAGCTTGCAGAGCAATAGGTGAGCCCATTGTTGGACAGCCTATACAGAAGATTTCATTTGCTCGATTACTTACTCAGCTATTAAAAATAACTGGTGATTTTGATATGAAAGTTCAAACACAATTGTTATTGCTGCAGAAAACTATGATTTTATTAGAAGGAACATGTAGGAAAGTCTATCCAGAAATCAATATGTGGAAAGTAGTTGAAACATGGATAAACAGTCAACATGAAAGTAAAATAGGGTATAGGGAAAAAATTAAAAGCTCTTATCCCATCAAAACAATCCAAGGAATATTTAGCCTTATAGAAAAATTAAACCTAATAGCTGACAAAAAATTACAGGTGAAAAATAAATCAAATGGAAAAGCCTACTTTTTACTTTGGTCTGTAATTATAATTCTCATCGTTAAACTTTTAATTTCTTGAACTAAAAGATAATAAAAGCAAGTTTACAACAACTATTTAAGTCTTGAAACCACTCAGGTTCACATTCACTCGAATTATCAAGGTATTTTCAGGATGTATAAAACTTTCAGTAGAGTTTAGAGAAGAAGTAAAAACCTTAACTCTATCTTAAACTGATAACATTACCAAATTCAGTGCTTGTCACATCACTCAGTACTGTACTTGCTTTATATGAACAGTAGCACCCAATTGCAATGAAAACAGATGCAGCTACAGCAAGTGAAATACATATTTCTAAATTCGATATTGTTAAACATGTACCAACAGCAAACGCTCCAGATAACACAAAAGAAGCAGAGGCATAGTTACTTTGCCTTCTATTATAAATGTTTGCTTCTGAAAGTTTTCTGTTTTTGTTCTTTAAGTCTTGATTTTGAGCTTGAAGTTCTAATCTCTCTTGCCTAAAATCCCTTTCTAACTGTGAAATTTTGTTAGTGTCTCTTGTTCTTTCACTTACGGCCTTATTCAGCTCTTGCTCTTTTTTTCTAAGTTGAGTTTTTGTTCTTTCAAACTCATCTCTAAGGTTTTCAAGTTGACTTTTTTCTCTAGTAAGTCGAGCCTTTGTTCTTTCAAGTTCATTTCTAAGGTTTTCGAGCTGCTGCAACTCTCGAGCAATAAACTCATCGTTTATTGCTGGTTGAACATTATGTGTATTTGCTACAGGTTGCTCTGCACTTGTAGGGAATTTTTCATTTAGATATTCTCTGACAGGATTAAAACTTTTAAGCACCTCAATAACAATTTGATCATTCATAAAGCAATTATTTTCTACTAATTCTTTTACATCATCCAAATCTTTTCTATTAATAGCATCAGTTAATCGCTCCTTCATAACTTGCTCAATGATTTGCTTCAATCGTGAATTTTGCTCTATAGCTGGTATTGGCTTTATTTGACTAAAATCTAGCTCCTTATGTTTTAAAAGTTTACTCAACCACTATCGGCTGAGAGCCGAAAGGTTGGATATAGCGCTGGAAGCGCGGTGAGAAGCTAAAGCTACTCCAATCTTATACTAGATATAGAATGAGGCTGATGTGCATCTGTATGTTTATTGATGTACTCATTAATGACTTCATCTGTGATATGTCCGCTGGTAGCACTAAAGTATCCTCTTCCCCAAAAACGCTTTCCCCAGTACATTTTATTTAGCTCTGGAAATTCTTGTTGAATTTTGCGTGAAGACCTGCCTTTGGCTCTTTGAACAAAATCACTCACAGCTATATGAGGAGGTATTACTACGAATAAATGTAAATGATCTGATGATATTACTCCGTTTTCTATCTTAATCCCCATTTCTTCAGATACTTCTGCTATGATTGTTCGTATTCTCTCCTTCATAGCCTTAGTTAATACTCTGTACCGATATTTTGTAATCCAGACTATATGGTACCTATGATAAAATACAGTGTGTTTTCCTTTGTCATATTCCGTCATAACTATACTTTATAAAGTACAGTTATGACATTGACAAACTAAAGTTTCTCCACCTAGAAGGTGGAGGCTTGTACCATCTTATGGAAAGTCAATACTTCTTCATTTTCTTGTGTTATTCCTTGTAAACATGATTTGATAATCAGGCTAAGTGGTGTTTCTATTTCTCCATTTGAATTTCTTTTCCAACAATTAGGGTTGAGTTCTTGATTCAATAGTCTTTTTGCTTGGTCAATATTTCTGTTAGAAAGAGCATTTAATAATTCTTTTCCTGTTTTTGCTTTTTGTATTTCTATTATCAAATACTTAGCACAACTTGTTCTAACAAATTGCTCAGGATTTTGAAAACTTTTATTTTGTAGATAAATACTTATTCTCGGATGACTTAGTAAGAGTTGTAACACTTTCTTTTGAAGAAAACACATTGCTAGATGCAAAGCTGTATTGCCATCACGTTTTTCATGAATATTAACATCTATGCTTTGGTGAAGTAGAAGTAACCTAATCATACTCTGATATTCTTTCTCTGCTCCAGAGCCTGAAGATAAATTACTAATTATAGATATCAAAGGTGTCATGCCTTCTTCATTAAACGTATTAACATTCGCACCTTCTTCCAGAGCTCGCTCAAAATCTCCTAGATTTTCATCATAAATAGCTTCAAATAATTTTGTTGTTGATTGTCCTGAAGTTGTTTGATTTTGAGCTCGTAATCCTACATCACTAACAACCCTTCTTCCAAAATCTACATTACTTCTCGAAAGCATACTAAATTCTCCCCAACCTATAATTTATTGACATAATTATAAAAAAACAAAGAAAATTGCAAGTAATTTAGTTAAAAATTTTAGAATTAATTATGATTCCAAAAACTTTTCCGCATCAAGTGCAGCCATGCACCCTGTTCCTGCGGCAACTACTGCCTGGCGATATACCTTATCTTGAACATCACCAGCAGCAAACACCCCTGCCCTACTGGTTAGAGTTGTTCCAGGTTTCGTAATTATATAACCTTGCTGATCCATTTCAACAAAGCCCTTAAAAATACCTGTATTTGGTGCATGCCCAATTGCAATGAACACTCCATCTACTTTCAATTCCTGGGTTTTATTGATGTCTGTTGATTTAATTGTAATGCCAGTAACTTTTTTAGGATTTTCTTCTCCAAGAATCTGCTCTACGGTATGATTCCATATTACCTTTATCTTATCATTTTTAAAGAGCCTGTCTTGCATTACTTTCTCTGCTCTTAACTTATCACGCCTGTGTATCAGTATAACTTTCTTAGCAAATCGAGTTAAAAATATTGCTTCTTCAACAGCAGTATTTCCACCACCAACCACAGCTACAACTTTATTTCTAAAAAATGCACCATCACAAGTTGCGCATGCCGAAACTCCGTAACCTTGAAATTTCTTTTCACTCTCCAGGCCAAGCCACTTCGCTTGCGCACCAGCTGCGATTATAATTGCATTCGAATAGTAGTCACTAGCATTACCACAAGATCTAAATCTATACTTATTAGAATCCTCAAGTTGTTCAACGCTTTTTATTTCGTCATCTATTATCCTTGCCCCCACCTTCTCTGCATGCAACCTCTTTTGTTCCATGAGTTCTGGACCTTGTATAGAAATAAAACCTGGATAGTTTTCAACATCCGTAGTAATTGTAAGCTGACCACCAGGTTGCATTCCTGTTACTACAATTGGCTCTAAATTTGCACGTGCTGCATATATAGCAGCAGCATAACCCGCTGCTCCAGATCCAATAATAAGAACTTTTGTACTCAATTTATAATTCTGCACTGTGTGAGTTTAGATAATCAGCCACTCCTTCATCGCTTGCCTGCATTGCTGGCTTACCTTTTTTCCACCCTGCTGGACATACTTCACCATGCTCTTCATTATGTTTTATTGCATCAATAATTCTAATAAACTCATCGATATTACGCCCTAAAGGAAAATCATTTATCGATTGATGACGTACAACAAACTTATCATCAATAACAAAAGTTGCTCTTAGTGCAATTGAGTCATCATATAAGACCCCATAGTCTCTTGATATAGACTTTTTGATATCAGACACTAAATTGTAGCTAACCTCTCCAATACCACCATCATTAACTGGAGTGTTTCGCCATTTATAGTGTGAAAATTTTGAATCTATACTTATTCCTATCACTTCAACATTACGTTTTGAAAAATCTTCTATTTTGTTGCTAAATGATATCAACTCAGTTGGACAGACAAAAGTAAAATCAAGTGGATAGAAAAAAAGGACAGCATACTTATCCTTTATATGTTTACTTAAACAGAAATCATCAACTATTTTTCCACTAGCAAGAACAGCCGAAGCAGTAAAATCGATAGCGGATTTTGTTACAAGATTCATAACTAACCTATTCATTCTTAATATTTATAATTTTATACCTTGATACATTTACATGCAAGTTTTCTTTAGCCCCAATCCTATAAAAACTTCCTCTTATGGCTGTAAAAATGTTATGATAAGAGCTAATTTTTATGAGTAGGGAAATACCCAAATATTACTATCTTTCACCTTTTCTCCCTTCAAATTTTTTAACCATTTCTTTTACACTTACATTCGTGGAAGGTAAATTTTTGCTGGCAAGATGGTTGATCGAAGATTTTTTATTCCCTACTGGAAATGAACGAGATTGTTTTCTCTTCACACTGATATCCGTTTGTGTTACTGAAGCAGTTTTGTTTTCAGCAGGCAACACGTTCTTTACTTGATTTCGCTCAAATCTTTCTTTTAATGCCTTTACTTTACTACTCTCGCGAGTCACTTCTTTTTTCATAGCAACTACTAGTACTTTTGGTCCATCAGCTTTTTTTGCTGATTCTTTACCATCTTGATTTTCAGATTTTAGTGGTAGTGTAGGGCTACTCTCAGCTGATTTTTCCACTACTATTTTTTGCTCTGTGCTTACTTTTTCGCCTAAATCTTTAGGCTTTGGTGGTACTGCAGGTTTATCTTTTTTCGGTTCTTATCTAATTTTTTGATTGATAGTAAACATTTTCTCTGGTACTTGTGGTACTCTTGGTGGTTTTGGTGGTGCAAGAGATTGAAGTTGTTGTTTCTTCCTATGTTCTCTTTTTGCTTCTATATGTTCTTTAGAGATTGTTGCATAAATCGGCTCTTCTTTAATTGATTGTAGATTACGCAAATCTTTTGTTAAAGATTTACTTTTTTCCTCTTGATAATTTGATATTTCTTCATACTCAGGATCTTCGTTTAATGAACCTCCATAACCTGAATCTTCTCGCTCATATAAGAGATTTTTCTTTTGCTGTCTATTTTCTAAATTTATTCCATATGACCTATATTTATCTTGACTTCTTTCTATTCGCTCTAAATCTGAAATTTTTTGAATAACATCTGTATATTCGATTGCTGTTCTAGCAGTTGAAGGAGGCAATTTATCTTTTATAAAATTACTTATATTCCTAATCGAAACATCTCTTCCTAATATTCTATTGAATATCCTAAGAATTAATGGCTTTTTATTTGCCTTCTTTATACAATTATTCAAGTCATCACGTATAACAAGCTTAGCTACATCTTCTGCCTTATCTGTAAAACCCTCTAAAGCATGAGATAAATCTGTTACTGTTTTATCATATTGTTTCTCTGAATTTCCTAGCTTTATAGCTTTGATCAGAGAATCAAGATTTTTTTATAATCCTCACTTTTAAATGGATCATGCATACTAATTGTAATATTTTATTGAAATATAGATCTAAAATATTAAGATCTAGTGAGTATTACTTTTTTAGTTCATATATAGCTATAGTTACACGGCGATAATGCGTAGCAGAATAACGATTTTGTCATTCTAGTGTCTGCTGTTATCCCTTATCTAGGTGTGTAAAAGTGAAATCTAGTTTCGCTATATAACACAGTCTCATACAAGTAGCTTCTCGATTGAGAGTTGTCTTCTGCATTGAGCTCAACATTATTTACTACTTTTTCAGTAATAATTTCGGCAAACTCAGGAGAAAGTTCTTTTGCAGAAAATGCAGCATGTACATCATTTTTAACAAAGAAACACGTAGCAAGTGCAAATACTGCTGTTGGTACACAGCACCAAGGAGAAGCTATACTAAAAAAAGTTGTAGAAGCTACTAAAGTAAATATTGCTTGAAGCATAATATACTGTTTATCAATGCCAACATATTCAGCCATCAATTTTCTAATTTTGTTATTGCTGCCGTATGGCAAAAAAATATCTTAATAAAAGCTGTTACACTATTACTAGCAAGATATCAATCACGCTCTATTGGATCTATATTTTGATTTAAAATCGCCTATTTTCTTGCACCTTTTTGCCATTCATAGAATGTTAACTTTAAACCTCTTGGCTACAAATGCTCTACTTTCCCCTACATCCAATGCTTTTTTCCTTAAATCATAACTATATGCTGCTGGCATTCACATCTCCTCGCTACTTTACCTATTCCATCATGTTCCGACTATTAGGATTTGATTGGTTTCTTATTTCTCTAAAGTTTTAATGTATTCCGTTAAAACCCTGAATCCAATGTTAGAAACTGTATCTTTTGTTATAAAGGCTATTTCCCTCAATTTTTGATGTAAACTAGGTGGCAACCTTAACACTGACTGTGCTGGCTCTGATTTTCTAACAGTAGATAAGGCTTCCTCATAAACAGATTCAATTTCCCTAATTGCTTTTAAATCTAATGGTTTATATTCAACAATTGCCATACCTTCGCCAGAGGCGTCTTGAACTGCAGCTCGCCAACTTAAAAAACTATCGAACCTTGTTAAGTTGTCAAATTCACTTAAAAAATCATCACATTCTTCAATGTGTTTTTTAGCTGCACCTGGATTGGTGTGTACTCCATTAAATAGCACTCTTGCTTTAAAGGTTTTATTACAACTTTGAGTACCGTTAACTAAGTTGCTCAGAGTGTCAAACGTCCACATATCAATCCCAGATGGATTAATGGGAAATATAGCTAGATTAGCTAATGATAAGGCAGCCCTTAAAGTTTCATCTGCTCTTCTTGCGTCAACAATAATATCTTGATATTTGGACTGTAAAGCTTGTAGCTCATTTCTGATTACTACACTAATGTTAATTTGGCCTAACACCTTGTGAATACTGTTAATTTTCGGTAAACTTTTGTCCTTGTCTCGCAGGGATGCCCACAAGGTAGCTAGCATTAATGGGTCAAGATCATAGAGAAGGACATTTCTACCTTCCCTAGCACGCATCACCGCTATATTTGTGGCTATGGTCGTTTTACCAGTACCACCTTTTTGACCACCAACAACTATTATCATAACACACCTCGTAATATTTTAATTCACTTGGCGTCTACTAAAAAATCAATAAGGGCAGTTTACATAATCCCACTTCAATGTTCAAGAAAAAGTGCTCCGGTGCTCATTCTTTGTTTATAAATAATATTCTTGATTCAATCCTTTGCTTTCTTCTCAATATATCTACATATCAGGATAGAGAGCTCATATAATACCAACATTGGAATTGCAAGCCCTACTTGGCTTAGTACATCAGGTGGAGTTAAGATTGCAGCAATAATGAAAATTACCACTATCGCAATTCTCCGTTTATTTGACAAACTTTGTGCAGTGATTAGCCCTACTCTTACCATTAAGGTGAGTATAACTGGAATTTGAAATGCAGTGCCAAATGCAAACATAAATTGAAGAACAAGGTCTAAATATTCACTAACTGATGGCATAAACTCTATTGGTATACCGAAAGATTTACCGCTATGTTCAAAAGCAATAAAAAATTTCCAGGCTAAGGGAAATATGTAGTAGTAAACTACAGCGGCTCCCGTTACAAACAAAACCGGTGTTGCAATTAAGTATGGCAATAACACTGCCCTTTCTCTTTTATATAAGCCAGGTGCTAGAAATATGTAGAATTGCCATGCAAACACAGGAAAAGAAAACAACAGTGCACTCATTATTGCAACCCTGAGATATACAAAAAACGCTTCTGTTAAGTCTGTATAGATTAGAGAAAAATCATTGCTATCTTTTGTAACTTCTATTAAAGGTGCAAGTAAAAAGCGGTATATATTTTCTTTAAAGTAGTAACAAAACCCGAAGGTAACACAAAAAAATAGAAAGCAAAAAATAACCCTTTTTCTAAGTTCCGCAAAGTGCTCATAAAATGAAGCATATTTTTGTGAGTTTTCGTTCATACTTTACAATAACGCTATGTCTAACATTCTCAGTGAAAAAGCCCATTCATTATCGTACCACGCTGCAACTCTACAGATATCACCTGTGACATATGTACCAGCTAAATCCACAATTGCACTATAAGGGTTATGGACAAAGTCTATTGAAACTAAAGGCTCGTTACATACGGAAAGCACATGATTTGCTGAATTCTTAAATATTTCGTTTATTTCCTTAGTTGTTGCTCTCTTATCAGCTAAAAATTTAAAATCAACCATAGAAACGTTGCTAACCGGAACTCTAATAGCAGTACCATCTAGCTTACCCTTTAACTGAGGAATGACAGAACCAATTGTTTTTGCTGCTCCAGTTGTAGTTGGCACCATAGAAAGGCCACAAGCTCTTGCCCTACGTAAGTCTCTATGGTTGCCATCAAGAATATTTTGATCATTCGTATAGGCATGTATAGTGGTCATAAAACCGCTTTTTATGCCTAAATTGGAGTGTAAAACGTGTACAATCGGAGCCAGACAGTTTGTAGTACAAGAACCTGCTGAGATCACTTTATGCTCCTTTTTTAGCATATCGTTATTTACGCCGTAAACTACAGTTACATCAGCATCTGAAACTGGAGCAGAGACAATTACTCTCTCTGCATTATGCTTTGCTGCTTCCGCACGCTTGTTGAATGCACCAGTGCATTCAAGCACTACATCAACATTCCAAGGAATATTTTCAGGGCTACGTTCTCTATATAAAGAAAATTTCCTGCCATTTATAGATAGCCAATTTTCAGACTCGTTAAAATCAATATCGCCGTTAAATTTGCCATGAACAGAGTCATATTTAATCAAATGTGCATGCTGCTCAGCACTGAGCGACCCATTTACCGCCACAACTTCTATTTGCTCGCTATAGTTTTCTACTTCAAAAATAGCACGCAATACACTTCTGCCTATTCTACCAAGACCATTAATTCCTACACGAATTGTCATTTTTCCATCTTAAAAGTTTAATTATAGAGGATATTGCCTGATATTTCATTCTATTCTTTTGGTTGTTAATCCTAATGTTATAATATATTGATGCTTATCTTGACTAAAGAAACTGTATCACTTAATTAATAATATCTAAATTTTAACTTGAAGTAGGTTATGCATGGATTACCAATGACAAATTCAGATAATCAGTATCAGCAAAGAAAAATAGAAGCATTGCAAAAAGAAAATAAAGGACTGTCAGAAAAAGTGAAAACACTACAGAAAATGTCAGTGCTGCACAATGAAATGCTAGTAATGCTACAGTGGAAATCAATAACAGAGAAACTGCGCACAGAAATATTAAAAAAACTGCTAGAAACACCTCAAGAAGCAGCAGCATTTCAATTAGAAGAAAAAGATGAAGATCAGCAAGTAATAGAAGACATACTGGATATGCAAGAAGAATTTGAATCTTTACAAAATTTGGAAAGTACTACTATTGAACAAACAAATATTCAAGGACAGAGCATATAGCTCTTTCCTACTCTTCAGAGTTAGCTAAATAGCTGACTCTGAAAAGTAGATAACATTCTTTTACCTTTTTTATTTAGTAAATTCCTTAATATTTCTAATTATAAAGAACCCGTCAGTTATTTTTGTATTTTACGGCTAAGGATATTACTCTTTGGTATCTTATACTTTAATATCTTAATAATTAACTTGATTAAGTAACTATAGTACCATATTATTTAACTCAATATTAATGATAATTATTATGGATTTAAAAAACTTACAACAAGAGTTGCTTGGAATAATTTTTCTCATACTTGCACCAATTAATGCAGAAGAAGAAAAAGATATGAAAGAGCGAGCATTAAAGATTATCGATGAATTAAAAGATCATATTAATGATGATATAGAAATGAGTGATCTGAGAATGACAATTTTAGACTACATTATCCTTTGTGATAGTCAAGATAACGTAAGGTTAAATAACAGATCATTGTTAGACTTAGAAGATGCCGTCAAAAGTATTGGAGGGAAAACTTCACAAGAGTTAGGGCGAGTAAATCAGATTCCACAGCAACCAAATAGTATTGGGTTAGCGTTAGCAGAAGCTACAATACAATATGAGGCGCATGTGAGAGAAATGGAAGAGAGAAATCTAAGGATTATCACCTCAATTGGAGTATTAGGTATAACAGCCTTAGGAGTTAATCTTGGAAAATCAAAAGTGAGTGAAATTATTGGTACAACACTTGGAGGACTATTATCCATTCCAATAATGGTCATATTACCAGTATCAATAGCAGTAGCGTTAAAAAACAGGAATTCAGGGCTTAGAGAAGTAGTACAATATTCTCTTGATGCAACAAGTAAACCGTCAAGGATTCGGTTAGTAGCAGCCTTAGGAGCAGGCGCGATAATGTTAACTAACAATATAACTAGCAGCAGCACTGAAACAAATATGGAATTATTAGGCCCTGGTTTTATAGCTGCAATTGGAGCTGGAATTGGTGCTACATTGTCAACGGCTTTAGCGAGAAGGATGTTTGCTCCTATCTCTACAAATTTGGAAAATGCTACCACTGAACAACAAAATATTCAAGGACAGAGCATATAAACTTGTAATAGTTTTAAACTATTACATATAACTTTCTCTACTTCCTTCTTTATCGTTACCCCGGGTGTTGTAAAACTGGGGTAACACCTTCCGCTACGCAAATCACCTACAAAACACAATCTTTTTATTCCCCTAAACAATTAGTTGTGAATTTAAGCAATCATATTAATATAGTAAATATTTACTTAATATACTAGTATTTACCTTGACTAAACAATTATAGTGCTGTATGATTTGTACTTAAGCTTTAATAGTGAGGTGTTGATGGACGCACAAGAATTAGAAAACTTACAGAAAAGTTCATCAACAAAATCCCAAGATGCTGGGGAGAAAACATCAGAAGAGTTGGAAAGAAATTTAAACCCGAGTGAAGCCAATAATGATATATTCTAAAATCTATCAAGAATACGAGGGAGAAACATGGACAGAGTCATTAATGAATGGTTTTATAGCCGCTGTTTCTTTGGGATTTGGCTTCCTTCTAGGAAAAATAATTACTCCTACAAACGAAGCTGTTTCTACAAATCTAGAAAACGCTGCTGTTGAACAACCCAATGTGCAACAAACCCTACCCTTATGTATATAAAATGACAAATTTTATAACTAAAAAAGTACTTCCCCATTTTCAAAGCACTGCATACAATAGAATTATATTGTAGTGCCTTATACTCATCCTGAGATATAGGAAAACAATCTATACAACATTTTAAGCTGGCTCAGAGCGCTGGCAAACCCAATACCATAATTTACAAGGAGGACTTATGAATAAGAAATTTCTCTATTCACCATTGTCAATAAAAAGCATAGAAGAAAACGGAGTATTTTCTGGCTATGCGAGCGTTTTTAATATAGTTGATAAGCAAAATGATCTGATATTACCAGGAGCATTGAAGAACAACTTAAATAAAAGTCAGATAAAACTTCTTTGGCAGCACAACCCAAGTGAGCCTATAGGTAATATTACAGATATTTGCGAAAATGATATTGGCCTATATATAACTGCACATTTGCTTTTTGGTATTCAAAAAGCAGAGGAAGCATATTTAATGCTAAAAACTGGAACTATTAACGGGCTTTCGATTGGCTATATACCAATAGAGTATGATGTTGATCATGAAAGCGGAGCTCGAGTGTTAAAACAAGTGGAGCTATGGGAAGTTAGTTTAGTCACTTTTCCTGCAAATTTGTCAGCTCAGGTAATCAATGTGAAGAATCATTACAATGAACAAGAAATGTTAGCAAGAGCAATAGAAAAAGCAAATTCTGTGCTTACGCACATGTGTATTTCTACTTAAAATCTATAAAAATTTTCATACAATTTAACATTTATATTATTATTTATTTAATAATTATATTAATATATATAACTTCAATACTTTGAAAATTAGGTAATTTTATGCTGAATGCTAACAATAAGGTTAATTACGAACCTAGTATTAAACAAAAGGAAAAAAAATACAGCTTATCCACTGTGCTTGCTTGGCTATATCTAAAAACAATTGGACGAATGTGGCCAGAAAAGTGGAATCAATGGGCAAAGAGTATCCTACATTACAATATTGCAGATAATGTGGTTCAGACTGATGATCTTTTAAATTCTAACAGAGAAAAGGAATTGAAGGATGAAAATGAGAGATTAAAAGAAAAGTTGAAAGAAGGTAGTAAGAAGGAGGAAAATCAGTCAAATTTAAATCAGGAATTAACTAAAAAAGAGAAAGAAATTACTAAACTTAAAGAACAAGTAAAATCATTAGGAGAGGAAAAAGAAATATTTGCTAAATTTTTTGCAGCACAAGCACAGCAGATTGAAGACTTAGAATTAGAAAATGAAGAGTTAAAGTCTAAACTTGCAGGACTTAAAAAGAACTATAGTGAATTGGTAGAAATTGCACAAAAAAGAGGAGAAGAATTTTTAGCACAGTTCAAGGAAAAGTCTGAGGAGATATTACATTTGAATAAAGAATTAATTAACCTCAGCACAAAATTTGCGAATGAAAAAGAAAGGCTTTTATTAGACGTAGAAGAAAAAGACTCAAAAATTAATAACTTAATGCAGTTAAATGAAATATTAGATCAATCTAAGAAAGCAATGGAGATTGAAAAGAACGAACAACAGCAAACTATATTTACAAAAGACCAAAAAATAAAAGAACAAGAGGATTTAATAAAGTCATTTCATGAAAATAAAGATATAAATAAAACTGTGAGGAAAGAGAATGAAAACCTACGAGTGCAAAAAACAGAACTTGAGAATGAAGTTAGTAAGTTAAAAAACGAATCTGATACTCAAATAAAGCAATTAGAAAATCAACTTAAGCAACAACAAGCAGAATTAAAACAAGCTGAGGAAAAAAATGCTGAATTTAGAAAAAAATTGGAAAGTACTCAGCAACAATTAGAGCAAGAAAAGACTAATCTAAATACCATTGAAAAAAAGAAACAAGATTTAGAAAGTGAAATTAATGAATTGAAAGAACAAGCTAGGGGAAAAGATGCTGAAGTAGAGAATCTTAAACAACAATTAGAGAAAGAAAAGACTAATCTAAATACCATTGAAAAAGAGAAAAAAGAATTAGAAAGTGAAATTAACGAATTGAAAGAAAAAGTACAGAAATTAAAAGAAAGTAACGTTGAAATAAAGAAACAAAAGGCAGATTTGGAGGGAAAATTAAAATCTTCACAAGGGGAAAATAAAAAGCTACAAAAACAAGTTGAACATCCAAGTGCAAAAAAAACAGAAAATATTACAACATTTTCTACTAGAAATAATAAAGAAATACCTAATCAAAGTTTGACATCAAAAGATAAACAAACTGAAGTTTCAAGACCTGAAAGTGGACAACAAAAGTTAAAAAATGAGCAAAAAGATGCTGGTAAAAAGTCAGAAGGTATGAATAAAAAAACTAAAGCACAAGTAAAAACTAAAGAGTTAGATGCAATTAGTATAGTATCTACTGCAAAATCAACCACTTCAAAATTTTTGAAGCATTCCAAGAATCTTTTTGTGAATAAGAATAAGAGTCTCAAAGATTTTTTATCTGATCAAAATGCAAAGTTGAAAGAAGGTTTTCCTGAACTTGAAGGAAAACACTTTTGCCATAAAGTGCTTGAGGAAACTATAAAATCTCTATCACATCAAAATGGTTATAAATTTAAAAGTGATCAGTTACTTGAGTTGTTGGAAAGTAATTTGACAAGATCCGCAAGGGATATCATAGAAGCTGAAGTTAAAGGAGTTGTCAAAAAATATTGTAATATTGGAAATATAGATAAGGAGTTACGTGATGGTGTGTTAAAAGACAAGCTGTTACTTTCTATTAAAAAATGCATGAAAAATTTAAGTTGGGATGAGGAAGCTGCTAATGCAATTACAGATTCTGTCTTGAACAACTTTCATAGCAAAGATAATAGCAATCTCCAAGAAATTGTTTCGGAGGAGTTAATAAAAGGTAGAATGAAATGTTTTTCAGATAAGATTCAAGAATTACAACTAGCATCAAGTATAAGAGATAAATTTTTATCCCCAGATCAGGGAATGTGTAATCAGACTCAAGGAGGAGTAAACGAGTATCAATTAACAGAAAAAGCTAAAAAAGAATACAAATTAACACCTAATTCTTCCATGAGTCACACTAATAGCACTCCGGTAAGTGTGAAGCAAGAAGCAACGTCTAGATAAAACTTTTAGCATAAAGTATCAGCTCCTCCTTTGTTAAAGTGTAGGAGCTGTCTTCCCAATGTTGTCGTAGCAATTCCAAGTTTCTACCTAAATTTTTTCCTGGTTGATGACCTATAATTATTAAATCATTCCCAGATAAAGGAAATTTTGGAATGTTAAACATCTTAGCAAATGAAATATACTCATCAACATTTATTCCAGACTCAATACCACAAATCTTCATTAAGTCACAATATAATTCCTTACCAAATAAAGATATGTATTTCTTTTGCTCTTTTTCTGAAAGCTCTGTTTTGATATTGTTTGATAATAAAAATAATATTTTTTTCTTTTGCTTATTTGAAAGACGTAAAAACTTGCTCACTTCTTCCCCAAGACTAACTCTATCTTCAGCAGTCCTAATAAGCAACGCTAATTTTGTTAGTGCATCGATTGTGGGATCTAGGAAAGGCGTATGGACATACGCTGAGGATTTTGTCAGAGGTTTAGTGTTGATAAGAAGTGGTGAAGATAAAATTTCACATTTTACTTCTTTTGGAATGATTTTTTGTAAAACATCAGATTTTTGCATGCTCTTAAATGTCGGAGCAGGATTATCACATTCCAGCAATTTAAATATTTCTTCTCTTATTCTCTCTCCAGAGAGGTTTTGAATCATGTGCGAATGCTTTTTGCACACATCCAATATTTCATCACTTAAATCTCCTATGCATATTTTAGCGTGAAAACGAAACGCTCTTAAAATACGTAGATAGTCTTCCTTAATCCTATCTTCAGCGTTACCTATAAAGTTTAACTTTCGTGCTTTTAAGTCCTGAATGCCACCAAAGTAGTCGTATATATGGCCATGCTTGTCTGCATAAAGAGCATTAAACGTAAAGTCGCGCCTTGAAGCATCAGCTTGCCAATCATTAGTAAACTCTACCTTCGCATGTCTACCGTCACACTTTACATCATGCCTTAGCGTTGTAATCTCAAAGGACCTCTTGTGTAAAATTGCAGTGATAGTTCCATGTTTCAGGCCAGTTGGAATACTCTTTATATTGCAAAGCTTGAGCGCTTTAATTGTTTGATTAGGCAGAAGATTAGTAGCAAGATCAATATCGTGAATTTCACGCTGCAAAATTGAATCTCTAACACACCCACCAACAAGCCTTGCCTCACCACCAAATTTCTCTATTGCCTCAATAATTACACTAGTTTCGTGATCAATTTGCATTTAGGTTACACATACTGAAAATCATGTTACAAAAAATGCGAAACTTTTGCAAAAAGCCTCATATAAAAATATATAGGCAGGAGAGTGGTAAAATAAGAGGGTAAAGTGATAGAGTAAATAGTAAGTCTACAACAAATCCAGTGCCTAGAAACTTATAAGTATAAAAGTAATGTTAAAATACAATGTTTTCGATGATTATAAAAAATCTGGATGAGCTACTTGCATGACACCTTTGTAGCCTTCTCTTGTCATCCCAGTACCTGCTCAAGTAACTGACACTGGTTCCCTTTATGATGGTGTTATCCGAGTAGCTCATCCAGATTTTTATCAGGAACGTTGATTACTCTTTATTCTTCGCCCTTCCTGCACGTTTACGTTCATTTGGATCGAGGAACTTCTTACGCAAACGTATAGATTTTGGAGTTACTTCTACCAATTCATCATCGTCTATATATGCTATCATATCCTCCAGTGTCATTATTTTTGGTGGAGTAAGCTTTATAGCTTCATCGCTACCTGAAGCTCTTACGTTTGTTAATTGCTTACCTTTAAGTACATTTATTTCTAAATCATTGTCACGACTATGCTGACCGACGATCATGCCACAATATACTTTATCCTGTGGCTTAATAAACATAATTCCCCTATCTTGCAGATTGAAAATTGCATACGCTACTGCTTCACCTTTGTCTGTTGAAATTAAAACCCCATTACGCCTTCCGGAAATTGAACCTTTATGTGGAGCATAACTGTGAAATAAACGGTTGATTATACCAGTGCCGCGAGAATCAGTTAAAAATTCTCCTTGATAGCCAATTAATCCCCTTGATGGCACTAAAAATGTCAACCTAGTTCTGCCACTACCAGAAGGTCTCATGTCAGTTACTTCACCTTTTCGAAAGCTAAGTTTTTCCATGATGATTCCACTATACTCATCATCTACATCAATTACTACTTCCTCTATAGGTTCAAGTTTTTTGCCATCTTCTTCTTTAAACAGCACTCGAGGCCGTGAAACTGAAAGTTCAAAACCTTCCCTTCTCATATTTTCAATCAGTACCCCAAGCTGCAACTCACCACGTCCACCTACTTCAAATGCTTCACCACTTGGAGCCAAAGTTACAGTAATTGCAACGTTTGTTTCTGCTTCTGCATATAAACGATCTTTTATAACAGTTGAGGTAAGTTTTGTTCCCTCTTGACCAGCAAAAGGTGAGTCATTAACGCTTATAGTAATCGCCATTGTTGGCGGGTCAACTGGAGTTGAGCTGATCGCAGTTGTAACTTCTGGTGCTGCTATAGTGTCTGAAACTGAAGCTTTCTCAAGTCCTGCAATGGCAATGATATCACCAGCTACAGCTTGCTCTACTGGAACGCGTTTTAAGCCAGAAAATGAGAGTAACTTAGTTAATCTCCCTCGCTCAACCACTTGACCATCAAGATCAATTACCTTAAGATCTGAGTTAACTTGCGCGATTCCTTGGTAGATCTTTCCTGTCAATATTCTGCCAAGAAATTTATCAGATTCAAGTAAAGTAACTAGCATAGCAAAAGGTGCATTTTGATCATAAACGGAAGGTTTTATGTAATCTATCACCGTTGAAAATAATGGGCTTAAATCTTTTCTCTCATCAGATAGCTCCTTAGCACACCAACCATTTCTACCTGAAGCATAGAGTACTGGAAAATCTAGTTGCTCGTTGGTTGCATCAAGGTTAAAAAATAACTCATATATTTCATTTAGTACTTCATCAATTCTGCTGTCTGGTCGATCAACCTTATTGATTATCACAATCGGTTTTAAATTTGCCTTTAGTGCTTTTGACAACACAAACTTAGTCTGTGGCATTGGACCTTCTGCAGCATCAACCAGTAGTAATACACCATCTGCCATGCAGAGCACCCTTTCCACTTCTCCACCAAAATCCGCATGTCCTGGTGTATCAATGATATTGATTTTCTCATCACCCCACATTATTGACGTACATTTTGCAAGTATTGTAATCCCACGTTCACGTTCTTGATCACCACTATCCATCACTCGTTCTTGAACTTCTTGATTCTCACGAAACGTGCCACTTTGTTTTAACATGTTATCAAGTAAAGTAGTTTTTCCGTGGTCAACGTGTGCAATTATTGCAATATTGCGGATTGATTTAAATTCACTCATTTCTTATCATTTCAAATTTAATTTAATAACAAGTATACGTATAATATATTTAGAGTAAATAACTAAAGCCGTGCTTTCAGAGTATTTTAGGCAGATCATGGAACTCTAACAAAAAGGTTTCATGTTCGCTGTACTTTGTAGCAACTAACACCAAGACAAAGAAGAATCTTGCTTTAGCAGTACATTTATATAAAATTAAAATAAACTAAAGTAATCATTTAAATGCTAACAAGATTCGCTCCAAGCCCAACTGGCTACCTACATGTAGGAAACATACGCACTGCACTCATTTGTTGGATGTACACACGTAATCAAAATGGAAAATTTTTACTACGTTTTGATGATACTGATCTTGAGCGTTCAGATATCAAATATGTAGATAATATCATAGAAGACCTAAAATGGATTGGCATAAATTGGAATTCAAGTTTTAAGCAATCAGAGCGTTTTGAGCGCTATAACGAGGTGTTCTTACAGTTAATGAAAGAAGGTCATATTTATGCATGTTATGAAACAAGAGAAGAATTAGACAATAAACGAAAATTGCAATTAAAACAAGGTCTTCCCCCTATTTACAATAAAGGTGCGTTGCTTTTAACTGAGCAAGAGAAAATTCGTTATGAGCAAGAAGGGCGAAAACCACATTTCAGATTTAAATTGGATAGAAATAAAACTGTAAAATGGAATGATGGAGTTAAAGGCGAAATAAATATTGCAACAATTCATATCAGCGATCCTGTAGTAAAAAGAGAAGATGGAATTTATACGTACATGCTACCTTCTGTTATTGATGACATTGACTTTAATGTAACCCATGTTGTACGTGGGGAAGATCATGTAACTAATACCGCAGTTCAGATTCAAATGATTCAAGCATTAAAAGCGAAAATTCCTATCTTTGCCCACCTTCCCCTACTACACTTTGATGATAGCAAAATATCGAAACGGAAAGGCGGGCTGGATGTCAAGTCCATAAGAGAAGATGAGATTGAACCAATGGCGCTAATTAGCTATTTAGCAAAACTTGGAACATCTGATCCAATAGAAGCTCATGTTGATATGCAGCCTTTAATTGACTCATTTGATATCAAAAAATTTAGCTCAGCATCTTTACAATTCAGCTTGAGTGAAATGTATAAGCTAAATAGCAAAGTGCTGCAACAAATGCCATTTGAAATGGTGCAAGATCGTTTAAGTCAAATTGGTTCAGAGTTTTGGTATTTTATAAGAAACAACATAAACAGGTTTTCTGAGGTGGCCAAATGGTGGCAAGTATGTAAATCCAATATAGAGCCTGTGGTTATTAATAAAGAATTTATAAAAATAGCGCTAAGTACATTACCTCAAGGTGATTGTAATGAAAACACATTATCAGAGTGGGTTAAAAATATTCGACAGACAGTTGATATAAAGGCAAAAGATCTATTTATGCAGTTGCGCCTCGCTTTAACAGGAACAGAAACAGGTCCAAAACTCGCTAAATTATTAATTTTTATCGGTAGAGAGAGCATCGTTGCAAGGTTAGAAGAAAATCATACAAAAGGTTTAAATGCACCGAATGTATTTGAATGACACCAATAAGTATTGTTCAGGAAATGTGCAAATATTAGATTTCTTGTCATTCCAGTTTCTGCTCCTGTCATTCCAGTGCTTGACACTGGAATCCATAATCTCGCCAAAACGTTGTATTTTAAAATAACTTCTATACATATCCCATATTTCTGGATCCCAGTGTCAGCTACTTTCATGACAACATTTAGTTGTTTTTTCTCGTCTACCTTATTTTACTACTCTGCTGAACGAATAACACCAATAGTTAATCTCATGCTGAAAGATCATTTTATGGTCCAAGTCAGTTCTTTTACAGGTCACTTCCAAGCTCATCAAATTTTCTAAGATCTTCTTAAGTTCTGAAAGTTGCAAACTTTTCAAATGAGATTTAAAACTCTGCAATTGTTTGAAGAACAATGGAGGACTCAGCTGGTCAATTGCAGCTTGTTCATTCATTCCATTTTGTATTAACAGCAAAACGCTTTCTAGCCGTAGAAAATAATTTGATATAATACGGATTAATGCTATCGGTGAAAAATTCTCTTGTAATATCAATACATCGGAAATTTTGATGAATTGTCCCATGTCTTTACTCACTATTGCAGAGCACAGATTATCAAGTGTAACATAATCATTGCCGGAGGTTGAAAAGCATAGATCTATATCAGCAAGTTTAAGATCTTTTCTTTTTCCTAGATATAAAACTAATTTTTCAAGCTCTGAATATATAGGCAGTTTGCTATGATTAAAATAAGACTGCAAGTGGTAGATTATCTCACTTGTGCACTCTATATCATTTTGTTTCAAGTAACTTGATATAATATCACAAAGATTACTACCGCTGTCCTTATAGCAGGTAATGACACCGAAAATTTTTGAGCTTTCCATATAACTTTTAGTTGTAGAACTATATGGAAGATCATTTGCTATCATTACTATATAATGATCGCCTATATTATTATCCAATATGTTTCTTAACTCTTTAGATATACTTCCACTGACATTTATCAGCTTAACTAACCTTTTTTTAGTAAACATCGAAATGTTTGCCAACTCGGAAAATAACAAGCCAGGCGACTTATTCACTACTGCAAAATCCATCACCTGAACTGAATACTCATTCAAGTTGGCAATTATTTCCTGTACAAAAATATCGACCTTACTATTGTCACTCCCATGAATTAATACACCACTTAAAGTATCGGGTTTCTCAAGGAATTTTTTAACTTTAGATGGCGTGATTCTCATGCCATCTATATTATATTATCACTACTTGGTGGTACATCATTTGATTGCACATCAGTTTCCAACAATTCTGAGCTTTCTTGATTTGCTGTATTCTGCATATCATCAGACACTTCTTTCTTTCCCGTAACATAATTATAAAAATTTTTTATAGGCTGTCCTATATATCTAGAAAAAAATCCTTCGGCCATATCTTTCACTCCACAAATTAACAATTAGCACATAAAAACAACGTAGCAAAAACTACTTTACGCTCAGATAGTTACACTCATTTGTTAATGAATTATGAACTTCCGAGACCAAAATTAAGTCGATCTACTTAACACCAATCTTATAAAATAAGCAATGATTAAATACACAGCTGCGATAAGTATAATTGCAGGTCCAGTTAATAAGTCAAAACTTGCAGATAATATCAAACCTGATACTCCAGAAATCACAGAAAAAACTGTTGCAACAATAATCATTTGCATTGGAGTTTTTGAAATGAGTCTTGCTGATGCAGCAGGTATTAACAAAAATGCAGCAATGAGTAATATTCCTATTAATTGAGCAGAAATTGCAATAAAGATAGCGAGTATAATCAAAAATTCTAGCCTAACAAAATTAACATTTACTTTCTCAACTGTTGCCAAATCTTGATTAATCGAAATCATCAGCCAATAGCGCCATCTAAATATTAATATCAAAGTAACTATTACGGAGGTTAGAAAAATTGATATTATATTACTTTGGTCAATCATTAATATGTCACCAAAAAGTGAGCTAATAATACTATTATTACCTGATGGAAGAAAAGACATAAGTATTAAACTCGATGATAAAACTACATTGGTAACTATGTTCAATATCGTATCAGCAGAGTATAATTTATTAAAATTAAGAGAAAGTAGTATAGCAAACATAATTGCAATGAGCATTATACTTACTGATGGGCTGATATTAAAGATCAAAGCAAGTGCAATACCAAGCAATGAAGAATGGGACAAACTATCACCCAAATACGATAACCTTTGCCATATCATAAATGACCCTAGAGCTCCTGTGACTAGGCTAATCATAATTACCGCAATTAGACTGTTTATAAAAAAACTCTGTGTAAATATCTCTAACATGCTATCAGATAACTGACAACAAATCTATCTTCAGATATTAAAACGTTATGGGTTCTGCATGCAGAACCCGTCGTCATAAATTCAAAATTTAAATTCTTTTGCTCCATAAGATAAGACTTCATTGAACAATCGCGTATCTTACCAGTACCTATTATCAAAATCTCTATTTCCTCTGTCAAAAAAGATTTAAAATACTCCTTGTTATTTATATCACTTTCTTTCAATTCAATCACCTTTTCAGGAAAAATTATAATTGAGCTATGATATTCTTGATTATTTACCCAAAATCTTTCTTCCCTGTAACCATCTATAAGATTTTTCTTCTTGGAAATTAAGGGCATAAATCAAACTATTAATTCCGTGTCGCACACCCACCATTCTGGATATTCCTTTTTGATATTTGCCGCTGCAGCTTTTGCACTTTCTTCACTATCAAACATTCCAAAACACGCTACACCACTACCTGACATACGAGAAAGTATAGAGCCTTCTTGTGACTCTAGTGTTGATATTACATTCTGAATTTCAGGTACAAGACTTATTGCTGCTTCTTGCAGGTCATTTTTTGTCTCTTTAAGAAGCTCTAACAAATTCTCCTCAGTGTTATCACTCCACTTAATTGGCTGAGAGAAATCCTCTTTATACTTGGAAAATACTTCTGATGTATTCAAAAACTTTTTTTTCGGTTTCACAAGTACCAGACTTGTGGGTAAAGAGCATTGTTTAATGGGGCATAATTCCTCACCAACACCTCTGACAAAAACTGGCTTACTATCTATACTTGCAGGCACATCAGCACCAACGCTTAAAGCTATATCATTTAAAATTTGCCTATCAATGTTCCAAAGCTCTCCTAGCATGCGTATCACAGCTCCAGCATCTGAGGAACCACTACCAAATCCCGCAGCAATTGGTACATTTTTTACAACCTTCACAGTGACTTTAGTGCGTACAGGAGCATGCCTAAGCAGTAGAATCACTGCTTTCGTTATAGTATTATATCGATAATTTATTCTAAACTCAGAATTTACAAATTCAACTGTAGAGTTACCATATCTAAAGTTTTTTTCTCCTACTTTTATCTCTAAAAAATTAGAAAGTTTAGCAAAGACAACCAAACTTTCAATTAAATGATACCCTCTTTCTTCTCTATTTATAATATGTAAAAAAAGATTGATCTTTGCAGGAGCCTTTACACAAAAACTTTCCATCTGTATATCTTCACTAACACTATCTTATTTACTATACTTGAAATGCCACTTCAGTCAAACCTTATACACTCCTAATGAGATCAAATGCCATAAATCCTAACTTCTCTGTATGGGTAAGTGCATCAGCTGGTACAGGTAAAACAAAGATCTTAATAGACAGAGTATTAAGACTTCTATTAGAGAATAAGAGAAATATTCTCTGCTTAACATTTACCAATGCTGCAGCAAATGAAATGGAGGATCGCATTTACAGTACACTTAGTAAGTGGGCAATATGTCCAGAGGGTATATTGGTCGCAGATTTAGAACAATTAGCCCAGTGTGTGACCAGAGAAAATAAAGATTATTTAACAAGAGCAAGAAGGCTTTTTTCTGAACTGGAAAATCTTGGTCTTAATATTCAAACTATACACGCCTTTTGTTACAAATTAATCTCCAGCTTTCCTACAGAAGCTGGTATCGCTCCAAATTGTACGTTGAGCGAATGTAAAGAATTGCATTCCATCGTATTTGAAAAAACGCTTCATAATGAAACTGTGCAGGACGATATAAATATCATTGCAGCTGAAATTGATGAAAACAAGCTGAGTGATTTGCTCTATACCTTATGTATAAAGAGATCAGCTCTAGAAAATAATTTAGGGTATATCAAAGATAAACTAAGTGCCCCAGATAAGATTCACGATTTACAGAGTGAAACGATTGAGCAGATAAAAAGATTAGCTAAAATATTAAGTGAGGGCAGCAAAAGAGATCAGAGTTACAGTGCGATACTTTATGATTGGTGTAATAGCACAAAATCGTCCGTACCAAATGTTGTCATCCCAGTGCTTGACACTGGGATCCATATTTCTTTTTTTCTGGATCCCAGTGTCAAGCACTGGGATGACAACAAGATAGAGAACTTAGCTAAAGTATTTCTCAAATCAGAATCGTACGAAAAAAAGAGCATATCATCCATTATAACAAAGGGTGCTTTGGAAAAATTTGAAGACGTAGAGCAAATGATAGAAAGCATTCAAAATGCATTGTTTACCCATGTAAAGGATATAAATTCTTATCAAATATTCGCAAGAACCAGTAGTTTACTTAGTATATTTAAAGTATATGTTGATCTATATAATAGTGAAAAATCAAAGAATGCACTGCTTGATTATGATGATATCATCAATTTAGCAACAAATCTCCTTAGCAATCCAGGCTATAAAGATTGGATATTGTTTAATCTAGATCAAAAAATAGACCACATTCTTGTTGACGAGGCACAAGACAATAGTATCAGTCAATGGAAAATTATAACAAATCTCTGCAATGAATTTTTTACCGGTGGTGACGAAAAGAGAACTTTATTCGTTGTTGGCGATGTAAAACAATCAATTTACAGATTTCAAGGAGCAAATCCCCATCTATTTAATTACATGCAGCAATATTTTCACACGAAAACCGGTGGCAGAGATTGGGTATCATGTCAACTTGAAAAGTCATTTCGCTCAACTCCAGAAGTTTTGATGCTTGTAGACAGAATATTTAACAATTTTCGTGAAGAAATATCTTTCAATGATAACAAGATAAAACATATTCCATATAGAGAAAACGATCAAGGATACATTGAAATTTGGCCGTTACTGCCAGGATATGAAGAGGAAGAGCAGCAAGCCTTACAAATTCATTTAACACAGAGGAAAGATTATGTAGTAAAGGATCGATTACTTGCTCAGGCAATAGCCCAAAGAATTCACAATTGGTTAAACGAAGGGCGGATTTTAGTCGCCAAAGATCGCCATATAGAACCAAGGGACATTATGATTTTGGTACGGCAACGAAATGCGCTAGTTGACTACATAATAAGTGAACTAAAAAAAGTAAATGTACCAGTTATAGGCCGAGATTATTTTAGAATTATGGATTACATAGCTGTGCAAGACTTAATAGCTTTAGCTGAATTTTTGCTCCTCCAGGCAAATGATCTTGCTCTTGCAAATGTTTTAAAATCACCGCTATTTAACTTCACTGAGGATGATTTATTCAATATTGCATACGATCGTAAAGAACAGTCGTTGTGGGAAAAACTTCAAGATTATCAGGAGATTATCTCTAATGAATTAAACTATCTAATTAATTTATCTCAGACAGAATCCCCCCTTACACTATTCACGCATATATTGCGCACAGGCAAGAAGAAATTTGCTGCAAGGCTAGGTCTTGAGTGCTTCGAGATTCTAGACGAATTTATGAACCTCATATTGCAATTTGAGCACCCATCTCTTCAAGCATTTGTTCAGTGGATCAAAGAAAATAATCCTGAGATTAAAAACGATATGCAATCAGAACTCAATGCTGTACGAATAATGACAATTCATAAATCAAAAGGTCTACAAGCTCCAATAGTGTTTTTAGTTGACACAAATACAGTACCAAGAAACAGCGAAAATATTTTGTTTGATGCAACGGAAGCACCTTTTTGGTGTGGCAAAAATAGTAATGCTTATTGTAATCAAGTAAAAAGAGAGAAAAAACTAGAGGATTATAACGAATATTTGCGTTTGCTGTACGTGGCACTTACGCGTGCTGAAGATGAGTTATACATTTTAGGCAAAGAGCCAGTGCAAAAGGGCTCTTGGTATGATCTAGTTATTCAATATGGAGCATTATATGAGAGGAAAAAACTATACTTACAGCCGATATTTAAAGAAAAAGTTGAAGTGCTATGCATGAATGCAAACTACCCTTCTATTTATAAAAAACGTGATTATTTTGATGTTCCAGTGATTTCACCTCCATCAAACCTATCAATTTCATTGCAGCACGTGACTCTGGAACCTGGAGAAAAAAAGCCATTGTCAAGCACTGGGATGACAGATGAGAATGCTGGAATGACAAAAAGGAGCATTGGGATGACAGACAGCTATGCAAGAGGCTTAATAATTCACAGTATATTGCAATATATGCCCCAGATAGAGAAAGACAGGAGAAAAAATTGGGTCAGGAAATATCTTGATAGCATAAACACTAGTGAAGATAAGGATGAAATTTACAGCAAAATATTAACCTTTAATGAAAAATATGATTACCTGTTCGACTTGGAGGGCAAATCAGAAATTCTACTTAGTGGAACAATTGACGGAAAACCAGTATTAGTGCGGCTAGACAGACTGTGCATAACAGAAGACAAAGCAATCATAATTGACTATAAATCACACCATAATGTTTCTATTTCCTCATCAAATGAAATAAAAAAGCAAATGTTGATCTATAAAACCTTAGTGCAAGAAGTCTACCCAGATAAGCAGGTAGAGTGCGTGGTTATTTGGATGGAAGATTTAACCTTACAATCTTTGATCTAAACTCAAATGTTCGTATAGTAGCTACTTGCATTTGTTGTAAACTCACTTTTACTCTATAGTTATCTTTTTACTACCTTATCTATTTTCTGAACTGATTTTCGTATTAGAAAACATCCAATAAGAAGAATTATAAAAGGAATAAACCATAAAATGTAGGTACTAGATTTTACAGGTGGTACAATGATAATTGAATCTCCATAAGAATTTTTTAACTCTGAAACTATTTGCTCGTTAGTATATCCATCACTGATCTTCTTGCGAATTGTCTTACGCATACCATATGCAACTTGAGACTCAGATTCGGATAATAATTCACCAGAGCATACTGGACACTTTATTACTGCAAATAAGCTACTTGCTCGCTCTTCCATGCTTTCGTCTCTTAGTTTATCATCCAAAGTAAAAGCATTTATGCTTAAATGGAATATCAATGTAAAAAGTAAGCTAATTACTATTCTCATTCTTGGTGAATTGAGTGATAAAATCAGTAGTGGATAATTTTCCAATAAAGCCTGAACCTACATTATTGTCGTACTTTATTGAAAATTGAATGTCGTTATTAGTGATTTTTTCTGATAAGGAAGATATTGATTTTTCCAATTTATCTGCAGTCTTTGAATCATTAGTCACAAACGAAATTAATTCTTTATAATTTGATATGGCTACATTGATTTTATCTTCAAATGAAGATGTAACTAAATTGTAATTACTTACCCCACCATTTGCAGCAATAGAAAAGTTATTACTCTCAATCAAAAATTTTTCTATGTTGAAATTAATCTTAGAAGCTGAAATATGGTTTACAAATTCATAATCTAATTTAGCGTCGACACTAAGGTAATTTTCAGGACTTGCAGTATGTTTATAACGGTAAGTATAAAAATCAAATTCTAGTTTAGTATTTTCATTCAGTTCTTTATCAAAGTGAAATTGAATGTAATTACTTTTATCATTCACTTCAGTTATAACACTTTGCTGATTTTCTAAAACATCACATCTTAATCCATAATCTTCGTAACGAAATGTATCTATATAGTCTATTACAGTGCTATTTCTGTTGAATTTTAATGAAGATAGTAAATCATTTAGTTTAACAACAAAGTGGCTACTCACGTGTGTGTGACACTTTATATTCTTTTTCTCATCACTACGGACAGCAATGTTTACTTTATTGCTTGGTATATAGATATATACTGACTTATCAAATAATCTGTTTTTTATCATTAAAGCTTCAGATGAAACAGTTAATTGCTCATTAGAAAATTTTGGATTCGTTACACGAAAAACTAGGTTAAAAGGAAACCCCTTAAAATCATGTGAAATATCAACTTTTTCGTCATTAATGTAATCAGTTAAAAGACTTTTTACCTTAAATGCAGAAAAATACCAAAAACCACTATACGCTAGAGGAATAAACAAAGGTAAGGAGATGAGAATATAGATAAAAATTTTACGCATTATCCTCTTATTTATCTAATGATATATTTCTTGTACCTCTGGGCACGGTTATGCACAAACCGTCAATATCTTTTGTGATTTTTATTTGGCATCCAAGCCTCGATGTCTCTGTTAAACCGAAAGCTAGATCCAGCATGTCATTCTCCTCATCAGATATAGGATTATGTGTTTCTACAACATCATAAAATTTTGGATCAACAATCACATGGCATGTAGAGCAAGCAAGAGAACCTTCACATGCACCTTCAAGCAGATCTGGATCACTTCTATGGGCTAAATTAAGAAGAGTTTCTCCCTCTGTAGCTTCATAACTTTTCTTACTTCCATCAGGTAAAATAAAAGTAATGGATGGCATACTATTAAAATCTCTACTAATTTCTCTATATTCTACAAATAATAACTAATATTTGCAAACTCTTTGTAATTCCATTGCCTATCTCTTGTAATCTGTATTCCTATTAGGACCTATATTTACTATCATATCTCATATAGTATTTCCTATTGCATTTATAATAAATAACAAGTTCGTAAAGATCATTTGGTAGAGCAAAAAAACTCAAAACCCTTTATGAATTTATATGTTCCCAGTATTCCTGAATTATTAATACCAAATCCCTATAATGATACTCTCAAACCATATGTCTGTTAGTACTATGCAAGAAAACCATCCATGGTTAGCATAACTTACACAAAGCTACAGAAAGAGTTGTGGTATATTTATGATAGTTGAGAAGCTAAAACCGCATGACGTCTGCCGTTAATAACTATTTCACTTATTGCAACTGCTGCAAAAACAAAACAATAATATACTTTTGTCAGTACAGCAATAGGTGAAAGAGAGGCAATGCTGCTTGCTAGCAATATTTGAGAACCATAAGGTAAGATACTTTTTGTGATCGCAGTAAATATTTCTAATAAATACGCACTACGGTGTGGTGCAATGTTATATCTTTGTGCAAGTCTTTTCGCAATATTACTAGTTAATAAAATAGCAACAACATTGCTGGAAACTAAAATAGTAAACATACATGATATTCCTGCAATCATAAGTTCAGCTTGACTTCTTGTGAGATTCACCTCATCGGTGAATTTATCTATCTTTTTCTGACTGTATTCGTACATTAAGTGGCTTAATCCACTACTGAAAAGAATAAATATCATTACCTCATTCATCTTATTAAAACCCCTACATATATCATGAGAATAATCAATAATAGAATAATCAAAAAAAGCTATTCCTAATATTCCAGCAACAACCATATTAACAGCTAATGTTACCAGTGTGTTTATTTCAAATAAACCCATAATTATTAAAGATATATAAGGGATAATTTTGACTATGGATAAATAATTCAGACTTGAGATAGAAACAACTTCTGTACTATTTGAAATTATTACTAGATAAATAAGTATTATAAGACCTGTAACAGATCCTGTCTTGAAAGTGAGTTTTATTTTATCCTTTACTGAAGCTCCTTGTGAAGAAGTAGCAGCAATAGTGGTGTCAGATATCATTGAAAGGTTGCTGCCAAACATAGACCCACCTATCACAGCTCCAACGCCCACCGCACAATCAAAAGCTCCATTTTGTGCTAGATTCACAGCTATTGGTGTTATAAGTGCAATAACTCCGATTGATGTGCCTATTGCACTTGCAATAAACGCAGAAATTAAAAACATTCCAGGAAGTAATAATTGTGCTGGAAGAAAGCAAATAGTTAAGCTAGCAATAACATTTATACTACCAAGCGATTGAGTAACAGTAGAAAATGCCCCAGCAAGGAGAAAAATCAAACACACGGTAAGAGTAGTTTTATTCCCCATACCTTTTATAAGAGTATCAACGCTATGCTGAATTTTGTTTTTATTGAATAGAATAGCAAAAAATAATGCTGGTAATAAGCAAACTAACGGTGAAATTTGATGAAGAGGATTGTCAAGTCCTATAAAGGAAAAATAAGTACCACTACCAAGATATAAGGTTAAAAAAATAATGAGAGGGAGAAATGCAAACACTTGTCGTAATTAAATAAATTGAAAATATACTAGAATAAGCTATTTTAAGCAACTACTAATACAGTGTTTTTCTAATAATTTTGAACATCTTAAGCCATCTACTTTTGAATAAATTCCATTTGCATTTCTTGTATACTATCCTCTATTTGCTTTATTTGTTCTATTAGCCTTTCCTCTAAGTCAAAATTACCGCCCAGCCTTGCTTTAATTTTTTCTTCTTGTAATACATTTAATTCTTTCCGTAATACTATGTTATTCCAGACAGTTTCTGCCGATCTCTTCTCACTTAATTGACTATTTAGTACGCTAGTTTTTTCAAATATAAACTTTATAACACTAGACTCCTGTAGCAGAATTTCTTTATTAAAGTTGCTCTCATTAGTTACCATATTAATTACGCACTGTTGTAATTTTTTCATCTCATTAGTAAATTCGAAATGAGAAAATTGCTCAAAAAATATAGGACGGTTCAAGATTTCAGGAAATTCTACGGCTATACGCAAAATTATGGCCTGATTTTGCTCTGCTTCAATTAGCTCTGGAGATTTATTGTAAAGATACTCACCTTTTGTTGCTTTGCTATTAAAAATCAGCTTTTTAAAGTTTCTTCTTAATTCACTGACCTTATTGTAAAAATAATCTCTATAATACCTTCTAATACTGCTGTTACCGATAGCATTGACATATTTCATGAATTTGTGCTCAAGAATTGAATATTTTTCCGGAGCAAATTTTTCATAATTTTGCAAATTGCTACCAATTATGTGATGCCATAAATATTCAGAGTGCAGTTCTGTTGAGCGGTTAAAAGCGGATAGTACATCTTCCGTCTTATATTCTAGTTCATTGCATATATCGTATGGGTCCTTGTTGCTTGGCAAAGTCACGAACTTCAATGTGTATCCAGGCTCCAGTATCGGTAGAACAAGTTCTGCAATTCGAATAGCAGCATGACATCCAGGACTATCGCCATCCATACAGATAGAAATTTCTTTAGCAAATCTCCATAGATTTTTTATCTGCTCTGCAGAAATTGCGGTACCAAGCGGAGCAACTGTATTGCTAATTCCCGCTTGATGTAGTGCTATTACATCCATATATCCTTCAACAACAAATAGATGCTGTTTTTTGCGTATTTCACTCAAAGCAAAGTTTAATCCATATAAATTTTCTCTTTTCTTAAAGAGCTGACTCTCTGGGCTATTTAAATATTTTGGTTGTTGATCAGAACTCAACGCACGTCCACCAAAGCCAATAACTTTTCCTGCAATGTTCTTTATAGGAAACATGAGTCGATCATAGAAATAATCACGAGAATTTCTATTTATCAACCCAACATTAGCCAAAATTTTGTCTTCAATACCTGAAGAGTTCAAATATTCTCTCAAACCAGAGCTTGGTGCATAACCTATTCTAAATTTATCTATGATTTTGAGTGAAATCTTGCGTTGCTTTAAATAACCTACAACTCCCTGATTTTTTTGTGTAAACCAATTTGCAGCTAAATTCAGTGCTGAAAACAGTTTGTCATTTTCTTTAGCAAAGCTGAGGTTTGTGGGTAACTCAACACCTGCAACAGATGCCAATTTTTCCAACGCTTCCTTAAAACTTAAGCCCTCAGTTTGTGAAATAAATTCAAACGCATCACCATGAGCTGAGCAACCGAAACAGTAATATAAGCCCTTAACATTGCTGACCGAAAAAGATGGAGTTTTTTCGTTATGAAATGGGCAGAGTCCAACAAAACTATCTCCTCTTTTTATTAACCTAACTTTTTTTCCTACTATGTCGGACAACAATAATTTTGACTTTATAATATCTATATGATCCATTTTACCGAATTAGTAGTGGTAGGATAAAAATTATATAGAATTTATGCATATCTGACTCGAAATTTATTCAGAAAGATCAGGAGAGCTTGACAAAAAGCTCAAAATAAATTACCCATATAAATACCCTTAATTTGCAATTTCTTATATGTCAGATGTGATATCAGTTGCTTCAGACCACGCAGGTTATGAACTAAAATCAGAAATAAAGGCTTACTTGGAAACTTTAGATTATACAGTGATAGACCGTGGATGCACTGCTGAACAAAAGAGTGTAGACTACCCTGACTATGCTGCTGAAGTTGTAGAAGATATAACAAACAAAAAAGCAAATTATGGAATATTAATTTGCGGTACAGGTTTGGGCATGAGTACTGTGGCAAATCGTTTTGAAGGAATCTATGCTGCTTTATGTAATAGTGTTGAGATCGCAAAATTAGCTCGCGAGCATGGCAACGCGAATATACTTTGTCTTGGTGCAGGGTTTACTGCGAGTGGATTAGCAAAAGACATAGTCAAACAATTCCTCGAAACAGAATTTTCAAAAGAAAGTAGACATAAAGAACGCCTTGATAAACTTAGCAATATTAGCAAGAAAAAAAACACAAAAACTTATAACGAAGATGAAATATCAAAATTCGCTAAAATAGCAGGTGAATGGTGGAATGAGAATGGCAAATTCAAGCCATTGCACATGATGAATCCTGTGAGAGTATCATACATCGTTGAGAAAATAAAAGAATTAAAAAAATGCGATTTAAAAGAACTATCATTGCTCGATGTTGGTTGTGGTGGTGGCATTTTGTCAGAGTCAATGGCGCGTATTGGTATTAGGGTTGCGGGAATAGATGTATGTGAGGAAAACATAAAAGTGGCACAGTCGCATGCGAAGAAAGTAGGGTTAAATATAGAATACACACACACTAGCATTGAAGAGCTAAGCAATGACAAGAAGTATGACGTGGTTTTGTTGATGGAAGTGGTTGAACATGTCGATAATTTAGAGTTTTTCATGAAAAAAGCAATAGAGCTGTTGAAGCCAGAAGGGCTAATTTTTATATCGACGATAAATAGAACTATTAAATCCTTCTGTCTTGCAATAGTCGGCGCAGAGTACATATTAAACTGGCTGCCAAAAGGCACACATAATTGGAATAAATTTCTCAAGCCATCAGAAATTGCAAATCATCTAAGGGAAAACAATGTAACACTACAAGATATGACTGGTATGGAATATAATGTAATAAAGCGTGAATGGAACTTGACCAAAGGTGTGGATGTTAATTATATACTTTGTGGAAACGTTGTAATTTGAAATCTCATTCAAGTACTAGAAGGTAATGCAAATATTTTAGGCAGTTTTACTTTACTTAGCAGCTAATTTATCATATGTATTTCCATAGGATATCGCTATATTAGAATATGTTACAATTACTAACCTTACTTGCTGTTATCACTTCGATTGTATTTTTTGGTCATCTAGTTCCAATGGAAGTGAAAGCCTTCTTGTATTCAATAAGCCTTAGTATAAAAGAGATCTTACTATTTATAATGCCTTTTATTGTTTTTGCATTAATCTTTAGTAGTGTTAACAATCTTAAGCAGTCGGCTATAAAGTTTATATTGTTACTTATTATAACGATTTTCTTGTCGAATCTAGCTTCAAGTTTAATAGCTTATTCTGTTGGGCATTTCATCACACAAAACACTTATTCAATACAAGATATAACATATGAAGAAACAATTGTTCCTTTATGGTCATTTAGGATACCTGCATTGCTTTCTAATTTTTATGCCCTTGCTTGTGGATTTGTGTTAAGCATATTAGTGTCCACAATATTACCAAAAAAAAGCAAAGAGCTCTCGAACAAAATGTCAGATTTAACTCTCTTTATTTTGAAGACATTTTTGATGCCAATTATTCCAATGTTTGTACTTGGTCTTGCTTTAAAAATGGAACATGATCAGGTTTTACCCATAATATTTAAGGATTACTCAATAATTTTTATTATTATATCATCTGCAACCTACCTTTATGTTTTTCTCTTATATGGAGCAGCAAATTCATTTAAGATCACAAGTTGGATAGCTAGTATAGGCAATATGATACCTTCATTTATTACTTCAATGAGCACAATGTCTAGTAATATAGCTATGCCGCTTACTCTTGAAGGAAGCAAAAAAAATGTAAAGCAGCATGATATAGCATCGTCTGTTGTGCCAATAACTGCTAGCTTTCATTTAGTAGGTGATTGCTTTTTTATTATAATACTATCAATGATAATGACTTTTGGTGGTGCATTGTCTGCAACAGACTATGTGACTTTCCTTCTCTACTTTCTGTTATTTAAATTTGCTATTGTTGCAGTTCCAGCGGGAGGGATTATGGTAATGTTGCCTGTTCTTGAGAAGTATCTTAAATTCTCCCCAGAGATGCTTTCATTAATTACAGCATTGTATATAGTGTTTGACCCAGTAATAACTTCAGCAAATGTTATGGGTAACGGTGCGTTCACTATGATGTTTACAAAGCTCTATGATAAGCTTAAGTGATGTCCATTCTAGCAATTAATACTGTAGGTGCTGGTAGTTCAATAGCAGTAATTGATTACGATGGTAATTGTTTTGTAGAACGCAATTCTGCAAACAATAGTCATGCAGAATCATTTTTTCAAATACTCAATACTTTGTTTGATAAGCATAATTACAGCTACGATAAAATAGACCATTTAGCAGTGATAGTTGGACCAGGAAGTTTTACTGGAATCAGAGTTGGTATATCAACTGCACAAGGTATAAATCTTGCTACAAATAAGCCGTTATATGGGGTTAGTGCGCTGGAAGCTCAAGCATATGCAATATCGCTACTTTGTACAAATAGCAAAAAAAATATTAAAGCTATAATCGAAGATGATCAAAAGTTTTATACGCAGTTATTTGATTTCAATTTGTTACCGCTATCAAATCCTGCTGTAGTAAGTGAACTCCAGCCTGAAACGCACTGCATTACATATATGGATTGCAGTTTACCAAAGTTGGATGCTAGCCATGCAGGGCTATTAGTCCGTTATAGACTAAAAAATAAACAAAAATTAAATGGAGTTGAGGCTCTATATTTAAATGAGCCTCAGTATATGAAATCGTTGCCTATTGCGTAAACACTATTAATTTGGCCAAGTTTGTACATCTGACTTACTATTTCTTCTGCTACTTCTTTTATACTCATATTTGAATTTTCTACCTCTATAGCATTTTGTGGTACAAATAAATCTTCCTCCCTAAATTTAATACTATTTATATTAGTAACCTTCCTATTTTTTCTTTGCTTTTTTGATATAGTACGCTCTTGTAATATCAATGGATTGCACCTAAGTACTATAGGGAGGATTTTTGTGCTCATTTTTTTACTAAGTTCTACTACTGAGTTATATATTCTTATGTTGTAATCATTATTTTTAATTAATTCATCAACAAATATATAATTTTTTGAGTCAATAGGATAGGCTTCTATTGCCTGAAACATAACATGTGTAGTGTTATATATTCTATCTCGAGCTTCTTTGGAAGTTTGATTATATTCAAGTCCACTTACAATTACTGCATTTATCATACTAGATAATACTATTGCTGTAGAAAGTTTACCACTTCCTGGAAGACCAGTGATATATATGAAAAATTTTGTTAGCTGTTTTTTTATGTCAACGTTTATCATATTATTTTTAATATTAAAACCTACAATTATAATAACATAAAAACAAGGCTTTAAAACATATGAAATATTACATAAAAAGTCGTTTTTATAGTTAAAATATTATGTAATCTAGAAATGTAAACTCTAATCACCTAAGGCAAGTTATTTTAACGTAGGTTCACCTTTTAGTTTGTAATAAACTTTTTTTTACGTATAAATCTTTAGAAAATTTTAGTCAAGAGCTATGTTATTAACAAATAGTGAGTTGAAAAGAGACCTAGTTAACGCCTATCAAATTTTATCTTATCTTAAATTAGATGATCATACGTATACTCATCTCTCTGTACGTTCTGAAGATAAAAAATCATTTTATGTTTATCCTTTTGGTATACGTTTTTATGAAGTAGATGAAAGTTCATTGATGAAAGTATCGTTTGATGGGAATATAATTGAAGGCAAAGAATATCAATATAATAAAACTGGCTATGTAATCCATGGCTTCATTTATCAAGCAAGGAAAGATATTCAAGCAATTTTTCATCTACATACACCTTCTATTGTAGCAGTTTCTTCTCTCAAGGATGGATTACTCCCAATAAGTCAGTGGGCGCTGCACTTTTATAATAAGTTATCTTACCATGATTATAATTCCCTGGCACTTGATGATACAGAAGGAAAAAGATTAATAGCTGATTTGAAAGAAAATTTTGTGATGTTAATGCACAATCATGGATCTATAACATGTGGTCAGACTATACAAGAAGCAATGTTTTATACGTATCACTTAGAACAAGCTTGTAAAACTCAATGCCTGACGCTAGCAATGAATAGGGAGTTGTCAATTCCAAGTGAAGAAATTTGCTCAAAAGCCGTAAAGGATCTTCTGTCTTTCGAAAGCAATCTTGGTAAGAGAGATTGGCACGCATGGGTTAGGTTGATTAAAGGTAAGTTATAAAAGTTTCTGACTCTTCGATAGATATTAGATTTCTTGCATAACCAGCCAGTCTGAAATCCAATAATGGTTTCACACGCTGTAACTCTTCAATTCATGTAAGAAGTTTAATGTCTCCATCTCTACTTAAGTTAACACCCTTAACTAAGCAGATACAAGTAAATAACTAGTAAGTTTTTTCAATCCTGCTCCACAGCAAATTTTAATGCTATGTGAGTAGTTATAGTGCTGTTAACAATTAAAATGACAAAAATTAAGATGGTGATTAGTAGTGTATAAATATTCAAGGATAAATTTTCAAATTGAGTTAGCAATTTGAAATATACAAAAGTTGGCATTATCATTGGCAAAACAAGAATTTGCGACACTCCTGATGCTAAGTTATTTCGACCAATCATCAATGCATTTCCAGTAGCTGAAATATTAATGATTATCAGCGTATTAAATAATAAAGACACTCCAACTGCTATTGAATGTTCAATATTATTGCCTAGAATTGCAAAGCTGAACATGAAAGAAATCACTGAAATCGGTAACCCAAATAACAACCAGTGAGCGAAGATTTTATAAGCAACTATCAGCCTAGAAGAGAGTGGCTGTAAAAAGATTTGCTCTAATATTCCATCATGATAATCAGATGTAAATAAATTATTTGTAGAGATCTGCAAAACAAATGTAGCACATATCCATGTTAATGTTAATATGACTTCTTGTTTACTGTTGTTTTCAAGTGTATATGAAGATAAACTTAACATTATAATAAAAATACATACTATATAAGTAAGATTATTATCATTTATTACTAATTTTTTTACCAAATTAATCATACCAGGATTTTAAATGTTTATTATAAATTATAGTGTTTACTTTGAGGGTAGTATAATTTTTTGTGTTTACAAGTTATATAAGTTTTAATATATTTTATTGATAATGCTATGGAAAAATTAATAAAAATAAAGTTACCGGAAGATTACGTTCCTTCAGAAAATGAAGAATATATGAACGTAAAACAACTGGAATACTTTAGCTTAAAGTTACAATCAATACTCTCTGAACTGGAGAAACAAGATCTAGAAGATAGTAGTATTTATTCTGATAGTGAAAATGGAGAATTAATTAAGCGCCGAAAAGATAGAAAAGAAAAAATTAAGGAGGCGTTGGAAAAAATAAAATTAGGCATTTATGGTTACTGCGATGGAACGGGAGAAGAAATAGGAGTCGAAAGACTTAAAGCTAATCCGCTTGCTATGTATTGTATTGAAGAACAAGAGAGAATAGAAAAAGAAAAGAACGTGTATAACATTAATGATTAGAACTTGTCAGGGAATTGATAAACTCAAGCATATTTCTCTCCTTAACATAACTCTACTCATAGCCAGATATATGAAATTTTCAGTGAGTAAATCTTATTCTTTCGATAGTCTTCTATTCCTAAAGCAAAAGTCCTTTCTACAACCCACCTTCTTGGCTGTACTTTAAATCCCTCATTGGTAGTAGCTAAGGCGGTGTGTCTTTGTTGACTTAGAACCTACATGAAGGCCTTTTGACAATCTCAATATCCATACCATATTCTTCCTTTATATGATTTTTTAAATCTTCTCCTTGGTATCCCATCACATTTTTTTAACTATAGTATATTTTTTTCTTACTTTCCTGTATGATACTCTGGAATAGCTTTCTATTCTTGTCCATTCCCTTTGACTTAGGTCTGCTGGATGCTTTTTTCTCATCTTTACCCAGTACTAAAACTTTAGGTATTATAGCCTTTTACTAATCCCTGGACAAGCTCTAGCTTCGGTAAACTCAGTAGAAGGTTCTTTTGCAAAAAATGCAGCATGTACAGCATTTTTAATAAAAAAACATGCAGCAAGTGCAAATATTGCTGTCGGTACATAGCGCAAAGGAGAAGCTATACTAAAAAGTAGCAGAAGCGACGATTAAGCAACAACAAGTCAGTATTGCTTGATCACGTAGATAACGTCTATCAACTCCACCGTATTCAGCCATCAACCCTTTAACTTTATCATTGCTACCGTATGGCAGAGTAAGCGTTTTAATCAAATTCATTACACCATTATTAGTGAAATATGGAGCACACTCTATAACTCTGGAGCCATTAACCTTCTGATTAGGATCTGCACCATACTTTAGAAGCAACTCTAAATATTTTTCGCGTTTATCGTTGTCACAATTGATTGCTTGATATAATGGACCTCGACCATTTTCATCTAACATATTAGGATTAGCACCATATTTCAAAAGTATTTCCATAGTATGATCATCATCACACAAAAACGCTTCAAACAACGGATTTTTACCATTTCTATCTACCATATTAGGGTCAGCACCATATTGTAACAATAACTCTACAATTCTGCTGTCGTTGAGAACCATATAATAGCATAACGAAGCTTCATTATTATTGAGTAGCCTTATGTTAGGGTCAGCAACATTTTCTAAAAGAAGTCTCAAAATACTATAATCTCTTGAATTTTTGGCTTGCATTAAATCAATAGATAATGGAAAGTAAATACAAATAAGTTCTTCATTGATGTAATCACCAAATCTTCCATCTTTACTGCTTTTGAATTTGGAAAAAAGCTTTTCAAGAAACTTTATATCCTGATTATATAGAGCTCTATATAAGTAAAACCTCAAATCTCCAGGTGAATTAATTTCATTTAAATTTTCGTCAGTTAGATTTTTAACCCCTTCTATATTTTCCTTAGTGAGAAATTCATATGCAGTACCTAGCTTTTTAAATTTCTCCTCATTTTGTTTCTTTACAGCTTCTGAATGTTTATCAGGATGATATTTCAAGGCTAATTTTCTATACGCTGATTTAATTTCTTGTTCACTGGGCACATCGCTTGATTCAAAACCTAATATTTTTAAAGCTTCCTTTCTACTTACAATAAATTCCCCACTGAAATATGTTAAATTAAACGTAACCCAAAATTTCAAAAAGTAAAGCCTTTATGTCAAATTGCATCTATTTCATAACTGTACAAATATTGTAGATCAGGAAACTTCAGTCCTTGATACTGGAATAACATCTCTATACTACTCCGGGCCAATCTAAATATTAAGAAATTTACCATATAAAAAAAAGGCAGAAGAAACCCTATTATCTATTTTTTAAATTTACGTTCTTTATTGTCTCATTTGACGTTCACTAAACAGAATGTAGTCTAAGTACAAACTTGTGAAAGGCTTATGTGTAATGCTTCTCCACATAATCACTAATAATTTCCTTAAATTCTTCAAAAATATTATCACCTTGTAAAGTTTTGAAATATTTGCCGTCTTTGTAGACTGCTGAAACAGGTTTTTCTCCATACCCAGGCAGGCTGATCCCCAGATTTGCATGTTTGCTCTCTCCAGGACCATTTACTATGCATCCCATAACAGCAACTTTCATATACTCTACACCAGGATTATTTTTCTTCCATACCGGCATATGAGTTTTTATGTAGCCATTTACTTCCTTAGTTAATATACGAAAACGATCGCTACTTGTGCGTCCACAACCAGGACATGAACTCACCTGAGGGTTAAAGTAGCGCAAACCTATAGACTGCAGTATTTCCTGACATACTACCACCTCATTAGTGCGTGATTCACCAGGGCGCTGAGTTAAAGAAGCCCGGATAGTGTCTCCAATACCATTTTGCAATAAATAAGTAAGCCCTGCTGTGGTATTTACTACGCCTTTGTTACCCATACCAGCTTCGGTTAAACCCAAATGCAGCGCATAATTGGAAGATTTTGCAAGTGCCGTATAAACTAAAATTAAATCCTGCACTCTACTGACTTTACATGAAATGATTATTTTCTCTGCATTAAGGCCAATCTTTTCAGCTTTTTTTGCACTACCAAGAGCAGACATTACAAGCGTCTTACGTAATATAACATCAGAAGTTTTTGGATTACTAGACAAGGAGTTTTCATCCATTAATTTTTGTGAAAGGTACTTATCAAGACTACCCCAATTTACTCCAATTCTGACAGGAAGATCATGCGTTATTGCATACTCTATAATTTTTTCAAATTTTTCATCACGTTTATCACCAAAGCCTATATTACCTGGATTTATCCTAATTTTACCCAGAATTTTAATGTTGTCTGGATAATCCTGAATCAGCCTGTAGAGCTCATATTGTCCACAGCCTACTAATATCTTACCATCAAAGCCTTCTTTATTTATTTCCTCTACTATATAAGGTATTGTTTTTGCTACTTCCTCTGAGTTCAAAGCAATTCGCACCAACTCTGAACCTGCATGCGCTAGTTCTATTACTTCTTTTGCATATTTCTGAGCACTGCTTTTTATGTTGTCAGAATCTATATGTGCACCAAGTGCCATGGATTGAACAACTATAGGATTATTTCCACCTATCTTCACTTGTCCAACTTTTACAGCATGAGTTTTATGCCTGGAAACCGGCGATGACTCATATGCATCATCACTCAATGTCAGGTCTCTATCTAGCATATTATTAATCGTGACACTATTTTACTGTGTCAACTACACTGCCAAATGAACTTGAACCATTTAAACTATGCTGTGGTGTTCTATTTAGGTCAGTAATAGAATCATGAGAGCACGTTCTTCTTGATGTACTTTCTTTTATAGTAACATTTATAGGGGAAACTTTTTTTTCTCGTGTTGAAGTAACATTTTTCCCTTTTTGTTGTTCACTTTTATGCTGCTTACTTTCATACTGAGAAACTGGCTCTTGATCTATAAATACAGCACCCTTTAAACGTGCAAGATTAATACCATGCTGATTGATCATAGCATCCTCTTCATCTTCAACTATGCAAGCTCCCACGTTGTTTGGCTCATTATCAAGGCTAGCAATTTTTTTTTCTTTTAATTTTTTGATTAGATCTTCTTTATTTATGTTAGCATTAATTTGACCTTGTAACTTTTTTTTCTTAAGGAGCGCCCTACGCTTTTCGTATAATTTATACGACTCAGCAAAATCCTCATCTACATGAAAATTTGCACCACCAGGGTTACCAGGAGGTATGTACCTTTTACTGAGCTTCACTTTAGACTTAGCTTCAGCGTTATGTATAGCAAAGAACCCAAAAATTAATATAAATAAAATCTTAGAAAAGAACTTGAACATACTATAATGAATATCGTACCTTAGAAGATAACAATTAACGAGCTTTAAGTAAATCAGAATCTCTACCAACTTTATAATACAAACATCTTTCTAAAAAATTTACTACCAAAACCTACATAATCTAAAGGAAATTTAAGGTGTTACAAATTTTACGTAACACCCTTTCAAAAAGAGCATTACACTCTTCCTTGCTGTAAGTTATTCTTCAGTTTTTCGGTATCATTCACATTATTAAACTTTCCGCTTGGCATATCTTGAGACAAGTCGTTTTTCTTCTCTTTATCAAGCTTAACTCCCTGATAGATACAGAATGCAACAAAACTAGTTACAGCTATTGCAGCAACAGCACTGACTATGGCACAAGTTAATATTGCTTGTTCTTGTCCCCCTACCATGTCTGCAAATGTTTCTACTTTTTCTTCTAAGCCTGTAAATTTTTCTTGCAAGCCGCTTAAGTGCTCTTGCATAGCTTGAAACTGCTCAGTACCAATCTTGTCTTCTAATGCACCAAAAACTTTTTCAAACTGCTCAACATCTATCTTTTGAGCTTCTTGCCACTCTTTTAATGCACTAAATACCTCTTCAAACTGTTTAGCATCAATATTTTGAGCTTCTTGCCATTTTTTTAATTCACCAAAAACTTTTTCAAACTTCTCAGCATCTATCTTTTGACTTTCTTGCAATTCTGTTATACCTAACCAATTGCGGAAAATTCCTTTTACCATTTTAACCCCCTAGCTAATTAATATATTATAATTTTACATTCCCAATGTTTAAATTATTATTAAATTAACTATCATTATACATTGATCTTAAAATAACTTTCCTTGGTTTAAGTTAGCAATTATTCTACCAATATCTCTCTCTTTCCTGAGTAACTCGGAGCACTGACAATACCTTCTTTCTCCATTCTTTCAACAATATTTGCAGCTCTGTTATAGCCTATTCTAAGTTGCCTTTGAATGTAACTAGTTGAAACCTTTTGATCTCTCTGAATGATGGCCACTGCTTGCTTGTATAGATCGTTCTCTTCATCTTCTGTTTCACCTTCTGATTCCGCGAAAGAATTTTCATCTTCTTGAGTGATTTCCTCCATGTAGTTTGGCTCACCTTGCGTTTTTAGATGATCAGCTATATTTTGCACCTCATCATCACTTACAAATGGACCGTGAACTCGAATAATCTTACCACCAGAGGCCATATAAAGCATATCACCCATACCGAGCAATTGTTCAGCCCCTTGTTCACCAAGTATTGTACGGCTATCTATCTTAGAAGTAACAGCAAAACTAATTCTCGTTGGAAAGTTTGCTTTTATCACACCTGTTATCACATCTACAGATGGGCGTTGTGTTGCCATTATGATGTGTATCCCTGCAGCACGAGCCATCTGAGCTAAACGTTGAATAGAGCATTCTATATCTTTGCCAGCAACAAGCATTAAATCTGCCATTTCATCTACAATCACCACAATATACGGAAATGTCTCCATTTTAATCGGTATTTTTTCAAACAAAGGTTTACCAGTTGTTGAGTTAAAGCCAATCTGTACAACACGTTCCAATTCTATTCCGCTATTCATCGCTTCTGTAATTTTTTGATTATAGTTTATTACATTCCGCACATTTAAATATGACATCATACGATAGCGATTTTCCATCTCTTTCACGCTCCACTTAAGAGCAATAACAGCTTTTTTTGGCTCTGTTACCACTGGTGTTATTAGATGCGGTATTGCATCATATATTGAAAGCTCAAGCATTTTTGGATCGATCATTATCATCTTGCATTCATCAGGACTTAGTCGATAAACAAGCGACAGAATCATCGTGTTAATTGCAACCGACTTACCTGACCCTGTAGTTCCGGCAACAAGCAAGTGGGGCATTTTAGTCAGATCTGCAATAACTGGTTTTCCGCTTATTTCCTTGCCAAGCGCAATTGGAAGATTTAAGTTTGCATTTTGGTATTCTGGCGATTCAAGTAAATCACGCAGCATCACAATCTCTCGCTCCTTGTTTGGCAATTCTATTCCCATGGCATTTTGTCCACGAATTATTGAAATACGTGCAGAAAGTGCACTCATTGAACGTGCAATATCATCTGCAAGACCAATCACTCTTGCAGATTTTGTACCTGCTTGTGGTTCAAGTTTGTATAAAGTCACAACCGGTCCATAACATACACTTATAATTTTTCCTTGCACGCCAAAATCACTCAGCACCTGTTCGAGCAGAGATAAATTCTTATTGCTCTCTAATGCATTCAACTGTTTTCTCTGCATAGATTCTTCCACTTTAGAAAGTAAGTGAATGCTTGGAAACTCAAACTCGCTAGAAGGTGGTTTAAAAATCTCTTCGGTAGCTTTCTTCTGTCTTTCTTTTGGTTGTTGTCTAATGGTTCTATATTTTCCCTCTATTACTAATGGTGCTATTGAATAATCAGTAGTTTTACGTAACCTGAAAAACAGAACCTTTGTAAAAAGGGAAAATATTTTTTTACATAGGAAAAGCAAAGAATAAACCGTTCTCTTCCAACCAATCAATCCTACAATACCTATTGATACTACTACTGTGAATATGTAAAACGGGCAGTGGCTAATTAGAGTATTGCCGACTATTCCACTGTGCATGTACCTAGTAGTGATACCGAGCGAAAGTTGCTCTAATGTAGCACATATTCCTAAATTGATTAATATTAAATAGAGAATTTTCAGCAGCCTTTTTGATATCAAAAAGTAAACTATGGTTGTAGCTATTGTAATACTAGCGAGTCCAAAAAATTGAACTAATATATCAGCTAAATATGAACCTACTATTCCACCTAAATTTGTTACTTCCTCATTTGTAGATGTATTTAAGGATGGATCTTTATAATTATAGCTAAAAACCGATATATATATATACATTAAGAATAACAGGTATATCGCTGATTTTAGCTGTTTTTTTAACATCTACTTAAAGTAATAAGTAATTGTATATTTTACAAAGTGAATTGCTATTATCAATATCATCACGGATAAATCTAATCCATTGAATGGTTGTATATACCTTCTGATAACCTTTAGTGGAGGATAAGTGAGTCTGTTTAAAGTTTGCATTATGCTGCTTACAATCTCATTATACATGTTAACCACATTCAATTTAACCAACAAATCGAGAACAACTGAGCATATTAGAATGAAGCTGTAAAGATCTAGTAGCAGGTTAAGTAAGTATATGATTGGATGCATATTACTAATTTATACTAAAACCTATTATGTGTAGTGATAGATATAAAATCAAGCCCCACAATAATAAATAGGTGCAAACAATAACTGATTAGTCTGTTTATCAACAGAGATGTCCACTATTTGCTGCCTTGGATTCCCTCTACTGTAAAATTCTTCAACTTCCTGCAGCGCCAATGTTACATCTCGAAGCAAAATTAATGTGTCACAGCTATGTGGAACTTGCTCTCTAAAATATCCACTGGCTGAATAATACCAGATGGCAAGGTTTATCAAATCAAGCACATCATTTAGTTCTAATTGCGCAATGCCTGTTTTAGAACAAAAACCAACCACTCCAATATTAGCGTCAAAAAATATGTACCTACTATTTTCTCCCTTATATATTAGCATAGCATGCCCATCTTTACTGAGCTTTTCATCTTTATAATAATAACTGCGGCGGCAGCTAAACATTATATAATGCTCTGATTTTGTGTTATCTAATGCATGCTCAAGTTGCTCTTGAGAAATGGAAGCTTGTTTTTTTGTTTTAGGATCAAAGAAAAATTTTTGTTTATTTAGCAAGATGTTGTCAGAGAAAACAAATTTTTTACTCTTTTTAGCATCATAAAAACATAAAATAGGTAAGCACTCCGATAGAACTAGTATCAAATGTAACTGCCGTTCTTTTTCTTCCTTGCCATTAAGGTAATCTATAATATCTTGCTCGGTTATTTCGTTATTTAGTCTATTAAAAAAGCTTAAAAAGTCTTCTCTACTTTCTAGCTTCATAGAAACAATTAAGTTACTTAATGGGTTACATAATCCGTTTCTAGGATTAAAGCCTAGAATTTTTTTATACCATCCACTCAATGTTGGCATATTCCCTATGGCTGTGGAAATATGTCGATTTAATTTGAACATGATACCATCTTCTCTCTTAAATTTTTGTGTATACTCTTCATAAGCCAACTTTACCTGAGTATATGATATTATTTCTGTGTAGTGATATTTCCCTTTGCTGTCTTTATAAATTCCTTTTATATTACAAGCAATGCTATTCTCTATATCTTGCGTGATAACAAAGTCTTCAGTTTCAATAGTTTGGTTTAAAAATTCTGCAATATCTCTTTTTGAGAAAGTTCGATCAAAAGTTTTTCCATTATCATTTTTGAAAAAGACTCTGACCTTGTCTTCCTTAAGAAGATGAATTTTTGATATTTGCGATCCACAAATATCGTTGACGTACTCTTTTATATATGTTGACATTACTGCTACCTAATATTTTAATAATATACTAAGTATGACATAAAATATTAAAATTTTAAAGATTTTTATTAAAATTTAACAAGATATTGTAATCTTTGATTCCACGTGGATAAAAAACTTATTGATAAGTTAACGGAGAGATGTATACAATATAAGTATCTGTTCAGCAGAGTGGCAAAATAAGATAGATAAGACAATCACAGAAATAGACGTTATCATGCCAGTGCTTGATACCTTTGTGTTTGAGGCAAAATCTGCTATAATATTTAACACACTGCTTTCACAAACGAATGTTCATACAATTCTGTGTCTGAGCACTGAGATAACGCCATTACAAAGGAACCAGCATCAGCTACTTGCATAACAAGAAAGAAAGCACTGGTTTAAATATTTGCACATTAGCCATACACCTGAATGGATATCTATATGACAAGATAAGTATTCAGAACCATTTTCCTTATTTTAATTACCCATTACTTAATGAGATCACTTCTTTTAATTGATATTATAAAACTACTTATCGTAAAGTTGATCTATAGATATAATACTACCATTTGATGACTTTTCAGCACATTTCTCACTTTCATATTCTTTATCAGAATCAACGCTAAATACTAAAGTATCTCCTGAAATTTTATCATGAAACTCACTAATAGCAAAAAACGGTACAGTGACTTGTTCTTGTTTTCCACGAAAGCTCAAACTGACACTAAACTTATCCTCAAAAACTTTTAGACTATAAAATTAGTGCTGTAATATAATAAGCATTTGAGTAGGATATGATTCTTTCAAGTAGTCTGGTATGGCAACACCATTAAATCGACTCAACCACTATCGGCTGAGAGCCGAAAGGTTGGATATAGCGCTGGAAGCGCGGTGAGAAGCTAAAGCTACTCCAATCTTATACTAGATATAGAATGAGGCTGATGTGCATCTGTATGTTTATTGATGTACTCATTAATGACTTCATCTGTGATATGTCCGCTGGTAGCACTAAAGTATCCTCTTCCCCAAAAACGCTTTCCCCAGTACATTTTATTTAGCTCTGGAAATTCTTGTTGAATTTTGCGTGAAGACCTGCCTTTGGCTCTTTGAACAAAATCACTCACAGCTATATGAGGAGGTATTACTACGAATAAATGTAAATGATCTGATGATATTACTCCGTTTTCTATCTTAATCCCCATTTCTTCAGATACTTCTGCTATGATTGTTCGTATTCTCTCCTTCATAGCCTTAGTTAATACTCTGTACCGATATTTTGTAATCCAGACTATATGGTACCTATGATAAAATACAGTGTGTTTTCCTTTGTCATATTCCGTCATAACTATACTTTATAAAGTACAGTTATGACATTGACAAACTAAAGTTTCTCCACCTAGAAGGTGGAGGCTTGTACCATCTTATGGAAAGTAAAAAACAGTATCTCTAAGTGAGGAGTAAAAACATTATCTAATATAGTATCTAGAGCCTTTTTGATAACTTGAAATTTAGCATGACTAAGCGACTTCTGATAATCTGTTTTATCCATATAACCCTTACATGTTTGGGGAAACTTCTGTTACCCGGCGTTCCCTAAACCGTGCTTATAGCAATGAAGTTATAGTGCCTAAATTAAGCAGCTAATGCAACATTGTCTTCAGCAGCAAAGTTATCGTTTGCATCTAAATTGTGAACTCTTAGCGGTGGTATCTAACCGAGCAAAGCTACCATCTTTACTATGCATGTCGATCCTTACTCGCCCCCGTATCAATCAAAAAATATGGTGGAGGCGCCGAGTACTGCCCTCGGGTCCAATACACCTATTACAAGGTAATTTTATTGCCATAGTACAAAAAATGCACATCTTTATTATACAGTAGTATTGAATAAATGTCAAGTTGTTGAACGTAAAATCGGTTGTAAGCTAAAAAATTAATATAAAAATTACTTCGCCTATTTATCTAATCTTAGTATAATCAAAGTAGAGGTATTTTTAGAGCTCAAAATCTATCTTCGTCTGCAGACTTTTTTATCAAATAATCAAACTCAGTAAAGAATGTAGCGTATCTTCTTCAGCGCAAATGGGTGCACACATATGCTTAATCTCTGTCGTATGTGCGTTACATTTTTTCTGTTCTTTATTAATAAATATGGGGGATTCTATGCCTAATTCTTAACAAAAAACTACTCAAATGCTTTTGTAGCTATTGAATTTCTGAATTCAAGAAAGCAAGAGACAGTGTGAGAAATGGCACAAGCCGAAAAAAAGATAAGTTGTGGAACAAAAAATGCAGACAACTGTGGAAAATTACCCACTGGAATCCAGACTTTGATTGTCAAATAAAAAATTCACATCTTAAAAGGATCATATACATCAATTTCCTTAGTTTTCACTTTCTCGTTTAATAATCTCAAGATGGGCTGTAAATCATCGTCGATTGATAAGCACAGTACTTCTCTATCAAGAAAACCGGCTAGGTGATTCCTTTTCTCAAGGATTTCTGTTTCTTCCAATAAGTCACATTTATTTAACACTACAATTTCCTCTTTTTCAATAAGATCGCTATTGTAAAGCTTCAGTTCATTATGTGTACAATTATAAGCTGAAATAATGTCATCGCGCGTTACATCAATTAAATGCAGTAAAATTTTGCACCTTTCTATGTGCCTTAAAAATTTGTGTCCGAGCCCAACTCCAAGATGAGCATCAGCGATTATTCCAGGAATATCTGCTATCACAATTTCGCTATAATCCACTTTTGCTACACCTAAATGTGGTCTTATAGTAGTAAATTCATAATCGCCTACTTTCGTATCAGAATTCGAGCAGCGGGTTAAAAATTTAGATTTACCTACATTTGGCATACCAATAATGCCAACATCAGATAAAACTTTTAGCTTCAATATTATATTTCTTTCTTCGCCGGGCTGACCATGGGTAAAATGTCTTGGTGCCCTATTAGTAGCAGATTTAAAGTTAGTATTTCCAAGCCCACCTTTTCCACCTTTCACTACTTGAAATTCCATGTCAGGTTTATCAAGATCTACTATTATTTCCTCACTTTCTTCATCGATTATTTGTGTACCAACTGGAACTTTAAGTATAATATCTTTTCCTGCTGTGCCAGATTTATCTCTACTCGTACCACTTTTTCCACTACTCGCTTTAATATGTCTTCGACAACGAAAATTAAGCAAAGTGTTGAGATTTGCATCACTGATGAAAATTATGTCTCCTCCCCTGCCCCCATTACCACCGTTTGGGCCACCAAATTCAACGAATTTTTCTCGACGAAAACTAGCACAGCCATCGCCACCATCACCTGCTTTTAAATATAATTTAACTTCATCTATGAAATCCATGCCAACCCGCGATAATATTTAGCATTTTCTCCTAATGAACTTTCTATTCTCATTAATTCATTATACTTTGCAAGCCTATCAGAACGCGACAGCGAGCCAGTCTTTATCTGCCCACAATTCGACGCAACTGATATGTGGGATATCGTTGTATCTTCTGTTTCACCTGAGCGGTGAGAAATAATAGCCCTGTAGCCATTTAATTTTGCCATTTCAATAGCAGCAAAAGTTTCCGTAAGTGTTCCTATCTGGTTTGGCTTGATTAGTACAGCATTTGCCATTTTCTCCTCTATTCCTTTACTTATTAGTTCACAATTTGTAACAAATAAATCATCTCCAACCAATTGAACTTTATTCCCAAGTTTTACAGTAAGTAATTTCCAACCTTCATAGTCGTCTTCATTCATTGCATCTTCTATAGAAATTATTGGATATTTGCCTACAAGGTCAAAATAATACTGAACCAATTCCTCTGAAGTGAGTTCTCTGTTTTCAAATTTATAAACTCCATCTTCATAAAAAGTAGATGCAGCAACATCAAGACCCAGTGCAAAGTGATTTTTCATCGAATAACCGGCAGATTCAACAGCCTGAATTATCAAATTAAGAGCTTCTTCAGTGCTTCCAATGTTTGGTGCAAAACCACCTTCATCTCCTACGTTTGTGCTATAACCTTTTTTCTTAAGAATGCTGCGCAAGTTATGAAATACCTCTGCAGATATTCTGATTGCTTCACTGAAAGTTTCAGCACCAACCGGAAGAATCATAAATTCTTGAAAATCGAGTTTATTATCTGCATGTACTCCACCATTAATGACGTTAATTAGCGGAACTGGCATCTGCTCTTCCCCTACTCCCAAATACTTATATAACGGCATTTTAAAGCTGTTTGCTGCTGCTTTTGCAACAGCAAGAGACACACCCAAAGTTGTATTTGCTCCAAGTTTAGATTTATTTTTTGTTCCATCTAGTTCAATTAAAACTTTATCAATTGCACTCTGGTTTGCTGCATCCATGCCAATGATTTTATTTGCTATCACTCCACTTACAGATTGAACAGCTTTCAGCACTCCTTTACCACAATACCTTTTTTCATCTTGATCTCTCAGCTCCAATGCTTCTAGTTTACCGGTCGAAGCCCCAGAAGGGACAGCGGCTCTACCTGTTGCTCCATCACATAGTTCTATTTCTACCTCAATTGTTGGGTAACCCCTGCTATCTAAAATTTCTCTTGCAAATACACTGCTGATCGTCTTTTTCATCATGCTAAACCTCCACTAGATTCACAATTGTGTTCACGTTCGGGAAATGTCACCCCAGCGCTGTAACATTTCAGTGTACGAACATTGTAACCTACAGATAAACAGATAATTTGAGTAACAGATGGTGTCATTCCAGTGCTTGACACTGGAATCCAGTTTTTATTATACAGCCACTTATTTAAAGTTAAGTCTTCTGGATCCCAGTGTCTGGGCACTGGGATGACACCATTCTTAATGGAAGCTATCCCCATATCGCAATGTCTGTACAGTTGTTTTCCTAGACACTGGAATCCAGTTTTACTACACAATTTTATCATATAAATCACCAATGCTTAAGTTTATTTTACTAGCAGCAGCTTTGCAGTTTCTTTCGCTAGTTTAGCTATATTACTACCAGCACCAATAAATAATACTACATCTCCTGAACTTGTCGAATTACTAATAAAATGTGAAATGAGTAAAGCATCATTCATCATCTTCACATCATTAAACCCATTACTGATCAAGGCTTTTTGTATATCATCAATTCCACAGCCAGGAATAGGCTTATCTTCTGGAGGATGGACAGGAGTGAGAATTACATAATCAAACATCATGAAAATTCGTACGAACTCATCAAAAAAATTACGAATACGAGCAAAACGAAGCGGCTCGATAATTCCTGTTACCTTTCCTTTAGTGGTCAAACGTGCTGCTGCCAGGGTTGCTTGTATTTCATTTGGATGATGAGCATAGTCCTCAATTAACTTAACACCTTTAATATCGGCAATTAAAGAAAATCTCCTTGCTACTCCTTTAAATTCCAAAAGACCTTTTTTAATCTCTTCATCACTAATTCCAAGTTTCACTGCAACTGATATTGCAGCCAGGGCATTGCTAACTTTATGCATTCCTATTGCATTTGATAGCACTACATTCTTTATAATTCTGGTACAAGGTTGAATATCTTCTTTTTGTCTTTCGAGAGCGAGTTCTTTTAATCGAAACACCATATGTACATTATCATCATCAATTTCAATACGCTGAACTAACTTTCTAATTATATTAAATTTAGTCTCCCAATCTACCTCTGATAAATCACACTTTTCCTTCGTTATATGCCCTCTTAACATCTTCACTTCTTCCCATACTACCCCTTCTAGTATATCTGCGAGTATTGATTTGCTGTTACATTCACCAAAACGTTTTCCAGGACAACGATAGTAACTTCTTCCTCCCTTAGCATTACTCATTCCATAATAAACGGATTTGCAACACTGACATATCACTAACCCTTGTAATAAGTATTTTCTTCCACTTTGTTGCATTTTTTCTATTTGTAGCTTTTCTTTTTCCACACTGTATCTCTACGACTTATATATATTTTGCCTATAGTAAAATACGCACATAATGAGCCAAATCAAGGAAAGTGCAAACCAAGTAATTGCGTATTCAAGATGCTTTATTGGCTGTATAGTCAATTTGCCACCAAAATTATCTTGCCACAATATACATTTCTCTAGCTTAATACCTAGATCATTGGAGATTTCTTCTGTACTTAGGGTAAACCATGTATTTGAAGCAATATCATTTTTGATAAACCAATTTTTGCTACCATCACAATACAAAACGCCATCAGCAGCTACTTTTTCAATTTTTGCTTTTTCTTCTTTTTTTTCTCTGACTATTCCTTTATTTATTAACATGTAATGTCCATTGATAAGCAACATAGGAGACAGCACATGATAGCCACGTTGACCTGCGAAAACATATAGTTCTATATCACTTAAAATTCCGTCGATTTTAACGTTTCTGTAGTTAAACTTTGAAAGATTATCACTAGGCAGTAGATGAATAACTGGAAGATCCATATTTTTGATAATATTATTCTTCCAGCTCAATCTAAATAACTGCCATAACCCGAGTGAAAAAAGAAGTAAAAAAGGTATAATGAAAATAAATACTGTTTTTCTTAACACTCTATATTTGTGTTCTCAAGTAATTTTCAATACCCATAAGCTCAATAAGGTCAATCTGTTCTTTGATCCAATGTAAGTGCTCTTCCTCATTTTTCAGTAGTCCTTCTAATAACATTACACTCACGAAATCCTTTTCTTTTTCAGCAACGGAAATTGCCTCTTTGATTCCCTTGATACCTTCTTCTTCTAAGTTAGAATTATCTTCTAAGATTTTCTGCATTGTATCTTTTGTGAACTTTCCTTCATACTTTGAGATTTTATTTGTATCTTGAAAATTTGGCATGCCCTTAAGCAGTAAAATTCTTTCTGCCAGCCTATTTGCATGCTCAAGTTCTTCATTAAGCTCCTTTCTCATCTTTTCTGCAAGTTTATTGATTCCGCTATTTTTAAGAATCGCAGAATGCAAAAGATACTGGCGTACAGAAGTCAGCTCATTTGTAAGTAATTTATTTAAATGTTCTACTATTTCTTTATTCATAACCTTTCTTTAGCTAATATACCAATGTAATCTACATAACAATCAAAGCAACATCAATTCATTTTTCTCACAACAATCGTATCAAATAGCACATCATGAAATGCCTGTTTCCTCTGAGAGAAGCAAGCAACTAAATACCAACTGAAGGTAAGCATCACTATAATCACTTCTAGTGTACTTAAAGCATTTACTGATGTTTGAAAAAGTTTGATAAAGGTGATAATTGAATTATTTAGCATAGGAAGGAAAAACTGAGAGATAGTGCGATCAAATGCTAAGCTCAAACCTATTTTAGAACTATCTAAAGTGATAGTATATATATTCATTAACTGTTGACCAGGAGTTGCTTGAGCTGTTGAAGATATAAAATATGTAAAGTAGCCACAATTTATACACATGTATGACAGGTGCAAAATTAATGGAAAATCCCCTAATGACAACACAATTAGTAAGGTTGGAATTAATAAAATTGCTACATCTATTAAATATGCGCAAAAGCGCCTGTGTACACTAGCGATCTCTGTCATTACCACCTATCTTTCAAATACTTTACTATGAATTCTGTAAGTTTATTAAAATGTTGAAAATATAACAAATCTTCATAACCTCTTATTGATTGTCCGTATACAATAGGTAAGCAATTTGCATTTTGTGCACATAGAATGTCTGTGATGCTGTCACCAACAAAAAACACATTTTCTCTATTTACAGGTAGCGTACTCTCCTCCAGTGCAAACAGCAGTGGAGTTGCAGATGGTTTATCTTCTGCAGTATCACATGAGCCAACTACTCTTTCAAAGTAAGAATCTAGTTTAAAATAGGCAACTTCTTGACGTAAATTAGTATTTTTCTTATTGCTAACTATCGCTAGGTAAATATTGTGGCTTTTCAGTGTCTGCAGCATTTTCTCTACTCCTTCATTCAGAGTAATATTTTGTAACAATGCATTATCTAGGTATTTTTGATATATCTGGTTCGCTTTTTTCCACTGATCACCAAACAAATTGACCATGTAGCTCTTTCTTGATTCATGAGAATTTCTATCAACAACTTTACTGCCAGATCCCATCAAATCTAAAGTATGCTTAATGGCATTAGAAATATTATCTTGAGTATCAACTAAGGTATTATCCCAATCGAATACTACCGCTAATGGGCTATTTTTCATTTTTATATTGTTACGTATTTTAAGCTAATAAGTAAATGATATTTTGATGAAAAAAGCATAAATGAGGTGCTCCTTGTGTCTTAACCATTTTTACATAATTAACTAATATACTGATTTTAGTATAAGCTTTTATTTAGTAGGTATGACACAGCTTAAAGATACACCAGATATTGAGAAGAAATTCAAGGATGTCTTTGCTGGTGCTTTTCCAGAAGGTACGTCGCTGGAAGATAAAGTGAAGATTATCAATGAGTTCCGCCAGGAACTTAAAGCTCACAAAAGGCAAGTAACCAAAGAAAATCTCGAGAAAAGGTTAAAAGATATTTCTGCAGCAGATAATTTTTCACTAGAAGATAAAATCAAGACTATTGCAAAATTAAATCGTAGTCTTAGAGATCGAATGAACCGTGCAGCTAAAAAAGTAGCTAAAGATTTTGAAAAGATCGTCGAATTGAATCGGGAACTTAAAGATGTTTTTCCAGAAAATTCTTCATTGGAAGATAAAGTAAAAATTATTTTTGAATTGCACCGAGAGCTTAAAGCTCAAAAAGGGCGTAAAGATGAAGTGAAGATTATTAAAAAATTGATTCATAATCTTGAAGGTCGAATGGATCGTGCAGCAAAAAAAATAGCTGAAGATTTTAAAAAGATTGCTGGATTTAAACAGAAATTCGAAGGAAAAGACGTTTTTACAAGTAAAAAAGTTGCAGAGTTTGAAAGTAATAAAAAATCTCAAACTACATTAGAAGGCAAAATTTCTGATCAAAATAAACAAGAAAAGACCTCTGTACAAAAAGACAAAATTCGTGACTCAGTTAGTGAGGCAGATACTTCTGAAAAAGTTGCTTCAGAAAATAAAAACTTTGAACAAAAAAAGATTTCTTTTCAAACAGATACAGTAACTAAGTTACAACCTTCAGTAAGCAAAGATCCTATAAAAGATAAACCTAGCGACAAAAAGCCTGAAATTTCGTTAAAACAAGTCTCAGTGGATAGGAATGCTACAGAAAAAAAATCTAATAATAAAAAATCTCAGTTGAGTGAAAAGAAAAATATATCTCAACCGAAAGAAAATCAAAAAGAAGAAGGCTTTTTGGTACGTTTTCTGCAGAAAATATTCAAAAAACTTTTTGGTGAAGATAAAAAGAGTGTAGAGGATATAAAAGGAACTACTCAAAAAAGTACGCCAAATGATGAAGGGCAACAACAAAATAAGCTCCTTTCAAATCAAGACCAAAGCGCAAGTGAAAGTTTAAAGCAAATTGATAATCCATTGTTAACTCCTGTCACGAAAGTAGAAAAAACAAATACAGACCATAAAAGATAATTCGCCTTAGATTTCTTGCATAGTCTGGGGTCCAATTTGTCATCCTATGGCTTGACCATAGCTAAAAATCTAGATTCCAACGTCACACACTAACTTAAATTATTCATAAAATTTGTTTCGGTAAACCTAATTTGGGTTAGCTATAGAAGGCAAAACAGACACAAATCAGGAAAATAAAAAAAATTATAGATTTTCTATTTTTATTATAAAAATAATTAATTTTTAAATACTTTATATTGATTTTGTCATCAAAGTTCATATAATATTAATATATTAACTTTGATGGTGGTAAAGAAATGCATGGTAGTATAAGCGACGAAGTGGTGAAAAATTTAGACAAGTTCACTTCTTATAGACAAGTAAATAAATTTAAAAAGATATTCAATAATCTTACCACTAACCATAAAATGAATATATAGAGTATGTTAAAGCAAAGCCTCAAGGCTCTAAAGCTATGTACGGCATACTAAATGCACTAGACAAGGAAGAAGCACTTTTAATCTTTAATCAGTTGCTTCAAGAGAATGAAAAGTTTGCTTTCAATACACTCGATTGTATTCATCCCAAATATACTTTATTTAAAATTCTATTTAATCAACTGAATCCCCAGCAAAAAGAAGATTATAAAGTAAATTTAGAGACAAAATCAACTGTCAAAGCTAAGCTTGTCCTAAAGAATTTTTACTTAAGCAATAAAGAGAGTTCAAGCAACTTAAGCACTGAAAACTCCAATGAACCGTTAGTACAAAACAGAGATGATTTGCCAGCAGCACATTTCTCTCTTATATCTCTTCCATCAGAGGAAACAGTTGTTGAACATCCATTTGATACTAGACTAGAACTTTCTTCTGACAAAGAGGATCAATCATGTAGCCAAACAGTAATTCCATTTCTGGGTTTTGCTGAATTCGATAATCAATTCTGCAATACTGTAACAGAAAATTCGACAGTTAGTAGTAGTTTAACGTCGAATTATAATATATCAGATAGCCTAGAAGGTGAGCAATTATCCCCAGAGTATTTAACTATTTGATAAATGGAGTAACTAGTCTGCAATCCTCAATTGTGGATGATTTGCCAGAGTTAAATTTATCTCCTATAACTCCTGAATTCGAGGAAACAGTTGTTGAACATACATTTGATAGTAGACCAGACTTTTCTTATGAAAATGAACCGTTAGTAAACAAAAGAAAAAGAGCTGAAGAGAATCAATTATATAGCCAAATAATTCGTTCAATAACTGGAAAACAGCGATCACAAGACTTGTGTTTTACAGCGTATAATAGTCTTACAGAATGTGAATTAGAAGAAATATGCACAGTGGAGCCACCAGCAAAGCGCCAATGCATATCAGTACCTTCATTTGAGGGTTTTGCTGAATTCGATAATCAATTCTGCAATATAGTACCAGAAGATTCAATAGTTAATGATAGTGCAGTGCCAGAAGAACATACTAGCCTGGAAGGTAAGCTAACTTTCCTAGACTCTCAAATAAATGGCGGAGAGCCATTAACTAGTCTGCAATCCTCAAATGTGAATCCATTGCCAGAGTTCAGTTTCTCTCTAAGCTCTGTTACACTAGATGAAATGGTTAAGAGATATGGCTTTAATCACAATGACCACGCTCTAAGTGATTTAGAAGAGGTATATGTAAAGCAACCAGCAAAGTTCCATACATATTACCACAATAACTAGGGACAAAAAAAGGTGGTAGTTTAACCTACCATCTCCTCTGGTTTCACTATCCTTTCAAACTCCTCCTCAGTGAGCAGTTGAAGTTTTGCTGCTGCTTCTTTTAGAGTGATATTTTCTTTATAAGCAAGCTTCGCTATTTTTGCTGCATTGTCATATCCTATATGCGTATTTAATATAGTAACTAGCATTAACGACTGATTTAGTAAATCCTTTATTCTTTCTTCGTTTGCTCTAATATCAACTACGCATTTCTCTGCAAAATTTAAACTTGCATCAGCTAAAAGTCTTATAGACTGCAAAACATTGTAAATTATCACCGGCTTAAACACGTTCAATTCAAAGTGACCATTTGAGCCACCAATTGTCACGGCAACATGATTTCCCATAACTTGAGCACATACCATAGTCACCGCTTCGCATTGAGTTGGATTCACCTTACCCGGCATGATTGAAGAGCCAGGCTCATTTTCTGGTAACATTATTTCTCCAATTCCGCATCTTGGACCAGAACCAAGTAGCCTTATATCATTTGCAATTTTCATCAAGCTTACTGCTACTGTATTGAGTGCTCCACTGAGCTCAACTAAAGCATCATTTGCTGCTAGTGCTTCAAACTTATTTTTTGCTGAAATAAATGGAAAATTAGTGATTTTTGCCACTTCTTTAGCAAAATCCTCAGCAAAACCCTTTTTAGTATTGATTCCCGTGCCAACCGCGGTGCCACCTTGTGCAAGTTCATATACATTGATCAGAGTTGACTTTACTCTCTCTATTCCCTTTTTAATCTGAACTGCATAGCCAGAAAATTCCTGCCCAAGTGTTAGAGGAGTTGCATCTTGCAGATGAGTACGCCCTACTTTTATTATATCTTTAAATTCATGAACCTTATTATTTAGCGCTTTATATAATTCTTCAAGATTGGGAATAAGCAAGCGGTTTATTTGCTCTGTTACTGCTATATGCATTGCTGTTGGAAAAGTGTCATTTGATGACTGACCACAGTTTACATGATCATTTGGATGCACTGGAGACTTACTACCTAAATCACCGCCCAAAATTTCTATTGCACGATTGCTGATCACTTCATTCATATTCATGTTAGTCTGAGTTCCAGACCCGGTTTGCCAAACAACAAGTGGAAATTGATTATTAAATTTACCGTCTATTATTTCCTTTGCAGCTGAGCAGATTGCATCCCCTACTCTATTATCTATGCTACCCTGCTTCATGTTAACACGTGCTGCTGCAAGTTTTACTATTGCTAGCGCTTTAATCAGAAACTCTGGCATTTTCTCTGTACCAATTTTGAAATTTTCCAAAGAACGCTGAGTCTGCGCTCCCCAGTAATGTTCACTTGGTACTTTTACTTCTCCTAAGCTATCTGATTCTATTCTAACTTTTTTATCCATATTTCCTCATTCTAGTGTTTGACATTACCTACATATATGATTAGTTAAATCAAATTGTATTTCAGTGTCAAGTTGAGACATTTTTAGTGAAGACCTTAGAAAACTTTCAAGCCATATCTTTTGCTTCTATTATTTTTTTATTGTTATTAAGGCAATCATGCAACCTTAATCAATAAACCTACTTTCACTCTCTATAAGGCTATGACCTTACCCAGAAAAAGTAGACAGAAAGTTAAGACGTTTTTGAAGTAAAATAAAACGTTTTTTCAAAGAGGTGTGGTATGACAAAAAGAAAAGAATATACAGCAGAATTCAAAATTGAAGCTATAAGACTAGTAAAAGAAACAGGTCAATCATCAGCAAAAATAGCAAGAGATTTGGGTATTAGCGGTGATTCATTAAGCAGATGGGTAAAAACATACAATGATAGAATGTCTGGAGTAGATGCGTTTCCAGGAAAAGGGAAAGTAGCTCATTGTGACAAAGAAAAGTTTTATTTAAAGAAAGAGCTGGCAAGAGTAACGAGGGAAAGAGACATTTTAAAAAAAGCCCTGGGATATTTTGCAAACCAAAAAGAGTAAAATATTCTTTTATAAAAGAACATGAAAACTGCTATAAAATACGGGAATTATGCAGATTTTTGAACGTATCTGCTTGTGGTTATTATAAATGGATTACTAAGGAAAAAAACAACAAAAAATCAATAAGAGAAGAGCTCATACAAGATATTCAGAAGGTATATCGAGCATCACAATGCAGATACGGAGCTCCTAAAATTCACGCTGAATTAAAGGCTTTAGGTAAAAATTATAACATCAAAACAGTGCAAAATGTTATGCAGAAAAATGGCATTCAAGCTAAGCTTAGACGAAAGTTTAAAAGTAAAAAACCACAAATAGACAATAGAGTTATAACTCCTAACATATTAAATCAGAATTTCATCGCTGATCAACCTAACAAGATATGGGTAACTGATATTACGTACATAAAAACTAATGAAGGATGGTTATATTTGGCAGCAATAATAGATTTATATTCACGCATGGTGATTGGCTGGTCAATGAGTAATGCAGTAAATAGGCAATTAGTTATAGATGCGTTATTCATGGCTATTGGTAGGCGCAAATCTGCTAAAAATCTACTATTTCATAGCGATCAAGGATCGCAATACACCTCTAAAAATTATCAATTTTTACTAAGTACAAAAAATATTACTTCTAGTATGAGTCACAAAGGTTGTTGTTATGATAATGCTGTTTCAGAGAGCTTTTTTAGTTCACTTAAGAGAGAGTTACTCATTGATACTTCACAACACTCTGCACAACAAGCTAAAACCGCAATATTTGAATATATAGAAATTTTTTATAATAAACAGCGTAGACATTCTACTATTAACTATTGCATTCCTGAGCTTTTTGATTCATCATTCTCATAGCAAAAACGTCTTAACTTTCTGTCTACTTTTTCTGGGTAAGGTCACCTTCTCTGGACGCACTTGGCAGCTGAAAATAATCCTGCATGATTGTTAATCATTTGTGCAAATGATAATGTTTTTAGTTTAGGGGATTGTAACTCTTGAGTATTAAAGTTTAATTGTGCTGGAACAATTTCTACTTCAAGCTCTACATGTTCTCTTGTGAAACGATCAAGTAGGCTTTTTACCTGATCAATTGTTTGAATTCTTACCTTATAATACCGCAATAAAGAATTGATTATTTCCCTGTTGTTAAGAAAAAATATCACTAATTCTATTTTACCTGTTAAATCTTTAGCATAAATTGAGTATTCTATATTTAATCTATCTTGTGAAATATTTTGTATTGTCTCACTCCCTGTCCAAATTCTTACCTGGTCATCAATGCCCTTACTTACAAGAAAATTATATAATTCACTATCTTCTTCCTTCATTTTATTGAGCTCATCCTTACAGTTATACCAATAAGATGATAACTCTGGTATACAAGTAGGAAGAGGCAAGCGAGGTATTGACATATCAAGATTAGCTATTAAATGATATCTAGTTAGAAGCTTTGCTACCTCCTTATGGCCATTTACAATAGCATATGTTAGGGCAGAGAATTGACCTTTACGTTTTTTCACATTTAAATCAGCTCCATTTGCTATTAGAAGTTGTACTACCTCAAGATGACCATGGGCAGCAGCATGAATTAGAGCAGTTATGTTTCCCGGAGATTCTGCATTAACATTTGCTCCCTCTTCTATCAAGTATTGTAATATCTCTAGTTGACCATTTTCAGCAGCCCATATTAAAGCAGTTCTCCCATAATCATCATCTATTGTATTAATAATTGCTCCACCCTGTATAGCTTGCTGAACAAAATCTAGCTGTCCTTTTTTAGCAGCATCAATTAGCTGCGCATTTAGCTGTTTTTGTGATGGCATATACCCCTCCTAAAAAAATATACAATTTAAAGCTATTTTAGCCACTATTCAAGTTTTAATGGCTAAAATTGATTGAATCACTTTTTAGTGTTTTTTTATGGTTGTTTGAATCTAGCAAAGATGAGTCTATATCACAATCTAGTAATTCTCCTACTGCACTTAGTAAACCAGCTGTACAACCAGCTATTTTGATCTGGATGAGAGGAGATATAATTTATAACCACTCCCCTATCCTTTCTAGTTGTTTGTAGCTGTTAAATCTCAGGAATTTATCAAAATAAGGAGAGGCAATGAAGGGAGTAGTATCTCTTAAATAATTAGATAAGAAATCTGGTAGAATATTCTGAAATTCATGCATTTTTTGTCTATAATCTTTCAAAGCAATAACCTTTATTTTATCATAATCAAGTTTCCAATAAGCAAGCTCCGAGACTTCTTTTTTTGTTGTGTATTCCACTGCTAAAGCTTGTAAAATTAATTGCGGGAAAAATCCTGACATAACTTCCTCATTGGAAGGTGGTGAACCAAGTTTATAGTCTATAATTGCTACTTGCCCACCTGGTAGATACTCAACTCTATCACATCTTGCTGTCAGTGAAATTTCTTCTGTCATTCGAGTATCTGACCAGCTCTTATTACACAATTGTCTGGTGTGTTCATTTGCAATCAAATTTTCTGGATCCAAGTAGTCAAGCACTGGGATGACACCCTTCTTCTTAGTGGAAGTTGTACAGCATCCGCGCAGTTGTGTGTCACGCGCTGGAATATGAAATATCGGATAGGAAAAGCTCTTCTCCAACTCAACTTGATTGTTTCCAGTCCTATCAAACTCAACAAAAGATTGAATTATCCTCTGCAACCTTACCCACCACATATTTGAAAAGTGGAATCGATTAGACGAGAATATTTCTCGTGTAATACTCATCAGCGACTTTTCGTTGCGTAAATATCTTGCAAAAATATTGTGTACCATAGTGCCAAACTCCAATATCGATGGCTTAAAATTTAAGTCTTTCAACTGTCTAAGGTTCAGTATGTATTCAACATAAAATGAATAAGGGTTACGAATCAGTTTTTCTACCGCACTGCAAGACATCACTTGCATTTTTTCTTCTCTGACTTTGGCTTGAGGTTTTGGCATAGGCTGAGTACATGGAACAATGCACTCAGGTGTATTTAATATTCTTAGCCAATTGCGATAAGGATATTTTGGTTCTTGTAACAGAACCTCCAAACGGCGCAATAGAATTGATTTTCTATCACTCACTAGCCTCGTAATATAAACCTTGCCGGCACCAAATAAATTGCGCAAAGTATACAAAAAGTACCCTTGCTCTTCTTGCACAGAAGGAAGGTTAAATTTTTCTCTATTCAGTGCACTCAAAAACGGATTCTGAAAATTTGGTATATCATTAAATCCAGCAAGTATTACAACTTTATTTTGATATAAGCTAAATTTATCAAAGTTATTTTCTGGAGAAAAAAACTTCCTTTTTAAAAATAATATCAGGATTTGACTATATAACTCTAAGGAACACTCAATTGCTATACCGTCACATGCATTTAAGAAATCACGAGTAAAATTACCTATTTCACCATTTAGCTCTAGAAAATTCACATTAGAAAGCACATTAACACACTGTAAATGAGCTGCTGCTATATCAGAAATAGGATAATTTATAAGATTAAGTAAAAGATTAAATATAGTTTCTAATCTACTGATAATAATTAATATATCTTCTTTATATCTTAGCTTTTTACAAGTACTAATAGCGTTGATAATATCCTTAAGACCACTTATATCAAAGCTACGCAATACTTCTATCTCAAACTCAGATAAAATACGAGTGTACTTTTCTTGAGCGTAACCAAAAGTCACTAGCCTATGTTTAAGAAGAGAAAGCAATGCTACACCGTTCCATTTTGAGTTCAAAATCTCAATACTATAAAGCAGAAGCGTCACATAAGAATAGTTTTTCGATATGGGGCACACCATACGAACTGCAAGTAATTTATCAAAAACAAACAAAGAAACGTTTTCATAACCTTCATTCTCCATAATTAGTGACGTCACCTGTGCTTCTTCCTCTCTGGAATCACAAGTGATGACTTCAATATTGCCAATATATCCATTACTAACTTTACTTAGATCGGCAGTTGTATCAAAGACATAATCTAGTTCAGGACTGCCTGTCATCCCAGCCCTCTGATTTTTAGTGTACGAACATTGTAATTTGCAGGTAATTTGAGTAGTAGATGATGTCATTCCAGTGCTTGACACTGGAATCCAGTTTCTATTGTACAGCCACCTGGTGCACTCATTTAAAGTTAAGTTTTCTGGATCCGAGTGTCTGGGTACTGGAATGACATCAGAACACGCTTCTGGCAGAAAACTTACATCCTCTCTGCCTATACTTAAATAATCGAGCAGATCTTTCAGGCAATATTGATAATGTTTTTTATCAAGTGATTGCCAATCTTTCTCTTTAATTTTCAAATTCAGATTAGGTAAAATTATCTTTCCAAATGGCAGGTCGTATACAGCTTTAATCAACAACTTATAAATCTCCTCCTTTCCAATTCCAATAAAGATCATATGCTGATCTTTCTTCAGGGAAGCTATCATATTGTTTATGTAGTCACTCTTATGCTTTAGTATATCTACTACTCCTAAATTTTTTAAAGTATTACTCCAAGTTTTGATAAGTAAGTTTATGAAATTCTCCATTTTCTTCGAATGCTCATCAAGCTGATAACAATCCGCTATTTGGGTATATTGAAGTAATGACGGCAAACTGTAAACTAGATCGATTGGAAAACTATCATTGTGTTTTTTATTCCACTCCAATGTAAATTGAATGAGTAGCAGCGTTCTCTTTGTCGGGTTAATAACTTTAACTCTATCAAGATTTAATATTAAATCTTCTTCATCAATGTTTTCTAGTGAAACTATCTCTGGCAAAATTATAGTTCTGTAATTCTTGAATGCACTCAGCAATGCTATCACATCCCTCTTGCAGGGAAGTATGATCTTTATCTCGGGAATTTTTTCTCTTTCATATTCAGAAAATATGTGCTGAACCAGAACATCAAAAAGGGACTCATTCACATTAACAGTAAAAACTCTTCCCACTAACAGTAACAATTAATACAACACTTTTATTGTATAGAAATTATTTAAAATATAAATGTGCTCGCAGTTTCTTATGCTATGATATATTAAAGTCTTTTACAATATTACATGGCAAACATCAGAATAGAAGTTTTTAATAAATGTGAACAAGTTGGCCGCAGAAGGGTAGTTAATGTTTACTTGATTTACATAAGCAAAGAATTACCATCAAAATTACATGAAGAAATTTGTGGGCTATTTTATAATAAAGTCATACAAGACTGCCGTTATTATTCCTACAATGAAAACCTTGAAAAAGTTCAATATAACTTCATAGAATCACAAGCAAAATGGGGCTTGGAGATAAGCTTTTTACCTGGCATGACCGATAACGTAGGAAACACGGCAAAACAAATTGTTAGAGAATATCTAATGAGCAAAGGCCACATTGATGAAAGTGTTTCTATCAAGGCAAGAAGTTCAAAATTGATTCTAAGTCAAGGAGGTTTTCCAACCGAAGATGACATAAAACAGGAATTCAATCCTATTACTGAATATTGCACACTTGTCTATAAAGAAAACGGCAATTGCCATTGGAAGTATTACAGTAAACCAAATACCCCACCTGGTGTCATTACAGCGCGTGACCAGGAAAAAAAAGAATGGATTCCAGTGTCAAGCACTGGGATGACACCAGGTAATAATGGAGCAAAATCTGTCAAACTCAATGTAAGTGACCAAGAGCTTGAAAAAATCAGCAGAGATGGAATCGATGGTAATGGCACGTTAGGGCTCTCGCTGGCAGCAATGAAAGCTATAAAGGATTACTTTGAAAAACTCGGTAGAAATCCATATGATATTGAACTTGAGTCTCTGGCACAGACTTGGTCTGAACATTGTAAACACAATATTTTTTGCTCCCCTATTGATGAAATAAAAGATGGTCTATATGCTCATTATATTAAGCGTGCAACGCGTGAGATAAATTCTAACATATGCGTGTCAGTTTTCTCCGACAACGCAGGAGGAATAATTTTTGATGACGATTACTTGATTGTAGATAAAGTTGAAACTCACAATAGTCCTTCAGCTCTCGATCCGTTCGGTGGAGCAATGACTGGAGTGCTTGGAGTTAATCGAGATATAGTCGGTTTTGGCAAAGGTGCAGAACCTATAATGAATACTTATTACTTTTGCTTTGCCAAAGAATCAAAAGGCAAACTTTATAGAGATAAAGAGCGTACTGATAAAATCTTACCACCAAAATATATAATGAAAGAAGTGATTCACGGTGTTAATGTTGCTGGTAATTGCTCCGGTATTCCAACGCAACTTGGATCGGTATACTTTGACGATAGATTCTGTGGAAAGCCATTAGTTTTTGTTGGAAGCATCGGAATTATTCCACGGAATATAAATAATGCACCTTCACACATAAAAGAACCCAAAAACGGTGATAAAATCGTAATTATTGGTGGAAGAGTTGGAAGGGACGGAATTCACGGTGCAACTTTTTCTTCAGAGGCATTGTCGGGAAATAGCCCTTCAACAATTGTGCAAATTGGTGATCCTATAACACAAAAAAAATTATCCAACGCCGTCGTAAAAGCAAGAGATCTTGGTCTTTATAATGCAATAACGGATAATGGAGCAGGCGGTCTATCATCGTCCATTGGTGAAATGGGAAAAGACGGATTTGAAGTTGATTTGAGCAAGGTTCTCCTTAAAAACGATGGTATGGCTCCGTGGGAAATATGGATATCAGAATCACAAGAGAGAATGACCTTAGCAGTGCCAGAAGAAAATCTTCCTGCGTTTAAGCAAATCATGAAAACACATGATGTGGAGGTCTGTGTAATTGGAGAATTCAACAAAAGTGGCAAAGCCGTTGTTAAATGTCCCCCAGGGGCAGTAATAATGGACATCGAAACTGAATTTCTGCATGATGGTAATCCTAAAATGCATTTACAGACAAATCCATGGTCTGGAAAATCTAACCCATACGCTGTCATTCCAGAATTCTCTCCTGTTATCCCAGTGCTTGACACTGGAACCCAGCAGGCTTTTTCTGCAAATAAATCTAAAACTTTATGTAAAAATACGTGCGATGGCAGAGTTGAGCTTGAGATAGATTCCAGTGTCAAGCACTGGAATGACACCTTTGCACTAAAAGAAATGCTAAGCAGACCAAACATACGCAGCAAAGAGTTTATAGTGGTGCAATATGACCATGAGGTTCAAGGATCGTCAATACTGAAACCACTGCAAGGCAAGGGAAGAGTGTGCAGTGAAGCTGTTGTCTCGAGGCCAGTCCTTTCTTCAAACAAAGGTGTTGTAAAATCGCAGGGATTTGGCTCAAGTTATGGAGAAATTGACACTTATCACATGGCAGCATGTGCGATTGACACTGCAATACGTAACTACGTAGCTGCAGGAGGAAATATAAATCATCTAGCGTTGCTCGACAATTTTTGCTGGTGTGATGCTTATAATCCAGAAAGGCTGTGGCAACTAAAGAGAGCTGCAGAGGCTTGTTACAACTTTGCAACTGCATTTAAAACGCCATTTATATCCGGAAAAGATAGTATGTTTAACGACTTTAAGGGATATGATGAAAATGGCGAGAAAGTGATGATATCTGCACCACCTTCACTACTCATTTCAGCAATTGGAGTTATAGACAATATTGAAAATGCGGTATCGCTTGATGTGAAAATGCCAGGGGACTTGATATATGTGCTTGGTACAACCCACGATGAGCTTGGTAAATCTGAATATCAGTTATATAGTGGAATAGATAATAACAACGTGCCAAAAGTTAATGCAAAGAGCGCTAGGAAGTTGTATGAACGTTACAACCAGGCAATAAAAGATGGCATAATTGTCTCTGCAATTGCACCAAACTTAGGCGGCTTAATTATTGCTCTGGCAAAATCGCTAATTGCAGGAGACCTTGGTGCTGAAATTGATCTTTCACTAGTACCAATAGGAAAAACACAAAATACAGACATAATAAACAAGATAATAATGTTTTCTGAATCGCAAAGTAGAATATTAGTAACCATTGCCCCGCAAAATCAGCGGAAGTTTGAAGAATTGTTTAAAGGTATAGTTTTTTCATGTATTGGAAAAGTGACAAAGGAGAAAGCTCTCAATATAAAGGATATTATAAGAATAGATTTGAAAGACTTAGGTACTAGTTTAAATAACTTTTGATTACGCTAGACAAATTTTTCATTATGTGTAATGTCTGATTAAAGTAAATGCATGTTATTAAATTTGGGTAGGTGATTATGTCCATTTTATCAATACTCTTGCTTATCAGTCTTTCTTTACTTAACACTTCAAATAAATTAATGATATGTGCTACCTTATTTGTGGGAGCTACTTTAGTTGTAAACTCAATGGTTGAGTTTCATGGTAGAAGCAAAGCTACTTACAGCTTAATAGTGTGTACAGTGATATGCTGTCTTTTTAAATTGCAAAATTTTAGTTTTATGATACTGGTTCTATATACTGCAATTTTAATCTCTCTTCTCTCAAGCATAGTTGTTTTTGAAGAACTAAAGTCGAAATTGAATTTTCATATGGCAAATTTCATCACTTTAATTATAGCATCGGTCATTGATAGTACGATTATTTGTGTTGGACTACTATACAAAATTTCTGCAGGTAAATGCTTATCAATATATATTAAAGATTTAATTTTCAAGTTTTCCTATGCATCGATATTGAGTATCTGCTTGTTTATAGGAATGTATTTATTCTCCTTGGCAAGCAAGAAGTATTTTAAGGTTTCTGCATAACCCGTCTTCTGATATAGCCAAAATAGTTTAGATTTAACTATAACCGTCATTCCGCTATTTGTTAGCAGTTTGGCAGTATAATGTGAAAAGCTCTTATTCGGATAGCGGTTCTAAAATCAAAGTAATTGGAAACTGTTAACTTAAGTTATCCTTTAAGAGAGCTAGTACAATTTCTTACAGGTTTCATACATGATAAGAGTTTTATTTTTAGCTAAACCAATTGAAATAAGCTATAAAATCTGTTAAAGTCAACTTTGTGCAAGCACCCTTAGCTCAGTTGGATTAGAGCATTTGACTACGGATCAAAAGGTCGGGCGTTCAAGTCGCTCAGGGTGCACCATATTTTATAGGAAATAGAGGTCATGCTTGAAATTCATATGTGTAATACCTATCTTTAAAGGTAAAATACTGAGCTATTATATATGAACAAAAAAGACTATTATGATCTGCTAGAAGTGAGCAGAAATGCTAGTACTGACGAGATAAAAAAAGCATATAAAAAACTAGCATTAAAATATCATCCTGACAGAAATCCTGGTAATAAGGAAGCAGAGGAAAAATTTAAAGAAGTAACAGCTGCATATGAAGTTCTATCTGACTCTGAAAAAAGAGCAGGTTATGATCGTTATGGTCACGATGGTGCTTCTGGTGGATTTGATTTCAGCCAAGCTGGAGGGGATTTTAGCGATATATTTAACGATTTTTTTGGTGGAGGATTCGGCGGCAGTACAAGTAGGTCAAGAACAAAAAGAAGTACAACAGGAGTATCTGGATCAGATCTGCGCTACGATCTTAAAATTACCTTAGAAGATGCATTTAAAGGAATACAAGCACCTATACATTATGTGACAAATATAAAATGTAATACATGCCAAGGCACAGGTAGCGAAGGAGCAATCAAACCAGTTCAGTGCAACACATGCCAGGGAAGCGGTAGAATTAGAACTCAACAGGGCTTTTTTACCATTGAAAGAACGTGTACTACATGCTATGGGGAAGGAGAAATAATACAAAATAAATGTAAGAAATGCGGTGGAAGTGGGCGTAAAAGAGATGAAGTAAATATCTCCGTTTCAATTCCAAAAGGCATAGAAGAAGGAGCTAAGGTAAGGGTCAGTGGTAAAGGAGAAGCTGGAGCAAGAGGTGGAAAAAGCGGAGATTTATACGTATGTGTGAAAATAGCTACTCATCAGATCTTCACTCGCAATAGAGCAGATTTACACTGTAAAGTGCCTATAAGAATGACACTAGCAGTACTTGGTGGTGAAATCGATATTCAATCAATTGATGGAGCTAAAATAAAAGTAAAGGTCCCTGAAGGCACTCAAACTGGTACCAAATTACGTTGTAGGGAAAAGGGTATGCCATATATGAACTCACATGCTCGTGGTGATTTATACGTACAGGTAATAGTTGAGACTTTAAATCCAAAGAATTTAACCCAAAAGCAGATTGAGCTATTAAAAGCGCTTGAGGAAGAGGAACATGAAAGTGTAGAGCAGAAATCTGAAGGATTCTTTGGAAAAGTAAAAAAAAAATGAGAAATTTGCTAAATGATATAAAGAGGTAGCTGTCTACACTTAATTCTTTTTACCAATTTGAAAGCCTTCTCTTTTAGTGAAAAGATTTTTTAAAGTTATGCAAAAGTGATAAATTCCTTTATTTAAGGTCGAAGTTTTGCTATCCTCGCATTTTAATAATTTAAAATTAATGAACATAAACAAAAATGAGTTTTTATTTCTTCCTCTTGGAGGAGTAGGAAGAATTGGGATGAACGTTAGCCTATATCATTATCAAGGCAAGTGGATTATGATCGACCTTGGTATCGGTTTTGCAGATGAAACTATGCCAGGTGTTGAGCTACTCATTGCTGATGTAGATTTTATTGCTCAAAGAAAAAAAGATTTGCTTGGAATAATAATTACACATGCACATGAAGATCACTGTGGTGCAGTGCCTCATCTGTGGGAAGATTTGCAATGTCCCATATATACAACAAAGTTTACAGTTAATTTTCTCAAGGAGAAACTAAAGGAGTTTCGATTGGAAGGTGTGGTACCTGTGAAAGAGGTAGACATAAATGGCAGCATAAATTTGGGTCCTTTTACCGTTGAGTTTATAAATGTAACTCACTCAATTCCTGAGGCAAATTCAATATTAATTAGCACTGAAGCAGGTAGTGCACTTCATACTGGGGACTGGAAATTTGATCCAAAACCTGTTGTTGGATTAATTTCTAATATAGAGCGTTTAAAAGAAATTGGCGATAAAGGTGATCTACTTGCAGCAATTTGTGATTCAACAAACATACTGAGCAAACACGACCCTGAATCAGAAAGTGAAATTTATGATAATATTTACAATATAATAAAGCGGTCTAAAAAATTGATTGCTGTATCGCTATTTGCCTCAAATGTGGCGCGAATTGAGACTATCGCTAAAGCTGCACAAGCACTAAATAGAAAAGTGGTTTTACTTGGCAGATCTTTATGGAGAATAGTGAAAGTTGCTCAGGATAGTGGTTATTTAACTGATTCTCCTGAGTTTCTAGAAGCAAAGGAGGCAGTAAATTTTCCAAGGGAAAAGCTGGTGCTACTTTGCACAGGTTGTCAAGGTGAGCCACTGGCAGCAACCTCAAGGCTTGCTAATAAGAGTCATCAAGCATTTAAAATGCAGCAAGGTGATACCATAATCTTTTCATCAAAAATCATTCCTGGCAATGAAACTCGTGCACATAACATGCTCAATGCCTTTATTGAGATGGGAGTGGAAGTTATTACTGAAAAAACAGAGAATGTTCATGCTTCCGGACATCCAGTAAAAGCAGAGCTAAGGGAAATGTATTCTTTGATAAAACCTAAGATAGCTATTCCAGTTCATGGTGAGTATATTCATACGGATGCACATGTAAAGTTCGCTAAAGAGTGCGGTGTGAAAAAAGCAATAATGATTGCACCAGGTGATATTGTTAATTTGGAGAATGGAGAAAAAGTTAGTTCAATTGATGTTGACTACTTTGGTATTGATGGTACGTTGCTACGCCATCCAGAATGCAGCGTTATAAAGATGCGTGAGAGAATGAGAGATGCTGGGGTTATTGTAGTAACAGCAATTGTGAATAAGAAAAACAAATTGCTCGCTAAGCCAAAAATATTTGCACCTGGTGTTTTCGAAGCGCAAGAAGATGCAGCCATTATGCAAAAGATCATAGAGAAGGTTGAGTCAGCATTTAGTCCACAACCGATAAAAAAAATAAGAAATAAGATTGAAAGTTCAATATTTAGTATCTTAAAGGAATATTTACTAAAAAGACCTATAGTTGAAGTCCAAATAGAACAGGTATAGAAATATACCTCTTTTTATTAACCATTATTTGAGTAAGAAGTTAACAATGTATTCTTTGATGTTATTTCAGCATGCAATACTGGAATCCGTAAAAAAAAATCAGTGTCAGATCACACAACTATACAAACATTGTGATTTGAATCTACCAGAAGGGTGCCATCTCAACGCCCAGGCAAACATTGTAGTTTTAGAGCAATCTCCACCAGTAGAGTGTCATCCCAGTGCTCTGACACTGGAATCCATTTTTTCATGCAACCTTGTCAAAGACGTTTATTTTAGAATAAAACAGCTACTTTTATGCTTGCCACCTCAGTGCACTTACTTGCAGTCAAATTTCTGGATTCCAGTGTCAAGTACTGCAGAAATTGATTTACTCTACTGTCATGCAGTTTAACTTCAAAAGTAAGCTATTTGCTGAGATGACAGGAGGTAATGCAAGAAATCTAATGAAGCTATTCGTTCAACTGGTGTTATTTATTTCGTTATTTATTCCTTATTCCACAAAAGCTGTTTTATATGTTGATATAAAAAAAAGCAATATTGGTAATATTGATCTTGTTGTATCTAAATGTGCATGCAAGACAGAAGTGGAAAGTGAGCTAAGTGAAAGCATCACAAAAGTAATTGAAACAAATCTATCTAATTGTGGCTTATTTAATGTGAAACGTAACACGAAAGTTGAGTCTTGGAAAAGCGATACTGTAGTCACAGTAAGTTTAAGTGAAGTATCAAACAGAAATTTAGAGCTATCTTTTCGTTTATCTGACAGCTTTACAAACAGAGAATTACTTACTCAGTCGGTTGTTTTTCTAGTAAAAGACTGGAGGAAAATTAGTCATCTTGTTTCAGATGTGATACACGATAGATTAATTGGTGAGAAAGGGCATTTCAATACAAAAATTACATATATCGCTGAAGAAAAAGATAGCAATTACAAATCCGTCCGTAAAATTGCTGTGATGAATCAAGATGGCAGTAATATAAAGTACTTAACAAATGGTGAGGAATTTGTGTCAACACCAAGATTTTCACCAAATGGAAAGGGTATTGTTTATATCTCATACACAAATGGTAAAAGTTATATAATATTAAAAAATTTAAAAGATAACACTGAATCAATAATCAGCGCATTTGAAGGAGTTATTTCTGCACCAAGATTTTCTCCTGATGGTAAATCTCTTTTTATTTCCCACTCATTGAGTGGTGAAACAAATATATTATCTCTAGACTTAAACAGTAAACGAACAAAAAAAATTACTAAAGGTTCAGCTATAAGTACTTCTCCCTCTTTGTCTCCAGATCAAAAGTACATGGTTTTTAGTTCTGATATAAGTGGAAGTCAGCAACTATATATCATAGATTTCACTAAAAAAAGCAAAAAACCCAAGAGAATTAGTTTTGGAAATGGAAGATATGCTACACCTGTTTGGTCGCCAAAAGGAGATCTGATAGCTTTTACAAAAATTCAGTCAGGAAAATTTTACATAGGAGTTATGAAGCCAGATGGCAAAGAAGAGCGCTTGCTTTCAGAGGGACATAAAATTGAATCTCCGGCATGGCTACCAAATGGCAGAGAAATTATCTTTACTAACGCAGAATCACCAAGCAACTCTAAATTATATTTAGTAGATTTAGTAAAGAAAAATCAAAAAATGGTTTTTACTCCAACGAATGCTTCTTTACCAGATTGGTCTTATTTTTGAAAGTAGATCTATAAAATCGGTATAAATCTTGCTTTATCTTAATCGTTTATAACCTTCGGTACTACGAAATACCCATGCTCCGATTTTGTATTGGATAATATTTCTTCTTTAATGTTTTGAGAATTTATAATACCATCGCGTACATGGACATCCTTATCTATAGTTCCATAACGCATAGGAGAAACACCTTCAGTATTAACTTTCAACAAAGTATCATGTATCCAATCCAGCATTGTCAGTTCTTTTGAGTAGTATTGAATCTCATCATCGGATAACTTAATCCTCACAAGCTGTGCAGTTTTAAGCATTTCTTCCTTAGTAATTGTTATTTTTCTCTTATTTGCAAATTCTATTAACGAAGTGATAACATCTTCTGTTGATCTAGCTGGCACTTTTACCTCCTTGCATAAAGCAAATTAAAATATTTGCAATTGAAACAACCTCTATCTTATCATTTTTTTCAAATTTGTGAAATACGGTGTCCGTAATTACTAATTTATCCAGAGAAGAGGAAGAGATTTTCTCAACTGCATTTCCTGAAAGTATTCCATGTGTAATGCACGAAACTACAGACTTTGCTCCTCGGTTTTTTAAAGCAAGAGCTGCATTACATAATGTTCCGCCAGAGTCAACTATATCATCAACAATGACGCAATTTTTGTTTGCAACTTCTCCGATTACATTCATTACCTCAGATGTACCTGCTTTTTCTCTATATTTATCTACTATAACAATATCATTATCCAACTTGTGTTTTTCCTCTAAAATCTTTGCAAAAGCACGAGCTCTGCCAATTGCTCCAACATCAGGCGCAACTATTGCCAAGTTTTCCTTGTATATAGAGTTAACAAATACTTCAAAACAGCTTAGATTAGTAACTGGTATATCAAAAAAACCTTCAATTTGACTTGAATGCAAATCAATAGCAGCAACACTGTTTGCACCAGCTGTTTGAATAAGATTTGCAGTTAATTTAGCACTTAAAGCAGATTGCATATTATTGTTTTTAATAACCCTATCCTGCCTACTGTATCCGTAATAAGGAATAATAGCTGTTATTCTCTTGGCTCCAGATCTCTTTGCTGCATCAATTGTAAGCAGAAGCTCCATAAGGTTATCATTTACAGGGGAAGAAATAGATTGTACTACGTATACTTCTTGATCACGTAGATCATTTGCTACTTCTACATTTACCTCACCATCGGCAAATCTTGACACCTGATTGGGGAATAGCTGAGCATTTAGCCCACTTGCTATTGAATCTCCTAATCGTTTACTAGCGCTACCTATTATTACCTTCATATATACCAATTAAGTTTTGAAAATTATACAGAAACCATGGAACGATTAAAACTTTATTCTTGCCGCCAAGTGGATCATAGAAACGAAAAAGTTACTCGAAACATTTCACCAGCTTTCTTATCATGCAACTCGTTTTCACAAAGGTACGTACTATTTTTCTACTTAAAAATAAAGTAAATTTTTTGTGATGCTAAGCATTTTCTATAATTTTTCATTAGATTTATTAAAAATTTGACAATTATTAAAATATAGGCTAAAATATCTATATATTTAATGGAGAAATGAAATGGATTTTAGTCAATTTGTTCAAGACGACTTTCTTGATTTGTACTCGAAAACAATAAACATAAGTGAATTAGTAAGCTTTTTACAGAGCAATCTTAGTATTACAAAGCTTAGTTTAAAAAGCTGTTATATTGGTGATGAAGGAGCAAAAGCTTTAGCTAATGGTAATCTTACAACCTTACTTCACTTTATGTAACTTTGAACAACATTGGTGATAAAGGAGCAAAAGCTTTAGCTGATCTTAAAAAAATTAATGTTAAAGGTATAGAAAATTTTAGAATAATAGATAGTTTTATAAATAGATTCACACAAAGTAACTCTTCAATAGAAATTTTTGATCCAGCTAAATCGGAAAGTAAAACAACACTTGATGATATTATAATTCCAGAAAGCTTTAAAAAGGAGCTAAACAAGATTCTTGGTATTATTCCAGAAAGAAATAAAGCATTACTTCAAAAGACAGGTTACAAACCAGAAAAAGGCTATCTTTTTTATGGTCCACCCGGAAATGGTAAAACCAAAATTGCTCGTGCAATTGCATGTCAAGCTAATGCAAAGTTTATTAGTGTTTCTGCATCTGAATTTCTGAAATCGTATGTTGGTGAAGGTGAAAAGTACGTAAGAGAAATTTTTAAAAAGGCAAGAGCAAATGCTCCTTGTATAATTTTTATAGATGAAATTGATTGTATTGCTACAAAACGTGGTAGCGGTGGTAGTTCTGGTCATGCTCAATCATGCGACAGCCTTGTGAATCAGTTTTTAACCGAGCTCGATGGTTTCAACCCACTAAAAGGTGTAACAGTAATTGCTGCAACTAATCGTAGAGATGTTTTAGACAAAGCGTTTATTAGGCCAGGCCGTCTCTATAATCATATTGAAATTCCTTTACCAGATAAGGCCCAGCGTAAGGATATATTGGACTTATATATAAAAACATTTAAAGATATTGAAGAGTTGGAAGTTAAAGTAAATACTGAAAAACTTGCAGATAAAACTGATGGTTTCTCGGGAGCTGAGTTAGAATATTGTAAGTTGAAAATGTGATATAAAAGAGGATAAGAGGGAAAGATAGCCCTACTCACTATAGGAATAGGACTATCATGGGCGTGTGCGACCGGAAGAATATTGGTACTACAACCGTTTAAATCAAGGTACACTAGCCCATCTCTCGATACGTTTGAATAGTTGCTTGGGACATATATATGCACCCGTTTACAATCTTAAATTAACTAAAACTATCGAGGTTTGTTATGGTTACATCTTATCAAAATTTTATTGGCATTGATATCGGAAAATTTAAAAATGTCGTTGCAATTCACAAACAGAAGAACGCTGTCAAATTTGACAATGATTCTGATGTTTGGCAACAATTATTTCAAAAGTTTTCAGATATTCTACCTAATTCTTTAGTAACTTTGGAAAACACAGGAAAATATGAGCTTGGTTTGTCACATTTTCTTATTGACAAGAATATTGCAGTACATCGAGCTAATACTCGTAAAGTAAAAAGCTTTATCTTGTCTCACGGAACTGTAGCAAAGTCTGATAAATCAGATGCGAGGGCTCTTGCTCAATATGGATTTGAACGCCATAGAACTCTCTCTCTATTTGTACCTACAATCAAAAGAACAATCAACCCTGGTTGCACTTTGTCAACGTCGTGATGACATTACGCAAATGAGAGCTCAGGAAAAGTGTAGACTGGAAGCTCCTGAAAATGACCATATAAAGGAAAGTTGCCAGAAGACCATTGAATTTTTCAATAATCAAATAAACGAACTCAATGACACTATACAAAAAATTATTGATGAAAGCCATGAGCTACAACAACGTCAAAAAATCCTTAAAACAGTTCCTGGAATAGGCAAAAAGTTATCACAAGATTTTTTGTGTTTAATGCCAGAGCTTGGCTACTTAAGTAGAAAAGAAGTAGCAAGTCTTGCCGGAGTAGCACCTCATCCTAGGGAAAGTGGTAAAACTGTTGGTTACCGAAGGATTATAGGAGGTAGAAGTAATGTTCGTTCAAAGCTCTTTACATCTGCCATGTCTGCTGCAAGGTCCAAATCTGCACTTGGCACCTTTTATTCTAAGCTTGTTGAAAGTGGTAAGAAGAAGATGGTAGCTATAACAGCTCTAATGCGTAAAATTATAGTAATTGCTAATGCAAGGCTTAAAGAGGCAATTAATTTGAATGTTTAAAATTTACATAGCAGTAATTGAAATGAATATTGTGCGTCCACACAAACTTAAAGTGCTTGTTCACATAGATTAAATGGAAATTGTTGCAGTAGCTGTTTGATATAGAATTCTGTTTCTATGACAAACGGGTTTTTATTATCTATATGGTTGGGTAAAGTTGCAAAATTATACAAATGAAAAATTAAAAAAAACATAGTTGATTTAATAAATAACACAGCATGGGATATTATATATTCTTCTAAAATTGAAGGAAAAATCACTATTAACACGAATCACTTCATTAAGGCAATTAAGAAGAAGAAATCTCAAGGGCCTGAAAGTGAGCAAGTTAATGGTGGTCTAGAATTACTTAATAGTCCTAAACCCAATTGTAGCAGTGATGTTAATATTGATAATGCAGATAATGTAGAAAGTCATAGCTCTGCAAATAGTAGTTCAGATGTTGTAGTTACTCAACAGTTGGCTAAAGTGACTAAATTACTTAATGGTATACAAACTAAAATTAATGCGCTACAGAAAGAACGTGAGGAAAGATTTGAAGAACTTGACTCTAGGAACAGTGACTTAGAACAGGGCCTAGATTCTGTAAGGAAAGACTTAATTAAAGTAACTCAATGTACTAAAGAATACACTCAATTAAAGGATAATCTAAAGACTATCAATGAAAAAAGTACTCAACTACAGAGTGAATTAGAGAGTATGGTAACAACCGAACTCAAGAAACATGAAAGCACATTAGAGAATCGTGTTAAAGATCTACAAAAACAATTTGAAGGTAAAAATAAAGAGCTAAATAGTAAATATGAAAAATTCTTAGGAGCAAGCAACAATAGTAAAAGGCAAGGTAGTTACGCCTCTATTTCTTTTGTATTGTCTGGAGCATCTGCTGTTGGTGCAAGTTTGACAATGTTTCATTTAGCAATGTGTCTTTCATTCACTGTAGCCGCATTAATTTTTCTTGCAGCAGGATGTTACTGTTTGTATAAGGCAAATACAACACTTAGTAATGTTGAAATTGATCAAACTCAAACTATACTGAGTTTTTAACTGCTTAAATGTTTTTTAAGGTTTTAAATCTGTACCTGTTTGGCAAGTTAAAAAGTCCTTGCTGGTGCTGTAGCTTAAATTGAAGAAAATGGCGGAAGTGTAGAGTGAGGTAGTTTTTGATCAAAAATTTAAGATATTTTTAAAAAAACCACCTTTCTTGACGCGTATGAACACTCCCAAATTTTTTATAGGTTTGACTTCACCTGATTTACAAATAGAAATTGGTTGAGTGTTTGCCATTTATTCTTATAAACAGCATTTTGCTTTTTTTAGCACGTAGTAATTCTTGAATTCTATGATATTATTTTTGTAACATTGTTATATATATCATAATAACGGCACTGGCTGAGTGCATTAAGTAACTTTATGCGCAGTGGAATGATAAAAAGCGTTTTCACAAACACATTTTACTACATAATCAGCGCTAATATTAAAATGCTTATAAAGAGCTTCATAAGGTGCTGATTCTCCAAAATTTTTCATGCCAATAAATATACCGTTTGAACCTATATATTTATGCCAACCCACTTCACTTCCAGCTTCAATTGCAACTTTAATACTGTCATTATTTAATACTACCCCTTTATATTCATCACTTTGCTCGTCAAAAAGCCTCCAACACGGCATAGAAATGACCCTTGTACCTACACCTTTTTCCTGTAATTTTTCTCTTGCCCCAACTGCAATTTCAACTTCAGATCCGGTAGCAAATATCGTCACTTCTAGCTTCCCTGAATATTCGCATAGTATATATGCACCAAATTTTGATAGGTTGGCCAATTGGTCAGTATAAGAGTGCATGTAATTAATATTTTGCCTTGAAAGCGCAAATAGTGCAGGTGACTCTTTTTTTTCAAGTGCAATGCTAATGCACTCTAAAGTTTCAATTGCATCAGCTGGCCTAAAAACATATAGATTTGGTATAACTCGCAAAGAGGCTAAATGCTCTACTGGCTGGTGAGTTGGACCATCTTCTCCTACTCCAATTGAGTCATGAGTCATTACATATATAACCTGCTGTTTCATCAAGGCTGAAAGACGTATAGCAGGGCGGCAGTAGTCGGAAAATACTAAAAAAGTTCCACCATAAGGAATAATCCCACCATGAAGAGCCATACCATTCATACAAGCTGCCATAGCGTGCTCTCTCACTCCATAGTGTACATAAGAGCCACTATAATTATTACTATCTATTGCCTGCATGTGCTTATATTTAGTACAATTTGAACCGGTAAGATCAGCAGAGCCACCAATTAGTTCTGGCATAGACTTAGTTAATAGTTCCATTACTCTGCCGAAAGAAGATCGAGTAGTTTCGTTTGGCATGAGCTCACATATTTGTTTCCTCAGGTTAGCCAAATCACTCTCGATGTTATTCGGCAAACGTTTCTCAAGTCTTCTTTGTAGTTCTTCATTGATCAAGGATGTATAGTTTTGTTTTGCCCTCTTAACTGTTTCCATCCAAGCGTTTTTCACATCTTCTGGTACATAAAATGGTTCATAGTTCCAATTCAATTTTTCTCTCATCTGTTTTACATCTTCCTCTGTAAAGGCACCACTATGAGCAGAAGATGTGCCAGCACGGCTTGAAAATTTTCCGATAATAGTTTTGCAACAGATTAGTGTAGGTTTATCAGACTTTTGCGCCTGCTCTATTGCAAGGGATATAGCATCAAAGTCATGCCCATCGATTTTGTCAACATTCCATCCATACGCTGAAAAACGCTTTTCTACATCATCAGAGCAAGAGAGGCTAGTAGAGCCGTCTATAGAGATGTCATTGTCGTCAAAAAGTGCTATCAGCTTATTTAATTTAAGATGCCCAGCAAGGGACGCTGCTTCATGGCTTATACCTTCCATAAGACAACCATCTCCTAGCATTACGTAAGTGTAGTGACTGATTTCAAACTGCTTTGCAAGAATCGATTCAGCAAGTGCCATGCCAACAGCAGTGGCAAATCCCTGACCAAGCGGGCCTGTTGTTGCTTCTATACCAAAAGTTAAGCCAAATTCTGGGTGACCTGGAGTTTTTGATGTAAGTTGCCTGAAGTTTTTTAGTTCATCTATACTAAGGTAGCCTGTCAGATATAATATAGAGTATTGCAACATTGAACCGTGACCATTTGATAGGACGAAACGATCTCTACTGATCCATTGAGAATCATCAGGGTTATGGTTTAGATATTTAGCAAATAATACAGTGGCAACATCTGCCATGCCAAGTGGCATACCTGGATGTCCAGAATTTGCTTTTTGTACTGCATCAATTGATAAAAAGCGGACAGCATTTGCCATGGATTTTAATAGTAGATGATTCATGTATTAATAGGAAAACTTAAAAGTGAAGTATACTATATCATAGTGGCAAAAACAAGTTGACACTTAATGTTAAAATCATTAATAATTTATAGTTAGATTGTGAGAATTTTTGTATGACAACTGTTATCAATAGAAAGTATAGAATCAGTCGCAGGCTTGGTGTAAACTTATGGGGTAGAGCAAAAGATTCGGTCAATAAAAGAAAATACCCTCCAGGTCAGCATGGTATTCTTGGATTTAAGAAGTTATCTGACTTTGGTAAGCAGTTTGCTGCACATAAAAAATTTAAGTTCTACTATGCAATTTCAAGCAAACAGCTTAGACGTACATTTTTAGATGCTTACAAAAGAAAAGGTTATACGGCTGATAATTTTATTGGTGCCTTAGAATCAAGGTTAAGTTCTGTTTTATATCACTCTGGTTTTGTGCCAACAATTTACTCGGCAAAACAGCTTATATCTCATAAACATGTTACAGTTAATGATAAGGTGGTTAACATATCAAGTTATAGAGTGAAGCCTGGTGATATAGTAAAAATAAGGGAAAGAGCAGCAAAAATTCCTATATTAATAGAGGCTGAACAAAAACAAGAACGTAAGGCTCCAGATTATTTAGAGGCAGATAGCAAAGCACTTTCAGTGAAGTATTTGAGAGCGCCTCAATATTCCGAAGTCCCATATTCAGCAGACATGGAAGTCAATTTAGTAGTAGAATTTTACTCTAGATAAATAAAGCCCGTGTGGCGGAATCGGTAGACGCAGCGGACTTAAAATCCGTGGGTTTTGCGACCTTGGGAGTTCAAGTCTCCCCATGGGCACCAGTTTAATTTATTAAAAAAGTATGAAATGGCTTGATATAGAAGATATTGCAGAAGCTCTAGAAGAGAAATTTCCAAATGAAGATATAATTAGTATTAGATTCACTGAACTTAAAAGAAAAGTCTTGGATTTAGAAGAGTTTGATGATGATGAAAAGTATTGTAATGAAAAAATATTAGAGGCCATTCAAGCAGCTTGGATTGCAGAAAGATCTTAAAAAACAGATAGCTATAAGAAAATTACGGCATACAGTAAAAAGATAATCTTCTTGGAAATACTATACTTTACTCGAATTTTACTTAGCTTCATAATAATTTAACAAATTAAAATTAAAAATGATTACAAGGTAGGAAACACAAAATTCTGGCAAATGCTAGATATACAAATACTGCTTTTTATGTGTGAGGCCGAGGGTCATGAAAACAATAAGTTAGTTTTTTGTATAAGAAAGTTGTAATATAATTTAATTTTAAGCACTGGAAAGATGTTTAAATATAGCGGGCCAAAGAAATTAAAATCTATAATAGAAAACTATGCATTAAAATGCATGAAAAATAAGATCAGCAAAAATGAAATACGTCTTATTTTAAACTGGAAAAGTATAGTTGGAGAGGAATTAGCAGAATGTACAAAACCACAAAAGATCTCATACGCACAAAACGTAAACTCTGGTGTGCTGTATCTGTTAGTAACAAATGGCAGTAAAGCATTAGAAATGCAGCATATGGTTTCTCTTGTAATAGAAAAAATTACAGTGTTTTTTGGCTATAAGGCAGTATATGGTATAAAAATCAAGCAAGGGAGTTGACTATTTAACTATATCAGGTTAACCTAGTTACATAGGATAAATTGGTATATTGAAGTGAGTAGAATTTGTGAGTTAACAAATAGAAAAAAGTCTTTTGGTAATAAGGTATCGCATTCAAATCGTAAAACAAAGCGTACCTTTCTCTTAAATTTACATAAAGTTACATTGACGAGTAATATATTAGACAAAAAGTTTAGCTTTCGTATAGCAACAAGAACTTTAAGAACTATAGACTATAAAGGTGATCTTGATGCTTTCTTGCTCAATACAAAAACAATTAAACTAAGTAAAGAAGCACAAAAGATAAAAAGAAGATTAAAGAAAGTTTTAGCAAAACAAGAGGTAGAATTAGCTGTTTCAGATGCATAGTAAGCCTATATGGCTCAGAGCAAAAGCTCCAGCTGGTAAAATATTCAATGAAACCTTAAACACTGTTAAGCTACATAACTTACATACAGTATGCGAAGAAGCTGCGTGTCCAAATATTGGTGAATGTTGGAATAAACGTCATGCTACTGTGATGATTCTCGGTTCTGTTTGTACTCGTGCTTGTGCGTTTTGCAACGTTGCAACTGGCATTCCTGATAAGCTCGATCCTCATGAACCAGAAAATTTAGCAAAAGCAATAAAAAAGTTAAATTTAAAGCACGTTGTCATTACCTCTGTTGACCGTGACGATTTACCAGATGGTGGTGCAAATCAGTTTATAAGGTGTATAGAAGAAATTAGAAAGATAACTTCGGAAACAACAATAGAGATCCTCACTCCTGATTTTTTAAATAAGAAAGGAGCGTTTGAAGCAATAGCTATTGCATCACCTGATGTTTATAACCACAACATCGAAACAGTACCAAGGCTGTATGCAAAAATAAGACCAAGAGCTCGTTATTTTCATTCACTATATTTGCTAAAGATGGTGAAACAGATTAATCCTAAACTTTTTACGAAGTCAGGGCTTATGGTTGGTCTTGGAGAAACAAAAGAAGAAATCTTTCAGGTTATGGATGATTTACGTAGCGCCGAAGTTGACTTCATTACAATTGGTCAATATTTGCAACCAACTCCAAAGCATGTAAAGGTTGATAGATATGTTACCCCAGAAGAGTTTGAGCATTATAAATATATTGCTTATTCCAAAGGCTTTTTGGTAGTTGCATCAAGCCCATTAACGCGGTCATCGTACCACGCTGAAGAAGATTTTAACAGACTTGCTGCTGCTAAAACTTCAACCTAATTAACCTATCTGTTCAAGGAAATGTGCAAGCCATTGCTCCCTTTCTTTTCATTCAAGTAGCCTCTTATCCTTCCAGTAGCCCATCGGTGTTATTTCAGTAACACCTGTTATTCGAGTAGCCTAACACTGAAATCAAGAGGACTGACCAGGCAATCAGAACTGGTCACGCGCTGGAATGACACCGTCATAAATTACTAAGCCTTCATACCAGTGCTTTGTCATCTCAGTGTTCTCTTTACTCTTGTCATCCCAGTACTTGATACTGGGATCCAGAACAGGCAATCAGAACTGGTCACGCGCTGGAATGACATCATTGTTTTTTGCATGAAAAGACTGAATGATAGCTACTTTCATGATACCCACTTATTAGTTTCGTCTAATTTATTTTACCACTCTGCTGAACGGATACATTCTAACTGAGAGCAAAGCACACTTACATCATTTAATACCTTCAGTGGCTCCCCTAGACTATGTTCCACTTTTATCTCAAATTTAAATCCCAAATTTCCAAAAAATTCTTGAAAATACTCAATAGTAATGTCACACAAACTTCTACCACTTGCTTTATGATTTTTCAGCTCTTTCGGAATATTAATAAGCACTTTACCATCTTCATATGTTACATTTCTACCCTTACAGTTCAGTTTAAATTCTACTGAACTGTAAAAACCTGGTGTTTTGATATCATTAGCAAGATCACTGCTAAGTACCCTTATACATTCCATGCTAAAACTGAGTTTTAGACAATTGGAACTATGACAATCCATACTATAAGTTATTATTATATCAGAATCTAACACAAGCAAGCCAAGTGGAAAAAGAGCCTTTAATAAATGCAGAAACAAAAAATGATTATATCCTTCTTGATGATAACTAGTTATCAATTCTTCTATAATAGGGTCATTTGGAACTGTTGCACCAACACGTATAAACATTTCCATAAAGACTACTTTAAGAAACAAACAATAGTTTCTTTTTCCTTTTTCATTCCCTAAAATGAGATCTTTATGTTTTGAATATAGCTCCTCGATAAGCTCATTAGGCACTTCTTTCTCATTAATAGTAAGGTTGTGTGATCTACCAAGGTCAATATATGTTTTGTAACTAAAGTTCCAATTATCTGATTTTATTGATATAGACTTTAAATCAGCATATTTGAGCTTTTTTACTTCAGATTTTAATGCATTAACTATTTTTTTTGACATATCACAATCTTATATTATATACGTATTACGTACTTTTCATCATAAGTAAAGGTTTTCTGTAAAACTTGATTTACTTTTTATTATACTCACCTTATTAAAAAAAGCAGAGATTTCAATATCTTATTTTAAATTCTTCAAGTTTAGATTCTTATCTTGGAATGTATTTATATCACTTAATGCTCCAAGTGGCTTATCCAGACTATGCTCAAATTTTTCCTCACAAAAGTGAAATCCAAATTTTTCGCAAAATTTCTGAAAATACTCAATAATAACATCAAACAAATTCTTATCATTTGCTTTGTAGTTTTTCAGCTCCTTAGGAATATAGTAAGAGACACCTTACCTTCTTCATACTTCACATTTTAGTTTAAACTCCACTGAGTTTTGTAAATCACATACTAAAATTTTATTATCGTTATATATGCCATCATTTACGCTAAAACTGAACTTCAGACAATTTCGATCTTCACAACTTATATAGGTCCTTTCTCTGTAAGAAGGAACTAAATAGTGGAATGAATACATGCACAATCCAAAAGAATGAAGTGCTTGACTTTGAGAAGAAAAGAATTGCTTGTACCCAGACCTGTTATAATAAGTTATCAATTCTTCCATAATAGAGTCATTTGGAACTGCTGCACCGGCGTGTTCCGTGAAGATTTGCTTAAGAAACAGACGATAACTCCCTTTTTTGTCCTTTGTAATGAGATTTTCATGTTTTAAATATAAATTTTAATGAAATCATTAGTTATTGCCTTCCCATTAATAACAAGGTCACAAACAAATTCATATTCACTATTGAAGTCCATATCCAAATCCTTATATGTTCTATAATCAGAACTTTCTGTAGACTTCAAATCAGCATATCTCCTCTCCCTCTCCTTATCTTTCAGTGCATTAACTATTTTTTTTGACATATTATTCCCTCTATCACATAGATTAATACTAGTATTATATTTTATTGACTGTCAATTATTTAGAACCTTTGCTTTAAAGGACTTTCTATTTTCAATATAGAAAAGTCCTTTAATAACTGTTATGTAAGCGATAGCTTTTCCATTGCTACCCTGTCTACTTCTGCTCCTTCCAGCTTGTTATCTACTCGTTCACGGTATAGATCTTTTCCTTTCATCCAGGATAAATCACTTTCTGCTAGAGTCATTCTATAGTTACCATTGTTCTCTCCAAAAGCAAATGACTTCCATTTGCTTTCTTCTTGACCAATTAATTTATCATGCACTATCCTCACAACATTTCGTTGACCTAAATTTGCTCCAAATTGGGTAAGGAAGGGAAAAAAAGCTTGTTCATATAACGTCGCTATTCTACCATTGCTTAAATCTTCTACACACCTTTCTGAATACTCTTTCTGATTCTTCACTTCTTTGATAATCCTTTTTATTTCATCTTTCTCTTCTTCCTTTTTCATCTCTTCCTCTTTTTCAAGCATACTGATGCAATCACCTAGTTTAATTATAGCTGAAGGTAAATACTCTACTAATTTACCGCACATTTCTTTTTGACTTAGTATTTCACTTTTATACTTAGATAAGATATCAACTGCTATGCTTAAATCATTTATCGCAATTAAGTCATTATTTAACTGTGTATAAACGATTTTTCCACTATCGTTAATACCTACAACAATCGGTCCCAACAATATCCCCTCAGAAATTTGTTATATCCTTCCCTATATGAGTGGGAATGGGTTTTAAAGAATCAAAGTCTATATATTGCACCTTTCTCTCCTGTCATTTTTTCTGAAAGAGCAAGAGCAATTAATCTAAAAGTATCTATTTCAATAGCAAAATACATCCTTTGCTCCTCCGACATATTATACATATTTTTGAAGAAATCCTTTATGCTAATGTCTTTACCATCTATTTTCCATCCTGTATCTATTTCGCTCCAGTCACATTGATGCAAGTCTATAACATGTACTCCTTCAATTCCTTTCAGCTCATGTTTTAAACTATCTATTTGATTTTCTTCAAATCCAGGACCATTTATAACCAGATATATGTCTCTCTCCTCTTTATTTGTTAATTTATGATTTTTAATTATTTCTAAATAATTCAGGGTACTATTTTTACCATTCGGTAAAGATGCACCATGCACTCTTGGCACCCATGTTAGTATTATTGGTGCTTTATTTGATAATTTTTTTACATTACCGATCATTATTTTACCTTACTATATTGCTATATTAATATTATAGTGGATTTTTTAATAAAGTGTAAATCAATATACCTGTTGGTTAGCTGAAGTTCTTGATCAATAGTTTCGCTTTCGTATTATCCAATGAGTCACCGTAGGTGACTGCTTTGAGATAAAACTTTTTACCCCTTTGTACTTTGAAAGAAATTATTGAATGATCAAGCAGAACGAATTTTTCACCTGCAGTGTGTTCATATTTCTTAGTGCCTTTTTGACCTCTAATTAGGTCACTCAATTTGTATTTATTCTTATCTATAAGCTTTGCACTTTGTAATTTTATTACCTCTTTGCCAATCAGTGCTAACGCAGTTGCATCTAGCTCACCAAAACGCAGCACTACTGTAATCTCCTCATTGCTAGATTCCATAACATATCCGTAAGTAGATTGTGTATTTGCGCTTGCGATAGGCTTATAATCTTTATCATCATACGAAATAAAGAGCGTTGCTCCTTTCCAACTTTCCTCTTCACTAATTAAAGTAAAGCTTGAGATATTATCTTTAATATACGGTAAATCTATCATTTCTACGATAGATTTACTGATGTGAGAAGGAGGGTATTCTTTAAGCATAAGTGATCTTGTTGAAGGAAAGGAGAGCTTGTATATAGAGGGATCATAACTAACTCCCATTACTTGAATGGACATGCTTTCAAACTTTGTTTTTATAATTCTCATCGTATGTCTTTTCTCGCCATCTGAAATTGCTATGACATCACTTGGTAAAAGCCATGCATATTTTATCGGGAGCTTAAAGTTGTATACATTTCTCTCTTACCACGAAGAATAAAGTAAAACTTCAGCTATATTTTGCGCCTCCCCTTCCTCCATAATGAGAGGTATTTCAACTGTTGCAGCATTGCCCTGCTTTGGCAGTTCAGCATATTTCACATCAATTGGATAGCCAAAATTGCGGTTAAAATAGACAACATTGACTTTACTATTTAAATCTAGCTGACTAATATTAACAAGTTTTGCAACGTTATTGGTAACCATCTCGCCAATTGGTATTTCAGTTGTCACTCCCCTGCCCTTTTGAATAAATTTCAGTTTTGAGTTCTGTTCAACCACATCAAAAAAATAGCACCTTCGCAGCATTTTAATAATTGAGCGTACGGGTTGCTGATCATTTATTACATACCCAGATAGTAATCCTTTAACATCACTTGTATCAAACTGATCGCCTTTGAGACCTACCTTTTGCAACAGATCAGACAAAACATCGTAAACATTAAGTTGTGAAATTTTTCCCTGAATCCAGTGCCCGGTCTGCCAGTTATGGCAGTCAGCCCACATATCACACAAGTTGGGAAAATAAGGAAATGGCCTTGCATCCCACGCCCAGAGGAACATTTTCTCCACCATTTCTGAGCTTTGCCACTTTTTTAATGTTCCTTCGATTGCAGTTTTCTGCGAAAGAAAGCTCACCTCTCCGTTTGAGTATCGTGGATATTTACTCTCTATACTACCTTTATCAACAAACACATTGGGCTCATTAGTGCAGCCGTTCATACTGGGAAATCCATATTCGGTAAACCATATTTTCTTCATTTTTGGTTGCCATTTTGTTTTACTACCACCTGGATTTACATGAACTTCACTCCACCATTTCTCGATATTTTTCCACGCATATTTGCTGTTATTATACTTTATTTTCTCAGGATCACTTTTTGAGTAATCGTAAAAATAATCATACCCTACCCCACTGCTCCAACCACCCGTTACATCTTTCGCAGAATAGCCAAAAGGAGGTTCTTCGCCATCGGTGAGTGGAAAATAAGCATCTATGCCAATAACATCGATGAACTGTGAAGACCTGACCTTACCCAGAAAAAGTAGACAGAAAGTTAAGACGTTTTTGAAGTAAAATAAAACGTTTTTTCAAAGAGGTGTGGTATGACAAAAAGAAAAGAATATACAGCAGAATTCAAAATTGAAGCTATAAGACTAGTAAAAGAAACAGGTCAATCATCAGCAAAAATAGCAAGAGATTTGGGTATTAGCGGTGATTCATTAAGCAGATGGGTAAAAACATACAATGATAGAATGTCTGGAGTAGATGCGTTTCCAGGAAAAGGGAAAGTAGCTCATTGTGACAAAGAAAAGTTTTATTTAAAGAAAGAGCTGGCAAGAGTAACGAGGGAAAGAGACATTTTAAAAAAAGCCCTGGGATATTTTGCAAACCAAAAAGAGTAAAATATTCTTTTATAAAAGAACATGAAAACTGCTATAAAATACGGGAATTATGCAGATTTTTGAACGTATCTGCTTGTGGTTATTATAAATGGATTACTAAGGAAAAAAACAACAAAAAATCAATAAGAGAAGAGCTCATACAAGATATTCAGAAGGTATATCGAGCATCACAATGCAGATACGGAGCTCCTAAAATTCACGCTGAATTAAAGGCTTTAGGTAAAAATTATAACATCAAAACAGTGCAAAATGTTATGCAGAAAAATGGCATTCAAGCTAAGCTTAGACGAAAGTTTAAAAGTAAAAAACCACAAATAGACAATAGAGTTATAACTCCTAACATATTAAATCAGAATTTCATCGCTGATCAACCTAACAAGATATGGGTAACTGATATTACGTACATAAAAACTAATGAAGGATGGTTATATTTGGCAGCAATAATAGATTTATATTCACGCATGGTGATTGGCTGGTCAATGAGTAATGCAGTAAATAGGCAATTAGTTATAGATGCGTTATTCATGGCTATTGGTAGGCGCAAATCTGCTAAAAATCTACTATTTCATAGCGATCAAGGATCGCAATACACCTCTAAAAATTATCAATTTTTACTAAGTACAAAAAATATTACTTCTAGTATGAGTCACAAAGGTTGTTGTTATGATAATGCTGTTTCAGAGAGCTTTTTTAGTTCACTTAAGAGAGAGTTACTCATTGATACTTCACAACACTCTGCACAACAAGCTAAAACCGCAATATTTGAATATATAGAAATTTTTTATAATAAACAGCGTAGACATTCTACTATTAACTATTGCATTCCTGAGCTTTTTGATTCATCATTCTCATAGCAAAAACGTCTTAACTTTCTGTCTACTTTTTCTGGGTAAGGTCAGAGAAATGATAGTAGAGAGAGTAAAAAATAAAATAGCAACATCAAAAGAACAAGGACTATGGATGGGTGGAACTTTGCCGCTGGGATATGATGTAAAAGATAAAGAATTAATAATAAATGAGAAAGAAGCGAAAACAGTAAAGCATATATTTGAAAGATATGTGGAGCTAAAGTCAATGGCAGAATTGGCAAGGGAGTTAAATAGAGAAGGTTACAGAACAAAATCAGATATCTTTAAAAAAGCGACGGTGAGAAGAATAATAACAAACCCAATATATATGGGAAAAATTAGGCATTACGAGAAACAATATGAAGGAAAACATGAAGCGATAATAGAAGAAGAAAAATGGCAAAAAGCACAGGAATTGATAAAGAATCAACCATATAGAAAGGCGAAATACGAGGAAGCGCTACTAAAGGGAATAATTAAGTGCAAGAGCTGTGATGTAAATATGACGCTGACATACTCAAAAAAAGAAAATAAAAGGTACCGATATTATGTGTGCAATAACCATTTAAGGGGGAAGGATTGTGGATCAGTGAACCGAACAATAGTTGCTGGAGAAGTGGAAAAAGAAGTAATGAAGAGAGCAGAAGATTTATATGAAAAATGGGGAGAAAAAGCGGAAGAGTGGAAAAATTTAAGTTTTGGAAAGCAAAAAGAAATAGTGAAAAAGTTAATAAAGGGAGTAATGGTTAAGGAAGATGGAATAGAAGTGAGTTCTGAATCAGAGGAAAAGTTTATACCAATAAGGAAGAAAGGAAATAAATGCACAGTAGTAGAACCAGAAGGTAAAACAAACAATGCATTACTGAAAGCAGTGGTAAGAGCCCATTCCTGGAAACGGCAACTAGAAGAGGGAAAATACGAAAGTGTGAAGGAGCTGAGTGCCAAAATTAATATAGGTACAAGACGTATACAGCAAATTTTAAGGTTGAATTATTTAGCTCCGAGAATTAAAGAAGACATAGTAAATGGGAGGCAGCCAAGAGATTTGAAATTAGTTGATTTGAGAGAAATACCGATGCTGTGGAGTGAGCAAGTGGAGAAATTTTATGGATTAGCAACCTAATTGAACAATTAATAAGTTGTTAATATAACTAATTTATAAAATTAAATATTGTAGAGCAAGGAAAGTAATGCCAAAGTTTTAAAAGATTAAGAACGCAAAAAATGTAATCTATGAGCTGGCAGGTGATCAGGATAATTTTACCAATGAAGATAAAAAAAAGCTTTTCAAGCTGTTAAAGAAGATAGAAAACGGTGAAAATATTAGTGGAAAATTTAATAAATCTAATTACAACACGCAGAAACTTCTTACAAAAAAAATAATTTACAAGGATGAGAAAAAGGAAGGGACTCTGACGCTACTGTGCCACTCTGTGTTCTATAAAAATAATCAAGCTTTTGAGGAGCTTTTACAAGAAGCAATAAATCAAGGAATCTTAAAGGATGTTCTTAGTGAGGAATTGATCCAAAAATTGCCGAATGGTCTAACAATAACTTACACTGCACTGGTATCCTGCATATTAGAGGAAGATAGTAAAGCTATTAGAGGAGTTCTAGAAGCTTCTAAAAAGAATGGTATTTTGAAAGAAATTCTCAACCAAAAAGTGAAAGTAAAGAAAGCAGAAGGTAAAGAGATAAGCCATACACTACTTGACTATGCTAATAAACACAATTGCAAAGAAAGTGCACTGATTCTGAAGGAGTTTGAGGAAATTCTGAATATAGAAGTTGAAGCTGCAAGTAGTAATGTTGAAACTAGATGTGAGGGTATCAATAAAGACTGTAGAGATCTTGAAATACACGAAACTATGTTTGCAAATAGTGAAGAAACCCAAAATATTTCAACAGGAAGCAAAGATATTAAGCCCACATGTGAAACCAGTGTAAAAGAGGAAAACAAAGGCGAAGAAAATTCTTTAAATTTTATTACTGATGAGCAAGAAGAAATCGTTAATATATTTGAGAAAGATGCAGAAAATAACACTGAGTGGCACAGAGAAAATCGTCATACAAATCAACCCATCTGTAAAATCAATAAGAAAGACCAAAATACTTTTACGCAAACTAATATGCAAGAGCCAAATAGGTCATTTCAAGCTGAACCATATTTTAATATTGGATATGGCATTACTAAAGATGGAAAATCATCAAATCAACCAATTTTAGCTGGAGTTATTGGTGCAGTGTTATTAGTAAGTGGTATTGTGTTTTATATTATGGAAATACATATACTAGGGATAGTTATTGGAATTGCTGGGTTAGCTTGCGTAAGTTTTGGATTGTGTAGTAATTTAGAGCCTAATACCAGGCTTGAAAAAGTAGAGCAGCCTACTATCCACTCTTCAAACCCGATTTCTGGATTAGATTTTAGATAAATTATTGAAAATCTCGATTTTTTTAGCTAAGTCTAATCGAATTTAAAAGATGCTCATTAACTTTTCCATCGTAAATCTCGTAATTATAAGTTATCGATCTCTTTTTAATTATTAATACATAATTTAGGTTTCAGAAGTTATAACCTTTCTTATAATAGTCCGAATGCGATAAGACATATGTTGATGGCTATATATAGCCAGTAGCGCATGATGATCTGTTGGGACTATTGTAAAAAGTTCTATAACTACTATTTTTGAGTTTGACCATACTTAGTTAAAAAAGTCAAAATTTTCAATAATTTATCTGAAATCTAATCCAGAATTCGAATTTTATGAGAGCAATACTTCTACGTTTGTATAGCAATCACAATCCTCGTTTAAAGAGTAAGATTGGTCAATTAATGTAGCCATTTTCCTACCTTTTCCACTACTTGTTAATTCATATATATCAGCTGAATAGTGACATGGACAATTTGAATTAGCAGTCCCTTCTGTGATAAAAAACGATGGCTTATGATTAAGCAACTTGCAGAAATTTGGTTTATATTCCTTTCTCATACAGTTTAAACTTATATACTTATATTCATCTGAAACGTTTGAGTATTATGGATCATACTTTTTATGTTCAAAAAACTCATTACCTAAGAAATTACAAAATGTTAATTGATAATCATCATTACTACTGGACTGAACAACTTTAAGGTAATGAAAATCTCTAGGAATTTCTACCTCTTTTTCTTTTGTAGTATAGTTATGTATGAGAAACTCATTGTTAAACATATGATAGACAATTTTCGGTAAAGTAGATATACACTCACCATTTTCTACTTCATACATATCATACTCCGATAACTTCTCTTCTTGCTGAAAAGTCAAACTCTGTCCGGCCTTAATTGAACTTTCTGTTGTTTCTAATATACTACACTCCTTAGTCTTAGTTAAGCTTTCTATTATTTTTGATATCTCACTGATTTCTATATCATGTTTATTTTTTGTGTATTGATATTTATAGCAACTACCATCTTTACACACCGGAAGACAGTTTCCATTTTTGTCTGATACAAAGATATTATCTTCTTCTATTGTAAAATAAAGCCTACCTTCTTCTCCTTTAATCTTCTGTAGTGCTGGATCATCTTCATTATAAAAATCAATGAAGGACAATATTCCAGTTAATGTACTCAAATCATCATTTAAATAAGATAATCCGAGAGCAAAGTCTGAGATACTACTCCCTTCCTTCAATACAATATTTATTTCTTGTGTTTTAATCGTTTCCAAAATATCACTTTTTTTTCACTAATAATATCTCCCTGCTCTATAACTAGGTCCTTTACTTCGCCATTTGTGTTGTGCACCTTCAGAGGCGAGGCTCCTTTATATAAAAATATTTTATCACCCTGCTTCTTTAACTTTAAACCATTAGTATCATCACCCAGCTCAGCCGTACCAATGTGTGAATGGATAGTATATTTGTTATTATTGTGCTTTAATCTGTAATATGTAGTAGGCAACTCAATTAGCTTTTTATAAAGTGGATTCTTATCGTCTATTTCAAATGTATACTTTTTCATGCTATTACCTTAAATAACCAACAACTTGCTGATTAATAGCACTGAGGCTACTAGGAGGAGAGACATAACTCATAAAACTCCTTGGCTGCTCATTATTTGCCACTATTTTTTCAGTATTAACGAAAGCTCTTTGCTGCTCATTGTCTTTTAATCTTTTTTCCATATGATCTTTAAAAGTAAACAAACATTTACTAGTTTGTTTGTAATTAGGGAGTGATTTTTTTGCAGTTATACACAAGAACTTCAACAACTCATTATGATTTTCATCATTAAGTAATGACTTATTGATAATGGTTGACTGCAGTTCCACTGGATCAAAATTTAGACTTTTCTTTGAAATGCCACATTTCACAGCTGTTGCTCCCAATACTTCTTCAAATTTTGTTACAACATCTGCTGCATCTACTATTTTTGCCACTTCCTGTATTTCATTTTTTACTTTATATTCGTCCTGTCCTACCGCAGGGTAAAAGAAATTTATTACTTGAGATATAAATGAAGTTGGTCTGCTTGCTCCGCTTGTCACTGGTGAGTTTATTATTTCCCTCTTATCTCTTTTCTCTATAACACAACTTGTATCATCAGGCTGTATTACACAGAACATCTTTTGTGTTTGACTATAAAAAGTTTGAGTATTAGATTCTGAGACAGATGCATCACTTGCAGATTTTTTGCTAGCATTGCAGAAAACTTCAGCTTTCTTTGTGAAGTTTTCTGTTTTATTGTGTAGTTCTATAATGTTATCATTAGCATTTTTAGCTTCTTTAGCAAAACTTTCTGAAGCATTTTTGGCTACCTCTGCTGAATCTTTAGCATTCAGAGTTTCATTCTTTACTTTTTTTATCTCATACAAAAACTTATCAGCTAATGCAGCACCTATTCCATCTTCTCCCTTGGGACCTGGTATTCCCGTTAGACCAGTATCTCCTTTACTACCCTTAAGACCAGATCTACCAACCTGACCTTTAGGTCCTTGCAAACCTATCTCTCCCTTAGGTCCTGGCAACCCATCTGATCCTTTTGGACCTTGCAATCCATTCGCACCTGGACCTCCTTTCTCACCTTTAGAACCTATCTCTCCTTTCTCACCCCTATCACCTTTTATTCCCATAGCCCCTTCTAATCCTTTAGGACCTATATCTCCTTTTTCCCCTTTTGGACCTTGGACTTCTCCTGGATTTTTCCTTAGTTCTTCTGAAATGCTTTGTGTTAGCTCGGTATTATTTGCAAGTTTTTCTACTAATGTATGATTAGCACCACGTAGTAACACATCTGCTAGCTCTTCCATTCTGTTATCAGCTAATGCAATAGCTATTCCTGTTTGAATATCTTGATTACTAATGATTCTTCCTGTAACTTGCTTCTCTAATACTAAATCTCCGCCTTGGTCACGGTATTCAAGCACCTCATTAGCAATAGTTCCATTATTAATTAATTTTTGTGCAACTTCTTCAGGACTTGTATCTCTACCTTTATCACCTTTAGAGCCAGTATCTCCTTTGAAACCAATATTTCCTTGATCACCTTTAAGACCAGGTACACCTGGAGCTCCAATATCTCCTTTAGGACCTAAGTCTCCTTTCGAACCTGGTAACCCATCTGATCCTCTTGGACCAATATCTCCTCTCTCACCTTTTAGACCTTTAGAACCAGGCTCACCTTTCCAACCCCTTGGTCCCTTCGTTCCACTTTCACCTCGCACACCTTTATCACCCTTTAGTCCAGGTGTACCTGGTCTTCCAGTATCTCCTTTCGTTTGTCCAGGATTTTTTCTCAACTCTTCTGCTACTCCTTTTTGTAAGGCCAGATCATTAACTAAGATCTTTTTACCTTGATTATCTTTTGCTTCTAGTACTGCTCTTCCTAGTTCACCTACTTTTTTAGTGTCAAGGAACTGATGAACAATATTTTCAATTATTGTTTTTGTTGCGCTTGCATTGCCTTTTAATTGAGCATAATCAAGCAAGGACTGAATTAATTTTTCCTCGTTTATTTCTTTCTTCACCATTTCTAGAGCTTTTATTTGCTCATTTAAATCACTATGAATCAGAAGATACTTAGCAAGTCCCCAATTACTTACCTTATCTTTTACAAGAGTTTGAGCTTCTTTCTCGCTCATACTACTTCTACGAACAAGTAGTTCAGCAAGCTTTTCTGCAAAATTTTCATATTTATTGAAGGCCATAGAGTCTGGATTATTTTTCTTTGTGGCATCACTTGTTACCTTACTCACAGTATCTTTTACAATGTTTTTTGCTTCCTCTAAAGAAAGTTTATTTACTACTCCTTCAGTAAATTTTACTGCATCAATTTTATTCACAAATTCCTGCGAGTGGATATTAATCTTATCGGCAATCTGAGTTGCAAGATTTTTACCTATGATACCCTTTGTATTAAGAACTGCTTCCACTAACTCAGCTTTTTTACTAGTAACTAATTCAGTTGCAATTTCTTGAGCATTTAGGGTATCCCCCTTATTCCCTTTTTGCCCAGGAGTCCCCGGTTTACCAGGAATACCATCAAGACCTGGAATACCCGGAGGACCAATAGGTCCGGGTTCACCTTTGTTACCTGGGTAACCCATTATTCCATGTTCACCCTTCGGACCTGGAAAACCTCTCTCTCCTTTCTCTCCAGGTCTACTATCCCATACTAATTCTCCGGGCTCACCTTTTTGGCCGTAGGAACCTGGAAGACCTCGCATACCCCTTTCACCTGGCTCACCTTTTAAACCGGGTACTAATGCTATGCTATTATTTAAATTTTTAACTATTCTTTCTAAATCTTCAATTCTTTGTTCTAATTTTTTATTATTCACAGTAACCTCCAGATCATGTAAATAGTAGTAATAAGCGTATAAATAGTGACTCTGCTGGTCAAACTCCTCCTCCTCATCATCATAATCTGTATAAGCATATTCTCCTTGCTCAAAGCTCTCAGGTGTCAGAGCATAAAATCTCTCACATTTACCATACTTACTTAACATGCATCCTACATAATTGTCATTATTCAATCTTTTTATTCTAAAACGAGGATTAGTCTTTTTAAGACTAAGATTAGCACCAAATTGATCTATGGTATCGATAGAAACATTTCCAGAGAATAGCTCTAATTTTTTATTACTAAAGCTAGTAGCAATATTATTCAATATCCCAATTTTATTACCACGTATACCATATACTTCAGCACTTTTATAAGTACTTGATAGCACTTCTTCTGGTCCCCTTAAAAAATTCTTTCCAACGCCTATTCTAAGTCTCTTATCAGGCAGCTTTTCAAGCTCTTTTAAGACAAAATCTATGTCTTGATTACTCATTATATCTTTTGGATCTACTAGAACCCTACTATTTATTAGCGGTACAAAATTGACTGAACACTCTCCATCATAAGAGAGAATATAATCCTGACCTTGATATTTTATGAAATTGCTAGGTATAGAATTAAAAGTAGCTATTTTGACAATATTTGTATCATTATAGTAAACATAATAATAATATTGATCTTCATTATTAACTAGAACCAACTTATAATCACTTTCTACTTTTTCTAGCTTTAAGTATAGCTCTTGTTGATAAAAATTAGTTAGTATACTGTTCGTAGGGTTCATCTTGAAATTAGAGATGATAAAATGGTGATGTTTATCAAAGATATATGACGTATAAGGTAAATTAATCTTTTCTTCATCATTTATTTTGACAGTTACAAGCTTATTTTTACCATCACAAAAAGCACCTCCCGGCTCTAAATTAAAACGCATCTTAACCCTCCTGGTTTCTATATCTTAATATATATTAACTATCATAATCCCCTACCATAAGCTCTTGCATTTACTTTTAGTAGCTGATTTCTATTAACTTCTTCTAAAAAGCTAGATGGATTTTCCATTGTACAATCTGACTGTCTAATAGTCTTACCTAACTCTTTAAAAGCACTACTATTTCTTTCGAAATACCCATTTTCTATAGCTGTCAAAACACTTTTCCCACCTAACAGACAACTCTGCCCTAAACTTGATTTATTCTCTAACTTGTTAAATCTTACTTCATCGACAAGCCTCACTTCTATTTTATTACTATCTTTCTCACTAGGACATAGATGAATACTGATCTCTCCTACTTCAGTGGTAAAAGACATTTCAATGATATCTCCCGAGAACTCTGTATAATTTCTCCTTCCTCCTATATTTTCAACTCTAATTATACTGTTTCCAACTTGAAGTATACCAATGTTTAGATTTAAATCTTTAGCTTTTTGATTATTTAATATCCTTGCAACTTCAACAATACTATTTTGTGGATAATCTATGCAAAAATATCCATTATCTATTTCTAGTTCAAAGTCATATTCATCAATTTGCTCACTTTTATTCATAATACTTTCAAGTGCTAATTCCTTAAGCTTTGAAAGGTTTTCGGATCGTTTACTCAAAGTGTCTAAATCTGAACAAATTATGTTCACAAAATCTTCATGCTCTTCGTCGCTCGATCTATTTAAAGATGCACCTTCTGATATTACCTGAAATATTTTTCTCTTGTGTAAGAACTCATGAATTCGAGTAGTGTCAGCAGATAAATATAGCTTTTGAAATGTGTCAGCTATACGATCTATCAAGGACATACCAGATTTATATGGAAAAGTGAACATTATTCCTTGTTCCAGTGCTGCGCTTATAACTTTATCAAGTTCTTTTTCGCACTCCTCATAATCTTCTTCGCTACCAGAGTAACCTAAAATGTCTAGATAATCATGAATCTTATTTATTTTTTGCCAAATACTTTCATACTTTTCTTCTTCTCTTGTATTCAGCTTTACCTTTGTTAGAGAAAAAGAGTCTTTTTGACGGATTAAAAGAAAAGTATCTTTTCCTTTTTCTTTACGGGTTATCTCGTCAGTATAGAATAGTTGACTGTAACGCCTACCAAAACTTTCATCATAATCAGGGCAAGGGCTAACATTGTCTTCATCTTCACTATCCGTTCCATTCCATACTTCAATCGGGAAATCGGTATTTTCAAGGTTTTTATCTTCACTTGTTAGACAATTTTCTGTTTTTCCATATAGCCGAGTTGATTTATGATCATCGCTACTTTCATTATCAGCTTCATTCCATACTCCAATCTCGTAGTCAGTATCTTCAGAGTCTTTATCTTCACTTGTTTTATCATATTGATTATTTTCTCCTTCTCTACATAGCCAGGTTGGTTCTTGATCATCATTATCTTTAATACACCTGGTTTCTACTTCAGGTATAGACTGAGTTCTCGCTATTTCTTTTCTTACGTTTTCTTTGTTTATTTCATCTGCAAGAGACACTTCATTACTAATATAGAAATTTTTCTGTTTTAAACTCTCGTTTTCCTTCTGCAGACTACTGAATTCTGCAAATAGCTCTTTATACTCTGATAAATAAATACACAATTGATCTCTTATATCATTAAGTTCCTTCTTTTTTTCTAGTATCTGATTTTCATAATTACCTTTCAAATCCTCTATACTGTTTATCAGCACTGTACTTTCTTTTCTTACTCTGTTTAACTCAGCTTCAGTCAAATCCAGTTTTTGCTGTAACTCTTCATTTATTTTGTCTGTTAACTGAATTTCATTCTTTGCCTCTTTTAATTGGTTATTTAAGTTCTTAATTACATCACTTTTGTTCTGAGTTTCTAATAATAATATTTCTACTTTCTGTTTTAGCTGTTCGATGTCTTGATCATTTTCAGTTAAACTTCTTGTACTTTTTTGTAATTTAACTTCAAGCTTTTTAATTTTCCCTTCTAGGGTTTGCATTTCTCTGGTAAGTTCACTTACTTCTTCGTAATACTCTTCTACTCTTTTCTTATAGTGTTTTTGTAACTCTACATTTTTTTTAAGATCAAAATTTTCCTGTTGTAGATTTTCTATTTTGCTTTCTAAACTATCTATTACTTGATTTTCTTCACTGCTAATCTCAAATACCTCTTCAGGAAAATGTGCAAATTTACAAGATGAAATGCCTTCAAGGACGTTACTACCAAATAAATTATATTGTACTACCTGCTTCGAACTAAACATACCTATACCCCCTACTAAAATAAACAAGTAATATATTGTATACGCTATATATCATAAATACAATCGGTTTGAATATAATCTATTTACTAATTCGTATTGTGAATTTTTATAGAATAGATTTAGGTGTAAAATATTATGATACCATTAAAGTAGATGGATAAAGCACAGTTTTTTTGAGAGGATAAATTTAATGAAAAGACCATACTAATTAGTGTTATAAGGAATTTGATCATTTACTCTTTCCAAAAATCACAAGAAAGTACCTACCTTCGTGAGAACAATTTAAATAAAAGCGGCGTTGTGTAAAAAAGAGGGTAAAAGCAAAAATAGCAGGTTGGTCAACAGGAGGAAGTAAGGAATATTATAAATATCATGCACTGTCAGCAGATAGTAGAGTAAAAGATGCACTAGTGGAATCACCTATACCAGGGAAAGTACAAATTTCAATCTTATCAACACAATTATCCACAACTGGCATAGCTTCAGAAGAGCTACTAGAAATTGTAAAAAAGCAGGTTACTAGAGATGATATAAGGGTTTTAACAGATACAGTAACAGTAATTGGTTGCAATATTACGGAAATAGATATTCACAGCAGAATGAGCATAAGTCCTGTAATATCAGAGGAAGAAATCAAGAAGCAGTTTATTAAGAAGTTTGAATTAGCAAAAAGATTAGGGTGGAGTGTAACAAGATCGTGGATAATAGCGAATCTATTTGTAGATGGTGTAGAAAACGTAGAATTAATCGAGCCAAAAGAGGATGTTGTAGTATTGGGGAATGAGTGTGCAGTGCTTGGCCATGTCAAGTTAGATAGGATTTAAAACGTATTTTTTTGTTTTGTGGAATCGTACCAGTGAGGGGATTGCGTGCAATAAGTGGTTTACTGGATCCAATGTTAGGGAGAGGAAAGTATTGATTTTCTTCCAGAAGTTGTAATTTGTTTTTTAAAGTATGGATAATATGGTCAAATATTAAGGAAAGTGTTTTCGATATTAAGAACATCTTTATTTTTGATCAGTTCTGCAATGATCTCTTGCTTACTCATAAGCTACCTAAATAAAGGAAATTAAAGCAACTTGAAAGAAAAGACAAATGAAAAGTTTATTACCGCCAAACGCAACAAAGCAAGAGCAAGCACTGGTTGATGCAATAGATTATAAGGTTGATCCAAGCTGTATAAGAGGGTTTAAGTTCAACCTGAAAGAAGAAACATTACCATGGATAATAGAAGAATATGGTTTAGAAGAGATACTGCGTTGGGTAAAAGATAGAAGAAAAGCCGTAGTAGAAGGAATAAAATTTCAGCGTTTAAGAGGAACACCTGCCTCACTGAAAATAGCATTAAAATGGGCAAATATAGAAGATATTACAATCATAGAAGAACCACCTGGTAAACATTTTTTCGAGTTGCAAATAGGAATAAAAGATGTTCCAAATGACTTTTTTGTGGATGCAGTAGTAGAACTTGCAAAACTATCACTACCAGCAAGATCGGGGCTAATGAGGATGTTTAATGATTACTACAACGTTGATAGGTTTATTTTAGATGAAAGCTTTTTTGGAAATTTGTTATCGGATTACTCAGGGATAAAGGTTGAAAAGGATGGACCAGTATTATCGTTTGGAAGAGTAAATTTTTTCAGGTTTAGTGGTACATCAATTAAGGTTATAGAGAGTTATCTACGTAACCATTATGAGCAAGCATTTAGTAATGACATATATCGATTAGATATAGCAGTACTTGGAGAAACAGAGGCTCATACAAAGGATTACAAAGGCATCTATGCAAGAAATCATCAGTGGTACAATTTAAAAGCACTATATCCATTACCACAAAGTTTATTACCAGAAATAAAGTTTGCTAAGGCACAAATAGTATTATCGGACAGTTGAAGATTAGGAGAAATAAACGCATGTTTTCCAGTTAGTAGTGTAGAGGAAAGAGGGAATAAATTTGTATTGGGAAGCGATAAACTTTCATGGCAACATTGGAGTTTAAAACACAAGCCAATTTTAGAAAGGTTTAGCGTTACTCACCACTACAAAGTAGAAAACTATACAGATCAGAAGATTACAATTGGTTTAGTTTTAAAAATACAAACTATAATAAAATGCTAAAACATGCAAAAAATTCTTGCCTTGTTAGATCTTTATTATTCATAATAAAGTTACATTTTACGTAATAAATATGTGGGAGTATTGTGTTAAAGACATTGAATTCTGTAAATTATTTTAAACAAGCAGTTAATCGATCTGAGTTAATAAGAGAGCAAAAAAAAGATACATTACCATCTAGTAGTCAACAAATACCTATTGGTTTAGATTTGCCAGAAGGTTTTACAATAGGGGAAGCTATTGGTAAGGGAGATTGTTTCTTTCACGCAGTTGCACAGGGGCTTGAACAGCTTAAACCTAATAGGGGCTTTACTGTAAAATCTTTAAGACGTATTTGTAGGCTGTTTGCAGAGAGTCAACTTAATATTGACTCGTCATGGCTTAAAGAAGCTTTAAAAAATGACTGTAGAATCATTTCTTATTATGTTCCACGCATTGGGTTTACCGCAAATGATATTGAGAAAGGATCTGAAGTAATAGATAGATTAAAATTAAATGTGCCTGTGTGGGGTCTACCAGAGATTGAGGGAAGAATAATTTGTATAGTATATAATGTAAGATTGCATTTTGTTGAAATAACCCTTAATGGGGATGAAGAAGTTGTAATAACGCATCACCTTATTGATAAGGAAGGTTACCAAAAGGATATATTAAATAGCGAGATTCTTAGTAAGAAAATTTACTATACAAAAGATACTATACATATAGTAAATCAAGGAGGTCTTCATTTTCAACCAATCTTAAGAGGGACAGTACAGCAAACGTCACTTTACTATTATAAAACCATGGCTAGTGAAAAAAAATTGGACAGTGAGTCTGTTTATTTTCGACAAAATTTCGAAGCAGAAATGAAAGATGTCACAGACAATCAAATGGACTGTGAAGACTATAAAGAATCTAGCCCTGGTGTAGAGGTGTTGCCTGATGAGTCAATAATGGAAGCAACAGTTGATTATGAAGACAGATTATCTGATGAAGAACTTCAGCATGAACGAAGTCAAGATAGTCCTAGAGTAACAAGAGCTTCATCTATAAGCAGCAGTAGTACATGGTATAGTGCATTGATTGATTGTAGGTTAACGGTAGAGGATATAGGTCTTACAGATGATGAAATAGTGAAAAGAGCAACTTTTTTTGTTAAGACTTTTGTTAAAGAATTCGAAAAAAAACTATTTCAATACTCTGAAGAAGTAAAATCAGGTTCAAAAATAAAAAAAACAGGTAAAATATTAGGTCTGGTTGATTCAACTATAAAGAGTGCTATTCCACCAGGTATGCGAGTAATTCCTGATAAAGCAATTGAAATGATAGGTTATCTTTCTGCAAAAGAGCATAAGAAAGGAGCAAAAAGTGTTTCTTCAACAGTTATGCCTTTAGAAGGTAGCACAAGAGAGATTTTAGTAGATGCTAGTTTGGAAATTTTTCAAAAATTTGAGGGGCAGTTTACTGGGATTATGGATGTTAGTAGCCTTTCTTGGGAGAGAGGGATTGAGAAATTAGCAATAGATGCTGTATCTAGAGTAATAAATTATATTTCAGCTAATAAAGAAGAACTTTCCGTTGATCTTATAACAAAAGGTGTTGTTTTAGGTGAATCAAAAGCGAGAACATTTGCTAAGCAAGTTTTAAAAAAACCAGCGAAACTTTTTAAGTCAGAAGCATTTCAGTCTGGATATAAAGTGAAAGATAAGCAAAGTGGTAAAATTTGGATAACCCCAGAATTATATACAGGAGTAGGAATAAAAAAAGTAAATTATGATACTACTGAATATTATCAGCTGAGGAAACATGATAATGCTGAAAAATATGGATATAGACTTCCTTTTACATGGGAATTAGAAAAGTGGTGGGAGGTAGACAAAAAGTATAGGCTTGTTAACTTACCTAAAGAAGAAGAGTATGTGCATATTTTAAATGAGAAAAAAAAGAAAGAATTGGCTGGTAATATATTAAAAGAGATTAATGGAAACGATTCAACGAAAAGAAAAGATATAGAAGAACTGTATGAAAAGATCAAGAATTTCCAAACAAAAAAAGAGGAAAGTGTACGTCCGTTTCTCTTTAATTTGGACCATTTACCACAATTCTTTGTAGAAAGAGGAAATATGTTAAAGATGTTAAACGAGAAGTTAGACATTAAAAAACAAGAAGAAATGCCACGAATGATCTTAATTCATGGAGGCTATGGAGTAGGAAAAAGTGAACTAGCTAAAAGCTATGCGCATAGTATAAAGAGTAAAGGTAACGTTATATGGATAAATGCCAAATCATGTAGCACCCTTTCAAATTCATTTTATAGTCTAGCTAAAAAATTAGGAATTTCTACAGGAGGTTATAAAGGTATACAAAAAATCAATTCTGATATGGAAGGTAAAGAGCAAGTAGATTACAATGATGTTCAAAAGAAAAGAATTGAATCTATTGTTGATAATGTATATGAGAAACTTCAGGATGTAGAAAGTTATTTTATTTTTGACAACGCCAGTCAATATGAGGAGATTAAAAAATTTTTACCGCCTTATGGTTTCATTTTTGGTGGAAAACAGCCTTACATCTTAATTACTTCTCGCAATAAGGATTGGAAAGAAGAGATAGAAAAGATAAATTTGGATAAAGGATTTTCTTCAGCAGAAGCCTTAATGTTTATTGAAAAAGCCTTAGGAATAGAGGATAACTCACACTTACAGATTTACGAGATGGTAAAGTTAGTAAAAGGGTTGAGTTACTTTCCATTAGCTTTAAAAGAAGCAACAAAATACATTAGAGAAGAAGGTATTAGTATTAGTCAATACCTAGAACGCTATAGTAAAGTAATGCAAGAATCAAATCTTGATTGTTTGGAGGAACAAGATATCTCCCCAGAATTATTTACGACTTTGAAGGTCAACTTTGACAAAATAAAAGAAGAAAAAGATATTGGACAACAATCGCATGATATTTTAGCCTCTATGGCTTACTTGAGTCCTGATCAAATTGATACAACAGAAATTTTTCTTCATAAGAAATCAGAAAACGATCAGCAAAAGGTTTTGGATGCACTTAATCTACTTGATAAGTTCTCAGTGATTGATTTAGAGGAATCAATAGCAAGAGTTCATATGGGAGTACAAAAAACAATAAGATTAGAGAAAGAACAAGCAGGAACAGAAGAAGAAATTTTAAGAGAGATTATGACATCATTTTGTCTTACAAATGCAAATCACGCTATATCTGTTTGGAGTCATGCAAGTAAATATGACAGGTTAGTTAATGAATTTATTGATTCTCTTTATGATGGAAGTACTATCTTACATTTACTAGCCAAAGATGGTAATGAGAAAGTTATTAAACGTATATTAAAGAAAGTAGATTCAAATAAATTAAGTAAAATTGTTAATGCTGTTGATAAAATGAAATTTACTTCTTTAGACTGTGCTGCCATGCATGGTCACTTAAAGATAGTTAAATGCTTTATAGAGAAAGGAAGTGATTTGGATGGAGATAATCGCGACCTTACCTCTTTACACTGGGCTGCTGTATGTGGTCAACTAGAAGTAGTTAAGCATTTTATTGACAATAAATATTGGGAGGTTGATAAGTTGAGTGGAGAGGGTGGTACTCCTTTACACTATGCTGTTATCAGTGGTAATATAGATATTATTAAATATCTTATAGAAAAAGGGGCCAATGTAAATCTACAAGATGAAAGTTCAGGGCCCTTGCATTTTGCTATTGAAGAGAATCGTTTAGATATTGTTGAATACCTTGTAGAGGAAGGAGCTGATGTAAATCTACATGATAAAAATGATATGAGTCCTTTACACTATGCTGTTATCAGTGGTAATATAGATATTGTTAAATGTCTTGTAGAAAAAAGTGCCAATGTAAATTCACATGACAGAAATGGTATAACTCCTTTGTACTTTGCTACTCAAAATAGTCGTTTAGATATTGTTATCTACCTTGTAGAGAAAGGTGCCAATGTAAATCTACAGGATAAAGATTATATGAGTCCTTTTTGCCATGCTGCTGAAAGTGTTAGATTAAATATTGCTAAATACCTTATAGAGAAAAAGATGTTTATTATAAGTGTAAATCCATATCATAAAAATGATATGAGTTCTGAATGCTATGCTACAGTGTGTAATCACTTAGATAATATTAAGCGCCTTATAACGCAAAGAACTATGGTAGATCCACGGAACAAAGGTAGTATGAGTCTTTTGCACTTTGCTGCCGTACGTGGTTATTTAAATGTTATTGACTATCTTGTAGGAGAGGAAGCTAATGTAAATGCACAGGACAAAGATGGTATGAGTCCTTTGCACTTTGCTGTCATATATGGTCACTCAGGTATTATTGACTATCTTGTAGGAAAGGGGGCTAATGTAAATCTACAGAATAAAAAAGGTGTGAGTCCTTTGCACCTTGCTGTCATATATGCTCACTTGGGTAGTGTTAAGTACCTTATAGGAAAAGGGGCTGATATAAATCTACAGGACGAAGGTGGTATGAGTCCTTTATTTTATGCTCTTACCATTACCATTAAACGCCTAGATATTGCTCGCGACCTTATTGAGTATTCTTCTCTTTTAACGCAACGAATTAATGTGAAATCTAAACTCAGGGATTGTTTGCATAAAAGACAACAGAGGAGATCTGCACATTTAAACGAGTCTAAAAAAAGAAAATTAGAAAATATTAGTGTAACATTTGAAGAAAATGCATCAAATATACAATTGCTTCAAGGTAGTCAGAATCTACCATCAGACATATCAATGCAATTTGAAGGTCTTGCTGATAGAACGGAAAGCATTGTTAATATAAATAGTGAGATTCCCGCATATTCATTTAATAGTGTTGCTGTAGAATCTGTGAATAACAAGAACTTAAAAGGAAGCTAATTTTACAGTAAGCTATTTAATTTCATTAGGGGAATTTCAAAAAAACAGAGAAATAAAGTAATAAATTGATATAAATTCGCGTAGAACAAGTGGTAGACCAACACATTCCAAGAAAAACTCTTCTCTCACTAGATGATTTTGGGTACTGAAAGTAGTGATATCATTTAGTACATTGCAGTAAAAAAAATAGAAGTGTTTTTGCAAGCACTGGCTTTAGTTTTAAAAATACAAACTAAAATAAAATGCTAAAAAAGTTCTTGTTCTGCTGATTTTATTGACCATAATGTAGCAATATTCAATATAACCAATTGTAAGTTAAAAACATGATATAAATGAAGTAAGAGGGAAGATAACTCTACTCACTATAGGAATAGAGTTATCACGGGCGTGTGCGACCGAAAACCAATTGGTATTACAACCGTTTGTATCAAGGTACACTAGCCCTATCTCTCGATACGTTTGAATAGTTGTTTGGGAAATATATATACGCCCGTTTACAATCTTAAATTAACTAAAACTATCGAGGTTTGTTATGGTTACATCTTATCAAAATTTTATTGGCATTGATATCGGAAAATTTAAAAATGTCGTTGCAATTCACAAACAGAAGAACGCTGTCAAATTTGACAATGATTCTGATGTTTGGCAACAATTATTTCAAAAGTTTTCAGATATTCTACCTAATTCTTTAGTAACTTTGGAAAACACAGGAAAATATGAGCTTGGTTTGTCACATTTTCTTATTGACAAGAATATTGCAGTACATCGAGCTAATACTCGTAAAGTAAAAAGCTTTATCTTGTCTCACGGAACTGTAGCAAAGTCTGATAAATCAGATGCGAGGGCTCTTGCTCAATATGGATTTGAACGCCATAGAACTCTCTCTCTATTTGTACCTACAATCAAAAGAACAATCAACCCTGGTTGCACTTTGTCAACGTCGTGATGACATTACGCAAATGAGAGCTCAGGAAAAGTGTAGACTGGAAGCTCCTGAAAATGACCATATAAAGGAAAGTTGCCAGAAGACCATTGAATTTTTCAATAATCAAATAAACGAACTCAATGACACTATACAAAAAATTATTGATGAAAGCCATGAGCTACAACAACGTCAAAAAATCCTTAAAACAGTTCCTGGAATAGGCAAAAAGTTATCACAAGATTTTTTGTGTTTAATGCCAGAGCTTGGCTACTTAAGTAGAAAAGAAGTAGCAAGTCTTGCCGGAGTAGCACCTCATCCTAGGGAAAGTGGTAAAACTGTTGGTTACCGAAGGATTATAGGAGGTAGAAGTAATGTTCGTTCAAAGCTCTTTACATCTGCCATGTCTGCTGCAAGGTCCAAATCTGCACTTGGCACCTTTTATTCTAAGCTTGTTGAAAGTGGTAAGAAGAAGATGGTAGCTATAACAGCTCTAATGCGTAAAATTATAGTAATTGCTAATGCAAGGCTTAAAGAGGCAATTAATTTGAATGTTTAAAATTTACATAGCAGTAATTGAAATGAATATTGTGCGTCCACACAAACTTAAAGTGCTTATTCACATATTCATTGGCTTAAGCAGGCAATAGCTGTTTGACATAAAATTCTATTCCTATGACGAATGGATTTTTATTACCTACATGATTGGATCAAGTTGCAAAATTACACAATAAAAAACTTTTTAAAAAACATAGTTGATTGTTATATGATAAGGAAAAACATCATTTAGAGATTGAAGTATTAGACAAAATAACACTGAAAGCTGGGGAATCGAGCATAGAGATGACGAAGAGCGAAATAAAACTGAAAGCAGATAGAATAAACCTTAATTAAATGAATAAATCAGTTGTGCGGTTAGGGGATTATTGTATAGAAACAACACCGCATTTTTGCATTAGTGGGAGTAACAATGTTTTTGTAGATGGTAAGCCAGTTTGCCGAAAAAGAGATAATTTTACAGAAGGTAGAGTATTAACTGAAGGATCAAAAACAGTATTTGCAAATGGTCTTAGTGTAGGAAGAGTTGGGGATTCAGTATCTTGTGGTTTCAAGGTAATAAGTGGAAGTAATAATGTTTTTTTAGGATAAAAATAAACCATCTGTTATACTTACCAAAAGTAAGGTTATGAACATGGATATAACTACTAGTCTATTAGGAGACATTAGTAATTTAATAGATAGAGCAAAGAATCATCTTTCTGTTCAATTCAACTCTACTCTAGTATTGTTAAACTATTACATATTATTACAAGCAAACAATAAACTAACGAAGCTCCCATAACAACAGAGCAGTCAATAATATGTGCTATGACACGTCTAGCTATTCCTGCATAATTTACTTTAGTATCGATCTATACTCCTTACATGTTCACCTAGTATGTAATATTAGCAATTAAATAATAGTAAAATTGGTTCTTTTATGTAGAAAACATGAGTTCCTTAGCATCACAACAAATTGAATTATTTACTCCTTCAAAAAAGGTCGTATATTTTTGAGAACAAGTTGCGTAAAAATAGGATTGTAAAAATAGAAGCTTGCAACCTTTGCAACGAAGTTAGGCAAACTAGCTCATATATAAATGTGGTGAAAGTAGGCTAATATAGCTGATTTCAGCGTATATTAAAATTATTATATTAAAAAGTTTGTACAGATCACATAGTAGACCAACGCATCCCAAAACAAACTCTTCTCTCACTAGTTGGTTGTTAGTGCTGAAAATAGTTATATTATTTAAGTTATCAATAATATATAATACCAAGTTAATATAATTTGTTTATAGATGACGGAAAAATTCATTGTAGATTTATATTAAAAAGTAGAACTAGATTCTTTTCTAGTATAATCATTTTTGTAAAAATATCCCTAACTTTCTCTCCACTTTTTCTGGGTAAGGTCAAAATTATTTACTGCTTGAATAATCCATAAAATTAATATTTATTAACTTTAAGTTATTAAATTTTTAATAAAAGTGATTTATAATATCGTATGCTTACAATATGGAGAAAACTATGCCTACAAATGATAATAATGAAGAGTTTAAAGATGCACCAGAATATACTTATACTTCACAGGATATTAAGCTGCAGAAAGCTATTCTCGATATACTAAAGAGTATTGCAAGATCATCTCCAAATGAAAAAGAAGAGGTTTTTCGAGCATTATCAGAACAAGTTGATCACATATACGCTCAGAACTTTACAATCAATGATGAGGGATTAAAAAGGCATACAAATAAGGAGGAATTTAAAAAATATATTGAAGATTCTATAAAAAATAAAAAAATAGCAGATCTTAATGAAAATGTGATAAAAGAGGCATTAACAAAGGTTAATGAAAGTGCATTAGAAAGGTTAAAGAAAGCATATAACAATGACATAAATAAAAACGATACAGAAAATATTTTAGATAGAGTAGGAAAGCTTGAGAGTTTGTATGGGGATGATCTAGCTAAAGAGATTATTCATATTATTGTGTTTTCTCCTTTCTATTTAATAGAAGCAGTGGTATCGATTATGGCTATCGGACTTCGTCACCTTGTCAAAGATGTCGAAAAAATAAGCAAAGAGGGTGGTAGAGAGGTAGTTCACCATTCTAAAAATATTCTTGATACTTTAAAGTTTTGGAAAGACACTCGACTTGAGAAATTTTTGTTAGATACTAAAGAGTTAGGAGATGAAAAATATCGTAGTTTTGCTGTTACTGGATATCAAGTTCCAGAAGAGCAAAGAAAATTTGCGGAGGTATATAGAGATAATCCTCTCATTCTTGATATAATTAAAGAAAAGATGGGTGAGGATAATTATTTGCAACTCAATATTGAAGGAGATGAAAAAATTGAGATTACAAAGTCAGATTGTGATAAATTTAAAGAGAAAGCTGCCAGCAAAGCAGGTGCTGATAAACAAGATTTTCGTGCGCTGCTTGGAGCTCTTTCATCTATAATGAAAGATCGTCCGTTATGGAAAGAAATACTTGATACGGCAAAAGAAAAAGCAGCTGTGACAAAACCAGATACAACATTAGGTAATATCAAAATTGATCAAAGCGAAGACAAAAGCCGGGGAAAGTAGATTACCAGCATACTGAGAAAAGCTATCAAGATGGTAAACAGTATGTTGGGAGTTATGAAAGTAATCGGTATTACAGTAGTAAGGACCTGAAAACAGTAAATAATTACGAGAACATAAAAAATTTTATAGCAATAGCTTTACCAGAGGTAGCAGTAGAAAAAATACCATCAGGTAGTGCTGATTTTGCGGAACTTAAGTTAACAAATTTTGTAAAAGAAGAAGACTCTTTCTCTTTAAATCTAAAAAGTGATACTATCTCTACTGAAATAAGTTTTGAGCAGCTTCGTGTATATAATCCTCTCTCACCTTCTAATTATCTTGAAGATGATAACGATATAATAATTTTGGTCAATTCGGATAGCATAAATATAAAAAGTACAGTTTTGAACAATCGTCTTGTAAAGCAGTACGTAAAACCTCAATACGATATGAATACAAGAGAATTTGATAAGTTTCCGATTGAAATATCAGTAGAAAGTATAAATTTAATTACAGACATAGATATTGAGAGTGTGAAAAAACCTCTCAACTTTGCGATGAGACCAATAGTAAATCAAGTTGTAAGTAAAGTACTAAACGGAAAAACGAAAATAGAGTTGCCAATAGAAAATATTTTATTTAATGGTAGGTTTCTGAACAAGTTGCAGACATCAAAAGAGGATAAACCATCAACAGAATTGAATGTAAAAAATATTAAAGTGCAAAAACAGGAAGAGCGTTCACTTTAAAACTCTAGAATATGGGTTTTCTAAAAATTGTATTAAACAAATAGCTGATTTTAGCGTGTAATAAAATTACCATATAAAAAAGTTCGTACAGATCACATGGTAGACCAATTGATTCCAAGAAAAACACTTCTCACCACCATTAGTTTTGAACACTGGAAATGGTCATATTGTTTAGGTTCTTAATAATACTTAATATTAAATTAACAGTAATCCATTTGAGAATAGCAAAAGACCTGCTGCAAAAGGTAATTGAAAAAGTGATGCGAGAGAGGTAGAAGAAGAATAAGCAGATCGAGTAAGGTAAAAAATGAGCTTTAGTTACTATAAAATGAAGAAGCACCCAAGAAACTTTCGTAATATAACAGGTTTAACTATAGAGGAGTTTGAAAAGGTGGTGGAAAAAGTGAGGTCTGAGTGGAAAAAACTTGAAAAACAGAAAAAGTGCCATGGTAGAAGATCACAACTACCAACTCTGGAAGATAAGTTATTTTGCGTAATTTTGTACTATCGCACTTACATAACACATAGATTTTTAGGGTGCCTGTTCAATATGCACAACGCAAATGTATGTAGGTTACTGAAGAAAATAGAGCCATTACTTGCCAAGAAAGTTACTATAACAAAAGATAGAAGTATGACATCAGAAAAAATACTAAAGATTCTGGCTGATGTTACAGAACAGCAAATACAGAGGCCAGAAGATAGTAAAAAACGGAAGAAGTCATATTCAGGAAAAAAAAGAACCAACACTATGAAAACTGAGATTGTTATCGAAGAAGATGGAAGAATTTTATCAGTGTCAAAGTCATATCGTGGTAGAATTAGTGATTTTCGCATAAGGAAACAAGGAAAATATCTACCACTCGATAGCATAAAATATGCCGATTCTGGATATCAAGGTTGGCAAAAATTGCAAAGTAATGTCATATAAAAAGTACCGTAAAAAGCCATTAACTTCAGAGCAGAAAGAGCATAATAGACGATTAGCATCATTTAGAATGAGAGTAGAAAATAAGATCCGTGAGGTAAAGATATTTAAGATTATGTCCCATGTTTACCGCAATTTTCAGAAAAAATATAACCTGAGGTTCAATATTATTGCTGGTATTGTGAATCTTAAGCACTCCTTTTAGTTAACCTTGATTTTAGTCACCCTCCTTCCCTTTTTTTATCGCTTGATTCGCAGCAGGTCTTATGCTATAGATACTCAAATTTATATAATTTAGTAACAGCTTTATAGTGTAAAGAAAGGTTAATATCATTGGGGGGTTTATGCAAATATCTGAGCTTACTACAGAAACTTCAACAACTATAACAGAGGTTTCTATTGAGAACCCAAACAGCGAATTATTTGATGCTGTAAAAAAGGTAACCTTGATAGAGTTAAGGAGCTTATAGAAAGAGGAGCCAGCATTAACACTAAAGGTAGTGATGGCAATACTCCTTTACACTTAGCTGCTAAAGTTGGTAATTTGAGTGTAGTAACCTATCTTGTGGGTGAAGAAAGAGCTGATATTTATGCAAAAAATCAATACGGACAAACACCTATATCTCTTGCTGCTAAAAATAATCACTTAGAGCATGTCTTCAAACCAAAAAATGAGCTAATTTGTGAAGTATAATAGTGATCATATTAAAGAAGATATTAGTTTTTGAAGTGAGGGGAGAATGCTCATAATCCTTGTTCATACGTCTAAAATTGGAAAGCCAGGCAAATGTCCGTTCTACAATCCAACGTTTAGGAATAATCTGAAATCCTGTATCAACCAATTTCTTGGCAATTGTTAGCAAACATCCAGTTTCCAATAAACATCGATTTTGTAATTTACCTGTGTACCCTTGATCGGCAAAAAACTTTCGTAAGGTTGGGGCTTTGCATTTAGCCTGAGCAAAAAGATCTAGAGCACTATCGCGATCTTGAATACTTGCACTGTGTACTTCAGCAGCAATTACAAGACCCACAGTATCTACAATGATATGGCGTTTTCTGCCCTTTATTTTCTTTCCAGCATCGTATCCCTCTCGATCCCCTTTTTGAGTCGTTTTTACTGACTGGCTGTCTATTATTCCCACTGATGGAGTTTCATTCTTACCGATTATCTCTCTTACTTTTTTAACTAGAAAATCATGAATTTCTTGCCATATTCCACTTTTTTTTAAGCGCGAATCACAACTATACACGGTTTTCCATGGTGGAAAATCTTTAGGCAGTTGTCTTCATTGACATCCTGTTCTCATCATATAGCGGATTGCGTTAACAATTGTTCTAATACTATGTTTTCTTGCTCTGCCGGTCTTTTAAGGTTCAAAATATGGCTCTATTATCTTCCATTCTTTGTCACTTATGTCGCTTGGTACATCTTAAAATATATCTTATACCATACTTCTTAACTTCTTTCTACTCAGTTTCAAGACGGGCTCTAACAACCCCAACTTTGATTTTAGTATTTTTTCTTGTGTTGTACTCATATCTGACACTCCTTTAAAATTTGTTTATATTTTTATCTTACTTTATTACCCTGTCAGATTAAGTCTAAACTATTACATCTGCAATCTCTCCTATTTGACCTACCAACAATGAGTATTGGTATTAGCAATGGGATAAAAAACAAATAGCAAACACTGAAATTAAATAAGTACATAAGCAAAGTGCTCTAGTTCGTTTGTGTATCCCTATAACTATCAAGGGCTCTCTCTGCTTTTACATTATTTTGAATATTAGAGCTAGGTTTATCTCCTTTTTCTTTCTCATATAATGACCACCCACATAGTCCAATTACTGCAGGTACAATAAGTGCTGCTAAAAATATATATGTTTGTGTCACAAATGCTAATGCTATAATCAAAGCTGAAAGAGATGCTGATAAAGTGAAATACACAGTTGACCTGTGACGTTGAATGTTTTGTGTCTTATTTTGTACTCTGTCAGATTTCACATTTTCTCCCTTGTAACAATTTTTATCTAGCACCTTTTCATTAAATGCTCCACTAAACATTAACACAGTTTCTCCTAACGTTCTTCTAGTAAGATTTTCCTCCACTGCAATATTACCTCGTGCGGATAATGCACCATTACCAACGTATCCAACTCCCTCACCCATTATAGATTCTGCAAACTTTCCTTCTTTTGATACCCTACTTGGCGCGCTAAGATCACCATAATTAATAGCAATGCTTTTGATGCCACTGTCGCTTATCAGCTTATTTAAATCTTGAGTATTTCCAGTATTGACAAATATCCCACAAAATCCTGAGTATTTTCCACTATCTTGCTCTATTTCCTTAGCAGCTTCTATTGCTGCATTGACAAAAGCTATTTTTGCTTCTTTTTGCTCATCATTACTCAAACCACTCAAAAAAGCATTAGGTACCACAATGCTTAATCCTTCTTTATGTTTGGCAGCCATTAAGGCATTCAGTTTTACTACGTTTTTAAACTTATCTTGTAGCTCAGATTTTCTGCTACCTATTAACTCTCGACTTCTAGCAAAATACTTGTAGTCTAAGGTATTTCCTTTTAACTTAGGAAAAGTAGTATAATGAACAACGCTTTCTATAGGATCATTCAGCAGCTTTCCTGAATGATCTAAATGTTGTGTTACTTCAGCCCTTATAACTATATAAGAAGATTTTTTCTGTAGCTCTCTCCTATAATCTTCAAAACTTTTATATTTAGATGGTATTGTTACTCTTTTACCAGCCTTAAGAAGCTGAATATCATGCACTTCTTTTGCGTCAATACGATCCTTATCATATATTAAATCTATTTTTTGTTGTTTATTTTTAATCTCTTTTGCATATACTGTTTTAGTTGTGTTATCTATTACTATATCCGCATCCACTCCTTGTGTAAGCTGCACAATAGGGGCTAATTTATTATCAGTTATCATGCACTTCCCAGTGTACGGATTAGAACAACAGCCTTTTTTAGACCCTAGCCCAAACATTTCCATTAGTGGCCTTCGAATTTCATAATGCAATGAATAAGGAGTTGTGCAAAATGGAATTTCTTTTGTTTCTTCCTGAATTAGTCTAAGATTCATAACCTCCTCACTTTACACATTGTAGTATCATTAATGATAGCATTTTATAAATCAGGAGTCAAGCATTCCAAACAAATATAAGCTACATATACAAAGCACAAAGATTTTTGAAAATAGCTCTAAATAGAACTCTTGTATTGTGAATCAGATAGCTAAAATGCTGCTAGATAATGGAGAAAATGCTAACTTGAAAATCAGGATTGTGTACCATTACACCTTGCAGCTCAAAAAGGTTACAGAGAAATTGTCGAAATTCTGTTAAACAATAATGCAGATCCTGAATGGCTTTGTTGCATAGCTGTCAATAAGATGTAGAGATGGAAGGAATTTACAAGGCAAATTCGAAAAGAGGCATACCGATATCAGTAAATTTATTAAGTAATACCAATTCCCATTCCCACTATACAAAGAACGGATAGACAATAATGGAAAAAAAGCCATACTAAAGTAAGTGAAGTAGCGAGGTTTAAATGGCATTAAGATCAAAATTATTGGATGAAAAAGTGAGCAAAAGAAATGCTGAAGAAAGTAAGGAACAATGCATATGTTTCAAAAAAACTAAATGCTGTAATTGCGGCAAAAAAGCATAGTATAACGGCTGTAGCAAAAATATATTGCATTTCAAGAAGCGCACTAACTTCGTGGATAAAATTCTTAAAATTTGGCAGAGAAGAAAAACTGTTTGCTCCTCCACAACGCCGTAAAAGAACTAAATTAAATCAGGCTCAACTACAGCAAGTTGAAGCATGGATAGAAGAAAATCCTAATATTACCATTAAAGAAATGAGAATAAGAATCCAGGAAAAGTTCGGATTAAATATCAGCAAATCTACAGTACACCGCCATATACAAAAGATGAAATTTTCATATATTACACCAAGACCAGTACACAACGTACAAGATAAAAGTAAACAAGAGGAATTCAAAAAAAAATCTCAATGAAGTTATTGGCAAGTATCCAGAAAAAGAGCTATTTTTCTTTGATGAATCAAGGTTTGGCACACATTCGAAAGTTGGGCTCTGTAATATCTTTCTTCATAGGTAATCTCCTAAATTGAAAGAATTACTTGGAGTTTACCCACTTTCCAGCCTTTTTTCACTTCTTTCTAACCCATAGTTGGGGTTGTAAGTTAAACATATGATATAAATAAATAAGAGAGAAAGATAACCCTACTCACTATAGGAATAGGGCTATTATGGGCATGTGCTACCGTCTCCGTGTTGGTGTTTTACAACCGTTTTTATCAAGGTACACTAGCCCTATCTCTCGATACGTTTGAATAGTTGCATGGGACATATGTATGCACCCGTTTACAACCTTAAATTAATTAAACTATCGGAGATTATTATGATTACATCTTATCAAAATTTTATTGGCATTGATATCGGAAAATTTAAAAATGTTGCTGCAGTGCACAACCAAAAGAACACTATCAAGTTTGATAATAATTCTGCTGGTTGGCAACAATTGTTTCAAGAATTTTCAAATATTCTACCTAATGCTTTTGTAACTTTGGAAAATACAGGAAAATATGAGCTTGGCTTAGCACATTTTCTTGTTGGTAAGAATGTTGCTATACATCGAGCTAATACTCGCAAAGTAAAAAGTTTTACCTTATCTCATGGAACTTTAGCAAAGTCTGATCAATCAGATGCAAGAACCCTTGCCCAATATGGATTTGAACGCTATAGTACTCTATCTCTATTTGTGCCTATGTCAAAGGAACAAACAACCTTAGTCGCACTTTGCCAACGTCGTGATGACATTACGCAAATGAGAGTTCAAGAGAAATGTAGATTAGCAGCACCTGAAAACGACTATATAAAAGAAAGTTGCCAAAAGGCTGTTGACTTTTTTAACAATCAGATAAATGAACTCAACGATTCTATACAAAAAATTATTGATGGAAATCCAGAGTTACAAAAGCGCCAAAAAATCATAAGAACAGTACCAGGAATAGGTATAAAATTATCTCAAGACTTTGTGTGTCTGATGCCAGAGCTTGGCCATTTAAACAAAAAAGAAGTTGCAAGTCTCGCTGGAGTTGCACCGCATCCAAAAGAAAGTGGAAAAACTATTGGCTACAGAAGAATAACGGGTGGTAGAAGTAATGTCCGTAGAAAGCTTTTTACGGCTGCAATGGCTGCTGCAAAGTCCAAATCTGCACTTGGTGCCTTTTATTCTAAGCTTGTTGAAAGTGGCAAGAAGAAGATGGTAGCTATAACAGCTCTAATGCGTAAAATTATAGTTATTGCCAATGCCAGGCTTAAAGAAGCAATTAATTTGCATATTTAAAATTTACACAGCAGTAACTGAAATGGGTTAATGAATATTGTGAATAAGTTCTCTAATTGCATAAAAGTCAACAATAATTTTTTGTATCATGAAAAATATTTTTTGATGTAAAATTCAGCTCTAATACAACCTTTTATTTATTATTGTATTATCTTATTCAATCAAAAGAGGTTTTATTGGCAATAAAAACATCAACACTAATTTCCAATTAATCTCTTTTAAACTATGTAGCCAATGAATATGTGGATAAATACGTCCACACAAACTTAAAGTATTTATCCACATATTCATTAAGCTTATAAAAACTAAGGTATCATTCTTTTCCTCTATAGTCTTAATGATTTTACATAAGTTAAAAGTAGCATGCTTCCATTGTTCTCTCCGCGGTCTAATATGGCTAATTCATATTGTAGCCAAGCCGCACTATACTTGTTAGGCGGAAGTGGACGGCAACATGTACGCCACGAAGTCTATGCTTCAACTTATCCTCTTGCTTATCCCTTCCATCGGCATTGCTATCTTTACTTTCAGTAAAATTATTGTTTTATACTTCTTTAGTGTTTATTGATAGCAAAACTCTTTTCTATCGATTAGCATCTTATGCATAATCACGGCTAATTTTCTTGCTACTGCAACAATTGCTTTTTTCATGCCCTTTTTCTTTTTAAGCTTCAATCCCCAGCTTCTTAATTTAAATGTCCTTTTACATTTTACCAGTAAGACCTGCGCGGCTTCATATAACATATTCCTACAGTCCACTGGTCCCATTTTTGATATACTTCCGTGTCGATCAATCTCACCAGAAGCGTACTGTCTTGGACTTAATCCCATATAGGCTCCAACTGTATAAGATGTTTCAAACCTATGCAGATCATCTATTGCAGCTTTATATGTCATTGCTACTATAATACCAACTCCTGGAACAGTAGTTAATAATTTACAATCCTCATCTTTTTTGCTTTGTTCTGAGAGCATTTTATCAAGTTTTCTTATTGATTCTTCTATTATTTCTAAACTATGTACTAATGATTCAATTGAGGTTTGGCTAATTTCATCTAGATTATTAACCATTTCTTGCACTTTTAAAGCAAAGTTTGCAGAACTAAGACGTTGATTAACTTTTATCCCGTATATTTTCAGTAATCCCCTTATTGTTCCCGCAATTTGCTCTCTGCAACGTATTAATTGTCTTCTGCTTCCAAGTATTATTTTAACCTGACAAGCTTCGTCTGATTTTACTAATACCTCCTTAAATAGCCCAACTCTCATCATTTGTGCTATGCCTCTTGCATCATTTTTATCATTCTTATTGATTCTCGCAGATAGTGCTGCTGCCATATGCCTTGCATCTACACAAGTTACTGGTAATCCAAGATTCCTCAACTCTTTGCACATCGATATTGATAATTGCCCGCTTTCTATTCCTATGGACTCGTATTTTTTGTTTTGACCAAGCAGAAACTCAGCTATTGCACTGCTTTCACTTGCAACAACCCCTTCTTTAACAATTTTTCCTTTCTCATCAATGATACTAATAAAAGTTTCTTTGAGTGAGACATCTAACCCGCTATAATGTTTCATGAGACTACTCCTACTGTAAAAGTTTAAATTATTCTTGAAGAACTAATTCATTGAATTTGTTACTTCGTGCTAAAATAATGGAGTATGTCTCTCCATCATTCAATAGCAATTACAGTATGTACGCTCACACAGACTTAAAGTACTTATTCACAATATTCATTGACTTAAGCAGAAATTGTCGTAGTAGCTGCTTGACATAAAGTCCTATTTCTATGACAAACGGGTTTTTATTGCCCATATAATTTGCAAAACTACACAATAAAAAATTTTTAAAAAACATAGTTGATAAAAATTGTTCTGTCATTTTTTTCCTTGTACGCTGATTTTTGAAAAGAATTTAATTTTCTAGGTTTTGCATTTTTTGTTTACAATCATCTAGCAAAGTTTGCAGTTCTCCTTTACTTTTAGCTTCACCGATTTCTCTTTCAGCTATATCCATCAATTCTTCACATTTAATTATTGCTTTTACTGCTTTTTTCACTTTTTCCTGAATCATTTCTGCCATCTCTACTACTGAAATTCCTCGTACTTTTGCTAAAGGCTCTATAATTTCTGCATCTTTTTCATCTTGGTCTGCTAGAATGCTTTTTGCGGCTTTCGCTTGAATCTCATAAGATTTAGCTTTTTGGTGAGAATGACCTGCGTATTGGTGAGTATAGTTATCATAATAAGCATGAAGATTAGAAAGTGCAGAAAACTTCGCATTTTGTAGTAACTCCAATTCAATATCTTCTTGATTCCGCTGAGCAATTTTGCCTCCTTCTGTTAAACAATAACTTTTTTGCCAGTCAAAATTCTTTGGCGCTTCATACCAATCATTTCCAGTTGGCTTACTTTCAAGCGTTGTTGTTTCTACTTGTTTGTTATGTTCAAATCTAATATAAATTGGCATTGGTTTTCTCCGTTTTTAATTCCAAATTTTATGAGTGGCATCTAATCCTGGGCATTGCCAAGCTCTTAGCGTTCTCTCTACGTCAACCTCAAGTCCTGTGGTGAGAAAATTGCTACGTATGTTATAAATTCCCCACTGAATAAATTGACCATAGGTGTACACATCACCTGAGAGCACACCTTCACTAACTTTTGTTCTGGAATATAAATAAGACGATGTGTAAAGTAATATTGCAACTGTTTTTCCTGCTGGAATTTCTACATTCCCAGATCCGGCTAACTTGCTATCAGAACTCGTGTATTGGTAAACATTTTTCCATACTATTTTTGAAATACTTGATTTATTAGAATTAGTATTATCTGATGTTCCCACAAATAGTCCTGCACCCCCGTACTCCGTACTAGAGTACGATGATCCAACAAATTCTATTGTTTTATTTATGTTCACATTCGTTGTATTTTTTACAAATACTACTCCAAGTGCAGCATACGGGTAATAGTATATTTGATCATAACTACCAGAAAAACTGTTTGTGTATAACTCTCCGTAAATAAATGTTCCTTTACTTCCCTCTATAAAACTGAGTTGTCTTGGTCGATAAAAACTAACGTAATCTGTATCGTATGTATGGCTACCTGCTAGTAGTTGTAACATATAGTCAGTTTTTGTTATATCACTACTCCACTTTCCAAGCTCTGTCATAAAAGTTCCATGGCCAAAGTAATTATTTTTTCTTCCAAGTACACCAAATAAGAAAGGTAATGACCCTGATTCAACCATGTTGCGCTTTCTTATTTCATTTATAAGAGACGCTTTTAACTGTTCATCCCGAGTTTTTACCTCATTAGAGATGTTTTCAATTCGAATTTCTATTTCTCCTATAATTGATGAGCCAGGTGGTACATTATTAATAGCACGAAAATCTTCTACTAAACCTTTAAGACCATCTTTATGACTGTTACTAATGCTATTTATTGCTGCAATATTTGCATTCTTTCTCGTATCAAGTAGCGATATATGTGAATCTGATGATGCTTTTAAAGTATTTAAGGAATTATCCCTAAGCTTGTTGATTTCATCAACGGAATCTGTTTTTACTGCAGTTATTGCTGATATTGAGGTTGTTTTATTGCTGTTTATATCATTTAGGTGTTTTTTTGCACTATCAAGAAGTTCTTTTAGCTTACCATCTGTCATCTGTACAATTTCAGAAACTGAACTTTTATCGACTATTGATTCCAATGCTTTAGCAAGATATGCTAATTGATCTGGAGTACTGTTTGCTACTAAATCCTTAAGTCTTTTTTGTAGTGCATCAATTATCTCTTTTACCTCAGTCATCTGCACAATGTCAGCAATAGCTTTTTTATCTGCTATCAACTCCTGACCTTACCCAGAAAAAGTAGACAGAAAGTTAAGACGTTTTTGAAGTAAAATAAAACGTTTTTTCAAAGAGGTGTGGTATGACAAAAAGAAAAGAATATACAGCAGAATTCAAAATTGAAGCTATAAGACTAGTAAAAGAAACAGGTCAATCATCAGCAAAAATAGCAAGAGATTTGGGTATTAGCGGTGATTCATTAAGCAGATGGGTAAAAACATACAATGATAGAATGTCTGGAGTAGATGCGTTTCCAGGAAAAGGGAAAGTAGCTCATTGTGACAAAGAAAAGTTTTATTTAAAGAAAGAGCTGGCAAGAGTAACGAGGGAAAGAGACATTTTAAAAAAAGCCCTGGGATATTTTGCAAACCAAAAAGAGTAAAATATTCTTTTATAAAAGAACATGAAAACTGCTATAAAATACGGGAATTATGCAGATTTTTGAACGTATCTGCTTGTGGTTATTATAAATGGATTACTAAGGAAAAAAACAACAAAAAATCAATAAGAGAAGAGCTCATACAAGATATTCAGAAGGTATATCGAGCATCACAATGCAGATACGGAGCTCCTAAAATTCACGCTGAATTAAAGGCTTTAGGTAAAAATTATAACATCAAAACAGTGCAAAATGTTATGCAGAAAAATGGCATTCAAGCTAAGCTTAGACGAAAGTTTAAAAGTAAAAAACCACAAATAGACAATAGAGTTATAACTCCTAACATATTAAATCAGAATTTCATCGCTGATCAACCTAACAAGATATGGGTAACTGATATTACGTACATAAAAACTAATGAAGGATGGTTATATTTGGCAGCAATAATAGATTTATATTCACGCATGGTGATTGGCTGGTCAATGAGTAATGCAGTAAATAGGCAATTAGTTATAGATGCGTTATTCATGGCTATTGGTAGGCGCAAATCTGCTAAAAATCTACTATTTCATAGCGATCAAGGATCGCAATACACCTCTAAAAATTATCAATTTTTACTAAGTACAAAAAATATTACTTCTAGTATGAGTCACAAAGGTTGTTGTTATGATAATGCTGTTTCAGAGAGCTTTTTTAGTTCACTTAAGAGAGAGTTACTCATTGATACTTCACAACACTCTGCACAACAAGCTAAAACCGCAATATTTGAATATATAGAAATTTTTTATAATAAACAGCGTAGACATTCTACTATTAACTATTGCATTCCTGAGCTTTTTGATTCATCATTCTCATAGCAAAAACGTCTTAACTTTCTGTCTACTTTTTCTGGGTAAGGTCACACGTCTGCAAGATGGAGACACTGGAAGAAGCATATAAGCTAACAAAGAAGAGTAATGGGGCACCAGGAATAGATGGGATGACATTCGAATCGATAGAGGCAGAAGGCTTAGAAAAGTATCTTCAACAAATAAGACACGGACTAATAACCAAGACCTATAGCCCAAGTAGGAACCGGCAGAAGGAAATACCAAAATCTGGAGGAAAATTCAGAAAGTTGAACATACCCTGCATCCGGGATAGAATAGTGCAAACAGCACTGAAGCTAATACTTGAACCGATATTCGAATCAGACTTCCAAAAAGGATCATACGGGTATAGACCTAAGCGTAATGCGCATGAAGCAGTACAAAAAGTAACGGAAGCAGCAATCAAAGGCAATACAAAAGTAATTGACGTAGATCTGAAATCCTACTTCGACAATGTGCGACATCATATTCTGATGGAAAAGATTGCCAAAAGAATAAATGACAAAGAAATCATGCACATGGTTAAGCTAATCCTCAAAACAGGAGGAAAACGAGGAATAGCACAAGGATCACCACTTTCGCCACTACTAAGCAATATATACCTAAATGAGGTAGATAAAATGTTGGAGAAAGCAAAAGGTGTGACCAAAGAAGGAAAGTACCAACGTATGGAATATGCCAGATGGGCAGAAGATTTAGTGATACTGATCAGAGAATACCCGAAACGGGAATGGCTAGAAAGAGCAGTATACAGAAGGTTGGAAGAAGAATTAGCAAAACTAGAAGTGAGCGTAAATGAAGAAAAGACAAAAGTCATCGACCTAAAGAAAGGAGAAACATTTAGCTTCCTAGGGTTTGATTTTCAAGAGAATATCACAAGACAAGGAAAGTGGAATGTCAGGAAAACACCGCAGATGAAAGCACGAACAAACCTGCTACGCAAGTTGAAGGAAATATTTCGGCGCCATAAATCGCAACCGATAAAAAGAGTGATAAATGACATCAATCCGATATTGAGAGGGTGGGTAAACTACTTTAGGATAGGGAACTCTGGTCGAAAGTTCAATTACGTAAAACATTGGGTGGAAAAGAAGGTAAGACGCAACTTAATGCGAGCCAGGAAAGCAAAGAAAGGGTTTGGGTGGAAGAAGTGGAGTAGCGAATGGATATACAAAACGCTGGATCTATATTCAGATTACAGAATAAGGTATTACAGACCGAAAGCATCACCAACACAATATGTGATAAACTTTGGTAAAGAACTTGCTAGGAAAGCGTAGTGCGGGAAAACCGCATGCTGCGTTTGACGAGGCGGGAGCTGGAAACGTTAACATGGGAATTTGGATTGAGGCCCACAGTGAAAACGACGGAATAGCCACTAAACCCTAAAGAAGGCGCGCCAGTTCTCGACCCTACAAATACGGCGAAAAGCTATATCATTGCGAGCATCAAGGAACTTCGAAAGAGCCATGAGAAAGTAAGATAAAAAGCATTGATCATTATACACAATTGTGAAGAAATATTCAACTAAAATTCAAACATAGAAAGAAGCATCCCTTTTGTATATCTTTATTTGGTAGTATTAACCTGTATAATATTTATGACAAACATCTCGATAAGGTACCAGATAGCACAAAAAGTAAGGAGCTGGAGGTTAAAGAGAAAATATACTCTAAAAGACTTAGTAGACAAAACAAGCATAAACTATCATACATTAATAAGATACGAGCAAGGAACATGTGGCATTCCAACTGAAAAGTTAAAAATCCTAGCAGAGGCGTTATCAATTCCTATTAGAAATCTCTTTCCAAGACGAAAAGTACTAAAAGAAGATAGTTGTTTCGACAAAGTCAAGACCGAGGAAATGTATAATTTCATAGAAAAAACAGGAGGACACAAAGCAATTTATGCATTTGTCCGAGCTGAAGAAGAAAGTAATATAAACATGCCGATGCTAGTAGAGAATTATTTATAAGTCAACTAACTTTTTTAAAAATATTTTAGTGAAGATACCATGCTAGTTAGTGTTATAAAGAATTGAATTATTGACTCTTTCTAAAATTACAAAAAAGATCGTATATTTGTGAGAACAAGCCACGTAAAAATAAGGTTATAAAAATAGAATTTTGAAATCTTTGCAACAAGATCAGGAAATCAGTTCACATGTGAATTTAGCTGAAGTAGGCTAATATAGCTATCTTTACGGTATAGTAGAATTATTATATAAAAAAGTTCGCACGAATCAAGCAGTAGTCCAACGCATCCCAAAACAAACTCTTCTCTCACTAGCTAGTTTTGGGTTCTGGAAATGGCTGTGTCGTTTAGGTTTTTAGTGATGTGTGAGATTAAGTGGGTATTAATTTATTTAAAAGTAGAAAGGATCAGTTAGTACATTAAAGTAAAAAAATAGAAGTATTTTTGCAAGCACTGGCTTTAGTTTAAAAAAAATACTAAAACATGCAAAAAGGTTCTTGTTCTGCTAGATTTCTTTAGCTATAGTGGACTTTAACATAATAAATACATGAGGTGTTGAGTCAGATGCATTGTATTATGTACATCATTCAGAAAGCAATCCTGGCTTTTTTAAGAATATATCTAGTTTAGTAAGAAATCAAAAGAAAAGCACACTGTTACTCAGCAATCAAAGTTACTTGGAATTAACTTAAGGTTTCTACAGCAAATTGTTTTGGTACAGCTGTATAAGAACCAAATGTTGAAACCAATCTTTAGAAAAGAGGTTTACGACAAAATCATCAAAATATGAATATTAAAATATAGGGGGCTTTATGTTAGGTAAAGAAAATACAAAGGAACAAGTAATAGATAATCAATCTAGGTTAATAAGAATGCAAAAAGAAGACACACTACTATCTAGCAGTCAGCAAATATTAAAGCTGCCAGAAGGTTTTACAATAGGAAAAGCAATTGGAGGAGGAGATTGTTTCTTTGATGCAGTTGCACAGGGACTTAGACAGCTTAGGCCTGGCATGGAATTTACTGTTAAGTCTTTACGTCAGGTTTGTAAGAAGCTAACTTTAAATGATCAACAATTAAGAAAGCAAGTTATACAGGATGCTAGAAACCGTGAAGATTCTACAGTAATACTTCCGCAGCCTGGTATTAATGATGATGAATTATGGAATGCTTACTTGGATAGCATAGAATATACTGTTGAAGATATAGAAAAAATGAAGAGCACAAATCTACCCTTGCATCAAGCATTAACTGGCTCAAAGTATGGAAGTACATTACAAGCTCCTATATGGGGTAGGGTTGAGATTGAGGGAAGGCTAATTTGTAAAAAGTATAATGTCAAGCTACATGTTATAGAGAGCAATCCATGGTATACTAATGATAATCAACAAGAGCCTTTTTTGCATCAATTAATAGATGATTCAGGTTTAAGAAATATAGGTGGATATGATAAAGTTGATTATAACGATGGTAGTATCTTGCATATAATAAATGGAGGATATTCTCATTTTGAGCCAATACTCAGAAAGGAAGTTCAGCAACCATTACCTTATTCTGACCTAACTCAAGTTCAGAGTATGTTGAAAGAACTGTCCTTGGAGCAAATATATGAAGAACTTATTAATACTATAGAGGACTGTAGTCTTTTAGAAATGGAAAAGCTTGAAAAGCTAAAAGTTTTTTTTAGAGCACATCCAAGGTTGGATGTTAATTGTCAGGTTAATCAACGTGGTGATACACTGTTACATATTGCTGTTTGTAATGACGAGTTAGAAATTATCAGGTTTCTATTGAGAAAAAGAGCTAACGCTAATATTTTAAACATGGAGGGTAAGACTTCCATAGACATCGCTAGAAGTAATAACAGGAAGGGTATTGCTAAGATACTGCAACCACTTGTTTCGTATAAAAGAATTGATGTCCCAGGAGATGGTAGTTGCCTATTTTGGTCTGTTGCTTTAGCTTATTTAACTCCTGTAAAATTTGACAATAATAAATTCTGCAAGAGATTTTACCAATTATTTGGAGACGGCCATGATGTACAAACAATCCAAAGGCTAATCCAAGGTGATGTACATATTTGCCAAAATGATATGCTAAGGTGGTTAGTAGAGAAAATATTTCGTGAAAGAGTTGTTGAAAAAATGCGTTCGTTTCAAGAGGAATTGAAAGACGAGATTAGTATGATAGACTTTTTTGAGAGTAAAAATGAAGGTTATATAACAAATGGTAGCTTTAAAGAAAAATTTCTTTCTGATTTTGGCTCTGAAATTGAAGTTAAGCAGCAGTATGGAATCGAGTCTAGTAAACTCCAGCCTAGCCACTTCAATAGTAATGCAGTAGATGACATTTGTATTGAGCTTGAGAAGATAAATAACCCTAAAAAGGTTCGTAAATTTCAATTTGAAGCATATTTAGAATGTATGAGGAGTCCTAAAGCTTGGGGTGGTACATATGAGATAAAAGCAATGTCCCAGCTATTAGAAACTGCAATAACAGTATGTAAGGAAAATTCATCCGAAACTTATGGTAAACAAAGAGAATGTCATAATAATGAAATACGCTTGTTTTATAAAAATAGGAATCACTGTCAATTTTACCAAACAGAATATTCAGATTTAGTAAAGTTTGTTCAGAGCTTTGTACAATCATTTGAAATGAAGCTTATTATATATTCTACATTTGGAGAGATGATAAGAAGGAAAAAAGAAGTGCTTCCACAAGAAGTAATTAACAAAGATTTCGTACGAAGCATCTTTGGATTTTCAGTATGTAGAGGTGTAAGGACAATAGGTGGTGAGAGAGCATATAGGAGCAGAAGTTTTTCTTGTCTATCAGATTTAATAGGAATGTTTGACAGTTGTAAGCTCATTTTTAGGAAAGTGTTAGTAGATGCTGGGTGTGATATTTTTCAAAGCTTTGAAGCACAACTTGAGAAAATTGGTTTTGATCAAGTTTCAAGTGTAGTAGAGGATATTGTGGATAAGATAATTCAATATTATATTCAAAAAGAATATGATAGGAGTGTAGATGGTGCAAGCATAGTTGAAGCTCTTGTTCTAGATAAATATTCACAGAAAATACATGGTAAAGTGGCACAGTATGGAAAGAGGAGTTATAATATCATAGATCTGTATGAAAATATTGGAATTGTAACGGGGAAAGAAGACTCTCTTATCTATTATGAAAAAAGAGATAAATCTAGTCAGTATGGTTATCGTCGTCTTTTTATATGTGAGAAGTTGAGAAAAGTGTATGATGAAGTAAAAACTACAAGTACGGAATTTGAGGATTACGTATATACTTTGGATCAACAAAGCTTTGTAAACACTGTGGAAGAGGTGTTCTCTATTGTTAATGAAGAGATTCAAATACCAAGTAGAGGAAAATGGAATAATCTTGTCGAACAGGTTAGATCACACATTGAGAAAGAAGCAGAGTCTTTATTTAAGGAAATTAAGTTTCTTCATAGAAAAAGAAAAACAAGCCTACTCTGTCGTCAAGAATCTTTAATCACAGCAGAAAAAAGAAAGCCCATTAGTGCTCGAGATACGGCAGCAAGCATAAAGCGGCTAAAAAAATCTGAAAAAAATCTTGAATATATGTCTTTAGTAAAAGACAGTCTAGTAAAGTTACAAGATTTAGCTTATTATTCTAAGCTAGAAAAAATATTTAAAAGCCATACTGAGGAAATTTTTCAAGAGTATAAGAAATCCTTTGAATTACATTATAATGACACAAAAAAAACTGATGGATTTCAGCTTAGTATAAAGGGAATTAATCAATCTTTCTTTTCTATAAAAAGATTTAAATCTAAATTGAAGAAACAGAAGCTTAAAGATGTGTGTCCCACAGTAGATGACTTTACAGGAAGGCAAGAGCAAGTAAAAAGGATATGTCAAGAACTGCAAAAGGAAAAAGGAGCAGTGGTAGTAATAACTGGTAAATATGGCATGGGCAAAACTCAACTGGCTAGAAAGTGTGCTGAGGAAAGTAGAGAAAGTTATAGCCATATCTATGAGATAGAAGACAGTAACATGTTACCTATAGAGAGGCGTTTTTCTTCTTTAACCAAAAGGAAGTTAGGTATATATATGGAAGAAAAAAAATCACTAATAGGAAGTAAAAAATGTCTAATTATTTGTCATAATGCTAAAAGAGAAGACATAGAAGAGGTTCTAGAGGTAGAGGATCGAGTAGGTTTTGATTTTTTATTCACTTTTCCTGATCAGCCTTGTAAAGGCGTAGTAGAAGTCGCTTTGGATGCTTTTGAAGAAGATCAAGCTGTACAACTTACTAAAAGAATTTTAGGAATAGTAGATAAATCACAAGACGAACAAATAAAAGTATTTGTAAAAAGGCTTGAAGGTTTTCCATTAGCTATAAAGCTAGCAGCAGCTTATATTAGAAATAGTAAGTTAAGTAATTCAAAAGAAGCATTTGGAATTCATGAATATTTAATAAAATATGAAGATCTTGATCAGGTAATTCCAAAAAATAATAAGCAGGACAAATATGATAGGGTTTTATTAGTAACAACAGGCATTTCCATGGAGGTAATGGAAAAGAAAAATGGTGGAGTACCTTTTAGGTGTTTGAAAGTTATGGCTCATTTGGGTAATAGCTACATTGACCCTGATATGTTTTTAGTTTTGGTTGAACTAGAGTCTACTTTCAAATTGATGGAAAATTATTCTCTGCTTGATATAGAAATGATAGGCAGAAAAAAAATGTATGTTATACATGAATCGATAAAAGAAGCCATACGTTCGCAAATCGCTGAAGATCAAAAGGAGGATATACTGCTAACTGCTGTGGAAATATTTGAAGATGAATTTAGCAATTTGTTGGAAAAAACTGATACTTTGCATCTTATAGCCTTAGTCGATTACCTTGGAAACTATAACACTTTTAAAGAAGAAGAGCCTTTTGTGATTAGATCTATCACACGTTTACATTTAGAGGGCGAGTATAAGGAAGTTGTCAGGCTTTCAACAAGAATATTGCCGATTATTGAATCTTCAACGGAAAATTCTTTAAAAATTAGATATTTACGTGCCCTTGCGTTAGTTGCATTAGAAGATTGTTCAGGGTTAAAAGAGCTTTTTGAACTCAGAAAAAGCAGCTACAGGGGTTATTTTGAGCAAATGCTTCTAGATCATTTTATAGTTATTACTTACACCATAGAGGAGAAGTATGATTGTGCATTAGATTATTTACGAAGTTGTGCTTCTCTACTTTCTGTCAGTGATAACTTATCAAGTAGATTGGCAACTCTATCAATTGATTTGGCTAGAGTATTTGTAATGAAGGAAGAGTATCTATGTGCATTTACAGTATTGTACTACGTTGAACATTTTAAAGTAGAATTTAATTCTACGGGAAAAGATAATTTCTATCAAGATTTTTTTAAAAACCATGACTTATTGTATTTTTCATACCTCAAATACACCCGGATCTTAGGAAAACTTTATAGCATTCAAGATGAAAAATACTTCTATCTTACAACAACATCGCCACATATCAACTTACATAAATTGAATTCATCGATTTTACAAGAATGTTTATTTGATATTCTAAAATACCAAAAGCAAAGTCCTTTCATACTTAGAAGTCCTTTTATTGAAAAAATGATAAGTATGAAAGATAAAAGAAATCTATTAGATGAAGTGTTAACGGAGTTCAACAACTTGATTAGCTCAGGTGAGTTGTATGAAAGCAATCATATAGGTTTTTATAAAAATCTTATACAATTATCTGTTGGGTATGCCTATCTTGGAAAAAAAGGGGCATCACAAGAACTTAAAAACATGCAAGAGTTACAGGAGAGAAGAATAGGGTTAAATCATCTTGGTACTACACAAAAAATGTCTACTGAAAGTGAAAGAAAAAAATGTTTAGAAAAGGAAATAGAGAAAAAATCATTTCTTCCACAATCCAAAGTAGTTGATTTTGCTGTTGGTAATACTTTATATGAAGATAGTGTAAATCTATATTGTAGAAACAGTATAAGCTTTTTACACTATGTTGTCACTGCTAGCTCAGATATTATTGAATACCTTACAGATAAATGGGCTAATATGAATCTAAAATTCAGTAGTCTCTTAAATATTATTCCTAGCCTTTTAGAGCAAGGAGCTTGCATAAATCTACAAGATAAGCGTGGTAGGGGGGTTCTGCACTATGCTGTTATTGCTGGTCACCTAAATATTGTTAAATACTTTGTAGAAAAAGGAGCTAATGTAAATCTACAGGATAGAAATGGTGTTAGTCCTCTACAATACGCTGTTATCGCTGGTCACTTAGATATTATTGAATACCTTTTAGAGCAAGGGGCTACTATGAATCTAGAATACAAAGATCTTTTGCGTTATTGTATTGCTATTCATGACCAAAATATTAAAGCGCAATCAATTATGTCCTCAGGCCCTTGTTCTTCAGACTTAAAAGTGCAATCACATAGAAAACAACAGAAGACAACTATACATTTAGGTAAGTCTAAGAAAAGAAGATTAGAAAATACAAGTGCAATATCTAATGAAAATACGCCGAATATACAACTGCTTCAAGATAACGTATCAGACACATCAATGCAATTTGAAGATCTTGATCATAGAATGCAAGGTGACATTTGTAATAAGTTAGAGGAAAAAGTTAATAGTCAATTGGAAAATAGTGACTCACAGCAGTTAGTTGACAATAGGTACTGGTGCATGCAATAAAATGAAGGAGCATAAGTGATAAGGTATCCGTACCTTCATTTAACAGAATGGCGCTAGATCAACACATTCCAAGAAAAACACTTCTCACGTCTCTTGATTTTGAGCGCTGGAAATGGTTATTTTGTTGTCCCAAACTTGGGACAACAAAATAGCCTAAAGATACAATATCTATAAAAGTTACTTGTATTATCGATTTCATTTACCTTTGCAAGTTCTAGCAATCCCAACTTTGGTTTTAGTATTTTTTCTTGTGTTGTATTCATATCTGACACTCCTTTAAAACTTGTTTATATTTTTATCTTACTTTGTTTGCTTGTCAGATCAAATCTAAACTATTATACCCCCCCCAAAGCCAAAAATACATTTTTCTTTATATGCATAAGAGGGACGACTGTGAAAACTAATATTGATGAGCCGTGTGCGGGAAATCTGCAAGCACGGTTCTTTAGGGGGAGTTGTAGTAATAAAACTCAAACGAGAGGAGTAAAGCTACAGCTTCTACCGAACAAGTTGCCTTGCAAGGAAAAAGTCTTTTTCCTCCCGATCTTGGAGTTGCTTTGCAAGCAAGAAATCCTATTGTTCTTATGTTTGTTTTGCTAAGACTTTATTCTTATTAAGCAGTGGTTAATAATGAGCATGGCTTTTATTATAGAATGCCCCCTATAGAAGTATATAGACTATGAAGACTTATCTTACAGGTTGTGGTACTTGTTGTTGATAAAATGTTTTTTCTACACGTGCTTCTTCCACACTGCACCTTCTTGATAAGACTGGCTCCTCAAGGCATTTTATACGTTGCTGTACATCATTAATGCACTGCCCTATAACATCACCAATTTTTCCATCAGCATTTTTTGCCAAGAACTCATCAAACCTCTTCTCAACCTCTGCTCTCTCAGAGATATCCTTTGAAAGGTTACAATACTCCAAAATTTCATCTAATTGAAGTTCTTTTGCTAATTGAAAGTCTTCTTGCTCTTGAATTTCCTTAGTTATAACCCTAGCTCTAGAGTAATGGTTTCCACCCAGGTATATTACTTCCTTCTTCTTATTGCCCCATAATTCATCTTTCCTTACATACTCAGGATTTATCATGTTTGGTTCTGGTTTATATATTGTCATACCTTCCTGACCCTCAAAATATGCTTCGATTTCAGTATTAGATAAAGAAGCTAAAATAGGGATTTCACCGTGAAAAACAAAATACCCTTGTTTTTGTATTGCTTTGAGATAAGTCTGATAGAAGTCTTTTTGACCAATAACTGAATCTAATATTCTGTCGTTATTAATTATATATTCCTCTTTATATTTTTCTTTAGTAAGCGTGGTGTCAAGTCTATATGCACAAGACTCAAGCTCTTCCTCTACCCTATTATACAATGTTTTCTCATTTTCTTTCTTTAGTAAATCTTCAACACTAAGTAAATCTCTTTGCTGCACATTACGCTCATTATATGCATTGGTAGCTTGCTTTATTACTTCATATATTTCATTACAAAATTTTTCATCTTCAGAAAACTTTTCTATAATGTTATTTTTTAAAGCTTTCGTTCTTTCAACACTTTCATTTATTATATCGTCAACTTTTTTATTTATTTCCTCAATGAGCTCTTTTATCTCTTTTGGTACATTAAGCACTTCCCCAGTGTTACTCAATAGATCTACAAAGAATGTTCTCAAGTGTTGCTTAAGAGCATTTGGCATTTTCGGATCATTCAATGATTTAAACTGATTTAAAAATTCGCGCCACTCTTTACGCATTGCTTGAGCTTTGTCAGTTTTGTATACATTAGAACTATTTTCACCAAACACGGCATGGAAAAAGCAATTGCCATCTCCTGCAGTATCATACTTAGCTACTTGACTGCTAGAAAGTTTTTGTTCCACATCACTAACGGACTGCCCTACAACATCACTAAGTTTACCTTCATAGAAATCGTTAGGGTAAGAATTACTATTTAAAGGAGTTATTTCTTGCCCAAAGCTCTTGAACCTTTTCGGACTTTCAACACCGTGAAGACCACTTGATGATTTCCGTTTCCTAGGTACATTCATTTGCCCTAATATCCTGGGCCTTTCTATTCCAACCTCAACATCATGAAAGTCACTTGGTAGTTTCCGTTTCTTAGCTGTAGTCATAGTTTTTACTTTAATTTAAGTTATATACCAACAAAATTGTAACTAATTAAGTATAGCAGAAATTTTTAAATTATGCAATAATTATTGCTTTAAATAACAAATATGAGCTTTAACTGTGGCATAGTTGGACTGCCAAATATAGGAAAATCAACCTTATTTAATGCACTTACAGAGTCAAGTGCAGCCGAAGCTGCAAACTATCCTTTCTGTACAATCGAGCCAAATGTTGGCAAAGTGCCAATACGAGATCAGCGTTTGAAACAAATTGCCGCGATTGCTCACTCAGGGAAAATAATCTACAATCAACTGGAAGTTGTCGATATTGCCGGCTTGGTTAAGGGTGCGAGCAAGGGTGAAGGACTAGGAAATAAATTTTTGAGTCATATCAGAGAAGTTGATGCCATTGTTCATCTGCTCAGGTGCTTTACGGATGACGATATCAGCCATGTAAACAGTAAAATAGATCCAATATCAGATGCTGAAATAGTGGAAATGGAGTTAATTCTAGCTGATATTGATAGCATAGAAAAAAGGCTTCCTCAATTGGAAAAGAAAGCAAAGCAAGGTGATAAAGAGCTAAAGAGACAACTTGAATTAATGCAAGAGGTATTAGCTACTTTAAAATTAGGTAAACCGGCAAGAAGCTTGGAGAATATCGATGAAGATGAGATGAAGTTGCTTCAATTGCTAACAACAAAGCCTGTTATGTATGTATGCAATATTGAAGATACGAATATCATAACTGGTAATGAACTATCTAAAAGGGTAGAAAAAATGGCGGAAGAAAATAAAAGCAAATTTTATTGTATTTCAGCGAAACTTGAAGCAGATATTGCAAATCTTGATAGTGAAGCGGAAAAACAGAATTTTTTATCAGAATTTGGCTTACAAGAATCAGGACTTGATGGAGTAGCACGTATTATGTATGAAGTGCTAAGTATGATAACTTTTTTTACTGTGGGCCCCAAAGAAGCACGTGCATGGCCAATAAAGATAGGATCAACAGCTGACAAAGCAGCAGGTGTAATTCACACTGATTTTGAAAAGGGCTTTATAAAAGCAGAAACCATAAGCTTTGAAGACTATATAAAATATGGAAGCGAGTTAGCTTGCAAAGATGCAGGGAAAATTCGCTTCGAAGGCAGAGATTATATCGTGCAAGATGGCGATATAATGCACTTTAGGTTTAATGTCTAATTAGTCTAGCACCTTCCTGATGTAGCCCGTGAATTTTTATATTCTCTTCTCTCTTCTTCCTCTATCTCCTCTTCAGATAAAGGAGAGAAAGAGAACTGCCCTATCTCCAGATTATCAAGTTTAGTTCCAGGAGTTTCATCACATCTCTTTATTATCTCTTCCTGTGATTGTACATCTTGCTCCAGATATCCTTCTAAAAATTCATGTAAAGCTTTACCTTCTATAAGCACATCTTCGCTTTGCTCAGCTAATTTCAAAATTTCGTCTAGTTCAACATCTTTACCATTAATAGTTGCCTGACCAATCTCAATTTCACTAGGATTTACATTTAAACTAATAAAGCAGTTAACAGAATTACCTTTCTCATCTTCTGCACTCCACCTAATTTTCATATCGCATGTTGCATCTTTTGCAAAGCGGTAATTTCTTTTTCCATTATCATTCTTCTCAACCGTTGCTATTCTTTTATCGTTACTGTATATTTCTACTATCTTTACCTCATTTTTATTTCTTTCCATCCCTTCAATTTTGTCAGTGAAAAGACGGCTGATTTCTAAGCTACACCCAGGCTTAGAAATATTAATACTAAGATGATCATAATGATTAAGAGAACGTTTTGCATATGCGCATGGCACATAACATCCATCAAAAAAGGCAACTGCACTATCAGTTTTGAGAAATTCCTGTCCGTTACTCATCCCTTCTTCGACTCGAAGAAGATATCTACCCAACCTCTTTTTAAAATTCTTTCGCTTGTCTTCAGGAATAGACTTTTCATTCAATATACTTATTATTTCTTTTTGCTTACTTAATACCACATAATTAAAAAGGAAAATGTTCTTATTCCATCGATAATAATTCGCTATTTTGTCAAATGGATCTGCAGGCCAGCCTTTATTATAATTTACGTTATCCTTATCATCTTTACACAAATTATCCTTAAGGCCAAAATTCAATTTTCTAAAATCTGATAATACTTCTTCTACCCTATCTTCAAAAAATTGAAGTTTATTTTGAAATTCTTTCCCATAATTCATTTTCTCATTTATTTTAAGAAGATATTCACTAAATTTCTTCCTAAAATTTTCTTGATCTTTGTGGGCAAGCCTCTGATCTAATATATCTGTTATGTATTTTCGCTTATTCAATATTACGTAGTTAAAAAGGTCACTTTTTTTCCTCCTTTCATAATCTTCTGCTATTTCGTTAAAACACTCATTACTGTTCTTAAAATCCAATTTTTCGAAGTCTTGGAGCACGTTTTTTACATCATCCTCACTAAATTGAAGATTTGTTTGAGGAGACGCGTCAGTTCTACTTTGATCATCAAGTTGAGGATTTTTTTTAGTAGATTGGACTAATAAACTTTCTGTGCTGTTAGAGAAAGAATGATTATTTTCTTCAGATTGAGAACTTTTCTTTTTAGACGTATTAGTGAACTAAACATTAAGCACCTCTTAGTATTACTATTTAACTATAACTTAATGCCAAATGTTGTAAAGCTAAAATTAATATGTAAATTCATTTTTTTAAGACAATTATAAGTATCTTCCTTCTATAAAAATTTTATAATCAGCATATGACAAATGTTTAAGATATTGATTTTGTTTGTATTTTTATTACTTTACCAGGCAATATTATTAATGAATTAGTCAGACAAATATCTTGGCCAAACTTTACTCCATCCACAAACTCTCCATTTGTTACTCCAGTTGCAATGAATACTGATTCACTTCTTGCCATGTCTTTCACGGTGTAGATTTTTTCTGGGTCAGTGATATTCAAATTTTTTGCTCTTTCTTTTAATTGATCCGTGTCAAATATTAATCTTCCTTCTATCTGCCCACCGATTGAGCTTAGCGCTGCTGCTGCAAGCACTCCTTCTGGAGCTCCTCCTGTGCCGATATACATATCGTGATTGCCATTTATTAGCGAAACTATGGCTGCAACATCACCATCATCTATTAATTTCACTTTTGCTCCTAGCTTCCTAATTTTTGCTATTAATTCATCATGTCTTTCACGTTTAAGTACAGTTACTATAAGATCACTTGCTTTACATCTTTTTGCCTTGGCTAAATTGTCCAGATTCTTCTCAATCCTATTTTTTAGTGAGACTACACCCTCTGGGAGATTTTTTCCCACTGCTATCTTTTCCATATAAACATCAGGTGCATGTAAAAAATTACCTTTTTTTGTTGCAGCAAGAACAGACATTGCCCCTTGTTTATAATGAGCGCAAATCGTAGTGCCTTCAAGTGGATCAACAGCGATGTCAATCTCAGGGCCACTTCCTGTGCCAACTTTTTCTCCGATATATAGCATCGGTGCTTCGTCCCTCTCCCCTTCCCCAATCACAATTGTACCATTTATTTCCATTGAGTTTAGCACCGTACGCATTGCATCAACTGCAACCTGATCGGCCTTTTTTTCATTACCAAGGCCTGCCAATTTATATGCAGCAAGTGCTGCAGCTTCGGTTACTTTCACTAACTTATAGGCTAAATCTTCTATCATTTGCTCGAGAATCATAAATCAATATATATCATGCCATTTGATACTGCAAGATTACTTGACTGAATAATGAAAAAGTTGATATAATAAGCGTATAGCAATAATAGTAAGATTTGAATATGATCGGTAATTTAACTTATGAAGATGTAAAGAAATTTGTAACTGATAATCCTAATATAGCTGCTCAGGAATTTGGTGAGAAGCTAAAACAAAGTGGGCCAACAGATGCAAAGATTTGTGATTTGTTTATGGATATTCTTCGCTCAGGGAAAAGCAGTATTTTAAATGATTATGATACATTTCTAAAAATTGTTGAATTGCTCGCAAAGTCAAATATTAAAATTGATATTAGAGATACTACTTCTAAAACTGTATTAGATTACGCTGTGTCAGGTGAAAAACCTAACGTTATAAAGATATTTTTGGATAGCGATAAATTTGATCAAGAAAGAAAATCGAATGCTTTGTTGACCGCCGTTAATGAAGGTAAAGTTCAAGAGTTTGAGATATTTTTAGATTACATAGATCATACGAAAATACTAGAGGTTCTTAACACAGCTCCTCACAATGAGAGCACTGAAGTTATGAAGATACTCTTGAATAACAAAAGATTTACTGGAGAAGAGAAAGTTCAGGCTTTGAGTAATGCCTCTGTAGATGGCGACCTACCAAAAGTTAAGTTACTTTTAAAGTATATGACAGGTATACCAGAAGATGGTATAAGAAATCTTCTAAAAATAATTGAAGAAGGGAAATTATCACTCAGAGAACAACTTCAAATAGATTCTGAGTTTAAAGTCGACTTCAGCAATTCTGATCACAATAAATATCTCTCAAGCTGTGTAATAATTGCACTGCTTAGATCAGCAATAAACAAAAAAGAGAAGCAAAACACACCTGATGGAGCAGAGTCCAATGTCAGTAATACAAGCACTGGTCTCACGCTAAATAATGATGACATTAGGAATCTGTGTCTTGATATAGATAGGGTTACAAAACAGGATAGCACAGTTACTAGTTTTGAAGATTTGCAAAAAAGGTTAAGAAGGAAGGGAATTAATCTTCAGAGCAAATGTGAAAAAAATGCTGTGCTAGAATATGCAATTAAAGATCAAAATTTGAACGTTATAAAATTTCTCTTACAAAATGGAATGACCATCATCAATGCAATCGGTCAAGAAGGAAGGTATTACGTTAGCAAAATTGAAGGAGACAAACCTATATTATGCTTTGTTGTCTCTTACACTGATGATGACAATGCTGAGATTCTGAGCACGTTACTGCAAAGTGTTAATGTAGAGCAATCAAAACTAGATCCTGAAAGTGAATTGTACAGATTATATCAACAGTTAAAGGATGATGCATTCTGCACTGCTTCTTCAAAAAAGAATTCTGTGGCAGCAACAGCACTGATACAAAATGATCGAGAAATAATTGTGCCGCATGGATCAGCAACAAATAAGGAACAAGAAACATTCCACATAGAAACAAATAGTGTATCCAATAGTAATAGAAATGTTATTAGTAGACCTGTAGCAACAGTGCTCCCTGTTAGTACTAATGGTAATAATAACAAAAATGAAGCACCTGTATCAACAAGGACTGGCCCAACTGTCACACCAAATAATGATAAGAAAGCTAACGGCTTTGTAGAGGCTCAATTTTCTCCACCACATGAAAAAGAAACTAAATACAAAAAAAGTAAGGAGAGTTTTTACGCCTCATTAAGGAGTGATGTTGTTGGAGTTGTTATTGCAGGATTGTTTGTTGCTGCTGCTGTGATGGTTCCATCTTTAGCTGGTGCATTAGTTTGCAGTGTCCTAGCTATTTTAGTTGTAATAGTAACTGGATTACATGTAAAAAATTCTACACTGCCAAGTTATAGAGCAATGGAAGAAAATAAGGTTGAGCATATAAACCCAAGCATGCAAACGCTGTAAGTTGAGAAACTGGGACTCTAACTCCTAGAACGGTGTTGTAAACCTGTGTTAGTTTCTTCTACTTTATTAAGATTAAGTGGGACTAGTGCGATTCGAACGCACGGCCTTCGGATTAGGAATCCAACGCTCTATCCTACTGAGCTATAGTCCCATGTCTTCTGCTATTTATGCAAAATTATAGCAAAAAGTCTCGCATTTTTCTAGGTACCCTGTACAATTAATTCACAATAATAAAAAATATTTCTGTATTTCTTGAATGTAATACTGTTATATTTAATAATACGATTCCAATTGAAAGATTAATGCTAGTTAACAATATTAGTTACTTTTATAGTAATCAAGATGGCTTTGCTTTAAGCAACATCAACATTCAAGTGAAGAAAGGAAGTGTTGCCTGTTTACTAGGTCATTCTGGCTGTGGCAAGTCAACAATTCTAAAATTAATCGCAGGAATAGAAAATCCAAAATCTGGAACCATTGTTATAAATGATAAATTAGTTGCAAGTAACAAAGTGTCAATTGCTATAGAGCGTAGAAATATCGGATTGATTTTTCAGCATTCTGCATTATTTCCTCATAAAACAGTAATAGAAAATATAACTTTTGCTATTTGCAGTACTTCTAAGAAAGAAAAATACCTTACTGCATTGGAAATCTTAAAGCTATTTAATATAGAAAAATATGAAAACATGTACCCTCATGCTTTATCAGGAGGACAGCAACAATTAGTTGCAATAGCAAGAGTAATGGCGCAAAATCCTGATGTTGTTTTGCTCGATGAACCATTTTCTAATTTAGATATACTGCTCAAATATCGAATAAGGCACCATATATTGTCACTTTTTAGAAGAAAAAATATTCCTGTACTCATGGTAACTCATGATCCGCAAGAAGCGTTGAAAGTTGCAGATTTTATTTACGTGATGAAAAATGGTAAAATTATTCAATCAGGAGTTCCTAGCTACATATACCACAGACCTAAAGATGATACGTTAGCAAAATTTTTTAGTGAGCTTCCTTTTACTCTACAGCTAAACTAAACTTAATGTTAGGCTAAAACTATTATAAGATAATTAAAAACTCTTGATTTATAATTCAATAAAAGTGATATAATTTATGTATCACTTGGCTTCAGTCAAGTTTTAATACCTAAAAATTAATATTTTCAACGGAGGTACAAATGAGTTTAGGTCCATGGCAGCTGTTTCTAGTCTTAATAATAATCTTAGTTCTGTTTGGTGCAGGTAGGTTACCACAAGTTATGGGTGATTTAGGCAAAGGCATTAAAAACCTTAAACAAGAACTTAAGGATTCAGAGAAACTATCATCTAATGAACCAGATCGTTAGCTTCCTTATGTTTCGTGACACGCACTTTAGTGCGTGTCATTTGTTTAAACAAGGCTAAAGAATTGAAGAGGTATGATTGAAGTACAGTAATAATTATGTTAGTTAGAATGTTATTAAAGGTTAATCGTGGAAGAAAGTGAGAAATTGACTGAAGATAAAAAATTGGCCTCTGATATTCTAAAAGAGGTTGCAGATACCAATAACAACGATAGTGATAAAGTAACATTGTTTGATATTAAAACAGCTTTACATGAACGTGGTTTTAGTATTTTAATAATCATCTTCTCTTTACCGCTATCAGTACCTATACCTGTTCCACCTGGCTATACAACCATTCTTTCTATACCTTTAATCTTATTTTCACTGCAGCTTCTATTTGGGTTTGATTCTCCTTGGATGCCTAATTGGCTAGAAAGGAAATCTTTTCAACGTTCAACACTAGCTCTCGTGGTAGAGAAAACTTCACCTACATTAAAAAAAATAGAAAAGTTCATGAAACCAAGAATGCCTTTTATTTTTCTTGGTCCGGGTGAAAAGATTCTAGCTTTTATGATGTTGCTTTGTGCAATAATAATAGCTCTTCCATTACCTTTTACTCACTTCCTTCCTGCAATTGGTATAACTCTTATTTCACTCGGCATTATGGGTAAAGATGGATTTTTATCTACGTTAGGAGTATTAGTTTCATTCTGTGCGTTATTGGTTACCCTTATTGTAATAGTTAAAGGACCAAAACTTATAGCCGGAACACTTTCTCTTCTTAAAAGCCTTATAACTTAAAAGCTTTACAACACTTTAATAAAAGAATGAAGTACAGCATGAAATGAATAATCGATATTGAAATATAGCAATAACTATGTTAGTTAGAATGTTATTAAAGGGTAACTGTGGAAAAAAGTGTGAAATTGACTGAAGATAAAAAATTGGCCTCTGATATTCTAAAAGAGGTTGCAGATACTAATAATAACGATAATGATAAAGTAACATTATTTGATATTAAAACAGCTTTACATGAGCGTGGTTTTGGTATTTTAATAATCATCTTCTCTTTACCGCTATCAGTACCTATACCTGTTCCACCTGGCTATACAACCATTCTTTCTATACCTTTAATCTTATTTTCACTGCAGCTTCTATTTGGGTTTGATTCTCCTTGGATGCCTAATTGGCTAGAAAGGAAATCTTTTCAACGTTCAACACTAGCTCTCGTGGTAGAGAAAACTTCACCTACATTAAAAAAAATAGAAAAGTTCATGAAACCAAGAATGTCTTTCATTTTTTGTGGTCCTGGTGAAAATATTTTAGCATTTATAATGCTGCTTTGTGCATTATCGATAGCAATCCCACTTCCTTTAACTAACTTCATTCCTGCAATTGGTACAACTCTCATTTCACTGGGTATCATGAGCAAAGATGGATTTCTTTCTATAATGGGAGTATTAGTATCATTGTGTGGGTTATTACTTACTCTTGTCGTAATAGTTAAAGGACCACAGCTTATATTTGGAGCATTTTCTTTTCTAAAAAGCTTTGTATATGGTTAAGCTTTACAACACTTTAACAAAAAAAAAAGAGCCCTTTACACCGATCGATAAAGATCATATAAAAATGTACGTTTGTGGGCCAACAGTATATGATACAGCACATATAGGTAATGCACGTTCTATTGTTGTTTACGATGTATTATTTCGACTGCTTAAATTTTGTTATGGAAAAGTTACTTATGTGCGTAATATAACCGACATCGATGACAAGATAATCAATGCAGCAAATGAGAAAAATAGTAATATAGAAAGCATTAGCAAATATTACACTAAAACTTTTCATGAAGACATGGAAAGCATAAATTGTGCAGAACCAACATATGAACCAAAAGCAACGGAAAACATAGATAACATTATCAAGTTAATTGAGTCTTTGCTGCAAGCTGGTCATGCTTATGAATCCAATAAACATGTATATTTTAGTGTAGAATCTTACCCTGAATACGGCGTTTTATCAGGAAAAAAAATTGATGAATTAAACTACGGTAGTAGAGTTGAAGTTGGTGAAAATAAAAAACACCCAGGAGACTTCGTACTTTGGAAACCTGCAAACGAAACTGACTATAAACTTTCAAGTCACTGGAATAGTCCATGGGGAGAGGGAAGACCAGGGTGGCATATAGAATGTTCAGCAATGTCATATGCTTACCTTGGCAAAGATTTTGATATTCACGGTGGCGGTATAGACTTGCAATTTCCTCATCATGAGAATGAAATTGCGCAGAGTAAATCTGCATTTGCTGAGTCAACGTTTGCAAAATATTGGATACACAACGGTTTTCTTACGGTAAATGAAGAGAAAATGAGCAAATCATTATTTAATATAGTCAAAGTAAGGGATTTGCTAGATAGTGGAGTCAGAGGTGAAGTAATACGTTATGCACTGCTCAAAACTCACTATAGAAAACCACTTGATTGGACAGAAAATGTTATCTCTGAGTCGCAAGAAACTTTAAACAAGTTTTATCGGTTATTACGTAGTACATGTATTAAGGAAAGTGATGCAGAAGTCTCTAAAGATTTTATAGAGGCTTTGAAAAACGATTTAAACATTCCTGAAGCTGTAGCCATATTGCATGAAATGGCCACAGAAATCAATAAGACAAGTAATGAATGTGAGAGGCTCAAATTAACTAAGAAGTTTGTTAAAAGCGCAAGGTTCATTGGTCTTCTTGAGTCAAGTTATCAAGAGTGGTTTGCAAGTGGTGTGAGTCATCAAGAAATAGAAAGGTTGATAGACTTAAGAAAAGTAGCAAAACAAAATAAAGATTATGATACTGCAGACAAAATAAGAGAGCAATTGAAACAAATGGGGGTTACAATTTCTGACAACGAAGATGGTACAACAACTTGGTATGGAAAATTATCTCCTATTGTTTATAGATAGCCTAGTATCATCGCTTATCTTACCCATACATCAAGGTTTTGTACTTTACACTATGTTATGCTTTAGGTCAAACTACGATCAACTACTTATATTACTTTTTGGAGTATTAGGATCCAGTCTTGGTGGAATAGCTAACTGGTATTTAGGTAGAATAACAATTTTTATCAGAAGATCACATCACAAATTAGAGAATGAAGACAAAACACCAAAAATTGTAAGGCACCTACTGATTTGTGCAGTTGCATTGCTTTCGTGGGTACCACCACTTGGAAGTGTGACTCAGATTTTATCCGGTTACTTCAAGTTAAACCTTTATATTCTTGTTCCCTTAATTATTTTATCTAACTTCCTCTGTTTGTTGTATCTAACGTTTACCATCTAACTAAACATCAATAAACAACTTTTCTTCTGGTCATATTGAGCTAAATTTCTTCTTCAAACTACCTTTTAAAATGCTTTTATTAGTTTTTGTCATAATACGATCAAATACTCCTAATAACCTCTTAAGTAAGCTTGGGGTTAGCGAAGAGATAGGATTAACAGATACGTTGTTGTTTTTATCATCACCATTTGCTTTGTAGTCTATTGAAATAATCCCCCTACTCTTCCCACCAGTCAGAAGTTTTCCGATTATAGGGATTTTCAACAAAGATTTGTTAATTGAGTATGCCGGTATTACTTGTCCTTCAACCTGGAATTTATAACCCTTAATATCGAGCGTACCACTAGTGCTAATGCCTAGTTCCGCTCCTTCAAGCCAAGATTCTTCAATTTCAACAGTGCCATCTTTATATGAAAAAGGTGCATTACACTTATAAAAATGTACACCTTCGTTCTTTATAGCATTTACAATACCAGGCAGTGAAGACATTGATAATAAAGTGGTAAGCAGTGGAGCATCTTTGATATAGAAATTGCTGATAGATAACATACCATAATGTTCTCCATTTTCTCTCTTAGAAGATAGATAAAGAGATAATTTGCCATTTTTAACTGATTTACCAATACCTAAAGAACGCAAAAGCATACCTGAATTATCCGCGTATATTTCAAGCCCTATTTCACTATGTTCTACTAGTATATTACTGTTATCTTCTAAAAACTGTCCTGTGAATTGACTTCCACTACAATCACCTTTAGCACAAGTTACATTTAGCTTAGCATCTTTTATGATAATTCCTTCTTTCATAATTATATTATCAACATTCATAGTAACTTCTATTTTGTTATTTAATCGATTACTATCTTTGCCAAGTAAACCTAACACATCACTTAAGTTGATTTTCTCACCGTGAATAATTATGACATTTTTCTCCTTACCTGATTCAATTTCTACACTAAAATTATTATCAGGTAATTTAAAGTTGCTAGAATTTAAATATAGATTTCCATTTTCTACTCTTCCGCTAAATTTTATGTCTAGATCATTTCCTACAACATCTAGTTTATCTATTAGTAACTTACCTGCTCCTTTTAGCCTTGTAGAAAATAAAACTTCATTGTGATCTTCAAAATGGTTTTTCCACCCTAAGTAGCTTGAACGCAACTCGAGCTCTGATAAATCTATATTACCATTAACATACCCTGTTTTGTCTTGATACATTACTGACTCTATATTTGCATTGATATAACCATCACCGAAATTAAGTATTTGAGCAGGTAAACCTCCAGTCAAACTCCAGGCAAAATTTTCATTTTTATTGCTACTTTTGAGGTCAAATAGCAGCTGTGTATTATTTACCATACCACTGCCATTTAAATCAATAAAATCTCTGCCGAAATCAAGCTTAATATCATACTTACCAAGACTTTCATTATATACGACCAAATTATCAATTTCAGAATAGAAATTTGCTGAGAAGTCCACTTTTTTACTATCACCATTTAGATTAAAAATACGAAAATTGAATATAGAATTTGCTATTCCACCTACTTTATCTCTTTCAAATTTTACCACATCATCCAGCTTAAATTTTATAGGCTCATATAACCCATAAGCATCACTTACAGCCTGACCATTAATGGTAAGAACAGAATCTTCTTTATTGAGAGAGTTCATTTCAATATGACCACTATTGATAGTAAAATTCTGAAACTTAGCTCTATTTACAATAATTTTGAGATTGTTATCCTTGAGAGTTAACTCACCGTTCAAGTTCTCTACTCGTTCAAAATCCTCATCAAATTGAACGCTGCCATTTTCTATATCAGCAACAATTACAATACCTGACAGATCATCATTTATTAAACTATCGATTTTACCGTTAAAACTTATAATTGTATTTATAATATTCCCATCAATATTATTACAATACCACTTTCTAAATTCATTGTTCACTAGACCATCTGGTACATAAGTACATAAATCTTTTGCAACAAGTTTACTAATATTAACTCTAAGCAAAGCATGATTTGTGCCAAAGTTCATTTTGCCAATCAAAGAAAGGTAAGTATCATTTAACTTAAAATGAAAGTTTTTTACGCTAATGATTTCATCACTATATGTCAAATTTACATTTACATTAGTCAAGGCTAAGTTTTTACCTGAGTGACTCTCTGTATTTAACACGTATATGTTTCCATCCATAACTTCATCCTTTCCATTAATTCTCATTGAGAAGTTCCCTTTGAACCCTATTTCTTTGTCCAAATTGTAACTTTTAACTAGTGTGGAAAACTCGTTAAATAGCCCCAACTTTAGGTTATAAAATGTTCCATACAAATTTAACAAATTATTGCGATTTTTTATCATAATAGATAAATCATCTAGAATCCCCTTTTTATCTTTTGTATGAACACGAATATCCAAAACATTAAAATTTTCCTCCTTTCCTACATATACTTTATCAATGAAGAATTCACCTTCCATATTTCTATTGATAGCAATGTTAGTAATTTCAATCCTTGAGTCTGCATTTAAGTAGAAAAAAATTTTTCTTATTGTCTTCAGCAGATTTTTTGTACTACTCATCTTATCTGTCATTACAGATGTTGTTATTCCTCTGGTCTCTTCCTTTTTGATATATATGTGTACATTACCAGCTAAAACCTGAGAGAACTTTTTGGAACTTAACTTAAAGTGTACGAAAAGCTCAGGAACTTCTATGGTAAAGTCAGGATTTGTTATTTTTAAATCTGTAATGACTAGCTTGCCATCTTTCTGCCAAATAACCGAGGTACTCTCCATGCTGACATCCGAATTGGTAAATATCTTTAATATTTTTTTCTTTATATAAAAATTAATATAACTAATATTGATTTCTAAAGGACCTTCCCCTTTAAAAGGGATAAAGAAGCAGAATATAAATAATAAAATTATAGAAAATGATAGAGCTATTTTTTTAAGCATCGATTATTGCTTTTCTTGCTAAGCTGTCGGCTTCTTCATTGTATTTATCACCATTATGCGCTTTCACCCACTTCCAGTTAATCTCATGTTGCAAAGCAACATCGTCTAATTCTTTCCATAATTCTATATTTTTTACTGACTTCTTATTACTTGTCTTCCAGCCGTTCATTTTCCACTTATTTATCCATTCTGTTATACCGTATTTAATATAGAGGCTATCCGTATACAAACTGATATTACAAGGAAATTTTAATACCTTCAGTCCATTGATCACTGCTGTTAACTCCATTTTATTATTTGTAGTATTTTCTTCTCCACCACAGATGTTCTTTCTATGATTTTGAAATAATATGATTGCTGCCCATCCTCCTGTCCCTGGGTTACCAGAGCATGCTCCATCTGTGTATATTGTCACTTCCTTTTTCTTCATCTTTAACTGTAGTGAATTAATAAAGTATATCGTTGCTTCTATAAAATCACAATTTTTATAGATATAGAGGCAATTTAAGCTGCACCTTTAAATTTTATTATGGAAATAAAAAAAAGTGCTACAACGAGCATTATTAGAAGAGAAAGTAAAAGATAGTTTTTATGTTCTTTCATGGTTAAAACAAATCAATAGAGCAGTAAATAACGCTGGCAAACAGAGAAAATAGATAAGAAATCGAATAAGAAAACATTTTTTTCTGCGAGCTATGACTCTTAAGCCTTATAACGGATGCAGCAAACCAAATAAAAACACACCCTTCAATAATTGCCATACTGAGGTAAAATAGAGCCTTTTTCAAAAATAGTGCTGGAAGTAAGCTAGTTAATACGAGTAACACGCTATAGATTAATATATATTTCCTCGTTTTTTCTGGACCATAAACGATATTGAACATTGGAATCGATGCTTTTGTATAATCTTCAGATCTATTTAAGGATAGAGCCCAAAAATGTGGTGGAGTCCACATAAAAATTATTAAAAATAGAATACAACTTTCCCAGCTTACAGAGTCAGTTACAACCGCCCAGCCAATCATTGGAGGAAAAGCACCTGCTGCACCACCAATAACAATATTCTGCGGAGTACGCCTTTTGAGCCAAATTGTATACACAAAAACATAAAATAATATGCTAATTGCAAGCAAAGCAGCAGAAACATGGTTCACTGCTATTGCCATGATAAATACTGACAATATTCCAAGAGTTATGCCAAATTCAAGCGCGCTTTCTGCAGAAACTCTACCTGAAGGTATAGGGCGGTTTTTTGTTCTCTCCATAAGCAAGTCTATATCTCTGTCATACCACATATTTATTGCACCTGCAGATCCTGAACCAAGAGCAATGCACATAAGAGATATTAGTGCAAGGAAAGGATGAATGCTACCTGGTGCAGCAACCATTCCAGCAATTGCAGTAAACACTACAAGGTACATTATCCTTGGCTTCAGCAAATGCCAAAAGTCCAATATTGTCGATTCAACGTTTAACAAAGCACTTATATACACTTTATTTTACCACTGGTGGCTTTTCGAAAGTATGAAAAGGTGGTGGTGAAGATACCGTCCACTCTAAGGTATCACCCCCCCAAGGATTATCTCCAGTTTTTTTGCCCCACTTAAAGAGATGTATAACTATAAATACAAAGAACATAACTGAAACAAAGGACATATATGAGCCAATTGAGGATATATAATTCCAAGGGATAAACGCGTCGGGATAATCAGGTATACGCCTTGGCATACCTGCTAATCCCAGGAAATGCTGGGGTAAGAAAGTGACATTGGTGCTAATAGAAGTGAGCCAAAAGTGTATCTTTCCTAAACACTCGTTATATTGCTTACCTGACATTTTGCCTATCCAATAATAAAAACCGGCGAAAGCTCCAAATAATGCAGCAAGCGACATGACATAGTGAAAGTGAGCAACGACATAATAGGTATCGTGCAAAAGCTTATCTATTCCACCGTGAGAAAGAATTATCCCTGTTATACCACCTCCAACAAACATGAAAATAAAACCTAATGCAAATAGCATTGGTGTCTTCAATTCAATCGCTCCACCCCACATAGTTGCAATCCAACTAAAGACTTTTACACCAGTTATAACACCAATGAAAATTGTGCTAGTGCTAAAAAATATAGCAGCATCCTCGCTAAGCCCAACAGTAAACATATGGTGAGCCCAAACCATAAAGCCAAACGTTGCTATTCCTATCATAGCATAAACCATTCCCATATAACCAAATACTGGCCTATGAGAAAAAGTTGACACAACCTGACTGATGATACCAAATGCAGGAAAAATAATTATGTAAACTTCTGGATGACCAAAAAACCAAAACAGATGTTGAAATAACACAGGATCACCACCACCAGCAGGATCAAAAAAGGAGGTACCTATATTACGATCAGTGAGCAGCATAGTTATAGCACCAGCAAGTACCGGTAAGGCAACAATTAACATAAATGATGTGAGTAAAATAGACCAAACAAATAGTGGTATCTTAGTGAGTGACATACCTTTTGCACGCATATTGAATATGGTAACTATAAAGTTGATCGCCCCAACAATTGATGACATACCAGCAATATGAAGTGCGAGTATAGCAAGATCAACTCCTGCACTTGGGTGGGACATAATTTGCGACAAAGGTGGGTATAAAGTCCATCCTGTTCCAGGACCTTCGCCAGCAAATACCGAGAGGATAAGCAAAATAAAAGATGAAACTAACAACCAAAAACTTAAATTATTCATACGAGGAAATGCCATATCTGGTGAACCAATCATGAGAGGTACGAACCAATTACCAAATCCTCCCATTAAGGCTGGCATTATCATAAAAAACACCATTATTACCGCATGCCCTGTAATCATTACGTTATATAGCTGGTAATTATTGTTAAGTATATTAATATGCATTAGCTGAGTACGAATAATTACCGATAATAATCCACCAATAATTCCAGCTAATATGGAAAAAATAATGTATAGTGTCCCTATATCTTTGTGATTAGTAGAAAACAGCCAACGTCTTATACCTTTTGGTGCATCACTCATATCTATACTCCAAACTTAACTTACTAATTTTTTATCTTCAATCCACTTATTAAAATCTTCTTTACTCACTGCTTCAACAACAATTGGCATAAATCCATGACCTTGACCACATAGTTCATAACATTGCCCATAATAAATACCGGGCTTCTTGACGTTAAACCATGCTTCATTCAGCCTACCTGGTATTGCATCAATTTTTATACCAAAAGCCGGTATTCCCCAGCTATGTATTACATCTCCTGCTGTCACTTGTAAACGAATATTAGTATTGATAGGTAAAATAACGTTATTATCAACAGAGAATAGTTTTAAATCTCTTTCGGTAAAGTCTTCTTTTCCTTTTATATAGCTGTCAAATGAAATACCTTGATATTCTGGGTACTGGTAACTCCAATACCATTGATGACCAATAACTTTTAGTGTTATGTCAGCTTTTGGCACTTTCTCCTGTAGTTTAATTAATTCAGCATTTTTAAAAGCCAATACCCCAACAATAATCGTTGGTATAACAAACCAGATAATTTCTACAAAGATATTATGAGTTATTTTACTAACATTTTTCACTTTGCCCTTACGAAAGCGAAATACTACATAAGCAAGCAGGGCCCATACAAAAAGCATAATTGCAATCATTACACTCATCACAAACGAATGTGACTTAACTATAACCTCCATTATCTCAGTTGCAGGCGCAGGAAATCCAAATTGCCAAGAAGTAGGAGCAGAAGCAATTGATATGTTTGAGTAAAACATTATCAATAATGCAAATAACTTCACCATATTTTTTGCTGTAAAACTAACTGTATAATAATATATATAAACTTACTATGCAAACAGAGATTATAGAATGTACACAAGTGTTTTGCTAAATATTGAATCAAAAGTAAATGATGATTAATGTTTTTTTAGCATTTAATAAATATAATAATACGATACTAACTTGAGGAAAAAGCATTTACATGAATCTATTTTAAGTTAAAATATTATAATATTTTAAGTTAAGTATTTACTTTAAGGAAATTCTATAATAAGTTTAATAGTGTCTGTTATTGCTAATAACCCTCTAGCCTCACACCTAAAAGCAGTAACAGACACTATTAAACTTTAGGTAAGTTTGTCTATTTATAATTCATTAAGGTAAAAATCTTACTAATTCCTTTAATTCTATTATACAGCTGAGTTTACTAATTAACCTTTAATGTTTACGTTAGCATTTGCATCTTAAATCAAAGATTTACATATTATAGAAAATAATTATAAAATAATACACTACTTGTGTGTAAATTTTTTTGCATATCAAACTCTGTAAACAAATTTTTTAGAAAAGCCAAATAAATTATCTCTCTATGAAAGATCTATCGAATGTTGCAATTATAGGTGTAAACAAGAACGATAAAAGAGTGCGGGATTGAGTAACTATATATACTTCTACTGGCATACCAGGATATAGGTATACGTTTTTAAATTGAGCAAGTTCTGATTTTGGTATCACCACTCGCACTGAATAATAACGCCCCATCCTTGGATCATCAAGAGCATCAGGGGAAATATGGTTTACTATACCGTTAATTAAACTTAAGCGACGTGCACTATAAGCGCTCAGCCTTACTTTAACTTTCAGCCCTTCTAGTCCGTCGATAGAGACTATATTGCTATCTTTCTTTTTTGCTGACAGTATCTCTTCTATGTTTCTGGTTAGAACTTTAGCATCTATTATTAGATCATCATCTGATGGTACTATACTCATGATTGGAACTCCAGATTGTATAACACCACCTTCAGTGTGGTATCTTATATCTGTAACTATACCATCTTGAGGTGATTTAATTATTGTACGTGCTAACGAATCTTCAGCAACCATCAGCCTCTCTTTTAAGTCTGCAATAGATGTATTAACTTCCTTAAGCTCAGCATTTGCTCTTTCTTGAGCATCATTCTTCACATTTATAATCTCTAACTCATTTTCTCCAATCTTTTGCTGTACTTGAGATATTGCAGAACGGTAATGTCCAACTCTACCCTCAATTTCAGCAAACTGTTTTTCTAAAGCTAAAATGTGTGGTTTGCTTATATGGCCACTATCAAGTAATTGTCTTTTTGTTTCTAACTCCTCCGTTATCAAGTCATATTGCTTATGGGCTGCATTTAGTTGAAAATTTAGCCCTGCTAATTCATCATTTAACTGCTTTATACGTTGTTGCAGTATGTCAGTTTTTCCTAATATACTCTTTCTCTGAGAGTTGAACAACTTTACCTGATTCTTTATCGCTTTATTTACAGGTTCATCGTTAGATAATCTTTTAACCTCATCAGAAAATTCTAGCGTATCTAAGTCTCCCCTAATTGCAATAAGTCTTGCTTCAGTTGCCAAAAGTGATAAGAGTTTTTCTTTAATTATACTCAAATTTGCCTTTTCGTTAACATCACTTAATAAAACTAAAGGCTCATCTTTTTTAACTGCTTGACCTTCTTTTACTAAAATTTTGCTTATTATTCCCCCACCCAAGTGTTGCACTATTTTTCTATTTGAAGAGACAATAACTTCTCCACTTGCATGCACTGCTCCGTCAATTGGAGCTATAGCTGACCAAATACCACCTATTCCAAAAAAGATGAATATCACCACTAAACCAAAAAATAGTGGTCCCCATGTGACTTTTAGGACTTCATTTACGTTATTACTCTCACGTTTAAAAATAAAATTTATCATCGCATCAATCCATGCGAACGTCTTATCCAAAAATTGATATTTCTTCTTTCTATTTCCTGCCCTTTGCATATCTATATCATCACTACCAATCAGGCCTGTCAAAGAAAGTCCAGCACTAAGCTTTTTTAACTTACTCATTATAATACTACTGCGAATTCTTGTTAACCAGGATAACACACAAAAACAAAGAATCTATACCTTAAGTACTTTACTTAGACTACGGAACATCAGAATAAACTATTTAGTAACAATTCTTATACTCCATTCAATGGTTCAGCATTAGGCTAGAAAATCAAAAAGGTTTTACAATAACCATAATAACTATAATTATTATTAACACTGTTACTGCTTCGTTTAAAACACGAAAATAAACGTGAGTTTTCTTATTCAAGCCCACTGCAAAATTTTTCCTATGATTTGCAAGTAGGACATGAATAGCAAACATTAAGAATAATGCTAGCGCTTTTACATGAAACCACCCTTCGCGATATGCTTCCCTAATAATCATTAGCATAATTCCAAAACTAAGGGAGAAAAGCATTGCAGGGTTTATGATATATCTAAGGAGTCTCTTCTCCATTATTTGAAGTAAGCTGTCATTTTCTGACCCTGGTTTTACAGATGCATGGTAAACATAAAGCCTTGGTAAATAGAGCATACCTGCCACCCACATAATTACAGAGATAACGTGAAAAGCTTCAAGCCAGTGATAGTAATCCATATAGATAGTATTATAAAATGTTAAAAATTTCTGGTATGATCTCAATTTAATAAAAGAAAGTCAATATGAAAGCAGAAAATTTCACTAAAGAACAGGTGATTGGATTCTACAGAAAAATGCTTCTCATACGCAGATTTGAGGAAAAAGCAGGACAATTATACGGAATGGGATTAATAGGCGGATTCTGTCACTTATCAATAGGGCAAGAAGCAGTTGCAGTTGGGACTCAAGCTGCATCAAAATCTGGTGATGCTTTTATCACAAGCTATAGAGACCATGGCTTAATGCTTGCATGTAACTCTGATCCGAATGTTGTGATGGCAGAACTAACCGGCAAAGAAACAGGGTGTTCAAAAGGCAAAGGTGGCTCCATGCACATATTTGATGTTGAAAAAAATTTCTTTGGTGGACATGGAATAGTAGGTGCACAAGTCCCAATTGGCACAGGAATAGCATTTGCTAATAAATACAAGAAAAAAGATAACGTTGTATTCACATATTTTGGTGACGGTGCTGCAAATCAAGGACAAGTATATGAATCATTTAATATGGCATCTTTGTGGAAGTTACCTGTGGTTTATATCATAGAAAATAACGAATACGCAATGGGAACTTCTGTACAAAGATCAACTTTAGTAACTGAACTATATAAAAGAGGAGAGAGTTTTGGTATTCCTGGAAAACAAGTTGATGGAATGGATTTTTTCTCTGTCTATGAGTTAACAAGTGAAATAGCTGAGCATGTACGTGGGGGAAAAGGACCTCTCTTGCTTGAAATGAAGACATATCGATATCGTGGCCATTCAATGTCAGATCCTGCTACTTATCGCTCAAAAGAAGAAGTTGAAGATATGAAGCAAAATCATGATCCTATAAGCACCCTAAAGCAGTATATAACAGACAATAAAATCGCTTCTGATGAAGAATGCAAAGCTATTGATAAGGAAATACGAGATTTAGTAAAAAAGTCAGAAGATTTTGCTAAAAATAGTAAAGAGCCAGGCATTGATGAACTATATACTGATGTTTATAAATTTGTTAGCTAATCAGTTGCCATCAAAATTATGTTTTGGCCTACTATAGATATTTTTTGGCAGCACTTAACTTTATTATATAACAGCCTAGTCAATAGAAACTGTAGTAACTCTTATATTATTGATATACAACGCTCTTGGATCATAGGTTAAATGAGTTTTATTTGACTTTTTGTGCTAGTTTGCAGAATATAAAGTTATTAATTGAATAAAATACATGACAAAAGAAAACTGGGAGACAGTAATTGGACTTGAGGTACACGCTCAGGTTTCTTCTAAGACAAAGCTATTTTCTAGTTCACTAACGGAATTTGGCACTGAGCACAATACTCAAGTTTCTCTAGTTGATGCAGCAATGCCAGGTACATTGCCAATATTAAATTATTTCTGCATAGAGCAAGGAATATGTACCGGTCTTGCACTTTCTGCAGAAATTAATAAATGCTCTTACTTTGATCGTAAAAATTATTTTTATCCCGATTTACCACAAGGTTACCAAATAACCCAGTTCTTTGAGCCAATAGTTAAAAATGGTAAAGTGTTTATCAATAATAATGAAAAAGAAATAAGAATCGCAAGAATTCACTTAGAGCAAGATGCAGGAAAGAGTATTCATGAAGAAAGCAAAACTTACGTAGATTTAAATCGTGCAGGTGTTGCTTTAATGGAAATTGTTTCAGAGCCAGATCTTCGTTCATCTGCAGAAGCTGCAGAATTCATGAAAAAATTGAGGCAGATTTTGCGTTACATCGGTTCATGTGATGGTGATATGGAAAAGGGGTCACTTCGCTGTGATGCAAATGTTTCTGTTCGCCCAAAGGGTAGTAGCACATTTGGCACTCGTTGTGAAATAAAAAACTTAAATTCAATACGTTATATTGTACAAGCTATAGATTATGAAGCACAAAGGCAGATCAAAATTTTGGAAAGCGGAGGAGAAATAAGTCAAGATACCTTATTGTTTGATGTCACTTTAGGAAAAACAAAAGTGATGAGAAGCAAAGAAGATTCAAGTGACTATAGATATTTCCCTGAACCTGATTTGCTACCTGTTGAAATAAGCCAAGACAAAATTGATTCTATTAAATCATCTTTACCCGAGTTGCCAGATCAAAAAAAACTTCGATACATAGAGGAATTAGGTATCAATGAATATGATGCAGACGTTATCACTTCTGATAAAGAAATTGCCGATTATTTTGAAAAATTAGCAAAAAAGCATGATTCAAAGATTGCAGTTACCTGGTTAACCGTCGAGCTTTTCGGTCGTTTAAATAAAACAAATATTGATATTGTTAGCTCTCCAATTAAAGCAGATGCTTTATCCGAACTCCTCGACTTTATCGTCGATGGAACGATCTCTGCTAAACTTGGTAAACAAGTTTTTGATATTATGTTTGAAACTGGAAAGCCTGCATCCCTTATTATAGAAGAGCAGAATCTCAAGCAAATAACTGACACATGTCAAATCTCAGAGATAATAGATAAAATCATCAATGACAACCAAGATAAAGTTCAAGAATATAAGGGTGGTAAAACAAGATTGTATGGGTTCTTTGTTGGTGAAGTCATGAAATCCACCAAAGGAAAAGCCAGCCCTGATGTCGTAAACTTGGTTTTGAGTGAAAAATTAAAATTGAGTGCCTAGGTGTACGGTCCCAGATCTTTTGCTATTTGCTTGACTTGTTTCTTTACATAGCTTCTAATTTAAATTCTGCTGTCTATTCTCTTTCATTCATAACCTTTTGCAAAAAGTTTTTGCTTTCTTCTCTGCTGGTCACTATTGCTTATATAAAGCAAGTACAGTACTGAATGATGTTGCAAGCACTCAGTTCAGCAATATTATCGATTTAAGACGAAGTTAAGATTTCGATTTTTTATTCAAACTCTTCTGAAAGTTTTTATACATATTGAAGACATCTTGATAATTTAGGTGAGTGTAAACTTGAGTAGTTTCAAGGCTTGAGTGGCCAAGCAGCTGTTGTATTGATCTTATGTCAATATCTTCCTGAAGCAAATGAGTAGCAAAACTATGGCGAAATGCATGTGGAGATAAAATTTCTGGTAAGTTTAAAAATCTTCTTATTTTTTGCAAACGATTAGCAACATAAGTTCTTCCCAATTTTTTTCCTCTTACCCCCACAAAAAGATGTCCCGCTTCGTCAAAGTGGGGACAAGCTTTTATATATTTTTGTATACACTTTTTTACTACTGGAAGAATAAATACCTGCCTTTGTTTATCTCCCTTACCTGTTACTATTAAACTTTCATTGCTAATATCACTAACCTTAAGATTCAGTGCTTCAGTGATTCTTAAGCCCGTACCATATAGCAGAACGACAATTGCAATTTCTCTTTTTACCACCCAAGGCTCGCCTAGATCAGGCAATTTCATTTCTTTCAATAGAGTTTCTATGTTAGATATTGAAAGTGCTTTAGGTAGAGTTCTTCTCTGAATTGGCCTTGATAAAGAAAATACCGCTTCATTATTTATTTCATAATTGTTTTTTATATATTTGAAAAAATTTCTGATTACTGACAATGCGCGAGTGTTAGATCTTGCATTTACACCTCTTGCATAACGAGAGGTAAACCAACTTCTCAGTTCAGGTATGCTTAATTTTTCTAAAGAGCCAACATTTACTTCTTCACCAATGTGAGTATTTAGGAAACTTATAAGATCTTTGAGGTCCCTCATGTATGACTCCAAAGTGTTTGGTGAGTAAGACCTGTTGTACTTTAGCCAATCATACCATTTTTCAATGATTGAACCGAGGTCCACAGTTACTTTTTAAAGAAAGCATCGATGCACGCATCCCTAAAGGCTTCATTTATATCAGGATGAGAGTGACAAATTCTGTATATATCCTCTGCTGCTGCACCATATGCCATTGCAACCGCTGCTTCATTGATTAGCGTATCAGCGTATGCTCCTATGATATGTACACCGAGTATTGTATCTGCTTTGCTACAAGTCAGAACTTTCACGAATCCCTCAGCATCGTCAGTGACTTTTGCTCTACCGTTTGCAGCAAATTGACATTTACCAACTTTATACTTTCGACCAGCACTTTTTAGTTCTTCTTCAGTTTTACCGATTGAAGAAACTGCAGGGTGGGTGTAAATGACTGACGGTATGATTTCATAATCAACGTGAGGCAATTGCCTTGCTAGTATCTCTGCAACTGCCACCCCTTCTTCCTCAGCTTTGTGAGCAAGCATTGCTCCACCAATCACATCACCAATAGCAAATATTCCTTTCACATTAGTTTCATATCTGTTGTTAACTTGAACGAAACCGCGATTATCTTTTTCCATTTTTTCATCAATACCAAGACCATCAGTACATGGTTTGCGTCCTGCTGCCACCAATACCTTATCCGCCTCTATAGTGTTTGTTTGATTATCTTTTACAGAGCAAACTTTCACACTCAAAGAGTTACTACTTTGTTTTATTCCCTCAACTTTAGTGCTAAGTAAAAATTTTATTCCTTGTTTTTGTAGACTAGAAAGTAGAGACTTACTTAATTCTCCATCCATTGCTGCAGCGATTCTGTCAAAAAATTCTACTACAGTGACTTCAGACCCTAGCCTCCTCCATACAGAAGACATTTCAAGCCCTATTGCTCCGGCTCCGATTACGACAAGTTTTTTTGGTACTTCAGTTAAAGACAATGCACCAGTTGATGAAATAATACTTTTCTCATCGATATTAATTCCTGGCAAAGAAATAACGTCAGAACCGGTTGCAATTACTATATTTTTTGTCTTCAGCACCTTACCTTCAACTGAAACTTCAAGATTGCCTTGATCAAAAGAAGTAATTTTTCCAAGTCCATTGATCTTAGTAATTTTGTAAAGGTTAAACAGATATTCTATGCCTTTTCCAAGTTCCTGAACTCTAGCGTCTTTATAGCCTATCATTTCTCTCAAATCGAGACTTACATCCTTAACTTTTATGCCAAGTTTTGATAGATTATTTTTCGCGCTAGCATACTGATAAGAGGAATGGAGTAATGCTTTTGATGGTATACACCCAACTCGCAAACACGTGCCACCAAAAATGCTATTTTTGTCTATACAAGCAACTTTGAGTCCAAGTTTTGCAGCAGCAATAGCGCATTTGTAACCACCTGGACCACCACCTATAATAATCAAATCATAATCAGTCATAAAAAACAAACCTATTTTCTAAAGAATAAACACCATTTCCTTCAGTCGTTATATACATCTTACCATGGGTAAATACTGGAGGATGAAACACATTACCGGGTATTTTAATTACCCTTCCTGTACTTTCAGATCCAGGAAAAGCAAATATTGAACCTTTATTACTTGTTACCCAAAGCGTATGGGCATACATAATTGGAACAAACAATTGCACATTCTCTATAAAATCAGATGTCCAAACTGTTTTTCCACTTTGTATGTCGATGCCAATTACCTTATTATCTTTAGTCACCATGAAAATTCTTCCGCCTTCTTTTTGTTTCTCTGCAGGAATAAGAGGGCTATAATATGACTCAATGTTTGATATACTTTTTACTTGTAGTGGCCTTGACCATAAAATATTTCCTGAGTTTACGTCAATGCTATAAATATAAGAGTTGCTCGTAGCTATTAAGATATTATCGTGTACTCTAGGTGTAGTAGTTACATCTGTAAGCTGTGTGTCTAAAAGATTTGTAGCTAATTTTTGGCTCCATAGTTTTTTACCTTCTTCATTAAAAGCTATTAACTCGCCATTTGAAAATGGTGCCATTATTTTATCATTAGAGACTGCTGGTGAGATGGAATATAAACCTCGAACCTCATTTATACCATTTTGATAAGCCCAAATGGGGCTGCCATCTTTTATATCAAATACATGTAGATAGTTATCAATAGTCAATACTACCAACTTATTGTTTATTACTATTGCTTTCCCTCTTGCCGGAGCTCTTAATTCTTTTTCCCATTGAATCTCCCCTGTTTTCGCATCTATTGTGTGTAGAATGTTATCCACTACAAAGAAAACATTTTCTTTGTAGCTCGATAAACTCATATTACCAATTTTTTTCCTACTTGAGAGGTATAATTTCCAATTTATAACTCTTGGGTTATCGATATCAAAGGAATATAAGGTACCGTGCTTGTCTGGTAAAATAACGCTATTTTCTGTAAGTATTGGAGCTACATATCCTTGAGATAATTTTTTATCTACTAAACTTATTCGTTCGCTTGCCATTGTATAGTTACTATACAATAACATTATCATGACAATTATTATTTTCATTATTTAGTGAAAACAAGATCCATTAATATACATACTAGAAACGTAAATCACAACGAAAATGTTCTTAATTGTGGATCAAAAGCATTAACGTAATGTCATGCCATTATGTAAAGATTCTCTTACTGTAATAATTTTTATCAAGTATTGGTTAAAACACATTTCGATAGCCCAGACTAACGCTGTCAGTAATATTACCATAATATGAAATGGAAATGGATGCAGCATTTTCACGATGAAAGATATTGTTGTAATGTCATTCATTTAAACTATGCATATCAATTTGAAAAATGTACATTGTCTTATGCTATAGTACCTAAAAGTAAATGCTCAACATACAAAATAACGCTTCACTTTGCAGGCAATGGATATTCTTGGCAGTACTTGCTCTTGCTTGTTCTGGACTGCTGTCAATAATTGTTATTTTTCTACGATTGCCTTTTATTTCTTCTCTCATTCCTTCTGCACAATATATCTTTGATAATGCACTGGTGATACACGTAAATTTGTCAATTTTGGTATGGATGTGCTCTATAATATCTCTGCTCTTCATCATAAACTTAAAACACACCAATCATTGGTTTAACTTCTCATGGATTCTTTCAATCCTTTCCATGCTGCTAATGTTTATATCTGCATTTGTTCCAAATACTGAAGTTATCAAAAGTAACTATATACCTGTATTACAAAACAAATTATTTTTACTTGGACTCAGTCTTTTCATTACCAGCATATTGATAAATACAGCTCTAGCCTACATATCAAATAAACAAGACTCATATCTTTCAATCGGACAAATTGGCCTGGTCATTATACTTGTGTCATCATTTCTTTGTGTTGTTTTAGCACATAAAAATATGCCTCCAGGTCTATATCACTCAGACAAGAATTTATTTTATGAATATCTCTTTTGGGGAGGCGGACATTTACTGCAGTTTGCCTTTGCTCAAGCAATGTTTTTAGTTTATTTGATCATACTGAATGCTCGCTATATTAGTCTAAATAAAATTACCATTTTACCACTATTTATAAACACAGTTTTGACCGTAGGTGCGCCGTTTATATACTTTATTTATTCGGCGGATAGTGCTGAATTGATACAGTTTTTTACCTGGCATATGAGAATTGCTGGAGCAGTTCTGCCGTGCTTTTTAACAATATTAGTGTATTGCAACACAAAAACTCTGCTCAATGATAAGGGCAATTATCTTCTCCACTCGTTTGTATTGTTCATTTATGGAGGTGTGCTTGGAGTGCTAACTATTGAAGGAAATGTCACTATCCCTGCGCATTATCACGGTTCTGTGGTTGGTATTACTATAGCTTTTATGAATTTTGTCTACTGGCTGTTACCAAAATTGGGCTGTAAAGAAATAAAAAGCTCCATAGTAAGATTACAGATTTATGCATATAGCTTGGGACATTTTCTCCACATTACTGGACTTGTTTGGCTTGGTGGATATGGTGCCTTAAGAAAAGTTGCAGATCTGCCAAGTATTTCATCAATGTTGGCACGTGCTTGTTTTATTACGGGTGGAGCTATATCAGTTATTGGTGGAATGTTATTCGTAATAATTGTGATTTTACATCTTCTTAAAGGCAAGGCTCGTACCAACTAACCCACAGAAACAAAACTAAAAATTTTAGTGTAAAATTACTATATTTACTTTGTACTATGGCTCAAACAACCTGCTTCAAATTTGGAAAGGCAATGAAATGAAAAAAACTATATCAAGCTAGACTGAATTCTTATTTGCTACTCCTTGTGGTTCTTGTGTTCCATTTACTTGAGAGCTAGGTTTCATTATTAAACCACCAGCTAAGAATGCAGATACTGTTGCTATAACAACGATTAACCACATGTCCAATTTAGTTGTATGTTCAAGTGTAATATACACTACTAACCCAACAGCAAGACCAGTACTAGCAGTAGCGATGTATGTTGCTTTTTCTTTTAGTTGTTTATTTGCTTCATTTTTGGTTTCTAATATTTTCTTTTCTTGCTGTAACTGCTGGATTTGAGTATTTATTTTTTGTTTCAGTTCATTCGATACTTCACTTTTTAGTTCATTTTTTATTTTATTTTTTAATTTAGATATTGCCTTTTCTGGGCTTTTTTTAACTTCTAGTTCCAACACGTCCTCAAGCAATTCTGCTAGTTTTATTTTTTCGTTGGAGGGCAGATAGTATGGATCATATAGAGCATTAACAAGATCTTGTAAATCAGAAAATTTAAAATCAGGCATAATAAACCTCAATACTAAAAATTTATCGTGTAATACATAAAAAACTAAAATCAAGAAATTTTGTATTATAAACTAAAATGTCAGACATTAAAATTGCTGTATTTGCTCAATTGTGCTAACTTAAAGCTTAAAACTGAAAAATATTTATGTTGGAAGAAAAATACAGCTTTAGAGAAGTTGAAGACAAATACAATGTATTATGGGAAGGAAGTAAAGTTTATAAATGGAGTAGTGAAAAGGGTAACACTTTCACTATAGATACGCCCCCACCAACGATATCAGGAAAGTTGCATATTGGCCATATATTCAGCTATTGCCACACAGACTTTATTGCAAGGTTTCAGCGTATGCTGGGAAAAGATGTATTTTATCCAATTGGGTTTGATGATAATGGCCTTCCGACTGAAAGGTTAGTTGAGCAAACCTATAAAACCCGCGCAAAAGAAGTTGGCAGAGAAAAATTTATAGAGATGTGCCATGAGGTTATTGAAAAATCAAAGCAAGAATTCAAGGAATTGTTTAAATCAGTTGGCATTAGCTATGACTGGGATTTGGAATACCACACGATCAGCAAGGAAGCTGTGGCACTTTCTCAAATGTCATTCATTGATCTATATAATAAAGAGTATGCATACAGAAAAATGCAACCTATTCTTTGGGACCCAGTCGATAAAACTGCAATTGCACAAGCAGAAATAGAGGATAAAGTCTTTGAGTCATTTTTGAACACGATAGTTTTTTCCACTGAAGAAAATGAGCAGATTAAGATTGCAACTACACGGCCTGAGTTGCTTCCAGCATGTGTTGCAGTTTTTTGCCATCCAGAAGATGCACGCTACACTCAGCTGATTGGAAAAATAGCCGTGGTGCCAATAACAGGAGCAAAAGTTCCAATAATAGCTGATGATAAAGTTAAAATAGATAAAGGTACTGGGCTTGTTATGTGCTGTACGTTTGGTGATGAGCTCGACATATATTGGCAGCAAAAGCATGGTCTGCCGATGAAAATTATTATCGATCAGGATGGTAGGATAAGTCTAGATTCAGTGTATGGTAATAATAGATCCCAGTGTCAAGGCACTGGGATGACAAAGGGGAGTGACATTCCAGTGCTTGACACTGGAATCCAGCCATTAGAGGAGACACACGCTCCAGCGCGTGACGCTGGAATCTACGATGAAATAAATGGCCTAAGGGTTAAAGAAGCAAGAAAGAGAATTATTGAAATCCTAACTGAAAAGGGCCTTTTGATAGAAAGTACTAACATTTCTCATTTCGTAAAGTGTGCAGAAAGATCTGGTGCATCACTTGAAATATTACCAACTTATCAATGGTTTATCAAGACTTTAGAGCAAAAAGCTCAAGTGTTAGATAAAGTAAAAAAGTGTAGTTGGCATCCAAAGTCTATGCGTAAACGCATGGAGGTATGGATAGAAGGGCTAAATTGGGATTGGTGCATTTCAAGACAGCGTTATTTTGGTGTGCCATTTCCGGTGTGGTATTCAAAACGTAAAGGGGAGGAGGGTAAAATCATTCTAGCTGAAGTAAAGGATTTGCCTATCGATCCACTCAAAGATTTGCCAAAAGGGTATATTAAAGAAGAGATTACCCCAGACCAAGATGTAATGGATACGTGGGCCACAAGTGCGATCACTACTCAACTAAGTGCACTGGCAGTAAACAGTGAGCTCGGTTTACCAAGCCATCGGTATGATAAGATATTTCCTGCAGATCTGCGCAGCCAAAGCCATGAGATAATAAGAACTTGGGCTTTTTATACGATTTTGAAGGCACATTATCATGCAGATTCACTGCCGTGGAAAAATATCATGATTAGTGGTTGGTGTTTGGCCGATGATAAAAAAAAGATGAGTAAATCAAAAGGTAATATCATCACTCCTCATGTAATGCTTGAAACCTATGGAGCTGACGTAGTACGCTATTGGGCAGCAAACTCAAGACTTGGAGTTGACACAGTCTACTCTGAAAATATCTTCAAAATTGGCAAACGACTTGTTACGAAACTTTGGAATGCTAGCAAATTTGTTTCCATGTTTATGGAAAAACATCAAGCATTGAGCATAAATTCCATCAGTGAGACGATGGATAAGTGGATATTGTCCAAATTATATAAAGTGATAGAAAAAACGACGAACAACCTATTACAGTTTGAATACTGCGAAGCTTTGAGCGCAATAGAAGAATTTTTTTGGAAAGATTTTTGTGATAATTACTTAGAGTTAGTTAAAAAACGTGCATATGGAGATGCATTGGACAGCGAGGCAAACATGAGTGCGAAACAGAGTTTGGCATATGTACTCAATATTATTTTGCGGTTATTTGCACCATTTTTGCCATACATTACAGAGGAAATATATCATCAGTTGTATAGTTATAACTCTGTTCACAATAAAAGTAATTGGCCTAACAAGGAAGAACTTATCTATGATAAGTATTCTGAGGAAATGGGAGATAATTTCGTACAGATATTAAACCTTGTGAGAAAAATAAAAGCAGATAATAACGTATCAGTTAAGCATCTTATACAAAAGTTGATGATAAAAGCGAGTGTAAAAGAGGATGAGTTAAATTATTCTGCTCAGCATGATTTGCAGTCAGTTTGCAATGCTGAAGTGATAGAATGGGTTGAGAGTACAGAAGCAGAGATTATAACTGAGAATGGAAAATTTACTGTAAGTTTATTGATTGATGTAACTTAGCATTCATATTACTATACTAATTATTTAGTTGTAAGATAATAATGATTGGTAATTCATATGATAATAAAATTGAAGAACAAAAAGATGATTATCATGACTTCATTCAAAGGTTTTTGTTTTTGCTCGGTAAGATAAAAGAAAAGAATAAATCAATTCACACTGCTGTAGCTAGTTTTCGCATATTATCTTTTTTAATAAAATACAATGCCAATTTTAATGAAGATGAAGTGTATAAAGCCGTTATCCAAGATTTCAATAATGTAAAGGAGGCGAGACTAGAGCTTCAAGATAAGGCTAAAAAAGTATTGAATGGGTATATTGAAAGTGGCGTTGAAACAGTGTCAATATATGGTAGTTGTGCGGAAGTTAAATTGGGAGCTAATAAAAACAAATTCAAAGTCAGTGAGTTTTTGAATAGTAATTTGTGCCAAGATAATGGAATTTCAGGGTTTTCAACTCTGCATAGCAATGGAAAAAATGGAATGCACGGTTTTGTTTCTGAAGAAGGAATAAGGCACTATGTTGTAACTGATGGTGCATACGAAATGACTCTGAATTGGTGTGATGAGGACGGAAAAAAGTGCACTATTATAATTAATATTGATGCTAATTGTATAGAACTTATCGAGCGTAATCGTGTTACTGATGATCAATTGAAAGCAAATAAAGATGTAAAAATAGGTAACTTATTCTTGTATCAAATAAAATTTAGAAATAAGGAGAAAGGCAATCATAAATCATCTGAGATTGTGATAGAAAATAGTAATAGAAATATTAACATTCAAACAACTCAAGAAATTGAGCGTGGCAGCAAAGAAGCTCAAATAGGCAGTACTAAAATGCAAGACAAAATTGCACAAGTTGTAGATGACAGCTTAAACGAAAGAATTAATAAATTGGAAAAAGAAAATACAAGATTAACTGGAAATAATCAAACTATATTAGAACAATTACAGCAAAAAATGAGAGAGGTGGAGGAATTAAATGGAAAGGTAAGGGAAAAAGATGAAGTTTTGGCTGAAGTAACACAAAAACTCAAGCAGCTAAGTGATTCGGTAGAGAGTGAATTTGAAAGGAGAAAAGTAGAGAAGGAAAAGTTAGAGGAGAAGTTAAGGAAAGCGCAAAAAGAGATACAAAAGTTAAGTAAAGAAAAAGCTGAATTAGTGCAAGAAAAGCAAGGCTTGGAAGAATATGCTAAAATTCTAGTTGTCAAAATACAAAAACTAGTTAATCAAATAGGGCGATCAGATCTTAAACTGGATGAATCAATAAATGAAAATAAAAGGTTAGAACAAGAATTGAATGATACTAAAAAAGATTTAGGTGATAAATATAGTGAAATCCAGAGATTAGAAAGTCAATCACATGAATTAGAATCTAAAAAAGTAACAGAATTGATGACATGTTTAGAAAAGAAAGAGAAAAAAATAGCAGAGTTAGAAGCGCAGTTGCAAAAAGAAAGTTCTGAAACTTATGATTTAATACTTAAATCATCGGATTTAGAAGAAGAAAAAAGACGATTACAAGAAAAGTTAAATGAAAAAACTCAAGAAGTGATTAAACTAACTGTAGATTTAGAAGAGCTAAGTAAGCAATCGGAAGAGAAAGAAACTAAATATTTCAGTAGGATTAAAGAGTTAGAAAAAATTCTTAATAAAGAAAGAAAAAACAGTGAAGAGTTGGAAAATTATAGCATCAATCTGGAGGAAGAAACTCAACCACTATCGGCTGAGAGCCGAAAGGTTGGATATAGCGCTGGAAGCGCGGTGAGAAGCTAAAGCTACTCCAATCTTATACTAGATATAGAATGAGGCTGATGTGCATCTGTATGTTTATTGATGTACTCATTAATGACTTCATCTGTGATATGTCCGCTGGTAGCACTAAAGTATCCTCTTCCCCAAAAACGCTTTCCCCAGTACATTTTATTTAGCTCTGGAAATTCTTGTTGAATTTTGCGTGAAGACCTGCCTTTGGCTCTTTGAACAAAATCACTCACAGCTATATGAGGAGGTATTACTACGAATAAATGTAAATGATCTGATGATATTACTCCGTTTTCTATCTTAATCCCCATTTCTTCAGATACTTCTGCTATGATTGTTCGTATTCTCTCCTTCATAGCCTTAGTTAATACTCTGTACCGATATTTTGTAATCCAGACTATATGGTACCTATGATAAAATACAGTGTGTTTTCCTTTGTCATATTCCGTCATAACTATACTTTATAAAGTACAGTTATGACATTGACAAACTAAAGTTTCTCCACCTAGAAGGTGGAGGCTTGTACCATCTTATGGAAAGTCAAATTCAACATGAAAAGTACAAAGAGTTACTATTTGAGAAGCATTCTATAAAAGAAGAAATTTCAGATTTGAATGATCAATCTTCATTAGTTCATCAGAATCGTGTGAGCTTAGCACAAGATTTGGCAAAAAACATGATATATTTGTTCAAAGAGAATGTAAGAGAAGGAGATAAAGTGATTATATCGCAGGAAACTGTATTAGAGATTTTGAATAGATTGGAGGAATTAATCAAGAATGTTGGAGTCAGTGATCAAGAAATAAAAGGAGTAATTGAAGAAATATCTGTACAAACTAATGATAGCCTTGTTCCTTCAGATATAAGTAATGGAGATTTATCAGCACTACCAAATAAAGAGCTGGATGAAGCTTCATATTCAGAAGATTTTGGATATTCTAGTAGATGTTCTACTCCCGTCTGATGCCACCTTGCATTTTGAGTTTAGTTAGAATATCAACTAAAGCTTATCACTGGTACAATTGTGATAAGTGTTCTCCTCTACAGGTAAGACAATTTTAATCAATATATACAAGACTGCTGAAGTTTTGTATATGGGTGATGAGCAATTTACTTAATAAATATAATACATTTTATTTTATAGCTAGTTCTCTGACTACTCTCACGTTACTTACATCTTTAGCGCTTATTAATGTACCTAGTTCTTTAATTCTCGCTTTAGCTGTATTATCTGTTTTGGCTTTTATGATTTTGTATAAAATAATTATTGACACTAGTAAAGTGGAGAAGAAATTTGCTCACAAAGAGCGTGAGTTGACTCAAGAAAAGCACAATTTATACGAGGAAGAAAGAAAATTTGGTCAAAAAATAGAAGCTGAGAGGAAATCTTTTCTTAAAGAAAAAAAATCTTTGGAGGAGAAATTAGAAGCAAAAATGATCCATATAATTGGAATAACAGACGAATTAGAAAAAGTAACGAAGGAGAAAGATGAGCTTGCTGCACAAGAAAAAGAACTACTCCATAAAATCTCATATTTGTGTAAACAGTTACAGGAAAAAGAAGCTAATCTAACTGAGAGGAAAAAACTTATAATCGAATTGAAAAGAAAAATAGACAATGATAAATATGAAGAATTATATAAGGAAGTAGAGAAATTATCTAAAGAAAAAGAGGAGTTATCTAAGGAAATAGACAAATTACGTAAAGAGAAACATATACTATATATGAAAAAAGAAGAATTACATAAAAGAAAAGAAGAACTTTGTGTGAAATTAGATGAATTACAATGTAAATTTAAAGAAATTGATCAGAAAAATAAAAACTTATCTCAAGAGTTAAAAAGGAAATTTGAAGAGCTAGATAAAGCAGACGGTTTAATTAAAAATCAATCTTTTGAGTTAGACAGAATAAGACAAGATTGTAATAACGAAGTGAAAAATTTAAGAAATTCACTTTTAGAGCGAGACAGTCAAATAAAACAACTTCAATACGTGATAGATAAGATAGAAGAATCGATAAGAGAAAATGAAACAATTAAAGATTATAGCAAAAAAATAATATTAGGGGAGACTCAGAAAATAAAATTTATATTAGGGCAGCTTGTGCAATTCAAGCCAATTAAAGGTTCCAAAACATCGGAGGAAACGTCTGATTTTTTACAGGAAGATCTTGGATATGCCAGTCGTTCACCCACTCCGACCAGATTATCGTGTTCAGTGTCTGTACAAAGCATTGCAAGTGGACCAACCCCTAAATATGGATTGTAAAATGCAACAATTACTCTTATTATAAAAAAAATTATACAAGATAATGAACCCAATAATATGCGCACTAGATACACAAGATTTGAATAAAGCTATATCTTTAGCTAATGGTCTGCGTGATAAGGTTGGCATGGTCAAGCTTGGGTTGGAATTTTTTGCTGCACATGGCCCTTCTGGAGTGAGAGAAGTTGCAAAATGCAATATACCAATTTTTTTAGATCTGAAATTGCATGATATTCCAAACACTGTCGCTAGAACGATTGAAGCAATCAAGATTCTAGATGTTGAAATGCTAACATTGCATATCAGTGGTGGAACAAAAATGCTTAAAGAAGCACTAAGTGTAGTGCAAGGAAAGAAAATAAAGCTAATTGGAGTAACAGTACTAACCAGCATGATCAATGAAGATCTGAGTGAACTCGGAGTAGCAAGGGAAGCAAAATCACAGGTAATTTTGCTGGCAAAGCTTGCAAAAAAGATTGGACTACATGGAGTAGTTTGCTCTGCACTAGAAGCTCAAGAAGTGCGCCAAGAATGTGGTAAAGACTGTAAAATTATTACTCCAGGAATCCGTATGAATTCAACTCATAATGATCAAAAAAGGACAGCAACACCAAAAGAAGCAATAAATTCAGGAGCTGATTATATCGTAATTGGCAGACCCATTACAAAAAGTGACAATCCCGCAAGTAGTGCAGAGTTAATATTGAAATCCCTTACTGATTGAAGCAGGGCAGATAAGGTAGCATAGGGTAAAAGCAACAAACGGTATGTATCCGTTCAGCAGGGTGGCAAAACAAGGTAGACGAGAAAAGATAACTAAATGGGTGTCATCCCAGTGCTTGACACTGGGATCCAGATATAAAAAGTATTTGCAAATTATGCAGTAAACAATAGTCCTTAAGGACATATGTCAAAAACAATGTCCAAAAACTAGATCCCAGTGTCAAGCACTGGGATGACATCATAGACACGCAAAGCTACTTGTTTCGAAAACAGTATGTTAAACTAATTTTGCCCGAACACAAAGGCAGTGCTTGACGCTGTTTACTATGCAAATTGCCACAATGTTCGTACAGCTGTGACTGAAATGATAAAAAGAGGATAATTAAAGGATACCATTTATTGTTTTAGCAAATTTGTACAGCTACGTACTTTATTTGCACATTCTTCTGAACAGATACGCAGCGAAAAAAAATGCTTAACACAAAAAAATGGATGCTGTATAGTGCTAACAATTAAGTATAATATTTACCGTGGTGTAATACTACACTACCTTTTTTTACTTCAACAAGTAATCATTATTATTTTTTTCTCACTACCAAGTAGCTTACGTTCATTTGTATCTACCATGAAGCCAATGCTAAAATCCAGAAAAAAGACCAGTGAATGGCAGGCGCGAGCATTATACGTATACAGTTGTATGAACGTTGTTTACCATGAGGGCGCCATCCCAGCACTGGGATCCATATTGTAAACAAGCGTTTGAGTTATAATAAGCTGCCATTCACCGGTCTTTTTTCTGAATGCAGTTTACATGATAACAAAAAGGTACTGAGATTAAAGATTACCTTCAAATTACAATACTATTCTAATTTTATTTTTAAAGGAGGCTATTATGTCACTTACTGATATCGCTCACCGTGTTAATGAACTCGCTTCATCATGGGAGCAATTTAAATTAATAAATGATCGCAAACTAAAAGAAATCGAAAGCAAAGGACCTGCAACGATCGAGCAGCTATGCAAGATAAATAGTAATATTGATAATTGCAAAGAGCGCTTAGATTTTATTGAAACCTCAGCTCAACGCCCAGAGATTAGCACAGATTTTAATACAGGTGATAAATATTTTTCTGATTATATTCGCAAAGGAATGGAAAACAGGTTATCACATAAAACCCTAAGTGGAGATGACAATGATATTGGAGGGTATTTAGTTACTCCTCATATTGTAAAACGCATAAACAAGCGTGTAACTGATTCATCTCCAATGCGGCAGATATGTTCCAATCAAAGAATCTCTACTGAAACGCTGGATTATATTATAGAAGATTGTGACCGTGCTGGTGCAGGTTGGAGTGGTGAAGTAGTAGACGACGAAGATGGTGGCTATAAATCCAAGTATGATTTTGCACAAGACACAAGTACACCTAAAATTCAAAAGATTTCCATCACAACTTATGAGCTCTATGCTCAGCCGCAAATATCACAAAAATTGCTCGATGATGCATTTGTCAATGTTGAAAATTGGCTTGTAGAAAAGGTTACCGAAACTTTCAGTAAGAAGGAGAATGAAGCCTTTATTAAAGGTGATGGCACTTTTCAGCCTAAAGGAATTTTAACTTACGAAAATGGAAATGGTCATAATAAGATAGAGCAAATTAAAGCTGATAAGCTAGACAGCGACGCCATAATGATATTGTACTACTCTCTAAATGAACATTACTCTAAAAATGCATCATTTTTGATGAACAGGAGTACGTTAAAGGACGTGAGGCTACTAAAATCTGAAACAGGTCAGTATCTTTGGCAGCCGAGTTTATCGCTTGAAACACCAGATACTTTAATGGGAATACCAGTATATCAATCTGCTGATATGCCACCTACAATGATTGCAGTAGCGGATTTCAAACAAGCTTATAAGATCGTAGATAACAGAGGAATGAGAATACTTAGAGACCCTTATACAAACAAACCTTATGTTAGATTTTTTGTCACTAAGCGTGTTGGCGGGGAGGTTGTCAACACCAGTGCTATTAAATTGTTGAAAATTGCGAGCAAGTACTAAAATTTTTATGAAATAATTGACATATTATACTTTTTATGTAATAATTAAATTATTATTAATTTAAGGAGTAAAATATGTTAAAAAAAATAAAAGAGTTTTTTAAGTGGATTGCAGGAAGAATTGCATCAGTCTGGAACAGCATTAAAAACTTGTGGTCTGGTCAATCGGAGCAAAAGATTCTAACGAGAAAAGATGTGATGACGAAACTAATAAATGGTAAAGCCAATTTTTCTTTTGCTATTGTAGAAGATAATAGTAAGCGGTTAGTAATCCATATAAGGGACAAGGACATACTAGAATCTCTGGATTGGAGAAATATTAATTATGAAGATCCATCAAAATATCGTGTATGTGTCAAACGTGACAAAGATATATTCAAAATTACTTACAGCGAACTTGTTGCCGTGAACAATAATTTTGTATCCTTTATAGTGAACTCGGTAGACGATGGTAAAACTTCGTCTTGTGAGTTAGAAGGAATGAAAAAGATGTTGGGTTTAAATAGTAATCGTGAAGTTAGTATTATAGAGAAAATATCTCAGAAACCTGAAGTTGTAAGTTCTACATCTAAAGTGCCTGCAAGTGATAGCAAGGTACTAAGCTCAGAAGCTGGTAAACCTAGTAAGTTGCTAGATAATCTATCTAGAGAACAACTTATGAAGTCAAAACTTATTATACCAACTTTCTAAAGAGTATCTTTTCTTCACAAAAGAGCACCTCCTTTGGTGCTCTTTTTTTCTTTATAAGTTTTCTCCATAGGAGAAAATTGACTAATTACAATTTGTATCTTCCTCGTATCAATTTTCAATAGATTCATCGATGTATAGCTATAGTTTTATCAGTGTAAGGCTAAATATGCTAAGCTTATAAAGATGACAAAGCTTCAAAAAAAGCCTAACATAGTGGAAAAAGCTTTATGAAAATCAAAGTTGGAGTAATAGGCTGCTTAGGCAGAATGGGTAAGAAAATACTCAATGAATTAATTACAAATACCAAAGTGGAAGTAGCAGGTGCTGTTGCTCGCTTGGGCAGTGAGTATATAGGCTTAGATATTGGGCCTATTGTAGGAAATAATTGCAATTTAGGAATCAAAATTACAAGTTCTATTAGTGAGGTATTTGAGTCGTCCGATGTTGTAATAGATTTTACAACAAAAGAATGTATGCTAGACTGCCTTAAGGCGGCCGTGAAATTTAAAAAACCGCTAGTTAGTGGCACAACTGGAATAGAAGATCTAAATTTAAAAGAATATGCTGCTAAAGTTCCAATATTATGGTCAGCAAATATGAGTATAGGAGTTAATGTGTTGCTGAAATTGGTAAAAAAAGCTGCCAAGCTTTTAGGTAATGAGTATGACGTTGAAATTTGGGAAATGCATCACAATTTAAAAAAGGATTCACCATCTGGAACAGCTATAGAGTTTGGTAAAGCAGTTGCTAACGCTGCAAAAGTGGATTTTGAGCTCAATCAATATTCACATAATAATTCAAATATAAGAGGGAAAGGGGGAATAGGCTTTGCAGTATCTCGTGGAGGTGGAGTAATAGGAGATCACAGTGTCATGTTTGTCAATTCCGATGAACGAATAGAATTAAATCACAAGGCAATTAATCGTACAACGTTTGCTAGAGGGGCGGTTCAGGCAGCAATATGGTTGTGCGAGAATAAACAGGAAATACCAGGACTTTATTCAATGCAGGATTTAGTATGAGCGATAAATATGCTTTCGTTAAAAATTTAAATCTTTGGTATGGCTCTAAACAAGTTTTATTCGATATAAATTTGAATATTTGCAAAAAGAAAGTCACAACTTTTATCGGACCTTCTGGGTGCGGTAAATCGACATTTTTGCGTTGTTTTAATCGTATGAATGATTACGTACCTGGATGTAGAGCGACTGGTGAACTGGTAATCGATGGGCTGGGTAATATATATTCACGTGATATGGATGTTGTATTGCTCAGAGCAAAAGTTGGTATGGTATTTCAAAAACCCAACCCTTTTCCAAAATCAATATATGATAATGTTGCTTATGGGCCTAAATTGCATGGCATGGTAAAAAATAAGCAAAAATTAGATGAAATAGTAGAAAGTAGTTTAACTAAGGTTGGTTTATGGGAAGAGTTGAAAGATAGATTGCAAGATAGTGCACTAAATTTATCTGGTGGCCAGCAACAAAGATTATGCATTGCTCGTGCAATTGCAGTAAAGCCAACTATTTTATTAATGGATGAACCATGCTCTGCTCTTGATCCAATGGCAACCAATGCAATCGAAAATCTTATACAAGAATTGAAATTGAGGTTCACCATAATTATGGTAACTCATTCGATGAAGCAAGCTAAAAAATTAGCTGACAGCATAGTTTTCTTTTGCAATGGCAAGATTGTTGAATTCGGAAGTACTCAAGAAATCTTTGAAAATGCTCAGTCTCTTTTAACGAAGGAGTATATTCTGGATCATTAGCTTAATAGTTGATATTTTAATTTTTTCTATGTATAATTTTATCAAGTTTGTTGTGATAGGGGGTTAAAATGTTTAGTACAAGTGAAGCAACAAAAAAGTTGTTTAAAGCTATTGAATTTCAAAATGCTAGTGGTGAAAGAATAAAACCTGAGGAAGCTTGGAATCATTTTCAACAAGCATTGAAAGAAGGAGCGAATGTTAACGCTTTTGAGGATGGGATGACACCTTTGATGTGCATTGCTTCAGCTTTTGTTACTAGTAATAACGAGGAACATCAATATTTAGAGCTTATGGCTAAGTTGCTTGTAGAACATAAAAAAATCGATTTAAATATTAAAAGCAAGCAAGCTGTTATTAAGAAAAAACCAAAGGAACATGATGGTTATCCAGTGTACGAATTTGAGGGGAGAGAAGTAGTAGATAAGGGTATAAGGGGTTGTGTATACCTTGACAATTTACAACCTGTTAATGAAGGATTTATACCTCAAAATTATGCTCGTGCAGAGGAGGAAATTAAGACCGGCAAGAAGGAAAAAAATACAGCTCTACACATTGCTTGCAAGTTGGGAAATGTAAACATGATAGAAATATTACTTACACATCCAAATATCAAACCTAATATTAAAAACTATGAAAACAAAAGTCCAAGAAATTGTATTGCAGAACATGTTAAGGAAATAATAGAACCAGAGTTCATAAAGGTAGAAGAAGTTGCTCAAAAAAGGAAACAAATTAATTATGCTTGTGCTTTTTTGTTATCTGGAGTACTTGCTGCTGGTATATGTTTCGCAGTTGATAACCCAACTCCGCTTGTTGCAACTTCGTTGCTTTTTCTTGCAATAGGATGCGGTTATCTGTATAGAGTAAATACAGTTATTAATGATGTAAGTTTCTCTCAAGTTATTGTGAACGAACGTGCTAGTGATGTATCTGTTCAGGTAAGGTATCATTCCAGCACTTGATGCTGGAATCAAGTTTTTCATTTAATCTCATTGAATTTAGCATAAGCTCAGTTTACTTGTAAATTTTTCTGGATCCCAGTGTCAGCTACTCGGATGACAGGAGTATGAAGTGGGGCTACTTGACCATTTAGTTGTCTTTTCTCATCTACCTTATTTTATCACTCTGCTGAACAGATACCTTTACTTTTTATAATTTCATTGGCAATAATACGGCTTTCAAAATCGACACTTATTATGTCAGATAGTGAGTTAATATCAGAGTACTTGTCAAAGTTTTCTATTGTTGATTTTACTACCTCTACTACTTCTAAAAAGCCAATTCGTGATTTCAAGAATTCATTAACAGCTATCTCATTTGCAGCGTTCAAAACAATACTATTTGTATGTGGAGAAGAAGAATTTAACACTTCCATGCTTAGCTTTAGTGAAGAAAAACATTTGTGGTCTGGTTCTTGAAAGGTCAATTTTCCTTGCTTTGTTAAATCTAATTTATGATTTAAAGTTGATCTTTCTGGCCAAGATAAAGCATATGCAATGGGAATTTCCATATCAGTTTCTGCAAGCACAGCAAAGCTGAATCCATCGTGATAAACGACAATTCCATGTACTATCGATTCAGGGTGCACTACTGCTTCAATTCTATTTGGACTAATATTAAACAAATGATGTGCTTCTATTATTTCTAGTGCTTTATTCATCATTGTTGCACTATCAACTGAGATTTTCTTTCCCATTTTCCAAGTAGGGTGACTTAGTGCCTGATTTACTGTGATATTTCTTAATTGTTCAAGGCTATAATTTAAAAATGGTCCACCAGAGGCAGTGAGTATAATCTTTTCTACACATTTATCATCATTTTGCAAAACTTGAAAAATTGCGTTGTGTTCAGAGTCGATGGGAATTATTTGTACGCTCCTTTCTTTAGCTTTTTCAAGCAGTAACTTGCCACCACAAACAATGCTTTCTTTATTTGCTAGGGCAATAACTTTAGTACCGCTTTCTATAACCTTTATAACTGGCTCAAGGCCTGCGATGCCAACTATTGCAATAACTGAGAGATCAACGGGTAGAGAAGCAACATTTGCTAGACCTGGAGCACCAACTTCTACTTTGACGTTTGTACCAAGTAGATCTTCTTTTAAATCTTTGTAGAACCTTTCATCAGAAATGGCAGCATATTTTGCATTAAGTAGATTTGCCTGTTGTGCTAGCAGAGCAAAGTTAGAATTGGCACTTAGTGCTTCCACCTGATATTCTTCCTTTCTCTTTAAGAGCAAATCTAAAGTCTTTTTTCCAATGCTTCCTGTTGATCCTAAAACTGAAACTTTTTTCACTAATTACAATAAAATCTTCTTAGTTATTTAGTAACCAAGCTCATGATCATCACCAACAGATGGTGAAGGACCAGGTGAAAAAGATTGGCCATGATGATCACCTGCATCATGCATATCATGCAAACCATCGGCACTTTGAGCTATTTCATTGTTAGAGTGGGGATAATCATCCGGATGATGCCCCTCATCACCGTAGTCCATACCCATTCCTTCTGATGGCATATCTTCTCCACCACCACCTGAAAAATATTCAGCAAGACTTTCAAGAAATTTTATGCCAAACATATTACCTGATTTCCCAAATAACGTTACTAGACTGCTACCACTTACCAAACCTTCGAATACATTATTATAAGCAGCAATTGCTCCTTCATGAAAGTTGAACATCCACTTCATTCCATCCACAATTGTTGCAACAGAGTCACTATGACCAAGACCGAAACCACTTTTCTCACTAGCGGCTTCCTGGTGTTGCTGCTGTGCCTGCCATTCTGCAATATTTGGACCTTGTGCTTCACTCATAAACTTTTATTCTAAGCCTTAAGCTATTATTTTACCAAAAACACTGTAAAATATCAATTGTTTAAGAGAGGTTATCATAAAAATAGCTAACACTAAGCTATTTTTATGATTCTGATTACTCTATACCAAAACATCGATGATGTGCTGTAGTAACAAAGTGATGAAGGAAGGTCCTTGAGGTTTAAAACAGCTTCTATTTCTTCTTAGAAGACTGCTCCTCTCTCTTTCCTTTTTATTTTATTATCTTAATGTTAACTTACTCAAAAATTATTGACAAGTACTAATAATTTAGTTATTATTAGTACTATATTAATAATAAGGAAGAGAAATGCTTACTAATGATTTATCTAATAATAAAATACCTGCACCGCCACCACCACCTTCCCCACCTCCGGGTTGGAAAAACACTTGTAAGCATAACGATAAAGATGGAAAATCTCCTAGTGTTATTGCAGAAAAAAGCAGCAGTGGCAATAAGCCAAGAAGAGATCAATCTAAGAGTCCTGTTCAACAACCAACTGTAAATCCTACAAATAGTAAACTATTCCGGAAAAAACAAAAAGAACATAATGCGAATGGCGAAACTGCAGATAAAGGAAGCAATATTAGACAGAGTGAGAAAAATAGAAGCTCAACTCCCAAGAATGTATTTCCTAGAGTTTTTAGTTCTCAACAAGATAATTGTAATAGTAACAAACCTTCCAGTAATTCAGGAACTAACAATAGTACTCAATCAGAAAAAGGGCTATTTGAGAATTCTATTCAACTTGCAACAGAACAAAAAATCGATACTCCCATTTTGATTAATACTTTAGTTGGAATAAGTAAGACAGCTGCCTTAAAATATTCAATTGCTACTTTGTTGCTATGTATATCTAGTGTTACAGCTGTTATATATACATATCTTTCGATTTCAGTAACACTAAGTGATCCAGTACTTTTCACAGTTATTGCTTTTGTTTCTGCATCGGTTATGTTGAGCTTAGCTGCATATCTTATCAATTCACACCTTTCTGCAATAAACAGCGAGAAAGGAGTTGATCCTGGTAGAAAACAATCACAAGATTTACAGAAAGCAAAGGGACTTGAACACAGCAATACTTATACATCCAGGAGGTGGCAAGCAACAAGAAAGTGGAGGTTTTCATTATCACTTCCAGTAACGCTTGGAACACCCAGTGCACCGACACCACTTACTCTAAAGAATAATACTACTAATAAATCCATACCCCCTGAGTTGTTCAAAGTGTTAAAAGAACGAAGGAAAGCAATTGATGAAGAGGACAACGTACAACAGCAAAACAACGAAGTATGTCAAAATCAATCACAAGATAGTAGTTTACAGAAAGCAAAAGAACTTGAACATAGCAATACTCCTACACCATCATTTCCAGTAATGTCTGGAATACCCATTGTACCACTACTACCTCCGCCACCTCCTCCATTGCCACAAGGTGCTGTTTCACCACCATCTCCTCCTTCAGCTCCAGATGGAATTAATTCATTGAAAAAGACCAATGGTTCTGATAAGCCTGGTGCTGAAGTTAGTAATAACGCTAATCAATCGGATGCTAAAAATGCTATGCTTGCACAGATAAAGCAGGGTGTTAAGTTGACAAAAGTTGTCGATCAGCCTGAAGCTGCTAAAAAGCCAAGTAATAACGGAGGTGGAGATCTTATGAAGAATGCATGGGACACAATGAAGAATTCTCCTCTTCTAGGAGAAGGAACTAAATCCTCAGATAGCAAAAGTGATGACGAAGATGATGATCAAAATCGTACACCCGATAGTGAGTGGGAAGATGAGTCTCCAACCCCGCAATCAGACAGTAACAAAAGAAGCGAGAGTCCTGACAGTGGTCATGAATCTGATGATAATGTAAAACCTAAATCCACAACTCCACCACGTTCTACACTAAAGGCAGAGAAGCCACCGATATCGCCTAAGCCTGTTAATTCAAAAACGAAATATGAAGCTTCTCCTGCAGCACAAGCAAATAATGTTGACTCAGTGAATAGTGAGGTGCAAAAACCATTTTCTTTGGTTGATCAAAATTATGGTGGAAAAGCAAAACCATTTCAAGTTCAAAGTGTCATAGATCGAGGTAAGAGCAGTAGTGCACCCTTCTTAAAATAAGTTTACCTACAGGTCTGATTGTATTAAGATTACTTAGTACAATCAGATTTATCAAATGCGCTTATCTCAATATTACCTGCCAACTTTAAAAGAAACCCCTGCTGGTGCTGAGATTATTTCTCATCAATATTTATTACGTGCAGGCTTAATCAAGCAGACAGCATCCGGCATTTATTCTTGGCTGCCGCTTGGTCTTTTGGTACTTAAAAATATTGAAAATATTATCAGAGATGAAATTGGTGCGATTGAAGTGTTGATGCCTTGTGTGCAGCCAGCAAGTCTTTGGCGAGAGTCAGGACGTTACGATGATTACGGCAAAGAAATGCTGCGCATTAAGGATAGGCATGGGAGCAATATGCTTTTTGGTCCAACACATGAGGAGGTGGTAACTGATTTGATTAGAAATACGGTAAAAAGTTACAAAGATTTACCACTTTGTTTATATCAAATTCAGTGGAAGTTTCGTGACGAAGTAAGACCTCGTTATGGCGTTATGAGAGGCAGGGAATTTCTGATGAAGGATGCATACAGTTTTGATGTAGATTACGAAGGTGCACTGAATTCATATAATTTGATGTATACAACTTACATAAAAATCTTCAAACGCATGGGACTTACTCCAATTGGAGTTCGAGCTGATACGGGTCCAATTGGAGGAAATTTGAGCCACGAGTTTCATATATTGGCAAACACTGGTGAAAGCACTTTATATTATGACAATAAATTTTCTGAACTACTAGAGAGTGAAGATATTGAAAGTCTGAAGAGCATATATGCAGTTGCAGACGATATGCATGATCCTAAAATTTGTCCTATACCGCAAGAACAGTTAAATGTTAGTAAAGGTATTGAAATAGGGCATATTTTTTATTTTGGCGACAAATATTCAAAGCCTATGAAGGCAAGTGTTACTTCTCAAGATGGAAAAAATGTTAATATGCATATGGGTTCATATGGTATTGGAGTTTCAAGGCTTGTTGGCGCAATAATAGAAGCTTTCCATGATGATAAAGGAATTATCTGGCCAGAGGCAGTAGCTCCTTTTAAAGTTGGTTTGATCAATTTACAAACGAAAGTAACGGAGGCTGCAGATAAAATATACAAAGCTTTGAAAAGCGATGAAGTGCTTTATGATGATACGGACGAAAGTGTAGGAGTGAAATTTGCCAGAATGGATCTGATAGGCTTGCCGTGGCAAATAATTATTGGAAAGAAAGCAGTAACTTCAAATATAGTTGAAGTAAAAAATAGGGCAACTGGCGAGGTAGAGGAAATACAAGTTGAAGAAGCAATAAATCGCTTTAGCACAAAATGATATACGGTATTGGCACTGACATAGTATATATACCCAGAATATTGAGAATATCACAAAAATACGGGGAAAAATTTCTCAATAAAGTCTATACTAAGAAGGAGATAGAGATAAGCAAAAAATATAATAGCCAAGAAGTAAGAGCAAAATATTTTGCTAAACGCTTTGCTGCAAAGGAAGCTTTTGTTAAAGCGCTAGGCACTGGATTCAGCCAGGGAATTATAATGAAAGATATAGAAATATACAGTAATATCAGGGGAAAACCACATCTTGCTATCACAAAGGATTTCATCTCGAAAGACTACAAGATACACCTTTCTCTAAGTGATGATCAAGATTATGCTACTGCGTTTGTTGTAATTTGCGTTGAGTAGATATTGTTTAGTACATACGATTTCAAAAATTTTTTTGAAATTATACTTTGACCTACACAGATCGACCTTTCTGTGAATCCTGGTTTCTGCTTTCTTCAACTTGTTTTGCAAAAGACGTCTCTTGTGTATTCATATGTTGAAGTGGTTTAGCAATTTCGCGTACAACGGCAGTAACTGTAGTTAAAAACGCCTTGAACAGTCCACCTAAAACTCCACCAACTGCTTCTCTACCGTACATACGAGCTTGCTTTTCATTGTCATCAGCAGTTTCCCCTGCCCTCCTTCTTGGATCCATTCTATGAGCAATAACTGAAAACAACACCCCCCTAATTGAAGACTTCACTCGTGCTTTTGCCTTCTGAACATCTTCATCACTTGCTACTTCATGTTTTTCCCTACTATTCATTAGCTCCTTTTGTTGTTGAAAACTTAAGATCTCTTCCATCAGTTGTTTCTTTCTCTTTTCCAGAACTCTTTTCTTGGACTCTGATTTATCGCGAGTGTGTTTTGTGGTTTCAAGTTCTACATCAATATCCTCAGATGCTGCTTGGCTATATAAGGTTTCTATGAGCCTATCTATACTTCGCTTTACTTGCATAGTCCTTTCGTAACTATCTAAATTATCAACTCCTTCATCAATTTGACTTAAAATATCCTCGAAAGGTTTTAAATACTCTTTAAATTGCTCTTCGAGCTGATTTTCATTCTTCAAATTCCTTTCTCTTCTGTCATCGCTATTCTCTTCAACATTATCATCGCCTTCTTCGAAAAGATCCTCATCGTTCATAATTTTTTTTAGTTTATTCCCACTTATTATTATTGTATATGAAAAAATTAAATTAACACTAATGAAAAGTGTTCACAACTTCAGCACTGGCTAAAACTACAGTGAAGCTGTCAAAAGTGGCAGGATCATAATATCTCTCATACAATTCAACCGAACACCTGAGTTTTATCTTCTCCTTAGCATTAAAACTAATCTCATAATCATTATTAGAGTTTAACATTGCAGAATTACGCAATAATTCATCAGCCAATACTGAATTTAAAATGCCATTAATTTTTATTGTAATCTTTCTACTTCCAGCACAATCAAGCACTTTTCTCCAGCCAAAAGAGGAAATCTCTTTCATCTCCTCTTTGTTATTACGCAAAGTAAACCTTAAGTTTCGTATATTATTCAGCACAACAAAATTATTGTCATGACCTTTAATTTTCAGCTGTAATTTGCTCATCGCTACCTCCTTGTATTAAAATATCAAAATTAATTGTTGAATGTAAAACTTCATCATGCTGATTTATAGCACAATTACTTTCCAAAATGGTCTCACTACTAATGCTCTTTACCACCAAGCTAATATGCTTTATAGCAGCAAGCATGCTGCTTATATGATAAGTATATATGTCGCATGAAAATCTTACTTTTGTAGCAAAATTAGATAGCATATGCAGGTTAACATAATTTACTATGCGCAATCTCAGATAAGGAATAGTAACCTGCTTAGGCAGGTAATCATAGATGTTAGTAACATATTTCTTTAAATCAGAGTTTGCTTTTAATTCTGCATAAATACTATTATACAACTCATTTATAATTTGAATTTTTTCCATCTCACAGATACGGCTAAGAACATTGCAATTTGTAGGTACAACAGATGGTGTCATCACATGCCCAGACACTGGTTCACTTTATAATGATGTCATTCCAGTAGCTCTTTCTTGTCATCCCAGTGTCAAGCACTGGGATCCAGGAATTTTATTAAGTTGGTAAGCATAAAAGTAGCCGTTTTATTTTAAAATACAACGTTTTGATGATCATGAAAAAACTGGATCCCAGTGTCTGAGCACTGGGATGACATCGAAGGGGATACTCGGATGACACCATCTGTTGTATCTGCTATTGAATGACAAACAGGAACTACAAAACAACCTTTGGTTCGCGAAATGGAGAATACACCTTCTTCACTTCAGATAAATGGCTACTTACTTCTGATTCACGATTTTTATAGAGAGCAGAAACATGCTGTATAATACCTAGCTTTATTTGCTCAGGAACACTATCATAACCAGCTTCATATACAACATCAGCTCTTATTATGCTCAAATAATTGAAAAATTCAATATAGCTTCCTATATCACTAAAATAATAACTAAGTTTTCTATTCTTATCAGTAGCCAATATTATTTTATTCACAGGACCATAGCTTAAATAGATTCTACGAGGTATATAACCTTCATATGAAACTTGCCACGTTTGCTTTACTAGAGACTTTTCCATATGCCACTGAGCATAATCAGTTGCCATAAAAATAAAACTTGAAATCAACTTATCATCTTGATCATTTTCAATTCGTAAAAAAGATTTAACCTCTCCTAAAGTTACTGGAAAAGATTTAGGCTTAGACTTACGTTGTATATTTATGATTGGATACTTTAGTCTTGTTGACATAACAACCCTCCTTTTCTATATATAGCTAAAATAAGTAAGACTTATCCATAAAAAATCTTACTTATTTTAGTTATCACTTAATATTAAATTGCAACAGCAACTCTATCGTACAAGTATATTGAGAAGAGAACGTGTTAACGCTGTTTCTCCTTTTTTATTGATCAAGTTTACTAAGCCAGATTTTAGTAGATTGACATTCTGAGAATGAATGTTATTGAAAGTGGAGTTTATTTCTTTAGCAAGTAGACTGCGAAATTTCTGCACACTTTCATATGCGATATTTTCAAGTTCATGTGCAAACTTATCTTGAGCTACAGCTGATATGTCTTCAACTTTCTCGTTGAACTCTTCTAGCTTTCTTTCCTTACCTTTAAAATTTTTCGTAAAAGTTTTCATATTAATTGGCCTCAACTATTCTTATAATTATAATGACAATAAAAAGACTACCGAAGTAAAAAATTAGCACTACAATACTGCAAACAACAGCAGCACACCAAACCGGTTCACTTTATAGCGTAAATTCAAGTATGTCATTCAAGTAGCCCCTTTGATGTCATTCCAGCGCGTGACGCTGGAATCGAGTCTTTCAACCGTTGTGTTTTAGCATAAAGCAACTACTTTTGTGCTTACCAACCTAATAAAATTTCTGGATGCCAGTGTCTGGGCACTGACCATTTGCTGTCTTCAAAAATGAATGTTCGTACAATTATGTGTCACGTGCTGGAACATAAGGTGTCATTCAAGTAGCCCCTTTTTTCTCATCCCAGTGCCCAGACACTGAGATCCAGGAACCAGCGTCACGCGCTGGAAAATGACACCCTCTATACAAACGTACTGTTTTAAACGTTTTATAAGCCCGTTTCAGCTTATATTAGGTAGAAATTATTGTGAAGACATAAAGTGCACATAGCGGAAAGATTTATAAGACGCCAACTGTATAATACTTTTGTCGTTTAATCTGAACAGATTGAAGGTAATAAAACACTTTCAATTTTATAGTAAGGAAGCTGAAAGATTTGTCAAGTAGTTTTCTTACCTTTTACAGGTACAATTTACATGCTACAATCAAATTTTCATAACTAGTGAATAAAAATGCAAAGAGATAAAATTAAAGTAGAAATAAAAAAGTTATCACATGGCGAAAGCCTGCCTCTTCCCTGTTATGCAACTATGCAGAGTGCTGGTATGGATCTTTATGCTGCATTGGACGACTCTATTATTTTAAATCCACTTGAAAGGTTACTTATTCCAACTGGCATTGTGATTGCAATACCAAACGGTTTTGAAGGACAAGTTCGCCCACGTTCTGGGCTTGCTGCAAAACATGGAATCACTGTCTTAAATTCTCCGGGCACTATAGACTCCGATTATCGAGGTGAAGTTAAAGTTTGCCTAATCAATCTAAGTAATCAGCCATATGAAATAAAAAGAGGAGAGAGAATCGCACAAATCCTCATCACTCCTGTATCTCAGGTAATTTGGGATGACAGAGAAGAATTCTGCACAGAAGAAACCGTCCGCAATGAAGGGGGCTTTGGCTCAAGCGGTAGGTAGTTCATTATATGTAAGTTGACTGTATTGATTTTTTGATATATAATATTAATATATTATTAACTTATTTTAAGAGGAAATTATGTCAATTTAAAAAAAACACCGTCACAAAACAAACATTGCACTTGAAGCACTTACTTCTCTATGCGTCATAGGTGCAGTAACAACACTTTCAGCTCCATATTGGGTGTCTTCAACTTCGATTTTAGCGCCACTTGCAGTTTTTGCAGCTACACCACTTGGAATGAGTCTACTTGCAACTGTTGCCGTTGCATTGGTTAGTTTAGCAATATATTCCATCATCAAAAACAATAAAATATCTGAGCCTAAAACTCTGAACATTGTTATTATAATGAATAAAAAAGATCTATTTGTGAAAGTAAAAAATGAAGATTTTGAGTATATCAAAAAACACAACCAAAATAAGAATCAAGATGGCAGTGTTATCTCCGATGAGTATCTTATATATTTTAGCTTAGAAAGTAACAGTTACTACATTACTGCTACAAGTAAGGAAATGGATAACAATGATGGATTATTAAAGATAAATTCATTAGGAAGAAAAAATGATCAAGGTGAGTATGAATTAATAGATGAATATAGAAAAAAGTTAGAAACGTTAGGTTTAGGCGTTGAAGAAAATGGTCCTAAAGAACTCATCATTAAACTTGTGCCAAGCTCAATTATTAGATCACCAGAAATTGAGCAACAAGAGAAAGAAAGATCATTATCCAGACAAGTATAAAAGGGGTAGACTAAATAAGCCTGCCCTTCATTTTTTAGTGTTAGTTATTTAAGCTTATTATAGAAGCTGTCTCAAAGTATCCGTTCAGATGTATGACTAATGTGTAAATATCGAAGCAAAAGTGGTATCATCCCAGTGCTTGACACTGGGATCCAGTTTTCTTGATAAATTTACCAAAAGTGTTTCATTCTATAACGCAAAATCCATACTTACCAAACCGAATGCATTACTTGCAATCTCGATCCCAGTGTCAAGCACTGGGATGACAGAAAAAAGAGCACTGCCATCATATTGGATAACACCATTTATTTCTATAGCTGTCTTTTCTATCTTATTTTGCCACCCTACTGAACGAATACCTTACGAGAAGTTACTAAGGATTTTTATTTAGTCTGACTGCATCCTTTACCTTATCTAACAACCCATTAATAAAGCCAATTTTGTTTGGAGCATCAAGTAAATCAGATGCAATGTTAGTATATTCATTAATAACAATTGGTGCTGGTGTATCAAAATCAATTAACTCACATACTGCAATACGCAAAATAGATAAGCTTATAAGATTTAATCGTGAAAGTGACCAGCTTGGGTGTAAATAAGACTCTATTATTTTATCATATTCTTCACTGCTTTTTATAACCTTACATAACAAGTTTTCTAAGAACTGATGTTCAAATTCTTCACATTCAAATATATCTTTCAACGTCCTTATGTAGTCCTTAAGCTCACAATTTTCCAATTTAAAAGTGCTTTTGTTGTAACTTACAAAAATATTTGAATAAGCAATTTGTACAGCAAGAAATCTTGCCGTACTTCTTTTTATGCGCCACTTTTTATCTACTGGTTTTTCCTCCATTATTTTAATTTATTGTGTAGATCTATCATATGCAAAACAGTTGAGGCTGCATGGCCACCAACGTTCTTTTTATTTTTGTCAGCTCTAATTAGTGCTTTATCTTTGCTGCCAGCGGTAATTACGCCCATACCAAGGGGTATTGCATAATGCATAATAACTTCATTTAAGCCTTCGATTACTCCTTTACAAACGTATTTATAATGATCAGTTTCACCGCGAATCACGCACCCAAGAGCTAAATAACCGTCATAATTAGCATTCTTGCTTTTTACTGCAAAGAGAATTGTAGCTGGTATCTCAAATGCACCAGGAACTTCAATTATGTCATAGCTTGCATGACTTTCTTTTAATCTATCAACTGCACCTTCAAGCAAAAGGTTCGCTATTTCAGTGTGGTAAATTGAATTAACTATTAGTATTTTCGACATTCATCCCCACTTTTCTTGTTAAAAGCAACTTTATTAATGATTGTTGAACCAGAGTTATAATATTACTAAATATCCAATATATTACCAGGCCGGCAGGAAAAGAAGAAAAAATAAAGACAGAAATGTAAGGTAAAAACTTCATAACATTTACTTGAATATCATCTTTACTGGTTTGATCTTTCTCACTTAGCTTCTGCTGAATTATCATGGTAGCGCCGAAAATTATAGGTAAAATGCCTATAGAAATAGGAAAGTTATAATTAAACAACCCAAATAATGTAAAAATGTTTGTTGGATCAGAAGCTGAAAGATCCTTAATCCATAAATAAAAAGGGGCGTGTCTCATCTCTATAGTAACAAATAATACTTTATACAGAGCAAAAAATACTGGTATTTGTATGAGCATAGGGAAAATGCTCGACATTGGATTTACATTGTTTCTCTTGAACAACGCAATTGTCTCTTTGTGCTGCTTTAAGCTGTCATTTTTGTACAACTCTTTTATACGAGTTAATTCAGGCTGCAGGCTTTTCACCTTGAACATCGAAATATATGATCTATTAGATAAGGGAAGCATCAAAAGTTTGATTACTAAAGTTAGCAATAATATTGCTAAGCCAAAATTTTTCAAAACAAAGTTAAAATATTCAAGCAGTAAAAACACCGGCTTGGTTATAAAATAAAGAACACCAAAATCTACAGCCTTATCAAACAAAGGTATATTGAGAGTGTCTTTATAAGAATCAAGTAAATTCAATTTCTTTGCCCCAGCAAAAAAGTAGTTCAGAGTAGAAGCACTTGTACCAGGGAGTATGTGTGTGTAAGGTCTAACAAAATCTGCTTGAAACTTATCAATGTTATTAACATTCGTGTGTTTAATGCTCACATTTATTTTATCTGATTTCTCAGGTATGATGGCTGTAAGCCAGTATTTATCAGCAAAACCAAACCAATTTTTTCCACTCGTGCTTGCCTTTATTAAACGCTTCTTAGAAATATCCTTATATGTCCACTCCTCTAGCTTATTGTTAAATGCACCTAGTACTCCTTCATGTGATATCCAATAGGATTCGTTAATATTATCACGTTTACGATTGATTTTACCATAGGGAACCAAAACTACATTATCTTTTGTATTGTTTTCAATAATTTGCTCAACTTTAAACATGTAGTTATCGTCAAGGCTAATTTTCATTCTAAATAAAATGCCATTTTCATTATCCCAAAATAAATTGACCTCTTTTTGATTGAGTTTATCTGCTTGCCATACTGTTTTAGAATCTGGAACTTTAATCTTTTCATTCGGATCGAGCCACCCAAATTCTGCGAAATATACATCTTTTGATTCTGCAGGTGACAGTAACACCACTTGTGGAGAAGAAGAACTCGGTTCTAAGTGGTAGTTAGTTAGGATTAAGTCATCAAACCTTGCACCTTTCAGAGAAATTGATCCTTCAAGCATGTTATTGGTTAAATTAACTCTCTGTTCTCTAGTAGAATTAATAATTTCAGAACGATTTTGGTATATCATAGGAGCAAGGTCGTTAGAAGATTCGATATGTTCAATATTTTCAATCGATGGTTGGCTTTGGCTCGTGTTAAGAAAATTATCATAAATAATATGCCATAATACTATAATTAATATAGAAAGAATTGTTGCTAAAATTAAATTTTTTGCTTCTGACATGAAATTAAATCGAACATACCTCCTTAAAGTATATATTAAATATTGTACTAAAACAATAAAATTTACTTATTTTTAATAATAGCTTTTAACGCTAATCTTAAAAATTTACTCTTATGGCTTCAAATTTTAATAATATGAATGCAGCAAAAAATCTAGTTATTTGGCTACTGATAATAGTCATTACTGCAATGTTTATTGATTCACAAGGGGATAAACTAAGCAATAGGTTTCTGAGCACTTTTCTACCGTACAAAGGAAGGGTTCAAAATGGCGGAAGTATTGAATTTACAAAGTCATACGATGGACACTTTTATATTCAAGCTCAAGTCAATGATCGTAATATAACGTTTTTGCTTGATACCGGAGCAACTGATATTGTTCTATCGCAAAAAGATGCGTTACATGCTGGTATTAACTTACAAAACATTCAAGACTTTAAAATATATGAAACTGCAAAAGGTCAAATAAAAGCTGGAGTGGTTCAAATACCTCAAGTTAAAATAGGAAATTTTTTAATTAATGATGTGCACGCTAGTGTTAATACTCACTCTATGTCCCATTCATTACTTGGTATGAGCTTTTTGAGATATTTTCATTTCACTATTAGGGATAACAAGCTAATATTATATCGTAGTTAAACGTTCTATACTCTACTCAACGCTCTGCAGGTCAATATAGGAGCAGAGATAAATATTGCGGAACAGGTGCCGATTGCAATGCCAAAAGAAATGATTAAGCAGAAGTCTCTGACCACACCTGTACAAATCAGCACTAAAGGAAGAGCGGCAAGAAGAGTAGTACCTGAAGTTAACATAGTGCGAAATAGCGTCGAATTAATGCTGGCATCAACTACTTCACCTATTTTTGCATTTTTTCCACTTTTTTGATACTCTCGAATCCGATCATATATAACCACTGAGTTATTGATTGAGTAGCCAATTACGGTAAGGAGAGCTGCAACTGATGAAATATTAAACTCAATACTCGTTAAACTGATAAAGCCAAGAGTTAAAATCACATCATGGATCAGTGCCATTATTCCACCAAGTCCACACTGCCAGTTAAATCTAAGCCAAACATAAAAAAATATTCCAATAATTGCAATTAACATGGCTGATATCCCTTCAAATATCTGCGTTGAGCCTATTTGTGGACCAACATAATCTATTTTGCGATAAGTTACTAAATTACCTAATTTGCTCTCTAATATACTTTTAACCTTTTTAATTTTATCTTCATCTCCCTCATCTTTAAACCGCACAACTAAGTTATCACCAGCTTTTGAACTCTGTATCGTAAATCCACTCTCTTTTAATATACCGAGAATAGCATCATCCTTGCTTGAAGATTTTATCTCTATCAAAATTCCACCTGTAAAGTCTATACCCAAATTCATTCCACGCAGCATAAAAGTAAGCATTGAAAAAATGATAAGAATAACGCTAACAAGTGCTGTCAAATTTCTATATTTACTAAATCTTATATCAAGATTATCTGGAATAAGTCTAATTGCCATAGTTCCTACTTAAATTGTGATTTTATATACTTTTTAAGCAATCGACTAGCTATTTTCTCTTAGCTTATACTAATAATGATCTTTGATTTACTTAATCTACTTGAAAAAGATATTTGATCAAAAAAATGAAAACAGCCTGGTTGTCATTAATAAAGTGCTACTTAAACATCTTTTTTAATCGATTGATTTCATCAGCAAATTTTGGGTCAGTTCTTATGAAATTTTCCACTTGTTTGACTGCGTGTATAACAGTAGCATGATCTCTACCACCAAAATTTCTTCCAATATCTGGTAAACTTTTTTGCGTAAACTTCTTTGCGAAATACATAGCTATTTGTCTCGGCCTCGCAAGACTGCGAAGCCTTCTATTAGATTGCATATCTGCAACCTTTATATTGAAAAATTCAGCTATTTTTCTCTGTATTTCTTCTATTGTAATTGACCTATGATTTGACCTAAGAAGATCAATTAGGGTCTCACTAGCTGATTCTACTGTCATGCTTCTTCCAATTAAAGAGGTATGAGCAACCTTATTTAATGCTCCTTCTAGTTCTCTTATATTGGATTTTATATTCCTTGCCAAAAATTCTAGGACATCCTTTGGAACATACATATTCATTCGTTCCACTTTCGCCTGCAATATACCAAGTCTTAATTCAAAAGTTGTTTCATTAATATCTGCAACTAATCCCCAACCAAGTCGCGATTTTATTCTTTCTTCTACTCCATCAAGATCACTAGGAGACCTATCAGCTGATATAACCAATTGTTTATTTTGGTCTATCAATGCATTGAAAGTGTGAAAAAATTCTTCTTGTGTACTATCTTTACCACTGATAAATTGCACATCATCTACCATCAATACATCTACTGATCTAAATTGCTCTTTAAATAACATAATATCTTTGCTCCGCAGCGCCGTAATATATTGATACATAAATTTCTCTGCTGATAAATATACCACTTTTCTTTTTGCTGACGGAGAATTGACTATGTACCAAGCTATAGCATGCATTAAATGTGTTTTACCAAGTCCCACTCCACCATATAGAAATAAAGGGTTGCTTCCTGATATTGGATCTATAGATTCCGCTACACGCTTTGCCGCTGTAAATGCTAACTCATTTGACTTTCCTACCACAAAATTATCAAAAGTGAATCTGGTATCTAGTGGTGAACCAAGATTATGATTATTTTCCTCTCTATTTTTTAGTATCGTATTAGAATTTGAATTTCTTTCTTCAATTAATTGAATATCAATAGAACATACACTTTGATCTTCGCTTTGCCATAATGATAATATTTTTTCCATGTAGTGAACTGTAATCCACTCCTTTATAAATCTTGTTGGCACAGACAACAAAACTTCTCCATTTCTGTTGCTGATAAATCTTAGTGAACTCAGCCAGCTGTTATATGTTGCTTCTCCATAGAGATTATGGAGATAATTTTGGATTTTTTCCCAAGTAACATTGTGGTCCGTTACTGTAATAATCTGATCAAAAAACATAGTAGAAACCTTAGGGTTAGTTAAGTTCATATACCACACCAAGAAAGAACAATAATCAGAAAGATGCAAGATAATCAATAGCTTACTGTAAGATAAAAAGCTAACACTACTTAATACATACCTAAAATTATGAGGATTTTTTGACGAGTTGTAAAGAGTATAAAAGCACTAAAATTGATCATTTTTTTGAAATAAAAACAATCAATTTGTAAATGTCGCTTGTACCGAGGATTAGAAGTATGTTATTAAAAAAATAGTAATATATTATGTATAAATAAGATATTAAATTTACTGATAAATAAGTAAAGTACTTGTATAAATATAGCTGATTTAGTATAAATTTATTGAAGTAAATTTGTGATTATATTAAGTAATTTGAGTCATAATACTGTATTCGGTATTGAACTGGAGTTTTACACTGAGGGAATAAAAAAAGAATATTTATTTCTGAATAGCATCAAAAATAAAATAGCTTCTCTTGGATTTTTTTGTGAGAAAGAGAGTTCTTTAAACCAATATGAGATAAAAAGTGACTGTTATACGAGCTCTGATAATTTAATTATGCATTTTGAGTTGGCAAAACAATTACTTACTGAAGTAGGACAAAAACTTGGGGGTAATGTTTCTTTTAAAGCAAAACCTTATTTGGATAGAGCAGGCAGCGCACTAAATGTACATGTTAGCCTCATGGATTCAAATAATCATAACTTATTTTATGGCAATAAGCAAAAATATAGTGACCACCTGATTCACAGCATAGGTGGATTATGTGCAATGATGAAAAAACATATGCTATTTTTTGCTCCAAATGATGATTCATATTTAAGATTTCAGTACCCAGATATTCATACTCCAACTACGATTAGTTGGGGAGTGAATAACAGAACTGCTGCGATAAGAATTCCCTATTTTGGCAACGATTCCAAAAGATGCCGCCTAGAGCACCGTGTTCCTGGAGCAGATTGTAACCTTGAAAAAGTACTCACAGCAATAATTGAAGGTATAGTTTTTGGTATAGAGAACAAAATTGCTCCGCCAAATAGAGTGTATGGCATTGCATCTGATCCTCAATATAAGATGGAGAGTTTGATATAGCAACTACCTGTTAAACCCTAACCCATTAAACTCCTTTGAGGTAATTGGCCATTCTAGCACTTTCCTCACATCATTATTTACATTCCCATACTGTAATAGCAAGTCTGCAGCAGATAGTTTCTGCGTACTTTTAGATGATCCAAGCCCTATATTGGTAAGGTTGCTCGGTGGCTGCTCAGGAAGTGGATTACCAAGTGCATCCATGTGTTTAGGTAAAGGTTCCATAACAATATTTGTAGCACTAGAAACGAAATGACTATCTGTAGTATCAGCACTTTTAGAAAGTGAATTACCTTTGAAATCCATATGTTTAGGTAGTCCATTTTTCATTTCTTCTTCTGCTCTTTTATTTTTTAATTCTTCTTCTAGCTCAGTTTCAGTTCTTTTTGGTTCTTTTACGGTATCTTTTTCTTCACCTTCATCAACACTGCTATACCCTTCATCTTCTGACATATCATCAGTTTTAACAGACTTAGGTCTTGCTTTATTAAGCAATGAAAGTAATGCGTAAGTAACTGCAGCAGCAGTAACTATAATGGCTATCTTTGCAGCAATGTGAATCACTGTCAAAAATACTAAAGTTGATGAAACACCAACCAACCCAGATACGATCATTTTATTCTTGCCTTCTGTCACACTTAAAACTGCTACCATAATAATCCCTCAAATACCATACTAAAGTCATATTATATAGAAATTTTCTTACGCTTGCAAAACTGTAAAAATTTTAATCATTTACATAAAGACATATAAGGATTAATTAATATATAATTTATCTTAGCTATAATATGATATAAATACGTATAATGTTTGGCATGAAAAGCTTACTTGTAGAGAGGAATAGAACAGTAATATTATTGCTTATCGTGATTTTTACCTTCGGCTCATACACTTATATAAAGATGCCAAGAGAAAGCAATCCTGATATACAGATTCCTATAATTAGCGTATTTGTTGGGTTTCCTGGTATTTCTGTCGAGGATAGTGAAAAGTTATTAGCTATTCCAATAGAAAATGAACTAAGGTTCATTGAGGGCGTGAGAGAGCTAAAGGCACTTGCAACTAATGACGGTGCTCACATGATAATTAAGTTTGGTACAGAATATGATAACAAAGAAGTACTTGATAACGTCCGTTCAAAGCTTTTAAACATAAAATCAAAATTACCTATTGAAGCAGAATCTCCGATAATCAATGAAATAAACTTGAGCTTATTTCCGATACTAAACGTTGGCTTGATTGGTAATTTGCCGGAAAGAGCTTTAACTGAAATAGCACTCAAACTAAAGAAAGAAATAGAATCTCTGCCAAATGTTCTTAAAGTTGAAGTGGCAGGTATGCGTAAAGAAACAGTGGAAGTTATAATTGAGCCCACAGTTCTAACAAAATATAACATTCAATCAAATGAGATATTTCAAGCTATATCAAACAACAACAGATTGGTAGGAGCTGGATCACTAGAAAACGATACCGGTAAATATTCGATTAAAATATCAGGGTTATTAAAAGACATAGAAGATATTATGAATATTCCTATTAGATCTCAAAGTGATGCAGTTTTGAGAATCAAAGATATAGCAAAAGTATACTTTGGGTTTGAAGATCACCAAGGATTTGCTCGTATTAATGGACTACCTAGCATTGTACTAGAAATTTCAAAACGTAATGGAAAAAACATAATAGACACGGTAAATCAAGTAAAATACTTAATGGACAAAGCAAAAGATCAATTACCTGAAAATTTAAAAGTAGTTTATTTGAATGACCAGTCAAAAAATGTACGTGATGTGCTTGAAGACTTGGAAAATGGTATAATATTTGCCGTATTACTAATACTAACCATAATAATGCTCTTTATGGGAAAAAGGGCTGCTATTCTTGTTGCACTATCAATACCTGGCTCCTTTCTCATAGGAATAATGGCTCTTTACCTAATGGGTATTACTCTAAATATAGTTGTGCTCTTCAGTCTAATTATGGCAGTTGGGATGCTGGTTGATGATGCAATTGTAATCAGCGAATATGCTGATAGAAAGATGATTTGTGGGATGGATAAAGTAGAAGCCTTTTGCACCTCAGTTCATGATATGTTCTATCCAGTTTTATCATCAACATTAACTAAATTAGCAGTGTTTTTCCCTCTGTTACTCTGGCCCGATACAGTCGGTAAATTTATGCAGTACATACCAATTACAATAATTCTAACTTTAACTGGATCGCTAATTATGGCTTTGGTTTTTATACCAACACTTGGTGCAATATTTGGTGAACCTTCAATAACTTCAAAAAAAGAAATAATAAGAATGAGTGCTATAGAAAGTGGTGAGGTAAAAAATACTGGGCTTATAATAAGAACTTATGTACGTATGTTAGAGAAAGTCTTAGATCACCCCAAAAAATTTGTATGTGTTGTTGTATTTGTTTTATTTTTGTCTAGTATATTATATTTTACTTTTGGTCCTGGATTAAAGTTCTTTCCGAATGTAGATTCAGATAACATTTTAATCAGCGTTAAAGTAAAAGAAAGCTTATCAGCCAAAGAACGAGATTTGATACTTAAGAAAGTAGAAGAACGTATTTTGGGTGTTAAAAAAGAAATTTATGTTTTTTATGCTCGATCAGGAAAATTTTCAGACAACGTTATTGCCAAAATTCAATTGGAACTTGTAGATTGGCGCTGCAGGCGCAAAGCTAAGCAAATACTAAATGATATAAGGAGTAGTGTACAAAACATAAAAGGAGTAATAATTGATGTACAGGAACAAAAGTCAGGACCATCAGCTGACAAGCCAATACAAATTAACTTAAGCGGAAGTGCATCCAACTTGAATTCAGTAGCAGAGAAAATCCTAAAAATTATGGACCAACCTTCATCTGGATTTATAAATATTCAAGATAGTAGATCAGCACCTGAAATAGAGTGGAATATGAGTATTGATAAGAGTAAGGCTACAAGCTCTGGAGTAAGTGTTGCAACCATCGGTGATTTTATAAAGATGGTTACAAATGGAGTATTAATTGGAAAATATAGACCAAATAACGCAGATGAAGAAATTGATATTGTACTACGCTTTCCCAGAAAGAATCGCAACATGAAAACTATAGATAACCTTTTTATCAATACAGCAAATGGACCATATTCTATGAGTAGCATAGTGAAATACGTTCCCGAAAAAAAGGCAAACAAACTAAGTAGGATTGATGGATCACGCACAGTAACAATCTCTGCTGACGTTGATACTGGCTATCTTGTTGATGAAAGAGTTAAGTTCATTCAAAATTCGATTACTCAAGACTGTAGTAAAGGAGTAAAGATTGATTTCAAAGGTGACAAGGAAGATCAACAAAAATCAGGAGCATTTTTATTAAAGGCTTTTATATTAGCAATTACATTGATGATATTGGTGCTAGTGGCACAGTTTAACAACATATACTATACATTTATCGTAATGACAGCAGTGTTTTTATCAACAACATGTGTATTTTTCATTTTCTTTCTTATTCAGAAAGTTTTTGTAGTTGTCATGTGTGGAGTGGGGATAATTGCTTTAGCAGGAATTATAGTGAATAATAATATACTATTGCTTGATGCCTTTCATCAGCAAATTAAGGTGCGCAAAAATAACATTAAGCAATGTATAATAAACGCTTCAATTTCTCGCATCAGGCCAATACTACTTACCGTTGCAACTACAGTTCTTGGTTTAATACCGATGATTACTAGGTTAAATATCAGTTTTTTTACGCTACAAATCACATATGATGCTCCATCAAGCCAGTGGTGGGTTGATATTTCAGCAACCATAGCAAGTGGAATATTGGCTGCAACGGTCTTAACTTTATTCTTTACTCCGGCATTGCTTATCATACAAAGACATGAAAAAACTTGACTTAAATTAGCAATCATTTAACATTTAAGATAGCGTTCTTTACCTGTTGAAGCTATAATTATAACTAATTAAATTGGATTTATTTATATGATTGCTAATCGTAAAAGCAGTGTTAAGCAGAAAAGCAACAAGAATAACATAGTTGGAAGCCTTGATGTAATAAAAACAGCGGGAGAGCTCTCACTTCAAAAAGGTTTGGATTTTAATATTATAATAAATGCACTTAAAAGTGCTATCGAAGCAGTAGCTCAACAAAAGTATGGTAGCAAAAGTAAAATTGTAGTTAATATAGATAGAAACACAGGCAAAGTTACCTCATATAGACAACTAAAAGTCATTAATGATGAATCAAATGAAAATGAGTGTGACTTAATTAAGTTGACACAAGCTAAGTTAATAAAAGAAGATGCAAAAGTTGGAGATACTATTAGTGAGTTGATTTCTCTTAACACTGATCTTGTTTCAGCAAGAATTGCCCAGCAAAAGATTTCTGAAATAATCAAAAATGAAGAGTTAAAAAAGCAATATGAGGAATTTAAAGATAAGGTAGGAGAAATGAGGTATGGCATCGTTAAACAAGTAGAATATTCAGATCTTATTATAGACATAAACGGAATTGGAGCATACCTCCCTTTACGAAACTTAATTGGTGGTGAGTCATTTCGTGAAGGCGATAAGGTTAAAGCTTACATACAAGCTGTTAAGCGCTCTGACGATGGACGTCAAATCATTCTTTCTAGGACTCATGAAGGCTTTTTAGAGGCATTGTTGAATCAAGAAGTACCAGAAGTTGCTGACGGATTGATAACAATTAAAGGTATAGCTAGAGACGCTGGTTCAAGATCTAAAGTTGCTGTTTTTTCATCTGATAAGAATATCGATCCAGTAGGTGCTTGCGTTGGAGTTAAAGGAGATAGAATAAAAACTATTATACACGAATTAAACGGTGAAAAAATCGACGTCATACATTACTCATCAGATTTGGGTCAATTTGTTATTAAAGCCATTACTCCTGCAGAAGTATCAAAGGTCATTATTGACGAAAATGAAAATTGTATAGAGTTAATAGTTGCTGAAGATCAATTGAGTTTAGCTATAGGAAAAAAGGGTCAGAATGTAAGATTAGCTTCAGAGCTTGTTGGATGGAAAATTGAGATATTAAGCACTCAGCAAGAATCAGAAAGAAGAAATAAAGAATTTAGTCAATGTTCAGTTTTATTTGCTGAAGCTTTAAACTTAGAAGAGATTATGGGCCAATTATTGGTAACAGAAGGTTTTTCCAGTGTAGAAGATATATCTAACACTTCAATTAAGGAACTTGCTTCAATAGAGGGCTTCAATGAAGATATTGCAAATGAACTTCATAATAGAGCAAATAATTACCTGAAAGCAGAGAATGATAGAAAAATAGAAGAGCTAAAAAATTTAGGTATGGAAGACGATGTAATCAACTTAGCCTTATCAATAGATAATAAAATTGCTCTTAGTAAACATAATATTAAAACTTTAGAGGACATAGCAGATTTATCAAATTATGAGTTTTGTAGCATAATCTCTTCCTCAACTAATAATAAAGAAAATCTAAAAGATACAGCAGATTTAATAATCATAGAAGCACGTAAAAAGCTTGGATTAATATAAAAACAATATGAATAATGAAGATATCAGTAATAAAAAATTAACCCTACAAGGCTTAAGCAAGCTTAAATTAGACATTAATTTAAACTCTTTAGATAGTCAAAGTACTGGTACTACAATAGTAAAAAAAAGAAGAAAAATTCATTCTGCAGAAGAATATAGTTTATTTGACGAGAGTAAATTAGGCTCTTTAACTGAAAAAGAACAAATTTCCCGCATTAATGCTGTACAGAATGCTACTTTGCTGAAAGAAAGGAATCAGAGAGAACAAGAAGAGAAAATAAAAAAAGAAGAAAGCAATCAAGAAGCTGAAGATAAAAATGAATCACACTCTGTACCTAAAGAAATAAATAAGGAAGTTTTAAGTAATACTAACTCAGTTGAACAAAAAGAAGATAGTATTGAATATGAGAACAATGATAAAAAGTCTTTTAAAGCTAGCAAAGATATATACTCTAAGCATTCTAAGCTAGTAATTACACAGGCAATAGATGAAAGAAATGAACACCTCCCTGTATTTAAGCAAAAATTTGGTATAAGAAGTAAACAATCAAAGTTTACTAAGGGTAAAAATATATCAAGAGAAGTTATTATACCAGACAAAATAACTATCAGAGAGTTATCTATTCGTATGGCAGAAGAGAGCAAGAGTGTGCTAAAAATGCTCAAAGAAGAAGTTGGGGAGAGCTATAGAGTAGATGATCTAGTAGATCCAGATATAGCATGCGAAATAGCAAAAAAATTTAGTCATACTGCTAAACGAGTAAGTGATGCTGATAAAGAAAAGAATTTACTCTTCATAAGCAACAGAGAAAACTTACCTAAAAGACCAAAACCACCTATCGTTACTTTTATGGGACATGTGGATCATGGTAAAACATCATTGCTCGATGCATTTCGTGAATCTAATGTTGCAGAAAGAGAGTCAGGTGGAATCACTCAACATATAGGTGCTTATCAATTAACGACAAAAAATAAGCAAAAAATTACTTTCATTGATACACCAGGGCATGAGGCGTTTACTGCAATGCGTGCACGTGGTGCCAATATTACTAATATAGTTGTGATAGTAGTTGCAGCTGATGATGGAATCATGAAACAAACAGTTGAAGCAATAAATCATGCAAAAGCAGCAAATGTCTCTATTATAGTTGCCATTAATAAAATTGATAAATCACAACCTGGCGATGTAGAAAGAATAATTAATAGTTTGCCTCAGTATGACCTCATCCCCGAAGAACTTGGTGGTGATGTTATAATTGTGCCAGTATCAGCAAAAAAGAAAATCAACTTAGATAAACTAGAAGAGGCAATTTTATTAATTGCTGAATTAATGACGCTAGAAGGAATAGAGGATTGTCGAGCACTTGGATGGGTGATAGAGTCGAAAATAGATAAAGCTAAAGGAATATCAGCTACATTAATAGTTGAAGAAGGAACATTAAAGATTGGTGACATATTGATAGTTGGTACAACATACAGCAAAGTACGCAGTATGATTAATCACCTTGGTCAAAGAGAAAAAGCGGCACTACCTTCTACTCCAGTTGAAGTTACTGGTTTAAATGGTGTACCAAATGCTGGAGATAAATTTGTTGTTGTAAACTCTGAAAGGCAGGCTCGTGAAATTGTTGAATACAGGTTAGAATTAATCAAGAAAAAGAAAGAAGATTTAGACGACAATAATTTAGATATATTCAGTCGTAATGATAGTGAAACAGAAGAACTATCTGTAGTTTTAAAGTGCGATGTCACTGGTTCTATTGAAGCAATATCAAGCTCAATTGATAAGCTTGGTAAAGACCAAGTGAAATTAAATATTCTACACAAAGCAGTAGGAGGAGTAACAGATTCAGATGTGCTGCTTGCAGAAGCATCAAGCGCAGTAATTTTAGCTTTTAATGTAAAAGTGGATTCAAAAATAAGAGAATTAGCAAAACAAAAAGGTATAGAAATACATACTTACAATATAATATATGAGCTTATTGAAGACATGAGGATGTATCTAACTAAAATGTTAAAGCCTGTTACACGAGAGGTTCGTGTTGGTTCTGCATCTGTAAGGCAAATATTTAATGCATCCAAAGCCGGTAATATAATCGGATGTTATGTCACTGATGGAGTTATAAAAAAAGATTCTTTAATTAAGGTAGTACGTGGCAGCAAATTGGTGCATGAAGGAAAGTTAAAAGCACTACGTAGATTTAAAGATGACGTTAAAGAAGTAGGTGTAAACTTTGAATGCGGAATATCGCTAGAGGGTAATATCGATATTAAAGTTGGAGATATTTTGGAAGCTTATCAATTAGTGCAAGAAGAAAGGACGTTATAGTAGTTGAATATGAAAAAGGAAATTAGAAACCTAAAAGTAGCATCGGTATTACATAGGGCAATATCAAAAGTCTTAATGGAAGGTAATGTTCTTAATGAAAAAGTAGTAGTATCTGATGTAAAGCTAAGCAAAGATTTGAAGAAAGCAGATGTATATATTGTGTTATCTTCATTAAACATCCAAAATGATAATGATGATATCAGCACTGTTGTTAATGAAATGAACCAATCTGCATGGTCAATACGTAAATCTATATTATGTTATGTTGATTTGCGATTTATACCTGAGTTAGTTTTTAAGCCTGATTTAGCATTCGATAATTTTGTCAATGTAAGCAAAATATTACATAATCACACTTAATTAATGTATTTCAACCATTATTTCTCATTAATGAGAATACACAGTTTAACAGGTTTATGGCTTGTGCTATTTTCTAGCTTAAGCGGCATTCTTTTAGCCTCAACTTCTCTATCGTATCAAGCTCTTTTTCTCCTTGTTTTGTTTACTATAGGTGCATTTTTAATGAGACCCGCAGGATGCATAATCAATGATATCTTCGATAGAGAAATAGATGCACACGTTGAACGAACAAAATACAGACCACTTGCAAGTGGTGCATTAAACATAAAGCAGGCTTTGGCTTTACTTTCACTGTTACTGTCTATTGCCCTGGTAATCTTATTATTAACCAATAAAACTACTCTTATACTTGGAATAATTTCAATGTGCATGATAGTTATCTATCCCTTGCTAAAGCGTTACGTTTGGTGGCCACAATTATTTTTAGGGTTTACTTTCAACATGGGATCACTCATGGGTTCAGCAGCAATAACAGACCAGATTAGCATAGAATCCTTGCTATTTTATATAGGATGCGTCTTTTGGACGCTTAGTTATGATACTATATACGCTCATCAAGATAAAAAAGATGATGAGAAATTAGGAATGAAATCTACTGCATTATATTTTGGCAATACAACAAAATCTTGGTTGAAAAGATTTTATTTAATATCCTTAATGGCATGGTTGTACGCTGGTATACTATCATCATTAAATAACATCTTTTATATTGCTTTACTTGCCATAGGATTCATATTTCACCACCAACACAAAAATTTCAATCCAGACGATTCTAATCAATGCATGTCCATATTTAAAAATAATTCCCAGATAGGACTCCTGCTCTTTTTCGGTATCCTTTTAGATAGAATTGTAAATTCTACTTTTGTATCCGTTCAGATGCATGGCTAATGTGTAAATATCGAAGCAAAAATGGTGTCATTCCAGTGTCAAGTACTGGGATGACAGAGAAAGCATCATATTGGGATGACACCATTTATTTCTATGGCTGTCTTTTCTATCTTATTTTGTCACCCTGCTGAACGGATTCTACTTTTTAGAACATATCTTGAAAGAAAATCAGGAAGATAATATGATAGGATCAGTAAAAAATATATCCAGGTGATGTAAGTGACAAAGAATGGAAATTTCTTGAGCCAAGAGTTGCACAAGGTGTGGCCAAGAAAGCACAAAATAGGAACAATTATTAATGTTATACAATACATAATGAAAGGTATTTGCCAGTAGAGCAAAAGATTTTCCTCCATGGAAGACAGTGTATGATTATTTTTTTAGGTTGCATAAGTAGTCACACATTGCTTGAATGCATACAAAATAAAGGCTGGTGTGCCCATTGATGTTATAAGATCAAATTACCAACCTTTTACTAGATGAAATCAAAAAGCTAAGGAATTAAGCCTTACCTTGATTGATTAAACCTCTATCCTGAATTAAATGACCTTGAACAGAAGTATTACTTAAATAACTTTGAGGCTCTAAGTTTATTTGCTGTTCTTCAACTTCTAATGTACTATCTCTATTGTGTAATATCTGTTGCATTGATTGATTTACTATTAAATCTAGTTCCTTATTAAATACAATCATAAATTTGTTAAACTTCTTTGGACTTAACTTACCTGTTTCTCTATCGTGGCATGCTTGCTCTACATATGAGTTTAAAAATCCTGAAATCTCATTAAACTTACCACCCGTGATTTTTGCAGTAACCTCTTTCTGCATTTCTACACAATCAATATTTAACCGATGTATTGATATCCCACTTTTTAATGCAGCTTGCTCTACTACTTTCTCAAATTCCTCTATAATATTTAATGCATAGCCCTGTGCTTCTAATTGTGATATAGACTGAACTACTGTGGAAATATACTTCTGACCTGTGATTTTCCTTATAAATACATCTAATAAAAGAAGTATACCGTTGTTATCAATACCTTGAACTGTAATAGCTTTAGAAGGTTCCATACTTATAGCTGCCTTAAAAGGAGAAGAAACAAACTGAAAAATACCTTTCATAGTATCTACCGTAGTGTAAGCAAAAATATTGATAAATGAAGATGGCTTACTTGTTCCGCTTGTAACTCCTATTTTATTAGGACCTATCTTATCATTTTGCAATGAATTTTCATCTTCTTTTACAATACTACGGCGATTATGGACACGTGTTGATAGGAAGCTGCTTTCTTCTTGTAAGTTAAGATGTTGGGTGATTTCTTCATTTCTTCTTATTCTTCCTTCTAGAAGGTTTCGTATTTCTAAGCTGTCTTCTTCATTAAGCGTATTTGCCACGGCTAAAGCTCCTCTAGCATCAACATAATCACTTTTATCAAGAATGAGCTTAACTATATTTAAATTGCCATAAGCAGCTGCAAAGTGCAAAGATGTCCAACCATCTTTATTTTTAGCGTTAACGTCAGCATGATTACTTATAAGAAATTTAGCTACTTCTAAATGACTGCTTTTAACAGCCCAATGCAAAGGAGTATTGCCATTATTGTTCTTAGCATTAACATCAGCCCCTCCCTCTATAAGCTCTTCTACTATACTTAACCTACCATAACTTGCAGCCCAGTGTAAAGGGATATTACCATATTTGTTTCTTTCATTAACATTAGCTCCTTCCTTTATGAGCTTTTCTAATACATCTAAATGACTATTTTTAGTAGCCAAGTGCAAAAGAGTATCGCCATTATTGTTCTTAGCATTAACATCAGCCCCTCCCTCTATAAGCTTTTCTATTACACTTAAGCTACCATAACCTGCAGCATAGTGCAGAGGGACATTGTCATATTTATTCTTCTCATTAACATTAGCCCCTTTCTCTATAAGCTTTTCTAATATATTGACATTCTGATTAAGAGCAGCCCAGTGCAGAGGAGTAGCGCCATGATTATTCTTAGCATTAACATCAGCCCCTCCCTCTATAAGCTTTTCTACTACCTGTAATTTATCTGCAAGAACAGCTAAATGTAGAGGAGTATTGCCTCTATTGTCCCTGGCATTAACATCATCCCCTTTATTGATAAGATCCGCAACTTGATTAGCATCTCCACTACGTACAGCAGCAAATAATTCATTAATCATTTAACCTTCCATAAAAACCACTAAATTTCAAAGTAAGAAAAAAATCTTTTTCTGAATAAAACAGCTACCTCATAATATAAAGAAAAATATTTTCACGATCATATTTATTATACATAAAAAATTAATAGCTCAATATACTTTTCATAGAATACTCCATCTCTAAAACTTGTCAATCCCTATTTAGAAGTTTTTTTGATAATCTTTAATGAAAGTTCTTAACGAATTAATACTGACTTAATAGTATATATTACTAATAACTTAGACAACACAATCACTTCCGCAACCAAAACCAGCTATTGTAAGAAGATTTTATTTTGAGATCGTATGGTCTACCACTTGTTCTACGCGAATTTATATCAATTTATTACTTTATTTCTCTGTTTTTTTGAAATTCCCCTCATAAAATTAAATAGCTTACTGTAAAATTATAGTCTTAAGTCCCTGTTTGCAGGTTGTACAGAGACGCTATTAAATGAAGATATAGGTGACCTATGAGTTAAGTTAACCGTGCTTTTATCTTCAAATTGCAATGCTTCACTTATATTTTTTAATTTTCTTTTTTTAGTTAGTGTATGTTCATCAAATGTCTCTAGGTTTCTTTTATGTGATTGTGTTTTTAAGTCTGGAGCTAAGTGCATATCTTCAAGATAATAAATAATTTCTTCTGAGTTAGAATATACAATAACATAGTCCAAAGGACTCATATTTTTTTCATCTTGTCTATCTATACTAGCTCCTTTCTCTATAAGGTATTCAACAATATCTAACTGACCATGCATCACAGCAAAGTGCAAAGGACTCTCACCTTCTTTGCTACGTAGATTTATATTAGCTCTTTTCTCTACAAGATATTTCACAATATCCAATCTACCATATATAACAGCAAAGTGCAAAGGACGCATGTTATTTTTATCCTTTATATTTATACTAGCTCCTTCCTCTACAAGGTATTTAATAATATCTAAGTGACCATATATAGCAGCAAAGTGCAAAGGACACATACTATCTTTGTTTAATGATTTTATTATAGCCCCTTGCGCTACAAGGTATTTAGCAATATCTAAGTGACCATATACGGCAGCAAAGTGCAAAGGATTCATACCTTTTGTGTTATTTAGATTTACATCACCCCCTTTCCTTACAAGATGCTGAACAGTACCTAAGTGACCATGTATGATAGCATAATCTAAAGAAGTAAAATTCCTTTCATCAATAGCATTAATAATTTTGCTTAATTTATTAGGTTCTATTTTCTCTAATATCAGCTTAATAATTTCTTCATTACCATCTTTGGCTAGTAAATGTAAGATAGTACTTCTATCATAAATAGAATCAATAAATTCATTAACTAATCTGTCATATTTACTTGCATGACTCCAAACAGATATAATGTTATTCGGATTTATAATGCAAAATGATGTCATCATTTCTCTTAAAGTTTCTTCTTCTATTCCTGTTCGTTCTTTCTCTACTCTTACTGTTTTTTGTATCCCTTTATGAACTCTTGCTATTGACTCCTCCAGCTCAATCACTGAAAACTTATTGAGTAGATTAAGAGCATCCAAAACTTGTTGCTTACCTTTTTCTGATTTCTTCTGGAGGAAAATTTCTTCTATATCAATTTGATTGGGATCCAAGTAAGCCATATATGATACAATATCATGCGATTGCTGCCCAACATTTTTTTCTCTTCTTATTTTATTAAGGTTAAGCGTCAAAGTTATAAATAATTCTTTGGTGAGACCTAGCGCCTCGAGACAATCAGGATTCGGTTTTTTCATTTCTTCATTATAGAGTTTTAGATATTCACTAACATTAATCTTTTCTTGTTTAATATATGCTGTTGCTTGTGTCAAAGCTAATGGAAGATAGCCCAATGTTTGTGCTAACTCTACTAGATAGTAATCCTGTAACCTATCTTTTACTTCTAAGGTTCTTTCAATAAATGTTATAGCTTCTCCTAGAGAAAATCCATCATTCAACTGTGTCTTTTCTATTTCTTTTTCCCAATTCTTGCTACGAGAAGTAATTAAAACGTAAGGCTTTTCTCCATGAAAAAACAAATTAGGAAAATAGGATGGTAAAAATTTTTCGATCTCCTTATACTTACTGGTGTTATCAAAGATGAAAAGACTTTTTACGTCTCGAAAATACTGGTACACATCCTGGACAATAGATTCTATTTCTCTATCTCGAACAACATTAAAATCCATATCATTATCATTTTCTGTAGGAATTTCTAATTCTTTAGCTAAATTACGAAATGAATTGAAAAGAGTGTCATATGTTTTAGCATTTATCCATATAACTTTTGTCCAAATATTACTCTCCTTACTATATGCGTAGCTTCTAGCTAATTCACTTTTTCCTGTTCCATATTCTCCATTAATCAAGACCATTCGTGACAGTTCTACTTCTTGATTTTTACTATCTAACTTCTTTTTTAATTCGTCTAACATCACTTCTCTTTTTATAAAGAATTTTGGTAAATAGCCCAAATTAAAGGAAAATGTATTTTTACCTTCTTTTTCATGAAGTATTCGTAAATTTCTGATTTCTTCACGCAGTTCTTGTATATCCTTTTTTTTTGCTGAATCGTTTTCATTGATCTCTTTTAATATACTACTAGCCAATCCTTTCTTTTTTTCCTCATCTAAAATACGCACATACTCTCTTTTTTTAGATGTTTCACTAAGTACATATTTTTGTTCTAACTCTTCCCAACTTTCTAATTCCCACTTAAAGGGAAGCCGATAGCCGTATTTTTCAGCAAAGTCATGCTCCTTCAATTGATAATACTTAATAATCTCACCCTCTGCTTTCTCTATTCCCACCTTTTCATATAACTCTGAAGTCATCAACATTTCACCACTTTGTTTATCTTTTACTTGATGTCCAGTACGTGTAGTAAACGGGTACTTTCTTTTTGATTTACCTAAAATAACACCTTTAGTTATGTGAAGATTGGGAAATTCTCCTTTCTCGTTGCAAGATGTAGTGTAATTTATTACTCTGGATACAGTATCCATTGCTAACTTCTCAATCCCCCTATTACAAGACAACTGATTAGTATCCACAATTTTAGTGAATTGTTTCTCAAAACTTTGAAAAATTTCCAAGCCAGCTTCTATTAAAATCTTTCTTAAGTTACCTTCTGAAGGCGCAACTATTGTAGAAAATATTTTTGCTTTTTTCCTATGTTGGTTTGTAGAAATAAAACTCACACACTCCATAACTTGAGAAGTACCTACTTTCTCCACACTTGGTGGAATATAATTACCCACAGTTGATACAACCTTAGCTACTACTTTACCTGTTTTACGTACTTTTGAACCTGGTTTTGCTTCTTTAGAACATTCAGATAGTTTTTCCTCGAATTCTTTAACAAAAGTCTTAACAAAAAAAGTTGCTTTTTTCACTATTTCATCACTTGTAATGCTTATACAGCTAAACATTTCTTCATCATCAGTCGATGTACTACTGCTGCCTATAGATGAAGATCTTGTTACTCTAGGGCTCTCTTGACTTCGTCCACACTGAAGTTCTTCACTAGATAATATATTTTCATAATCAACTATTGCTGATCCAGCATCTACATAATCCATTTGATTATCTGCTACTTGTTCTCCTATATTTTCTTTACCTAACATAAAGCCGCCTATATTTTAATATTCATATTTTGATTGTTTTGTCGTAAACCTCTTTTCTGAAGATTGATTTCAACATTTGATTCTTATGCAGCTGTACCAAACCAAACTGCTGTAGAAACCTTACGGTAATCCTAAGTAACTTTAATTGCTGAGTAACAGTGTGCTTTTCTTTTGACTTCTGACTAAAATAGATATATTCTTAAAAAATTCAGAATTGCTTTCTGAGTGATATACATAATACAATGCATCTAACTCACACCCCATTTGTTCATTACGTTAGACTGGATTGTAGCTAAAGAGACCTAGCAAAGCAAGAATTTTTTTGCATACTTTAGCATTTTATTTTAGTTTTTATTTTAAAACTAAAGCAGCTCAGTTTCATGTACTTTTATTTCTTTATCGACTGTTATTTTTTTTCTTCAATGCATCTATGAGTAATGATAACGTGGACGGTAAAGCTTGTAAAGCAATTTTTTTATATAGCAAGATTCAGCTATTTAATAAAAAGATCGTGGCTAGACCAAAAAATATAAGAGCTGAGAGAATATCAGTTGTTGCTGATGTTAAGATTGAAGACGAAACAGCAGGATCGGATCTTAAACGATGAAGCATTATAGGAATGAAAGTTCCGATGAACGTTGCAATAATTGACATCATAATCATGGAGACCACAAAAATCATCTCCACTTTGACATTGTGAAACCTTATTGCTAACACTACTAATGAAATAGTAGATAAGATCACCCCGTTTATAAGACCTATTAAAAATTCTTTCATCAGTATTCTTTTTGCATTTTGCTCAGTTAGATATTTTGTTGCGATTGCCCGGATAGTTAGTGTTACTGTTTGGGATCCTGCATTTCCGCTCATCGATGCAATGATTGGCATAATTATTGGCAGTACTATAAAATTTTGTATTACGTTATCGAAAAAGCCAACTACTATAGAACATATTGTTGCAGCTAAGAGGTTAAACAGTAACCAAGGTAGTCTTTTAATTATAGTTTTATGTATAGGGGCATTTATATCAGATTTAGAAGATACACCGCTTATTTTAAGCACATCCTCTTCTGCTTCTTGTTGAACAATTTTGATTACATCTTCAATAAGGATTACACCTATAATTTTACCATTCTTATTTACTACTGGAGCTGATAATAGAGCGTAATCTTTAAATATTCTTGCTACTTCTTCTTGGTCCATTCCAGTTTTAATTATTTTTATATCTTGACTCATTATCTCTTTTATTATTGTTTCTCCTGAGTGAGATATTACCTTATTTAAGTTGAAAATGCCTATGGGTTCTAATTTTGAGTTAATGATGAAAATTTGATAAAATGTTTCTGGTATTTTTTTATAGTTGCGCAAGAATTCCATTAGCTGATTTATCGTCCAATAATATGGAGCTATAACCATATTTTTATGTATCAACCTTCCTGCACTTTCTTCTGGGTATGATAACAATTCCTCTACTAATTTTTGAGTTGCATTGGGTAAGTAGTTAAGTATATTTTCTATAGACTTTCTATCTAAATCTTTCACTATAGCTACTATGTCTTCTATATCAAGAAGCATTAGTAACTTTGCTGTATTTTCTATTCCCAATATTTCTATGATCTCTACTTGTAAATCTGGTACTACATGTACTAAGGCATCACTTAACAAATGTTGATCGAGGATATTAACTAATTTCTCCCTGTGATCACTGATCGAAGTAGATAAAAAATAAGCTAACTGAACGCTATCTATCGTTTTTACAATATTACGAACATTCTCTAATTCTTGATTATCGAGAGACTCTATTAAATCATCAATAGCCTTTTTGTCTAAACCATAATGAGAACTTGTTTTAATATTCATTACTTTACCTTATTTTTTTAATAAATATACACACTTGATTTTATTGAACATTCAAGTATAATAAAATTATTTTGAATTAACTATTATATGGTTAAATTTCTATTTTGTTTGCTGTTATTGTTAGTGATAATAAATATATTAAAGTCTAAAGTATAATGAAAACCCATCCAGAAATCCTTGAATACTTTCAAGGCTTAAATAAAAGTATTTCTCTTATCAGGAGGTGTCTTTGACATAGAAAAATTGAAGTTGCGTCTTGAAGAGCTGGATTCTCAAGCGTTGAATGATAATCTGTGGCAAGACAATCAAAAAGCACAAGAAATTTTAAAAGAACGCTCTAAAATTAAGCATGACATAGAATCGTTTTCAAAGCTAGAAAGCGATTACAACGATGCTATCAGCTTGATGAAATCTGCTATTGATGAGAATGATGAAGAATTTTTTTCTGAAGTTAAAGGTGAGTTAGTAAAGCTAGAGAAATTAATCAAACTTAAAGAGACAGAATCCTTATTTACTGGTGAAGCAGATAACAATAACTGCTTTTTAGAAATCCACTCAGGAGCTGGTGGAACAGAGAGCAATGATTGGACTGAGATGCTCATGCGCATGTATACAAGATGGGCAGAAATTTATCACAATTTTAAAGTTGAAGTTGTAGAAAAATTAGATGGTGATGCAGTTGGTATAAAATCTACAACAATAAAGATCATCGGAGAAAAAGCTTACGGGTGGGCAAAAAGCGAAAGTGGAGTTCATAGATTGGTTAGAATATCACCATTTGATGCAAATGGTAAACGTCATACCAGTTTTGCAAGTGTAGGAGTAACTCCAGTGATTGAAGATTCAATAGATATTGTTGTGGATGAAAAGGATTTAAAGATCGACACTTACCGTGCTTCTGGAGCAGGTGGTCAGCATGTAAATAAGACTGAAAGCGCGGTACGTATTACGCATATTCCAACAGGCGTTGTAGCTCAATGCCAAAATGGTCGTTCTCAACATAAAAATAAAGATGAAGCACTTAAACTACTTAAAGGACGTTTATATCAAATTGAATTGGAAAAAAAAGAACAGAAAATGGCCGAAGAATATGGCAAGAAATGCGATATAGGTTGGGGCAGTCAGATCAGATCGTATGTTATGCATCCATATCAAATGGTAAAGGATTTAAGGACTGGACATGAAGTTGGCAATATAAATTCCGTTTTTGATGGCAATATAGATTGTTTCATAGTTAGTGTATTGGAGTTAAAATGAGATTTATTAAAAAGCTAAGTTTTATGCTCTGCTAATAAGGGGAAAAGAAAACCAAAATCTATTGAGAAAAATGGAACAATTTTGTGAATATATCTATTATCCAAGTAGCTGATGAAAATGGCAACTCGTTTCTTATGGGCACAAAAATGTAATATGAAGAGAAATCTTCGTACATTAAGTTGTAGTCGCGCAACGTCTGCCATTGATGATTATTTCACCTACTGTAACTGCTGCTAAAATAAAGCAGTAATAAACTTGTGTTAACAAAGAAATAGGTGAGACAGAAGCAATGCTACCTGCTAGCAGCAGCTGGGAACCATAAGGCAAAATGCCTTTTGTAACGCAAGCAAAAATGTCTAACAAGTATGCACTACGGTATGACGGAATATTATGCTTTTGCGCGAGCCTTTTTGCAATATCGCCACTTAATAAAATAGCAATGGTATTATTAGCAACTAAAACAGTAAACATAGATGCTATGCCCGCTATTACAAATTCAGCTTTAGTTTTTGTGATATTGCTTTCATCGATAAGTTTGTGTAATGCCTTTTGACCCTGCTTGTACATTATATGACTCAATCCGCCAATAAATAGAGCAAATATCACTATCTCGTTTACTTTTTTGAAACCGTCATATATGTCATGAGAGAGTTGAATGATAGTATAGTCAAAAAAAGTCATCCCTAATACACTAGCAACAATTATATTTATAGTTATTGTTACTAAAGTAGTAACTTCAAATAACCCCATGATTATTAAAGAAATATAAGGAATAATCTTTATTACTGATAAATAATCTAAATTTGATGTAGGAATAATTTTTGTACTATCTGCCATAATTGCCAGATAGACAAGCGTTATAATGCTGGCAACAAATGCTACTTTAGAATTCACTTTAAGTTTATCCTTTATCGTGGCCCCCTGTGAAGAAACAGATGCAATAGTAGTGTCAGATATCATTGAAAGATTATCACCAAATACGGCACCTCCAACTACAGTTGCAGTTCCTATTTCAAGACCAAAAGCCCCACTTTTTGCTAAGTTAACAGCTATTGGTACCATTAATACAATAACTCCCATAGACGTACCAATTGCAGTTGATATAAAAGCGGAAGCCAAAAATACTCCAGGCAGTAGTAATCTTGCTGGAAGGAAATTGAGAATTAAATCAGCAACAGTATCTGCACTACCAATTGATTGAGTCACCACAGAAAATGCTCCAGAAAATAGAAAAGTTAAACACATAGTAAGGGTGTTTTTATCGCCCATACCCTCGATGACAGTATCGATGTTACGTTGAATTTTACCTGCACTGCATGCAACAGCAAAAAATAGCGCCGGTAGTAGGCAAATTACCGGTGAAACTTGGCGAAGCGGATTATCAATTCCAATAAAGGAAAAATAGACACCACTTCCAAGGTATAAGATCAAAAAAATAACCAAAGGAAAAAAAGCTGTCATTTTACTGCCTTAAAACCTATGATTATAATCAATTAAGTGGTTTCAGGCAAGCTTGGTTTTCTGTAAGTTAATAACAGTCCTTTTAGACTCTCAAGTTACGCTATGGAAAATGCGTTGACTATTCTACCATAATATATAGCATCAAAAAATACTCTATAGTATGAGGTAAAGCTATGGTAATGACATATGAACAGTGGAACATAATATTAGGTGTAATTGATCAAGAGGTAAATTTAAGTAAAGACAATGTAATTGAAAGAATAAGAGAGCTATTAAAGGAAGTAAAGATACTAGGGCAAGCAGAAACATCAAGAATGTTAGAAGAGATATCGCATGGATTAGAAGTATCAAGCAAGATTCCAAGAGTACAAGAGACACAAGAGCCATTAAAAAAGAGACTAAAGGTGGTAAATGTACCGCAGACAAAAGAAGAAGCAAAAAACATACTAAAGAAGTCAAGGGTGTCAAATGCGCAACAGATGGTAAAAAGAATGCTAAAAAGGTTAGGTGTACAAGAGACATCAGAAGAATCAAAAGCAGTGGCGCTAGAGGATGTGCTAAATGCACGAAAGATCTCAGAAAAGGTACCAGTGATGCTAGATACACAAAAGATACTAAAAACATTAAATAGACTAAAGAAAGAAAGTAAAAATGTGTATAAAGAGTGGAAGAAAGCCAAATTTGATGTAAATTATTGGTTTGAAATAGATTGTTTGCATGAACGCTTTTCATACACGTTATTATATTTAGCTATTGATTTTAAGCTGAGCAATTTAATAAATGCTATGCTTAAAGTAAAAGGAATCGATATTAATGCACCAGGTCCGTTTTCCGAATGGACTGCTTTACATTGGGCTGTTGAAGATAGGAACACAGAAGTAGCACGCAAGCTAATAGAAAAAGGGGCAAATGTTAATCAGTTGGATTCATCTCAACGGACTACTTTATATCAGCCAGCTGTAAATGGCGATATAGAAATAACAAAAATCTTAGTAATGAATAAGGTAAATCCTAATGTGGAAGATCTGATGAACTTGACTGCTTTATATGAAGCTGCCAGGAATGGCCATAAAGAAGTAGTAAGGTTCTTAATGAATAATGGAGCAGATGTTAAGAAGAATGGGGCGCTTAAACTTACTCCTTTACATATTGCTGTTGCAAATGTTGATAGAGCAATGGTGGATTGTATAATAAAAAACGACAAGAATATTGACAAAAATATTGAGATAGTAGATGTATTTGGATGGACTCCTGTATATTGGGCTGCTACAAAGAACGATATTTCAATATTAGAAGCCCTATTAAAGTGCATATCAGAACATGGAGCAGATGTTAATCTAGAGGATAATTTAATTGGACGATCTCCCTTACATATTGCTGCTACGAATGGTAATGTGGAAGCAGTAGAGCTCTTAATAAAATATGGAGCAAATGTTAACCATAAGGATGCATGGGGATGGACTCCTTTTAATTGTGCTGCTACAAAAGGCAATAGAAAAGTAATGTATTATCTAATAGCCCATGGAGCAAGTATTGAGACGAATGATCCACAGAAAATATTACTTTCTATTTGTCCATATAATTATCTAGAAGCAGTAACTACTATGATACAACTTGGAATATGGAAGGATGTGATGAAATTGATGGGAGCTGAGTTTTTACGTTGTGCTGCCGGACATGGTGATACACTAATGGTACATGCTCTATTAGAAGCTGGAGTAAATGCTAATGCAGGTGATGATTTAGGATCAACTGCTTTACATAAAGCTGCCAAGTATAACCATCCGGAAGTAGTAAAGATCTTAATTTTATATAGAGCAAATGTTAATGCGCAGAATGACTTAGGGGAATCTCCTTTAACTTATGCTGTCGAACGTAGAAACTGGATAGTAGTAATAACCTTACTATGCTATGGCGCAAATCCTTCATTGCCTGATAATTGTTATGAAACTGTAAGAGATTTAGCTAAACGTCAAGGTATAAGTAATCTTCTAGTGGAAGCAGAACAAAGAGCACTAGCTATACTTACACAGCTTGACTTAGAATCAAGTATACTCAGAAACACAGCATTAATGACAGTGCAACACATAGCATCACATATGTTGAGAGAAATAGAATTACATCTATCTATCAACTTTGAACGTATGATAAGAGATCAAGCTAATCAAATTGAACAATTACAGTATAACGCTAAACTTAATGAAAAAGGAGTAGCACTTATAACTGACCGCATTAAATGTGTGCAGTTAGGGACTAACACTAAAGCGTGTCCAGCTGAAATGGATGGAGTAAAAGAACAAATATTACATAGTCCTTTCAGGTGGTCATATCGCACTAAAAATGTTAATGTAGGAAGAGTAACATCTTTAGCTAACGGCATTGAGTGTATGAAGTTAGGGCCTAACACTGAAGCGTGTCCAGGCCCTAGTATTAAAGAGCCTAATACTCACCTCTCTATGATCGAGAAACTATCATTGTTACCACTTTACTCAGCTGTAGGAAAATATGAAGCTGTTATAAATAGTTAAATAATCCTCTAAATTCCAGCACGTAGCACTCGATGCAAGTAGCTGAAACTGAGGAGTACATTAGCTATGTTAGATTTTAGTTTACACAATAAAATTTTTATAAGTAAGATGTCAGAAGGTATCAAAACTATATTAGTAGAAGACAATAACGTTAGGCTCGATAGGTACATCAGAAGAATTTTTCCCAATTTGAAACAATCTGCAATTGAGAAGTCTTTAAGGAAAGGATTAATCAAGGTTGATAATTGCACGGCAAAATCCAGCGATAGGGTAAGCTCTGGGCAAGCTATAATGATAAGATACTTAGACTATATTGAGAACACTAATTCTGACTGCAAATATAATGAAAAGTTAGTGAATCTACTAAGAGAGAACATATTATATGAAGACGAATATATACTAGCTATAAACAAACCCGCAGGGGTCATTGTTCAAGGCGGCATAAAGGTAAAAATTAGCATTAGTGATTTACTTGACCAAATAAGAGAGAGAGAAATATTTAAAATTGTTCATAGGCTGGATAGGGATACAAGCGGAGTAATAATATTCGCACGCAATGCTAGCGTTGCAAGATACCTTATGGAAGAATTTAAAGGACGGAGGATAAAAAAAACTTACCTAGCATTAACTTCTGGTATACCGAGCAAAGATAATGGAACAATAGACTATCCGTTGGTGAAAAAATATATTTCAGGACAAGAAAGAGTGGTCATTGATGAAGACTCACTACAGAATGCCACTACACACTTTTCAATTGTGTCAGGGCTAAAACACAATGTCGCTTATCTAAAATTACAACCAATTACTGGTAGAACCCATCAGTTACGTGTACATTTAGCTCATATAAATTGCCCTATTCTTGGTGACGGTAAATATGGCGGTAAAAAAGCTTTTATTGATGGAGTAGCAAATCAGATTCACCTGCATTCATATTCTTTGTCTTTAAAATTGCCAAATAATAAAGAAGTCACTATTACTGCTCCTGTCCCTAAACATATCGAAAAATCTATTGAAGCGCTATCTTTTGACTGAAGCGATTTCACCAATCAATTTTTTTGTCTTTGGCTTTAATTTGAAGTACAGATATTAGGCTAATCAATGCACAAACAGTAAGGTAAATCCCTGCTGCAAGTTTTGTTTCAGTTTTTTCTATAAGCCACATGCATATCGATGGAGAAAGGCCACCAAAAATACCTGCTGATATGTTATGAGCTAAGCTGAAGCCAGTGCATCTAACTTTCGTTGGAAATAACTCGCAGGCAAGAGAATTATATATTCCAAAAGATGCACCTATCGGTATGCTCATCAACAGAAAAGTGAATGTTATAATATAGTGATTATCATATGATAATAGCGAAAGTACCGGCAAGCTAACACAAGCTAAAGTTACTAATGTAGGAATTATCACATTTTTTCTTCCAATTTTATCAGAAAGTATTGCAAACAGCACTGCAGACGTTCCAAATGTGATTTCAACCATGATCCTTACTAGATTTTTAATATCAATGCCTGAGAAGGTAAGTTCTTTGACAGATATGTTATAAAACATAATTACCGAATAAACGATTGCATTTTGGGCAATACCAAGTCCAATTGCTAATATAAATGCTTTTTTGTAGGTTTTGATTAGTTCAAAAAATGGAGAACTAGATAAGCTTTTATTTTGGTCATGAGTTTTGTACGCTAAACTCTCTTCCATTATGTATCTTATTAAAAAGCCTATTACACCCATAATAGAGCAAAAATAGAAGGGCAGCCTCCAGCCCCAAATTTCATAACTTTCACCTGTAAACTTTTTGCAAATAGCTATCATTACAAAGCATAGAATAGAACCAAGAGCACCACTAAAAGCTTTCATGCTACCTAAAAAGCCTAGATTTTTTTTATCGCTTGAATGCTCTATTAAAAAAGCTGAATTGATACTTGTTTCTCCACCTGCTGCCATTCCTTGTGTTATTCTACAAAGCAGAAGCAATATAGGAGAAAATATTCCTATTTCTTTAAAGCTTGGTATAATCGCAATTGTAGTAGATGATATCGAAGCTAATATTACGGAAGTCAGCAAAATTTTCCTTCTGCCGTATTTATCTCCAATGTAACCAAAAATAAATGCACCAAGTGGTCTAAATCCAAATCCAATTGCAAAACTGCCAAGAAATTTGATTGTGCTTAAATAATCACTTTCTGAAGGAAAAAAAACGTTGCTTATTATATGCGTTAAAACTCCAAACAGAGTTATTTCATACCATATAATCATATTGCAGATTATGCTTGATAGTATTGCTTTTTGAATATTGTTCATGATTTTTAACTCACTATAATTTAACTTACTAATAACAAGTATTTTTGTCTATAGATTGTAGTTTAGAACTTTGTAACTGTTTTAGTATAAAATTGTTTACAATATGCTCAAAAGATATTCATTAAATTTTCACTATTATATTTTATATTCAACATTTATTGTAATTATGAGGTTAGTATGAGTGAAAAAGGTATAGACGTATCTCATTGGAATGGAGAGATTGATTGGTCGAAAGTTGCAAAGGATAGGGTAAGGTTTGCATTTGCCAAAGCAACTGAGGGAGAAACTTCTCAAGACACTAAATTTGGACAAAATTTTCAAAGTATGAAAGATAATAATGTGCAAGCTGGGGCATATCACGTATTTAGGATGACCTCAACACCTGAAGGTCAGTTGAATAACATAGTTAACGAACTTAAAAAAGCTAATTTTGAGCCAGGTACAAATAAGTTAGCTGTTAGTGCTACAACTGGTATTTGCGAAGGAAGAACAACAAAATGTGATGATCCTACAAAACACACTAACACACAGAGAGCCGAAAAACTTCATTCTTTATTGACTCAATTGAATGAAAAAGGATACAGTCCAATTGTATATGCTTCACCAAAAACGTGGAATGATTACTATACACAAGAAGAACATAATTTTTCTCACTACCCATTATGGGTTGCTGATTGGAGAGGAAGATCGGAGCCTGAATTACCTAAAGATTGGAAGGATGCGGGTAAAAACTATACTTATTGGAATTACACCTCTCAAGGAGAAGTAGACGGAACAGAGGGCCAAGTCCCGCTAGACCAAACGTTTTGATATCCTAAAACTATAAAGTAGTGCTAGGGCCTAGCACTACTTTAACAGAATTCAATATTCTTGTTTTTTCCCCACCTAAACTCAAGTTATATACAACTTTATTCAACAACCTTTAAAGACAACTCACGTAAATGCTTATCCTCTACTTTAGAAGGAGCACCCATTAGAACATCTTCACCTTGCTGATTCATAGGAAAACAGATTACTTCACGAATACTAGGCTCATCAGCAAGTAGCATAACCATTCTATCAACTCCTGGTGCTATTCCACCATGAGGTGGCACTCCAAACCTAAATGCACGCACAAGCGCACCAAATTTTGTATCAACTTCTTCTTTACTGTAGCCTGCAATGGCAAAAGCTCTGTACATAATATCTAGTTTGTTATTACGAATTGCTCCACTTGACAGCTCTATTCCATTGCAAACAAGATCATATTGGTAAGCAAGGATATCCAGTGGATTCTTTTCTTCTAAATCTTTCAAGCCACCATGTGGCATAGAAAATGGATTATGAAAGAAATCAATTTTTTTACTTTTATCGTCATACGCAAAGTAAGGAAAATCAATCACCCAACAGAATTTGAAGATATTGTCATCTATAAGACCTAGTTCTGATCCCAAAAGAATACGCACTTTCCCTGCAATTATTGCTGCTTCATTTTCCTTATCAGAAGCAAAAAATACACTATCTCCAGGTTCTATATTTGTTATTTCTTTTATGGAATTTAACCTATTGTCATCAAGGAATTTAGCAATTGGTCCTTTTGCAATTCCATCTTTATCGAACGTTATATATCCAAGACCTTTAGCACCGAATTCCTTTTGTGCATGTTCTATTTTTTTATCAAAAAAGCTACGAGGTTCCTCTGCTGTTTTAGGAGCAGGAATGGCTCTCACTACCATACCGCGTTCAATATTGCTTTTGAAAATATTGAACTCTGAATCACGGAAAATTTCTGTTACATCGCTAATTAATAATGGATTACGCAAATCTGGCTTATCAGATCCATATTTGAGCATTGCTTCTTTGTATGTAATACGTGGAAAATCTTTATCGACAGACTTGCGAGAAAATTTCGCGAACACTTTATATAAAGTAGATTCAATAACCTGAAATATATCTTCTTGAGTCACAAAAGACATTTCAAGGTCGAGCTGATAAAACTCCCCAGGAGAACGGTCAGCCCTTGCGTCCTCATCACGAAAACAAGGTGCAATTTGAAAATATTTATCAAACCCTGAAACCATAAGCAACTGCTTAAAAATCTGTGGAGCTTGTGGTAATGCATAGAATTTACCAGGATTTAGTCTGCTTGGCACTAAGTAGTCACGTGCACCTTCAGGAGAAGAGGCAGTAAGTATTGGAGTTTGAATTTCCAAAAATCCTTGCTCTATCATGAGCCTCCTGAGCTCTGAAATGATCTGTGAACGCAGAATAATGTTATTACGAACCTTTTCACGTCTTAAATCAAGAAAACGGTATTTAAATCTCATGTTTTCTGGGTATTCTTGCTCGCCGGCGATACTTGCTAATATACTCCTTTCTTCTTTTGCTATTTCTTCATCACAGTGGAACTCAACTTCCGATTCAACTTGTAAATTACTAACTATAACTTCAATTTCTCCTGTGTAAATAGAGCTGTTTACCGTATCTTCAGTTCTAGCTTTGACTGTTCCTGTGACAGTAATCACACTCTCTGATTTTAAATTTGAAATTTCATCAAAAAAGTCTTTGTCATTATTGAATACCAGTTGAGTAATTCCATAAAAATCTCTTAAATCAACAAAGATTAGGTTACCATGGTCACGTTTACGGTACAGCCACCCAGAGAGAGTAACTTCCTTTTCTACATCATTCTTCCTTAATTCATTACACGCGTGAGTTTTATAGCAGTTCATTTAATTGAAATTTCTAGAATACAGAAAGATTATAAAATAAATTAACCTTTGGGCAAGATAATATCTAAAGATCCTTTACAAACAATTCCGATTTGGATATAATTTCTTTGATTGTGTGTGTTGAGGTGTATTTATGAATCCTGAAGAACTACAGAAAATTCTAGCTGAAAATAAGAAGAAAGATTCTGTATTAAAAAAGCTTCTTAGAGCTGTTAAGGAGAATGACTTAGAAAAAGTAAAATCAATTTTTGAGAAAAACAGCTCTATTATTAAAGATGTTGTTGCTGAGATTAATTCCCAAAATGGTACAAATTTATTAGGTTATGCTGTTGATAGTAAAATGGCCAAATATCTAATAGAAAAGGGTATAAGCTTTAGCGCTGCAGTCACAAAGGCAGTTCGAAGAAGAGATTTAGAGTCAGTAAAATCAATCTGTCAGGTGAGTAGCTTAATAGCTAAAGATGAGTTACAGCAAAATCCTGAGCCACTACAATCTGCAACTTATGATCACAAATTTAATGATAAAATTGCAAGGTATTTGATTGAACAAGGTGCAAATCCTAATGCAACTGATCATCTTGGTCGTTACTTACTTCATCTGCAAATTGCAAAAAGCAATTTCAAAGGAGCTAAGGCTTTAATAGAAAACGGCGCGGATGTTAACTTAATAAATCAAGGGGTAAAAAGCTATCAGACATTAATTATGGGTGGTAGTGAGTTGAAGGGTGAAACTGCGTTGAATTTTGCAATTAGAATATATTACAGACATAAAGACATAGACAATCAAAAATCTGATGAAACCTTAAAATTTATAAGTTATTTAATAGAACAAAAAGCAAACTTAAATATTAAAGATTGTAATGAGATGGTCCCTTTAGATATTGCTATATTTCATAATTCTCCAAAGATAGTAGAATTATTGATAAAAGCTGGTGCTGATCTTAATGTTGGAAGGGAAAAAGCAGAAGGTGTTTTAAAGTATGCAATTACTGAAGGGCATATAGATATAGGGAAAGCTACAATTAGATATATTTTGGAACATGACTCACACTGGTTAACAACTTCAAATAAACCAGATCTTCTCAATGACCAACAAGAGTTATCAAACTATTGGGATGAATATAAAGCTCAAGTTAAAGAGCTTCATGATATAGTGGGAGATAGAATTTACTTGACTGGTGACCGCTCTACCCGTCCTATAATGAGAACAGTGAGTGGCTTTTTAGATCATGAAAGTAGAAAAAATCTAGTAAAATCATCATTCATATCTAGTGCTGAGGCACCAGAAAATTTTTGTCCGAGAAAGCTGGCTGTTATAAGTGTAGCTGCAATAACTTGCGCTTTAGCATTATATTTTCTTGCTCCATTAATCATTGGGTCTTCTGCTGGAATTGGTACTCAACTAGCATTAGGAGCTGTAGGTGCAGTTGTAGGTGGTGGAATTGGAATCTTGACCAATGTGGCAATAGATCAATGCTACGTTAATTCAGCTACTCAGAAAGCTGACTAAAATTAAAGCGCCATAGATTGCTAAAACTCCATAATTGTGGAGTAATATAATGTTACTTTCCTCAAGCCTTTAGCTCCTCAAATACTTCTCTTGCTCTGTTTAAAACAGAATCAGGAAAACCAGCAAGTTTTGCTACATGTATTCCATATGACTCATCTGCAATGCCTTCAATTACTTCATGTAAAAAGATGACTTCTCCTTTCCATTCTTTTATTTTCATACAAAAACATTTCACATCTTCTAAGTATTCACCTACTTTAGTCAATTCATGATAATGAGTTGCAAAAATGGCGCGGCACTTATTTATGTTGTGAATGTGTTCAATCACCGCCTGTGCAATAGATAATCCATCATATACCCCTGTGCCCCTACCAATTTCATCAAGTATCACCAAGGAACGATCTGTTGCCTGATTTACTATCGTTGCTGTTTCGATCATCTCTACCATGAAGGTAGAATAACCAGCTGTTATATTATCTGTTGCACCAACCCTGCTAAATATCTTGTCAATCACTCCTATATGCGCACTCTCTGCTGGCACAAATGACCCCATGTGAGCTAAAACTGCAATGAGAGCGTTTTGCCTCAAAAAAGTGCTTTTTCCCGCCATATTAGGCCCAGTAATTAGATGTATACCAGCTAAATTGATGCTATTTGAAATGAATTTATCGTTAACTTCAACCACTGGATGTCTTCCACTACAGATATTGAACTCTTTACTGTCATCGATAATGGGTTTTACGTAATTATTTTGCACTGCAAGCTCCGCAAACGTGGCTCTAATATCAAGTTTTGCCAAAGCATTTGCAGTAAGAGCAATTTTTTCAGATTCTTTAGCGACTTTACTACATAGTTCACTAAAAATTTTCACTTCTAAGCCGATTGCAGCATCACGTGCCGTAAGAATTTTATTTTCTAGTTCTTTCAATTCATTAGTAGTATAGCGCATGCTATTTGCTAAGCTTTGCCTATGAATAAATATATCCGAAGTTATTTTGTGATTTGCCGACACTTCAACGTAGTAACCAAGTATATTGTTGTGTAATATTTTGAGTGCAGCAATGCCAGTTAGGTCGCGATAAGACTCACGGAGCTTAGTTACCAACTTGTTACTGTTGTTCAATATATAATATAATTCGGATAATTCTTGATCATATTTTGGATTGATAAATCCTCCTTCTTTTACGGAACTGAGGTTGTTATCAAGTATAGCACTGTTTAGAAGCTCGAATAGATCTTTATGATTACCAAGACTTTTATGTATTGTGCTTAGTTCACTTTCGTTACTACTTATCACCTGAGTAGTAGACTTTTCTCTGTTCAAGCATTGGAATGACATCTGAGAGTTAGCTGCCGGTTCTTCACTTAAACAATAATTATGCAAGGTAGACAGAAACTCAGATAACTCTAAAGTTTTTCCTAGGCCTATTTTTAATAGGTTCATATCCTTTGGCGAACCACGTCCTAGTATCAAGCGCGATAAAGACCTCTCAATATCCGGAATGTTAGATAATATCTCTCGTATTTTTCTACGTGGCTCATAATTATTTACAAAAAATTGAGTGGTGTTGAGCCTCAAATTGATTGCCTTGGAGCAAGCAAGTGGTGAAGCAAGCATTTGTTTGAGCAGGCGTCCACCAGAAGCTGTAACTGTGTGATCAATAACTGAAATTAGTGAACCTTTCTTTTCACCAAATTGAGTTGAGAATAACTCAAGATTTCTCCTTGCTGAAGCATCAATAAGCATGAAATTTTGTTGCTTATAGGTTTTCGGGAATTCAAGCCTTGGAATGGAGCCCCTTTGTGTTACTCTGACATATTCAAGCAGTGCACCGCACGCCATGATTTCTACTTTGCTGAAATTTCCTATACTTCCAAGTTCCCTGATTTTATAAAACTCGCATAACGTTCTGTGAGATTTACTATACTCAAAAAAACTCTGTACGTGTTGTGTAATTGATATTTTATAATTTTTTAAAATCGATCTAATTTTTTCGTCCTCAATGAATTTTTCAGAAATTAATAATTCTCTTGGTGATATACGCAATAAATCACTATCTAGAGCTTTCAAACTCGTTAAAGTGTGAAAAAATTTTCCCGTCGATAATTCAAGCCAACTAATAGCATATTCGTCATTTTGTTCAACTATGGATGCGAGATAATTATTGCTTTTATCCTCCAGTAGTGAATCTTCTATAATTGTACCTGGAGTTACAACTCGCACTACATCACGTTTTACTATGGATTTATAGCCCCTCTTTTTTGCTTCATCAGCAGTTTCTAATTGGTCACAGATTGCTACTTTGAATCCTAAATCTATTAGCTTGTGCAGGTAAGACTCACTACTGTGTGCTGGCACTCCACACATTGGTATTTCTTGTCCATTTGAATTGCCCCTCTTGGTTAGCACTATATTCAGCAATTTCGCAGCTTTAATAGCATCATCGAAAAACAATTCATAAAAATCGCCCAGTCTATAAAACAATAGATGATCCGTGTATTGAGCTTTCAAATTTAAATATTGCTCCATTACAGGGGTATTTTTTTCTCTTATTAAGTTCATAACATTTTTAAATATGTTAGCAGCAAACCACTTACTCTGGTGTTGGTTATTTTATTATGGATAAATAATTTTTTTTAGCTATAGTACAAAAACAAATAGTTTGAGGTATAATTATGGAATATGAACGGTTGTTAAAAATATTAAGGACAATAAGTGACTTAAATGAGAACAATATAATCGAAAGGGTAAAAGAGGAATTGGAAAAAGAAGATTCAGACACGTATAAAAAGTGGCAAGATAATGAATTTAACATAAATTATACATTCGATGATCAAAGTACATTGTTACATATAGCTGCTAGAAATGATCTTGTAAAGATAGCAGAGCTTTTAATAAAAAAAGGGGGTAATGTTAATACAGCAGATCAAGATGGATGGAATCCTTTACACTTTGCTGTTGCAAGTGGCAGTATAGGAGTGGTAGAGATTCTCATAGCAAACGGGGTTAATGTTAATGTAGCAGATCAAAATGGGTTTACTCCTTTGCATTGTGCTGCTCACAATGAAAATAAAGAGATAGTAGAACTCCTATTAGACAAGGGGGCTAATGTTGATGCAGTAAATCAAAATGGGTGTACTCCTTTGCATTGTGCTACTATCAATGGACATGAAGAAATAGTAGAACTCCTATTAGAGAAAAGGGCTAATGTTGACGTAGCGGATCAATACGGGCGTACTTCGTTATGCTGGGCTATTAGAAATGGCTATTCAGAAATAGCAAGAATTCTACTTGAAAACAAAGCAGATCCTTTATTGGGACATAAAAGTTTTAACACATTAAAGCTTTTGATTGAATTAATAAAAAATGATTTTAAGCACTCTAAGAAAGCAGAAGAAACACAGCAACAAGAAGATGATGAATATGAATTGATTAAATACTCGTTGCTACTTCGCAATGACTGCTCCTTAACGGATGTTGTCGAAAGAGGTGCATTTGGCAAGCTGATATCTACGTGGCTTGTTGACATATCCAACTTAACAGAGAGTCAGAAGGAGTTGAATAAAAAATTCTTAAGTACTTTTAAAGACTTTCCACATGTTACTTATAAGGATTATAAGAACGATGTTGAAAAAATTAAAAAATTTTTACTAGATCATAAAAGTAATCAAGATCTAAAAACCATTCTCAACCTTAAAAGAGGAGAATCTAAACTGACAATACTGCATATTCTATCAAGTATGGAATGTAGCAATTCAGAAGAATGCATAGATTTACTGTTGAATTCAGGCGCTGATCCTAATGAAAAGGACGACACAGGAAGAACGCCTTTGCATTATGCTACTCGTTCTGGTCATTGTGATACAATTATCAAATTGCTTCTAAGGAAAGGAGCTAATCTTGATATAAAGGATAAAAAAGGTAAAACCCCAATAGAATTTGCAGTTAATAATCCCAACCTTAATATTAAAGAGTACTTTTTAACTGATGATGTTATTTATGGAACTTTTCGTAAAAAAACACAAGTTGACTATAATGGAAAAAAGTATTTGTGCAAAAGTGTAAATCTATGGGGAGAGGATTTTCTACTAGATGAGCAAGATCCAGATAAATATTTTTGTAAATTAGATGAAGTTCAAGACATAAATCAGCTAGAACAGGTTGTAAATGAAGCTATAAAATCTAGGGTAAGGTTCAATCTTACTTGTGAGGGAAATATATATGAAAATACTTATGAGAGTAAGTATAATTTTACAGATTATGTAATAAGAAGAATTAGTGAATTAAAGATTTTTCAAGGTGAAAGGGACATAGAAGTTGCTAGTCGCATAGTATGTAATTTGGTAAAAAGAGGTGCAGTATTTGAAACTCTAAGTAGTATAATTGTAATTGATAAACTAGAGAAGTTTAAAGACCACAAAGCTAATCTTAAAGAAGCACGTAAAAGCTATATACATTACTCTCTAAGGTTTTTGGAAGCTGCAAAAAACGCAACTACTGGTAAGGTAAAAGAGGCAAAAATGGACAACTTCACTTTCTACTTGAAATACTCAAAGAATAGTATAGTCGAGGTTGCAAAAATCATAAATGGAACAGATGAAAGCACAGAATTTCGAAGAGACGTGATAGCAATCGGTGAAAGCGAGACAGAAATTTTAACAGAAGGTGGGGTAAGAAATTATACTGACCTTATAGGTAATATAGTACTGACTTTTCATACTGATTTGGGAAAAGTAGATGCTAGATTGTATTCTGATGTGCAAGATGAAGGAAAAATTATAGTAGAAGTGAGTAACAAGGAGGAAATATTGGAAAAGTTTAAAAATTATAAAGAAGAGTTAGGTGAGAACTGCTTGCTTGGTGGTTCTTCTGTCTACGACGCTATTAAGCAGGGATATTTTAAAAGGCCTGAGGAAGTAGATTCCATATATCATGTAAGCTCTTCATTAGAAAATATATCTTTATTGCCTATTGTACAACAGAACATAGAGAAAATTCGCTAGCAAGGTTAGTGTTGCTTAGCTTAAGTTTAAATTGCCAAAAAATGCAAACTTTATGATACTGAAGGAACTACTTTTTTGCTAGAAGGCAAAGCAGCAAGGAGCGAACCAAAAGCGATAAGAAAGGATCCAAGCCAGATTATAGACATTCCAGGTTTATAGTGCACTTTAGCTGCGATTTTGCTCTTACTCTTATCAATCTCTCCAATTACAACATAAATATCAGAAAATAAATTGTGGTAGATACTGCTTTCAACATTTTTCTGACCTTCCGCAAGGTAAAATCTATATTCAGGAGTTACTTCACCTAATATCTTATTATTCAGCAAATTCCTGATATCCATTGTACCCCTCACTGCATGGAAATTTTTTTCTTTTATTAGCTCAATATTTCGTAAAGTAACTTTAAATTTATTGACTGTTATGCTGTCTCCTATTCCCAAGTAGTTTTCTTTTTTCTCCTGCCAACCAACTGAATAAGATATACCAAGCACTAGAATTGCCACTCCAGCATGAGCAAGCATCATTGCATAGTAGGACTTAGAAACTCTTCTTGCTAATAAAATTGATTCACCAAATGCTACCTTAAATAAACAAATTCTTTTACTATATGCTTCTAAAACAAAGATTAATAATGCTATGGAGATGGTAATTGATAGCACAATCATTAGCTCCATGTGAAAGATAAACGGCAAAATAGCTGCAGCACTACAAAATGAAAATCTATATTCACGGAATATTGGCAATAGACTATTTCCCTGCCAACTGCAGTATTGCCCTATCATGGTGAGCACTAGAATAGCTAGTGCAATAGAGTTAAATAAAGAATTGTAATATGGTGCTCCAACTGAAATTAATTCACCGGTTAAATACTCAAGCACTGTAGGGTATAAAGTGCCAACGAACACGATGAAAAAGGCAGTGATGAATAATAAATTGTTCATCAGCATCATCGTAAGGCGTGAAAAGAATCTTCTACCTTCTGTCACTTGAGTAGCAGATTTCTTTTCAGATTCCAATATCGAATACTGGAAAGATGTGTGATTCTTTCTCGTAAACACTACAAATATTACTAAGCTACTGACTGTAATTACACCAAGTAGAGCTAATATATACAGTCCATATCTTGGGTCATCTGCAAACGTGTGCACTGAGGTAAGTATTCCTGAGCGGACTAGAAATGTTCCAGTCACACTCAATATAAAAGTTGTAAGCGTAAGTAAAATAGTAAAATTCCTTAAAGTATTGAAATTTCGTACAACGAGCAACAAATGTGTCAGCGCCACTGCAATTAGCCACGGCATCAAAGAAACGTTTTCCACTGGATCCCAAAACCAAAATCCACCCCAACCGAGTTCACGATATGCCCACCAGCTACCCAAGCTGATGCCCAAAGTGAGCAGCGACCAAGAAATAAGTACCCAAGGCCTGACAATTTTAGCCCAAACATTTCCTTCAGTATTTAAAATTAATCCAGCTATAGAGAGCGAAAAAGGAACGCTAAATCCAAGGTACCCCAAATATAATACCGGTGGATGAATAGCAAGGCCTATATCCTGCAATATCGGATTAAAACCCAGTCCATCTGTTTCAATGCCTGGCATTTTAGTGAAGGGGCTGGATTCAAGTAAAGTGAACAGTAAAAAACAAAAGCAAATCAAGCCTTGGGTGATAAGAGATATTTTTTTTAATTTACTACCATTAGTTCGTTCTGGTGTCATTCCAGTGCTTGACACTGGAATCCAGTTTTTATTACACTGCCATTTGATGTACTCATTTGCAATTAAATTGTCTGGATCCCAGTGTCTGGGCACTGGGATGACAGAAGGTATATAAATATCCATTAGTAATAAATACATGACAAGCACTAAGGTCCAAAGCAACATAGACCCTTCTTTATTTCCCCAAACACCACAAATCTTATAGATCAAAGGTTTTGTTGTGTGTGAGTGGTAATATACGTTTTCAAGTGAGAAATCATTTTTAATGTGGCAGTAGATCAAAATAGCCATTGATGCTGACACAAAAAAAAATATGGCAGAGGAGACGAATCGGTAAGAACTAAACGGTAGAAACAAATACGTTAAAGATAACAAACAGGCTACCAATAACAATATATTCCCAAATTCAGGCATAAGATTCATATAATGATATTACTAATAATAAATTGGGAGTTAAAGTTTTAATATAGGAACAAAGTTAATCTTCAATTATATTAATAGTAAGTAAAAATTAATCATTAAGCTTTTATACTTTATATTATATAACATTAATATTGTGAGGTAATATTATGGGCACAACTAAGATTAGTGAATTTCTATTCAATATAAAAGGTAAAGTGGCAAAACAACATGCTGAACCAATAATTGAAAAAAATCTCTATACTATTTTAGGATTCAAAGATGTAGAAGATTTAGAACATAAGACAAGTAAGTCCGTTAACAAAAAAATTTGGCAGCTATTTATTGATTGCTTTACAAAGGAAATAGATTATGTAGCAACTAAGCAAGTTGTAAAAAACGTTGTTTGTAATATTGCCAAAAGTGCCCAAGGCAATGCTTTTACTGAAGCTGAAAGCTTAATCTTAAACGAAAAACAAGATAATAAAAAGAGAGAAAGAGCGATTAAAAAAGCTACTAGTATTTTAAAAAAAATCAATCCAGAAAAAGCCTTCAATGAACTTTCAGTAATAAAAAAACAAGCCGAAGATTTTTTACAAACCGATTTTTATAAGGCGCAGAGCAAACCACTGCCAGGATTTGCTACATCTGGTGCGCAGCTTTTTGCGGAAACTTTGAAATATATAGAAACACTAGAAAAATTATCAGAAGTTAAAAAGGAAGATTTAACTAAGAGTTTCCTATTAAATTATATTAGTTCACTGAACAAAAAGTATCCTAAATCACAAGGTAAAAGGGAAGATGCTATACGAATACTATCAAGCGATGAGTTGAAGAATTTTTATAATAAAGGTGTAGAGGAAGGAATACTACAACCGCTGGTATCATATAAAGAATGCAGAAATCTGTATGATAAAATGAGCCAAACAAAGAATGAATGTATAATCAAAAAAGAAGATCAGGTGAAAGCAAGTAACTCAACCACTATCGGCTGAGAGCCGAAAGGTTGGATATAGCGCTGGAAGCGCGGTGAGAAGCTAAAGCTACTCCAATCTTATACTAGATATAGAATGAGGCTGATGTGCATCTGTATGTTTATTGATGTACTCATTAATGACTTCATCTGTGATATGTCCGCTGGTAGCACTAAAGTATCCTCTTCCCCAAAAACGCTTTCCCCAGTACATTTTATTTAGCTCTGGAAATTCTTGTTGAATTTTGCGTGAAGACCTGCCTTTGGCTCTTTGAACAAAATCACTCACAGCTATATGAGGAGGTATTACTACGAATAAATGTAAATGATCTGATGATATTACTCCGTTTTCTATCTTAATCCCCATTTCTTCAGATACTTCTGCTATGATTGTTCGTATTCTCTCCTTCATAGCCTTAGTTAATACTCTGTACCGATATTTTGTAATCCAGACTATATGGTACCTATGATAAAATACAGTGTGTTTTCCTTTGTCATATTCCGTCATAACTATACTTTATAAAGTACAGTTATGACATTGACAAACTAAAGTTTCTCCACCTAGAAGGTGGAGGCTTGTACCATCTTATGGAAAGTCAATAACCAGTATAATTAGTGACATAAAAAAATGTAGAGAAGCAGTCCTTAATTGCAAAAATTTTCAGAGCTCCTACATAAAGGAAAAAGCAGAACACCCATTTAGAGGCACCTCATGTCAAAAAATGATTGATATATATCAAGAGGGAATTGCTGGATATCAGGAAAAAATTCGTCAAAATCTAAACCAAATAAGAGCAATATTAAAAGATACGCCGCAAGATGTGGAAGAATTTAAGGAAATAATCAATTGTGTGCATGAAGCAGAGCAGTATGATGAAATTTTTGATTCGGCTTTAATTTGTTTATCGAACATACAGAATAAGCTAGATATTCAACCAGAAAATTCCCTAACAGAACTCAGAGCTTCACAAATTAACGTTGAAATTGAGCTAACTAGGCTCTGTGAACAAAATATTAGAGTAAGCATGTGAGTGCTTCAACAAAATTCAAAAAACCAATAAAGACCTCATAAGTCTTATCAAAACAGGAGATTTCTAATAGTGGCAAATACCATGTATTTCTTTCAATTTGCCACTATTACGCCACCTAAATCACACATTGTCTTCCAGAAGGAAAATTTTTGTTCCACTGGCAACCACCTCATGTATAGCTTTACTTCCATAATAAGAAAAATGGCAAAAGCAATTTTAGATCTACTCTAATAAAAGCCTATTTTCCTTGAAACTAAAATAGCTACTAAATGTGATAATAATATGATCTATTAATTCTATTCCTATGCTTTTGCAAGCTTCTGCAAGCTGTCTGGTGAGAAACATATCGCTACTTGAAGGTTGTATATCTCCACTTGGGTGATTGTGGGATATTACAATCGATGTTGAGCCAATCAAAAGAGCACGTCTTATGATCTCTCTAACGTAAATAGGAGTTTGATCTATTGTACCAAAGTTCTGCAGATCTTCCGCTATTAGACGATATCTTTTATTCATATAGATGACGCGAAAATTTTCTTTATTAAGGCTTCCTATACTTACTTTTAAATAATCAAGCAAATTTTCCCAGTTATTGATTATAGGTAGGTCCTTTACTTCTTCTCGTGCAGAACGAACAAAAGCCTGTTTAACACAAAAGATAGCAGATATAGCTGCATTACTAACTCCTTCGATATTCTGCAGTGCTTCTAAATCGGCATTAAAAACCTTATTCAAACTGCCGAAAATTTCTATCAAATTCTTTGCTACTGGCTTTACATCAATTCTACTATATGCTGAATATAAAATGTGTTCTAAAATCTCATAATCAAGTAATGATTGTCCGTTATCTGAAATAATTCTCTCTCTTAGGCGCTTTCTATGACCTTTTTTGTAATCTTTCATTATTCATGAATTGCTTATCTCTTATAATAAGAAATTGAATTTTTAAGTAAAATATTTAATAAAATATATGAAGCATAATTGTAAATTTTTGAAGACAGCAAATGAAAGTAGCCCCTCTCTTGTCATCTCCTATTCCCTCCTTCTTGTCATTCAAGTAGCCTCTATCCCAGTGTCCCTTCTATATATCATCCCAGTGCTCCTTCTATGTCATCCCAGTGCTTGACACTGGTTTCTTACCAACAAAAACCTAGCATAACTTTTGTGCTCAAAAAATTTCCAGCATCAAGTGCTGGCCTGAAGCTTTAGCTGTAAATGTTAAGAAATTTACCAAGCGAAAAAAAGGCAAAAAAATCCCCGTGTAACGAGTTTTGACCCTATAATAATGTAAATTGGCGCTGTAATAATGTGCTAACGCTTAAAATAAGCGCGTTTTGGCTGAATGTAGAAAAAATAAAAAAGACATGCAACCGCTATAATTTTTATGTAATTTGCCAATAAATATCTGAGTTTTTTACTGAATTTTTGTTATTGAACCCGCGCGGATCGAAAACAAGGATAAATACTCTTATTGTCATAAGAAGGGGGCTGGCGCAGTTTGTCAAGGAAGTTTTATGCGAGAGATCTATTGAAATGCTCGTGCAAAATCATACTATTAATTAGTACACTATAAATTTAAAATTATAAATATGTTAAGCAAATTAGTAACTTTGCTATTAATTTTTATATTTCCTTTTTACTCATACTCATATCAGTTTAGAACCAAAGCAAAGCAAGCAATTGTCTTAGATTTAGCTTCAGACTCGTTCATTTTTGAACACAATTCCAGGGAAAAAATGGCCCCATCTTCAATGAGCAAATTGATGACTTTATATGTAGCTTTTGATTATCTAAAAGCTGGAATAATAAATATGGAAGATAAATTTCGAGTGAGCAGAAAAGCGTGGGAAAGAAAAGGCTCTTCTATGTTTTTGAAAGAAGGTCAATTTGTTACGGTAAAAGAACTACTTGAAGGAGTTACAATTGCCTCAGGTAATGATGCATGCATAGCGCTAGCCGAGGGTATTGCAGGATCAGAGGAGAATTTTGTTGCTGAAATGAATGAAGTTGCACAAGATTTAAATCTTAATGATAGTCATTTTGTTAACTCAAGCGGGTGGCCAGATGAAAACCATTTTATGAGCGCAAAAGACTTGGTAACACTGGCAAAAAGAATTTTCACCGATTTTCCTGAATACTATGATTTATTCTCTGAACAATATTTGACATATAATGATATTGTACAAAAAAATAAAAATCTTTTACTTTTCCATGATATTGGAGTTGATGGTCTAAAGACAGGTCATACAAGTGCTGGTGGTTATGGCATTATAGCATCTGCAAAACGGAACGATAGGAGAATTTTTGCTGTTGTGAATGGTTTGGACACCGAGAAAGAGCGAATAGAGGAAGCAAAAAGACTAATACAATATTCCTTAAATCATTTTAATACCAAGAAAATATTTGCTAAGGATAGCGTAGTTGAAGAAATAAATATTGTTTATGGAAAAGATAAAAAAGTGCCCGTTACAGTTGCAAACGATGTTACCATAACTTATAACCGCAGATTACATGATAAAATTAAAGTGCGTATTGAGTATAAAGATATGGTACCCGCACCAATTAAAAAAGGTCAAGAAGTGGGCAAAATTTTTGTAGAAATACCTGGTACTGAGCAAAAAACTATACCTGTTTATGCAGCAAATGATGTGCAGGAATTGAGCTATATAAAAAAAATTTTTAGAAAGTTGTTTTAATCAGCAAATGTAAGTTAAGGAGACCTGAAATACTAATCTACTTTCAACCTCTCAGCATGTAAACTGCGTGGTAAAGATTCCAACTCTTTTGCAGCAGTGAGTTCTTTATTTTTTGCATGTATACCAAGCTTATTGAATTCTCGGGCAGCAGGAAACACTCTTGCCTCAAGCGAACCAGCAGTTTTATTGTAATGATCAACAGCACTTTTTAAGCTTCTGCGTAAATTATCAAAATTTTCGCCCATTGTGCAGATTCGCTCATATAAAATATGGCCTAGTTCACTTATTTTCTTTGCATTTTCAGCTATTATCTCTTGCTTCCACCCATAGGCTACTGCCCTAAGTAGCGCGATTAAAGTGATTGGTGTTGCAATAATTACTTTTTTTTCTATTCCAATTTCTATCAAAGCTGGTTCACATTCTAGTGCTGCGCTGAAAACCCCTTCTCCTGTTAAAAAAAGCACCACAAACTCTGGCGTATTTTCAAATTGGTTCCAATATTCCTTTCTGCCTAGATTATTTATATGTTTTTTTATTGCCAGAGAATGATTCTTCAATTTTTCCTTTTGTATCTGTAAATCATTTTGCGACATAGCATCCATGTAAGAATCAAGTGGTACTTTAGCATCTATTATTATTTGCTTTCCTGATGGCATTTTTACTATTAAATCAGGACGTAACAAATTGTCCTCATTTTTATCAATTACTGAGGCTTGAGTAAAAAAATCGCAATATTCAATCATTCCCGCCATCTCTATCACTCTTTTGAGCTGCATTTCACCCCACTTACCTCTAATGTGAGGTTTCCTCAAGGCGTTAGCAAGGCTAGAAGTTTGGTTCATTAATGCTCCAATTTGCTCCCTTAAACCTTCGTAGGCCCCTACCCTCTCTTTCTCTAGCTCACGTATTTCACTGTCGAATTTTTCTAATTTTTCTTTTATTGGAGTGATAACTTCGTTGATCGTTGCTTGCCTTTTTTTGAAGTCACTTTCTGTTTCTTTTAGCTTATTATCGATCACTTCTTTTGCTAAGTTCAGAAAATTATTATTGTTTACCTGAAGAGCATCAAGAGAAAGTGCTTTAAAAGTGTTCGTAAGCCTCTCCTCTGCTTTTGTTAGTAATTCTATTTCCTTTTTCTTTTCTTCACGCTCTTTTTGAAGAATTACTTCAAGTTCTGCGTTCCTCACTTTCAAATCAACTATTTCCTTATTTTTATCTACTAAAGCCTGTTTTGCCTCTTGAAGTTCATGTGCTACTTTAAGTAAATTCTTCTCAAGATTCTCACTAAATTTTCTGTTCTTTCTTACAACAATATAGAGAAATAGTAGTAAAAAAAGGAAATTCAATACAAAAGCTATAGAATTGAAAAGCATCAGAACACAGAAAAAACCGCACTCACAATACTATCTAATTTTTTTATATATAAAAAAGAAAAAAAGAGCACCTGAAGAGATGCGCTTACTGAAGGGCTTGGTTTGCTAATTAATAACCGTTTTCTTCTACACTTGGATTAGTAACAGAATGTCTTTTTATTGAAAATCTTATGTAATAGTTATTTTTATAATATCAAATAGCACATATATTAACAACTCAATTTTACTCTCATTATTACAATACTTACATACCAGTTACTTCACTAAAAACTTAGCTTCAATCCGGCCAAAAGCACATATCCGGAGTTATTATCTTCCACTGCAAGCTCCTTAGTACTAAATCTTACAATATCAAAGTAATATGAAGTACCAACAGCTAATGGATATTCAAGACTGAAAGCCTGTGATGTTAATTCGTTTGTACCTTTGTCTGCAATATCCCTAACACTATTAAAATATGTTAAGCTCACTTTACGAGAATCAGAATGATAAGCAATACCTGCATTTACATAATGCATATTATTTGTTTCATGACTACGCTTCTCACCAGATTTACCACCATTCCCGTACGACAAAATGCAATCAAGTTCAAAAAGCTTTAGTTTCACACCAAAATTCCAGTGTAGTAATTGATTATGACACTGAAGATCGCTAGAATTTTTGTTTGTACAGTCAGTTAAATTTTCCCTTGCAAATTCGCCAGTCAAAGCAGTAGTAAAATTTATTTCATCTGATAGGGCATTTTTATAGGAAAGACCAGCGGCTATTAAATTATTATATTGTAAATTATTTTTACCTGGAACATAACTGAATCCAAGTTGAAAGTTATGAATTTCAGGAGAAATATAGTTTATCATTGGTTGTTTTAACTTCAGCTCTAGTCCATTATAGTCGCTGTAAACATTGGGTTTTACCCAAAATACCTTGTCCTTATCGTACCCAGAGTCATCATCTTTTTTTCCATTACCGCGCAGATTTGCATAGTTTGTCCAATGACCATTTATTCCCCCAGCAGCTGTATAAATTTTTGAAGTGTTAATTAACATACTCTGACTAACTAAACTTCCTTTACCATATTCAAATGATCCAAACTCCTGATTCTTTATGACAAAATACCACTTCTCCATTTCTAACTTTTCTATGTCTAGTGCCTTTAAGTTTGCAATACCAGAAACTCCTGCCTTAACATCAAAACCCATTTTAGTATTTGGATAAACTTGCTGTAAATAAAGCAAGCGCAGGTCTGAATAACTTGAGGTCTTGTCTTTGGTAGAGCTAAAAGAATCTCTATTGAAAGCGTAGCCAAATCTTAAATCTACTTTTCCATCTAGTTCTACATAAGACATCTCCTTATCCAGAATTACCCTAGCGTTAGCACTTCCTCCCACGAGTAATGATAAAAACAGTGTGATTAGTAACCTCATAGGTAAGCTTAAATTCTTAATATAAGCTTAACAGAAATAAAAAACAATCCTTATATTGTGTAGAACTTAGATACTACAAACCAATTAATGACAAAAGCGTTTAAGCATTCTTCACACTATGCTTTTGAATTATATTTCCATAAATAATTGATATACTTGGTAGTTTTCGCTTTAATAACTGCTTATTAATAGCAGAGCGTATACGATTCACTATTTTAGACGTGTTTTTTGTACCACAGTTCATCAAAATAAAAAGTACCTTATTCTCATCAATAAATCCCAAAAAATCATCACTACGGCAATTTTTATAAAAATGCTCTATGATAACGTTCAATGGATCGTTCGTCTCACTCAATTTACTATTGAAGCCTATTATCCCTATAACTGCATTAATTTGATATTCAAAGGCAAAATTTAATACAACATATAACTCAAAAATAGTGGACTCATTGTCTGGTATGTTAAACAAATTGTGGTTTTTATATTTTTTACCTATCAGGTATTTATCCCTAAACATTCCTAGCTTATGAAACAGGCTAATGTCACGTATTAATAGCTCATAATTAATCTTGCTATTAGTAAATTGCGTTGTGCGAAAAACTTTTACCTTTGTTTTTATATCTTCTCCTTTAGCGTCGATTAAAGAAAAGCCTATCACTTTTGGCAATATATCGGGCAAATCGCGCCCATCTTCAGTATACTCCAAATAGCTTTTCATATCTTCAGCTGCTCTTTTACTTAAAATATTGATTAACGGCTTATTAAGTAAATTCTCTTCCTCACATTTTAATAAATTCCTTGCAGCTTGATTGAGTCCCAAGATTAATACGTTCTTTTTCTCATTATCCTGACAAACAGATATCACAGCATCATCTTTCCTTCTTTCAGTTATAAAATCTTCCATATCTTCTCACATATAACGTATTTATAAGTATAATAAGATTGTATTAAAATTCATTTACCCATTAATATACTTGATAAAGTATAGACAAATCGTCATGTTGCTGCATGTTCTAAGTCATGCTACGTCAATTCCGCTTGCTGTAACAGCAATAGTGGGGTAATTTTTGTATATTACACTGTTTGCTGCAGTATCAATCCCTCTTGCAAGACCAGAAATTACGATGAAACCAGCTTCGCTTAAATCGAGTGCCAACTTATTGGCAAAATTTCTTCCATTCATTGAAGAATTACGTCCACCGATTATTGCAATTATCTCACGACTTAATAATGATACATCACCAAGTGTAGTTATTACAGGAGGACAACCAGAGATATTCCTTAAAATTTCAGGGTAATCTGGATCACATGCTGGTGTTATTTTGGCTCCAATTTTTTCTGCATTCTTAATTTCTTCTCGTGCATTTTGAATTCCATAATCCTTGTTAGTCAACTTATTAAGATATTTAAGCACTTCATATAGCGACCCATATGCTCTAAGTATACTAAAGAACTTTACTGGTCCCACAGTTCTAGCCAAGCTTAGCCATATTTCTAATTCTTCGTTATTTAATTTATTTATCTTCATAAAAGGCTTGAATTTCTTATCAATTTAGTGTACCCAAGATAATGTAAATATACAGTGTTTTATGACGCATTTTGTTACAGATAAATGCATAAAATGTAAATATACGGACTGTGTAGAAGTATGTCCCGTTGACTGCTTTTATGAAGGTAAAAATATGCTCGTGATTAACCCAGATGAGTGTATTGATTGTGGAGTATGTATACCTGAGTGTCCAGTGGATGCGATTGTAACTGATGATTCCATAAAAGATATTATAGAACTAGACGAAGGCTTGCTGAACAATGAACAAAAAATCTTTAAATCATTTTACAACATAAACGTAGAATATTCGCAAAAATGGCCAAACATTACAGCTAAAAAGCAACCCCTAGATACAGCAGAAGAGTATAAAGAAAAAAAGGATAAGACAGCTTATTTTGATGAAAATTTAGGGTCATAGAGTACAAAAATAGACTTACATTTTTTTGATTAAATAGACATTGAATTGTAAGCGTCTATTTCATCTGCCATAGACGATAATTATGCACTCTCAAAACGGAGATTGTTTGCAATTTCTACTAATTTCTCACTAATTTGTGAACGAGGTTCAGGCACTGGAAAGAAAGCGTCACATCTAGTCTTGCATAGAGGTTTGTCTGTTTCATTGAACGCCTCTTCACAGTTTTTGTGGCAAATATGAGATAGGTTACGTGCCTGAAACGTTAATGAATTCGAGTTTTGTGTAGGTATAACCATAATATACTCCTAAATTAAAAAACTAACGCCACGGTAGCATTTATGTGTTAATAAAATTGTAATATTTATATCAGCATAATTACTTTCCAGATAAGTTTACTTTCTTGAAAATTTCAGGAAAATATTGTACAATTACTCATGAACTTTGGCAAAACTTACGGCAAATGCTAATGTATCTTTCAGTAAAAAAACTTTACAGCATTTTACTAAACTAGTTGAGCTTACTAAGCAGCCCACTCAAGAATCAGCAGAAAGGTTTTTAATAGATCATGAAATGGAACTATCTGTAGTTGCTGATCAATATGACATTGAAGGTGTAGAAACAGTTGATTACAAAGATGTAAAGTGGAAATCAAGTGGATTACAAAATTAAATTTTTAAAGAATATTACTGAAAAAGATCTTCCAGTTTTACTTGCAATCTGGTGTCTGATCATAAAGGAACCAGTTTGCATGACACCATCTGCAAGTTTCAATATCTGTACAGCTGTGGAATTTTTCAAAGCGTTTTTTCTATTGAAGATAAAAGTATCTTTTATATATGATATATAGCAAAATATTAGGGTGCTTATGGTTCCAACTATAGCAATTTTAAGTGGTGGATTTTCTTGCGAAAGAGAAATATCGCTTATGAGCGGAAAAGCAGTAAAGAAGGCGCTTGATAGCCTTTCATATAATGCAATAGAAATAGATGTTGATAGCAACATTGCTCAAAAGCTTAAAAAAACTAATCCCGCTCTTGCTTTTATTGCTCTACATGGACCTTATGGTGAAGATGGCTGTATTCAAGGTTTGCTGGAGATTTTAGGTATAAAATATACACACTCAGAAGTTATGGCTTCGGCTGTTGCTATGAATAAAGTGATGTCAAAGCATATATTCCATTCTCTTAATATCGACACTCCAAGAGGTTATGTAATTAGTCGAGAAGATGTGCTAAAAAATAATATTAAAGTTGATTATCCGTACGTCTTAAAACCGATTAACGAAGGCTCAAGCATTGGAGTACACATGATTTTCTCACATGAGGATTACTTAGAGCTAAAAAATAACAGTTCTACTATAATGGAAAAGATAATCATAGAAGAATACATACCGGGTATAGAGTTACATACTGCTGTATTGCTGAACGAAGCAATTGGCACTATGGAAATACGACCAAAAAATAAATTCTATGATTATGAAGCAAAGTATACAGATGGATTTGCAGAACATATATTTCCTGCTAAAATTCCTGACAACATATATAGAATGACCTTGGAACACGCACTAAAAGTTCATCAATTTTTAGGATGCAAAACTGTTTCCCGCTCAGACTTCCGTTATAATCCCCAAAATAACACTTTAAAAATGCTTGAGATTAATACACATCCTGGCTTTACTGAATTATCGTTAGTACCAGAAATTGCAAAATTGACAAAAGGAATTGATTTTAATGAATTAATTAAAATTATTGTCAAAGACAGTTTACACCACAAGAATATTAGAGATCAAGCCGATGTTGAACAATGTTACTAGAAGCCAAAGGAGTTTTTTGCGCAAGTGTGCTTTCATGATTATAACTGCACTCTTCCTTACACTAGTACTTTATAGTTCACTTGATAAAATAACAAATCGATTCAATTACTACTTTACTTGGTGTAACGATCGCTTATCGAGCTTATTAATTAGCAATGGATTTTCAATCGACAAAGTAACCGTTACTGGAAACAAATTTACAAATGAACAGGACATTCTAAGTTTAGTAGATAGAACACAACCTATCATGTATGTATCACTCTCAAAACTAACAGATAATATACAATCTGTAAGTGAATGGATAAAACATGTAAGAATTTATAGGATTTTACCCAACACCTTACTCATTGATGTAAATGAACACAAACCTTTTGCTCTTTGGAAAGATGATAACAGAACTTCAGTAATTGACTCTGAAGGTAAAGTAATCGTAGATGATTACCAGATAGATAACCTCGTTATAATCAAAGGACAAAATTCGTTATCAAGCCTAAAATTCATTAAGTATATACTAGAGAGGAAAACTCAATTAAGTGATCATATTTCTTCTTGTGTTTATGTAGGAAATAGAAGATGGAATATCATACTCGATGACAGTGCCACAGTAAAATTGCCTGAAGATAATCCTTATAGCGCATGGGATTATTTAAGCCACTTGCAAAATACAACCGACTTTACTTTTAGCAATTGGAGCATAATTGATATGCGTGTTGCTGATAAGATCCTTGTGAAGAAGTGATCTGCTCGGTGCTCCTTTTCATGTCATGCAAGTAGCCCTTTCTCTGTCATCCGAGTAGCTTAAAACTGGAATCCAGATTGCAAGTAATCAATTAGGTTGGGTGAGTATGGGTTTTGCATTATAGAAGGAAGCATTAACCATTACTAAACAAAAAGCCTTGATCTGGAGTAGAATGTTTTAAAACAGAAACATCACAAAGATCTCTCTTAGAATGAGAGTTTTCTTTAGCATGTTTGAGTCGTTTAAATATTTCAGTGTCTGTACCTATATTCTTCTCAGCATAAGTACATAAAAGATCTAATAACTTTCCACCAGCTTTAATAGCAATTTCAATAGTCGTATTTTCATTATTACCGTCTGGAGAGTAGTTTAAGCTTGGTTTGAAACTATACTTATTTTTTGATTCCAGTAATTCATCTACTTTATTTTCATCTATTTCTGTTGCTGCTTGTTTTAGCATATTAAACAATTCATTATCTTGAAGTCTTTTTTGAACAAGATTTTTTTTGCTTGCACTTTTTCCAGTAATAAGTTTAAGATCTATACAACCAACATTAATATTTGGGTTAGAAAGCAGAAGATCAACTATATCTATACGATCATTTTTTGCTGCAAAATGTAAAGGAGTAGCACCTTTCTTATTCTTAGCATTAACATCAGCCTTTTCCTTTAGAAGAAGATCAACTATATATGTATGACCATTTTTTGCTGCAAAATGTAAAGGAGTAGCACCTTTCTTATTCTTAGCATTAACATCAGCCTTTTCCTTTAGAAGAAGATCAACTATATATGTATGATCATTTTCTGCTGCCAAATGTAAAGGAGTAGCACCTTTCTTATTCTTAGCATTAACATCAGCCTTTTCCTTTAGAAGAAGATTAACTATATCTTTGTGACCATTTTGTGCTGCCAAATGTAAAGGAGTAAAACCTGTAATAGCTTAGACTTAATCTGACACTTTAAAAAAGTAAGTTATAAAATAATAAAAGAAAGGAGTGTTAGAAATGAACACAATACAAACAAAAATATTAAAACCAAAACTAGGTTTATTAGAGCTAGCAAAACAGCTCGGGAATGTATCTCAAACCCCAGTTATGGATTAACCAACACAGTAAGGCTTAGAAATAGAAGGCTTTTTTGACTGCATGGAATATGAAATTAATGTAGAAAAATATGTACCAGAAAATTTATTGGCGATCTGTGCCGTGTATTTTCAAGCTCAAATTTATTTTTTAAACAACCAAAGACTGTCTCAATAATCGACCTTTTTCTCAATAAAGACTTCTCTTTTAGTGAGATTAGTGCGTTTTTCATGCCTTTTTTCACTTTAGTGACAAGCTTTAAACCTCTATCGAAGAGTTCCTCAAAGAGCTCCTTCTTGATATAGCCTTTATCTCCGAACAAAAGTCCTGTCAGTCTTTTAGTTATAGTTGGCACAGGTTTTCTGTCATCAACGTTACCTTTGGTTAGAGTAAGTGATTGAATTTCTCCAATTTCGTTAATCACCAAGTGCAATTTAAAGCCAAAAAACCAACCATACGTGCTCTTACCAATTTCTGCTAAACCATCAAAAACTTTGTTCCTAGAGATCCTTTTCTTGTGGCAAATGGCAATCGTAGAAGTGTCAATGTAGGAAGTACCTGTCATTTTCGCTTGTTCGCAGAACCATTGAAGAAGTAATGCTAAATACCGTAAAACTCTCGGCTTTAAGGCAATAAATCTGTGATATGAAGGCATCTTTGAAAATTCTGATCTATAGAGTAACTTAAGGTAACAAAGATAAAAAGCCTTGAAGTTTTTACATGGCGATTGGTGGTATAACAGGATTATGGTTAGCATTTCTGAGTGCGCTATTTCTGGTACTCTGGTTGGTTTTTTGCCATTTGATAAGAACTTATTTGCAAAATTTTCATCTACTACACGACAAAAATCCTCGACTCAGCAGTAAAGTTCTGTAATATCTTTCTTCATGGGTAACCTCTTAAATTATTGCTAAAATACTTGAGTTTACCCTATTTCCCTCTTTATTAATTCTACTTTTATCTGTTTTCTAATCCATAACTGGGGTCTCAAGCGTGCAAGGTAATGGGATATTCAAGAGATACGTTTTATAGATTCAAGGAGTTATACGAAAATGGAGGAGAAGAGGCGTTACATGAAATCAGCAAGAAAAAAACCGCTGTTTGCAAACAGAGTTTCCGAAGATATAGAAAGAGCAGTAGTAAATATTGCAACAGAATTTCCAGCATATGGACAGCAAAGAGCTGCAAATGAGCTAAGACCACTGACAGAGTTCTCCCCTTCTCCATCTAATGCTTAAGCTTAAAACATTAGATGCTTTGTTCAAGATACAAGGCCAGCGAGTGTAGTAAAGGAATTAGTAGAAAATGCAATAGATGCTGGAAGTTCAGAGATAGAGATCAAAATAGAAAGTGGTGGACGTAACCTTATAACTGTGATAGATGATGGAAATGGAATAGAAAAGAACGATCTGGAACTAGCACTTATGAGGCATGCCACTTCAAAATTAAGTGATAGTGAGTTAATAGAGATCAGACATCTTGGCTTTAGAGGAGAGGCTTTGCCTTCAATTGCAGCAGTGAGTAGAATTAGGCTATCATCGAAAGCAAAAAGAGTAAATGAAGCATGGTCTATAAGTTATGAGGGAGGAGAAAAAATAAGAGAGATTACCACTTATTCTTTATTGCAGGGTACATATATTGAAGTTCGTGACTTATTTTTTGCGACTCCAAATAGACTAAAATTTCTAAAAACCGAAAGGGCAGAAACACAAGCTATAGTTGATTGTAAATAACATAGCAATGATTAACTATAGTATTGGATTTACTCTTACTTCCGGTAATAAAAAGCTCTTAAAATATATTAAGCAAACTTCATTATTTAACAGACTATGTGAAATAGAAGAAGAATTTCAGAGCAATTCGCTGGAAGTTAAAGAGGAAAAAGACGGCATCAAACTTACGGGATACATCTGTAAACCAACTATTAGTCGTGGCAATTCAACTCAGATCTATACGTTTGTTAATGGAAGGCCAATAAAAGACAATCTACTTATAGGTGCAATTCGATATGCGTATCAAGATTTTATTCCAGTTGGGAGGTATCCTTTTGCAGCGCTGTACTTGGAGATACCATACGATCAAGTAGATGTAAATGTGCATCCAAATAAATCAGAAGTAAGATTTCAGAATAAAAGGCTAATATATGAAATAGTGAGAAGAGGGATAATAAAAACACTATCAACGAGGTTTGCAGCGAGTGGTCAAGGTATTGAAGAGGAGCTAATTTTTAATGATAGTAAAAGCCAAGAGCAGGTTGATAGTAAAGAGAAAAAAAATCAAAAAGAGTTTTATGAAAAGAGGCCAAGTCTTTTAGAAAATCGTCTAATGAAAGAATTCAATGCACCAGATGAAAGAAGGCAAAGCTTACCAGAAACGTTTAAATATGGAGAATCTCCATCCCAAAAGGGAACGATGGTTTTAGAAAGGAAGCAAATTGATTTAATAGAGGATAATCCTCTGGGATATGCACGCTGTCAGGTCTACAATACTTACATTATTGCTGAGTCTGGAGATAGGCTGATTATAGTAGATCAACATGCAGACCACGAGAGATTGATATACGAGTGCTTAACAAGCATAAAAAGACAAAAACTTCTCCTTCCTGAAATAGTTGAGATTAAAAACCAAGCAGGGACGGAGATGGTTGAAACTTATAAAGATAAGCTTTTTGAAATGGGTTTTGGTATTGAAATAGAATCAGAAGATAAAATAATGGTGAAAGAAATACCTTCAATCTTGGAAACAATAGATATAAAAGGGATGCTAGTTGATATAGTAGATAAGTTAACGGAAATGGAAGATACGTTGTCAATAGAGGATAAGGTGAATAAAATATCAGCCACAATCGCTTGCCATGGAGCAGGAAGAAAAATGAAATTGGAAGAGATGAATGAGATACTAAGACAAATTGAGAAAACTCCATATTCTGGTCATGAAAGACCAACGTATATAGAAATGAAAATAAGTGATATAGAAAAATTGTTTGAAAGGAGATGAGTTCAGTTTGTCAAAAAGGTTGCCAATTAAGTATACGTAACAGCTCTTCTGATTATGGATGGCTTTGTTGCATAGCACTGATAGGCATGTAAATCACAGTGAATTTACGCAGCTAATTTAAATTTAGCCATACCTATATCAGTAAATTTGTTCAATAAGTAGCACTTAATTAACAGCTCTTTTTCACGATTTACCTCTGATTTATTTTTCAAGCTAAACCCAAATATTTGCTTCAACCTATAGAAAAAGACTTCAATATAAGACCGTGCTCCATACTTAACTTTTTTCTTCCATTCATTAATACCATCTTCATAATTCTCATATGACCTAATTCTACTAATATACTTGTTTCTTTCTGATAAGTAGTCAGCTAAACAAATTTTAGTATCCTTCCTAGGGCGAATAATAGGCACAATATTGTATTTTCTGCATTCTTTATACACACTTTTTATATCATAAGCCGCATCTGCTCGAATAGAACAAATGTTATATTTATCACTGACTTCTTCTAACATATCGCAGACCGGCAAATAGTCTACAGCAACACCACTAGTGTAGTTCATGCTTATTGCTTTCTTATCATTTATGTTTAAAACAACATATAATTTTCTTACTTGACCATAACCACTGTATTTTCTTTTTCAAATATTAAGCTTACTATGCCCACCGTTATTATTGTAGATACTAACTCTAGTGCTATCTACGGCAATTTCAACATTTTCCAGATCATCTTTATTGCTTCTATGGTCATCAATCTTCAAATTAAGCTTTTTAAATCTTCTGGAAGCTTGTGTATAGCTGATAATCTTAAGTTTTTTGCCTATTTTTGTACCATATAACCTTTTACAGAACCTACAGCTTGTCTCAAGCCAATTCTAAAAAGATGAACTATTATGTGTATTAAAATTACAACTTTATCACTATAAGTGTTATTGCCACCTGCAACTTTTGGACTATTTTCATACCAATTTTCTATGGCTTGATTAACAAAATGAAAAACATTTCCTCTTTTTTTGAGAAACTCGTTATATTCTCTTTGGTTACTTACTCTCATTTTTTGTGGCATAAGTTGTACTTGTTTGAAAAATGCCTATTTTACAACAAAATGCGTTAGTAGCCATATATTAAAAAGCTTTTCTTCTTACAATAACCTCAACCAACACTAGCTATGCAACAAAGCCATTCAGAAGCAGATCCAGAACATCACATCAGAAAATCACTAAACACAATCCAAAGGACAATAAAAACCACCTTAGCTAAAAAGTTAGGACTAAACATCGATACGTAATGATTTGATTCAAACAGTTGGTTGGCCTGGATCATCGCGTAAAGATTATGGTTACCGTATTAACCCTTTCACTGTGCTGATAAAAGTAGTTCGTTAACTGTGTTGAAGAGAAGTAAAAGATGTTATAATGGAAAAAGTAAAATTTGTGACAAGGCTTGTGATCAAGTTTTAAAGAAGCGTTCTTTGGTTGGTATTTTACCCTAAAGTCACATCTAGCTTTAAAATACAGTTTTTGTCTCATCTAAAAAAATACAAATTCTCAATTATGTAACTTACCAAAAGCCTAAATTTCTTTTGCTTTCTTCAATCTTTTCTACTCTGTTCGTTTGCCGACTTTTGTGTTTTAAGCACATCTACACTCAATGACCCTATACTAATATATACCGGATTTCTTACTACTTTTTCCGGGATTTTTTGAAAAAAAAGTTAAAATAATTTTAAGATAGCTAAGGAATTAAAGAGCTTTGAAAATCAGCTATATCTTTTACAGTAGCTTCTTCGCTATTTGAGTTGTTTCCATTTTGGAAATAACTGTTTATTTGGGTTTAAAAGAGATTATATGAGCTTTTGGCAAAACATATCCTCCCCTATCTAAATCATCAATAACGCTATAATAGCCCTTTAAAATATTTTAAAGAATTAAGTTGCAGCAGAGAGATTGTTTTGGCTCCATCCCCTTTTTGTAAAGCTAAAGATACTAATGTTAGCAAACTCTATGAACTTAAGAATAACTGCAGAAACTACCATTTTTTAAGTCAGAAAAACCATTACTTACAATTCAATAATTTTCCAAAATCAATTATGTGTGAAAAGTAACCACTATCTATAACATCATCACTTACATCATTAACGTGGATAAGGACTGGACGACATGAAAAGCCTTTTGGACGATTTAGTGCATCTATTTTCTTTTGTACCTCTTGTATTATTGAATGACCAATTTTATCTTTTGAAAATTTGATTTCGCAAATGTAGAGAGTGTTAAACTTCGTTTGAATCATATAATCAATTTGACAACCTGCACTATTACGGGTTCTTTTCTGAAAAAATGGATTCTCGCTTATTATTCCATCAATTCCTAAGATATTATGTATACTCTTTCTATTGTTCAGCACCAAATTTTCAAATTGAAGCCCAATAATTGTATACCACTCTGGTAAGAACCCTATAGAATAGGTGTCACGACTAATTTTTCCTAGATCTTTTTCGATATATCTTAGATAAAACCTTAAATAATTATCTTGAAGTCTGTACCTCCTGAGTCGTGAATCAGTACCAGTTTTTATACTCCAAGTATGATCCTTTGCAATAAAACCAGCAAGCTCAAGTTCATATAGATACTCAGAAATGCGTCCATGTCTTACGATATTTAAAGTAGCACAAATTTCTTCTTGTTCTTTAGCTCCAGTAGAAAGAGCTCTGACTATTTGCTTATAAAAAGCAGTTTTTCGCATGAATAAATCTGAGAATATTTGATTAAATTCTTCAACTAAAAACCCACCTTTTGTAAAACAAAGCCTTTTAATATTTTCTTCAGCGCTATGTTTAAAATTTACCTCCTCTAAATACTTTGGAATTCCGCCAGTTACTGCAAGCACCTTAAACTTTTCATATGCTGAAATATTTTTTGGCCAAAATTCGTTGCAATCAGAAAGTGATAATTCTCCGAGTGTTAAAGTTAACGATATTCTCCCTACGAAACCAGTGCTGCTAAGTATATTTTTCTCGATCCAGGATGAAGCTGATCCACAAACAACAAAAATTAGCTTGTTATTATTTTTTAGCTGCGTATCCCAAAAATTTTTTATTTTGCCTAAAAAGGTTGGATCTTTTGAGCCCATCCAAGAAATTTCATCAAACAGCAATAATGTTTTTCCTGATAGTAGACGTTCACCAACTGCCCATAGTAAATCGCTCCAGTCATCATACCTAGCAAAAGATGTATTAAATTGTCTAGCAACTTGTCTAGAAAATTCATTAAGTTGGTAGGACGTTGTAGTATGCCTTTCTGGTGGCAAACCTATAAAGGAGTAATATTGTTCAAAATACTTACCAAACTCTTGAATTAAACGACTTTTTCCTATACGACGTCTTCCTTTGACTACTACAAAAGATGCAGTATTTTTGTCTGTAAGCTCCAGTAGTTGTTTTAACTCAGTTTTCCTACCAATAAATAATGGAGACATAAAACACAAAATATAAATCTTTGTCTCCATTATACGAGATAAAATTAGAGACGTAAATAAATAAATTTAGATCTTTGTCTCCATCTTGAACTATTGAGAGGGTTTTGTAGCTTCTGTTTCTTCTTCTATGGCAGTAGCTAGAGACTTTTTTCCTTGAGCTTCATCTACAATTTGCTGATTTCATCACTGAGAGTTTTGCAATTAATTGCTCAGAGGTTTTAAACAAAAGCTGTTCTACTGACATACTTTGCTATACCGAAATTATGAAAACTGTTTACTTTTTTGAAAAAATATTTTACAATGAATAAAAAACTTGATAAACTAAAGTGAGGTTTTTTTATAACAAGTAAAAGATAATTTAGAAATACCTCATAATCGAGTTTTAAGCTATCTTACATGATTAACCTAGGTCTTGGTAGTATAATTGTACCCTGAAGTTGTAGAATGGCTTTAAAACGCAATTACGGGCCATTTGTTTTTTCTGAGCGTTTTCTTTCGTTTCTTTTATCAGATAACTTTGAAAGAGAGCTTTCCATAGCTTATTATTGTAAGTAAAAGAGAAACGAACAGAGTAGTATGTTTTAAAGTCATACTACTATATTATTATATAATAATAGGAGTTATTCTGAAAACTGAGAGTTGAACAAAACCCTCTATATTCCTGAACTTTTTCCCTATTGCTCAGCCTGCAGCTATAAAATTCAACAATCCCTCTAAGTTGTTGAAAATCTTGCATTTCTTTCACCCTTACTAAATTCAGTCTGCATAGACTAAGCAAATTCTGAAGACAAACTGAGCAAATCCGAAGACTGAAATAACTCATATTTTCTATTTTAATTTTATTAATTGCAGATGCTATGATGAACCCAAGTATTCGGATTTTCAACTGGTAAAATGCTACCATTCTCCAGTGATTTATAGTCGGTTGGTAAGACCTTTTCATAAATTGTCACTTCTTTATTCAGTTGATGATCAAATACCTTACTTTTCTTTTCCATGCCTGCAACACAAAGCACCCCATATCTAGTTCTTGCTCCATTTTTACCTTCTCTATTAAATTTTATATAGCCCTTTGTAGCTAAAGTATCAATACGTTCACGGATCAAATATTGACTACCAAGACCTGCTTTATTCTCAAATGCCTGACAGAACGAATTTATTGTATATAGACGTCCCTTCCGTGCTTCATCATAAATTAATTGTAGAATAGTATCATACCTACGCGAACGTTCTGCATCTAACCTTTGACCATAATCTTTATTCACAAGTCTTTGCGATTCATAATCAACTACGTACCAGTTATTGTTAATTTTATCAACGTATTTTGATGCAATAGCATGACCATTGCGTAACTCAAATATTAGCTGACGACAGCTTTGTTGTTCATTTGGTCTAAACATTATCATTCCTGTAGTATAAAAACTTCGCAATGAACCAGCTCCACTAAAGCTTTGAAAGGGATCTTCTTCTAATGATTTCTTTTGAATCTTTTTTGTATGATGTACTAAAATAACCCCTTCACCTTGATTAGCCAGCTTTCTCAATTTACCAACCCTTTCTTGTAGAAAGAATAACATAGCATTGTTGTCATTTTCACTACTATTCTCACCGGCATCAAAAATATTGCGTAGTGGATCTATTGCTATTATATCAACTGCATTCGAGCCAAATGAACTTTCTATTTTATCTAAAATAATCTCTATACTATCATCATTTAGAAGTAACTCCACTTGTGGTGTAATAACTAAGTTATATCCAGCAATTTCAAGAAGTTCTTCATTTAGTTTAATCTGCTGAAGACGTTCACGCATATAGTGATAGCCAATTTCAGTTTGTAAGTAAAAGATTTTCAAAGGTCTTGTGGGCATCATGTTCAAAAATGGAACTCCTCCTGCCATATGTAATAACCAAGAAATAAGAAAATCACTTTTTCCAACCTTAGGTGCACCTGCAAACACCAATAGTCCTCCTGGAGTTAAAATTCTTGGAGCTATTATGTCTTTCGGCATTGGTGATTTATCGTTTAAATACTTTATTACTGGAATTGCTGAAAGTGAAATGCAACGTCCTGCTTTTTGAACTTTCGAGAATTCCTCGGTAGTTGATAGTTTTTTCACATATGGAACTTGAGGAATTGAAGATAAGAATTTTTCAACATTTATACCTTCTTTCACGCAATCAGCAGCGTCCCAACCCTTTGGTTTATCTTTAGGTATTTCCAAAATGCAAAGTTCTTCAACTCCAAGACAAGTAAGTTTCATAGCAGATTTTTCAGCGTATTTCTTACCTGGTGCATCATTATCTGGCCATATAATAATGTGTTTACCTTTAAGTGGAGTCCAATCTGTCTTCTCAATAGGTGCTGCTCCTGACATTGCTGTTGTTGCAGTTATTCCTTTCTCTATCAGCGCTTCTGCACATTTTTCTCCTTCTACAAGAATAACTTTATCGGACTTCAAAATACCTGGAATATTATAGAGTGGCCTTATCTTCGGTGCACCACAGTCGGACTTTTTTATATCAAAAGGAAGATATCGCTTTCCATTATCATCATCGTAACGATAGATTCTAACGATAGCTTGGCCGTTTTCATCGTAATAATCCCAATATGTAGTTGGACTACTTGAAGTTTTGAAATGACCAAGCCACTGAGCTATAGAAGTCATTACTTCAGGAAACTCTATTCTCGTACTTTTTCTATGTACTCCTGCCCAAAGATCAATGATATCACCACCTTCTCCTGTTGCAAAATCATGCCATAGGCCAGCTTCACTGCCACTTAATTCTACTACTAGACTCTTTCCTTTATCACTTTGTACATTGCCTACATAAAACTTATCACCACGAAAAGTTCCTCTTGGTAATAGATATGAAAGGCATGATCTGATATTTAACAAAAGCTGAGCTTTTAGCTGTTCTTTTTCTAATAACGGTTTGTAATGTCCATGTGGTGCTGCTGTATTAAAATCACAATAGATGTCCATAAAATTCCCCAATATATTTAAAATTTAACTTATGAAATTCAACTAAGCTGTTTTCCAGTGTCCGTTAACTTCACTGATGAATTTTGTTGGTATGGGTCTTCCATTTTTGAGTTCATACATTACTTGCAGAACATTTCTATGCTGACTAGGTTTAAATATTACTACTCCAGATGTATATAAACTTCTTAAAACATTAGCACCACTCAATGCTTGAAATGGATTCTTTTTTAACGTGGTTGTTGACACTTTTTTGGTGTAATGTGTAACTATTACTCCAGCCGTAGGATTAGTGATAGAGCGTAGTTCATCAATACCATTTTGTAGAAAAGAGATCATACTCCTATAATCAAAAAGAGAGTCTATCACTATAAGATCAACTGTTTTTACATCGAGATTTTCCGACATAATTTCTTTTATTTTTTCCACATTCAAAGTTAACTGTACTTTTTTAGTGATAACTAAGTTTTCTGTTCCTGCATCAAGGGTTTTCTTGCTGATTCTTAGCTTCTGTAAGCGCTCTCTTATGTAATCATATTCCATTTCATTCTGTAGATAGAATATCTTAAGTGGCTTTGCAGGCTTCATACCAAGAAATGATACTCCAGCAGCTAAATGTACTAACATGGAAAGAAGAAAATTACTTTTTCCGATTTTGGGAGTTCCACCTATGACCAAAAGACCGCCTGGAGTTAATATTCTTGGCCCTATTATATCTTTTGGCATTGGTGATTTATCATTTAAGTAGTATCTTACAGAAAATGCTTTTTCTCCATTGTTTTGTAACGTGGAATTTTTTTTAGCGTTCAACCACTTTTTGGCAGAATCTATGTTACCTTCAACTAAAGTCCAAAGACTGAGTATGTCTCCCTTCTTTTCTTTATAAATGTCATTCCAATTTCCTGCTTTCTCTCCTTTTATTTCAACTATTATCTTATCTTTACCTAAATTTGCCAGATAGAACCTATCTTGATAAAATTCTCCACCCGGAAGTAAGTAAGATACACATTCTTTTATGTTATCAATTAACAATGATTTAATCTCTTTTTGAGATGAAAAACCCATAAAATTTCCCTCCTTTTTAATCAACATATTCTTTAAACGTTTAGAGTCCAGATTGGCGAGTTCACAAACAGTTTCAAAGGATCGTGATCTAATCCATTTACAAGCCTCTTTTTTAAGTTTTAGGTTCCTTCCTGCTGCATCCTGAAGAGCTCTAGTAATAACAGCAGCCCATAACTTTCCTTCGTCGTACTTCAAAATGGTAACCAGTCAGATTCAATACCATTGTTTTGGTCTGGAGTAACAACTGTAGCAATTCTGTTTCTATCTCCGTATCTACTGTCGGCTTCAATACCAACTTTTGCAGTAAACTCTAACCCGTTAAAATCAGCTATAGAGTTGATTTTTCTAGCAATCACTGCTTTTTCTGAAGTGTCATTTGCATGAATGTTCCGTGCTGACTCTAAAATACTTCTAAGCATAGAACGACCAGATTCTCCCCAAGTATCTTCTCCTTCAACTCTTGCTTTGCCACTTTTAATACCAATTACTTGAAAAATCTTGCGTTTTGCATATGGACCTTCAGTGACAGTAAATTCAACGTTTAAATAGATGCTGCCAGTAGTGTAGCTTTTAGTGAACCAATTTTCATAACCTCCTGGTTTAATTGCCATTTTTACCTTGACTATTGTACCTTTTGGTATTAAATTGCTCTGCAGTTTTGCGTTATTAAAATCAGTTAAAAAATCTGATAACATATTGTCTCCTATAAATTAAGTAAAAATCAGTTACTCCATTGGTCTGCAAGCTTCCAACGACCATCTATCTTATCAACAAGCTTACTTGCTACACGTTCACCATTACGAAGCTCAAATACTATTTGACGGACAGTGCTTTCTTCATCATGAGCAAACATCACCATGCCAGTGCTATAAAATCCACGTAAAGATCCAGCACCGCTTAGGCCTTGAAATGGATCTTCTTCCAGCATCTTTTTGGACAGTTTTTTTGTGTGGTGGGTGAGGATTATACCTGCATCACTGCCATTAAGTTAAGGGAAAGTGATGGACTGTATTGTAAAATCAGGTAAGATCCACAAATTAAAAGAAGTAATGACATGAGTAAAAAAAAGAATAATCATGTTTATAAAAAATAAATTGATGAGTTTAAACTTTATAAACGCACACAGAGCATCCTCAAAAGACTTCTCACGAAAAAGAAAGCTGCCCTTCATTAATGTATTTCTCCTGATTTTTAGAAAGAGTGTAAAGTCATTACAAGTAATGCTTAATGAGTTTGTTCTGCATACAAGAAAAGATTACACAATTACGGCAAGTGCATTTACTCAAGCAAGAAAGAAGCTAAAGCATACTGCGTTTTCAGAGTTAAATGATGATATAGTTTCCCTATACTACCAAGATCAGGAATTTAAAACCCACCATGGCTTCAGAGTACTTGCATTTGATGCTTCAATACTGATTCTGTCAAAGAGCGACAAAATAATAGGCGAGTTTGGCTCAAGAGCAGTATGGAATGGAATCCAGAGATTTGAAGACTATACAAGTGCAACCTTTGAAGTTTGCTACGATGTGCTAAATAATATTGCAATAAAATCTGTGCTAAGTAGAGGTGACAGCTATGAGGTTGATTTAGCGATCGGTATGCTTGAATCCATAAAATCAGACGATTTGTTAATCTGTGATAGAGGATACGTATCTTATCGATTTCTTGCTGAGCTTACAGGAAGGAAAATCAATTATATAATTCGCTGTCCAAGTTCGTCTTTCAATGAAATAAACGCTATGTTTAAGCCGGAAAGCCCATCTAGTACGGTGGTAGTGTCTACCGCACTTATTAAAGTAGCAAGACAGCTACGAAAGCTAGGATTACCTGATGAGATGAAATTCAGGTTAGTCAAAATAATACTTTCTTCTGGAGAAGTTGAAGTGTTAGTAACATCTCTGTTAGATGAGCAAAGTTTTACAGTCGAAGAGTTTGAGAGATTATATTACTTGCGCTGGGGAGTAGAAACATTTTTTTCTAGGCTGAAGGGAAGATTAAATTTAGAGAATTTCACAGGAAAAAGTATTGAAACTATCAAGCAGGATTTTTGGTCAACTATCTTCATCAGTAATCTAGAAAGTATCATGATAGAAGATGATGAAGAGACATTGAGCACACAGAATAGTAAACTAAAAAAAGCATCAATAAATCTGTCTCATTTAATGCGATTAAAAACTTAGCCTTTGATATTTTTTCTACAGAGTCAGACATAGACTGCATTATGGATCGACTATCACAGTTATTTTTGATGAACACTTTAGTGGTAAGAAAAGGGAGAAGAGTTGATCGTCATAAGATATCTGATATTCGTTCACTCAACTACCAGAAAAGAGCTAGAAAACATGTGTTTTAAATTCAAGATATCTTTTCAGTATCATTGCATTAGTACATTCTTTGCAAAATAACCTGCAATTATTTGTGTGATTCATATACATTGTTACAAATGAATTGTCAGATCAAATCTGAATTTGAAATAGGTTGTTCGTTAATAGATCTTATATTTTTTAACCTTTGGTCATGCTTGTAATTTTGCATGGCAAATGGCTCTTTTGACGGAATATAGTTTTTTTCAACCTCACTTAAACAAGGAATTGTTTTTTCCGTTCTTTGTATTTTTCCCAAGGATTTTTTCCTTGAAGAGAGCTATGAGGACGTTGCATATTGTAATATTCTTCCCAGTCTCTAAGTTTAACTTGCAGTGTTGGATCTTTAATATTAACACTACTATAAAACTCATCTAAATCAGTACGCTGAGACCTTTCCACTTTACCATTTAAATGTGGAGAAAATGGCTTAATAGGACGAAATTTAATCTTCCATTTTCTAAAATATTCTTGTACCTCATAAGCAAAAAATTCCTGTCCTCTATCAGTCTGAATTCTTTGACAATAAAAAGGTATCCTTTCTCGTAGTTGTGTAAGGAAATCAAGAGTATTTTTTGCAGTGCGTCTTGAATATAAAGCAACAACTTTATAACGTGTACAGTCATCTATGGCAGTATATTGATAAAGACCAGATGCTATTTGCATACATCCATCTGTATACGCTCCCCTGGTATTTTACAGTTATAACGCTTTATTTGTTTTCGATAGTGACGTTTAATACGCAAGAGACAGACATTATGTTTTTTGAAAACTTTGTGTATAGTAGCCAACGAACAGGAGAAACTGTATAATCGTTTTAATTCAGTTTGAATGCGTCTTGCTCCCAATTTTCTGGCTTTTCTTAGGTCGAGGATAAGCTGCTCATTTGATGCATTAATTTTTTGTAAAGGTGAGGTTTTGGGCCTACTACTAAAATTCTCTAATCCTTTTTCACCGAGTTCCTCGTAACGTTTATACCATTTGCGCAAGGTAAAGCGTGAAATGTTATAGTGTTGGCATACTTTTCCTGCATGGCCTAGTTTTTTATATAGTTTTATCCAATTTAAACGTAACTTGATTTTAGAATCCACTTGCTTTTTATTGGTAAATTTTCTGTCACGATTGTAATAATGTATATATACTACCACAAGTCCAGATTTTTATTTCCTCTGACACTTTTATTGTAATAACCTATATGAATCACACACTTTAATGTAACTATTGGATTTGCTTTTGTCATACTCCCCCTTTACTAAAGCCTTCAAAATTGATTATACCATAGGAATTGTTAATAGATTATTGACGATATATGAGTGTAAAAATGGCTTTGTACTACCTGTATAATAAATACGTTAAGGCAAAGTTAATACTTTCTACCTAGTAATTTCCTCCCTAGAAACCCTTCTTAACTCTTCACGTTCTGCCCATGAAACCTTTTTGTTTTTAGACTCGCTTATTACTTCAGGATGCATTAATTCATTAGATCTAACAAAAACACCTCGGTTTATAGCTTCAATAACTGATAAACCTCCCAATAAGCAATTTTGTCCTATTTCTTCATTATAACTTTCTATGTCCTCCAGTAGATCTTCATCATTCACTTCTACTCTTATCAAGTTTTTATCTGTTTCATGAGGATATAATCTAACTTCTAATTCTCCCAAACTAGTATAGAAAGTTAATACCACATCACTACCTTCTGTAAGATCTACATAATTTCTTTTTTCTCCTCTATTATCAATTTTTACTGTACTTTTTCCTATTTTTAATATGTGAACTCTGAGTCCTCGATCTATTATTTCTTGATTGGCTATGATTTTTACGGGTTCAATTATACTAGTTTGTGGATATCTTATATAAAAGTAGATATTATCAATCTCTACTTCTAATTTGTCTTGAGCTTGCTCGCTCTTGTTTACAATACACTCATATGCTATATCCTTTAACTTTTTTTTCATTTCTTTATACTGTTCAATGAGATATTCATCAAATTGTTTATAATAATTGTTATCTATAAAAGCAGTGGTCGAATATCTTATCCTATCATGATAAAAGAGGCTCTCTTTTACTTTTCCTCCTTTTTGTAATAAACCATGAGCAATCTCTCTTATGATATCCAAGTTGTAGTAATCTTCTTCATCATCATCAGAAGAATCATAGGGCTGCATTTCAGGAGCTACAGTGCGGGAGTTTATAAATACAATATTATCGAGAACACCTGCGATTTCTTTAAATATTAAATTTACTATAACCTCACCATCATTATCACAGTATGAGTTTATTCTTATCCCTCTCTCTAAATATTTATCCGTTATGGATTTAATATATTCTAAAGCACTTTTTGTATTAGCTTTGCTTTTAGCGTCTTGCATTTCTTTATAAAACTCACTAATCAGCTTCCTTTCATTTTCAATTAAAGTTACTTCTTGCTCAATTAAGAGTGAACTTTCTTCAAAGAAAAAGGTTTGCTGATTATCATCTTTTGTTTGGTATGGATCATCCTCTAACTGTGAGTGCGTGTCACCAGAATTATGATTGTTTAGATCTTGCAACACAAATTCAGCGCATTCTTGAGCAAGCTTTTTATTTTTTATATCATATTCATCTGTATTTTCCGCTTTACCTTCAAGGATTTTTTTGTCATCACTTCTGTCTTGCCAATAGTTAATTACTAATGACCCTTGATTTTGATATACTAAGTCGTTAGAATTCTCTTTACTATTTAATTTAACCTCACTCATACATATTATTTACCTATTTATAGTGTATTATAATACATATGTAAATTAATAAATTTATATTAGACCTCTTTCATAATTCATATGGATAATTCCAATTTTTTTTGGCCTCTCTATTGATATTTCTGTTCCATCTACTATCCAGAACCTAATACTCTACATTCGAATCTAATAGCTCTTTTTCTTCCAGAAGTGTAAATGTTTTATTAACGTATCCTCAATCCAACCGATAACAGGCACTTTAGCTTATTCCATAGCTTTATCCAATATGAAATATGTCACGCAAATATTCTAGCGCCATTAACAAACATGCATTGTTTATTTGGTTTTCCTCCTCTTGCCTTTTTCTTACTCCATTAAAATTTCTGTTATTTTTTCGAATGTTTTTCTTTTTACTTCTGTTAATCTTCGAAACTCCTCTTCATCTAGTTTACTTATTTGTTCAAATTTCATACCTTCACTAATATTACTTTTGGTATTATTTCCTCAGTTATGCAAGAAGTCTAATCTATTCCTGTTTTACTTCATCATCTAAAAATTCTTAATTTTTGTTGATTTTTTAATGAACAGACTTAGTATGATAAAGAGAATAAAAGTAGGAGGCATGTATCATGAAAATATTTGTCATATATGTTGGAGGTAAAACTGAAACCTCTTTAATCGAGCTACATGATATATTTTTTATAGTAGCAGAAAAGATCGAAGATACTTATGAAGAAGTAAAAGCAAAATGGTGGGGTGTAAAAAAAGGTTTCCATATTGATGCTTGGGGTATATTAGAAAGTGCTGAAGATTATAATATTACCTTAACGAGACAACCTACCCACGTTGAAGAAAAGCTTTATTTTGTCAACCTTGGTGGTTACGATAGTAAAAAATTTAAGGAGTTGCATAAAAATGTATTTGTTATTGCAAAGAATGAATCGAAAGCTAAAGTGAAAGCACTACGCCAAATACTTAATTGGGAATCACATCATAAGGATTACCTGTATGAAGTTGAAAATTGTTGCTGTGTTAACAACGTTACAGAGAATAAAGAACTTTATATTCACTTAGAAAAGACAGATAAACCTAAAGAATTTGAATTTACCTGTAAATATACACCATTATCTAATTAGTATTTCTATAATAGCGTAAAGAATTCTGTCCATAAAAAATCTATTTCAATTGTTTCCTAGCTTGATTGATTTTTTAAATATTCACTTATCTAGTTTTACTACATTCTATTATATGAGCAGTATTTTTTGAAAGAACATCTTTAGGTAAAATATTGCAATAACTAGTAGCAAGAACAATTCAATTATTTACTCCTTAAAAAAAGGTCATATATTTGTGAGAACAAGCTGCGTAAAATAAGGTTATAAAAATAGAAGCTTGAAATCTTTACAACAAAATTAGACAAATCAGTTCGTATGTAGATTTAGCGAAAGTGAGTCAATTTAGATGATTTTGGCGTATAGTAAAATCATTATAAATAAAAGTTCGTGTGTATTACGTGGTAGACCAATCCATTCCAAAAAAACTTGTTCTCACACTAGCTGGTTTTGGTTGTTGGAATTGGCTAGGTTGTTTAAGTTTTTAATGATATATAATATTAAATTAGTATAATTTATTTGAAATGGTAAGATCATTTATTATAACCTTGAACCTACATACATTCCAAAAGGACAATGTAGTTTAGAATCTTGTGCAGCATGTGCGTAAGCTCAGACACAACACTACCTAAACTTATGCCAATTTTTTTTGAGATTTAATATCAAAGGGAAAAATAATTTTAGCTATTTCTCCCTAATATAGTTAACTTTTGGTATTCTCTGAAGATCTACCTAATACAGGAAAGATTGAAGTTACACTATAAATACTTTTCAAGCTGCTTGTGACACTGTTAAGTGCATCTTTTGCATACTTGACTGACGTATCACAAGTACCGCTGAATATTTCTCTTGTTGAATGAGCTGGTAGAATCGCGTCATAAGCATTTTTTAAGCCATCTTTAACAATACGATTTACACGGCCACTAATAAATGCTTCTTTTGTAGATGTCAATGCTTTTCCAAGTGCTGCTTGGATACCCATTTCCTCTTCTTTCTCAGAAATTCTCTGCTTGTAAGCTTTTACTTCATCTTCTTTGTTAGAGAGCTGCTCTTTTAGGCTAGAAATTGTAGTATTTTGTTGATCAAGTTCATTTTCTTTCTCAGCAATAGTTTTATTTTTATCTAATATTTCTCTTTCTTTCTGATTAATGACTTCGTTTTTCTCAGCAATGGTGTTGTTTTTACTAATTGCAGCATATGAAAATGCAATAGTTGCAACAGAAAACACAGCAGCAACAACAATAAGTGGAAGGCCAAGACTATAAAAGCTCAACTGGAGCTAAAAACCCAATGTAAGGGGCTATAGCAAACACTCCTGATGCCAATAAAGCCGAAGTAGCCAAAGCACCGCTCACAAGATAAGGTGCATTAGCTTTATTAAATATACTTTTCATTATATACCTCTCTATAGTTAATTTATTATTTTAATAGTAATATAAATAAATATAGTATGCAATATTTTAAATTAATTAATAAATTAGACCTGCAAATTCAAAGAAAAACAGTTTTCACGATATTTGGTTTTTGTTGCTGTTAATGGTTATATCATTTGGATTTTTACTAACGTACATTAAAGAGTTAATACTGATTTATTTGAAAATAATAGAAAATTTATGACTATTTTATAATTCATTAATGAAATATCTTGATAAATTATCTAATCTCGTATATTATTAGAATATTAACACTGTATTTTAAAGGTAAAAACATGGTACATTCATCTGCGCAAATATTCACAAAGTTTGATAACGATTCAAAACAGAGAAATATAGAAGGGCTAGAAAAGACTTACTTGGGAGTCTTGCTGTCAATTGAATTAAATAGCAAAACTTCTCAAATTGCGAAGGGCATTAAAGAAAAAATAGAAAGTTTGTTGAGTAGCAATAAAGATGCAATAAATGATAAAGTAACAATAGGTGAAAGAGAAATTAGTGTAACTTTAAGGAAGAAGGTACATACAGTGTTAAATTTGATGAAAGTGATCCTTCTTCGGTAGATATTAAAGATACGAAAGATTACACTGCCGAGGATCTACTTACTTTGTGCACACAGCATGAGTTGACAATCAGCAGAGATAAGAAAGGTAATCACCATTATAGTGTAACAATCAAAGGTAAAGAAAAAAGTGCAACAGTAGGTGGGCCTGGTAAAATTGTAATATTTCCACAACATTTATCTTACATCAAAGAAACAATAGAACACTTAAAAGAAGGTAAGAGTCCAACTAAAGAGTTTGCACTTGCAACAGGAACTGGAAAAACATTCATAGAATTACTTGTTGAATATTTGCCTGCTAGGCTAATCGGTGTACCTTATATATCCCTAGCACCTAATGAAGATCTTGTAACACAGAAACGTGATGATTGGAAAAAAGTATTATCTGACTCCGATATTGAAGATATTGAGTTGAAAGAGATAAGCGGTGATAAAGGGTGCTCTATATTGAGCAGAGAAAGCTTGATGAAAAATTGGAATCAATTTTTAAAGGCAATAGATCTTGAACAGCTTCCTGATATTATAAAAGCTCTCAACATTGGAGACAAAGAATTTAAAATAAAGAATGGAAAAATAAATATAGATGGTAAGGATTTTGTGATTCTTGCGGATAAAATTCAGTTTGATAACAAAGAATATAAAATTCAAGATGGTAAAGTTACAATTGATGACCAAGAATTTGAGCTAAATATTGAAAAATCTATATCTCTATCCTTTGATGAAGAGCACCGAGTGGCAGAGCAGGAATTGTATAAACACCATATGGGAATCTTATCTGCACTTGTGCCTACGCTGTTTTTAAGTGCAACGCCTTCAATAAGCACTCATAAATATATTAAAGAAAATGATGGTTTACTTAAAACTCTTTCTTTGACAGATAAAATGAAGTCAGGTGTGTATGGAGCTTTGAATCTACAAGTTCATACAAAGGTAAAAAGTAAGGATCTAGCAAAAGAATACTCTAATGGCGTTGAAGAATATGTAGATTTTAAGCCAGAAGAAAACGATAAGTATAGCAATGCAAATTTAACAGACGATGAGTTAAAAAAAGAAGTAGAGAATTATCTGTATAGAAATGTTCAAAGCGTAATTGGTGAACCAGCATTGATTTTAGCTGAGTCAAATAAGCAGATAGATAACCTGAAAAAAATATTAAAATATGGTAGAAACGAAACCTTACCAAAGTTTAGTGAATCGAAGATTATTGATTTTTTAGAGCGAACGTTCGAACCTAAACCCGGCTATAAGTTAGTAACCCAGTCAAAAAAGTTTGCTCTCATAACAGAGCAAGTTGCTAAGCGGTTCAATATTACAAAAGAAAAAGCAGAAAAAATTGTGAAAGAATATTATGACTTCAGTGGCATTGCTGATTATTCTGCATTTCGTGTAATGCATGGAATAATTGAGAATACACTTTCAGGCTTAACAGGTCTAAATAGACACGAGCTTGATGAGAAGAGGTGTACAGATTTCGAAGGCTTAGTAAAAGAAGTTAAAGCAGCGCTAGAAAACAATTGTGATTTAGAAACATACGTTAAAGATCAAGGTGTTCAAAGCGGTAAATTGAAGAAAGAGCTTGTTCAGCATATGCAGTCTGTAATTGATGTTCTAAAGAAAAATAAAGACTCTGATTTGTTCATAAGATTGATAAGAAATTGGAACCAAGATAAGAAACTTCACATTTTGATGCCATCTAAAGAATTAAAAGAAGTTCCTGAAAAACTAGTAGCTTTGCTAAGAAAAGGCAATTATGCTGTAGTAAGAGACTATCTTGAATATTATGGAGTAGAAGAAAGTGAAATAGATGACTTATGTGAACTGGGAAAAGAAGCATCTGCTGAAAGAAGAAAGTTTATGAATTCTTTGAGAGGGTTGAGTGAGAAAGAACAAGATGAGCGCAGATGTCGCACCTCCCTAGGAGAAAATGAGAAAAAGCTACTTGAAGATCTTGGGGCAGTGCTTGGAATGACATTAGAAAATGGTAGTGAGTTGGTTTATGGTCGGTGGTCCACACCTTCGTATTCTTGTAATGAAAGAGAACATCCATTAATAGCACTACAAGATTTTTGTTACGAAAATAAGTACAAAGTAAAATTAGGAAATTTAGATCGCTCAGGCAATTTATCTGTAGAAGATCTTAAGAGTAAGCTTTCAGACTATATAAGTAGTCAACCATTAGAAGAATTGAAGCTTGTAAAAAAGAAATTGTCCTCGAGTAATAATCAAGACATATATGGAGATCTAATTAACCTAGATACATATCATGCTAAGAGACTCAAGGAAGCAATAACTAAGAAGGATGAGTCTATCAACGATCATAAAGAAAAAATTTTAAAAGACTTAAACCAGGAACAGTTGGCTCAGTTAGCAATTGACTATTTATCAGAAGCTGAGCTAGGAGATTTATATCAAAATCTATTAGAAGAAGAAAATGATTATCATGCTTTGTGCCGTATGGGGTTGGTTGGTAATGATGTAAATCCTAGCAAGGTACAGGGATACAATGACATTAATTTGCAACATGTTGGAATGCTAGTAGACCCAATATCTACTGACTTGAACAAGCCTGCACAGCTTATTCAAGCTCCAGGTAGACTTAGATGCCTAAACTCTAATAGACACTCTGCATTCTTTTGCTACTCCAATGATGAACTGAGCTTTGACATAAACCTACTCAAAAAAGGAGATTATATTGAGGCTTACAATAAATCAGTAGTAAGATTATCAAATCAACAAGGTTATGGAAACAAGCTTGCAACAGAGATAATAGATTATATTAATCAGGAAATAAAGAACTTGAAAAGAATTGACGATCTGGCTGATAAAAGTATTCAAATTGCCTTAAATTTGTTTATAGAAGTTTATAATACCAATGGGCATGACTTAAATAAAAGTAAGAAGGAATTTATTGGTGTATTAAAACATGCACGAAGAAAGCTTAATAACTATGAAAAAGAGTTAAGGGATAATGAAGAAGATGCCACTCCAAATTTCGATGAACATGCACTACTGTTCTTTCCATACAAAAGAAGTGATACTTTGGGCGTAAAAATAATTAAAATACTATATAAGGCTCTTATCACAGCTAAGTATCTTTTGATCCGTTTCGAGTATTACTTGGAAACAAGGAGTACTTATAATGGTTTTTTAAAGAAAGTTAATGGATTAAAAAGTGATCCTAATGTGGATACTTATGCTCATATTATAGCAGAATATAGCGTTAAAAATGTTGAAGAGATTAATTTGTTAAATCAGAAATTTAATGAAGTTTATCAACAGAAAGAAAAAACACAGGACGAAGCTGACACTAAAAGCTTCAATAATTACTTAGAGCATATTAATGCATGTTTGAAACATCCAGTGCATCTTAAATTGTTTGATAAAATAATATCACCATTGATGAAAGGCGATTATTTACTCAAGTTACTTGATCAGATTTATCCAGGAGAAAACAATCAAAATAAAGTGGAGAATTTGAAAAAATTCAGGAAAAATTTAAAAGACAAATCTTTTCAATTCACAAAAGATGACTTAGGAGACATAGAACAGGTGCAATCTTATTTGCAGAGTATAATTGAAAGAATTGGAATGTATAATAATCATTATTATAGAGTAGAAGAGTACAAAGGTGATATTATTCCTGCTAAGTTATTGGATTATAGGGTTAATAGTAGATTTGACGTTATAGAGGACGAGAAGTTACAAAGTAGGAGAAATCTATACTTAGAGTGGCAAAAAGGTAGAGCTAAAAGTGTTTGTAAAAATGACTTAAATGAGCTAAAGGTTTTGTCACAAAGAGAAAATATAAAATTGGCAAAAGAAGCTGCAGATTATGTTATCTCTCCACTGCTTGGTGACTCTTCTCGTGCAGCAAAAAATAAGCAAAGCTCAGAAGAAGATAAAAAAATTATCAATAGTGTTGTTGATAAAGCAAATGAAGTTAAAAATGATCTTGAGAAAAACGTTAAGCCTTTTACTACTGAAGAAATTATTTCACCAAGCACTGAGTTTATTAATCCTATAGCAAAATTGAAAGACACTTCGAGAGGTTTATAGGAGGTAAGAAAAAGGGTTCTGTCGCATCTATAAATCCTGGTATGTAACATTTGTAGGAAAGTAGAAAAGAAGTGATATGATCATCTAAAAAAAAAGCAAAGATGTTTCGTATTAGTTCAAAATTATTGCCATATTTCAAAGGATTTAGCTTTTCAGCAGAGATAATAATGTTATCTGTATATATGAAATGTAGATTCTCTTTGAGCTATTGAGATTTGGAAGAAATGCTGAGTATAAGGGGAGCAAAAATTGATCATGCTACGTTACAAAGGTGGGTTATCAGATTTGTGCCACTGATAGATGAAGCGGTAAGGAAAAGGAAGAAGCAGGTTGGCAGTAGCTGGAGAATGGACGAGACCTACGTTAAATTAAACGGCAAATGGGTTTATCTATACAGAGCACTAGATAGTCTTGGTAATACTGTAGACTTTCTGTTGTGTGCTCGTAGAGACAAGTCTGCGGCACTTGCGTTCTTTCGTAAAGCCTTTAGAGAGAATAACCTTCCTGAGAAAGTAGTAATTGATAAAAGCGGCAGTAATACTGCTGCTCTTGATGATTTGAATACAGAAATTTCTGAAGATTGTAGAATCATGGTTTTTCAAATAAAATATCTAAATAATATTGTCGAACAAGATCATAGATTTATCAAAAAACGAATAAAGCCAATGCTTGGTTTTAAGAGCTTCCACTCCGCAAAGATTACCATTACCGGCATAGAAAATATTCGTATGATTCAAAAAAGACAAATTATCGGGGCTAATGATAATGTTTCTACTTTTGAGAATTTTGCTATGCTAATTGCTCTATAACTCCCATAATCCCAGTTTAACGATCTTCTTGTACCACAATTTATAGATGCGACAGAACCAGCTCGAGAGAGTAGATGAACAATCGATTACTGCTCATCCTCCTTTGAAGATAATATAAACAAGATAATTTCTTCTATACGGACCTCAATGGTGTATGCCTTCAACAAATTGTCAAGTTTTAACTCAAAATTAATTAAAAATTTATGCAAAAAAAAGTTGTTGATTTGTGGTTTAATGATAGTTAAGGTATGCTTATTGTATAGCTAGAGAGGTAAAATGCAGAGTTTTTTTGATAAGCCGTTTGAAGAACAAGTAGAAGAAATAATTAAAACTGGAGATTTGAAACTACTGCAAGCACTAATTGGTACAAGGTCACTAATTGGGTTATCGTTATATTGTTCTAGTTTTTTTCTTACTAGAACGGTTATTGCACAAGCAAAGTATCAAGCATATAATGCTCTGCTTAACGTGCTAACTGAGTATCGAAAACCAGAGAAAGAGATTTTTGTAGACAACATAAAAAGGGATATAGAAAGACAAATAAGAGAGAATGAGGTTAGATTAAGAGAAAAAGCACTTTTACCATCGTCAAGTAGCAATTTAAAATCTCTAACTAATAATAGTGATTCTGATTTAGAAAGTTATGTTCAGAAAACAGATGTATCAAATTTATGTACTTTTGACTTACCAAAAGTCATTGAAATTTATCATAACTATATTTCTCGCGAAGAGGTAAAAGAGTTAGAGAGAGTGCTATTAAAAGCAAAAGAAGTGGAAGATAAGTTCTCTAATTGCATAAAAGTCAACAATAATTTTTTGTATCATGAAAAATATTTTTTGATGTAAAATTCAGCTCTAATACAACCTTTTATTTATTATTGTATTATCTTATTCAATCAAAAGAGGTTTTATTGGCAATAAAAACATCAACACTAATTTCCAATTAATCTCTTTTAAACTATGTAGCCAATGAATATGTGGATAAATACGTCCACACAAACTTAAAGTATTTATCCACATATTCATTAAGCTTATAAAAACTAAGGTATCATTCTTTTCCTCTATAGTCTTAATGATTTTACATAAGTTAAAAGTAGCATGCTTCCATTGTTCTCTCCGCGGTCTAATATGGCTAATTCATATTGTAGCCAAGCCGCACTATACTTGTTAGGCGGAAGTGGACGGCAACATGTACGCCACGAAGTCTATGCTTCAACTTATCCTCTTGCTTATCCCTTCCATCGGCATTGCTATCTTTACTTTCAGTAAAATTATTGTTTTATACTTCTTTAGTGTTTATTGATAGCAAAACTCTTTTCTATCGATTAGCATCTTATGCATAATCACGGCTAATTTTCTTGCTACTGCAACAATTGCTTTTTTCATGCCCTTTTTCTTTTTAAGCTTCAATTGACCTTACCCAGAAAAAGTAGACAGAAAGTTAAGACGTTTTTGAAGTAAAATAAAACGTTTTTTCAAAGAGGTGTGGTATGACAAAAAGAAAAGAATATACAGCAGAATTCAAAATTGAAGCTATAAGACTAGTAAAAGAAACAGGTCAATCATCAGCAAAAATAGCAAGAGATTTGGGTATTAGCGGTGATTCATTAAGCAGATGGGTAAAAACATACAATGATAGAATGTCTGGAGTAGATGCGTTTCCAGGAAAAGGGAAAGTAGCTCATTGTGACAAAGAAAAGTTTTATTTAAAGAAAGAGCTGGCAAGAGTAACGAGGGAAAGAGACATTTTAAAAAAAGCCCTGGGATATTTTGCAAACCAAAAAGAGTAAAATATTCTTTTATAAAAGAACATGAAAACTGCTATAAAATACGGGAATTATGCAGATTTTTGAACGTATCTGCTTGTGGTTATTATAAATGGATTACTAAGGAAAAAAACAACAAAAAATCAATAAGAGAAGAGCTCATACAAGATATTCAGAAGGTATATCGAGCATCACAATGCAGATACGGAGCTCCTAAAATTCACGCTGAATTAAAGGCTTTAGGTAAAAATTATAACATCAAAACAGTGCAAAATGTTATGCAGAAAAATGGCATTCAAGCTAAGCTTAGACGAAAGTTTAAAAGTAAAAAACCACAAATAGACAATAGAGTTATAACTCCTAACATATTAAATCAGAATTTCATCGCTGATCAACCTAACAAGATATGGGTAACTGATATTACGTACATAAAAACTAATGAAGGATGGTTATATTTGGCAGCAATAATAGATTTATATTCACGCATGGTGATTGGCTGGTCAATGAGTAATGCAGTAAATAGGCAATTAGTTATAGATGCGTTATTCATGGCTATTGGTAGGCGCAAATCTGCTAAAAATCTACTATTTCATAGCGATCAAGGATCGCAATACACCTCTAAAAATTATCAATTTTTACTAAGTACAAAAAATATTACTTCTAGTATGAGTCACAAAGGTTGTTGTTATGATAATGCTGTTTCAGAGAGCTTTTTTAGTTCACTTAAGAGAGAGTTACTCATTGATACTTCACAACACTCTGCACAACAAGCTAAAACCGCAATATTTGAATATATAGAAATTTTTTATAATAAACAGCGTAGACATTCTACTATTAACTATTGCATTCCTGAGCTTTTTGATTCATCATTCTCATAGCAAAAACGTCTTAACTTTCTGTCTACTTTTTCTGGGTAAGGTCAAATCCCCAGCTTCTTAATTTAAATGTCCTTTTACATTTTACCAGTAAGACCTGCGCGGCTTCATATAACATATTCCTACAGTCCACTGGTCCCATTTTTGATATACTTCCGTGTCGATCAATCTCACCAGAAGCGTACTGTCTTGGACTTAATCCCATATAGGCTCCAACTGTATAAGATGTTTCAAACCTATGCAGATCATCTATTGCAGCTTTATATGTCATTGCTACTATAATACCAACTCCTGGAACAGTAGTTAATAATTTACAATCCTCATCTTTTTTGCTTTGTTCTGAGAGCATTTTATCAAGTTTTCTTATTGATTCTTCTATTATTTCTAAACTATGTACTAATGATTCAATTGAGGTTTGGCTAATTTCATCTAGATTATTAACCATTTCTTGCACTTTTAAAGCAAAGTTTGCAGAACTAAGACGTTGATTAACTTTTATCCCGTATATTTTCAGTAATCCCCTTATTGTTCCCGCAATTTGCTCTCTGCAACGTATTAATTGTCTTCTGCTTCCAAGTATTATTTTAACCTGACAAGCTTCGTCTGATTTTACTAATACCTCCTTAAATAGCCCAACTCTCATCATTTGTGCTATGCCTCTTGCATCATTTTTATCATTCTTATTGATTCTCGCAGATAATGCTGCTGCCATATGCCTTGCATCTACACAAGTTACTGGTAATCCAAGATTCCTCAACTCTTTGCACATCGATATTGATAATTGCCCGCTTTCTATTCCTATGGACTCGTATTTTTTGTTTTGACCAAGCAGAAACTCAGCTATTGCACTGCTTTCACTTGCAACAACCCCTTCTTTAACAATTTTTCCTTTCTCATCAATGATACTAATAAAAGTTTCTTTGAGTGAGACATCTAACCCGCTATAATGTTTCATGAGACTACTCCTACTGTAAAAGTTTAAATTATTCTTGAAGAACTAATTCATTGAATTTGTTACTTCGTGCTAAAATAATGGAGTATGTCTCTCCATCATTCAATAGCAATTACAGTATGTACTCATATATAGAAAGGCAAAAAACAGAATTACCGTATGATAGTAAAAGAAGAAAAGCGTTTAAAGTGGTTGAAGATAATAAACCTCTGTTACTTAAAATAAAGGACAAGAGTTTTTTTGATAATTGGTATGAACAGTTATTGTGTGAAGTTCTTTATGAAGCAAAAAGGAATAAGAAACATATACTACATAAAGAAATAGTAAAGCGCGGTTCTCCCTATACGGAAGATGAAATCAGTGGTGCAAAGAGCGAGCTAGGTAGTTCCTTTAACAAAGAAGCAATGAGAAGAGTAATAAATAAGTTAGTGGAAGATTATCTTAAGATTTTACCTGATAGTCTTGGAGTAAAAGAATCGTTATTGTCCAACATGGAATGTGTTGATGTCTCTGATTACCGAGGAAGAATGAATCATGAGGGAGTAAATCATAGAATTATCAGTAGAGCGAATGAGGTGATCTTAAGTGAGTCAATTATACAAAATAACCTGAGTGATGATGTAGAAAGAGGTTTACAGTATATAGTAGAAAATATGGATGTATCTCTTGTTGCGGAAGTAGAGCAAGAGATGCTAAATGAAATAGCAGAAAGAGCAGCAAGTCATAGGGAAAGAGACAATAAGAAGAAAGATTTAGAGTTGCTAGCTATATGCAATGGAGGAGAATTTCAAGATAAACTTTCTTTACCAACGGACCTGAGTTTTTCAGAGATTGAACGTCTATATAAAGACATGCTATTAATAAAGTTTACGGAACAACAAAGGGAAGAATCTCTATACGGAAAGTTACCATTGTTGGAATTAGAAGAGATAAAAGAAGCGTTTCCTGCGTCGATTACTGACGATATCTTGAAAAGTATGGAAGCAAGCCTTGGTAAGTATGTGAAGACAGCAGAGGATATAAAAAAAGAAATAGTTAATAATGTTTTTGGAAAGAAAGAGAGTGTAGAAAAGTTATATGAACTAGAGAAAGAGCTAGAATTTAGTTTTATGCAAAGACTTTTTCATCCTATCTATTATGGACAATATCAAGAGATAAAAAGTTTTGTTGAATGTAAAAGCTTTATTCACGATAACATCAAAAGCGAGAAAGATGTAAGATCGCGTGAAAAAGTTGAAGAGGAAATAGGGAAACTAGATAAAACGAAGCGGGAAGAATCAAAAAGATTGTTATTATCCTTAATTGATAATGAATTTCAAGGATTGGCAAATCAGTTAATTTCTTACAAAGATGAATTAGAAAAAAAAGCTAAAAAAGAATTTCGCCTGGCAAAGCTATTTCATCCTTCTTGTTGGGAATCTTATATAGAAAGGGAGAAGAATAGTCTTGAAATATGTGAAAAGGCTTTGAAAAAAAGTGTTGCTGTAGGGGATGATAAGTTGTTCTATAAAGCAATAGAAGATATCGAGAAAGACTCTAAGTATCTGTGGGTATTTCAGGTAAATAAAGCATTGTTTGAAGGTATATACAAAACTCAACATGATTCAAGAAAAAAGACGTTATCATTTAGAGAGCTAGCAGAAAAATTTATTGGCAATCGAAAAAAGTACATAGCTGAGCAACAAGATGAGTGCAAAATAAGAAAGGCAATGTTAGAACAGCATCAAGTCAACAGCGAGCTTACTAAAAAAGATATGAATAATCAGAAAGAACTTTATGCTATGGCAGCGAAAAATGAAGTCTCAGAAAGAAGAGCAGAAGAAGCGGAAATAAGAGCTGAAGAAGAAAGAAGAGCTAAAGAGGAAGAAAGAAGAGCTAAAGAGGAAGCAGAGGCAAAAACAAAAGCAATTGATCTATTATATGATGAAGCAGATGATCAAGAGATATCAAGAAAAAGAATAAAACAAGATAAGGAAGTGCAGAAGTTTTTAGAGTGCCAATATACTTTTCTGGTTTTAAACGAAGGTTATATAACAAAATTTAAGAACCTATGTAAAGAGTATAGGGACTTGAAGAGAGAAATAAAAGAGCCTGACTTTGAAAGGTTATTAAAACTTGCAAATGAGTTTGATAGATTAAGCAGAAGTTTTATTGAAGGCGAGAAGGTAGGGAAAAATGTACCAGAAAGCAGAGACGGTGATATTGATAGATTAAAGCTGAGCATAGTAACGAGAGTAGTACAAGCAAGGGATGTAGCAGAGAAAGAAAAGAGGAAAGTAGAAAAAGAAAAAACAGAGGCAGAAGAGAAAGTAAAACAACTGCAAATGCAAGTACCAGATACTACATTTAGTAGTGTAAGTCATGAGCTAGCTGCAGGAACATCTCAGCAAATATGAGAACGAAAGAATTTCTTAACTTTTTGGAAAAGGAAAAGCTAAAGAGCATTATATATAAAAGGCTAAAGTGGAAAGAAGATCATGTGCCAAAAAGCTCTGAAGAGTTGAAAGCTCTGATTTATGAATTTGGCAAGCAGAGAATAATTTGGTGGATGCCAAGTGTAGCTGATTGTGCTGAAGGCAAAAGATTTGCTAAAGGGCAAGTAGTATTAGCTCTTTTTTTCACCGGACTATCATTATGTTGTTTATCCAAAAAATATAGATTAACGTCAACTCTGTGTTTAATGGCGTTATCTTGCTACATAGGAGGCTCTTTTTTATTCTACAAAGGATATATTAGAGATTATGTGAATATTTATAAAGGAGAGATTATGCCATTTTCTTTTTATGTAGGAGCAGAAGGGTGTGTTCACATAGAACCAAATTGTGAGGAGGCAGAAGAATGTGTTGAAGAGGATTACATAGAATCAATAAAGGGAATAGTAAGCAGTGCAGAGTTTAGTATGCATGTGCACTATTTATTAAAAATAAAAGATGAAGGGTATAAAGATGAGGATGGAATATACCAAGCAGGGTTTAACGACTATGCATCACAATTAAGAAGTAGTAATAGATTTAAGACGAAATTTGAAAAAAGTATAGTAGAGAAGTTTTTAAGTTATGTAGAACAAAAAAGGGAGTTAAGAAGAAATAATAGAGGAGGTGTTGAAGAGGATATAAATAGATTGCGTTATTGTGATGAGAGAAAAGATGAGAGAGGTATTAAAGAAATATACGAAAAGTTATTTAGGTATACAAAAACGTTGTTATGGCATGTAAAGCCATATAAATCACAAGATGTGGAACTAGGTGGATTCTATACGAGAGTAAAACGCTTGAGTGGGGATTTATCACTAGGGCAGGCTTTAAATATAGTATACATTTTACATGATGATCCTGATCAAGTACTAAGGGAACTCAAGGGTTTATTAGTTGTATATCATCCAGATAAAAACAAGCACGAAAAGGCAAGAGAAATATACGAAAAAGTTGAGCTGATATATAAGGCAGTGAGCGCAATATTAAAAGTTCATGAAAGGCATTTTGGTGACACTATATTCTGTAAATTTAAAATGTTTTTAGGAAAGAAGTTAAAAGATATTGATGAGAATAGTGTGTATGAGGAAATTATTTCGACGCATAAGACGTTAGAAATGAAACAATATGTCAAAAAAGAGGAAATAATTGCAGAAATAAGAGATCAATTGCTAGAACAATACAGAGAGTTGATAAAATTAGACGATATAGTTTTAGAGAAGAGAATAACGTACCCTAATCCAAAACAATACATAGGAGCTGAAGGTAAAGAATCACAATTGAAAAGAGAGTACAAAAATCAGGAAGAAGGAATACAGAAGATCTCTAAACTAAAAGAAGAAATAGAGGAAAAGATAGAAGGCTTAAGTAAAAAGTTAAGAGTAGCAGTAGAAGAGATATTAGACGTATGTTCTGTAATAAAAGAGAGGTGCAATGATGAAATAGGAAAACAGAACTCTACTTTGGTTGGTGCTAATAAAGATGCTTTTAATGAGTACTATAGTAAGAAGAAAATAGAGAGCTTCAAAAAGATGTTAGAAAAGCTAGATGAGGAACAAAAAGAGATGGGAACTTTTTTAATAAGGTTAAAAGGCAAGAACTTTTTAAACATGGTAAAGAATTTAAATATTAAAGGGTTAGGTATCTCTGGTTTTAGTGCAATAAAAAGTGCATTAAACAGCAGTTATGAAGCGGCGAAGAAAAGGGAAGTGCTAAATACGTTAAAAAGTGGTTATGAAACAGTAAGAAATGTGCCCTATTTAGCGACAGAGTATGACTATATAGGATATTACTCTAATCTTCATGCAGAGTACTTATCGGCGGAAAAGTGGGTGAAAAATTGTGAGGTAGAATCTGACGGGAAAGGAAAGCTCATTTTTTATGGAAAAGTATCCAAAATACAAGAAACTAATTCATCAAGGGATAAAGTTGAATTTGAGGTAGTAGATTGTAAAGCTAAGTTGGAAGATTTAAGATCAGAAAATAATAAGTTAAGTAAGAAATTTAAGACACAGCAAGAATTGGAGAGAGAAGCGAAAGAGAACTTATTAACGACTAAGGATCTGAAGGAAAAATCAATAGAAACTAGAAAAGAGATTGAGAAGTTAAGAAGTAAGAATGAAATATCAGAAAGAAGAGCAGAAGAAGCGGAAATAAGAGCTGAAGAAGAAAGAAGAGCTAAAGAGGAAGCAGAGGCAAAAACAAAAGCAATTGATCTATTATATGATGAAGCAGATGATCAAGAGATATCAAGAAAAAGAATAAAACAAGATAAGGAAGTGCAGAAGTTTTTAGAGTGCCAATATACTTTTCTGGTTTTAAACGAAGGTTATATAACAAAATTTAAGAACCTATGTAAAGAGTATAGGGACTTGAAGAGAGAAATGAAAGAGCCTGACTTTGAAAGGTTATCAAGACTTGCAAATGAGTTTGATAAATTAAGCAGAAGTTTTATTGAAGGCGAGAAGGTAGGGGAAAATGTACCAGAAAGCAGAGATGGTGATATTGACAGATTAAAGCTGAGCATAGTAACGAGAGTAGTACAAGCAAGGGATGTAGCAGAGAAAGAAAAGAGGAAAGTAGAAAAAGAAAAAACAGAGGCAGAAGAGATAGTAAAACAACTGCAAATGCAAGTACCAGATACTACATTTAGTAGTGTAAGTCATGAACCGGTTGCAGGACCTTCTTGGTGGATATGAAAGACTTAAAATTTTTGAAAGGCTTGAACTAATATAGAAAAGATTTTATAAAAATATCAGCCTATGAGTGCCATGATAAATTGAATTATTTACTTTCTACAAAAACATAAAAAACATCGTATATTTGTGAGAACAAGTTGCGTAAAAATATGATCGTGAAAATAAAGGTGTGAAATTATTGCAACAAAGCCAGGTACGTTAGTTCGTATATAAATGTGACCAAAGTAGGCTAATATTGCGGATTTCGCGGTATAGTAAAATTACTATATAGAAAAGTTTGTACAGATCACTTGGTAGACCATAAGATCCCAAAACAAACTCTTCTCTAACTAGCTGTTTTTGGTGTTGGATATGGCTATATTATTAGGTTATCAAGAATATCTAGTACAAAATTAGTATGATTCATTTATAGATTACGGAAAAATTAGTTGTAGCTTTATATCTAAAAATAGAGCAGGATTCTTTCCATTTATAAAAATAAAATACGAAAATACCTATTATTGAGGAATATAAAATTCATAATTTATTAGCTACTTTATGCTAGAATTAATCTTTTATATAAAAGGTGCTAAGATGAGTTATTCATATTCTGACTTATATAAGTTTGCAAGAGATGGCAATGTTGAAATGGTAAAATCTTTAATAGATGAAGGAGTGGATGTTAATGTACAAACCCAGTCTGGAGAGACTCCTTTACTTGTAGCTGTTAATAAAGACCGTGTAGAAGTAGTAAAGGCTCTGTTAACTTCAGATAAAATCGATGTTAATTTACAAGATAATTCTAAATGGGCTCCTTTACATTTAGCTTGTCTGAAAGGATTTCTACATGTAGTAAAGGCTCTGTTAACTTCAGATAAAATCGATGTTAATTTACAAATCTTTAATGGATGTACTCCTTTACATATTGCTATTGAGAACAACCATTCAAACGTAATAAAGAGTCTATTAAATTCAAATGGAATCGATGTTAATTTACAAGATAATAGTGGAAAGTCTCCTTTACATATTGCTGCTGGGAAAGCCGATTTGCGCCCAATAGAACTTATATTAAATTCAAATGGAATCGATGTTAATTTACAAGATAATAGTGGAAAGTCTCCTTTACATATTGCTGCTGGGAGACAATTTGCAGACGTAGTAGAGAATCTATTAAATTCAAATGGAATCGATGTTAATTTAAAAGATAATGATGGAAAGTCTCCTTTACATATTGCTATTGAGAACAACCATTCAAACGTAATAAAGAGTCTATTAAATTCAAATGGAATCGATGTTAATTTACAAGATAATAGTGGAAAGTCTCCTTTACATATTGCTGCTCAGGAAGGACTTGTAGATGTAGTATATGCTCTATTAAAGTCAGATAAAACCGATGTTAGTTTACAAGATAATTATGGAAAAACTCCCTTATATTATGCTGTTAAGAATGGCCATGGATCATCAATAGGTCTGCTGCTGATAGAGGCGAATAAATCTAAAGATGGAGTAGATGGAAACGATATAGATCTGGAAGAAAAAGGATGGCACGCCGAATATCATCAAAATACTGATACTGAGTTAACGATAATGGGAAAGTATATTGAGAGTGAGTATTTAATTTAGGTAATTCGAGAAGATTATCTATGTTATGTAATTTATCTAATTTTGAAATTTTAATTTTTTATAGGAGTTAATATGAGTGATGACACTAAACAAAGCAATCTAAAAATAATCGATGAAATAGAAGTTAAACATAGACCTGGAAATTTTGAAAACATTCAAAGAAATAGCGCACAAGTTAGTTATGTTCACAGGATTGTGGATAAAGTAGTCAAAGATTTAAACGAAGCATTTCTTTCTCAATTGAATAATAAACTAGCAAAAGACACAACTTCTCTTAAAAATTTAGACGATAATGTAGAAGGAGAGAAAAAGAGAATTGATAAACTAATGAAAGAAGTTGGCAACGATAGTGAAGGTTTAGTGAAAAACCTTAATGATTTGGAGAAAAAGGTAAAAGATATAGAATCAAAAAAATCTGGTGATGAAGACATAACTGATGAATGGCAAGTTCAAGATTTTCAAAATACTGACACTGAATTAATAACAATGTAAGAGCGTTTCCAATATAAGCTTAATTATCCTGACATTAATGTTTGTTAGGATAAAAAAAAACTGCACGGTACAAATTTGATTTTTTATAGGAGTTAATATGAGTGATGACACTAAACAAAGCAATCTAAAAATAATCGATGAAATAGAAGTTAAACATAGACCTCTATCATTTGAGAAAATGAAAGAAAGTAATGTAAAAGTTAGTTATGTTCACAAGATTGTGGATAAAGTAGTCAAAGATTTAAACGAAACATTTGTTCCTCAATTGGATGAGTTATTTTGCCAACATGAGGAAGACTTTTTCAAATATGAACAAGCTCTTTCTGATATACATGATGTATTGTCTGATAATCTAGATTCTTACGATGAATTAATTGCTAATAATAAAAATTATGAGGAATTGATAGAGAAGTTTAACGACCTAAGGAGAGAAATTGAAGAATTAAAAACAGCAATAACTGAACATCGTAACATAGATGAATCAAAAGAGTCATTACACCTGTGGCATATTTTAGTAGCTGAAAAAGCAATGCCTTTGCAAAATGTCATGGAACTAATTTCAGCATGACGTTAATTGTATGATTCATAGAGGTTACTACAACAAAATCGTAAGGTTAAATAAAAATTTGTAATGTGTAATAAATAGTTTAGACCTAACCTGACAAATTAGCTGTAACACTCTCTATGGCTCATACAAAAATAATACGACAGTGGGAAAGCAATTACAAAATGCCATTTACTCCTGAAGTTGTTTAATTTCATCTACCGAAAGGCCAGTGATTTCAGCGATAACATCAATAGATACACCGGCCTTGAGTGAGCTTTTTGCAACTTCAATTTTACCTTCAATTTTACCTTTTTCACGGCCAAAAAGTTCGTATGTATCGTTTGGTAGACCATAAGATCCCAAAACAAACTCTTCTCTCACTAGCCGGTTTTAGTTATTAGAGACGATCAAATTACTCAGGTCATTTAATACCAAACAAGTATAAATTTATTTCATTACTTATCTAATTACAAGATAAGAATTACGTATTAATAAATAACAAAGGTTAATATAGTAATAAATATATTGACGTATTAATAATATTATTATATTCTTAATATAATTAAATAATTAATAAAAGTTATGAGTATTGTATTTTATTGTGAAGAGTTTAATGACTGTGATTTAGACAATGGTAAAACTCCTTTAAGGAAAAAGTTCAATGAAATAATTAAAGATTTAGAGGAAAACAACAGTACAAGCCAAGGAAATATAAAGTTAATAAAAGGTGATGGGAATATTGAATATTTTCGAGCTAGATTAAGTGATAGTGACAGATTACTATTTACGAGGAGAAAACATAATGACAAAGATGCTTTTGTTATTTTAGAAGTAATTCTGAATCATGATTATCATAAGTCTAAATTTTTAACGAATAGAGAGAAAATAAGAAACATAAAAATAATAGGTGAAGAAGTTCCTGATACAGTAGAGATTGAAGATGCTCCACAAGTTAGTTATCTCGGTAAATTTATTACTTTTAGTGCAAAGCAGGAAGATATAGTTGAAAGGATTGAATTGCCTTTAGTTATCAATGGAGCTGCTGGTAGTGGAAAGACATCAGTGGCTTTGGAGAGCCTAAAAAGGATAAAAGAGAAGTTCGAGGAAGGAAAAGTTCTATATATTACCCAGTCTGAAAATCTTATAAAACAATCAAAAGAATTATTTGAATACGAATACTATGATGAAATTGCTGGTGAATTCAAGATTGGCATTCCAGAAAGAATTGAGTTCTTATCTCTTCATGAGTTTCTTGAAAAGAAAGCAGAAGATATAAAAGGAAAGAAGCCAATTGATAGAAATAAGTTTTTTTCATGGTTCGATGAAATATGCAAGAAAGATAAATTTAAGGAGTATAAAAAAGACGGAGATAAAATATTCGAAGAATTTACAGCTGTAATAGGGGGAAAAGGCTTATTAGGAGAGAACGGAAAAGACCTATATGAGAAATTAGGAAAGAGAGAATCTATGTTTCCTGAGAATGAAAGGAGTAATATTTATGATTTTTTTAAAGAGTACAGGAAGTTTATAGAAAAAGATTCAGAGTATTATGATCCTAATCTTGTTACTCATAAATGCATTACAGAAGGAATGTATGATGCGATTGTTGTAGATGAAGTTCAGGATTTAACTGAGAGCACATTAGATCTGGTGTTAAAGAGTTTGAAAGATGAGAATAAGAGTAACTTTTTACTATGTGGTGATGTTAATCAAGTAATACATCCAAGTTTTTTCTCTTTATCTAAGTTAAAATCTTTTCTTTGTCAAAATAGATATATAATGAGCCAAGGATCGGGAGTTTTTTATACCCTTGAGAGGAATTATCGTAATAGTGAGCAAGTTATTGAATTCGCCAATCGTATACTACATCTTAAGAATTATTGTTTTGCTTCAGAAGATAAAATAACAGTAGACAACGCTTTTTTCATGAAGAGTGAGACTAAGAAGAAAGGGAACGTTGGCTTTATTACTGATGATAAAAAAGAAGAAATAGCAAAACAAGTAAATGAATCTATAAATTGCGCTGTTTTAGTTCTGAATGATGAAAGTAAAAAAAGTGCACGTCAGTTATTTGATACTCCACTTGTGTTTAATATACATGAAGCCAAAGGCTTGGAATTTGAAAATGTGATTCTTTACAAGTTTACATCATGTAAAGCTTATAATGAAATATGGAAGATAGCATGTACGGATAAAAGTGACGGGGAGATAGATAATACTATTAATAGAATTCGTGATTCATACAATGAAAAGGAAGTTAACACTTCAAGAAATAAGGATAAGAAAGATAAGTCTTTGGAGAAATATAAATTTTATATGAACGCTCTGTATGTTGGAGTTACTCGTGCTGCTAGTAATGTCTACATTATAGATGATAAAAGTAATTTATTGAAAATAATAGAATCAGGGGAAGAAGATAATGTAAATATTGAGCAAGAAAAATCGAGTCCTGAGGAATGGAGAAAGAAGGCACTAGAGTTAATAGAGAAAGGAAACATAGAGCAAGCTGAACGTATAGCAACAAAATTGCAAAAGGAAGGAAAAAGAGAATATGCTGAAGAGGTTACGAATGCGTTGAAAGCTAATAGAGATCATGAAAAGGATCAGGCCTTAGATAAAAACAAGCGTACAAATTCAGTGTTAGAGAGTGATATAAGTTCTAGGTCTTCACAAAGCTCAGAACATGAAGGAGATGATATTAGCAAACCTCAGAGTAAAGAAAGTAGACATAATAAAAACAAAAAGAAGAAAGCTAAAAAATTTCATCAAGTTCAAGAAGCGAAACCACAGCTTTCTTTAGATGAAAAAGATAGTACTAGTAAGAGTACAAAGACTCAGAATGGAAGGCATAAGCAGGATCTAAATGATAAAAAGGAATCAAAAAGATTAGAAAAGAATACAAAGGAATTATTTTTAGCTTTAAAAAATAAAAATTTGAAAAAGGCTAAAAGATTAATTGAACAAGGAGTTAATGTTTATGCTAGAGATGAAGTAAATCGTACTTCTTTACATTGGGCAGTAGAAAATGGTTATTATGAAGTAGTTAAATCTCTTCTGAGTAATGGAGCTGACGTTCATGCTGTAGCTGGTGTAAATCAGGAAAATTTGACTTCTTTACATACAGCAGCAGGAAATGGTTACGTAGATATAGTTAAACTTCTTCTGGATTATGGAGCTGATATTAATGCTCAGACTAAGGAAGGTATTACTCCTTTATATTTTGCAGCACACAAAGTTGAGCAGAATGTAGTTGAATTTCTTCTGAAGAATGGAGCTGAGGTTAATTATGTAAATAAGAAAGGGGCTACTCTTTTACATATAGCAGCAAAAGAAGGTCACGTTGATGTAGTTAAACTTCTTCTGGATTATAGAGCTGATGTTAATGCTAAAGATGCTTCAGGTAAGACTCCATTACATAACGCTGCTGAGAATGGTCATTTAGAGATAGTTAAATACCTCATCGAAGAAAAAAATGTTGATGTTAATGCTAAGGATCAGAATGGGCTGACTCCTTTACATCTTGCAGCAGGAAAGGATTATAAGTATGTAGTTGAATTCTTTCTGAAGCATGGGGCAAATGTTGATTATAAAGCTACTGGAAACTATCAAGATTTTACTCCTTTGCATTTTGCAGCACACAGTGATGATAGGAATGTAGTTACACTTCTTCTGAATAACAAGGCTGACGTTTATGGTAAGATCGCTGGAAAGTACGAAGAATATACTGCTCTACATTTAGCAACAATATCTGGTTCTGTTGAAACAGTTAAACTTCTTCTGAATTATGGAGTTGATGTTAATGCTAAGTGGATACAAAATGCTACTTTTTTACACTTGGCAGCATTATCTGGTTCTGTTGAAACAGTTAAACTTCTCCTAGATTATGGAGCTGATATTAATGCTAAGACTGAGGAAGGTAACACTCCTTTGTCGTTAGCACTAGAAAATAGCTATTCCAAGATTATTGACCTTCTGCTTGCTGATCCAAATATTAATGTTGGTTGTATAGATCTCAAATCCGTTAAAAATGAAGGAGATAAAAGAAAATGTGTTATAAAAAGAGTTCAAGATGGTGAGTTGTTTAATAAGGTAAAAGAAGCGGCAAATGAAAAGGATACGCGTAAGCTAGATAAATTACTTAAAGAGATAGAAGAATTACTGGAATCAAAAAACAAACATGGTTTCAAACCAAGCTTAAACTACTCTCCAGATGGTAATGATGAAAATACGACTATTGAAATTGCCATTAACGCTGGTGGAAAGTTACTGCATCTTTTATATGATTATGCGGAGAAGAATATAGATAAAAACACTAAAATATTTAAAAAACTAAAACGTGCTAAAGAAAACTCTCAATCTAAGGGAGATCTTTGTGATGTTTCTGTTTTAAAACATTCTACTCCAGATCAAGGCTTTGTATTTAGTAATGGTTATGGAGTAATTTGAGGGTATGATAAAATATGAAGAAATTCCATCAAAGGAGAAGTATAGCTCTTTTCATAATAGTCCGAAAAGCTTATAGAAAAGCGGAATCAACAGCATGACGAAAAGATGTGAATAGAGGGATGTTTTTCCTAGCTCTGTTTTTTATAGCAAACCAATGATGCTCAATTTTGTTAAAATCGGGAGAATAAGGCGGTAGATATAAAATTTCTGCGCCAACTCCTTTAGCAAATCTTATTAGACTTATGAAAAGTAGCATTATCAAGGATAACAGTTTGTCCAGGTTTCACAATCGGTGTCAGAAACTGCTCAAACCATTTATTAAAGATATCCATATTACAGTGGCCTTCAAATGTTAACGGAACAACTATTTTTCTGCCGTTTAAGGCTGCAATCATACTGATTCGTTGAATTTTTTTACCAGATTTTAGAGCATAAAACCTCTGTCCCTTCTGGCAATATCCATAACTCGGTGTTATCAATGCCAGACTCATCTATATAAACTAAGTTTTGAGGTTCTTTTGTTGCTATAATTTTCAAAAATTCAGCGCGTTTTTCTTCGTTTCTTTCTTTGTATCCATATGTCTTTTTTTGCGTGTGAGTCCAATTTTTTTAAGAGCTGGATGGATCGTTGGGATACTAACATTGCTCCAAAGCTTAGCCATTTCCGATACCACCATATTTTTTAGCAAATTCAGTAAATTTATTCCAGTCAGTAATTTTGTGATTATAACCTCCATTTCCAAGTTTTTTTGACTGAAAATCTCCTGCCTTAAGCAAGATAGAGCCAAGTGTGAGTGAAAATACAGAGTTAAGATGGTTTAAAAATGCAGTAGTAAAGGCAAAAAGCGTAGACGAACTGAACAAAGTAATAGATCAAGCACTAAGCGCTGGAATAAGGATAAATGCGTATAGCGAAGGACAGAAGAGTTTTGCTGATACGGTGATATCGAAAATGTCTTTGATCAAATGCAAAGAAAATGAGAAGGAAGACATAATATGTGAATTGATGCTAAATGGAGCAATATTCAGATACGATCTATTGCAGGATAAGGGAATAAGTGAAATGCATAACAAACTCTATCAAGAGATTCGTCCACAGATAGATGAGTGGCTTAAAGAATTGAGAGAAATCGGTGAAAGTGCTATTGAAAATGAAGGAATCATAGAAGACGTGGAAATGGATAATCAGACGTTTTTTATGAAATTTTCTGAGAACAGTAAGGTAAATATTGCAAGAGTATTAGAAGGTACAAAAAATTTAGGATTAACCACAGGAGAGGTAAAATTAGGAGGTGATGTAATAGAAGTAGGAAATAGTAAGGTTGAAGTTAGAAGTGAAAAAGAAGGTGAGAGGAATTACGTTGATGTTTCTGATAATAGTGCTTTTACACTACCGACAATGTTGCAAAAAACATAAAAATAAAACTAGAGAAAACCATTTCTCGAAAACTTCTGTGTCCAGAACCAAGAGTCCGATTTACTTATAGCGCTAATAATCAATTAACCATCGGCTTTAAGGAATGATATGAACATATTATTTCAAGGAAAAGTCATGAGAAACAAGAGATTAGCTATCCAAATTAGCTGTAGCTATGAACCTAATCGGTTAGCAGAACAATGCTTATCAGATGCTTATGAAAAGGTAGTGTCAAAGGAAATAAGTCAAAAAAACTTAAAACATAAAAATGGGATTCAAGGAGGGTCAAATGGTAACAGTATGTTTATATGCGAGAGTTTCTTCGGGGAAACAAGTAGAAGGAAATACGATAGAAACTCAACCACTATCGGCTGAGAGCCGAAAGGTTGGATATAGCGCTGGAAGCGCGGTGAGAAGCTAAAGCTACTCCAATCTTATACTAGATATAGAATGAGGCTGATGTGCATCTGTATGTTTATTGATGTACTCATTAATGACTTCATCTGTGATATGTCCGCTGGTAGCACTAAAGTATCCTCTTCCCCAAAAACGCTTTCCCCAGTACATTTTATTTAGCTCTGGAAATTCTTGTTGAATTTTGCGTGAAGACCTGCCTTTGGCTCTTTGAACAAAATCACTCACAGCTATATGAGGAGGTATTACTACGAATAAATGTAAATGATCTGATGATATTACTCCGTTTTCTATCTTAATCCCCATTTCTTCAGATACTTCTGCTATGATTGTTCGTATTCTCTCCTTCATAGCCTTAGTTAATACTCTGTACCGATATTTTGTAATCCAGACTATATGGTACCTATGATAAAATACAGTGTGTTTTCCTTTGTCATATTCCGTCATAACTATACTTTATAAAGTACAGTTATGACATTGACAAACTAAAGTTTCTCCACCTAGAAGGTGGAGGCTTGTACCATCTTATGGAAAGTCAAATTGCAGCTTTAGAGAAGCAAATTAATCTGGACGGATACAGATTGTTAAGTGAGTATAAATTTATTGATAACGGCTACAGTGGATCTCATTTAGTCCGCCCTGATTTAGAAAAATTACGTGATAAAGTAACAGAAGGTAAAATTGATAAGATTTACATTCATTCTCCTGATCGTTTATCTAGAAAATATGCATATCAAATGGTGCTGATTGAAGAATTTGAAAAAGCAGGAGCAAAAGTGGTTTTTTTAAATTATGAGATTAACGGTAACCCAGAATCTCAATTACTGTTACAAATGCAAGGTATGATAGCAGAATATGAACGTGCGAAAATTATGGAACGAAGTCGTCGTGGTAAAATCTATGCAGCTAACAAAGGCTATGTAAATGTAATGGGAGGAGCTCCTTATGGTTATCGTTATATAGATAAGCATATGGGAGGAGGACAAGCTTTATTTGAGATTAACGAAAAAGAAGCTGATGTCGTTCGTAAAGTATTTTTGTGGATAGGCAGAGAAAGAACAAGTATTGGGGAAGTATGTCGTCGGCTAAATACTATGTCCATTAAGACACAAAAAGGAAAAGAACGCTGGAATAAAGGTACAATTTGGAGTATGTTGAAAAACCCTGCTTACAAAGGACAAGCAGCTTTTGGTAGAAGAAGGTTAGGAGTAAGATTAAAGCAAGTAAGACCACAGAAAGGCTCTTGTGAGCAGCCAAAAAGTAACCACTCTGTCTATCCTGTTGAAAAAGCAAATTGGATTTATATTAAAGTGCCAAATATAGTAGATGAAGATATATTTGATATTGTTCAAGAACAATTAGCTGAAAATAGAAAAGTAGCAAGGACAAGAAAAAGAGGAGCAAAGTACTTACTACAAGGTTTAGTCATATGTAAGCGTTGTAATTACGGATGTTACGGAACTTGCATGAGAAGTAGACGAGAAGAAGAAGGTGGTCATTATGCATATTACCGTTGTAGTGGTAAAGATTCTTACCGTTTTGGTGGTAATAAGATTTGTGACAATAAACCCATTCGCTCAGATGCATTAGAAACAGCTGTGTGGGAAGAGGTTAAGCAGTTATTGAAAAATCCAAACAGGATTTTAGAAGAATACAAGCGTAGGCTTTCAGAACTAAAAAAATCATCATTGGATCAAAAAAGTGACCTGCTAGAGAAACAAGAAAATAAATTAAAACGTGGTATTGCTAGACTTATCGATAGTTATGCTCAAGAATATATCAATCAAGAGGAATTTGAACCACGAATTAAAGCAATGAAACAAAGCTTAAAAACAATTAAAGAAGAGAAGAAAAAGATATTTTATCAAAAGGAATTAGAACAGGAGGTAACTCTGGTTGTGGCCAATTTAGAAGACTTTTCTTCCAATATTACGTTAAACCTTGATAACGCAGACTGGTTAACTAAACGTGATATTATCAGAACATTGGTCAAGAGAATTGAAATTAACCTTGAGGACGTAAATGTGGTATTTCGCGTAAAAGAGCTACCGAACTCTTCTGGACATAATGGAAAGGAAAATAAAAATTTGCAACATTGTCGTAGGTGTATTTGAGATAACATTTCCTACAAGTATTGGTAGCCTAAAAATTGTAGTATACCATAATGCAGAAAATGACAGTCAAGTAGAGGTCAGAGTGGCAGATAAAGAAATGTGGTCTGAACTACAAAAGAGAGGGGAAAATATAGGAAAAGGGTGTTTTTTTGGAGGAATGACGGTCACAGAAGCGGTAGAAAAAGGAAGTTTTCCTAGGAGTGGCAAGTGGAGTAAAGATAAGGTTGAAAAGACAATTAGTAATAGCGAAACATTATCGTGGGTTGATAAGGTATGTGGAGGTAGTAAAGAAACTTCTCGGAAACTTTAAACGAAGGGAGGTTTTCTTCCCTTCTTACTTACAACCATAAAATTGAAAAAGGCTTTCTAACAGATGTTTATTTCGGTAAAATTGTTACGATATGGCAAATATCTCTATAAGATACAAAATAGCACAAAAAGTAAGAAGCTGGAGGCTAAAACAAAAGTATACCCTAAAAGATTTAGTAGATAAAACCGGCATAAAATATCATACATTGCTAAGATATGAGCAAGGAGCATGTGGCATTCCAACTAAAAAATTAAAAGTCATAGCGGAAGCATTATCAATTCACGTTGGTAGCTTGTTTCCTAGACAAAAAGTACTGAGAGAAAATTGTTCTTTTAACAAAGAATGGATGATAGCAAAAATAAAGGGACAAGAGTCATGCAAGTTGATTCGCGATTTAACTGGGTTTATTCAAGCTGAAGAGGAAAATAATGTAAAAGCTGCAAGGGTAAGCATGGCCAAGAACTTAGCGAAAGTAGGGTTTGATAATGATATTATCTATCGGGCAACTGGTTTATCAACTGAAGAATATGATGAGAAAAAAGGCTCTGAGCATTCAAACGAAGGACAAGAGATAAAAAAATGGAGAATAATAAGGGGATATACTCAAGAGGATTTAGCAAGAGAGCTAGATATAGGACCATCACAGATACATCACTATGAACAAGGTAGTGTTACTATTTTAAGCGAAAGATTATGGGAAATAGCAGAGAAGTTATCAGTGAATGCTGAAGATCTGATGAAGAAGTATGAAGAAGATAATTGCAAAGCAGAAAACGAGCTATTAAGTTGGGTGAGAGAGTCTAAAAAAATTGACAATCAAGAATCACGAGATGAACTGGATATATGGGTAGAATTTTTATCGCAAAGAAAGCAAGTTTACAAAGAAAAGATTTATAAAGCAGAGGCAATAAAAGTTGCGAATAATTTACGTATGTTGGACGTTTCTATTGATGCTATTTCTAAAATAACAGATTTATCGATTGATGAGCTTGAAAATTATGCTTTTAAAACTTAGCCTGGTTTAAAAACTGCAGTAGCTTACTGACTCATAAATAATACATTAAAATATCAATAAAATAGTTGTATATTTAATATATCTAAATTACTGAATGAAATTCCTGTGCTTCTGTACTTAATATATAATGTTCAAATAGATTGAAGTGAATTATAGCTTTTTTCACAATAATCCGAACGGACCGTAATATGCTACTGGCCTGCTATAGCCATAAACACATATCTTATCACATTCAGACTATTACAAGAAAGGCTATAACTAAATTAGGTACTAGAAATTTGCTTAATGTAATTCATTGGTATCACAAATGATTATCTTGAGTATGCCAATTTTTCTAAAAATATTGACGGTACTAAAAAAATAAGTTATCCTTTTAACAGATTTATTAAGAAGGTGTGTATGGTTAGTCATGAAAGGAAACATACAGTAGCATTTTGCATTTCAGCTATTGCGTTTTGTGTTGGCATCTCATTAATTGCAGCAGTACTTACAACAATAGCACCTTTAATTGCCATAGTTGTTTCAACTATAATAGGGGCAATAACTATTTTGTCTGCTTGCCAAGCTATTGAAAGCTACTCAGTCATAAAAAATAGCAATAAGGTAACAAGTAGTTTGCATGAAATAAAAGAAGCTTTTACAGGAAAGGAAAGCGAGCTTTTTATTGAAAAGGTTTTTAACCATTTATGTGGATTTTTTAGTAGTGAAAAAGAAAGTAGTACACAAAGATAATAAGATTTCTCAACAAGGCAAATTTGCTTATTTTACTTTTCTGGTTCAACTAAAGCTTTAGATTTTACTTGATGTAAATTAAGATACAATGTCACAAAATTTATCGATTACTTTTTGATTGCCCTCTACCATTGCCTTTGCCTCCTGTTGAAGAAATTTGATATTTTTTGATGTAATGTTATCCATGTCAGCCTACGCTAGCTTCAATTGCGATTGTATTCTTACGTATCTATTGCCTATTACTTGATTCATCTGATAATTTACGCAGTCCAATCCAGAGGCAAACATCACATTTAACAAAGGTTTTATCCAGCCTATTTTTCCAAATCTCTTTGAATTGGCTATGCTTCTGTCTGTTCTTCCAGTACCTATCGATAACAGTAGAATATCATCATTTGGAAATAACCTCTTACCACTTGCATATGCACAAGCCGCTGGATTATTGGCAAATACCCCGCCATCCACTAATACCATTTCCTTTTGGTTGATTTTTAGATGTTTTGGTATGAAATAAGTAGGGGCAGCCGTTGCAGCTCTGAGTGCATCTTTTAGCCTGATAAAATTTCTGTCTTCTCTCCAGCTCTTAAAAAAGAAAGGATAGTTGTTGTTAATATCATAACTTGTTATCAGTACCTTACTTAATGTATTTTTTAGAATATCCTCTCCAAAATATTTATCCAGTACAAATTCAATATTTTTATGTGGGTATTGTGCGCAATTAAGCCAAGAAAATATTGATCTTCTCAAAAATGAAGATTTAAAAATATATGACCCGTATTCTTGGTAAAGCTCGACTAAATCACTAGCTGAATATTGGGGATTTCCTTGTTTATCTTTTTTACATAATCCTGCTATAACAATTCCACCGGTTGAGGTTACTGCCACTAAATCAAAGATTTCAGCTATCGGTTTCCTTGCCCTCTTTTCTATTTCTGCTAGTATAATGGCTGGTATGATGCCTCTTATGCCTCCGCCGTCAACTGAAAGGATGTATTTTGCCATGGTTAGGTATTTATTGATTTTATTAACTTGTTCGCTTTTATCGGGATGTGTTTCCTGCCCAAAAGCCACAGTCTGCTTCACGCCTGGAGAAAATTGCACCAACCTAATAATTGATTCCGTAGACTATGCTAAAAAATCTGTGTTGGTTCAGGCATACCAATTTACCTCAAAGCCTATTGCTGAATCCTTGGTTCAAGCTAAAAAGCGTGGAGTTGATATTAAGGTTATTCTAGATGAATCACAAACTAGTTCAAAACATAGTGTAATTAACGAATTATTTGAGCACAAAATCCCGATATGGATTGACTTTAAACCCGCTATTGCTCATAGCAAGGTAATTATTATTGATGAGCAAAAAATCATAACCGGATCATTTAACTTTTCAGATGCCGCTCAGCAAAGAAATGCTGAAAACCTACTGATCATAACAGGAGATTCTCCACTAGTTGAACAATACGTCAAAAATTGGAAAAATCGCCAATCGCAGTCTAAGCATTATACACCAGACTTTAAGTTATCTTTGAATTCATCTAATTCCTCAGAAAGATTTTTCACCCTTTCCTCAAGTACTAACACTTTTTCCATTAAACCATATTCAATAAGTTTATCGTGAAATTGTACCCTTGAGTCTAACTTGGATAACCACCATATCAATGCTACGGTTTGGATTAATAACGTGATAATTAATGTAATTGGGATTTTTTGATTTTGCATAATGATTTAAAGTATGAATTTATTATGGATAGCTAATTTAGTAACTACTATTTTGATTTATGATTTATGCTGTTCCTCTGCATTTGCAAGTAGCTTAATAATTTCTCTGTAAGGTTTATCTTTGTTGTGCCTTGATTCTATTACAGCTACATCCCGAGGGTTTTTTCCATCTGTATCTCTAATATTAGGATTAGCACCTCTTTCTAATAAGAACTTAACTATCTCTAAATTGCCTCCGTATGCGGCAGAATGTAATACTGTCCATCCTTTATATCTACCTGTATCATTTATATCAACTCCTTCATTCACTAGAAATTTTACTAATTCTAGACATTTTCCTTCTGCTGCACAATGTAGCGCCGTTAATCTAGGAATTTGTGTGTTAATGCTCAATAGGTTCTTTACTGAAAACTTTACTACATCTAGATTACAATTTTTAGAAGCAATGCGTAAGATTGTTTTGCCCATTTAGGAGAAGTAGCTTTATATAAATCAAAGGATAAGGCATACATGGTACAAGTATTAAAGCAACAGCCAGATAAATTATACGAGATTGGTGAAGGACAATTTGTGGGGGAGATGTTGATTTTGGAGGTGAGTGTCTTTGATATATTAAAGCCAATGGTAGGAGATATCTTCGTTATTGGTAACTGTAAGTATAAGGTGCACTCACCGCCACTTAGAGACAAGTCTGGAATAACGTGGAAAATCAAAGCATCTGGAGTGTAAAATGTCTATTCATATAGAAGTTAATAGTATAGAAAGTGTAAACGCTAAAAGAAAAAAAATAGAATTAGCAATAGTGAGAGCATTAAACAGAACGGCACTATGGTTAAAAGCGCAAGCAGCTAAGGAAATCAGTGAGGAAAAGAAGGTAAAATTAAGTTTAATAAGAAAGAGATTAAGAATTTTTAAGGCGAAAACTAGCAGATTAGAAGTGTTAATTAGAGCAAATCTCTATGACATTAGAGCATCGACAATTGGCAAAATACAAAAAACAAGAAGAGGATCGAAAGTAGGAAAGCATGAGTTTATAGGAGGATTTGCAGCAGTTATGCCAAAAGGAAATAGCGGTATGTTTAAACGTGAAGGAAGGGCAGCATTGCCAATACAAGAAGTAAAGCTACCACTGGAACCTGAAGGCTCAAGAATAATAAAAGATCTTGTTGATTATGAGAGTGAGAGAGTGTTTGAGAAATACTTTAAGCATGAGCTAAACTATATGTTAAAGATATGACAAAGTTCTGGAAAGATTTACATCAAGCAATTTGTACTAAGTTAAAGGAAGAAATACCGGCTATACAGACATGTGAAATTTATCCAGCAATAAGAAAAGAATTGATAGCGCCAGCGTTATTTGTAGAGCTTGTGAGTTTAGAATCGGGAAAAGATCCTGGAACAGAGGAATTAGCGTTGAAAGCAAGATTTGAAGCACGAATTGTGATTGATAGCACAATAGAAAATGCAGCTATTATTGTCAGAACACTAGCTGCTGAGGTTGCGAGAGTAGTAAATAAAAATACTTGGAATGTGAAGAATGTTTCGCTAGGAGAATTTATATCAGGAGGAGGAGATGATTTTAGACCAGAGCTAGATGCATATTTAGTGTGGATGGTTGAATGGGTGCATACAATACACGTAGGTCGATCTATTTGGGAAGAAGGAAAAATTAAGCCACATACCATAAACGTAGGAAATATAAATGTTGGATCATAGTTTTGCGATTTCAGAGCTAAATAGGAAGCTAGCAAACATTGTACGAATAGGGCTTGTAAAAGAGGTAAATTATGATAAAGCAAAAGTAAGAGTAAAAATAGGAGAACTTTTAACAGATTATTTACCTTGGATAACGAGCAAAGCAGGAAAAGATAGAGATTGGTCTCCGCCAGATATTGATGAACAAGTTGTGGTGTTTTCTCCTCTTGGTGAACTATCATTAGGAGTGGTGTTAGCAGGAATATATCAAGAAAAATATCCTATACTCGAGAATAAAAAAGAAATAAATAGTGTGAAGTTTCAAGATGGAACAAGATTGTTATATGATAAAGAGAAGCATCATTTAGAGATTGAAGTAGTGGACAAAATAACACTGAAGGCTGGGGGATCAAATATAGAAATGACAAAAAGTGAAATAAAACTGAAAGCAGAAAGGATCGACTTAAATTGAACAAAGGAATAGTGAGGTTAGGAGACTACTGTGGAGAAGCTATACCACATTTCTGCATTAGCGGCAGTAACAATGTTTTTGTAAATGGTAAGCAAATTTGCAGGCAAGGAGATAGTTTTAGTGAAGGAAAAATATTAATAGAAGGATCTAAAACAGTATTTGCCAATGGGTTTGGTATAGGAAGAGTAGAAGATATAGTTTCATGTGGATTTAAAGTAATAAAGGCAGTGAAACCGTGTTTGCAGGCTAAAAATGAAAGGAATGGATGCTAAAAGAGGGAAAGAATTAGAGGGAATAGAGCACTTGAAGCAATCAATAGTTGATATTTTGACTACTCCGAAAGGTAGTAGAATTATGAGAAGAGATTATGGATCAAGATTATTTGAGTTAGTTGATAAGCCAATTAATAGGGATTTAACTTTAGAAATCTATTTGGCAGTAGCAGAAGCTCTACAAAGGTGGGAGGAAAGATTTAAGCTAGAAAAAGTAAAAATGACAGAGGTGAAAGAAGGAAAAGTAACGCTTGACCTAGAAGGATTATACTTACCAAGCGGGAAAAACATTCATTTTGATGGAATTGTAGTGTAAAGATGCAGCAGCCAAATATTATCGAACCACTGAACTTTGAGAAAATCTTTTCAAGAATGAAGGAAGAGTTAGTAAATAGAGATGAAACCTTTTCAGCATTAGTTGAAAGTGATCCAGCGATAAAGATTCTGGAGGTAGCAGCATGGCGAGAACTTTTGCTCAGACAAAGGATAAATGAAGCAGTAAAGAGTAATTTACTTAAATTTGCAACGGGAGAAGATCTTGATAATTTGGCTGAGTTTTATGGAGTGGAGAGGCAGAAAGAAGAAGATGATGAACGATTTAGAAAAAGAATTAAAGCAAAGATAGTAGGCTCAAGCACGTGTGGAAGCAAGGAGTATTATAGGTATTATGCACTGTCAGCAGATAGTAGAGTAAAAGATGCACTAGTGGAATCACCTATACCAGGGAAAGTACAAATTTCAATCTTATCAACACAATTATCCACAACTGGCATAGCTTCAGAAGAGCTACTAGAAATTGTAAAAAAGCAGGTTACTAGAGATGATATAAGGGTTTTAACAGATACAGTAACAGTAATTGGTTGCAATATTACGGAAATAGATATTCACAGCAGAATGAGCATAAGTCCTGTAATATCGAAGGAGGAAATCAAGAAGCAGTTCATTAAGAAGTTTGAAGCAAATAGAAGGCTGGGATGGAATGTTACAAGATCTTGGATAATAGCAAATTTGTTTGTAGAGGGTGTAGAAAACGTAGAATTAATCGAGCCAAGAGAGGATGTTGTGGTTCTGGGGAATGAGTGTGCAGTGCTTGGCTACGTCAAGTTAGATAGGATTTAAAACGTATTTTTTTGCTTTGTGAAATCATACCAGTGAGAGGATTACGTGCAATAAGTGGTTTACTGGATAAAAATGACCGATGTTAGGGAGACGAAAGTATCGATTTTCTTCCAGAAGTTGTAATTTGTTTTTTAAAGTATGGATAATATGGTCAAATATTAAGGAAAGTGTTTTCGATATTAAGAACATCTTTATTTTTGATCAGTTCTGCAATGATCTCTTGCTTACTCATAAGCTACCTAAATAAAGGAAATTAAAGCAACTTGAAAGAAAAGACAAATGAAAAGTTTATTACCGCCAAACGCAACAAAGCAAGAGCAAGCACTGGTTGATGCAATAGATTATAAGGTTGATCCAAGCTGTATCAAAGGATTTAAGTTTAATCTTAAAGAAGAAACATTGCCGTGGTTGATTGAGGAATATGAATTGGGGGAAATTCTACGTTGGATAAAGGATAAAAGAAAAGCCGTAGTAGAAGGAGTAAAATTTCAAAGACTGAGAGGAACTCCAGCATCACTAAAAATAGCATTAAAATGGGCAAATATAGAAGATATTACAATTATTGAAGAGCCACCCGGTAAACACTTTTTTGAGTTGCAAGTAGGGATAAAAGAGGTACCAAATGACTTCTTCGTAGATGCAGTAGTAGAGCTGGCAAAACTATCACTGCCTGTAAGATCCAGATTGATGAGGATTTTTAACGATTATTATAATGTGCAGAGATTTATATTGGATGAGAGTTTATTTGGAGATCTTCTTTCTGATTATTCAGGGGTAAAAATAGAAAAAGATGGACCAGTGTTATCATTTGGAAGAGTAAATTTTTTCAGGTCTAGTGGTCCAGTTATTAGGATTATAGAAAACTATCTACGTAACCATTATGAGCAAGCATTTAGTAATGACATATATCGCTTAGATGTAGCAGTACTTGGAGAAACAGAGCCTCACACAAAGGATTACAAAGGCATTTATGAAAGAAGTTATCAGTGGTATAACTTAAAAGCCCTGTATCCTCTAACTCAAAGCTTATTACCATCGATTAAATTTGCTAAAGCGCAGATAGTATTATCGGACAGTTGGAACTTAGGAGAAACAAATGCGTGCTTTCCGGTTGATAGCATAGAAGAAGAAGGAAATAAATTTGTATTGGGAAACGATAAACTTTCAGGGCAACATTGGAGTTTAAAACACAAGCCAATTTTAGAAAGATTCAGTATTACTCACAACTACAAAGTAGAAAATTATACCGATCAGAAGATTACAAGATACGGTTTAGCAGAACACAATGTTTACTATACGAGAAACAATATGAAGGAAAACATGAAGCGATAATAGAAGAAGAAAAATGGCAAAAAGCACAGGAATTGATAAAGAATCAACCATATAGAAAGGCGAAATACGAGGAAGCGCTACTAAAGGGAATAATTAAGTGCAAGAGCTGTGATGTAAATATGACGCTGACATACTCAAAAAAAGAAAATAAAAGGTACCGATATTATGTGTGCAATAACCATTTAAGGGGGAAGGATTGTGGATCAGTGAACCGAACAATAGTTGCTGGAGAAGTGGAAAAAGAAGTAATGAAGAGAGCAGAAGATTTATATGAAAAATGGGGAGAAAAAGCGGAAGAGTGGAAAAATTTAAGTTTTGGAAAGCAAAAAGAAATAGTGAAAAAGTTAATAAAGGGAGTAATGGTTAAGGAAGATGGAATAGAAGTGAGTTCTGAATCAGAGGAAAAGTTTATACCAATAAGGAAGAAAGGAAATAAATGCACAGTAGTAGAACCAGAAGGTAAAACAAACAATGCATTACTGAAAGCAGTGGTAAGAGCCCATTCCTGGAAACGGCAACTAGAAGAGGGAAAATACGAAAGTGTGAAGGAGCTGAGTGCCAAAATTAATATAGGTACAAGACGTATACAGCAAATTTTAAGGTTGAATTATTTAGCTCCGAGAATTAAAGAAGACATAGTAAATGGGAGGCAGCCAAGAGATTTGAAATTAGTTGATTTGAGAGAAATACCGATGCTGTGGAGTGAGCAAGTGGAGAAATTTTATGGTCTTAATTTACAAAGGCAACAGAAAGAGTATGTGCAAGAAAATTAAAAGTATTGCAGAAGAAGTTGCTATGGAGGGATCAAGCTAAACTATTACACATAGAAACTGACACTCAATTATATAAATATATCAATAAAAGTAGTAGGAATCTTAATATACTTAACCTACATGTGAAACTAGCAAAAAAGCCCAAAATGCTCCAACAGAAACACCACATGCTTCCAATAACCCCTATTCAGCTGACATGTAATACTGCAGAAGAAAAACTCATTATACTCCAAAAATCATAAGCATTGGAATAACTTTTTTAGAAATTATCTTAAGCTATTAACTTAATAGAGTTTTCCCAACAAAAAATACAGAAGGAAGGTAAAAGATCTTCTGCTTGGGCTTTTGTTAGCAGGTTTTTTCAGATACTTGTTGGTTAGTTACTTCTAAGTCAGGTTTATCTAGCTTATCACTGGGCCTTGATACTGAATATGTAATACCACCAGCAATAACTCCTATTACTAACGCAGCTGCTACAGCTATAGCCAATATTGATAATTCAACACCGGCAATACCACATCCAATACCTACTGTCAGTGCAGTTATAATACTCAAAGTAACACCAGTTTTTATTGCTTTGCTAATTATTTGTTTAGTTTCTGCTTCTTTTAAAAGCTGTCTTATATTTTCATCATTAGCTAGGTCTCTTGGAGTTTTACCGCCCTTATCCTTTAATAAAGGATAAATCCCTTTTTCCCTAAGGTATTTAACTATATCTAAGTGACCATTTAAAGCAGCCCAATGTAAAGCAGTTCTGCCATCATTAGCTTTTTGATCAGGACTAACCTTTTTCTCGTCTACAAGGTATTTAACTATATCTAAGTGACCATTTAAAGCAGCCCAATGTAAAGCATTTATGCCATCATTAGCTTTTTGATCAGGACTAACCTTTTTCTCGTCTACAAGGTATTTAACTATATCTAAGTGGCCATTGTAAGCAGCTATATGCAATAATGTTGATTTTAGATTAAGTTGTCGATCATTTGTGGTAAGTGATACATCAAATAAATGATCTACATTAAAGTTTTTTTCTTCCCACTCTTGATATATATCTTCATGTTTTTCCTTTAATTCCTCTTTTATTGCTTCAAGTATATTACCCTCGTTTGAATTTAGTATCTCTTTCCACTGTTCTAATGTTAAAATCATAAATGTCTCCTTTTTACTAAATGATATACTTTAATTATTAAATATTTCAATAAAAAAGTCAAAATTTTACATTTTATATAAGATTATTAATAACCACTTTAGATTGATTAGTATAGAAACATACTAAAAATTAGCGCCATAAAAATCTTGAATGTTTACTTTTTCAAAAACATAAAAACATCGTATATTTGCGAGAACGCGTTGCGTAAAAACATGACCACAAAAATAGAAGCTTAAAATTTTTGCAACAAAATTAGGCAAAACAGTTCGTATATAAATTTAGCAAAAGTAAGCTAGTATAGATGATTTTACGGTATAACAAAGCTATTACGTAAGAAAGTTCGTATGGTACACATGGTAGACCGATCCATTCCAAGAGAAACTCTTCTCATGGTTATAGTCTTTAGTTAGGTAAAAATGATTATATTGTTAATTTAGCAATAAAAAATATTGAAATACATACCAATAAAATAATATTATTAGTCGTAAAAAAATAACTTTCCTTTCTGATTTTTTTCGACTACCCATTGTTAGTGTTTTTTATAACAACTCCTCCAGCTGAAGCAAGGTGGACTAAGTATGAAGATGCTCCAATTGAGATGAAAATTTCTAGTAGTACCATTAATATTAATGGGGATGGTACTTATGAAATAGAATCAGAATTCCAAGCAAAAGTACTCAAGGAACATGGGCGTAGTGCATTCTCTCCATACAGCTTTATTTATAATGGTGATGGTGTAGACCTTACTATTTTAGAAGCTAAAACAGCTTACAATGGGAAGGAATATGTAGTCGCTAAAAACATGATAGAGGACAAGTCATTGGCTGGTCCTAAAGATTTCGATCAGCTAAGGCAAGTAACCATATCATTTCCTAAAGTGAAAATTGGTGCAGAAATATATTTTAAACATAAACAAATTCATAGAAAAGTTCCTATTGATAATTTTTATGGCTTGATCATCTCTTATTATGGACGGTATTTTCAAGCAGAGAATACTAAAATCAATTCTGAGTTGCCTCTAGAGATTAGAGTGAATGATCCAAGAAACGTACTGAAGATCGCTGAGGAGAAAAAGAATGGTGTACATTCTATAAGCATTATTTTAAAAAAGGCAATTTATGAAGGTTTTATAAATGAGCCACATAATGGAATATTGAATTTTAAGCACTATACTTGGGTATCACTGTCAAGCCTATCTAAATGGGAGGATTTAGCTAAAAAATTAGCTCCTAGATATCATAGCGTTATTAATCAAGCAACTCCTATAATTTTCACAGCCATAGCAGAATCTGCTGCAAATAAGAGTACTGATGAAGAAAAAATGGACGTTGTTACTTCTTTGTTGAATGAGGAAATTCAATACACGGGAGATTGGCGTACAGTGTCGGGACAATTTTTTCCAAGAGATTTAGAGAAAATTGCTGATTATCAAACTGGAGATTGTAAGGATTTTTCTGTTAGTGCGGCTGCTATCTTACAAAAACTTGGTTATAAAGTTCAACCCATTCTAGTTATGAGGGGAGTTATTGATACTTCTAACTATGAAGCATTACCTAATATGGTTAATTTTAATCATGTAATGCTCAGAGTAACAAATAAAGGCGGAAAAATATATTGGATTGATCCAACCAATAAAGTTAGTATGGTACAAGGTATTTTCCCAGACATTGCTGATAGGATCGCTTTAGTGTTGGATTCTGAAGAAGCGGGTTACACAAGAGTCCCTCCTGTACAAGCTGAAAATTCAAAAATTATATCCCATAGTGAATTAATTATACAAGATAATGTTGTAAACGAATATGGCCAGCTTACTCTGCGAGGAGAATCAGCCATAAGCTTAGCAAGTGCTGGGTTATATTACTCAAACGAGCAGTTAAGGGATTCTGTTTTTTATATGATTAGTGGAGCATATCTTAATAACAAAGAAAAGAAATTCTTAGAATTGCCTGATCTTACTTCGCGTAATGTAAGGGATCTTACAATTAAGTATGAATTACAACAAAAAAATAAAGTTTTTAGGACAAACCTAGGGCTTGTGTTAATATTAGAAAATAATTCGCTTAATGATGTTGTAAATACAGTTTCTGACCAAGTGTCAGACATTTTTATAGGTATTCCTTATACTCGTGAAACGCATAAAGTAATAAAAGATATTGCAATTAAAAACTGTGCAGAATTGAATTTTGAAATAAGTTCTCCATGGTTATATGTAAATCGGTCATGTAAACATCAAAATGGCAGCACAGAATTAAGTGATATAGTAGCTATAAAGAAAAGCTTTATTACCAATGAAGAGTTAAACACTACTGAGTATAAAAACTTAAAAAGCGAGCTAGAGAATAATTTTTCTAGAGCATCTATAATAATAAGCGAGTAGATGAATTGTTTTACGTACTTATTGGGTAGTCTTCAACTGACCTTACCCAGAAAAAGTAAAGAGAAATTTGGAATGTTTTTTACAAAGAGAATGATGAATCAAAGTGCTCAGGAGTGCAATAATTAGTTGTAGCAGGGTATGAAACTTAAGCAAATAGATAATCTTAATGACAAAGAATTTTATCGGTTAACAGGAGTGAGACCGATGTATCCAAAAACGAAAGATTCTCACGCTTGCTGGTTTTTAGTGCTGTAAGTGGTCATACTATTTAAGTTACTAATAATATACAATACTAAATTAATATTAATTCATTTAGAAACAACAAGAGAAAATCATGTTTAATTTATAATAGAGCTAGAGCCTTAAATTAAGTTAGTGCAGGATTTTTCATAGCATGATTAGTATAATCTTTTCTTGAATAAATAGAAAAATCATAGTAGGATAAACCATTTAGTTTAGACTTGATCTGACAGGCATGAATTATCTGACAGAAGAATTGACAAAGTCAAAACCGATATCAGCATCCTGTTTAATGCTATCAATATTTTTCTGATAAGCAATATGCATACTATCAAAAAAGGTTTGCATAGGCATAGCAATATTTACCTGAATGTGGTCTAGATCTATTGTAAGAATGCACCCAATGGTCTACGTCTAACTGAAGTTCTGCCAAAGAGGTGTAAATTTTCTTTCTAAAGATAATATTGTAACATTCATCTTGCATAGTTCTATGGAACCTTTCACATATGCCATTAGTCTGTGGAGAACGAGCTTTGGTTCGAGAATGATCAATATTTTCTACCCCTAAATATAGCTGGTAAACGTGATTTTCAGGTCTGCCACAATACTCTGTACCACGATCCGTCAAAACACGTAGCAATGATACTTTCTGTTCATCAAAGAACGGTACTACCCTATCATTAAGAAGATCTGCAGCTGTGATAGCAGTCCTTTCTGTGTAAAGCTTAGCAAAAGCAACTCTGGAATAGGTATCAACAAAGGTTTGCTGGTAAATTCGTCCAATACCTTTGATATTACCAACATAATAACTGTCTTGGCTACCTAAGTATCCTGGATGCTCTGTTTCAATTTCTCCATGGGCCTCTTTATTCTTCCTTAGCCTTTTCTAGAGCTGTTATCTGTTCTTCTGTTAAAATGATACCATCCTGAGCTACTTTTGCTTCTAATGCCTTTAACCTCTTTTTAAAATTTTCAAGATCGTTTCTTTGCCACACTGATCTTATTCCACTTGCAGAGATGAGAATTCCTCTCTTTTTCAGTTCGTTTGCTGCTCTTTCTTGTCCGTATGCTGGAAACTCTATTGCTATTTCAACTACTGCTTTTTCTATATCCTCCGACACTCTATTTGCATACAATGGCTTGCTTTTGCTTATCTCGTGTAAAGCCTCTTCTCCTCCTGTTTCATACAGTTCTTTGAAGCGGTAAAATGTATCCCTTGAATATCCCATTACTTTACACGCCTGTGATACATTTCCTAATTGCTTTGCAAGTTCTAGCAATCCCAACTTTGGTTTTAGTATTTTTTCTTGTGTTGTATTCATATCTGACACTCCTTTAAAACTTGTTTATATTTTTATCTTACTTTGTTTGCTTGTCAGATCAAGTCTAAACTATTACAGAAGCAAAAAATTCTTCTAATTCTTCAAAAGGACAACTATTTTTCTCTAATTTTACTTTTATAATATTGCTTAACATTGTAACTCCACTAACCGTTTTATACATGTAGCTTAACACTATTTTAATAACTTATTAAGAAAGTTTAATTATTAATTATAATATTTAATAAAATAAATAGACTCTTTTACATTTCATCTGCAAGAATCTTTTCCTTAGTTTGTAAATAAAGATTTTCTGAATCTAATTGCCGCAGGTTACGTTTAGTAATATAATCTCATATTAAATAAAACTTTACCTAAGTTTATGCCAGACTCTACGTTAGTTTTAACAACTATTCTTACATTCTTCATCTTTACGTTGTCACTTTTTTTTATAAAAAGGATATTTGGATCAACGAACAAGAAGATAATAAAATCTTTCAGAAAAATTGCTCAGCAGATTAATGCGCTAGAGCAAGAAATGCAGAGCTTATCTGATGAGGATCTTGCTAGTAAAACTGCGGAATTAAAACAAGAACTGAAAAATGGAAAAACACTAAATGACCTTCTCGTACCTGCATTTGCGGTTGTACGAGAAGCATCACGAAGATTCCTTAACATGAGGCATTTTGACGTTCAGCTAATTGGTGGCATGGTTCTCCATAATGGCATGATATCAGAAATGAAAACAGGAGAAGGAAAGACACTAGTCGCAACTTTAGCTGCATACCTAAATTCTTTAGAAGGAAAAGGTGTGCACGTCGTAACTGTTAACGATTATCTTGCAAAACGAGATACAGAGTGGATGAGTAAATTATATAATTCTCTTGGAGTTTCTGTTGCATTTATTACAAATAATTTGAAAGACGACGAGAGAAAAAAGGCTTATAGCGCAGATATAGTATACTCAACAAATAATGAACTTGCCTTTGATTATCTACGAGATAATATGAAATTTTCTCAAGAAGATATGGTTCAGAGAGGATTCAATTATGCAATAGTAGACGAAGTAGACTCCATACTGATTGATGAAGCGCGTACTCCGCTCATTATTTCTGGCCCACTTGAGGAAAATAATCAGATATATAAGCATATCAATAAAATAGTAATCAAATTAGTTGATTCTGACTATGAAGTCGATGAAAAGAGTAGAGCAGTGTTCCTCACTGAAAATGGCATTTCACGAGTGGAGGAATTACTAAAATCGTATAACCTCATTCCTGGAAATTCCTCGCTCTATGATACTAGCAATATTATACTGACTCATTATATAGATCAAGCACTTCGTGCACATAAGCTGTTTACTGCTGATAAAGATTATATAGTGAAAAACGGTAAGGTGGTAATTATTGATGAGTTTACTGGGCGCATGATGGAAGGTAGGAGATATTCTGATGGTCTTCACCAGGCACTGGAGGCAAAGGAGAATCTTGAAATTCAGCATGAAAGTCAAACTTTAGCATCAGTCACATTTCAGAACTACTTTCGTATGTACAACAAACTTTCTGGTATGACAGGAACAGCAGCAACAGAGGCAGAAGAATTTCGTGATATATATAGATTAAATGTAGTAAAAATTCCAACTAATGTGCCTGTTAAAAGAATAGATGTTGATGATGAAATTTATGGCACAGAAAAAGAAAAATTTAGTGCTGTATTGAAGTTTATAGCGGAATGTCACAAACGTCTTCAACCAGTGCTTGTTGGCACTGTGAGTATTGAAAATTCTGAAAAACTTTCCGATCTTTTGAAAAGCCATTCCCTTAAGCATTCAGTATTGAATGCTCGTTATCATGAACAAGAAGCGTATATAATAGCGCAAGCTGGAATACCAGGCAGCATTACTATAGCAACAAACATGGCAGGACGTGGAACTGATATTCAGCTTGGTGGAAATGTTGAAATGATTGCAAAAATAGAGCTCGAGAAAATAAAAAATGCTGATGAAAGAGAAAAAAAATATCAAGAAATAGTCGAAAGAGTAAAAAAAGATAAGGAAATTGCTATAAAAGCTGGTGGCTTATGTGTTATTGGAACCGAAAGGCATGAAAGCAGGAGAATAGATGATCAATTACGTGGACGTTCTGGCCGCCAAGGTGACCCTGGACTTTCTAAGTTCTTTCTATCACTTGAAGATGATTTAATGAGGATATTTGGTTCTGATAGAATGAGGAATTTTTTGCAAAAAGTGGGACTAAAGAACAACGAGGCTATTCATCATCCATGGATTAATAAAGCACTTGAAAAAGCACAGAAGAAAGTTGAAGTTAGAAATTATGATGTGCGGAAGTCTTTGCTAAAGTTTGATGATGTAATCAACAATCAACGTAAAGTTATTTTTAAGCAGAGAAATCATATTTTAAACAATGAAATCAATGATTTAGTTGAAGTATATAGTGAAGTAAATGAGGATATAATAGAAGGTATAGTACAAAGTGGTTATTACGAAGATTATGTTGAAGATATTGCAAAAGAATTCCACATAAGATACGGGATAACGCTTAATCTAGCAGAGTTTTTGAATAAACAAGAAGCCTTGGATTATATAAATGACAAGATACAAGAATTTTTTACTGAGAAAGAAAAATATTTCAATAGTCAACAAACTACAGATTTGTGGAATACGATAGTGAAACAAGTGATGATCATGACACTTGATCATTTATGGAGGGAGAACCTTTCGGTCTTAGAGAGCCTAAGACAAAGCATAAATTTGCGTGCCATGGGGCAAAAAGACCCACTGAATGAATTTAAACGCGAAGCTTTCTTAATGTTTGAGTCGATGCTTGAAAAGTGGAGGGAGCTTACCATTCACCGCCTAGCGCACTTTAAGTTGCTAGACAATCAAGAAATAGGCAATAGGTCACGCTCTACTAAAAATAGCAGACTTCCAAAAGTTTCAAGAAATGACAAGTGCCCTTGTAACTCTGGAAAAAAATACAAACACTGTCACGGTTCAGTTGCCGTAGTGAATTAGTTGTTGCAAGCACATTATAGCTGCTATAGCTAACCGAAGTAAGATCTGCTCGAGCACTCTGAAAGACAAAATCAATAGCCGAATTAATATTGGGCCAAAAGGTTTGTAGAGACTTTCTTATGGCGTGCTTGATCAGAACTTCTCAATCGGATTTAAATCTCACTTTTACCCACAAATAAAAAAGTGAGTAAAATGGATACCAAATAAATTTGGGATTAAAATGAGTGAAGTAAGTACAAATGTGCAATATACTGATGGCTTAGGGGATAAATGGCTGGAAAGAGAGTTAAAACACGTTAATTTAGGAGATACAAGACTTAATAAGAGACTTATTAAAACAGGCTATTGTATATAGGGTAAGGCGTCTGAATCAAAGCTGTAGTGGATGGAAAGAAGCTAAGGGTGCATACAGATTATTTAGCAATGAAAAGCTTAAGGATAAGGAAATTTATTCTTCCCATTACAAAGAAACTATGGAGAGAATGAAAGGAAATCAGTTTGTTTTTTCAGTTCAAGATACAAGTTATTTGGATTTTGACTCTCATATAAAAACCAAGAGGCTAGGTAGTATTTCTAAAGCTTATACGAAGCATAAAATGGGTTTACTGTTGCACAGTGCCTTAATAGTCAGCAAAGACGGATTACCTTTAGGTCTATCTCTCAACAATGTTGGGCACGTTCTATTAGGGAAAAAGAAACGGCACAAGAAAAAGCAAACAGGAAATACCGTACCTCCATAGAAGAAAAAGAAAGTTATAAGTGGATAACAGCTCTCAAAGAAAGCATAAACAACCTTCCTGCAAATGTACAACTTGTTACCCTTGGTGATAGAGAGGCAGATATCTTCAAATTTTTATGGATCACTGAGACATTAGGTAGTTTTTTGTGTAATAGTTTAGACTTGATCTGACAAGCAAACAAAGTAAGATAAAAATATAAACAAGTTTTAAAGGAGTGTCAGATATGAATACAACACAAGAAAAAATACTAAAACCAAAGTTGGGATTGCTAGAACTTGCAAAGCAATTAGGAAATGTATCACAGGCGTGTAAAGTAATGGGATATTCAAGGGATACATTTTACCGCTTCAAAGAACTGTATGAAACAGGAGGAGAAGAGGCTTTACACGAGATAAGCAAAAGCAAGCCATTGTATGCAAATAGAGTGTCGGAGGATATAGAAAAAGCAGTAGTTGAAATAGCAATAGAGTTTCCAGCATACGGACAAGAAAGAGCAGCAAACGAACTGAAAAAGAGAGGAATTCTCATCTCTGCAAGTGGAATAAGATCAGTGTGGCAAAGAAACGATCTTGAAAATTTTAAAAAGAGGTTAAAGGCATTAGAAGCAAAAGTAGCTCAGGATGGTATCATTTTAACAGAAGAACAGATAACAGCTCTAGAAAAGGCTAAGGAAGAATAAAGAGGCCCATGGAGAAATTGAAACAGAGCATCCAGGATACTTAGGTAGCCAAGACAGTTATTATGTTGGTAATATCAAAGGTATTGGACGAATTTACCAGCAAACCTTTGTTGATACCTATTCCAGAGTTGCTTTTGCTAAGCTTTACACAGAAAGGACTGCTATCACAGCTGCAGATCTTCTTAATGATAGGGTAGTACCGTTCTTTGATGAACAGAAAGTATCATTGCTACGTGTTTTGACGGATCGTGGTACAGAGTATTGTGGCAGACCTGAAAATCACGTTTACCAGCTATATTTAGGGGTAGAAAATATTGATCATTCTCGAACCAAAGCTCGTTCTCCACAGACTAATGGCATATGTGAAAGGTTCCATAGAACTATGCAAGATGAATGTTACAATATTATCTTTAGAAAGAAAATTTACACCTCTTTGGCAGAACTTCAGTTAGACGTAGACCATTGGGTGCATTCTTACAATAGATCTAGACCACATTCAGGTAAATATTGCTATGCCTATGCAAACCTTTTTTGATAGTATGCATATTGCTTATCAGAAAAATATTGATAGCATTAAACAGGATGCTGATATCGGTTTTGACTTTGTCAATTCTTCTGTCAGATAATTCATGCCTGTCAGATCAAGTCTAAACTATTACATTGCCAAATGGTCTAACAATAACTTACACGGCACTGGTATCCTGTATATTAGAGAAAAATAGTAAAGCTGTTAGAGGAGTTCTAGAAGCTTCTAAAAAGAATGGTATTTTGAAAGAAATTCTCAACCAAAAAGTGAAAGTAAAGAAAGCAGAAGGTAAAGAGATAAGCCATACACTACTTGACTATGCTAATAAACACAATTGCAAAGAAAGTGCACTGATTCTGAAGGAGTTTGAGGAAATTCTGAATATAGAAGTTGAAGCTGCAAGTAGTAATGTTGAAACTAGATGTGAGGGTATCAATAAAGACTGTAGAGATCTTGAAATACACGAAACTATGTTTGCAAATAGTGAAGAAACCCAAAATATTTCAACAGGAAGCAAAGATATTAAGCCCACATGTGAAACCAGTGTAAAAGAGGAAAACAAAGGCGAAGAAAATTCTTTAAATTTTATTACTGATGAGCAAGAAGAAATCGTTAATATATTTGAGAAAGATGCAGAAAATAACACTGAGTGGCACAGAGAAAATCGTCATACAAATCAACCCATCTGTAAAATCAATAAGAAAGACCAAAATACTTTTACGCAAACTAATATGCAAGAGCCAAATAGGTCATTTCAAGCTGAACCATATTTTAATATTGGATATGGCATTACTAAAGATGGAAAATCATCAAATCAACCAATTTTAGCTGGAGTTATTGGTGCAGTGTTATTAGTAAGTGGTATTGTGTTTTATATTATGGAAATACATATACTAGGGATAGTTATTGGAATTGCTGGGTTAGCTTGCGTAAGTTTTGGATTGTGTAGTAATTTAGAGCCTAATACCAGGCTTGAAAAAGTAGAGCAGCCTACTATCCACTCTTCAAACCCGATTTCTGGATTAGATTTTAGATAAATTATTGAAAATCTCGATTTTTTTAGCTAAGTCTAATCGAATTTAAAAGATGCTCATTAACTTTTCCATCGTAAATCTCGTAATTATAAGTTATCGATCTCTTTTTAATTATTAATACATAATTCAGGTTTCAGGAGTTATTAATAATTCCACAATAATATCTGCATAAAGTATGCAATAAACTAAGATTTTTAACAACTTATCTAAAATATAATAGAAAATCTATATTGTAATAAGAAATAAAAGGACATTACTGAATAAGTAACATCCTTTTGAAGAAGGTGAGCTGTTTTGTTTATCTTGATGTTTGCAAAGATTGTGTCACCTGAATTGGCTCTTGACCAGACATGAATGTAGAAGGCTGTTGTTCACCTATTTTTTCCTGCGAATTTACTTTTCTCAATTGTGACCTAGTTTTAATTAAGTCGTCCGAAGAAATAATCATCCTCTCTGGTGTAGAAGGAATAGATGTACCTTTTCCACTATCAGAACCACCAAGGTAACTGAAAGAACTGCTTTTAGACTCAATACTGCCATCCATACTACTACTAAAACTTGAATGGATATTATTAGAAGCTAAACTACTAACAGAATTACTGCGAGTTGGAGTTCTATTAGATAAAATATCTAGATTTCGTTTGACAGTGGGATGATTGAAAACATCTTCACTCAGAGAATTTTGTGAAAATGAATTTATAACCTCATTCAAATTAGTCAGTGAAGCACTTATATTTGGTACTTTTGGAGTTAATACCTTAGTAAGGTTACCAGTGCTATTACGTCGCGTTGTTCCTATTTTACCTCCTATTGTTGCAGTTGGTGTTTCACCTTGATACTTCACATTACTTACTTTTTTGCTTTTACTACACTTACTTGCTGCCTTATTAAGGTTCTCTATAGAGTTAGAAAGTTTATGCTCTATTTTACATTCTCTAATAATCCTCTCAATTTCATCATGATGTTCAGAGAAAATTTCATAGAGATTGTTATCATTTTGAGCTAACAAATTTTGCAACTTTTTAGCATCTAATTTATCGACAAAACTTGCTTGCTGTGTCAATTGATAAACTAATTGGTCCTTTTTGAAACCTTGTGGACCATCAATAGAACCAGCTTTTTCTGATATTTTTCTGTTTAATTCAGAGAATATTTCCTTAATTAAAGCAGACTTATTTACAGTCTTGTCTTGCAAAATTTCACTAACAAGCATCTCCTTCACACTGTTGAAATTTTTCGTTTTTTCTTCTGTTTTTAAAACAACAGTTTGACTCTGTAAGTCTATTGAATATGGAATGCTATCCAAATTAGATATACTTGAACCCAAATTACCCAATTTACTTCCCACTTTTTTAAGTGTATCACTTGTGCCCTCCCTTGTTTTCTGTGCTACAGAACTTCCAGCTTCTTTTAATGAATCTCTAGCATTTATAAAGCCTTTTTTTATTGTGCCTGCAGTATATTGTGCTCCTTCAACAGTTTTTTCAGCTGACCATTTGAGTCCTTTATATCCAGATTGAACTGATTTTACAGCTACTTTTACAGCGAAATATAAAGTAAGACCAACTATAGCACCTGGTATAGCAAGTGTTACACCAACTGCTAAAAGTGGTAATAATGCTGTAAATAATCCACTTGCTGTACCTACTACAAGAGCCTGATCTCCTTGTTTCATTCGAGAGAATTCTGTATCTCCTTTTAACAGGTCAGTGATTCTTTCCTTTAGCTTTTTGTGATTATTAACACTCTTCATATTCGATAGATCTTCAGTAAATTTCTTAAAATCAAGATCATTTTCTTGTTGAGTTACAAGAGAATATGAATTTGTTTCATTAGGTAACATTTTTAACCTCACTATTAATTCAATATATTATATTTTATATATGTCATCATTAAATTAGTGTTAACTTGATTACTAATATTGGTATAGCTTAAAATAATTTAGCTGGACATGATTTTATAGAGACTCAAATTTACGATTAGAGCCTAGAGTATAGTAATTATAAATGACTCAAGAGACTTTGTTCAGCCAAAATAATTAGATTCAAACTGATAAGGCTGTATATAGAATATCAGAGGATTATCCTGATAATAGTGTTAAATCAAGATTGGAATATACGAGTAATTATGCTATTTATTAGGAATGATTTTGTTAAAAAGTAATTGTGCAAAAAAGTGAGAATTTGACTGAAGATAAAAAATTAGCATCTGATATTCTACAAGAGGTTGCAGATGCTGGTAATACTAATAGTGACAAAGTGACGTTGTTTGAAATTAAAACATCTCTACAAGAACGTGGTTTTGGTATTTTAATAATTATTTTCTCCTTGCCACTATCTGTACCTATACCAGTTCCACCTGGCTATACAACTATACTTTCCATACCTTTAATCTTATTTTCACTGCAGCTTCTGCTTGGGTTTCATTTTCCTTGGATGCTAAATTGGTTGGAAAGCAAATCCTTTAAACGTTCAACACTAGACCTTGTGGTCAAAAAAACTTTACCTGCATTAAAAAAAAATAGAAAAGTTCATGAAACCAAGAATGTCCTTTATCTTCCTAGAGCCAGGTGAAAAGATTTTGGCATTTATAATGTTAGTTTGTGCGTTGGTGATAGCCAATCCGTTTCCGTTAACTCACTTTATTCCAGCAATCGGTACAACTCTTATTTCACTTGGTATTATGAGTAAGGATGGGCTTGTCTCGATACTTGGAGTGTTGGTATCTTTATGTGGAATATTATTTGCTCTTATTGTAATGGTTAAAGGACCACAGCTTATAATTAGTACGTTTTCTTTTCTCAAAAGTTGTGTATATGGTTAATTTTTAACTGTGAGAACCTATTTTGAAAGTGAATAAAGAAGGGAATAAGATGAGGTAAGCAAAAAATAGGAGGGTAACAAGCGATATAAGTGACAAAGAATGAGAGCCAAGTGTTGCACAAGGAGCGATAGGTCGGCTAAGAAAGCACAATATCAGAATAATTATCAATACAATAAGGTATATAATGAGAGGTGGTTGCCAGTGGAGCAAAAGATTTTCCGCATGGAAAACAGTGTACGACTATTTTCTCAGGTAGTGGCAAATTGGAAAAAATACATGATATGCTAGTAAAAGAGGTAAGAAAAATGGTTGGCAAAAATGAAACACCATCAGTAGGAATAATTGATAGTCAATCAGTGAAGACTACTCAAAAAGGGGATCTATAGCTGGCAAGAAAATAAAGGGTAGAGAACGTCATATTGTTGTAGACACAGTAGGCCTAGTTATTATGGCAGATGTTCACAGTGCAAGCGTTCAAGATCGTCATGTTGCTCTAGATCTTTTTATTCGAGCTAAAGTAAAGCCTTAAAAGATAATTATATCATAAGGATTATTAATATTACCATAATAATATCTGCCATATATAATGAAAATTAACCTTGTTCATAGAAACTAAAACAAAATGAAGAATGTTTCTAAAATATTCCATATACCTTCACACTATAGTGTAATACATCTAAGTTACTACTGATCACTTGCAAAAAATATTTAAGTGTAATATACTCAAAGTACTATGTATTTGTGTGGGGGCAAAAATGAATCAACATTTAAAATTAACTGATCAAGAATTTAACAATAATACCGAGCTATTCAGTTTATTAGAACTAAAAGCTGTACAGGTTGTAGGCAAGAATTATCAGGAGATTAGTAGAATTTTAAAGAAACAATATATAAGCTAGTGCTTGTAAATCACCCTGATAAAGGTGGAGATAAAAATAGATTTAATCAAATTTATAATGCTTATCAAGGACTAAAAAAATACATTGAACCTTTAGAGTCAGGTAATCCTTGTATTAAAGTGAGTGTTAATGCTGAAAGTAATGGTCGTTTAACAGAAAGAGAATTTTGCTATAGGCAGAAATTGTTTGTAAAGCTGGGAATAGGTAAAGAAGCTATAGGCGAAGATTATGAAAAATTGAATTCCATGTTAGAAAAAAAGCTTTCTGAGGATTTTTTATCAAGAGATTGTATTACGCAATTACATTCTTACATTTTTCCTCTAAGCAAAAAAGAGGATCTAATAAGAGAAGACAAAAAAGCATTAGCATTAAAGTTTATAGAACGTAAAAATGCTTTATTAACTCTTCAAAATTTTGCTTATTTGCCCTTGTCTCTACTAATTACTATTACTATAGCTTGCTACTTTTCATGTGTGATCATACTACTCAACTTCTTTGTCAACAAAGTCACTGGTTTATTACTAAATTACTATATGAAAAAATATGAAAATTCAGAGATTTCTACCGATGAATTTATAAGTAAAATGAGCTATATTGTGCTAGGCAGCAAATTTCTTATTATATATCCTTCAGCTGCTTTTTCTATCTATTTAATTACAACAAATTTCATTGCTAATGGAATAACTGTTGGTGGAGCTATACTTGGTCCAATATTGTTGTTAGCAATATTTATTGAAATACTAGCTCCTGTTTTTTCGAAAGCTTGTGAAATATATACTGAAAAACATACAAAAGATTTGTTAGAAGAGGATCCAAGGGATAGAGTGGAAAAGGAAACTGACTTATTGAAATGGTACGATCCAAGAAAACTACTAATGCCAATTATTATGCCTCTTGTTAGAAAATGCTTTGCAGAGGTAACAAATGAACTTGCTGAGAGAAATTTTTATGAAATAAGCACTGATCTATCTAGTGCTCGCACTGAGCAGTTACCTAAAAAACCTCAAACAATTGAATTTGCAGGGGAATGTTCAAAAAAGTGTGTCAAACCGAAAAAAAGTAATAAATTGATATAAAAAAATGGAGGTTTGACAATGAGTCAAAAAGTAGTAAACAGAACTAACGGATTGGTAGATTATAAAGAGTTGGAAACAAATATCCTGTCGTCTATACGAGAAGGAAGACCGTTGACAGGAAAGGAGGGAGCATTAACACCATTTATAAAAAAGCTGCTGGAGGCGAGTCTAGAAGGTGAAATAGAAAACCATTTATTAGCTGAAAGTGAAGAAAATAATCGCAGAAATGGGAGGAATGGAAAGACTTTACGTACAAGTGCAGGTTCATTTGAGCTGTTAACGCCAAGAGATAGAGAAGGAAGTTTTGAGCCGCAAATAGTCAAAAAAAGGCAAAAAAGCTTACATCCAGAGCTTGAAACGAAGATTTTGAGCACATTTGCCAGTGGTATGAGCTATAGAGTCACACGTTGAGGAAATTTATGATCACAAAATATCGGCAGCAGAGATATCAAGTATTACCGACAAATTACTGCCTATAATCAATGAATGGCGTAGTCGTCCACTGCAATCAGTATACCCGATAGTATTTATGGTTCTTTAAGGTCAAGGAGGATGGACATTGCGTAAGTAAATGTATGTACAATATATTGGGCATAGACCAAAATGGCAGAAAAGAAGTCCTGGGCTTTTATTTGGCTGAAAGTGAAGGAGCTAACTTTTGGTTGGGAGTGCTAAATAACCTCAAAGAAAGAGGAGTAGAAGATATTCTGATTGCATGTGTAGATGTGCTAAAAAGCTTTCCTGCAGCCATCAACAGTGTATTTCCCAGTGCAGAAGTGCAGCTATGTATAGTACACCAAATAAGAAATTCTCTGAAATATGTATCCAGTAAAGATGTAAAAGTTTTCATGAATGATCTGAAAAAAATATATCGTGCTTCAAGTAAAGAAATTGCTGAGAATTATCTGCTTGAGCTGGAAGAAAAATGGGGAGAAAAGTATCCTTTAGTTATAAAATCCTTGCAGAACAATTGGGAAAACTTATCCAGTTATTTTAAGTATTCTGGGCCAGTTAGGAAGCTGATTTACACCACTAATCCAATTGAGGGGTTGCATAGACAAATCAGGAAATTTACTAAAACTAAGGGTTCATTTACTAGTACAAATGCCTTGTACAAACAGGTATATTGTGCTATAAAAAAGGTAGAGCAAAAGTGGATTATGGCTCTCCCTAATTGGGCTTTAACTATGTCTCAACTTGATATTTTCTTTCCAGATAGATTGAAAATTGAGTTGAACTAAAAATGCGGCTTGACACACTTTTTTGAACATTCCCATTTGCAGAGCAGAGTATTACAGTATAGTGTGAGTTCCTTTATTATGTAGAGTAGCTTGCGTTTCTTGGAGATTGGAGACTACTATCATCTTTGCAAGCTCTTTCCAAAGATCGACTTTTGTCTCATCAGATTGACCGATCTTTTCAGAATGAATTAATGCTCTAGATCTATTGAAAGAACCTAGGTTTATAGCTTCATTTACTGACAACCCTCCTAGCAAGCAATTCTTGCCTATTTTTTCGTTATAGTTTTCTATTTTATCCAGCAGATCTTTATCATTCACCTCTACTGTTATCAAATTTTCATTTTCCTTATCAGGATATAATCTCACTTCTAACTCCCCAAAACTAGTATCGAAAGTCAGTACTATATCACTACCATCTGCAAGGTCTGTATAATTTCTTATTCCTCCTTGAGTAATAATTTCTACCTCACTTTCACCAATCTTTATTATATTTCTCCCACACCCTACTTCCTGAGTGAATCCTAAATCTCTTTCTCCATCTGTAATCTTCGCAACATCTATCGTGCTATCCTCTGAATATTCTAAATAAAAAGATGAGTTATCCATTTTTGCATTTTTTATCCTACCATTGGTTGCACTTTTAGCAATTTCCATAAATTTTGTAGTACGATTGATATAATCTTCATAGGCTTTTACTATATTGGTTTTGTGGCCTTCAAATTCCCATTCCAGAGTATCAAATAAATCCTCAGCATCTACGCTATATAACATTGCTCCTCTTGATAACAATTTACATACTATTTCACTAGCAATCTCAAAGTTACTGTCTAATTCGCCAATTTTGTTCACTACAAGATCCATAAAATTATATATTTCTTCTCCAAATTCATCATAAAATGACCTGGGAAAATTAAATCTTACTCCAGACTGTATAGCTTGATCTACAATTTCTGATAGTTGGTACATATTTTGAACTTTAGATGCTTTTTTAAATAATTCATCTAGCTCCATATTTTGATTTAATATTAAATTATACCATAAGCTAGATTCTGGAACATATTCTTCCATTCTATAGCCCATTTTGTAAGTTACTCCTACTTCTGAAAAAAGTAATCTTCTTACTTCAGGGACGATTGCAAATTCACAAAGATTGAAAACCACTTTTAAATCTTGATCATTTTTATGTTTATGTAAAAACTGCTTGAGACCTTCAGTAAGGCCAACTGAATCACCTTGAAAGTGCAACTCATTAGATAATTCCTTTTTTAATCTTTTCTGATTGTCAGTGAAAAAGCACTCTATATATTTGTTATCATTATCAATTGCAACATCTAGAGGAGTTTTTCCCTGTTTATCAAGTATATTGAGCTTAGCCCTGCTCTCTAGAAACAAATTTATACTTTCTTTATCTAACCCAACTTTAGCAGCATAATGCAAAGGAGTTTTCCCTTGATTATCCTGCTGATTAGGATTAGCTCCTGCTTTTAGAAGAGAAGCTATACTGTTAAATCCATTAGCACAATGCAAGGGTGTCTGCCCTCTATCATTATGTATATTAGGGTCAGCTCCTGCTTTTAAAAGCAAACCCACAGCATTATCATAGTCTTTATCTTTATCAGCTACGCTTGATAATGCATGTAGTACAGTTAATCTAGACTCTCCCCTTCTGAGATTCAGAACAGTTTTTAAATCTTGATTGTCTTTGTTGTCGAGTAAAAACCTCTCAAGATTCTTAGCATAATTATTTCCTGTAGAGCTTAAAATACTTAACAATTCTTCATTTAACTTCTTTTCATTTTCACTTTTTATTAAGTTAGATCTGTGAACAAACCATATACGCATTAAGTTATCAAACGTATCTTCAGTAATATCCATTAAAGAGCAATCACGAAATGTGAAACTGCAACGTTCAAATGAAGAGCATAAATATTCTTTAATCAGTTGATACTTGTTATTGACTTGCTCTTCCTTGAACTTTTTTAGTAGCCTTTTCAAGGTTTTATCTTTTTTTGAACGTTCTTGATCAGTACTTAGTTCTGTTTCTTGCTCAGAAAAACTGTAATAACCTTTATCGAGTAATTTACCTGCTTCATTAATTTTTTCCTGGTGACAACTACCTCTATTATAACTGATTTCCTTGTGAGTAAACTTGTCTGCCTTGATCTTTACCTCACTGAGTTCATCTGAGAGTAACATTCCAGTCTGAAAACATAGAGGTTTAGACTTTAGATCATCATTTTCTTTTTGTAATGTACTCAACTCTCTAGTTAAATCCTGCTTTTCTAAATTCAATGGTCTATTTGGTTCTAGACACTTTTGCTCAGAACTCGACTCTGGTTTTATTCCATCAAGAAAAGAAGCGTAACCTAAATCTGATTCCTGACTAAACGCACCTTTAATCATAATCATTTTCTGTTTGAGTAAATTTGTCTGCTTTGATATTTGCCTCACTGAAATCATCTAAGAGTGATTTTCCGGGTTGAAAATGTAGAGTTTTTAATTTTAGATCATCATTTTCTTTTTGTAATCTATTCAACTCTTCAATCAAATCATGATTTTTTAATTTCTCTTGATTTACATCACCTCTCAGATATTCAACTTCTTGTAAATACTTATTATCATCTGTTAAATTCTTTATTAAATCTTCCAGCTGCTTTTCCTTCTCTTCAGACTGATCTTTTAACCTATTTATTAAAGTCTCAGCTTGATCCAAATCTTTGTTTAGCTTTTGATTTGTTATGTTCATGAAATGAATTTCATCTTTTTGATCCTTTAACTCCTCATTTAAGAGGTTAATTGTAGAATTCTTAATAGAGACCTCATTTCGCAGACATCCTTCTAATTTTTCTAGCTGTTGTTCTAATCTTTCATTTTCTTCATAGATGTTACGTGCATTTCTTTCCTGTTTCTCCATTGTAACTTCAAGCCTTTTAATTTTCCCTTCTAGGGTTTGCTTATCTTCGGTAAGCTGACTTACTTCTTCGTAATACTCTTCTGCTCTTTCCTTATAGTGTCTGTGTAACTCTACTTTTTGTTTAAGATCAAAATTTTCTTGTTGTAGATTTTCTATTGTACTTTCCGAACTATCTATTACTTGATTTTCTTCACTGCTAATCTCAAATACCTCTTCAGGAAAATGTGCAAATTCACGAGACGTAGTGTCTTCAAAATCATTACTACCATGTGCTATCTGATTTGAATTAAGCATACCTATACCCCCCTACTAAAATAAACAGATAACGTATTGTATGCTCTATATATAATAATTGCAATTGATTTGAACATGATTTGTTTGCTAATTAGTATTGTGAATTTTCACAGAATAGATTTATATGCAAAATATTATGATACCATATAAGCAGATGGATAATTCATAGTCTTTTTGAAAGGATAACTCTAATGAGAGGACCATGATAATTAGTGTTATAAAGAATTGAATTATTGACTCTTCCTAAAATTGCAAAAAAGGTCGTATATTTGTGAGAACAAGCCGCGTAAAAATAAGGTTATAAAAATAGAAGATTTAAATTATTTCTATAAGTTTGAGAAAATTAGTTCGTATGTAGATATGGATGAAATGGGCTAATGTAGCTAGTTTTAGCGTATAGTTAAATTGTTATATTAAAAAGTTCGTATGGTACACATGGTAGACCAATTGATTCCAAGAAAAACACTTCTCACCGTCCTTGGTTTTGGTTGCTGAAAGTGACTATACTTTTTATTTCTTAATTAAGATACACCGTTAAATTAATAATGATTCACTCAAAATAGCCTAAGTAAAATACTATAATATGCATCAAAATTATTGATAATTATCAATCTGTTTGTTATAGTATAGGGTTGAGGTTGAAATGGAAAATTCAAAAAAGAAAACTATTTCGGAAAAATTAGAAGGGGTACAATATTTAAAGCAGCCAGACTTGCAAAGTAACGCTCTCCTCTTCAAACGCTCAGATAATAATCCAGAGTTGCCAGAGAATTTTAAGGTAGGAAAAGCAGTGGGTGGTGGAGATTGTTTCTTCGACTCAGTTGCACAAGGACTAAGACAATTGAAACCTGAAATAGTCTTTACTGTTAAACCTTTGAGAGAAATTTGTAAGAAATTCGCAGAAAGTCAACTAGAAGATGATTACTCATGGCTTAAAGAGGCTTTAAAAGGTGAAAATCAACAAATTAATGAATATATTACACGTATTGAATTTACTGCCGGTGATGTTGAACAAAAGCCTGAGCCAAATGCCTTGGGTATGGTTTCACCAATATGGGGTAGAGGTGATATTGAAGGGAGAATAATTTGTAAAGTATATGGTGTACAGTTACATATTCTTGAAAAACATATTGTTGAAGAAAGAGAAGTATGGCTAGATCAGTTAATAAGCAGTGAAACTTCTAAGTCTATAGATAATATAAATTATAATGAGCAGAATACCGTACACATAATCAATGCAGGTAATGCACATTTTAATCCGATAATAAATCATAAAAACTTACAAGCTTCAGTTGAACAATCATCGACTCAACGAAAAAGAACTAAAACTGATTCTGAAGAAGATAGAATGGAAGATACAAGTTCTAAAAAGCTAAAAACTTCTTCTCAAGCAGTAGAGATTGTTGGCCTTGATCAGGCAAAAAAAGTGCTAGATGATGAGGAAATTGAAATTACCTCAGTTGCAGGTAATATGTCCGTACAAGCAATGGCGAGATTACAAAATAAACCTACATATCAAAAGTGGGAACAGAAAGGTTTTGATATTAATAATTATCAAGGGATAGAGGAATACTCTCCAAGTAAAGCAGATGATATACCGACTACCAGTATTGAGGAAAAGCAGCAAAGTGCTACCAAATCGAATAAACCATTACAAGATCACATTCCTGATAATAGGAAGGAGTTCCTTCTAAGTGTTTTAAAATCAGCTGAAATTAATGGTATAAAACATTTTAATACTCACCATGGAAAAATCAGTCGTATTGGTCAACATAAATTAACTATGACATTACTAGGTATCGCTCTTGAGCTTGATGCTAAGGAAGTCATTAGCTGTATTCATAAATTAGCTAAAAACAAGGGTGAACTAGAAAAGGTTCTCAACTCTACCAGCCATACTCTAGAACTTCAAAATGGTAAAATACTTCATCATACACCAATTAGTTGGGCGATCCGAAGAGGCAATGTGTCCCAAATCTCCACTATTTAGGATTAGCTAGGGCACGTGGCTTGAATAAATTAGCCTGCAATTCTTTATTTATTGCTATTAAACTTTGCAATATAGTAGCAGTGTCTTACATAATAAAAAACTTTGTTGTTCCAAACATAATAGATGAAAACACGAATACTCCTCTGCATATGGCAGCTGTTTGTGGCAATACTAGGATAGTAGAAGTTTTAATAGAAAATGATGCTTATGTGAATGCAGGAGATGCAATTGGAAATGCCCCATTACATGTTGCAACTGAAAATAACAATGTAGAGATAGTAGATGCTTTATTAAATAGAGGTGCTGATGTAAATGTAAAAAATTATCATGGATATACTCCTTTACATATTGCTGTTGCAAAGAACAATATAGTGGTGATAGATGCTTTATTAAATAGAGGTGCTGATATAAATGTAAAAAATTGTGAGGGATATACTCCTTTACATATTTCTGTTGCAAAGAACAATATAGTGGTGGTAGATGCTCTATTAAATAGAGGTGCTGATACAAATATAAGAAATGATAAATGGTATACTCCTTTACAACTTTCTATTCTAAAGGGCTATAAAGGAATATTATCATGTCTATTAGAGAGGATAAAACCAGATATTAATGAAAGGTTAAAAATTGGTTCTAATTGTGATACTACTCTTTTGTTGTTTGCTGCTCAAAATTGCCATGAAGGAGTAGTAGAACTTTTAATAGAAGAAGGTGCTGATACAGATGTAAGTTTCTACTCTGAGGTTACTTTCTTAGAATATTGTGTTTCCGAAAGAGTGGAAATGGTAGAAACCTTAATAGCACTTGAAACTAGATTAGATTACTTTGAGAACAGAGAAGAGTTGTATAATCTCATACAAAGTAGGTTATCTCACGATCTTGCGCAACAAATGTTAGAATATCGTAGTAGGTGTATAGATGAACTAGAAAGAATGAAAGAAAAAAAGATTAACAAAAGTTGTACATTGTATGATATTCTGAAAAGTAAGGAAGCTAATAAATTAGCATCTTACGTACGAGACAGAAATATGAGAGAAAAGTTAGAAAAAGCTAAAAGTGAATTTCCCATCTTTGCTGAACGAATAGAAAGTCAATATCAAAAAGGGAAAGGAAGACTTGATTTACTAGAACAAGGTTCGAGTAATTTACACAAGGTATTTCCACCAAAAGCTTTTCTTTATAATATTCTGAATAACGTTCTGACAAGTAAGGAGTCCAATAAATTAGCATCTTCTCTACGAGAGAAAGATATGGAAAGCAAGTTAGAAGAAGCTAAAAGTGAATTTCCTATCCTTGCTTACCTAATAGAGAGTAAAAATAAATCAGTGATAGAAATACTGGATTTGTTGGAACAAGTTTCTGGTAATTTACCAGTGTTAGTTCCAGAGGAAGTTTCTCTACAAGTCTTTGAACTTCTAGACAACGTAGATATAAAAAGGTTTAATGAAGCAGTCAATGGTATTGAAAAGTGGATAGGGACATCATTTTCAATGCATAGAGGTAAGCAAAGTAGTGAGTGTTTTTCTGCCTCCAATATTAAAGAACCTAATACCGAGGTGAGAGAGGTAAATATTGAAAGTAAAAACAAGACAGTAATAGGTGAACGAACTTGAGATACAAACTAATATTCATGAGAAATAGCAGAAAATTAACATCGTTTCTGGAGGATTTATCTTTCAATCTAAGAATGTGTAATAGACACAACTTAATCTAACAAGTAAGTTATAAGAACCTCTATTAATCACACGTATATTTATTACAATTTTAGACAAAGAAGATAATAATAATCCTAATATACTTAATCTACGTGTAAGAAACTAGCAAGAAACCCAAAATGCTCCAATAGAAACACCAAATGCTTCAAATGACCTCTTTTGAGCTAAAATAAAGCCAAGTAATACTAAAGAAGAAAAATTCATCATACTCCAAAACCATAAGCATAGTAGTAAATTTTTTAGAAACTATCTTGAGATATTAACTTAATGACCCCAGTTATGGATTAGAAAATAGATAAAAGTAGAATTAATAAAGAAGGAAATAGGGTAAACTCGAGTATTTTAGCAATAATTAAGAGGTTACCCATGAAAAAAGATATTACAGAACTTTACTGTTTCATAGAAGATTTTTGTCGCATTGCTGATGAAAAAATTTCAGGAAAGCTCCTATCAAGTGGGAAAAACCCAACAAGAATACCTAAAATTATAGCTTTTCTTATAATAGTCCGAATGCGATAAGATATGTGTTGATGGCTATAGCAGGCCAGTAGCATATTACGATCTGTTCGGATTATTGTAAAAAGAGCTATAAATGATTTATTTGGCTGGGTAAAAAGCTCTGTAAGTGGATTGTTAAGTTCTAAACCTGAGAGCACTCCAAGTCCAATCTCACAAGTAAATGCAAAAATGGATGTAAATGGTACGATAATGTTACTTGACATGCTCATTAGAAAAGTTACAGGTCAAAAGTATGTTTCTACAGTAGATCAGTCTATATCTCCACTAGAAGCACAGGGATATGCACGCAATATTACAAAGAGATTTGAGAAAGTAGTAGAGCAAGCTGGATTAAAAAGTGGTGTATCAATGCACCGGTTAAATATTGATTATATGGGAATGCAAAAAGAGATTACTAGAAAAGTCATGAGTGGTAAATTTAATGAGATTTCAGGGATTTTAAGCTCATATGTAGAGAAAGCGTTCCCTGGTAGAGGAGCTGGCAAGTTAAGTCCGAAAAAGTTTGACAAGTTTATGTTGTAATAGTTTAGACTTGATAGAGTTTGTTATGCATTTCACTTATTCCCTTATCCTGCAATAGATCGTATCTGAATATTGCTCCATTTAGCATCAATTCACATATTATGTCTTCCTTCTCATTTTCTTTGCATTTGATCAAAGACATTTTCGATATCACCGTATCAGCAAAACTCTTCTGTCCTTCGCTATACGCATTTATCCTTATTCCAGCGCTTAGTGCTTGATCTATTACTTTGTTCAGTTCGTCTACGCTTTTTGCCTTTACTACTGCATTTTTAAACCATCTTAACTCTGTATTTTCACTCACACTTGGCTCTATCTTGCTTAAGGCTGGAATAAACGGATTTTGACGATTTGAAGATTTTGTGTTATAAACCTCGCGTCCTTCTCCAAGATTGATTAATTTTTCAGAAACATCGCTAGGGGAAGGCACACCTTCAGGATTCTCAAACCTACTTTTATCATCAAATATTTTCGGATCAGTCTCGTCTACAAGTATAAGCTGCTGATTTTTTTTGCTAGTACGCCTTATACCTTCAATAGCACTATATAGTCCTTTTGGTAACTTTTTAGAATCAATGATTAACTCATAAGTATTTCCATCCATATCATCAAATGATACTGTTTTTTTTAGTAGTCATACACCCTCCTATATTAAGCATATTATTTAAGTCTATAGAGCAATTTATTGCTTTCTCCACTCTGTAATACTCTCTCTATTTCTTCTGTAAGTTTTTCACTATTATTCATAAAATATACTCCTCGTTAATAACAAATTGTTTTTAATTATTTACTGCTGTTTTTTATCAGCATTGGCATAGAGCCATAGCTTTCGAGTGAAGTCAAATCAATTTTTCAATCTTTTTTACTTATTTTTTCATTAATAAGTTAAGATATTAATAGATACTTATTTTATCTAATTGAAAATTAATTCTTTATGTAAAAGAAGTTGTTACTATTTTAGAAATAACATCAGTAGAAAAACCTAACTGAAGTAAATTATTTGCAACTTTCATTCCCTCTATTTTATCAATCTTCTCTTTGTAAATTTGCTTTCTTTGCAAGAAAAATTCTACCCATATATTTAGCTCATCTCGTGATTCTTGATTGTCAATTTTTCTATATTCTCTTGCCAAACTTAATAATTCACTTTCTTCTTCGCAATCATTTTCTTTGTACTCCTTTATCAGATCTTCAGCATTCACTGATAATTCTCTTGCTATCTCCCACAACCTTTCACTTAAAAGAGTAACGCTACCTTGCTCATAATGATGTATTTGCGAGGGTCCCACATTAAGCTTTTTTGCTAACTCTTCTTGTGTATATCCTCTGATTATTCTCCACTTCTTGATCTCTTGCCCTCTGTTTGGCTCGTATCTCTCTTTATCAGCATATTCTTCAATTGATAAGCCTGTTGCTCGATAGATAATCTCAGTAGCAAACCCCGCCTTAACTAGACCTTTTGCAATTCTTATTCTTGCTGCTTTTATATTACTTTCTTCTTCAGCTCGGACAAATGCATAAATTGCTTTGTGTCCTCCTGTTTTTTCTATGAAATTATACATTTCCTCGGTCTTGACTTTGTCGAAACAACTATCTTCTTTTAGTACTTTTCGTCTTGGAAAGAGATTTCTAATAGGAATTGATAACGCCTCTGCTAGGATTTTTAACTTTTCAGTTGGAATGCCACATGTTCCTTGCTCGTATCTTATTAATGTATGATAGTTTATGCTTGTTTTGTCTACTAAGTCTTTTAGAGTATATTTTCTCTTTAACCTCCAGCTCCTTACTTTTTGTGCTATCTGGTACCTTATCGAGATGTTTGTCATAAATATTATACAGGTTAATACTACCAAATAAAGATATACAAAAGGGATGCTTCTTTCTATGTTTGAATTTTAGTTGAATATTTCTTCACAATTGTGTATAATGATCAATGCTTTTTATCTTACTTTCTCATGGCTCTTTCGAAGTTCCTTGATGCTCGCAATGATATAGCTTTTCGCCGTATTTGTAGGGTCGAGAACTGGCGCGCCTTCTTTAGGGTTTAGTGGCTATTCCGTCGTTTTCACTGTGGGCCTCAATCCAAATTCCCATGTTAACGTTTCCAGCTCCCGCCTCGTCAAACGCAGCATGCGGTTTTCCCGCACTACGCTTTCCTAGCAAGTTCTTTACCAAAGTTTATCACATATTGTGTTGGTGATGCTTTCGGTCTGTAATACCTTATTCTGTAATCTGAATATAGATCCAGCGTTTTGTATATCCATTCGCTACTCCACTTCTTCCACCCAAACCCTTTCTTTGCTTTCCTGGCTCGCATTAAGTTGCGTCTTACCTTCTTTTCCACCCAATGTTTTACGTAATTGAACTTTCGACCAGAGTTCCCTATCCTAAAGTAGTTTACCCACCCTCTCAATATCGGATTGATGTCATTTATCACTCTTTTTATCGGTTGCGATTTATGGCGCCGAAATATTTCCTTCAACTTGCGTAGCAGGTTTGTTCGTGCTTTCATCTGCGGTGTTTTCCTGACATTCCACTTTCCTTGTCTTGTGATATTCTCTTGAAAATCAAACCCTAGGAAGCTAAATGTTTCTCCTTTCTTTAGGTCGATGACTTTTGTCTTTTCTTCATTTACGCTCACTTCTAGTTTTGCTAATTCTTCTTCCAACCTTCTGTATACTGCTCTTTCTAGCCATTCCCGTTTCGGGTATTCTCTGATCAGTATCACTAAATCTTCTGCCCATCTGGCATATTCCATACGTTGGTACTTTCCTTCTTTGGTCACACCTTTTGCTTTCTCCAACATTTTATCTACCTCATTTAGGTATATATTGCTTAGTAGTGGCGAAAGTGGTGATCCTTGTGCTATTCCTCGTTTTCCTCCTGTTTTGAGGATTAGCTTAACCATGTGCATGATTTCTTTGTCATTTATTCTTTTGGCAATCTTTTCCATCAGAATATGATGTCGCACATTGTCGAAGTAGGATTTCAGATCTACGTCAATTACTTTTGTATTGCCTTTGATTGCTGCTTCCGTTACTTTTTGTACTGCTTCATGCGCATTACGCTTAGGTCTATACCCGTATGATCCTTTTTGGAAGTCTGATTCGAATATCGGTTCAAGTATTAGCTTCAGTGCTGTTTGCACTATTCTATCCCGGATGCAGGGTATGTTCAACTTTCTGAATTTTCCTCCAGATTTTGGTATTTCCTTCTGCCGGTTCCTACTTGGGCTATAGGTCTTGGTTATTAGTCCGTGTCTTATTTGTTGAAGATACTTTTCTAAGCCTTCTGCCTCTATCGATTCGAATGTCATCCCATCTATTCCTGGTGCCCCATTACTCTTCTTTGTTAGCTTATATGCTTCTTCCAGTGTCTCCATCTTGCAGACGTGAACATAGATTCCCCAGAATCGCCATTCCGGTTCTGCTTTCGCTTTGATATATATCTTTCTTCTCAGGTCTTGTAATTTTATTGGCATTTTTATCATTTTTACCTTTACCTTCCTTTTGTTAAAAGATTTCTACTAGCAGGGTGCCTTTGCTCCATGAGCGTTACCTCACTTCTTCACTACTACGCACCCATCCGCCACCCTCTCATCTTCGGTTCACTTCCTGTTTTCCAGTTATAGAACCTATCTCTCCAAGGTATTTCTCCTTGGGATGAGGAGGGCTTCTCCAGTTGCTTTGTATGTCCTCATTGCCATGCCGTTACTAACACCCCGCTGAAGTAGACCAATCGTTTCATCCGTTTTTCGTCTGGTCTATCCTGTCTTCGCCAGTACCAAGATGGCTCGACCTTCAGAATATTTCTTTCGAGGCAATCTGTGTATTCGCTTTCGCTACGGCCTGGTAATTCGCCATTATCCTACGATAATGTTGTCGGTAGGCTTCAACATTTTGGTTTCCCTCCATGCTGCTACCCAAGCTACAGGATTCCGACTTTTATCCTGGTAGGTCTATCTCCTACTGAACAATACTCACCTTCTCTGGACGCACTTGGTACAATAAAATCTAACGTGACTTCGCGCCAAATGTGATGCTGCTCAGCAGGTAAGCCAATTAACGGGCTACATTTATATACTGCACGCATTGCATTATCTGCTGCTGATCTAAAAAGAGGATTATTTTGATAAGAACTACTATCTGCTACGTTGGCTACAACGATCTCGCCTTTACTGGATAATAATAAGTTAATTTTTATACTAAAACTTTCTTTATAAACTATGCCCTCAGGAATGCTCCAACACTCTGTCAGTTTATCCCTTATAGAATTAATAATTTCTGTTACAGCCAATTCATCATCTTTGTTCTCAATATTTTTCTTATCTCTTATTTCATTTTTCACCTCTTTAATGTCTTCTCTTAGTTTTCTTTCTACACCCTTTTTTCTTTTGGGAATTGGAATATCCTCATCAATTTCCTGTATTTCAATAATTTGCCTCGGTTGTACTAACTCAACTAATTCTTTTTTTCTTTGTGGTATAGGAATAACTGACGAATCATCCGTTTGGGCTTTCATTGAAAAAAGCAAAAAACAACATAGAAACAAAAGAAGAATATAATTAAAATAGAGAGGGCGCATATGTTAAGCAGCTTGTTTTACTGGTTTAAAGCTAATATTGCACATAAAGTCAATATATTTCAGTTGACTTAAACTCAAATTTGCTACACTAATTTTATTATCTCTATAATATCATATGGTCAATATACTCTAAATGAGATGGAAAGATGAAGGTGTTATTATAGCTGTTAAAAAATACGGTGATAAAAATTTAATTCTTTCTCTATTTACAAAAAATCATGGAAAGTGCAGAGGATTAACTAGGTTAACAAACAATAGCAATTATAAGTTTCAAATAAGTAATCTATTACATGCAGAATGGAGTGCTAAGCTACCTGAAAATCTAGGTTTTTTAAAGTGCGAATTGATTGAATCTCCATTTCATCATTTCTTTCAAGATAGGTTAAAAAGCATTGCTATTGTTTCTTTCTCGTCTATATTAGAAAAAGTGCTTCCAGAAAGTGAATCCTGCATCAAGTTGTATGATAATTTTAGACACTTCATCGATGTAATAAAACATAATAGCCAGTTTTGGCAAAGTCATTACCTTAACTTAGAGCTTCTGCTTCTTACGCAACTTGGATTTAAGTTAGACCTATCAAAATGTGCTGTAACAGGTGTGAAAGAAAATCTACAATTTATTTCTCCAAAAACTGGTAGAGCAGTGTCAAAAAAAGTAGGTGACTGTTATGCAGATAAATTACTACCTTTTCCACAGATGTTGCATGATGTATACAATAACAACCTACAAAATAGCTACTCATATCAAGAATTCAGACTAGGGTTAAAAATTACAGGGTATTTTTTAAATAAATATCTATTTCTGCAGTTAAATGCGAAATTTCCGGAGTTGAGAAATTTTATGCTATCATTTGAATCTTAGTTACTACTTATTTGAAAGAACTTCAACCAGTAACCACTCTATTTCTACCACTGTTTTTTGCTTTATATAAATATTTGTCAGCACGTACTATAAATTTTTTAACATCATCAAGGTCAGATCTTTGCATTGCTGAAATTCCAATGCTCACAGTTACATTATGGGTTGTATTTTTACCCACAAGTATAAAAGGTTCTTTGGCAATAATTTTCCTTATTCTCTCTGCAATAGTATACGCATCTGATACATTGGTATCTGGCATTACAACAACAAATTCCTCACCACCAAACCTAGCTAATAAATCTGTCACTCTGATATTTTCAGAAATTCTTTTCTGTATTTCCTTTAAAAGTTCATCTCCAGCATTATGCCCAAAGTTATCATTCACCATCTTAAAATAATCTATATCAAGTATCATAAGAGATAAACTTCTATCTTTTTCCACAGAATCCTTAACAATATTTCTTAAGTGTGCATCAAAATATCTTCTATTATAACAGTTAGTTAATGGATCCTTTATAGACATTTCTACATTATTAAATAAATTCATTCTCAAGGCATCTTGATACCTTTTGCGTTTCACTTGCAAATTAACCCTAGCTATTAATTCACTCTCATCTAAAGGTACTGTTAAATAATCATTAGCACCTACATCAAGTGCCTTTACTAAATTGCTTTTATCATAATCTTCAGAAAGGATCAGAATTGGTGTATAACGTGTTTCTACTTTACTACGAAACTTAGAACACAACCGTAGGCCGTCAGTTTTTGAAAACTGCATGTCAGAAATAATCAGGTCGTAATTATCCTTAATACCAACCTTTAATGCTTCTTTTGGATCGTGCAGTATTTTAATTGATCTGAAGCGTTGCTTTAGAACATTGTGTATCTGCTCTGCTTGAAAGGTGTCCTCATCTACAACAAGTATGTTAGCATCAAAAATCTGATTAGAATAATCCATAATACTGCTTTCTGCTACTCCACCAATCTCAGCATTAGTTTCTCCTCTCAAGCACAACTCATCTATTATCATCTTTAAGCGCACAAGAGACTTAATTCTTGCAGATAAAGCAGTTTCATCTATCGGCTTAGTTAGAAAGTCATCCGCACCAGCATTAATTCCTTCCACTCTATCATGAGTGTCATGCAGCGCAGTTACCATAATTATTGGAATATAAGTCGTTAAGGGATCATTCTTTAGCTTCTTACAAACCTCAAAACCACTCATTTTTGGCATCATGACATCAAGTAAGATAATATCTGGCTGCTGTTCCGCTACTAAATCTATCGCCTCCTCGCCATCATAAGCTACAATAACTGTATAGTACTCTGCTTTTAGCTGAGCCTCCAAAAGCTTAACATTAGATGGTATATCATCTACTACTAGGATTTTTGCTGTCATTTTTTGTACTATCTAAATTGTAAGTAGGATAAAGCTTGCCATCTTCACCAATTATGTAATTGACTTTTTCAACGTTATGCCCTTCATATAATTCTTTAATTCCGGTATCCTTCAACAATTTCCTAACTCTTGATTTTACAACCCAGAAATACCTATATATATTTTTAATAAGATTAAGAAATACAGGTACTTTACTTTTATCAAAAACAATTATACTCACTAAAGCTACAACTAAAATTTCTGAAAGACCTATATTAAACATTTTTCCTATGAAGCAAGTACTTTAACTCTCCTGATTATGAGTATTAATTTACTTAAATCAAGTTTAGAAGCAACCATCTCATCTAAAAAGCTATTGTAACGCTCTATATAATCCTTATCATTAAGAGCCCAAGTTTGAACCTTATCTACATGATTATCAGTAGCTTTTATAACTTTAACAGCTAGCTTATGATGATAATTGCTTAAATCATCTAATAAATCATTAATTAAGCTGCGATCCCAATAAGAAGAATGGCTTTTAATCTTGACAGCAATTGTTCTAATCATATCAAACCTTAGCAGCGACTTTAATTTAAAGTATATTCTACCAGCTTCAAAGATTGATAAAGATGTCTGTTCAGCAATAGATATAACGTCCAGCGCATAAATAAGAATACGTAAATCAGCAACCTTTTTTGCTAGATCTTTATTTATGTTAAGCTCTACCAAAGAGGTTAATCCATGATTATAGATCTTTAACAGGCGATCATCTAAAACATCATGGCCTAAAGTTTCAATTGTACCCCTAAATTTTGTAACATCATCTAGTTCTGTAAGATTAAGTTCACCAAGATTTTTTACTAACCAAAATGACACTCTACCAATAAATTTTTGTACATTTCTCACTATTTGTAAATACAAATCGGCATCAATTTTGCCATCCAATTCATCAATTTCATGCCAAAGGCTATTTAAATTATATAGGTGATTCACAACAATATATATGTTAACTGCTTCATGTACTCTAATTCCAGTACTCTCAACCAAGTTATTAATAAATATACAGCCCATCTTATTTATTACATCATTTGCAATGCAAGTAGAAATAATTTCCCTGCGAAGTTGGTGTTTCAATATGGAATCCTTAAATTTTATTACCATCTTTTTAGGAAAATAACCTAGCAAGTAGTTATGAGATATAAGATCTTTTTCAGACAGATCGGAATGTATAATTTCATTTTTTATTCCTGTTCTAGCATAAGACATTAGAACAGAGAGCTGAGGAGAACTGAAACCTTCTGCACCAGTTAACATCCTTGCTATCTCTTCTTCAGTTGGAAGAAATTCTACGCTTCGGTTTAACAGCCCAGATTTTTCTAAACTGAGTAATAATTTATGGTGCTGCTCCAACTTTTCTTTAGCTTGCAAGCACTCAAGAAGCAATGCTTTTGTTTCAATCCTGTTATGATTTTCAAGTACCTTAGATGCAACTTCATCTATCATGCTAGCCAGTATTTCATTCCTTTTTTCCAAGGAAATTCCCCCTTCTTTCATAATTGCAACAAAAGCAATCTTGATGTTAACTTCAAGATCAGAACATATTACTCCTGCTGAATTATCAATAAAATCTGCATTGATATACCCACCTATTTTAGCGTATTCTACCCTTCCAAGCTGCGTGCAACCAAGGTTGCCACCCTCTATAAACATAGAAGCTCTAATATCATGACCGTTTACTCTTAATTCATCATTTGCTTTATCGCCAACCATGCCATGGCTTTCACTTTTTGCCTTAACAAAGGTGCCAATTCCTCCATTCCATATGAAATCCACTTTTGCCTTGAGCAAATATCGAATCAAATCATTTGGAGATAATGTATCTTCCATTATATCAAAGCACTTTTTCATTTCTTGAGAAATTTCTACTTGTTTGCTACTACGTTCAAATATCCCGCCACCATGAGAAATCAAATCTCTATTGTAATCCATCCAAGTGGAAAACGGTAATTCAAAGAGCCGTTTACGCTCCACGAAACTCTTTTCCGCATCAGGATTTGGATCAACAAAAATATGCATATGATTAAATGCTCCAATTAAACTCATATTTCTTGAAAGCAGCATGCCGTTCCCAAATAGATCGCCAGCCATATCTCCAATTCCAATAACAGTTGTATCCTGGTAAATATCCTTATTCATTCTCCAAAAATGGCGTTGTGCTGCAATCCATGCACCTCTTGCTGTAATACCCATCTTTTTGTGGTCATAACCTGCTGATCCACCAGATGCAAATGCATCTTCGAGCCAAAAGTTATATTCAGAGGATATTTCGTTTGCATAATCAGAAAATGAAGCAGTGCCTTTATCTGCTGCAACTACCAAATATGGATCATCTTCGTCATACCTAATCACATTTTCTGGTGGAGTTATTTTGCCATCAACTACATTATCAGTAATATCAAGCATTCCTCTGATGAAATTCTTATAGCATTCAACACCTTTCTCCCTTAAAATGTTTTTGTCTTTATAAACTTGCTTTATTACAAACCCACCCTTTGCGCCAACAGGTACAATGACCGCATTTTTTGTCATCTGGGCTTTCATGAGTCCCAAAACTTCAGTGCGAAAATCTTCCGTTCTATCCGACCATCTCAAACCACCACGAGCCAACTTCCCTCCTCTTAGATGTATTCCCTCAAAAAGGTTTGAATAAACATACAATTCACGGTATGGGCGCGGATCAGGTAAACCATTTATTTTACTTGAATCAAATTTGATAGATAAGTATGGCTTATCATCTTGATAATAACTGGTTCTCAAAATTGCCATTATCAAGTTAAATATCGAACGCAAAACGTAATCATGTGAAACGTTGCTGATCTCTTTTAGTAGTTCTTCAATTTTTTCCTGGAAAATGTTAGTAGTTTCTGCTCTATCAATATCTATATTAGGATTGAATCTTGCACGAAATAGCTGTATCAGATATTTCACTATTTTTGGGTACTCTGAGACCACTTTTTGGATATATTCTGGGTTATAGTTAAATAACGTCTGCTTTAGATAGGCACTTAGCACCCTAATAAGAAGTACTTCCTTCCATTTGAGCCCAGCAATAATGATCAAACTGTTGAAATAGTCATTTTTAATTTCCTTGTTGAACACTTTTGCAAGCGTTATTTCAAATTGCTCTTTCAGAGTAATGTCACTTATTAACTCATCGACTCTTGACAACACAAAGTGGTGTATCCATATTCCACCATTGATTTCTATATAATAACCATTATGAGATAGAATTTTTGCTCCCAAATTCTTAGTAATTTTTAATATCTTTGATAATTCAAGACCACCATTGCTTGGAGTATAAACTTTTAACTGATAGTTAAGATTGTCACAAGTAAGTCTCAAATCAACCTCACTTACTCCTTTCTTCCTTACTATCTCCAATTTTTTCATGTCGTAATATGCATCATGAGGTTCAAAATTCTCTTGATAGCTTACCGGAAATGCATTGGAATAGCGGATGAATACATCCTCAACAGTGCTAAAAGTATTATATAAATTGTCTATAAAACGATCTTCCCACTTTTCCGTAATGTTTCTTAATTTGTTTTCGATACGCAAAACTTCATAATCAAGAACGCTAGCATTTTTGGCCTTTAGTACTACATGTAATTTCATCAGATCATATTCATTGATAATGTGATTGTTATAAATATCTGAACTTCCTGCACTTGTTTCATCCTTCAATATATCACGTATCTTGAACATTAGCCTAGCGCTAGCATAACGCATCGGTATCAGTACTATGCAACTAATAAAGTTCCCTAGCTTTCTCAAAAATAACTTGACTCTTGGTCTAATCGCAAGAGACATGATCGAGGTGCAAGTTTCAAATAACTCGTCTTCATTTGATTGGAATAATTCGTCACAAGAAAATGCCTGTAAAATGGAAATTAAAGCTTTATTGTTATGGCCACCAGGAACAAATCCTGCCTTTTTTTCTATTGTTGTAACCTTATCCTTTATTAACGGAATAGTTCGAATATCTTGCACTTCTGCTATAGAAGTAAATAGCCCAAAAAAATGCTGTTCCCTTATTACATCACCCTGATCATTAAATTCTTTCACTCCTATACAATTCATATAGGTACGCCGATGAACTATTGAGATTAGGTCTGATCTTAGTATGTATAAAGAATTCAAGCTTTCAGAAGAAATTGATGAATTTTGGTACTCTTCACTTGCTCTCATTAACCCGAGGCTCTCCTTACCACTTAGAGCAAGCTTTCCTTCTTTATTAGTAATGTATTCTTGATAACCTAAAAATACAAAATTGTTATTTTTCAACCAAGCTAGAAAATCTCTGCCTCCAGCATCCAATGCCGGAAGCTCAAGAAGCTTCTTGAGCATCAATTGCCAGTCCTTTACAACGCAGTTAACTGCTTTTAGCGTCTTTCGTAGAGATTCTTCTAGTGTATCAACAAAGCTACCACTTATGCCTTTAATAATTACATATATTACTGACTCTTTGATTCCATTACTTTCTTCCAAAAGATGAATTTTATCTATTAGGCTATTTTTTCTTTGAACATTAATTATGCTGTTACTATAATAGCATATAGTTAAACCGTGTGACTTAATAGTGGAAATGACAGAATCCACTAAAAAGGGCATGTCATAATTTGTGATTTTAATTATAGTGAAATTGCCTTCTATTCCTGAAATATCATTTACATTACTTACTGCCAATTTACTTTCTTCTTTTTCTTTTTTAAGAATGAAGTTGTATGCATCTTCTGCAATGTATAAAAGAAATTTATCGTTGACTTTTAGGTCACTATTATAAACAAAATTATAAAAGTACTGTATAAACTCTTTAATTTTTTCTTTCTCTTTTTTATTCCCTTGATCAACTAGCTTAAATAAAGACTCAACATTAACATTATGATTTATACACATTTTTCAAAACAAAAATACACAGCGAATCTAGATCTTTTTAACTAAGATTTCGTTACCAGAAGTATACACCATTAGTTCATCTCCTTCTACTATTTCCCCCGATAAAACTAACTTAGCTAGATTATTTTGAATGCATTCTTGTATTACCCTTTTCAGAGGCCGCGCTCCATATTCAGGGTCATATCCAGTTTGTGCTATTAGTTCTTTAGCTTCTTGCGATAAACTAATACTCAGTTTACGCTTAGCAAGCATCTTTTGTAAATAAGAGAATTGAACATCTATAATTTTATCAATGTCATCTTTGGTTAAGCTGTGGAATATAATAATTTCATCCAGTCTATTTAAAAATTCTGGACGAAACGCTGACTTAACTATTTTCATCACCTCATCTTTCACAGATTCGGTAGTTCCTCTTAGCATTATCTCAGCGCCAAGGTTAGAAGTTAAAATCAGTATGGTATTGCGAAAATCAATTAATTTGCCATGGCTATCGGTGAGTCTACCTTCATCCAAAATCTGCAGTAATATATTAAATATATCTGGATTTGCCTTTTCTATCTCATCAAACAAAATTACCTGATATGGTCTTCTTCTTACTGCTTCGGTTAATCTGCCACCTTGTTCATAACCAACATATCCTGGAGGCGCACCAATTAACTTTGAAACGGAGTGTTTTTCCATATACTCTGACATATCAAAGCGTAGAAGTGCTGATTGATCATCAAACAAAAATTCGGCAAGAGATTTTGCTAACTCTGTTTTTCCAACTCCGGTTGGACCTAAGAATAAAAATGAACCAAAAGGTCGATTAGTATCCTGAACACCAGAACCGGAGCGCCTTACTGCATTACTTATCGCTTCAATTGCATCTCTCTGCCCTATTACTCTTTTTCCTATTTCATTTTCCATGTTAAGGAGCTTTTCCTTTTCACTATGCATCATGTTATCAACTGGAATGCCTGTCCATTTTGAAACAATATTTGCAATATCACTCTCAGTAACTTCTTTCTTTAGGAAACTATCAGTAACTTTTTCCTGATTTTTTAACTCATTTTCAAGTTGAGGAATCACACCATACATCAACTCCCCTGCCCTTCCTAAATTTCCATTGCGCTGAGCCAATTCTAGCTCTTTCCTCGCGTTATCCAATTTTTCAGCAGTTTCTTGTATTTTAGCTATTTTATTCTTTTCCATCTGCCATTTACTGCTTAAGTCAGCAAATTTACTGTTTAGACTCTCAATTTCCTCATTTATCTTTTTTAAACGTTGCTTAGAGTTCTCATCACTTTCTTTTTTCAAAGCCTCTGACTCAATTTTCAGCTGTATAATCTTTCTTTCAAGCTCATCAACAACCTCAGGCTTGCTGTCCATTTCAATTCTAACCCTACTTGCTGCTTCATCAATTAAATCGATCGCTTTATCAGGTAAAAACCTATCTGTTATATATCTATTAGAAAGCGTTGCAGCAGCGATTATTGCACCATCTGTGATTCTAATACCATGGTGCACCTCATACCTCTCCTTCAAACCCCTCAGTATTGAAATAGTATCAGTCTCAGTCGGTTGAGAAATAAACACAGGCTGAAAACGCCTTGCAAGCGCAGGATCTTTCTCTATATGTTGACGATACTCATCCAAAGTTGTAGCCCCTATACAGCGAATTTCTCCACGCGCAAGAGCAGGCTTGAGCAAATTTGAAGCATCCATCGCACCACTTGTCGCTCCTGCTCCCACTAAAGTATGAAGCTCATCTATAAACAAAATAACTTTTCCCTCTGCTTTTGAAATCTCATTAATCACTGCTTTTAGTCTCTCTTCAAACTCCCCTCTAAATTTTGTTCCAGCAATTAATGCACCAAGATCCAAAGCTAAAACTTTTGCATCACGCAAACCAAGTGGTACATCATTTGCAACAATTCTGTTTGCTAAACCTTCAACTATTGCAGTTTTTCCAACACCAGGTTCACCTATCAGTACTGGATTATTTTTTGTTCGCCTCAACGATACCTGCATAGTTCTTCTGATTTCCTCATCACGACCAATTACAGGATCAAGCTTACCTTGCATAGCAAGCTCTGTAATATCTTTTGTATACCTCTTTGCCGCATTTAATTTTTCCTCGCTATTTGGAGAGTCTGCACTGCCACCTTTTCTCATTTCTGCAATAACTGAATTTAATTTTTGCGGTGTTACACCACCTTCTGCTAAAATTTTACCTACAATTTCATCTTTTTGTGCAGCAAGGCCCTGCAACAACCGCTCAACAGTAACAAATGTGTCTTTATTTCTCCTCGCAATACCAATTGAATCATCAAAAACTTTTGCTACCTCTCTTGAAAGCTGAAGTCCACCACTACCTGGTCCTCCAACCACTGGAAACTTTTTAATTGTACTACTCACAGCATCAGAAATATTCTGAATATTTCCACCACAAGTGCCTATCAAATCCTGAACTAAACCTGACTCATCTTCAAGCATTACTTTAAGTAAATGTTCAGGCATAAAAATCTGATGCCCAGCTCCCAATGCTTTCATTTGAGCGCTCTGGATTAGGCTTTTTGCTTTTTCGGTAAATTTATTCAAGTCCATAATACAAATTTAACTCATACTTGCTGATATATATAACAACTACTTTCTCAATTTTAAACTTAAAGTCATTCAGCATTCAACCACTATGGATTTCAATCCATAGTGGTTGAATATTTGATCATAGGGCTTATCTTTGTTATGCCTTGACCTTAACACAGCTACATTTCTAGGTTTTTTTCCATCATCGTTTATAATGTTAGGATTAGCGCCTTTTTCTAGCAAAAATTTGATAATCCTTAAATCACCATAATATGCAGCATTATGTAGTGCTGTGCTTACATACTTGTTAATAATGTTTACGTTAACTCCCTCATCTATTAAAAACCTAACTATCTCTAAACATCCCCTTCTGCAGCGTAATGTAACGCAGTTAACTTAGGCATGTGTGTATCAGTATCTAATAAATTTTTTACTGAGAATTTTACAGTTTCTAAGTTACAATTTTGAGAAGCAATGCGTAATATCGTTTTATAATTATCTGCAGCTTTTGCCTTCATGTAGTAATAGGTAGCAATAATACATACTATTACTGTTATAAGCCACTAAAAATGCAGCTTGTTTTTTGTATCTTGACTTTCCATAAGATGGTACAAGCCTCCACCTTCTAGGTGGAGAAACTTTAGTTTGTCAATGTCATAACTGTACTTTATAAAGTATAGTTATGACGGAATATGACAAAGGAAAACACACTGTATTTTATCATAGGTACCATATAGTCTGGATTACAAAATATCGGTACAGAGTATTAACTAAGGCTATGAAGGAGAGAATACGAACAATCATAGCAGAAGTATCTGAAGAAATGGGGATTAAGATAGAAAACGGAGTAATATCATCAGATCATTTACATTTATTCGTAGTAATACCTCCTCATATAGCTGTGAGTGATTTTGTTCAAAGAGCCAAAGGCAGGTCTTCACGCAAAATTCAACAAGAATTTCCAGAGCTAAATAAAATGTACTGGGGAAAGCGTTTTTGGGGAAGAGGATACTTTAGTGCTACCAGCGGACATATCACAGATGAAGTCATTAATGAGTACATCAATAAACATACAGATGCACATCAGCCTCATTCTATATCTAGTATAAGATTGGAGTAGCTTTAGCTTCTCACCGCGCTTCCAGCGCTATATCCAACCTTTCGGCTCTCAGCCGATAGTGGTTGAGTCGGATAATCCATAACTGGGGTTTGTAGCTGTTTGTCCACTGTTGTGTTATTAAAATAGCTTCTAGGTTTATTATCAGCAATGTCATTAGGTTGATATCCACCATTAACTATCTGCTGCTTATCAAACATCTTTTCAATATTGCCTTTTAAAATACTCAAAAACTTCTCATTTTCCGGATAGGCTTCTTCTGCGGCTGAATATAATGTACTTGGTATTTTAGAATATCTTTCGTTCCTTACATGACCTGCTATATCTGAATACACTTTAAAAAAGTCAAAACCTTTCACTGATACACCAGATTGTTTAGCTGTTTTTTTAAGTGTCTTTTTAAATTCTTCCATTATATTAAGTGTATCAGCCAGCACTTCTTCATGAGTAGCAGAACAAAACTTAGGAAGAGGATATTTTTTATCTAGGAAACTTTGTAATAAGAAGAATCCTAAACCAAAATTGTTACTGATACAAACTTCACTACTAAATTGGCTAGTACCAGATGTATTAGAATAATTTGCTGAAGTTTCAGGCAGAGCAGCTCTCGAATCTAATAACCCACTCACAGAGCTTTTTACCCAACCAAATAAATCATTTATCCATGAAGATGGTCGTCTTGTACCACTACTCATTGTGTACTCACTTCTACGGTTTCTAATGTGCTGCCTATGTCTATGAGGTTGATCAGATAACATGACTTCTGTAAACACATCATCGTACACTTGATCCTTATATTCTTTTTTCACAACATTAACGTCTCTTGCTGTACTTATTTCTTTCTCATAATCTTTTAACACTATCTCTTTATCAGTAAATTTTATTGATAACGTTTTCATCTTAGGTGTTTTATAGAATTTACTAAGTGTAATACTGCAAAAATCATCTTTAGTAATAGTCGAATCAAAAGCATTAGTTATTATTAGATCATGACCATTACTACGAACAAACGTATTGTTTCCTCCTTTTCTAGGCGTGATAAGCTCAGCATCTTTCTCCACATCTTGACCCGTTACCACAATAATTTCTTTATCCTTTTCAAAGATCAAAGGTAGTGGCTTTAATTCTAATTCAGAACTTATTTTCATAGGCGCACTATCTGAGATAATACAAAGCTTTCCATACCAGTCCAAACCGTTTCTTAATCTTATTGTCAGCACTTCTACTGTTGGCACTTCTAATAAAAAGCTTTGCTTTACTTCTGTTTCTAACTTAACTAGCAAATCATTCCCATCTTGAAAAATTCTTGGCAGATTAATATGTATTTTCAAATCATCTTGTATTATTTTTATCACGTTACGTAAATCTAACGTATCTATAGAACTTGCTTGATCAGGATTGTAGATGTTTATTTGTGGCATAGAAAAAATATTATGTTCATATCTTTGCTCACCTGAGGCTATAGTAATTACGTATATGTTTTTACCACCATTTCCAATTAAGTGACTGTTATAGATTGGATTATTGTAAATTACCTCACACTTCCCATAGCCAAAAAGTATAGATTCATCACCATCTTGAACAGCGATAGTCATATTGAGTTTATTTGCTATAGCTGGGTAACTTTCTATAATTTCATCAATAGTTTTATTAGTATTCTGTATTGCATACAAGTTTCTTTCCTTACCTACTTTTATTTCAGCACTGTCTTTTAATTGATAGATTATATTGTTCATTATGTTATATGAGATAGATATACTAAAGTTACTATTTGCAACTTTTGAGGAAAAATCGAACTTTATACTATTGTGATCTTTAATATCAATATTCTGAATATCAGCAAGCAAGTAGTCAAATATAAACCTATGGTTATTTTCGAAATTAGCAAGTAATTTAACAGATGCACTACCTTTTTGAAATGGTACAATATAGTTAAAGTTACCTTTGAGTGCTAGATTATTTACTTCAGTGTAATTTCTAACTATTACTTGTATATCATAGACACAGTTATTATCTTTTATTTCCAAATAATCAAGTTGATCTTCCTTACCACCATTACCATCCAAGAATTTAGTTTCACATGCACTAAATATATGATCTGCCTTAGCTTTTCTACCAAGCACTCTTTCTACTGAATTAATTTGAAATCCAGAATAACCATATCTGTTGTACATAATAGTGCCAATATTTGTATTTAAATACACATTCACACTTACAGCTTCTTGAGCAAATTCAGTCAGATCTAAGGTATCAATTCCATCCTCTCCGTACAAAGACCCTTCTATCAGATCTCCCTGCAAAACAAAGATATCATTCTTATTTCCTCCATAATATTCTTTAGACCCATCATTCACTACAAATATGTTCGAACTATCCTTAAATCCTTTTGCATAATCTTCACCTTCTCCTAAATTAATCAGAGTATATCCTTCTATCTTGTTATCAGATAAACCAATTGCATTTTTACATAAATATGAGCCATAACTTGGAGCAGGCTCATCATCTCCTTTTGGTAAACAAAACAATTTTCCACCACTTGGATTATTCGGCCTTGCTCTGCTCCATTTTATATCATTTCTTTTTCTGTCAAGCAGTACTGTACTGTCTAAATCTATCTCAAATTTAGTTGTACATTCTTCAGTATAATAATGTCTAATCCCAAGTGATGTTGTGTGCAGCACTTTACGACAAGAATTCACAACTGATTTACCAGTAGGGAATACATAGCTTTGAATATCACTATACTCCTTTAAATACTCAAATCCTTGCTTAACTAATTGGTTATAAAGTTGTTTTTCTTCCATTAACTTTTCTACATATTGTTCAGGTCGCATACCTATAAATGCACGCAATCCTTCAATAAATTTTTCTCCTCTAGTTAAGTGAATAATTTCATCAATTTTATCAACTCTCTTTACTGCCATATAAATATCAGTGTAAATAAATACTGCAGTGCCAACTCCTGCTCCAATAGGTCCAGTAATAGATGAAACTCCTTCTAATACTTCAAAACCTTTAGCAACTTCAATCCCAATCTCTGCAGCGTCAACTCCCAGGTAAATGCTATCTCCTACTACGCCAACCAATGCTCCTTCTGTACCATTTTTAAATGCTTTTACCTGATTTACTAAATCATAAATAATAAAGGCAGAAGTACCTCGAGCAAGAAAAGGTGATGCAACTCTTAAAGACCTACCAAGTAATACCTTTTCTTCTGAGAGCAAATTTAATCCTTTACGAGATGCAACTTCAGCAACTTTAGCAAATCCTTGACCACCGGCAATAAAGCCAACATTAATTGCTACACCCTGATAATCTCCGGTTAAAAAGTCAGCTAAAATATTTTTAGCTATCATTCCATGCATAGTTATGCTAGAGATTTTCTTTACTCTATTTAAATGATTCATGACCTTCTGATTACTGGTAAGCTTATTGACCAAATTGCTAAACCTACCCTTAACTTGCACTTTATCTTCTAGCTCAATTAGCTGAGAACGTTTTTCTTCTGGTATATCTTTTATATAGTCAATAAACTTTTTACTATCTATTTTAATTTTACTAAAATCTCTTTTCTCATCTTTTTCTGTATTGAATTCATCTACGTCTTCCCAAGACAGTTTACACTCCCCAATCTTCGCTTCTCTTTTGCTCTTTCCTGAACTCGTACTTGGCAAACATTCTTCAACTTTACCTCTTTGATATATTACAGACACCCTTTCTAACAACTCTTTTGCTCTCTGAACATTACCTAAAGCTCCATCGGCAATAGCTAAATCTTCTAAGGCTATAGCTACTTCAAAATGATTTTCTCCATAATGCTTCTCTAAAATAGGTAAAGCTCTTTCTAGCAACCCCTTTTGTTTCTGATAATAACCTAAAACTTCATAACTGATACTCAGGTTTACTAATGTTTTAGCTACTTCAAAATGTTCTGCTCCATAACATTTCTCTAAAATAGATAAAGCTCTTTCTAGCACCTCTTTTGCTTCTTCAGAATCACCTAACATTAGATAATACATACCTAAATCTTCTAGCATTATCCCTACTTTAAAATGCTCTGCTCCATAGTAATTCTCTAAAACAGGTAAAGCCTTTTCTAGCAAATCTTTTGCTTCCTCATAATCACCTAAAGTTTCGTAAGCATTACTAAGATTTGCTAGAGCTATAGCTATTTCGAAATGATTTTCTCCATAATGCTTCTCTAAAATAGGTAAAGCCCTTTCTAGCAACTTTTTTACTCCCTGAGTATCACCTAAACCTCTATAGGCGATACTCAAATTTACTAATATTTTACTTACTTCAACATGATCTCTTTCATGATATTTCTCTAAAATAGATAAAGCTCTTTCTAGCACCTCTTTTGCTTCCTGATTATCACCTAAGGCTATATAATCAGTGCCTAAACTTTCCAGAATCATACCTATTTCAAAATGCTCTTCCCCATAGTGCTTCTCTAAAATAGGTAAAGCTCTCTCTAGCAACTCTTTTGCTCCTTGATAATCATCAAAGTATCTATAGATGTTACTTAAATTTACTAATATTTTAGCTACTTCAACATGATTTTCTCCATAATGATTCTCTAAAATAGGCAAAGCTCTTTCTAGCAACTCTTCTGCTCTTCCATAATCATCTAAAGCTATATAAGTGATACCTTGATTTGTTTTAGCTATAGCTACCTGAAAATGATCTTCTCCATAATAATTTTCTAAAATAGGTAGTGCCCTTTCTAGTAACTCTTTTGCTCTCTCATAATCACCTAAAGCTATATAACTGATGCTTAGATTTACTAGTGTTATAGCCACTTCAAAATGATCTTCTCCGTAATGATTCTTTAAAATAGGCAATGTCCTTTCTAGCAACTCCTTTTGCCTCTTAGGATTACCCAAGTTAAGATATCCGTTACTCATCAATATCAACAAATTCTCAAGATAATCCTTTTCTATTTTTTCTTTATCTTGAGGATTCTTTTTTAACCAACTATCTATACGTGATAAAAATGCCTCTAAGTGCGGTAATAATTCTCGTTTTTTTAAATAGTCTTCTAATTTATCACTACCATAAGGAAAACTTGCTCTGAGTAGCTCGAAAGTCTCTTTCATAACTTCTTCGCTTTTACCCTCTTCTTCTAACGCTATTTTTGTCACTTCTTGAACTAATTTATGAATACTCAACACACCTTGCTCTTGTTCACCATTAACCATAGAATATTTTATAAGTAAACGAACAGCAGACCTTAATTCCTCTTCATTATTTCCTGTCAAATCTAAAAAGAATTCTCTACTAATATTGTCAGGTGCAAGATAAGAGATAACATCAAGAATCCTTAAAGCTAAATTTCCATGCTTTTCATTGCTTGCTATCTTATCGATTGTAATCTTCCAAGTTGTGAAAGTTGTTTTTGCATAGTTATTATCAATTCCTCTAAATCCTTCATAATTAAGCAAATCTTTCGCTTTTTTCTCATATTCCTTTAGGTAATCATCTATATCAAATTTTCTAGTAACTCTTTGATCTTCAATATATGATATTGCTTGCTGTATAGCTAAAGGAAAGTGTTGTAATTTCTCTACCAAAGCTTTTATCTTTTCATTTTGAGATTCATCTTCTATACTAAAGCCCTTTTTTACAAATTCTATCGCTTCTTCTGACTTTAATTCGTTTAGATTAATAACTTCTATCCCCCTTTCCCACTCTCGATTACGAGAAGTAATTAAAATATAAGGTCCATTACCACCCGGTAATGAATCATGAATTGGTAAAAACTTATTCAAATAATTACTTTTCTCGGCATCATCAAAAATAAACAAGCTTTTACTATTACTGAAAAATTCATAAACCTCTTCTATGAGAGCTTTTATATCCTTTTCTTTTCCATTCTCATCTTTTATATCAATTCTTAGTTTATTCTTCGCTAATCGAGTAAATGATTCAACAAGAGCTATCTCACTTTCAGCATTGATCCATATAACGTTGTCATAACAATCTTTACTATATTCTTGAACATATTGTCTAGCTAACTCAGTTTTTCCTATTCCTCCTAAACCGCTAATTGAGGTTATTTGTGATATTACTGTTACTTTTTCTGAACTACGTTGTATCTTATTATGTAGGTCAATTAACTCTTCCCTTCTTCCAGCAAACAAAATTACTGGCTTTTTCACATTAAACCAAATAGGCTCTCTTGCTACAATTGCATCATATATCTTATCAAGCTTTTTATCTATTTTCTCGAAACTTTTTTCACTTTCTTTCCTTCCTTCTACAATAGAATCTGCTATCTTGTGACGTTGCCTACTGGCTTCCTGATATTGACTCATTAATTCATCAAAGACTCCCTTAATCTCATTTTGATTACTTTCTATGTAACCTGATAACTCATTAAAATTCTTACCTATATAATCCTCTAATTCATTGAAGTTTTTTTCAGCTTCCTGTTCCATTTCTCCTTTGAATTTGCTTAGTAACCTCTCTTCGACTAACTTCGGATCTTGCTTATTAATCTCATTCAATAATTCATCTTCCCATTCTTCATTTGTTTTCCCATCTGACTTTAAAACATACCTATACTCTTCTCTGGGAGGATTTTCTTCACTGTATTCTTTCATGAATTTTTTTATTTTATTTTCCAACTCCCACTTCAAAAGAAGACGATAGCCATATTTGCTAGTATCACTCTTTCCATCTATTCTCCTATAGTATTTATCAGCACGACCATCGCTCTTTATCGTTACTAATCCCGCTTTATCAAATATTTCTGCAGTATTCCATGAATTTTTACTTTCTAAAGTATGTCCTAGCTTAATATGAGGAACACCAGTGTAGGTTTGTTTATATCTTTTTGATTCTCCAAAAATAATACCCTCAGTAATTGAGGAAGCACAAAGCTCTTTTTCAGTATTTTTTCTATAGTAATCAACCACTCTATTCACAGCATCTTCTGCTAATTTTGTCATTGCTCTCCGCCAACTTCCTTCTGCTGTTACTTGTATAAATTGGCTCTCAAAACTTTGAAAGATTTCAATACCAGATTTTACTAACTCTTCCCTGACTTTGATTGGATCCTTTTTAAATATATACAATTGATCTATCAGCTTTTTAAGCTCTGCTCTATTATAACTACTACCAATGCTGGATATTGTTGCTCGAAGAATGTTAATTCCAATAAGAGGAATTACTTTTGATTCCGCTTCTCCTTGTTCTGTTCCACCTTTTCCTATATATATTATCATATTAACAAAATCAGCCCATTTACCTTGCTTTCCTCTTTGATTTTCTAGTCTCTTATAGTACTCTGATAAAGAGCGTTCATAAATAAAAACAAAATCTTCAACAAACTTTCTTAGCTTTTCATGTACTTCCTCCTCCTGTGCAGAAAGTCCTTTTACTTGATCAGAAAATTTTTTTAAATGTTCTTCTAGAGTCCTAATAATCTCTCCCTTATTTTGTTGCTTAGCAATATCTAGTGGAGTTTTACCTTGATTATTTTTAATATTTGGGTCTATACCAGACACATTCAAAAGAAGTTCAACAATGTCTTGATGATTTTTGCTTACAGCAACATGTAGTGGTGTATTACCACCATCATTGAGATCAATATCATTAATATTTTCTACTTGAGTAAGTAACCCTTCAATTTCACTAATCTTATTTAGCTGAGGATTATCCGTTCTATGCTCACGTATCGCAAGAAACAACTTGGCAACATTAATATCATTAGGGTTATATTGACGTCTTATTCTATTTTTAAATTGAAAAGATTTTTCTTCCCTATCTGAACTAGTTGCTTGTGGGTTAGTCTTTATATCTTGCATAAAATCCCTCTCTATTTCATATAAAAACCTAAATTTTGTTATATGCTAATAAATAGAATTGGCAATGCAAGTAGTTCTTATGTGTATTTTGATATTTTATCTTCAGGCTATTTTATTTAAGTTTTTGACTAAAGAGTTATATATCTCTTTGGCCTAGCAATACATTTTACTAAAAATTTAAATAAAATAACCATTTCCAGAACTCAAAACCGGCTAGTGAGAGAAGAGTTTGTTTTGGGATGTATTGATCTGGTATTTTTAACGAAAGTTTCATGTTTTATATCTATTCTTTATATAAGTTAAGTAGTTACTTAATTTTATAAATAACAAATATTAACTACTTATTATAAAGATGGTTATTTTGATACTTAATCTATCATGATTGATTGTAAGAAGAATAAAAAATTAAAATACCAGTACAATAGCATTGATGTCGTAAAGGATAGTAAACTAGAAACTCTAGTTGATAAGCATGAGGGAATATATGAAACTTATTCAGCTTCTGGACTGAAATATAGCCTACATGGTAATGTCTACCAATTAAAACTATTAATGCTCTTTTTAAACCGCGGTTTAAACAAAGGTTATGACTTCCGTCTAGCAACAGAATGGGATGATGCAGAAAAATTTGATGACTTAGTATTCCGGTATATCGATAATCAAGGCCATATCAGGTATCGTTTTCTACAGGCTAAACATAAATTAGATGAGAATAAAAAAATTACTGTGGGAGATTTACTGACGCAAAATAAAAATGGTGAATTTAACTTGGAAAAGTATTTTATTTCCTATTTAAAAATTAAAAAGAACAAAAGTTTTAAAGAAGGCATCTTAGAGGATTTTATTATCTGTACTAACATTGATTTTGGCAATGCAGTACAAGATCAAACAAGAAAACTCAAGAGCAATTCAATAGAAATCTTAGTAAAAACAATCAGCACCTATGATTGTTTTTTTCAAGATGGTGGCATAAGGTATAGATTAGAAAGTAATAATGATCTGATTTAATATTTCACACAAAGTAGCACAGCACAAGAAGAAATTAATGGACAAGGTATAGATCAAAAAGTAGAAGAGTTTCTTGCACATCTAGTATTTGCAGTAAATCAACCTAATGAGATTGTACTGGATAGCATTATTGGTAGAGAAATAGGAAAAAAGTTTAAGTTAATTGACTCTGATCTCATTTCACATGATTTTCAGAAACAGATGCTAGACTGGATGAAAGAGAAAGGATTAAAGGGAAAAGAAGGAAGATTTCTTTCGACTGACAATGGTAGGAAATTCTTTGATTTCATAGAAGAAAAAATACACAAGATAGAAATGGTAGGACCAACGTTAAGATATAGTAGAAAATTAAGACAATTTAATATTTTTTTTAAGAGTGGTAACTTAGCAAAAATTAAAAATTTCTTAAGTAGGGGTAAAAAACAGGTTTTGAACCTCGTAGCTCAACAGGGAACCAGATTGAGTGCTATTAAAGTCAATCAAATTTTGTATAGCCTATATGATAGTGAAGATAGCTTTATTCTCATATCTCTAGCCAACATACTAAGACTACAAGACAAGGTATTAAGTGCTTTTCAAGCAGAAAATACTGGGAATTTGTTGGTAATCAAGTGCAAAAATAAGGAAGTATACGATGTACAAGATTTATATATGAAGTTAAAGAATACTATAAGAGATAATATCAATAAAAAGATTATCCTTATTACTGGGAGTAACAACCATTTAGCCGATGCATTCAAAAATGATTGCAACATAGGAAGTAGATATCAAGAAAGCAATGATAATATTAAAGGCTTATGTGATCTTACTGTAGATTCACAAAATAAAATTTTAGAAAGAAAAGTGATTTTTCAAGGTGAGGAAATATTCCTCGGTGATTTATTGTCTAATAAAAAAGACATAATTAATGGGGAAACATTTTCTAGATTAATTAGTGGTCAAATTGAAATAGGTAGTACAGTTCCGAAATTAAACTGGATAGACAGAAAATGCTATATAGAACGTACATTTAGTAACGTAGAAAAAGGCATTTCTAATGCGGAAGAAATTACTGATAAGGTAGCAATTATAGCTGCTGATTCTGGTATGGGTAAATCTACTGTATTAACTCATTTGGCAGAACAGGAAAAAATTAACAGTGCTTCTACGTGGGTAGTTAAAATTGATTTAAGCGAATATGGGCAGTTATTAAATGCAGAAAACTTTAAAGGCTGTAGCAAAGAAAAGGCAATTGATTTTTTGTCAGAGATAATAAACTTGAATACTTATTTAGAAAAAGAATTATTCAGGAAGAGTTTTGATCAGCCAAACAAGGTTGCTTTGTTTTTTGATGGAGTTAGTTTTGCTTGCAAGGGAGCTATCACACTTCTTAAATCTCTAAAGAATACTCAAGTAAAAAAGTTATGGATAACTATTAGAATGAATATATACAAAAAACTAGAAAAGGAGCTAGATGTATTTTCGTATAAGCTGAATTCTTTGACAGCAAATCAGCAGAAGGAATTTCTAAAAAAGTTTTTTCAAGTCAATCTAAAAGTTAATAACATAGATGAAAGCCGTTTAGATTTCTGCATTCAAAAATTGTTTAATGCTTTTAGTAGTAGAATGAATATGAAAGAGGAATTTACATCTTCTCCACTGCAGCTAAAAATAGCAGCTAAAATTTTTCAAGATGATTTCCAAAGATTTTATAATGATAACAGTCAAGGTGAATTCCTACTGCAAGACTGCTTTGACCTAAATAATATATATAAAGAGTTTATTAAGACTAGATTTGACATATATTCCAGTATACACGAAAGAAATATAAGACCAAGTGATAGATTATCATTTAATAGTTTTTTTAAGCAGCGTCAATTTTTGGCTTTATACTTAGTTTTTGGAAAAGAGGTTTTAAAGTGTTTATATCCTAGTAAAATACAAGAAATAAATTCTTTGATAGAAGATATGAAGAAAGGAAATGGGTATGTTGGAGTAGTGGATGATATTATAGATGATAAACAGAAGTTTACTCATAATACTTTTACTGAATATCTTGTTAGAAGAGGACTTATTTATATATCCAACAAGCACAAAAAATATAAGCTAGAGCAGGAAGAACTATAAAGACAGTTGTAACCTAATCTTGCACAGTTGTTTTTGTAATAACGACAAAAAATAAGTTAAGGGATCTTGTCACATAGCTACTCATGAGAAGAATTTATGAAGCAAATTCAAAAAGAGATACACTAATATCAGTAAATTTGTTAATCAAGTAGCATTTTGAGAGCTAACCTTATCCGAGAAGAAGGTGCAGAAGACAGGAATATTTTTCATAAGAAGAATGATACCAATAAAAATCTTTTATTCTATTCAAGATATAAAGCTACCATACTTTCCTATATATTTTAGATAAATCTTTACTAATTTAATAATATATACTATTGATAACTTAAATAATTACACATTTCTAGTGTTTAAAATTAAGAGCGGTGAGAAGTGTTTTTCTTGGAATCAATTGGTCTACCAAACGATACATACGAACTTTTCTAGATAATAATTTCATTATACGCTGAAATCAGCTATATTGGCTCACTTTTACTAAACCTACGTACGAACTGTTTTGCCTAAGCTTATGAAAATAATTTAAACCTTCTATTTTTATAACCTTATTTCTATGCGGCTTGTTCTCGCAAATATACGACCTTTTTTGCAATTTTAGAAAGAGTCAATAATTCAAATTTTTGCAGCACTAAAATAGACGTTTCTTTAGTTACAACAAGGTCTATTTTTTCGTAAATAAAAATGTTTTATAATAATTAATTATTAGAATGAAAATATCATACTTGGCTCTCAAGAAATTTCCTGTTGTGCAGTGGTAAGGTTTGGAGAAAAAGATTGACTTGGCAACGATAATTTACTAGACTAAAGTTTATATTAAAATACAAAATGGGGTTGCGGGTATGGAATCTGGTTTGGATCACAATTACAATAAAATACTTGATATATTAAAAGGTGCTATTAAAGGCGACGATAATCAAGTTAAAGCAAGAAAACACCTTAGAGTAGAAAGATGGTTGAGGGCTTATATTCAATTAATTGAAGATTTTGATGAGGAAAAACTAATTTTTTTTTCTGATATATTCTCTGATAATTCTTGTTGGGATGGAATAAAATTAAAGAATAAAGCTGTTGGTGAAAGGCTAACTGAAGAAAAAAATAAAAATGGAAAAGAAAATCCGCTTGATCTTGCAGATAGATATTACTTGGCATGTAAATATTGTCTAGAAGATAAGATTCCTGGATTATTTGAACAAGTATTTATGAGATTTAAGAGAAGTGCCTTTGAAGAAGATGGATCTGATGATGATCTGAGAAGAGAATTATTGGAAAATATCGAAGAAACTAGCCCTATAGAAGCTTTCTGGTCTTTTCTTATTGATAAGCAGATTGGAAAACTAAACGAATATAAATCAGTTGAAGGTTTGCAAAAATCCATACAGATAAATTCTAATAAAAACTGGGAAGAAGGTATAGAGTTCTTCTATAATAAATTACACAATGATTCCAGTATTTCTAGTCAAGATAAAGATGATCTGTTAATTGAAGCAGCTTTATCTGCAGTAAAGGGTTACAAAGAAGTAGACACCATAGAGTTTTGCCTGTCTAAAATGGATGATGAGCAAAAGAAAAAATTACTAGATAGAGATTATAAGGAAAATACTTATTATGCAGTGTTGAATGTGCTAGTAGGTCAGTATTACTTTGATTCTTTTATGGAATTAATCCGATTGTGTAGTCAGATTGAATGTGAACGTTACACAACTTTTTTATCTTCATTATCAGATCAAGTACTGAAGAATCCAGATCTGTCTGAAGAAACAAAAAAATGTATGATGAATGTTTGGGAACGTATAATAAAATTAAAAACTCAAGACCGCGGGGAGCAATCTATTTCCTCTATTTTTGTAGACTATTCAGTTACATATACAATAGCAAATTTAATTGTGGATCCAAGTAGACAAGGGGTAAGTAAAGAAGAAATATTAGGGAAGATATTAAAGCACGTAAAAGAAATGAGTGGTGAAGAGATGATAAAGGTTAAAGATTCTGTATTAAGTAAAATTCAGTTATTTCATGGGGGTAAAAAATTGCAGTTAGGAGAACAAGTATTTTCTAAATTAGCTCAAGAAGCTTCTAAAGAATCAATTTTGCGTGAAGCTGGTGATACTTTGCCACAGTCAAGTCTCAGTACGACTGATACCCCATATAATATAAAATCTTTAAGCCATAGCAAATAGGAGTAATATGCCAAGTAATGTCAAGCCGCTTGAGTTGGTACAGCTTCTGTTAATGAGAAATAAATCAAAAGACGAGTTCCTAGATTTTCAAAAAAGGTTCCAATCGTTTATCAATCAATCTCCTTCTTTTTTGCATTCAGTTGGAAAGCCAGGCTTTTTCCCTAGTTTCTTTTTTGGTATGTTTGCTACTGTATTAGACACAGAACTTGCTACTAAAATTGGTATTAAAAAACTTCATTTTCGTTTTGATGATAATAGAACTTTAAAAATAGCTATATTAACTAATGAGGGACTTAAGTGTATAACGATGTCTGATCAAGTTGATGGTAACATGCATCTAAAGTTCTCTCAAGGAGAGTTAGAAAAAATAGCACAGAAATGGAAAATGGGAGCAGAGTTTGATAAACTAGAAAAAGAAGAGCATGAAATAACAATTACAGGAAAAGAAGTAAAGTACGGAAAGGTTGATCCAGCTTTTAGTAAAAAGACTGATTATTCACAAAAAGGTTTTACAGAAATAGAAAAAGATCGTGACCAACAAGACCTAGAGAGCTTAATTTCAAAATTGAGTAATCAAGATTTCGAAGAAGTAAAAAAGAACGCTAGAAGAATGTTTAATTATATTACAAATGTCTATAAGAAATATGAAAAAGAAACTCTATTTAGCGGTAAAGAATCAAGTCATCATGGGTTTTTAGCTGGGTTTTTGATAAATTTTAAGTATCGTTTTCACCTAAAACTTTATCTCGAATTATTTGCTGGAAAAGGTTACGCAGACATTATTTTACTTGTGCGCGGTTCTGATAAGTCGCTAAGCTCTATTCCTATTATTATTGAGCTTAAAGCAGGTACTGGTGAGATAAGTACAGTGATAAAAGCATTGAAGCAAGCACAAGATTATGTTAAGGGCTCTTTTTCTAACTCTATAAGAATGATTACTATAGCTAATGAAGCTATTTGTGTAGGATTAAATTTTGACATGGTTCATCACGAAAATGTTAAAATTGATGTAGAAAATTTTCTTAGTCGAGAAGGTAATTCTGTAATAGAAAAGTTACTTGGCACTGAAGCAGCGAATGCTGAGGTGATAAGAACACAGCTAGAGTATCTTTACTATGGAATTGTTTGGAGCAATGGTGGAAGTGATAATATTAATTATGTCAGCAGAATGATCTTAGGTCAGCTAGTACTTATTTCTAATATTATTAAGCGTGAAAAGTTAGGTAAACATATTTTTATTTATGATCAAAATGATAAAATGGTTACTGGATCACAGAAACGCCCAGAAGCAGCAAAAGAAAGTATTGAGGATTGTGTTACAACTATAGTGCTAACTTTAGGTAAGAAGGTGCTTATACTCAACATAAATGAAAAAAATGAATTTGCATTGAGAGTGCCAGATAATAAAGGAATTCCTATTGAAAATATTAGGAGAATTCAAAACGTCAATGACATAAAGATACAAGAAATAACCTGTAACTTATACAGTACGCCTAGTAATAAGAATCCATTTGATCAGTACTGTAATAAGAATAAGGGAATTACAGTAAATACGTATGACTCATTGGACAAATACAAAAGAGGTAAAGAAATTTTACAAGGTAATTTTACTCGAATTGTGGAAAATAAAAAATTTAAAGCAGCTTTGAGCAAAGCTATAGAATCTGGTAAATATGATGATTACAAAAAACTATTTGAAGAAATTTCTCATATACTACATCCTTTCAAATCATTAATAAGCAATGAGGCTACATTTCAAGCTGTATTGCATGGTTTATTTAGTAGCTACGGAGAAGATAATATAAAAGTTATTACTGAATTTCAAATAGGTGGTGGAGAGAAGTTGGATGTTATTTTGGTTATAAATGCTACTGATCAAAAAAAAGAATACCCCCCAGTTGGAATAGAGCTAAAATTTGCTAAGAAAGGAGAATTGGATAAAAAAGAAAAAGATGCTAAGGACCAGTTGAAAAGATATAAAGAAGGTGAAGCGTATAAGGTAATTACTGATGCTGGCAAAGTGAAACTGATATATGCTGTTTTTAATAAAGGTGCAACAGATGAAGGTTCCCTTATAAAAATTGGTAATGAGTTTGTAGAGGTAGATGTAAGACATAGCTCTGTGGTTGCTTTTGGTCAACAGCCAGGTAGTCTCCAACAACCTTATGTTAAACAAGCAGGTCTATCTCGAGCAGTTAATCAGTGATCTAGTCTTAAGAAATAGTCATCTTAAGTAGGTTATGCTGTCGGGAAGTTTTGTGACAAAGTTATAGAAGGAAAACAAAATGATCCTGATACGAGTACATGGAGTGCTGTTAAAAGTTCGTTTTCCGATACATTTATTACTAAGCATAATATGAATTACATTTATAGTAATCAATCTCCAGTGAATTCCTTAGATAGCTAAGAGCTAAAAGTATGTATTGTGTAAATAGTTACCAAGGCTGGAAGGTTTTGAACTTTTTTTCACAACACTGATGTTCTTGCTAAAATATTTTTGAAAAAGTTAGTTGACTTATAAATAATTCTCTACTAATACTGGCATGTGTTTGTTTATTCTGCTGAAGTGGCTCCGCAGGTTACTGTATAAGCTTCAGCAGTTTCCGTGCTCCTTTAAAGCATCATGCTCTTATAGTAGTGATATCAAGTATAGGTCTTAACCATGTTGATTTATAGTAAAATTAGCTCAAATTTGGAGTCATAAGCAACTTTTAACCTCTCTATATACTCCATTGTTACTCACCATAAAAACTTAACAAAAGCTTAACGACGTGAGCAGTAAAAAGATTATGGTTATTGACTTAATGTTACATATCGCATACAATATATCATATATCTTAGCTTAAGGGGTAAGTATGAGTGAGTCTACTGGGATGGTAAAATCTATCATCAATCTACTAAAGCCAAAATCCAAATCAGAACTATATGATTTCGAATATGAGTCCATTATAGAACATCTATCATCTAAAGAGCATTTATTAAATGAGCTGATGAATGATATGTGGTACTCAGGAGACTTACCATCAGTCAGAAACTATAATGAACCATTATCTTTGATAGATAGCAAACTTGGATTAAGTGAACAAATTTGTGTTTGGTTTGCTCTGGACCATGATCTTACGCCAAGTCAAAAAATTTTAAACAAAAAGTTACTTAGTGCTCTAAAATGTTTAGCTTCTAACTGTGGTTCATTTGATAATACTGAGCCCCTTGAAGAATTTTTACATGATAATAAAAACAATAAAGATTTAAAAGTGATTCTTAACCTAAGAAGAGGAGAATCTCAATCAACAGTATTGCATGCGATTGCAGGAGCAAATATTGGTGGATTTCGTCGCATAGGAAATCAGGCTATAGATTTACTCTTAGAAGCAGGCGCAGATCCTAACATACAAGATAATAAAGGAAAAACACCATTATGCCTTGCTGCTGCCAAAGGTCATTACGATAATACAAACTCTCTCCTCTCAAAAGGAGCTAACCCTAATATAACAAGTAGAAAGGGTAAAACTCCACAACAAATAGCAACTAATAAACTCTGCTATAATATAGAAGAATTATTTTTAACTGATAAACAGAAAAAGATGAATAAGGAATTGTATGACTTACTTGCACTAGATTCAGACTGCACTAAAAATTTAAAGGAGTTTTTAAGTAAGCATAAAAGAGACTCAGACCTAAAAGTGGTGCTAAATATTCGGCACGGAATGGGTGAGTCAAAAGTGTTCTCATATGTTGAACGTTTTGCTTGGGACAATGAAGATCTTGCTCAAGAGTTAAGAAAAATATTTCTAGAAGCAGGAGCATTAGATTATGATAAAAATATTATTTATCGTCAGCAAAAGAAAGGACAGGTCAGCAAATTACTCGTTAATTTAACCTCAAATCAAAAGGAGAAGTTAAATAAGTTTTCTGATAAGATGTTTCAAGCTCAAAATATGGCTGAACTTGAAGAGATTGTAAACGATGCTATAAAGTCTGGTGTACGATTAAACTATTCTCTTTCACAAGATTTCTTTTCAGGTAATGAATACACTTTTACCGATTATGTGATGAAAAAAATCAGTGAGTTGGAAAAAAATCCTAAAGTTGCTAGTAATATAATATGTCAATTAGTATCAAAAGGGGCAGTGTTTGGTAATACAGTTGATGCTAACACACTGACACCAGAATTTAAAGAGCATAAAACTAACCTAAAAAAAGCTTATATAGATTATGTTAGCAATTCTCATAAGTTTATTGAAATCGCAAAAAATGCAACCAATAGCGAGCTAAAAGATGTAAGAGTAGACAACTCCGTTTTTTACTTAGAATATTCTAAAGATAGTAAAATAGACATTATAAAGATAACAGATGGGGTAAGGGATTTAGGTCTCACAGATGGGGATGTAAAGTGTGGAAGAAATATAGTAAGGATTGGTAATAGTGAAGTAGAAATTAAAACTGAAGATGGCATAAGGAATTATACAGATCTTACAGAAGGCAGCAGTATAGTATTAACTTTCTATACTAGTTTGGGAGAATTGGAAGTTAGATTATATCCTGATGAGAACAATAAAAAATTGATAAGAGTAGAAGTGAGCGATGAAGATCTATTTGAAGAAATAGCAAGTCATGAAGAAATAGGGCAAAATTGCTTATTGGGAGGTTTATCGGTTATTGAAGCTATAGATCAAGGTGTTTTTGCTAGATCTGGTGGATTAATGCATCCTGAAGTAATAAGCGAGTCTAACAACAAATGGACAGAACGTGAAGAGTTAAGAAGAGTTTCTGACTCTAGGGGAGAAATTGCTAGGTAAATTATGCAGCTAACCACTTTTGCATCTAGAGTGATTATGCTTTAGTATATAATCAAGTTCTGTAACACTGTTCTAACCCCAACTATGAATTAGATTGTAGGTAAATTATTGAAAATCACTACTTTTTTAGTTAAGTTTGATCAAATTTAAAAGTAGCGTATGCATCATGCAGCTAATACCAACACTCATTGTTGGGAACGCAAATGATAAATTTGTTTAACTTCTCAATTATAGGCAAAAACAGCTCTTTTTCATGTGTTTCATAACTAACGGAAATTGGTATTAGAAAAATTATACTTGCATTAGCTTTTATTCATGCTAATTATGTACATAATATATCTATAGATTGAGGGATTATGATATTAGAATATATTTTAGGAACTAAGCAAGTTCATGCAAATGGTGGATTAGCTACTGAAGAACAGCACATGGAACGTTTTGGTCAGCAAACTCTGGAGCCTAGTCCATCATTGTTAGATCAAGAACAAACTGATGACTGGCATGAGTCCGTTGTTGAAGACAACAATACTGTTGTTGAAAGTTCTTTTATTCCAGAGAACTCAATTTTAATGAATTTAGCAAATCTGTTAACTGAAAGCGAAAAAGTTTCGATTGATGAATTTCATGACAAGATGGAAAGTATAATGAAAGAGTTTCATGAAAATAGATACGAAAGTTCTGCAAAGGTCACTCTAGAAAAGATGGAACGTTTAATAGATGAACATTTGAAAAGAAAAATAAAGCTAAATTTACGCTGTGATCACTATGAACGTAGTGTGTCGAATTTTATATTTAAAAAAATAATTGACATTGCTAATGCTAGCAGTGTTATGCGTATAACTCCTACTACTATATCACGTTATAAGGACAATGGGGAAGAGGCAATAGATGAGTGGGAAGAGGCTTTAGAACCTTTATTCAATATTGTCAATAAGCTACTATTAGCAGGTGCAAAAATAGAGTCTGATTTTTACAATGATAGAATGATAGGTGAAACTATGTGGGGAAGTGATGAGCCTATTTTTACAGAGTGTAAAAAAATTAAGGACAAACTGAAAAGTATCGCATATGAAGGTTTAATAAATAAGAATGAACAAGTTCAAGATGATGATCTGCAAGTAGAAGTAGATAACAATCTTGTTCTTTTTAGGTGGCCAAAAAACAGTATTGTTGAAGTTGGAAAGGTTATGAATAGTAAGGTGAATGAAAACTTTAGTATAGAAAGTAGCATCCTACAGATTGGAGAGAGTATAGTAAGAGTTGAAAATATAGGAGGAAAAAGAAATTATACAGATGTCTTAGGAGATAGCATTGAAATGTCCTTTACCACTGAAGTAGGCGAGATTAGTATTCATCTGTATCCTAGTGATAGTAATATAATAAAAGTAAAGCTTGATGGAGAGAACCAGGAGAAGTTTAACAAATTAAAAGATAAATCAAGTCTAGGAGAAAGCTGCTTTTTAGGAGGAAAAAGTGTTCTACAAGCTGTTAACGATAAAGGTTTTGAAAGAAACGGTAGAATACTTATAGAGTCAGCTGAAACTATTAAACAATCAAATTTTGTAGTGAAAGAATCAGGTGTCCCATCTACTCTTATGAGGCCAATCGATAGTTTAGACCAGCTGCAAAAGGTGGGAGCTTCGAAAGAAATAGTAGTGTGTTAATGAAGTCAACTAAAATTAGTAAACAAAAGAAAGGTCTTGGAGGGTAAAAAAATTGATGTATCTTCAAAGTAAGATTTTCTTAGGTATAAACTATACTCTCAAGGTGAGAAGAAATAGTAGGGGGATAAGTGTTGACTTAATAATTTAGAGATTCTTCTAAAGAAATTATTTTTCTCTCTTGATGTTTATTCTTTTATAGGTATAGCCTTTTGTGTTTGATTGAATTGACTTTTGTGATACCTACAGAATTTCCTTTATCACCCCAACTATGGATTAAATAAAGAGATAAAAGTGCAGCTAAGAAGAGGAAAACAGGGTAAGCTCAAGTATTTTATCAATAATTAAGAGGTTACCCATGAAGAAAGATATTACAGAACTTTACTGTTGCGTCGAGGATTTTTGTCGCACAGTCGATGATAATTTTGCTAATATGCTCCTATCAAAAGGAAGAAAACCCACTAGAATAACGGACTTCGGAAATTCTCACCATAATTCTATTATATCATCAATCCCCTTGCAAAAGTTTCAAAGCTTTTTACCTACTTTATCTGCCACTTTATAAATCTGAGTTTTCTAAATTGCCAACATATGACCGATTTATCGCTCTTAAATCACGGGTTTTATGGATTACTTTTGCAATGGTTCTGCAAACAAGCAAAAATGACAGGTATTGCCTACATAGACACTTCTACAATCGCTGTTTGCCACAAAAAAAGAATCTCCAAGAACAAAGTTTTTGATGGTTTGGCAGAAATTAGTAAGAGCACATATGGTTGGTTTTTTGGCTTTAAATTGCACTTGGTAATTAATGAAATTGGAATCACTTACTCTAACCAAAGGTAACGTTGATGACAGAAAACCTGTGCCAACTCTCACTAAAAGACTGACCGGACTTTTGTTTGGAGATAAGGGCTATATAAAGAAAGAGCTCTTTGAGAAACTCTTTGATAGAGGCCTAAAACTCGTCACTAAAGTAAAAAAAGGTATGAAAAACGTACTCATTTCACTTAAAGAGAAGATTTTACTAAGGAAAAGATCGATTGTTGAGACTGTTTTCGACTCCTTGAAAAACAAATTTGAGATTGAGCACACAAGACACAGATCGCCAACAAATTTCCTAATTCATGTTTTTTCTGTTCTGATTTCCTATTCCATGCAGTCGAAAAAGCCCTCTATTTCTATGCCTTTCTTTGCTGGCTAATCCATAGTTGGGGTTTTATCAGACCCACCACATGATTCAGCGGGAGAAGGGCTATCAGGTTCTTACGCAATAACTTTGGAGTTCTGGAATCGTTTCATATGTATGTTTAAGATTATCACTATTTTTATTACATAGTTAAGTATCAGTTCCTGTAAAACTAGTTTACCTTAATTCTTTGTTTTAAAGTATTGGTTTTCTGGCACATAGTCTTTTCCATTGCCTATTGCTTTTGTAAATTGAGATTCTAAGCCGTAAAACTTCTCCAATTGGTCACTCCATCTTACTATTACCCACAAATATAAAGTTCGTGAGCAAGTCGCCATCCTTCTGCTAGATCAAAGAGACGTCTCCATCCTTTCCAAATAGTAATGGGTCCTGGTTCTAGATCATTTTTTCTAGCCAAATGTCCTCCAAGTTGAGCAACCCATGAAACAGCTTCTTTTATAGTAGGAGTTGCATTTGAACATGGTTTTCTATGTATTTTTACATATAGAACTTTCCATTCTTCTTCGGCTAATAAGGTAGTACACGGTAATGTTGGATCAGTTCTTGCAATTGTTGTAATAAAGAAAATTCTCCAAGCAATAATACTCATTACTGTTAAATATCGCATCAACCTTTCTGCTGTTCCAAGCCTACATTCTTCAACTTTGAGACCAGATTTTAAAATTTTATGTAATATTTCTATTTTCCATCTAAGACAATACCACCTAACTTTTTCAACAGCTTCATCAAAGGTATTGACTGGAAGATTTGTTAAAAGCATCCACTCTAGCGGACTTGTTTCAGAAGGAAAGTCTTTTTCAACAACGTAAACTGCATAGTGTGGTAATTTAAGTAATTCTTCTTTCTTATGCCTAATACTATTCTTAGATGGATGCATAATAAACTTTCCGAATCTAACTTCCAAATGTGCTGTTCTTTTTGGCTTATTATCTTTTGCAGGAACTTCAACTTTTACCGTACCTGCACAATGAGAGGATTTAATAAATTCCCATAACTTCTGCTCACCTTTTTCAGGATATCGAGATTTTCTATTTACTGCCCTATCTTTGGAAGCTCTAACTAACACTGCCGAATTAAGATTATGTGCAAGCTCAAAAAACTCATATATATCTGCTTCTCTATCGCATATAGTTATAGTCTCAGTTTGAGTTGAATCAATAATGTTGTTTGTGTTGCTTAAAGTTTCTAACCATTTTATACTCTCTTTATCTTCAATGCGGATACTGTCATTGTTCTTTTTTTTTATGTTTTCAGATTCTTCAGGTCTTGAATAAATTTTTTGATCTAGTATCCCTAGTACCAAACCTTCTATACTAACAGCTAGAGCTGTATGCATTATAATACCTTGACTATGTTTTCTTGTAATAACTCCCAATCCACTTGTTTTTTCATGGTCTGTGTATGAAATATAACTTGTATCTTGGATCACAAAAATTTTTTTATGGGCTTTTGTTCTTTCAACTGTTTTAGCAACGTGTGAAGCTAGAATATCGCCTTCTTTCACGTTCTCATTTTGAAAAAAACGATATGCTGCTTTTGCTTCTGACCAACTTCCACACGCCTGATTGATTGAGCTTTCAGGTAAACTTGTAAAACTATCAGCAATATTTACTAATCGGTCAGTTAACCTTTTATCTCCAAGTACAGCATCTCCAAATTCATTTTCAGCCCATTCATTATTCCTGTTTGCCATTTTTTACCCTCAATGTTTGCAAACTTTAATGTTGTAATACTTTATTTTTATGTCCATTTATATTTGTGGGTAATAGTAAGTATTGACATGGGCATGGAAAAGCTTGAAGCAGATTTTACTTTTGCAGAATATGATTCAGAACTTTTTAGACTTTTTGGTTTGATAGATGGAAATTCAGTAGCTTTGACGCTCCGTGGTGGAATGCAAGGGAGTGGTAGTAACGATATTGAAGCTGTAGTAATCAATCTCAGGGGAATATTCAAAGAATTTGACTTTGGTAGCTGGAAACCTGCTGAAAAAGCCACTCTCAAATGCACTGTCGCTGCTCATTACTATAAACTTACTATAGGTGGTAATGAGTTAATAGAAATCGATGCTGAAAATATGATTAGAAAGATAAATGGTGTTGATCAGATGGCACTACTTCAAACGGTGCTTGGAATATGAAGATTTTTAGAATTCTATTTTTTAGATGTTGATCAAATAGTTACAACATTTTACAAGATTTTATTTTTTATAGGAGAATTTTATGCAAACTATAACACTAAACAACCCAATAACAGTTGATGGTATTTCTGTCTCAGAGTTATCGATGCGTGAACCTAAAGTAAGAGATTTACTTACTATAGAACGCATAGAAGGCGAAGCTTTGAAAGAGGTAGCTTTAATTGCTAATCTAGCATCTGTGCCAAAAGAAGTAGTTGAAGATTTATGTATTAAAGATTATGTAGAAATACAAAAGGTACTAAAAGATTTTTTGTCGCCGCTGGAACAGAGGAGTTAAGATTCAATATTTTAAAACTTAGCTCAACAACAGGAAGTGGAATTGAGCAAATTATTAATATGAGTATAAAAGAGTTTCTAAAGTGGTTAGAAGTAAGTGAAGGAGTAACAAAAAAATGTCAATGCTTTCAATAAAGATCGGTGCAACGTTAGATGGCAGTTTTAATAGTGCAATGACAGGTAGTACAGCAAAGCTTTCTAAGTTGGGTGATAGTATAAAGCAGCTTGATTCGTCAATGAAATCTGTTTCCAAATTTAAGCAACTAAATCATGATGCCCTTGAAGCCATGAAGAATTGGAAGGAAGCGGAGAAGAAAGCAAAAGAATCAGCTGCAGTAATTGCTAAAGAGAAGAAGGAAAAAAAAGAACCAAGCAAAGCACTGAGAAATGAATTCGAAAAATTGAAAGCATCGGCATCAAAGGCAAAAGAGGCTTATATCAAAAAGAGAGATACACTTCACACATTAAATGAAGAAATAAGGAAAAGTGGAAAGGATATTAAATCTTTAGTGAGGGATCAAACTAAACTTGGTTCATCTATTGAAGTACTTAAAGGGAAATACAGTAAATTAGGATCTGTAATACAAAAACAGCAAAATGCTCTGGCAAAAAAAGCTTATTATAGGTCACAAGTAATGGAAACTATAGGACTAGGACTTTCACTTGCAGCACCAATTAAAGTTGCGATTGACTTTGAAAGTGCTATGGCTGATGTTAAAAAAGTAGTGAGATTTGCTGAAGATGAGGCAGCTCACAATCAAGGAGCCGCAGAATTTGGTCAGACATTGAAGGAACTGTCCCATACGATACCACTGTCGGCTGCTGAGTTAGCTCAAATTGCTGCAAGTGGTGGCCAGCTTGGTATCGACAAAGATAAGCTACTTGGATTTACCACAACAGTAGCTAAAATGGCCACGGCATTCGATATGTCCGCTGAACAAGCTGGTGATTCTATAGCTAAACTTTCTAACGTTTATGGAATTGATGTTAGCAAAATGGAACACGTTGGTAATGTAATCAATCACTTATCAGATAATACTGCTGCCAAAGCAAAAGATATGGTTGAAACTCTAGCAATAGTTGGTGGTACTGCAAAACAATTTGGTCTTGACATCAAGGAAACAAGTAGTTTAGTAAATGCCTTCGTTAGTTTAGGTAAACAACCAGCAAAAGCAGGAACTGCCATAAATGCTTTACTTTCTAAGCTCCAAACTGCTGAAGGGCAAGGCAAAGAATTTAAAGCAGCATTGGAATCCATAGGCATAACTGCAGAAGAGATGTCACAAAAAATTGCTCAAAATGGTCAAGAAGCATTACTATACTTTTTTAAAACTTTAGAGAAAACAGATAAACAAGAACGTTCGCAAATTCTTCTCAACCTCTTCGGTCAAGAATATCAGGATGATATTGCACTACTAGTTGGAAGCTTAAAGAATTATAAAGATGCCATAAATCATTTAGCTGACGAGAAAAAATTTAAAAAGTCCATGCAAGAAGAGTTTAATAATCGTGCAGCAACTACAGCAAATAACTTGCGATTATTGAAGAATGCGATAGCAGAGTTAGGAATGAACCTGGGCTCAGTAATGCTACCTCCTTTAAAGTGGATAAGTAATATTCTAAGAGAGATAACTAACCTCATAGCTTGGTTTGCAGAGAAGTGTCCAATTTTGACTACAGGAGTTATGAGCATAATTTCAGCTCTTATTATTGGTAAGATTGCAGTGGTAGGTTTTGGTTATGCATTTGCATTGGCTGGAGGTGGAATATTAACTTTTAAGGCTATTTTGCAGGGAACACTTTTGCCAGTATTAACTTCGTTATCAGCTCGAGTAATTCCAGCAGTGATCATGGGACTGAAAGCTTTAACGCTAACCAATCCTATAGGAGCTGCTATTGCTGGACTATCAATTGGTGCAGCGCTTGTAATCGCTAATTGGCAAAAGGTAAAGAACTTTTTCTCAAGTATCTGGAAATCAGTGACAAAACCTATAGAAAATTGGATTAGTGTAGAAAAATTGTTTAATGATAGTCCAATAAAAGCATTAAAGAAACCAGTAGAAGCAAAAATAGGCAGTGCAACTAGTGAAAATAGAAATGTTTTTAGTAAAGGAAATCCTTTATTAAATAATAATGCTTTTAGTGGAATTTCGAATAGTAGAACGAATATTGAAAGTGTGATTACAGAAAAAAGTTCTGCAGGAGATAATTCAGAGAAAGTTTTAAAAGACTGTGAAAAGTGTGAACAAAAAATTTTCAATCAAACTTTTACATTTAATATAAGTATAAAAGCAGAACCTAACCAAGATGTACGTAGTCTTGCTGATGCAGTAATAAAAAGAATAAGAGAAAAATCGCGAGACGTTCTATTTGATTCAATAGAACCAATTTACTAATGCTATCACTTGGTCAACATAAGTTTTCTCCAACAAGTGTAAGGTATAGTAAAGAAAATCGTTGGAGTACAATTGAGTCTATTGGTAAAATACCTTCATTACAAAATATTGGCCAAGGTACAGAAAATATAGACTTAGAAGGAATAATTTATTTCCATAATCTCAATGATTTAAATCAATTAAAAAGTATGAAAGAAGCTGAGAAAAATCAGGAACCAAGTATCTTAGTAGATAGTTTAGGAAATGTTTTGGGAAGATTTGTTATTGTGCGGTTAGAAGAAAAGCAAATGTCGTATTTTCCCTGTGGATTACCAAAAAAGGTTGAATTTAGCTTAAGTTTAAGGAGTTATGTATGACAGTACATTATATAGCACGAGAAAATGAAATGTTAGATTACATATGTTTTAAGCACTATGGATATAGCTCTGGAGCAGTAGAAATAGTATTGGAGGCTAATCCTGGTCTTGCAGAGTATGGAAGTTTTTTGCCTGCAGGATTAAAGATCAGGTTACCTAGAATACAAGAGCAATTAAAAAAATCGAAGTTAAAAGTGTGGGAATAAATGAAACCTGAATTTAGCATTGAAGGAATAAAAGATCATGTAATATCGGTGCATCTTACTGATGAATCTGGTACTATAGATGATATCGCAGAGGTATGTGTTGATTATGGCAATGAAAATGTAGAAGTTCCAAATGAATTGAACATAGCACTAGGTTATAAGGAAACGGGAATCTTTCCAATGGGTGTATATACAGTCAATGAAGTTACGATACAAGGCCCACCTAAGACCCTACTAATAAAAGCTCATGCAACAAATTTAAGAATATCTTTGAAGGCAAAAGTATCAAAAGAATGGCGCCAAATTACCATAGAAAACTTAGTAAAAGAAATAGCTCAAAAACATGGATATGGATACAAAGTCGCTGAGGAATTTAAGAATGTATTGATACCCCATATTAATCAGGCAGATGAAAGTGATATAAGTCTGTTAACAAAGATCGCAACAGAGCGTGAAGCAATGGCAAAATTAGCTGGTGGGTATATATTGTTTATTTCAAAAAATATGGCAAAATCAGCCACAGGAAAAGCTTTAGGAACAACGACTATTAGAACTCAAGACACAATTAATTGGAAAGTGCATTTTACCGTACGTGATAAGTATAATTCAGTAGTAGCAAAATGGCACAGCTATGAAAAGGGCGAAACTATTAAAGAAACAGTTGGTAGTAGCGAGCCAAGTTATATTATGCTGGAACTTTACTCTAATGCAGAGTCAGCGCTGAGTGCAGCAAATGCCAAGTTGAAACAATTGAAGCGTAACAATGAAACTTTAGATATAACTATGCCTGGTAATCCTCAAATTTTTGCAGAAGCTAAACTTAATCTTATAGACTTTAACCAAGCGGTAGATGGTGAATGGATAGTTAATAGAGCGGAGCATACTCTAAATAGCTCAGGCTACCTTACTATGTTATCAGCATCTTTGAGTAAGTAACGTTAAGGAAAAATAAGTATATAGTCTATTCAATGTAAAGAAACTACTGAATATGAGTCAACTGAAATGTAATGAAAAGGAAAAAATACATTTTGTATGGTTTATAATATTAATGGTATGTGTTGTTATTACTTATTGCTACCAAAGATCTAAAGCTGCAGATAATTATAACAAAACATTACAAGTGGCTACTAATAATTGCAACTTAGAAATAGTAAAACTTTTAGTAAAAGACATGGCTCCAAACTTGAGTGGAACAACGTTACATTTTGCAGCAAGAAAAGGATGTTTAGACATTATCAGATTTTTAATAGAAGAGGAAAAAGTAAATATAAACGCACTTGATAGAAATGCATTTAAAAGAATAGCTTTACATCACGCTGCAGGTGAAGGACACCTAGAAGTTATTAAGTTTTTATTAGACAAAGGTGCAGACCCTACCATTAGAGACACAGATGGGAAAAACCCAAGAGATGTAGCTGTACTAAGATCAAGGCACAATAAAGATAAACCTTACAGAGAAATCATTAAGCTACTTGCAGAAGCAGAGGATCGATACGAATCAACAAAGAGTAATCACTGAAGCTATAAGTTTCTATAATCTGTATATAAACTTCCAAAACTATCCATAATGGATTAATATTCTTACATGAAAAAGCAAAAAATCCCAATAGCGGTAATAATAACAATAGCTGTACAGACTATAGGGTTCATATGGTGGTTGGCAAAACTCGACTTACGTGTACAAATCAATGATAAATTTATAGAAAAAAACCAAGGACTAATAGAAATAGTCTATCGACTTGAAGAGAGAGTGAAAAACCTCACTGAAGAAGTCAACGAACTTGAAGCTATTCACAAACACAAATAACGACTGAATTTTACAATGACTAGATATATCTTGTCTGTTGATGGCGGAGGCATAAGGGGCATAATACCAGCCATTATTCTAGCAGAAATAGAAAAGATGGCAAAGAAACCGATAGCTGAAATCTTTGATCTGATCGCAGGAACCTCAACTGGTGGAATTGTTGTAGCAGGATTATGTAAAAAAGATAAACCTCAATATTCTGCTAATGATTTAGTCGAGTTCTATCGGGAATATGGACCATATATTTTTAAGTCTTCATTTTTTAGGCGATCAATACTATCTTGGTTTCACTGCGCACAATATCCACATAAAAATATTGAATCTGTACTGGATAAATATTTTGGAGAGGATATTCTAAAAAAGACATTAAGTAATTTGCTAATCACAAGTTACGATATTAACAATAATTGTCCATTTTTCTTCAAAAGCTGGAAAGAAGGTAATATTAAGCTGAAAGATGCACTCAGAGCTACAACAGCTGCACCTACTTATTTCATACCAAAACATCTAAAAATCAACCAGATAGACAGAGTATTAGTGGATGGAGGGGTTTTTGCCAATAATCCAGCGGCTTGTGCATATGCAAGTGGTAAGAGGTTATTTCCAAATGATGATATTCTACTGTTATCGATAGGTACTGGCAGAACAGATAGAAGCATAGCCAATTCAAAGAGATTGGGAAAAATAGGCTGGATAAAACCACTACTACATGTGATGTTTGCCTCAAGTTTAGATGCAGTAAATTACCAACTTGATCAAGTTATAGGTGATAAATATATACGCATACAATCGCAACTAAAAATAGCATCACCTGACATGGATAATATTACATCAAAAAATATCAAATCTCTTCAGCAAGAGGCAAAGGCAATGATAGAGGACAATCAGGAACTGATAGATAAATTCTGTGATGTTATATCTTGATAAGTAGAGATGCCAAATTCTGCAGAGCTAAACAAGAGTTTAGAGTAGATATATTAACTACTTTTATTTATATCTTAATATATTATTTCTGAGTCAATAAACTATCGCTGTTTTTAACCCAGGCTAAGTTTTGAAAGCATAATTTTCAAGCTCCTCAATAGATAAATCTGTTATTTTAGAAATAGCATCAATAGAAACGTCCAACATACGTAAATTATTCGCAACTTTTATTGCCTCTGCTTTATAAATCTTTTCTTTGTAAACTTGCTTTCTTTGCGATAAAAATTCTACCCATATATCCAGTTCATCTCGTGATTCTTGATTGTCAATTTTTTTAGACTCTCTCACCCAACTTAATAGCTCGTTTTCTGCTTTGCAATTATCTTCTTCATACTTCTTCATCAGATCTTCAGCATTCACTGATAACTTCTCTGCTATTTCCCATAATCTTTCGCTTAAAATAGTAACACTACCTTGTTCATAGTGATGTATCTGTGATGGTCCTATATCTAGCTCTCTTGCTAAATCCTCTTGAGTATATCCCCTTATTATTCTCCATTTTTTTATCTCTTGTCCTTCGTTTGAATGCTCAGAGCCTTTTTTCTCATCATATTCTTCAGTTGATAAACCAGTTGCCCGATAGATAATATCATTATCAAACCCTACTTTCGCTAAGTTCTTGGCCATGCTTACCCTTGCAGCTTTTACATTATTTTCCTCTTCAGCTTGAATAAACCCAGTTAAGTCGCGAATCAACTTGCATGATTCTTGTCCCTTTATTTTTGCTATCATCCATTCTTTGTTAAAAGAACAATTTTCTCTCAGTACTTTTTGTCTAGGAAATAAGCTGCCAACATGAACTGATAATGCTTCCGCTATTACTTTTAATTTTTTAGTTGGAATGCCACATGCTCCTTGCTCATATCTTAGCAATGTATGATATTTTATGCCGGTTTTATCTACTAAATCTTTTAGGGTATACTTTTGTTTTAGCCTCCAGCTTCTTACTTTTTGTGCTATTTTGTATCTTATAGAGATATTTGCCATATCGTAACAATTTTACCGAAATAAACATCTGTTAGAAAGCCTTTTTCAATTTTATGGTTGTAAGTAAGAAGGGAAGAAAACCTCCCTTCGTTTAAAGTTTCCGAGAAGTTTCTTTACTACCTCCACATACCTTATCAACCCACGATAATGTTTCGCTATTACTAATTGTCTTTTCAACCTTATCTTTACTCCACTTGCCACTCCTAGGAAAACTTCCTTTTTCTACCGCTTCTGTGACCGTCATTCCTCCAAAAAAACACCCTTTTCCTATATTTTCCCCTCTCTTTTGTAGTTCAGACCACATTTCTTTATCTGCCACTCTGACCTCTACTTGACTGTCATTTTCCGCATTATGGTATACTACAATTTTTAGGCTACCAATACTTGTAGGAAATGTTATTTCAAATACACCTACGACAATGTTGCAAATTTTTATTTTCCTTTCCATTATGTCCAGAAGAGTTCGGTAGCTCTTTTACGCGAAATACCACATTTACGTCCTCAAGGTTAATTTCAATTCTCTTGACCAATGTTCTGATAATATCACGTTTAGTTAACCAGTCTGCGTTATCAAGGTTTAACGTAATATTGGAAGAAAAGTCTTCTAAATTGGCCACAACCAGAGTTACCTCCTGTTCTAATTCCTTTTGATAAAATATCTTTTTCTTCTCTTCTTTAATTGTTTTTAAGCTTTGTTTCATTGCTTTAATTCGTGGTTCAAATTCCTCTTGATTGATATATTCTTGAGCATAACTATCGATAAGTCTAGCAATACCACGTTTTAATTTATTTTCTTGTTTCTCTAGCAGGTCACTTTTTTGATCCAATGATGATTTTTTTAGTTCTGAAAGCCTACGCTTGTATTCTTCTAAAATCCTGTTTGGATTTTTCAATAACTGCTTAACCTCTTCCCACACAGCTGTTTCTAATGCATCTGAGCGAATGGGTTTATTGTCACAAATCTTATTACCACCAAAACGGTAAGAATCTTTACCACTACAACGGTAATATGCATAATGACCACCTTCTTCTTCTCGTCTACTTCTCATGCAAGTTCCGTAACATCCGTAATTACAACGCTTACATATGACTAAACCTTGTAGTAAGTACTTTGCTCCTCTTTTTCTTGTCCTTGCTACTTTTCTATTTTCAGCTAATTGTTCTTGAACAATATCAAATATATCTTCATCTACTATATTTGGCACTTTAATATAAATCCAATTTGCTTTTTCAACAGGATAGACAGAGTGGTTACTTTTTGGCTGCTCACAAGAGCCTTTCTGTGGTCTTACTTGCTTTAATCTTACTCCTAACCTTCTTCTACCAAAAGCTGCTTGTCCTTTGTAAGCAGGGTTTTTCAACATACTCCAAATTGTACCTTTATTCCAGCGTTCTTTTCCTTTTTGTGTCTTAATGGACATAGTATTTAGCCGACGACATACTTCCCCAATACTTGTTCTTTCTCTGCCTATCCACAAAAATACTTTACGAACGACATCAGCTTCTTTTTCGTTAATCTCAAATAAAGCTTGTCCTCCTCCCATATGCTTATCTATATAACGATAACCATAAGGAGCTCCTCCCATTACATTTACATAGCCTTTGTTAGCTGCATAGATTTTACCACGACGACTTCGTTCCATAATTTTCGCACGTTCATATTCTGCTATCATACCTTGCATTTGTAACAGTAATTGAGATTCTGGGTTACCGTTAATCTCATAATTTAAAAAAACCACTTTTGCTCCTGCTTTTTCAAATTCTTCAATCAGCACCATTTGATATGCATATTTTCTAGATAAACGATCAGGAGAATGAATGTAAATCTTATCAATTTTACCTTCTGTTACTTTATCACGTAATTTTTCTAAATCAGGGCGGACTAAATGAGATCCACTGTAGCCGTTATCAATAAATTTATACTCACTTAACAATCTGTATCCGTCCAGATTAATTTGCTTCTCTAAAGCTGCAATTTGACTTTCTATCGTATTTCCTTCTACTTGTTTCCCCGAAGAAACTCTCGCATATAAACATACTGTTACCATTTGACCCTCCTTGAATCCCATTTTTATGTTTTAAGTTTTTTTGACTTATTTCCTTTGACACTACCTTTTCATAAGCATCTGATAAGCATTGTTCTGCTAACCGATTAGGTTCATAGCTACAGCTAATTTGGATAGCTAATCTCTTGTTTCTCATGACTTTTCCTTGAAATAATATGTTCATATCATTCCTTAAAGCCGATGGTTAATTGATTATTAGCGCTATAAGTAAATCGGACTCTTGGTTCTGGACACAGAAGTTTTCGAGAAATGGTTTTCTCTAGTTTTATTTTTATGTTTTTTGCAACATTGTCGGTAGTGTAAAAGCACTATTATCAGACACATCAACGTAATTCCTTTCACCTTCTTTTCCAATTCTAACTTCAACCTTACTATTTCCTATTTCTATAACATCACCTCCTAATTTTACCTCTCCTGTGGTTAATCCTAAATTTTTTGTACCTTCCAATATTCTTGCAATATTTACCTTACTACTCTCAGAAAATTTCATAAAAAACGTCTGATTATCCATTTCCACGTCTTCTATGATTCCTTCATTTTCAATAGCACTTTCACCGATTTCTCTCAGTTCTTTAAGCCACTCATCTATCTGTGGACGAACCTCTTGATAGAGTTTGTTATGCATCTCACTTATTCCCTTATCCTGCAATAGATCGTAACTGAATATTGCTCCATTTAGCATCAATTCACATATTATGTCTTCCTTCTCATTTTTTTTGCATTTGATCAAAGGCATTTTCGATATTACTGTATCAGCAAAACTCTTCTGCCCTTCGCTATACGCATTTATCCTGATTCCAGCACTTAGTGCTTGGTCTATAGTCTTGTTCAGTTCTTCTACGCTTTTTGCCTTTACTACTCTACTTTTAAACCATCTTAATTCTGCATTTTCACTTGCACTTGGCTCTATCTTGCTTAAGGCTGGAATAAACGGATTTTGACGATTTGAAGATTTTTTGTTATAAACCTCACGTCCTTCTCCAAGATTGATTGATTTTTCAGAAACATCGCTAGGGGAAGGCACACCTTCAGGCTTCTCAAACCTGCTTTTATCATCAAATATTTTCGGATCAGTCTCATCTACAAGTATAAGCTGCTGATTTTTTTTGCTAGTACGCCTAATAGCACTATATAGTCCTTTTGGTAATTTTTTAGAATCAATGATTAACTCATAAGTATTTCCATCCATATCATCAAATGATACTGTTTTTTTAGTAGTCATATACCCTCCTATATTAAGCATATTATTCAAGTCTATAGAGCAATTTATTGCTTTACGATTAACTTAATACGCAAATTATAAAAAGATCTTGTATATTCTGCAACTATTTATAATAAAAGAATAGCTTTTTCAGGACTTTTATTCTTTAAGTACAACTTAATATACAAACTATACAAAGATCTTTTATATTTTGTAATTCTCCAATACAGATTCTTGACTAAGTCTTTTTGCTACTTGATTTTATATTTCATTGTGTAGCCAAACTTCTCAAGCAATTGAAATTTGGTTTATAACAGCTCTCTTTCCTTAAAACTGCAATATCCTTTGTCTGTCATAATAATGTGATCCTCTAGTTCAATTCCCACTCCTTGACATGCTGATACTAATTCTCTAGTCATTACTTTATCATCTTCTGATGGTTCTAAACTCCCTCCTGGATGGTTATGAGCTAATATTATTGACGCTGCTTCCATTGATAACGCCTTTTTTACCACTTTCCTTTCAGATAAGTTCTCTAATTGCATAAAAGTCAACAATAATTTTTTGTATCATGAAAAATATTTTTTGATGTAAAATTCAGCTCTAATACAACCTTTTATTTATTATTGTATTATCTTATTCAATCAAAAGAGGTTTTATTGGCAATAAAAACATCAACACTAATTTCCAATTAATCTCTTTTAAACTATGTAGCCAATGAATATGTGGATAAATACGTCCACACAAACTTAAAGTATTTATCCACATATTCATTAAGCTTATAAAAACTAAGGTATCATTCTTTTCCTCTATAGTCTTAATGATTTTACATAAGTTAAAAGTAGCATGCTTCCATTGTTCTCTCCGCGGTCTAATATGGCTAATTCATATTGTAGCCAAGCCGCACTATACTTGTTAGGCGGAAGTGGACGGCAACATGTACGCCACGAAGTCTATGCTTCAACTTATCCTCTTGCTTATCCCTTCCATCGGCATTGCTATCTTTACTTTCAGTAAAATTATTGTTTTATACTTCTTTAGTGTTTATTGATAGCAAAACTCTTTTCTATCGATTAGCATCTTATGCATAATCACGGCTAATTTTCTTGCTACTGCAACAATTGCTTTTTTCATGCCCTTTTTCTTTTTAAGCTTCAATCCCCAGCTTCTTAATTTAAATGTCCTTTTACATTTTACCAGTAAGACCTGCGCGGCTTCATATAACATATTCCTACAGTCCACTGGTCCCATTTTTGATATACTTCCGTGTCGATCAATCTCACCAGAAGCGTACTGTCTTGGACTTAATCCCATATAGGCTCCAACTGTATAAGATGTTTCAAACCTATGCAGATCATCTATTGCAGCTTTATATGTCATTGCTACTATAATACCAACTCCTGGAACAGTAGTTAATAATTTACAATCCTCATCTTTTTTGCTTTGTTCTGAGAGCATTTTATCAAGTTTTCTTATTGATTCTTCTATTATTTCTAAACTATGTACTAATGATTCAATTGAGGTTTGGCTAATTTCATCTAGATTATTAACCATTTCTTGCACTTTTAAAGCAAAGTTTGCAGAACTAAGACGTTGATTAACTTTTATCCCGTATATTTTCAGTAATCCCCTTATTGTTCCCGCAATTTGCTCTCTGCAACGTATTAATTGTCTTCTGCTTCCAAGTATTATTTTAACCTGACAAGCTTCGTCTGATTTTACTAATACCTCCTTAAATAGCCCAACTCTCATCATTTGTGCTATGCCTCTTGCATCATTTTTATCATTCTTATTGATTCTCGCAGATAGTGCTGCTGCCATATGCCTTGCATCTACACAAGTTACTGGTAATCCAAGATTCCTCAACTCTTTGCACATCGATATTGATAATTGCCCGCTTTCTATTCCTATGGACTCGTATTTTTTGTTTTGACCAAGCAGAAACTCAGCTATTGCACTGCTTTCACTTGCAACAACCCCTTCTTTAACAATTTTTCCTTTCTCATCAATGATACTAATAAAAGTTTCTTTGAGTGAGACATCTAACCCGCTATAATGTTTCATGAGACTACTCCTACTGTAAAAGTTTAAATTATTCTTGAAGAACTAATTCATTGAATTTGTTACTTCGTGCTAAAATAATGGAGTATGTCTCTCCATCATTCAATAGCAATTACAGTATGTACTTCATCTATTGTACCAAAATACACTTCATCTCTTATCAAACGGTTCTGCTTATCCAAATATATTATCAGGACAGCTTCTTTTGCTGAAAAGCCTATGTTTACCCTTACATACTCTATCAGCTTTTCTTGGCTATCCATTACAGGGCCTCTTTTTAACCCTTCTCTGAGTGCTCTTTTATAAGCTTCTTTAACACATTCAATTGCTGCAGCTGCATGTTCGGTCATTCCTTCTATCATTTTCAGATCATCGATTTCTCGTCCTAAAATTTCTCCTATTCCTGGGCAGTTATCCATTAGAGTTTTAGTAACATCTTGTGCTTGCTTTCTGTCGTGAACTGCTCCTAGAAGCACTGACACTATCTCACGATCAAATAGAGCACTTCCTCCTCCACTCTGTAATACTCTCTCTATTTCTTCTGTAAGTTTTTTACCATTATTCATAAAATATACTCCTCGTTAATAACAAATTGTTTTTAATTATTTACTGCTGTTTTTTATCAGCATTGGCATAAAGCCATAGCTTCCGAGTGAAGTCAAATCAATTTTTCAATCTTTTTTACTTATTTTTTTATGAATAGGTTAAAATCTTAATAGATATTTATTTTTATCTAATTGAAAATTAATTCTTCATGTAAAAAAAATTGTTATTAATCAATTATTTTAGAAATAGCATCAGTAGAAAAACCTAACTGAAGTAAATTATTTGCAACTTTCATTTCCTCTATTTTATTAATCTTCTCTTTGTAAATTTGCTTTCTTTGCAAGAAAAATTCTACCCATATATTTAGCTCATCTCGTGATTCTTGGTTGTCAATTTTTCTATATTCTCTTGCCAAACTTAATAATTCATTTTCTCCTTCACAATCACTTTCTTTGTATTCCTTTATTAGATCTTCAGCATCTACTGACAATTCTTTTGCTATTTCCCATAACCTTTCACTTAAAATGGTGACACTACCTTGTTCATAGTGATGTATCTGTGAGGGTCCTATATTAAGCTTTTTTGCCAATTCTTCTTGTGTATATCCTCTTCCATTTTTTTATCTCTTGTCCTCCGTTTTGGCTTGTACAGCCGATATTCTCTCTATCAGCATATTCTTCAATTGGTAAGCCTGTTGCTCGATAGATAATGTCATTATCAAACCCTGCTTTAACTAGATTCTTTGCAATTTTTATTCTTGCTGCTTTTATATTACTTTCTTCCTCAGCTCGGATAGATTTGGTTAATGCATAAATTGCTTTGTGTCCTCCTGTTTTTTCTATAAAATTATACATTTCCTGGGTCTTAGCTTTGTCGAAACAACTACTTTCTTTTAGTACTTTTCGTCTAGGAAAGAGATTTCCAACAGGAATTGATAATGCCCCTGCTAATATTTTTAACTTTTCAATTGGAATGCCACATGTTCCTTGTTCATATCTTAGCAGTGTATGATAGTTTATGTTTGCTTTGCCTGCTAAGTTTTTCAGGGTATATTTTCTTTTTAACCTCCAGCTCCTTACTTTTTGCGCTATTTGGTACCTTATGGAAACAGTAGTATGCTTTGCCATACAGAAATAGATATTATACAGGTTAATACTACCAAATAAAGATATACAAAATGTTTGCATTTTAGTTGAATATTTCTTCACAACTGTGTATAATTATTAATGCTTTTTATCTTACTTTCTCATGGCTCTTTCGAAGTTTCTCGATCCCAAGAATGATATATCGTTCAAGCGCATCTTTGGTACTGAAAAAAATAAGGACATTCTTATTCACTTCCTTAATGATATCCTTGGCTTCACCGGCAAAAGTACAATAAGGGATATAGAGTTCTTAAGTACTATTCAAGACCCTGATATTGCTTCTAAAAAACAAAGCATTGTTGATGTTCTTTGTAGGGATGAAAATGGGCTGCAAGTCATAGTCGAAATGCAGGTCGCTAAAACTAAGGGCTTTGAAAAACGTGCTCAATACTATGCTGCTAAAGCCTATTCAAGACAGGCTGATAAAGGCGATCAATATCATGACCTTAAGGAAATTATCTTTATTGCTATAGCAGACTGTATTTTATTTCCTGATAAGTCTGAGTACAAATCAAAGCATACTATTCGCGATGAAGATACTAATGAGCATGATCTAAAAGATTTTTACTTTATATTTATTGAGTTACCTAAATTTCCAAAAACCAAAGAAGATCAGCTTTCAAGTATAGTTGAAAAATGGGTCTACTTCTTTAGATATGCAGATGAAACTAGTGAAGAAGAGCTAGAGAGAATAATAGGAAGTGATCTAATAATTGAAAGAGCATATGAAGAACTAAATAGGTTCAACTGGTCAGAAAAAGAATTTATAGCCTACGAACAAGAGATCAAACGTATTCGTGATGAACAGGCTGTCCTTGCTCAAAAGCTCGATGATGCTAAACATGAAGGCATCCAAATTGGAGAAGAGAAGGGCAAGAAAGAAGGCATCCAAATCGGCCATGAAAAAGGTAGAGCTGAAGGTAAGGAAGAGGGTATAGCAGAGGGTGAACAACAGACTAAAATAGCTGTGGCCAAAAACTCACTCAAGGCCGGTGTCTCTATAGATGTTATCGCTCAAATTACCGGTCTCTCTCATTCTGAAATTTTACAACTCAAGGAAAAAACATAATTATTCACTTCAACATTTATGAAAACCTTCTCTAAGTTCGACATATCACCTAATTAAGAATCTGGTGAACTATCTAAAACAGCTATGAAGATTGCACAAAGAATTATATAAATTACTATCATAACGTTACCCAAACTTCTATATCAAAACTACGTGCTGTAAGTTCAATATGGAAAATACATTAATCACTTAGCATTTAATGTCTACTTCATCCATTTTAGCATTAAGACTATCAAACTTGCTACTGGTTGTTTCCCTAATTATTTTGGCTACCTTCACTTTAAATTTCCCACTACTTGGCATATTAACTCTTATATTATAACCTACCTATTGAGATTACCTACAAGCTTGGTTACTCCTATCTCAGAAAGACAAGTTGATACTTTGTCCTTTGAATGGCCTTGAACGGAAGCATTACTTAAATAACTTTGAGGCTCTAAATTCATTTGCTTTGCACCATCAACTTCTAATCTACCATCTCTGTTGTGTAATATCCGTTGTATTGATCGATTTAGTACAACATTTAGCCTGCTATTAAACTCTACCATAAACTTGTCAAACTTCTTCGAACTTAACTTACCAGGACATCCTGCTTCTCTACTAGGACATGCTTTCTCTAAATACGAACTTAAAACTCCTGAGATCTCATCAAATTTACCACTCATGATTTTTCCTGTAACTTCTTTCTGTATTTCCACAAAATCAATATTTAATCGATGCATTGATACACCACTTTTTAATCCAGCTTGCTCTATTACTTTCTTAAATACCTCTGTAATATTGAGTGCATAGCCCTGTGCTTCTAGTTGAGATATAGACTGATCTGCTGTAGAAATATACTTTTGACCCGTGACGTTTCTAACCAGCACATCAAGTAACATTATTGCACCATTTACATCCATCTTTGCATCAATTTGTGAGATTGGACTTTTAGTACCTGATACTACTTCAGGCAACTCAGAAGCTAATAACCCACTCACAGAGCTTTTTACCCAACCAAATAAATCATTTATCCATGAAGATGGTCTTGTGCTACTACTTGCTGCTATTCCAGGTTGATTACTTGAATCTACAGAAAGGAATTTATGTGATGAGTGATTATGATTGCGATTGTGATCCCCGTGGTGATGACGGCGTCTGCGTTGCACAGGTTTTTCTCCTTTTTCATTGAGTTTTTTCTCTAAATATTCTGCAATACTACTATCTCTAGCAATATCTAGCGGTGCCTTGCCGTAATCACCTCTAGCATCAAGATTAGCATGAGCATCGACAAGAACTTTTACTATATCAAGACTGTTGGTATCAGCAGCATAATGTAAAGGTGTCCAATTGTCTTTGTCTTCAGCGTTAACGTTTGCACCACGATTAAGAAGCAATTTGACCACATTTAGTCTTTCATTTAACACAGCTCCATGCAAAGGAGTTGCTTGATATTCCCCATTTTTAGTTTCAATATTAGCACCATTATCAAGAAGGAATTTTATTCTATCTAAATCACCGATTTCAGCAGCTGAATACAGTAGTGTACTGCCATCTTTGTCTTTGGTATCAATATTAGCACCTTGAGCAATAAGACCTCTAACTTTATTAAAATCACTATTTCCTATTGCGCTTAATAACTGTTTATCTAGGATTAATTGTGTTTGTTGTAAGTACTGTACAAGATTATTATGTCCCTTATCTCTAGCAATATCTAGTGGTGTGTTGCCACTACTATCTTTAGTACTAATATTAGCTCCATTATTTATAAGATGCTGCAATGTATCTAAATGACCACCCCAAGAAGCCAAGTGTAGTGGCGTCTCACCATTTTTATCAGCCTCATTAATACTTGCTCCTCTCATGAGAAAAAGTTGTATAACCTCTTCATCACTGCTCTCAGCAGTAGTGTATGTAGAACCTCTACCATATACATCTTGAATATCCTTGTGATTATTCATAACAGCAAAGTGAATAGGAGTCCTGCCAAGTATATCCTTAGCATTCACATTAGCTTCCTTATCAACTAAAAACTTAGCAATATCTGAATGACCTTTCAATGCAGCCCAGTGTAGTAATGTGCAGCCATATTTATCAGTCGCATTAACACTCACATCTTTACTAACAAGAAACTCTACTGTACCTAAATTACCACTCCAAGTATAATAAAACCCACCATGCGTTCTGTCGTCAATATCTTTCGCAATAAGATCACTAATTGTCTTTAGATCTTTTTCATTTTTTACAGTAAGTAACAATTCTTTATCTAAGTGTGCTTGCATAAAAACTTGCCTCATTGTATCAGAATTAGTATAACGTTCCTCATCTTCAGGAGTTCTACCACTGTTATCTTTAACATCAATATCAGCACCTTTACTTATAAGATACTTCACCATACCTAAATGATGAACAGAACATGAAGCATAATGTAGAGGGGTTTTACCATCTTTATCTTTAGCATTAACGTTAGCACCTCGATTTACAAGGCCTTGAACTTCATTAAAATCACTATCTTTTACTGCAGCCAGTAATTGCTCATTTAATTGAGCTTGTTTTAAGTATTTTACGATGCTATCATGCTTTCGGTCGATGGCGATATCTAGCGGTGTCTTACCATCCTTATCTTTAGCTTTGATATCTGCTCCCTTACTTGCAAGATACCCCACTACATCCAGATGGCCGCCACCAGAAGCCATGTGCAATGCTGTCTGCCCATCACTATCTTTTAGATTAACATCAACTTCCCCTTCATCTACAAAATACTTTACCACATCTAGCTTACCATTGTAAGCAGCATAGTGCAGGGGAACTCTACCGCCATTATCTTTAATTTCTAAGCTATTTTTTGCATCTGCTACAAAATATTTTACTATATCCAGATTACCACCATAAGCAGCAGAATGCATAACAGTCATCCCATTACTATACTTAGCATTCAAGCTAGCCCCTTGACTTACAAGATCTCTAACTTCATCAAAATTACCATATTGTGCTGCAATAAGTAATTCTTGATTTAGCTGCACTTGTTTTAAATAGTCTACAACATCGCTGCGCTCTTGATGAGTAGCAATATCTAGTAATGTTTTACCACCTTTGTCTTGAGTATAAACGTCAGCTCCCTTTTCTACAAGGTACTTTACTACACCCAAGTGACCATTCCAAGAAGCACAGTATAGTGGTGTTCGACCATATCTATCAACATCATCGATGCTCATTCCCTTGCTGAGAAAAAATTCTATAATGTTTGTATTATTATTTTCAGCAGCAACATGTATAGGTTTCCTGCCAAAAATGTTCTCAACGTTAATATTAGCACCCTTTTCTATTAAAAAGTTAGCGACTTCTAAGTAGCCTCTCCATGCAGCAAAATGTAGCGGTGTCCAACCATTATTATCAGACTCATTAATATCAACGCCTTTCCCAATAAGGTACTTTAGTATATCCAAATTACCACTATAAGAAGCATCACATATAGAGGGGCGACAACGATGATCTTTACCCTCTAAACTAACGCCATTTTCAACAAGGTATTTAAATATACCAAAGTGACCTTTTAATACAGCATTGCGTGCAGGGGTATTACCATCTCTGTCTTCAGTATTAACATTAGCTCCTCGATTGACAGAATCTCTTACTTTGCTCATATCTCCAACTTTTACAGCATCTAGCAATTCTTGATCTAATTCTCCCTTAGCATTACTAACAATATCTCTAACTTTTCTTACATTAGACCCACAATCTTCTATCTTCCATACACCTTGCATAACCTTGCCCCCTGGAATCCAAGTAAATACTCTTCTCCTATCTTTGTCATATTTAGCATAATCAGCAGCATACAAATACTCATTATGCTTAACATTCCTTATATTACATTTATCACCGTTAGGCTCAATCTTCCACACACCTTGTGTAACCTGTTCACCTGGAATCCAAGTAAATGCCATTCGTCTATCATTATCATAATTAAAATAGTTACTAGCAGCATACAAAGTTTCATTAAATGCAACATTCACTATATAAAAGTTGTCACCATCAGGTTTAATATTCCACCTAAACTTATCATTTTTTTCATTCTTTGGAGTCCAAGTAAATGCCATTCGTCTGTCGGTATCATAATTGAAACATTTGTTAGCAGCATATAAATATTCACCTTGATAAATATTCTTAATACATACTTTCGATGAAAATACTGCATTCCTTACTGATTCTGGCAATCTGCTTTTTAGTTTCTCAAGGTTAGATCTTTCTTCTTGATGAACATCAGGATAGTTCTTCATCTCGATTGCTTCTTTAACATAGTAAGCTAACTTAAATACTGCACTATTATTTAAATCATTATTTCTTTGCATTGCGTTAAATACAGCCACATAACCCAATATACGCTGACTAACATCATTATGGCTTTCTACACAACTTAATATTTTTTTCGTATCTACTTTCCTATATACGTCATTTATAACTCCCTTAATTGTATTATTAAACAACCTTTGATCGAAATTATAAATGTCATTAGCAAGTGTATTAACCGAACCATAACGATCATGTAACATACCATCCTTTAGCTTCTCTTTTACTACATTTTTTATTGAATATTTTAACTTTTCTACAAAAAACTCTGCCCATCTTTTTACGTTAGGCACGGTTTCTGCTTGATTAATAATCTCCTTCTTTAAAACCTTAACCGTTTCCATCATCTTATATGGATCGTTGTTTCTATCCTCAATACTTGTTGCATCCTTACTAAGGAAGAATTTGACCACATCTAAATTACCATTGCAACCAGCTATACGAAGAGGTGTTCTACTATCTTTATCTTCAGCTTTATCTTTAATATCATAACCTTTATCGATAAGGAACTCAGCTATATTTAATTTACCCTCCTGAGCAGCTAAGTGCAGAGGAAGGGCGTCCTTATTTTCAACACTAAAATCCTTTCTATCAAAAAGAACTTTTACTACATCCAACCTACCTCCTTGAATAGCCATATTTAAAGGTGTTAATTCATGCTCATTTCCAATATCTATACTTTTAATCTTTTTTATCAAATCCTCAGCTTTACTATTATTTCTTTGCAATGTTGCATTAAATACCTGCTCTTTTAATAAATCTACTGTTTCCTTATAAAAATCCTCTATAATATCTTCTGAATTACAAGTAGAGACTATGCATTTCAAATTAGAAACCATCGTATCATTAAAAGCAAACATCATTTCCCTTGCTGGTTGATAGGTATTCCAATTTTCTACTTTTGCTAAGGTATTATTCTTATGTGATAACACTAAACTATCATCAGCAATCTCTGTATCAAAATCCAATATAGACTTATCTCTAAAGTCAACTAAACCAACATCATTCTTATTAGTAGGTTGATTATGATAAATTTGTAATCCTTGTTCCTCTGGTTGATAGTATCTGAAAGAGCTAGGATTGATCTCTAGATGCTCAAGCCTTAAGTTTGTACTATCAATTTTATAAAGCTCATTGTTTATTCGTAATACAATTTGTTGATTCTCTGGATTTTGAAAATAATCAACTAAACCAATGGATAAAGACCATTTAGTACCTACACTATCAAATATTGTAATATCTTGTATCTTTAAACTATCCTCTGTAAGGTCAGAGATTGATTTGCCATAACATTCATTTATATAATCCCTTTTACCTTCTTCTATGCTTATACCATCAACATCTGTTACACTTAACTCAGCAAAATCAATGATACTATAAGGTATGTTTTGATAAGACACCACTTTGTTTTTTATTTTTAAATTGAGCCTTATTGGCGACAATGAAGTTTTGCTATTTAATGTATCTGGTAGTTTGATAATATACTGGTGTTGCCCTTTCTCTCCTTCTATTGTAATGTCCTGATAGTAATTACACAGCATCAGATAGTCATCATAACCATAGTTCCGTCCACCATTAAGGTATTTCTGATAACTACTTGTAACGTCAGAGCTACTATAGCTAAAATCAACAATGACTTGACCTGAGTACATGCCAGCAATTATCACTTTTTCACTAGGTACTCCCATATGGTTTTTAATAACTTCTACTTGAGATACTGGTATGTCAAAATTATTGTTATTGACAATATCTTTTGCAATTTGGTAAGTATCAAGTAATTGTTGGTCTAGAATACTTGCTTGTATAAATGCTTTTAACTTTTTTGCACTATTTTGTATTACCTCTCTACTAATATCACTTCCTGAACTTTTCAGCTCTTGATATCTAATATCTTCTATTGTATCAGACAAAGACTTATCCTGTATTGCAACAGACTCTGTTATTCCATTGCTATTTACTTGAATTACTAGATTTTTAAAATCATTGATTTTAGTACTTGAAACAATACTTTGTGTATTATTAGCTAAAACATCTAAGCTATAGCCGACCTTTTCTATATCTTCACTTATTCCCCACTGTGTGATATTAGCAACTTGAACCTTTATTATGTCAATATTTCCTTTTATTTTTCCTGTACTGCCCAAATCACTTACTATCTTAGCATTATCACTATCTTCATTAACAACAAATATTGTTTGTTTTAATCCCCTGTTATGCACATTTTCTTTGTTAACTACTCTAACTTCATAATCTTTGTCTGTGCAGTTAAATGAATTCTGCCAGACTTCTGCATTTTTTACATTAATCAATCTTGTTTTACAGTGAGTAGTAATATTTTGCTTGCTGTCAGAATTAGACACATAGTTATATGTGTTAACCAATCTTATGTTATTACTATTACCATAACGTATAGTTCTACCATGCAAATTTGCAACGACATTATTAGCCTTAACATTCATTACTAGAGTATTTTCTTTTCCTGGTCCACCTTCAAGAGTACCAGACGTATAGTCATTAATAATAAAAATAGTTTCATTATTTTTTGAGCCAACATAACGTATATTACTACCCTCTGGAATATGCATTACTGCTGGATAATTTGCTGCTGCTGTTAATGTTTTAGGTCCTGAAATATATAATACTGATCCTCTAGGAAATGTTTGCTTTTTTGTATTACTATGCTCTTTTCTTGTTGGATTAGTAAAGATAAAAGGTCCGCCTGAGAGAGTAAAGCTCTCTTGACAATTTCTATAAATTTTGCCACTGTTACATGGAGCGAACGCATCGTCACCTGTGTGCTTTGTATTGATTGTTTTGCTGCATTGAGATTTTTGTATCGGATTTGTTAATGGTGCATCTACAATTCTTAAGCCAAGATTTTCATACTCGTATTTTGTTAGATGAGGGATATGTTTTGCATCCGTATTAACAACATAAACTTTCTTTTCTTCAATCTCTTGATAGCATTGAGGACTATTCTTTATACCACAGATAAACCTTTCCCAACCTTCACTCATAACCAAAGTATAAGGTGTCATAGTCAATATCTTAGAGATATCAATAGAAGACAAATCTCTTTTTACACTAGAGGCTATATTGATCTTGTCAAAAGAGATATCTTTATATTTTTTTTCTAAATCACATGTCCACTTCATCTGCGTCGCACACTCAGGACCATACGGTGATGGCATAATACATATAGCCTGTGCACCCATATTTTTAATCACCTCACTATATTTCTCTTCAATGGAGATTACGTATTGTACAACCGCATCTATGTCATAATTGTCATTTAACAGTTTAATAGCTGCTTCTTTTACGTAAGTTAAATAACCTTTTATTCTAATTGTGTCTTCATATTCTTTTTCTACATCTCTTCCTGTAAAAAACTTGATTACCCCTGCAAAAAATACTTCCGCTTGTTCACCACCAGGTAATAGAGGTACTTGTTCTGCTATTGCTTTTGTATACTCTATTCTCTCATGAACTTCTACACCAATTGTTATTAATACATCAGCAACCATAGTAACTACTGCTACCCTACCTAAAACTTTACCTGCAGCAGATAACCCTCTTAAAATCTTAGTAGTAGCACTTACACTTTTTACTGTAAAGCTAACACTTGCACTTATAGGCCTTATGCTCATACTTGCTAGTTTTACACCACTACTAGCTGTCCAATAATAATTTAATGGATGATGATTACCTTGAGCTATTTCATTTATACTATACCCAAATTGATAAGCAATAGTTGCAAATGTAATACTTTGAACTATGGGGTTACTGATAATCTTAACAAACGTTTGACGTACAGGTTGTGGTACTTTACTAATCAATTTTCCTACTTTACTATTAGAAGAAATACTTACACTCGTCCTAACATCATCCATAGCATCTAGTATACCATTGATACCAAATACTTGCTTTAAAGCATTATTATCATGTCGTCCAAGTGTTGCTGTATCACCTATACTATCAAGCAAGTCATATATAGCCATCATGGAAAAAAACTTTCCACCTTTTGCTCCTTTTATTTTCGCTGAATCAAATTTATCACGATCAAATGCAATTCCTTTTTCTTGAAGGCTGCTTTCTACATTACTAATATAATCTGCAAAAACTTTTTCACCAAGATCATCAAAATGATTTTTAAACGTATCAAAAGTATCTTCCCTAACACCTTTTGCTAGCAAGTTCTGTTTAATTTCCTCTACAATATTAGAGTAATCTTGATTAGTTTGAACATCACCTATATCTTCAATGTATTTTTTATTCTCTAACAACTGCTTATCATTTGATAGTTGATGTAATTTATTATGAATTTTCTCTCTTTCTGCATCTGTAGTAAAATTTTTAATTATATCATCGAATTTTACTTCATAGCCATCGATGCTTAAATAATACTCAATATTTTGTCCTTTTATTTTTTCTTTTATAACGCGATCCTTATCTCTGCCTACTTTTACTAAGATCTCAATACCATCACTATAATCATCTACAAAATATCTTTCTGCATTCTTCATTTCTATAATATCACCTATTATCAATTTTTTATCATTACCATTGTTATCTTTTACTTTTACATCAGTCCTATCAGCATTGCCTATCATATCAAACACTTGCTCACGACCTATATCTACAATTTCATTAGTTAAATCCTTAGCATTATCAATATCAAATAGCTCTTTAACACGTTGCTTTTTTTCTTCCTTTGTAATCTTTTCTTCATCAAACGAATCTATGCAGGCCATACTTACACTTCTTTCTCTTCTTGGCTTTTTACTTGGTGGATACTCCGGCGATGAAGATTTTCTTTTAGAACACTGCCCTACAGTAGGCAACATATGATGTGAACTATGAACTACTCCAACAGGAATAAATCCTTCCTTGGTTGTCCTACTTGTTAAAATAAGTTTATTCGGATTATTAGATCCTTTATCGAAAACAACACCGATAAATTTTACCTCATCACCATCTGTAAGTGTTTTATAGGTAACACCTTCTTTGTACTCTTCATTTATTTGATCATTTGCTTCCCTCAATAAAGCTTGAGCCCCTTTACCCTGCCTTGATGCCTTAAGTTCTAACCCTATTGGAGTGTACTCCTCAGCATTTCCACCTTGAGCCACAAACTTAATACCATGAACTAGCATGTCAATACGTTCCCCTCTACCAGTTTGAAACTCAGTTAAAACTAATGCTCTAGTTTCTGGTGATTCCTGTAATTTTAAGTCACTATAATAACTAAACACTCCATTCAATATTCCCTGGAAATGAGCTTCTTTATTAACGAGACTCTTAAAAGGAAAGATTCCTTCTCCAATTTTTTCTAATAATCTACTATATCCTCTTATTGATAAGGATTGGATATCTAGTGCTTTATCAAATGTTTCTTTTAACTCATTAGGATAAGTAACTTCTTTAAAAGTACCTTGAAATCTATTATCTCCGTTGTTGTACTCTTGTAAAGAATTGTATTTTTCAGTCCAAATAGTAAGATATCTTTTAAAATCTGACTTGTACCTAGTATCAAAATTAAGATTTAATTCGATTATTTCCCTATTCCCTATTTCTCTATTTAATCTATCAAGAGGGAGCACTTCATCCAGCCCGTTCAGAACATCCTTTCTGTTAGCTTCAACAATATTTATTACATAAACCAACTTCTCTGTATTTTCTGGAATGAGCACCATTGTCACAACTGCATGACTCGCATCAAGATTAGCTGACAATCTCTCCCTGGCTCTTTCAGCTGCTAAACGTCCAGACCCACGAAGATTAGGACGTACCTCGGTAGGTATATTGTCTCCATAGATAAAAATGTATTTTTTAAAACCAGTTTTTAAATCTTCAACTCTATTTAGCAATAGTGATTGCCCTAGTAAAAATCTACTAAAATAATGTTTATCTCCCTTCTCAGGTGTACCAGGAAACGTATGATAAATACGTTCTAGATTATCTTTCACCTGTCCCTTTAATTCTATTGTTCCAATCCTTTGCGTATCCCAGTCATCAGCAGATTTTAGCATATCTTGAAAAAGAGGAATTATTTCTTCCCCACGATTTGATACTTTAATATCAGAGATAGGAGATGGATTATCAAGATTGACACCAACACATAAAATGTCATCTGCAGTGGTTAGAACTCGCTGAATATTTGGTTGAAAGCCTTGTGCATACATACTGTAATTGCTATTGAATGATGGAGAGACATACTCCATTATTTTAGCACGAAGTAACAAATTCAATGAATTAGTTCTTCAAGAATAATTTAAACTTTTACAGTAGGAGTAGTCTCATGAAACATTATAGCGGGTTAGATGTCTCACTCAAAGAAACTTTTATTAGTATCATTGATGAGAAAGGAAAAATTGTTAAAGAAGGGGTTGTTGCAAGTGAAAGCAGTGCAATAGCTGAGTTTCTGCTTGGTCAAAACAAAAAATACGAGTCCATAGGAATAGAAAGCGGGCAATTATCAATATCGATGTGCAAAGAGTTGAGGAATCTTGGATTACCAGTAACTTGTGTAGATGCAAGGCATATGGCAGCAGCACTATCTGCGAGAATCAATAAGAATGATAAAAATGATGCAAGAGGCATAGCACAAATGATGAGAGTTGGGCTATTTAAGGAGGTATTAGTAAAATCAGACGAAGCTTGTCAGGTTAAAATAATACTTGGAAGCAGAAGACAATTAATACGTTGCAGAGAGCAAATTGCGGGAACAATAAGGGGATTACTGAAAATATACGGGATAAAAGTTAATCAACGTCTTAGTTCTGCAAACTTTGCTTTAAAAGTGCAAGAAATGGTTAATAATCTAGATGAAATTAGCCAAACCTCAATTGAATCATTAGTACATAGTTTAGAAATAATAGAAGAATCAATAAGAAAACTTGATAAAATGCTCTCAGAACAAAGCAAAAAAGATGAGGATTGTAAATTATTAACTACTGTTCCAGGAGTTGGTATTATAGTAGCAATGACATATAAAGCTGCAATAGATGATCTGCATAGGTTTGAAACATCTTATACAGTTGGAGCCTATATGGGATTAAGTCCAAGACAGTACGCTTCTGGTGAGATTGATCGACACGGAAGTATATCAAAAATGGGACCAGTGGACTGTAGGAATATGTTATATGAAGCCGCGCAGGTCTTACTGGTAAAATGTAAAAGGACATTTAAATTAAGAAGCTGGGGATTGAAGCTTAAAAAGAAAAAGGGCATGAAAAAAGCAATTGTTGCAGTAGCAAGAAAATTAGCCGTGATTATGCATAAGATGCTAATCGATAGAAAAGAGTTTTGCTATCAATAAACACTAAAGAAGTATAAAACAATAATTTTACTGAAAGTAAAGATAGCAATGCCGATGGAAGGGATAAGCAAGAGGATAAGTTGAAGCATAGACTTCGTGGCGTACATGTTGCCGTCCACTTCCGCCTAACAAGTATAGTGCGGCTTGGCTACAATATGAATTAGCCATATTAGACCGCGGAGAGAACAATGGAAGCATGCTACTTTTAACTTATGTAAAATCATTAAGACTATAGAGGAAAAGAATGATACCTTAGTTTTTATAAGCTTAATGAATATGTGGATAAATACTTTAAGTTTGTGTGGACGTATTTATCCACATATTCATTGGCTACATAGTTTAAAAGAGATTAATTGGAAATTAGTGTTGATGTTTTTATTGCCAATAAAACCTCTTTTGATTGAATAAGATAATACAATAATAAATAAAAGGTTGTATTAGAGCTGAATTTTACATCAAAAAATATTTTTCATGATACAAAAAATTATTGTTGACTTTTATGCAATTAGAGAACTTTTCTGCTTGCTGCAAAGCCTTATCTGGAGTAGCATTAGAACCTGCTCCCGCTTTTAATTCAATAATAATGGGAATAGAATCCAATGCACGATCAGGACCACGAGCCAGCAAGATAATATCTGCATAACCCCTTCCTGCAAATTGCTCTGGGTAGACTCTAAAATTATACCTGTAGTGGAAATTCATGAAAACGCCTACCGCAAACCCATGATGTGCTGCTTCACGTGCTCTGCTAGCATAGATTAGTGAGTCTGCATATTCGGAGTGAATTGTGTAAATCTTATCAAGAATTCTCCTTAAAGATGCTTTAACTGTTCGCTGATTGGAAATAGCTAGCTTCGCTATATCGACTTCGGGATCCCTCCATAACCCTTTTCTCACTTTTTTAAATTGAACTTCAGAATTATGTTCTATGTCTACTCCTTTATCTTTCACATCAACAACTATTTCTCCCTGATGACCGGCATCTTTAATGATTTTTATTGATTTAACTTTAATTTTATCTAGGTTATTTTCAATAAGAGAGTAAAGCTTGCCTAATACCTCCTTCAATTCACCTTGATCAAACTCTTGAGTGTAAGAATGAGAACCACTTTCTGATATAACAAATAATTTTACTTTATCGATCACATCTTTTTGACTCTTCATTTCACCATTTTTTATAATAGCTACCTTCAAAGTCTTTGCACCGTCAAAGCTAAAATAAATCTCCTTGATGTCTAGCTTTTTTGCCATCTCTGTATCCAACAAAGTAGAAAAACTACCTAGGAAGAAGTGTGTAAAAAACCCTGCTTTTTCTACAGAGTGTAAATAAGATGGAATCTGATCCACAAATGACTGAAATCTCGGTTCAAAAGATTTAAAATCCTCATCTTGCCGGCTTATACCAACTTCTTTATCTGCTTCCTCTATCAATAACTGTATTAACTCAAAGTCTTGTGGTCTTACTTTACCCATGACTCTTTTTAAGCCTTTTGCAAGCTCTTTATCATTATCAATAATATTCCTTTCAAGACCAAAATTATAATGGTTTCGTTTACCTGGTGCACCAACATGAAATAATTGTATTTGAATATCCCCATTACCATATTGAGTCTCAACTTCACCAGAAACACTAATCGTTGCGCTAAGCATTCCACTCATTGCTCTTATTTCAGGTTCACCTCCCCAAGTATCAGGGTTCCTCATGTTTTCCAAGTAACGCTCAAAATCACCTTCAACAAAATCTCTGAACTCATTTCTATAAGAACTTATGTGATCAACTACTCGATTACGAAATAAGTTTCTTACTAAATTTGCAAATGTATCATCATAATTCGCAGCACCTAAATTCCGAACCAAACCTCTAATATGATCTAAATTTTGGGTTACAGTTCCATCATTTCCAAATAGTACTTCATACCTTTGTCGAAATAAAGCATCGTCGTTTCTGACGGGTATTAAGTAAGCCATAGTAACAGACCAAAACAAGCAACTACCGTCTCCTGGAACATCGATTCTCTTAATCTGACTTCCACTTTCGGAATCAACATCAGATCTCCGATAACGCTTAAGTTGAGAAAATTCTCTAGCTTGCTCTATATATTGCACTTCATCCGATAATTCAGTAATCTTTGAATTAACATCTTCTTTTTTTAGATGATCTGTTGGATATTGTATCTTGAACACAAACCCCCTTCATTATATTATACTAAACCCACTATACCAAGCTTATTGTATAACCATCAGAGATATCAATAATAAAAGCTATTTTTGCCTACATGCTGACTTGTGTATATAACATTTGTATTACAATGCAACATCTTTTTGACAGAAGCTAAAGTAGTAACAAGAAACCACCACCTACTTTATAGAATTGCCTTATAATACCTTAATTGCCTAACCCTAATTGCTCACATGCTTTGCTTAATTCAACTTCAGTTAAGCTAGTGAACTCTTCATCTGTAGACTTTCTATATGCTAGAAACTTATTCAATGAATCAGCATCTCTTTTTTCCAATATAGATCGTATGTAGCCTGCCTGTTTAGAACACATAAACTCTTTAACCTGATCAGAATTAGCTTTATTTAATAACGCCCATACTGGTTCCATACAGCCCTTTTCTACTAAAGGTGTTAATAAAACTGTACAGAAAAGAGGTGATTTATCCTCTAGTTCCTCTCTTATCACTAAAGCACGATGGCTATCAAATCCTTCCTTCATCCACATATGCATAAAAAGCTTTACACTTTCACTTACATAAGGCTCTGAATGTTTTTTGATTTCCATGTCTAACCAGATATTATAATCATCTTCTGGAACATCATTTGGCTTTAAACAATCAAATAATTCCTGAAATTTATCAAAGCGAAGTGCACCCTGTAGTGTATTCAAACTACCATAATAACCATTTTCAGCTAAGTCTCTTTTTAGAAGTTCTGGATATTTATCAGGACTTATTTGACTTTCCATAAGATGGTACAAGCCTCCACCTTCTAGGTGGAGAAACTTTAGTTTGTCAATGTCATAACTGTACTTTATAAAGTATAGTTATGACGGAATATGACAAAGGAAAACACACTGTATTTTATCATAGGTACCATATAGTCTGGATTACAAAATATCGGTACAGAGTATTAACTAAGGCTATGAAGGAGAGAATACGAACAATCATAGCAGAAGTATCTGAAGAAATGGGGATTAAGATAGAAAACGGAGTAATATCATCAGATCATTTACATTTATTCGTAGTAATACCTCCTCATATAGCTGTGAGTGATTTTGTTCAAAGAGCCAAAGGCAGGTCTTCACGCAAAATTCAACAAGAATTTCCAGAGCTAAATAAAATGTACTGGGGAAAGCGTTTTTGGGGAAGAGGATACTTTAGTGCTACCAGCGGACATATCACAGATGAAGTCATTAATGAGTACATCAATAAACATACAGATGCACATCAGCCTCATTCTATATCTAGTATAAGATTGGAGTAGCTTTAGCTTCTCACCGCGCTTCCAGCGCTATATCCAACCTTTCGGCTCTCAGCCGATAGTGGTTGAGTAAAACAAAACTCGAATATTTCAGGATAACTATTACAACGGTTCCCTGCTACATATACTGCTGTCTTCATCAAGATTTCATCCTTTTTCTGTTCACTCATCTCACTTTCAGGTAATGATTTTATTTTATTCCAAAAGAATTCCACTGCCTGCTCCTGCTTAAGGCTCACAGCACACTTAAGTCCATATTCATATGGATGACAGCCATCTAAATTTAATTTAGAGATATAACCGCTAATAAAATGTGACCAAAACTGCGCTAAAAGACCCGACCCGCAACACCTAACTAAGTGCTCATACTCCAATAGACTACTCTTACCTTGAGCTGATAATTCCTCTTTTCTTTCCTCAAACAAAGCAATAATATCTTCTTCTAGACAGCAACTACAGGCAATGGCATACTTATCAAAGAGATTACCTGAATCTGGCGCAATTAACTTTTTGCCTACGACTTGCCTATCAAGCTTAACTCCATGTAAATTGTCTACTTTTTTCCAACAATCCTCACTAGACAATACCTGTGCAAGAAAATTACGTCCTTTTTTGCCACTTTTTTGGTGCAGACGCCAATTTGCATAGCACCAGCGTTCAATTTGAAAAAGCTTAGATGCTCTATGGGGATCATCCTCTTTAATAGACGAAAACAAAACTTTTGGAATATCTGAACGCAACATAGCCACTACCTTAATTAATTAGATTATCAATTACATTTTAAGTATAGTATTCTATCTTTAAAACTTGTCAATCATTATTGTAGAAAATTTTCTAACCCAAAGTAGTTTTAGGCAAAAGTCTCTTAAGAAGGTCGGTACGGGATTTTTCTTTACCTTCAAATTCTGTTTTCATTATGAGTTTGCCTTAAATTCCTCCTTAAGAAAATTAGTATTAATCTAACAACGTATTTTACTAATAGCTTAAATAATATAGCCATTTTCAGTGCTCAAAACCAGGGACGGTGAGAACAATTTTTCTTGGAATCAGTTGGTCTACCGCGCGATACATACGAACTTTTTTGTATTCTGACTTTGCTATACGCTAAAACTAGCCATATTAGCCCATTTTATCCATATATACATACGAACTGTTTTGCCTAAGCTTATGGAAATAATTTAAATCTTCTATTTTTATAACCTTATTTTTACGCAACTTGTTCTCAAAAATATACGATCTTTTTTGAAGGAGTAAACAATTGAATTGTTTATAACACTAGCTAGCATGGTATCTTCACTAAAATATTTTTTGAAAAAGTTAATTGACTTATAAATAATTCTCTACTAATACTGGCATGTGTTTGTTTATTCTGCTGAAGTTGCTCCATACAGGTTTGCTGTAAAAACTTCAGCAGTTTCCGTACTCCTTTAAAGCATAATCCATCACGCTCTTAATAATAGTGATATCAAATATAGGTCTTAACTATTTTAATCTATAGTAAAATTAGCTCAAATTTGCAGTCATAAGCAACTTTTAACCTATCTACATACTCCATTGTTACTCACCATAAAAACTTAACAAAAATATGAGTAGTAAAAAGATTGTGTTGAAATTAGCTTGACCAATATTATATATTGTACATAATATATTCTATATCTAGGCTAGGAGGTAGTATGGATACAGAGTCAGTAAAATATGTTGTAGAATCTATCAGTGAACAAAAGCTAGGAGAGGAATTAAATACTGAGCCATGGCATTCAAAAATTGAGTGTAATAGCAATGAGGGACCAACGCCTGAAGATGACATAACAGATTTAGATGATTATAGTTTGTTTGTTCAAGGAATAAGTAATCCTTCGGAATGTTATGACCTTGATCAGAGACATGAAACTAGGGAGGCTGTTGACACATGTGTAAAACATACATTGTCGTATCAGAGTGAAACTGATGATAGTGATTTATATTGGAAAAATTACCCTATTAGTCCAAGAGACTCTGCTTTAATTAAGTTAGATCTACTACTGACTGAAAGTGAGAGAAGTCTAATTGATGAATTTCGTAAAGAGTTAAAAGATGTAGTAACAAAAAATGATCAAGGTTATAGGGATAAGCATGAAAATTTTACAAACACTGCTTTAGAGCGTATAGAGTGCATAACAAATAAATATTTGCAAAAAGGGATAAGACTCAATTCAAAATATAACGATGATAAGTATACTATAACAAGTTTAATTTTTAAGGAAATAAGAAATATCCCTGATAGAATACGACAGCATAAGGGATTACCACCTTATGAGAGTTTATCAGACGATAGTGAGACTATAACAAGTTTAGTTTCTAAGGGAATAAGAGATATTCCTGCCTACGAGGGTGTATCAGATGATAAAAATATAGGTATTATACGCAATATCATGAGTAATTTACTATTAAAAGGTGGAAGAGTAAAATGCAGTTCCTTTTATGATGATAAGTTATTGTATGCAACTTATGGGTTCAGTTATGAGATTTTTGCAGAACGTGAAGAAATCGATAACAAGCTAAAAAGCGTAGCAGATGAAGGTATTATAAACAGTAGTGCCCAAGGCAAAGCTTTACACGTAGAAATGGATAATGGATATTTTTATGTAAAATATTCGCAAGATAGCACTGTTGAGGTTGCAAAAGTTATAAATAATCCAAAAGTGAAAGATTTAAGTTTTAGACATCATATATTTCATGTTGGAAAGAGTATAGTAAGAGTTGAAAATGTAGGAGGAAAAAGAAATTATACAGACGTTTTAGAAGGTGGCATTGAAATGTCTTTTACTACTGAAGTAGGAAAGATTAGTATTCATCTACGTTCTAGTGATAAAGACAACAATAAAATTGAAGTAAAGATAAGTGACGATGACAAGAAGAAACTTGATCAATTAAAAGATAAGGAAGAAATAGGAGAAAATTGCTTACTTGGTGGATATTCAGTACATGATGCGATTAAACGAGGATATTTTGAAAAACATGAAACACTACGTCAATCTTCTGAAAAAATTACCTTATCTAATGAAAAGAAAAAAAATAGTTGGTGTGAGATAGTAACAAATTCAAAACAGACAACAAGCCGTACTGTAGGGTAAATGCTAAACTGCTTGATTGTCTAAAGATCTTATATTACTCACCATAAAAACTTAACAAACGACATAAGTAGTAAAAAGATTATGGTTATTGACTTAATGTTACATATCGCATACAATATATCATATATCTTAGCTTAAGGGGTAAGTATGAGTGAGTCTACTGGGATGGTAAAATCTATCATCAATCTACTAAAGCCAAAATCCAAATCAGAACTATATGATTTCGAATATGAGTCCATTATAGAACATCTATCATCTAAAGAGCATTTATTAAATGAGCTGATGAATGATATGTGGTACTCAGGAGACTTACCATCAGTCAGAAACTATAATGAACCATTATCTTTGATAGATAGCAAACTTGGATTAAGTGAACAAATTTGTGTTTGGTTTGCTCTGGACCATGATCTTACGCCAAGTCAAAAAATTTTAAACAAAAAGTTACTTAGTGCTCTAAAATGTTTAGCTTCTAACTGTGGTTCATTTGATAATACTGAGCCCCTTGAAGAATTTTTACATGATAATAAAAACAATAAAGATTTAAAAGTGATTCTTAACCTAAGAAGAGGAGAATCTCAATCAACAGTATTGCATGCGATTGCAGGAGCAAATATTGGTGGATTTCGTCGCATAGGAAATCAGGCTATAGATTTACTCTTAGAAGCAGGCGCAGATCCTAACATACAAGATAATAAAGGAAAAACACCATTATGCCTTGCTGCTGCCAAAGGTCATTACGATAATACAAACTCTCTCCTCTCAAAAGGAGCTAACCCTAATATAACAAGTAGAAAGGGTAAAACTCCACAACAAATAGCAACTAATAAACTCTGCTATAATATAGAAGAATTATTTTTAACTGATAAACAGAAAAAGATGAATAAGGAATTGTATGACTTACTTGCACTAGATTCAGACTGCACTAAAAATTTAAAGGAGTTTTTAAGTAAGCATAAAAGAGACTCAGACCTAAAAGTGGTGCTAAATATTCGGCACGGAATGGGTGAGTCAAAAGTGTTCTCATATGTTGAACGTTTTGCTTGGGACAATGAAGATCTTGCTCAAGAGTTAAGAAAAATATTTCTAGAAGCAGGAGCATTAGATTATGATAAAAATATTATTTATCGTCAGCAAAAGAAAGGACAGGTCAGCAAATTACTCGTTAATTTAACCTCAAATCAAAAGGAGAAGTTAAATAAGTTTTCTGATAAGATGTTTCAAGCTCAAAATATGGCTGAACTTGAAGAGATTGTAAACGATGCTATAAAGTCTGGTGTACGATTAAACTATTCTCTTTCACAAGATTTCTTTTCAGGTAATGAATACACTTTTACCGATTATGTGATGAAAAAAATCAGTGAGTTGGAAAAAAATCCTAAAGTTGCTAGTAATATAATATGTCAATTAGTATCAAAAGGGGCAGTGTTTGGTAATACAGTTGATGCTAACACACTGACACCAGAATTTAAAGAGCATAAAACTAACCTAAAAAAAGCTTATATAGATTATGTTAGCAATTCTCATAAGTTTATTGAAATCGCAAAAAATGCAACCAATAGCGAGCTAAAAGATGTAAGAGTAGACAACTCCGTTTTTTACTTAGAATATTCTAAAGATAGTAAAATAGACATTATAAAGATAACAGATGGGGCAAGGGATTTAGGTCTAACAGATGGAGATGTAAAGTGTGGAAGAAATATAGTAAAGATCGGTAATAGTGAAGTAGAAATTAAAATTGAAGATGGCATAAGGAATTACACAGATCTTACAGAAGGCAGCGATGTAGTATTAACTTTCTATACTAGTTTGGGAGAATTAGAAGTTAGGTTATATCCTGATGAGAAAAATAAAAATTGGATAAAAGTAGAGGTGAGTGAAGAAGGCCTACTTCTACTTGATAAAATAGAAAGTTATAATGAAGCAATAGAAGATTGTAATGAGGGAATAGAAAATTATGAAGAAATAGGACAAAATTGCTTACTGGGAGGTTTATCAGTCATTGAAGCCATAGACCGAGGTGTTTTTGCTAGATCTGGTGGGTTAATGCGTCCTGAATTAATAAGCGAATCCAATAAGCAGAAGGGTTCATGGGTAAAACGTGAAGAATTAAGAAGAGTTTCTGATTCTAGGGAAAAAATTGCTAATTTACCATAAAAGTTGAAAATTATTATTTAAATATAAATTACTACAGTTAATAAATTATTGCAAAGGAGTCGAATCGATATCAATAATCTTTTAAGAATACTCTTTTATGTTGTTTTTCAGGAAAATGAGATGTCATTGTACAGGAGCTGGCCACAAGGTGTATTTTCAGGATATGAGACTGTATTAAAACACGATTGGCTGAGCCGACCTTTTACAGAATTTTTTTTCCAGATCTATAGCTCTTTTCACAATAATCCAAATAAATCATAATATGCTACTGGCCTACTATAGCCATAAACACATATCTTACCCTGTTCGGACTACTATAAGAAAAGCTATACTATTAAAATATGCAGCTAAATTGTATACATTGTCTACCACTGTTGCATCTAGTATGCTAAAATCTTCATCATCTATATTAATATTTTCGCATAATTGATTTTGTAACATCGACTTACATCAATCTCAATATCTTTTGGCATGGCCCTTTGTAGCAGCTCCTTCTTGCACATACTCTTTTCAATCTCCCGTTGCTTTTGTAAATTAAGATGCTAATCCATAAAATTTCTCTAATTGCTCGCTCCACAACATCGGTATTTCTTTCAAATCAGATAGCTTCAAACCTCTTGGCTGTCTCCCATTTACTATGTCTTCCTTAATCTTTGGTGCTAAATAATTCAACCTTAAAATTTGTTGTATACGTCTTGTACCTATATTAATTTTGGCACTCAGCTCTCCTACACTTGCATATTTTCCCTCTTCTAGTTGCCGTTTCCACAGATGGGCTCTTACCACTGCTTTCAGTAGTGCATTGTTTGTTTTGCCTTCTGGCTCAGTTACTGTGCATTTCTTTCCTTTCTTTTTTATTGGTATAAATTCCACCTTATCCTCTAAACTCACCTCTATTCCATCTTCTTTTATCATTACTCCTTTTATTAACTTTTTCACTACTTCTTTCTGCTTTCCAAAACTTAAATTTTTCCATTCTTCTGCTTTTTCTCCCCATTTTTCATATAAATCTTCTGCTCTCTTCATTACTTCTTTTTCTACTTCTCCTGCTATTACATTTCGGCTTCCTGATTCACAACCCTTTCCCCTTAAATGATTGTTGCATACGTAATATCGATATCTCTTATTCTCTTTTTTTGAGTATGTCAGCGTCATATTTACATCACAGCTCTTACATTTAATTATTCCCTTTAGTAGCGCTTCCTCATATTTTACTCCTCGATACGGTTGATTACTTATCAATTCTTGTGCTTTTTTCCACTTTTCCTCTTCTATTATCGCATCGTGCTTTCCCTCATACTGTTTGTCATAATGTCTTATCTTTCCCACATATATTGGATTTGTTATTATTCTTCTCACCGTTGCTTTTTTAAAGATATCCGTTTTTGCTTTTGTTCGGTATCCTTCCCTGTTTAACTCTCTTGCCAACTCTGCCATTGACTTCAGCTCCAAATATCTTTCAAATATATGCTGCACTGTTTTTGCTTCTTTTTCATTTATTATTAATTCCTTATCTTTTACATCATACCCAAGCGGTAAAGTTCCTCCCATCCATAAACCTTGTTCTTTTGATGTTGCTATTTTATTTTTTACTCTCTCTACTATCATCTCTCTTTCTAGTTGTGCTGCTCCTGATAATACTGTCTGTACGAATTTTCCCATTGGCGTATTATTGTCAAATATCTGTGTTACTGCTACAAAATTTACTCGGTGCCTTCTAAAAAATGACGTTACTTCTATGCTGTCTTTTGTTTCTCTTGATAACCTATCTAGTGTATATACTACTACACAGTCTATCTCTCCTCCTCTGACATCTTCAAATAATTCCTTTATCGCTGGTCTTTCTAAATTTTTTCCTGAATATCCTCCATCATCGTACTTTTTTGCCAATGCTACCCAGCCTTCTTTGCTCTTTATATACTTTTCACATGCTACTCGCTGGGCATCAAGGCTATTAAACTTCTGCTCGAGACCATCCTCATTTGATTTTCTTGTATATATCGCACATCTTACCTCTTTCAGCATTCTTTCTCCTTATCTCTCATTCCAAATAGAAGCGGCCCATTGTAGCTCATTCCCATTATTTTTCCTGCTACTGCTGACAATGACGTGAAAAATTCTTCTCGGTAGATTAAACCCTTATCTGTCACCATTACCGCATGCGTCTCTTCTCCTCTCTCTAGTATTAATTCTGTTCCTTCTACTGGTAATTTATCGCTACTTATTCTTTTTCCCTTCTCTAGCCGATCTGCCAGATACTCTAGTCTTTTTGTCCCCTTTCTTGACATTTCTCCATACGCTTTTTCCTGCATTCTATAAGCTAATCTTGGTATCAGATATTTCTTTGAGTATCTAGGTGCTTCTTCCACAAATACCTTCTTCCATATTTTTCTCAGCTCATTCAAAGGTTTTTTCTCTAAATTCATTACTTTCTTTTCTATTTCTTTCTCCATATTTTTAGCCCTTCATAAATAGCTTCTCAATTCTGTCTGTTTCTTTCTTTAATACCTCGGTTATCTTTTTGCTATTTTTCGCATAATCCATCGCTGTCATTCCAAATTTATCCGCTTGCTCTATTTCTCCTCCAGCTTTCACTAGCTCCTCCACTATTTCTTTTTCACCTACCATGCACGCAAGGTGTAGAGGTATGCATTTATTTCCATATTCCTCAGCATTTACGTCTGCTCCTGATTTTATCAATTCCCTCACGATTTCTAGACGTTTCTCCGTTACCGCTAGGTGCAGTGCTGTGTGTCCTTCTATATCTTTAGCATTCACATTCGCTCCTTTTTCGACTAATAACTTCACTGTTTTTGCGTCTACCGCATAATGCAGTTCCTTCTCGTCTCTTGCATAAATATTTTCATGTGAGTTCTCTAATAATTCTTCTGCTGACTTATTAAATTTGCCAAGCTTTAACATAATCCACCTCACCTTTTCTTTAAAATCAAGTCCCCTTTTTAAGCCTTTCTTCCTACTACATTTTCTACCTCATCTATCATTTCACTTACTTGGCTCATTATTTTGCTTGCTAAATTTTCACATTCTTCCTTTATTAGTGATTTGTCTCTCTTCCTTATTTCTCCTATCTCTATTATTTTTAGCTCCGGCATGTAGCTTCCATTCAACATGTCTGCTATTTCTCCCACTAGCCTCTCTATTCCATAGCACGTCAGTTCTCTACTTTTTGTTACTCCACCTTTTTCTCTCAGAAATTTGCTCGCCTTTTCACTTTCTTTGCTATCACATAGGCAATACTTTTCACTTTCCCAAATGTAATACATTGGTGTTGCACCATATTTATTCAGTTGATTAACCTCAGCTCCTGCTTTTACTAGCTCTTTTATTATTTCAACTCCTCCTATTTTGCACGCAGAGTGTAGTGGCGTACATCCAGTGACATATTGAGTGGCATTTACTTCCGCTCCCGACCTTAGCAACACTTTTACATTTTCTAAGCTTTTCGCAAATACTGCACAGTGTAGTGGTGTATAACCCTTTTTATCTCTTGCATTTACCTCTGATCCTTTTTTTATTAATAATCTCACTGTTTTGTAATCAGAGATTTCTACTGCTTGATGCAAGATCGTCTCTCCTTCTTCATTTTTTTTGTTAATATTTTTAAATCCGTTACTTGATACTTCTTTAAAAAACTTACTCTTGCTAAAACTCATTTCATACCTCATAAAATTAGCTTTTCTAGCGCCAGACAAATTTCTTATATTTACCTGCCGCTATTCAAGTCATGTCCTTTTTAGCATGAGAAAGCAAGTCCTTTTCTTTTTATTTCATACACTTTTACCTATTATTAATATAATATATGAGGATCTAAATATAAATACTTAACTTATTAGACATATTACTTGACTATTTTTCCAACTTCTGTGCAAATGTCGATATTCGTGCCATTTCAGTACTCCTGGATAAAACACTAAAATGTAATTTTCTAATTCGTGTATCGAATCTTCTTTTCCTGAACTTCTATCATTTTCGCAACTAACGTGATATTCCGTTAAATTAGCTTTCGCAACCTTTTGATCAGTAAGATTCTTTGCTTCATATTCATAGCTGATATTAAATCTTTCCAAAATTGGTTTGTATTCCAAGTTCCATAGCTGATCAGAAAGTTTATCATTACCAAGGAAAAGTGTGCCTCCTATCTCTTCTTGATAACAAAGAGGAAAACAGCTATTTATTTCTCCTAATTTCCAGCTATCTGACAGTACAATCTGTGCTTTGACAAACTTAATTGCTGGTAATAAACTTTGTGGTAATGGATATAGTGCTTTTAAGTTGTACCACAAATGATTTCTTTCATAAATACCGTTATAATTCTTTGTGTGAGGCTCGGTTTCTCCAAGGATTGCTACATCTAGGCGATATATATCATTGCTTAAAGCTCGTTCATAATGATCGCGTAGATAGTTTTCTATAATCCTAATAACTGGACCACTAGACCTGAAAAAATTTACTCTTCCAAACGATAATACTGGTCCATCTTTTTCAACTTTTCTACCTGAATAGTCTGACAATAAGCTGCCGAATAAACTTTCATCTAAAATAAACCTATCAACGTTATGGTGATCATTGAAAATCCTCATTAGCCTTGATCTTGCTGGTAATGATAGTTTTGCAAGTTCTACTACTGCATCTACGAAGAAGTCATTTGGTACCTCTTTTATCCCTACTTGCAACTCAAAAAAGTGTTTACCGGGTGGTTCTTCGATGATTGTAATGTCTTCTATATTTGCCCACTTGAGTGCTATTTTAAGTGATTTAGGTGTTCCTCGCAGTCTTTGAAATTTTACTCCTTCTATTACGGCTTTTCTTCTATCTTTTACCCAACGCAGTATCTCTTCTAAACCATATTCCTCAATCAACCACGGCAATATTTTTTCCCCTAGGCTAAATTTAAATCCTCTTATCCTGCTTGGATCAACTTTATAATCGATTGCATTAACCAGTGCTTGCTCTTGCTTTTTTGCGTTTGGCGGTAATAAACTTTTCATTTGTCTTTTCTTTCAAGTTGCTTTAATTTCCTTTATTTAGGTAGCTTATGAGTAACCAAGAGATCATTGCAGAAAAATAAAGATGTTCTTAATATCGAAAACACTCTCCATAATATTTGACCATATTATCCATACTTTAAAAAACAAGTTACAACTTCTGGAAGAATATCAATACTTTCGTCTCCCTAACATTGGATCCAGTGAACCTTAAACCACTTATTGCACGCAATCCCCTCACTGGCACAAAACAAAAAAAATACGTTTTAAATCCTATCTAACTTGACGTGGCCAAGCACTGCACACTCATTCCCCAATACCACAACATCCTCTTTTGGTTCTATTAATTCTACGTTTTCTACACCCTCTACAAATAGATTCGCTATTATCCACGATCTTGTTACACTCCATCCCAGCCTTCTACTTTCTTCAAACTTCTTAATAAATTGCTTCTTGATTTCTTCCTCTGATATTATAGGACTTATGCTCATTCTGCTGTGAATATCTATTTCCGTAATATTGCAACCTATCACTGTTACTGTATCTGTTAAAACCCTTATATCATCTCTAGTAACCTGCTTTTTTACAATTTCTAGTAGCTCTTCTGACACTATGCCAGTTGTGGATAATTGTGTTGATAAGATTGAAATTTGTACTTTCCCTGGTATAGTTGATTCCACTAGTGCATCTTTTACTCTACTATCTGCTGACAGTGCATGATATCGATAGTGTTCTTTGCTTCCACACGTGCTTGAGCCCACTATTTTTGCTTTAATTCTTTTTCTAAATCGTTCATCATCTTCTTCTTTCTGCCTCTCTACTCCATAAAATTCAGCCAAATTATCAAGATCTTCTCCCCTTGCAAATTTCAGTAAATTACTCTTTACTGCTTCGTTCATCCTTTGTCTGAGCAAAAGTTCTCGCCAGGCTGCTACCTCCAGAATCTTTATCGCTGGATCGGATTCTACTAACGCTGAAAAGGTTTCATCTCTACACACTAACTCCTCCTTCATTCTGGAAAAGATTTCCTCATAGCTTAGTTTTTCAATAATATTAGATGTCTGCATTTCTAAACAACTATTCCACTAATACCTATGAATTTGCCTTCTGAAAGATACATACCTTCAAGTACAAGAGTCATTTTTCCTTCTTTAGCTTCAGCAATCTTTACTTTTTCTAACTTAAATCTCTTCTCAAATTTCCCCAGTGCTTCTGCTGTTGCTGCATAGATTTCCAAAGTTAAATCTCTATTTATTGGCTTATCTACTAATTCAAATAATCGAGAACCATACTCTCTTCTCATTACTCTACTGTTAATAGGAGTGGTCAGTATATCAATTATCGACTGCTTTAAGTGCTCTATTCCTTCTAACGCTTTTCCTGTTTTAGCATCCATACCCTTCATTTCTATTTTGCAAAAACGCTTTCACTGCCTTTTATTACTTTAAACCCACATATCTCCTACTCTTCCTACACTAAGACCATTTGCAAACACTGTTTTTGATCCTTCAGTTAATGCTCTTCCTTCACTAAAACTGTCTCCTTGTCTACATATTGACTTACCGTTTACAAAAACATTATTACTTCCGCTAATGCAGAAATGTGGTATAGCTTCTCCACAGTAGTCTCCTAACCTCACTATTCCTTTGTTCAATTTAAGTCGATCCTTTCTGCTTTCAGTTTTATTCCACTTTTTGTCATTTCTATCTCTGATTTTCCTACTTTGAAATTTAATTTATCCACTACAGAAATTTCAAGATTCTTGCTCTCTTTGTCATACAATAACTTTGTTCCATCTTGAAATACTAAACTGTTAATCATTTCACTATTCTCTGGAGCAGAATAATTTTGCTGATATATTCCAGCTAGTACTACTCCTAATGATAACTCTCCCAATGGTGACAATATTACTACCTGTTCATTTATGCTTGGTGGTAGCCAGCTTCTTTCCTCTCCTGCTCTAGAAGTTATCCATGGAAGAAAATCTGTTAAAAGTTCTCCTATCTTCACTCTTACTTTTGCTTTCTCATAATCTACTTCTTTTACAACTCCTATTCGTACAATATTTGCTAACTTTCTTTGCAGCTCTGAAATAGCAAAATTACTCTCTAACATTTTCTTCTATTATAATCGTATGTGGCTTAATCTTATTTTCTGTCCATATCGATTTACCTAAATGAAGCTGATGACTCCAATCAACCATCCACACCAAATATGCATCTAATTCGGGTCTAAATCCGTCAATTTCTGCAGAGATAAATTCTCCTGGTGAAACATTTTTTATATTCCATGTATTTTTGTTTACAACTTTTGCCACCTCGGCAGCTAATGTTCTGACAATAAGAGGAGCATTTTCGATTGTGCTATCAACTACTATTCTAGCTTCAAATCTTGCTTTCAGAGCTAATTCTTCTGTTCCTGGATCTTTTCCTTGCTCTAGACTTGATAATTCTATAAATACTGCCGGTGCTACTAATTCTTTCCTTATTGCTGGATATACTTCGCATGTTTGTATCGCAGAAATTTCTTTCTTCAGCGTGGTACAAATTTTATCATGTAAATCTTTCAAATTCATCCTTTATAGCTCAATTCACGTTCAAAAAATTTTGTAAACACTTTCTCAACCTCATAATTAACAAGATTTCCTATTATCCTTGAAGCCTCAGGTTCGAGTGGCAATTTAACTTCCTTTATTGGCAATGCTGCTCTTCCTTCACGTTTAAACATACCGCTATTTCCTTTTGGCATAACTGCTGCAAATCCTCCTATAAACTCATGCTTTCCTACTTTCGATCCTCTTCTTGTTTTTTGTATCTTGCCAATTGTCGATGCTCTAATGTCATAGAGATTTGCTCTAATCAACACGTCTAATCTGCTAGTTTTCGCCTTAAAAATTCTTAATCTCTTTCTTATCAAACTTAATTTTATCTGCTTTTCTTCACTGATTTCCTTAGCTGCTTGCGCTTTTAACCATAGTGCCGTTTTGTTTAATGCCTTTACCGTTGCTAATTCTACTTTTCTTCTTTTAGCATTTACATTTTCTATTACCTCAACTTCTATATGAACAGACATTTTACACCCCAGACGCTTTTATTTTCCACGTTATTCCAGACTTGTCTCTAAGTGGCGGTGAGTGTACTTTATATCTTCGATCACCTATAACAAAAACATCTCCTACTATTGGCCTTAACACATCAAACGCACTTACTTCTAACGCTAAAGTTTCTTCCACAAATTGTCCTTCACCAATCTCGTATAATTTATCTGGCTGTTGCTTTAATACTTGTACCATGTATGACTTATCCTTTGATTTATACAAAGCCACTTCTCCTAAATGGGCAAAACAATCTTTTAGTAATCTCTTAATATTCTCTTGCATTCTTTCATAAGTATGCTAATAAGGTATATACTAGTAGAGTCCTCTTGTGCCTCACCAACTTGTAGTTACTCTACCAGTATTGTTATGCTGCAACGACTTTTACTAATGTTCCTGGTCTGTGGCACACTGGCAGAGGATTTGACTGTGTATGTAAATCAGTTCCTCTATCAAACCTCCTTGGCTCTTGTTTTGCATATAGTGGCTGTCCAAGGGTATTTACTGTCTCATTAAAGTCTGCTGGTGCAAAATATGTTGTAAATGTACTTGCTGTTCCTACTGGAAAACAGTGCCCTGTATCTCTTTCTATAAATCTTCTCACGGTTCCTTCAGGATCAGTTGCTTGCCCTCTATATTCCTCAAATGTGATTCCACAGAACGTAAACCCTGACCTCATATCATTCCGAAGCGCTGCTCCTTCTTGCCATCTTTCATATGCTTCTTTTACTTTAGTATGAGAAGTAAGTGCATCAAAAAACTCAGGGCTTACTAAAGCATGAATCCCGGTCATATATTCACCACTGACCTTACCCAGAAAAAGTAGACAGAAAGTTAAGACGTTTTTGAAGTAAAATAAAACGTTTTTTCAAAGAGGTGTGGTATGACAAAAAGAAAAGAATATACAGCAGAATTCAAAATTGAAGCTATAAGACTAGTAAAAGAAACAGGTCAATCATCAGCAAAAATAGCAAGAGATTTGGGTATTAGCGGTGATTCATTAAGCAGATGGGTAAAAACATACAATGATAGAATGTCTGGAGTAGATGCGTTTCCAGGAAAAGGGAAAGTAGCTCATTGTGACAAAGAAAAGTTTTATTTAAAGAAAGAGCTGGCAAGAGTAACGAGGGAAAGAGACATTTTAAAAAAAGCCCTGGGATATTTTGCAAACCAAAAAGAGTAAAATATTCTTTTATAAAAGAACATGAAAACTGCTATAAAATACGGGAATTATGCAGATTTTTGAACGTATCTGCTTGTGGTTATTATAAATGGATTACTAAGGAAAAAAACAACAAAAAATCAATAAGAGAAGAGCTCATACAAGATATTCAGAAGGTATATCGAGCATCACAATGCAGATACGGAGCTCCTAAAATTCACGCTGAATTAAAGGCTTTAGGTAAAAATTATAACATCAAAACAGTGCAAAATGTTATGCAGAAAAATGGCATTCAAGCTAAGCTTAGACGAAAGTTTAAAAGTAAAAAACCACAAATAGACAATAGAGTTATAACTCCTAACATATTAAATCAGAATTTCATCGCTGATCAACCTAACAAGATATGGGTAACTGATATTACGTACATAAAAACTAATGAAGGATGGTTATATTTGGCAGCAATAATAGATTTATATTCACGCATGGTGATTGGCTGGTCAATGAGTAATGCAGTAAATAGGCAATTAGTTATAGATGCGTTATTCATGGCTATTGGTAGGCGCAAATCTGCTAAAAATCTACTATTTCATAGCGATCAAGGATCGCAATACACCTCTAAAAATTATCAATTTTTACTAAGTACAAAAAATATTACTTCTAGTATGAGTCACAAAGGTTGTTGTTATGATAATGCTGTTTCAGAGAGCTTTTTTAGTTCACTTAAGAGAGAGTTACTCATTGATACTTCACAACACTCTGCACAACAAGCTAAAACCGCAATATTTGAATATATAGAAATTTTTTATAATAAACAGCGTAGACATTCTACTATTAACTATTGCATTCCTGAGCTTTTTGATTCATCATTCTCATAGCAAAAACGTCTTAACTTTCTGTCTACTTTTTCTGGGTAAGGTCACTTTTCCATGTGTCACCAGTGAACCAGCAGCTACCATAGCTTCAGACTCGACAATCGCATGATCCATTATAACAGAGCCCATACCAATAAATGCTTTATCATGTATCATGCATGCATGCAACACACAAAAATGTCCAACCGTCACCATACTACCAATAATCGTGTCACCGCCTGGATTTCTATCTACATGAATTACGGTGCCATCTTGAATATTCGTTTCATCACCTATTTTGATTGATCCAACATCTCCTCTGATCACACAATTAAACCAGATACTCGCATTCCTTCCTATTTCAACGTTACCTATGATACGCACACCATCTGCGATAAAAGAACTTTCATCCATTTTTGGCTCATAATCTTTGTATTTTAAAATGTGATAGCTCATAATTTAAATAAGGTTTAATACATACTTGGATTCCAGTAGTCAAGTTACTCGGGTAAAGATATTCTTGACTTATGATCCTTATGCTCCTAAAATTTTTATTTTTAGCTCTATTCATAATGTCAGTAACAGTACTTAGTATACTTCAAATAATATTAGTTGTTGTATTGGTAATTTTAGTGCTCCTGCAGCCACCTGGAAGTAGTTCATTAAGTGGCTTTAGTAATTCACAGCAGGGAATGAATTCAATAATTCCGGTAAAGTCTTCTGAAAATCCACTCAGTAGAATAACTTCTATAGTTGCTGGACTGTTCATTATAAATACACTGTTACTATCAGGATTATGTTCAAAAGATGTACATAAAAAATCAATTGCAGAGAAGATTATATCAGAAAAAAAGCAAGAAGGCCAATCAACTTCTGTTCCATTTGAAAATTAATGAAAGAAACCAAGTTTATCTTTGTTACAGGTGGAGTTGTTTCATCACTTGGTAAGGGTTTAGTTGCTTCAAGTGTGGGAGCACTTCTTCAAGCTCATGGGTTCAATGTTCGCATCAGAAAGCTTGACCCATATCTCAACATTGATCCTGGAACAATGAGCCCAGCTCAGCACGGGGAAGTATTTGTTACTGAGGATGGTGCTGAAACTGATTTAGACCTTGGACATTACGAGCGTTTTACTAAAATTAAAGCAACCAAGGACGACAATATAACAACTGGTAAAGTATATAATAAATTATTAAAGAAGGAAAGGTGTGGTGATTATCTAGGCAAAACTGTGCAAATCATTCCTCATGTGACAGATTTAATCAAATCTTTCATTTTTAATGGTACAGAAGATTTAGATTTTGTAATATGCGAAATAGGCGGAACCGTAGGTGATATTGAAAGCCAACCGTTTTTGGAAGCTATACGCCAAGTTAATTATAAACTAGGAAAGCAAAAAGTTATCCTTATTCATTTAACTTTAATACCATATCTCACTGCAGCACAAGAATTAAAGACAAAACCGACACAGCATTCAGTTCGAGAGTTAAACTCTGCGGGGTTACAACCAGATATTATATTATGTCGCAGTGAAAAAGAAATTTCCGATAATCAAAAAGAAAAGATAGCCAATCTTTGCAATGTTTCTTTATCTAACGTAATACCTGCTCCTGATGTAAACCATATATACGAGTTACCGTCCTTGTATAATCAATGTGGGCTCGGGACACAAATTTTGGATCACTTTCACTTAAGTAAGCCAAAACCAAGCTTACCTGAATGGGACCAAATAGTACACTCTATGAGACATCCAACACAAGAAGTTATCGTTTCCATAGTAGGAAAATATACTGAATTTCCTGACGCATATAAATCACTGATTGAAGCATTAAACCATGGTGCAATTAGTAATAAAGCTAGAGTGAAGATAAATTGGGTCAACTCAAGAGAAGAGAATGGAAAATCTATAGATGCAAAGTTTATCAGAGAAAAATTACAAAGCTCTAATTCAGTCCTTGTTCCAGGAGGATTTGGTGATAACGGAATAGAAGGTAAAATATTAGCAATAAACTATGCCCGTGTAAATAACATTCCTTTTTTAGGAATATGTCTTGGTATGCAGCTTGCAGTGATTGAATTTGCTCGTAACGTTATTAAGCTTGAAGATGTACACTCTGAAGAATTTTATACTTGCAAACACCCAATCATCAAGCTCGCTGATGGTAAGAACGTTGATCTTGGTGGAACCATGAGACTTGGAACATACAAGTGTAATGTAAATCCAAATTCAAAAATGGCAAATGTGTATAGTAGTGTCACTATTTCAGAAAGACACAGACACAGATATATAGTTAATTTAGATTATAAAAATAACTTAGAAGAGAATGGAATGATATGCAGTGGTATATCAGAAGATAAAACATGCATAGAGGCAGTGGAGCTAAAAAATCACTCATGGTTTATTGGTGTGCAATTTCATCCAGAATTTCAATCAAGACCATTTTCTCCTCATCCTCTCTTTACATCATTTATTAAGGCAGCTATTGACAATAGAGTTTAATAGAACTGAATAAACTATATTCTAATAGAGAGGTAAAAAATGTTACTAAGAAATAGTAAAGATAGCATTACATATGGATCTGCGACCTTCGAGGAATTGAATAGGCATGTAGAACAAATAATATATAAATTAGAGGAGGATCAAATTATAGAGGATATAATGGAAGAAGTAGTTGTAGCTATAAACGAACTAAAATAGGTAGAAGAAATAAAAAAATATTTAAAGCGAGAAATAGATAGCCTTGTAAAAAGGACAATAGTCCTTAGTGAATTCTATAACCTAGAAAAAATAGAAAAGCCAAGAAAAGAAAATTATATTTACCCAAGCACCTAATGTTTAAGTACCAATACATGGAACTTGCCATAGAGCAAGCAAAACTTGCTCAGAAAGATGGCGAAGTGCCAATAGGTGCTGTAATAGTTAATGGAAACAATATCATCTCCTCTGCACACAATATATCTAATGATCCAACTGCACATGCAGAAATGTTAACAATTAGAAAAGCATTTTCAACTTCCACGCTTTATGAAGCTGAAATGTACGTAACGTTAGAGCCGTGCCCGATGTGCGCTCAAGCTATCTCTTTTGCAAAAATTAAACGTCTGTACTTCGGGGCTTACAATCCCAAAGGTGGAGGAGTTGAAAACGGCACTAGAATATTTCAATTCTGTAACCACATACCTGAAGTTTATGGTGGAATATTAGAAACAAAATGTTCTCTTTTATTAAAAGATTTCTTTGAGAAATTGAGAACTTAGTTTAAGATCTGTGAGATTGTTTCAATATTTTTTGAGTAAAATCTGTATTATAACTCTTTCGTATATTTGACCAATTTGCTCATTCAACGTACATAAGGGATGTTATTACGATAACTCCGTTGCAGAAAAGTTTACTCAAAAGGGAGCTTCTTATTGATACTTCTCAACGTTCTGTTCAACAAACTAGAACTTCCATATTTGAATACGTAGAAATTAGATTTCTTGCACTACTGGAATCTAGATTTTCTTGCTAAATCCCAGACTGGCTGGTTATGCAAGAAATCTATTTTTTATCATAAATAACTTAAATATTATATTATAAACTCTGCTAAATTTATTCTCACAACAAAAACTTCTTCTCTACTTTTTTTTGAGTAAGGTCACCAATTCTATTTTTCTACAAAAGTGTTCTCTGAACTAAAAAATCCAGAGAACATTCTCTCTTATATCAACTCATTATCAATGGGAAAAGAACTAACCTCATTATCATAAGAGTAAGGAGTTGTTCTTTGCACATTATCAAAGACAGCTTTTAATAGTACTTCCTTATCACTATCCCATGCAACTTTCTCCATAATTGCATTATAATCTTTACACTTTTGATCATTTCCACAGTCCTTGATTTTACCATTAAGCTTTAGATAAGGCTTTAATGAATTATAGTGTACTTGAGTATTATTGCCCTCTTTATCTATCATATTCCCTGCGTTATTAACAATTATCAATGGTGCAACTTGTTTCGCTTTCACAATACTTGCTCCACCGGAGTCTTTGATGAGATCAGGACATGATTCTCTAGAAAAAAAATTCTTGTTTAATTCTTTATTATCATAACCATTGCCAAATTGGCAAAAACTCTTAACATTCTCATCCTGACAGGCTAACTCTTGTGGATTATCAATACATTTAAGACATTTCGTATTACCAAAGTTAGCTACTGAACTAATAGTATCAGTAAAGGCAAATTTAAAATTTACTGCACCATAAACACCCTCTGATCCCTTTTCTATATATGGCAAAATTTTAGAATTACTATACATCTCAGGATAGAGTTCTTTTAATAAATCAGATGTATTAAAACCTTGATAACCTATCTTATTATCCGATTTATACAAAGTAGCCTTAGGCCCACAAATTTCTGGCAGGCTACGATCTGGTGTTATTTCTCGAGATGTAATTTCTCCACTTTCATTCCCTCCTTCATTGGTAACATGTTTGCCTCTATCATTTTCATTCCCTCCCTTAATACTAGGTTTATCTGTACCGATTCTTTTCTCATTTTTACATTCTTCAGCTGCTTTTTTATACCACTCAGTCTCTGCTTTTGCCATGTTAATTTTACACTTTAAAAGTTCTTCTTTTACTCCTTCAATCTTACTCTGCATCACTTCTTCTTTCTCCTGTTCAATTTTGTACCTCAAAACTTCCTCTTTTGCTAGTTTAGCTTCTAATTTTGCTTGTTCAGCTTCTGCTTTAATATCATCACATTTTTCCTGATTAATTGCCTGTCCACCGTTTTCTTTCATCTTCTCAGCATCTTTTTTACACTGTATTAACTCATCTTTTGCTGCCTCAGCTTCATTCTTAGTTTGTTCTACCTTCTCTCTTTCTTCTTGAACCTTTGACTTTCCATAAGATGGTACAAGCCTCCACCTTCTAGGTGGAGAAACTTTAGTTTGTCAATGTCATAACTGTACTTTATAAAGTATAGTTATGACGGAATATGACAAAGGAAAACACACTGTATTTTATCATAGGTACCATATAGTCTGGATTACAAAATATCGGTACAGAGTATTAACTAAGGCTATGAAGGAGAGAATACGAACAATCATAGCAGAAGTATCTGAAGAAATGGGGATTAAGATAGAAAACGGAGTAATATCATCAGATCATTTACATTTATTCGTAGTAATACCTCCTCATATAGCTGTGAGTGATTTTGTTCAAAGAGCCAAAGGCAGGTCTTCACGCAAAATTCAACAAGAATTTCCAGAGCTAAATAAAATGTACTGGGGAAAGCGTTTTTGGGGAAGAGGATACTTTAGTGCTACCAGCGGACATATCACAGATGAAGTCATTAATGAGTACATCAATAAACATACAGATGCACATCAGCCTCATTCTATATCTAGTATAAGATTGGAGTAGCTTTAGCTTCTCACCGCGCTTCCAGCGCTATATCCAACCTTTCGGCTCTCAGCCGATAGTGGTTGAGTTTAATTCACTAGTTTCTGCTTCTAATTGTGTAATTTCTCTTTATGATTCCACAGCATCTTTTTTACACTGTATTGACTTATCTTTTGCCTTCTTAGTTTCATCTCTACAGTCACGAAGTAAATCTTCTTCTGATTTATCATCCTCTTCTCCCGCAACCTGATCTCCTAGATTTTCGACTTGCTCACCCTCTTCACCATAAAAAAGTTTGTTGGCATATAAATTACTATTATTAACTTGATCGCTATAGATATTGTTTGACATTGTGACCTCCTATATAGTCAAAACTGGAATTAAATTAGAGTATAAAAGCTAAGAATTCAACATGGGTAAAAGAAACCACAGCTCAGGAAATCTAAGGTTAACTCAGAAATTATTATAAGCCAAAATGATTAAAAATTTTATAACTTATATTGTAGATCTAGCATGATAACCAACAATTAGATTTTCTTCAATTTCCACCTTACTCACCAGCTTGACACAGTCCATCTTTATTCATTAGAGAGCCGTGATTCTTCTACTCTCTAATGATTAATCACTTGTCAGTTTTGAGTGTAGTAGTTGATAGCCTGTACGTAAATACGTTGCTTTTGTTCTTTAGAAATTTTTAGTCTACTATCTTTATCCAGAAAAAAATTGTAAAATTTCTATAGTTATGGTATAATTATAAATACTGCTTGCCAATAAGCTGAGTATAAAAATGCCGTTCGGACAAATCATTATATATAGTACGGAACTACTTGCTGTAATTGCAGTATTTCTCTTTTTGAGAAAAATATACAAAAATCATATTAGAAAAATTATATTTCCTCTAAAAGTTCTCAAAGAAGAGTGGGAAGAAAATAGAAGATTTAATGAATTATATCAAAAAAATAAGCAAAAAGAGTTGATGAAACAACAGGAAATGTTAAGGGAGAAACAAAAGAATATGCAAGTTTACAAAGAAGATCTAGAAATAGTTGATATAGCAAAACCGCTAGGTAAATGGACAAAGATGGTTATGATGGGTAGCGTTTTAATGAAGCATTTTGCACAATTGATACACAGAGAAGGTGATAAAAAAGGATTTTGGGAGCTGTTTATAAAAGCTCAGTCTTCAACTAAGGGTAAGTATAAAGGAAAAGGCAGATGACGTATCCGTTGTATAACCTGCTTTCTGGCATTAAACTTCTTAAGTGTTATAGTCAGTCAAGCACTGGGATGAGACCATCTGCTACCTACAAACCCAATGTTCGTACAGTTGTATGTCAAACACTGACTGTTTGTTGTGCAAGCTATCCAATGTTCATACACTGAAGTGTTTAGGCTCCAAGTTCTCTTTAAAGGTCCAATAGATGCTTGAATGTAAAAATCTATCCTGTGCTCGTAATAACAAAGTATTATTTAAAAACCTCAATTTTAAAGCTGAACCAAAATCAAAAATCTTAATCACTGGTCCAAATGGTAGCGGCAAAACCAGCTTAATCAGAAGTTTATCTGGACTTTTGCCGCCAGTGTCAGGTAATATAATGTACCGTGGAAAAGATATATATGATGACCTAAAATCCTATATACCTTCCATGGTCTATATAGGCCATAAAAATGCCTGTAAAGATAGCTCAACAGTTGGTGAAAACATACAATTCTGGGCAAGAATACGGAATACTAGAGAATTAATTATGGCAGCCGTTTGTTGCTTACAGTTGCAACCTGTACTTAATATCAAATATAGTGAACTTTCTGCAGGCTGGAAAAGAAGAGTTGCGCTTGCTCGCCTGTTAATTTCTAATGCAAACATTTGGCTGATAGATGAACCATTCTGTAATCTTGATAGCACAACATGTGAATTAGTATTGAACCTAATCTCAATACGCTCTGAGCAAAACGGTATAGTAATTATTACAGGACATAGCTCTACAGAACAACTGTGTGACTTCAAGACAATCGATATACGTGATTTTAACAGACCTCTTGTATAATTTTTGGCCTTAAAATTAACTCATCTCTTTCAAAGGATCTATATTAAAAATAGAAAGCCCAGAAGAGATTACGTGCGCTAAGGCTTGGACGAGAAACATTCTTGCAGCGGTGAAGTTCAAGTTATCTTCTAGTATGAACCGCATGTTTAAATCACTTTTGCCATACCCCCATAAAACGTGAAATGCTTCTGCAACTTCAAGTAAGTAGAAAGTAATTCTATGTGGCTCACAAAGCCTTGCAGATATTTCTACCACATCTGGCCACTTTGCTAAGGTTTTTATGAGGAATAGCTCCCCATCTGTCTTTAAAAGTGAAGGGTCTGCTGTTGGGAGCTCTTTTGGAGCATTACGCATTAACGAATGAGCACGGGCGTGCGCATATTGCACATAAAAAATAGGGTTGTCTTTTGACTGTTCTTTAACTTTAGCAAAATCAAAGTCCAAGACCATATCATTCTTGCGTGTTAACATTATAAAACGAGTTATATCCCTGCCAACCTCTTCCACTACATCCCTAGCTGTAAGAAAATTTCCTGATCTTTTCGACATCTTAACAGGTTTGCCATTTTCGAAGAAATTCACAATATTATGCAGCTTTACCTCTATCTTTGCTTGATCATCACTGAGCGCAGAGACAACTGCTCTAAGCCTTTTAATATAACCGCCATGGTCACTGCCGAGCTCTACGATCATATTGTTAAAACCACGTGATATCTTATCAAAATGGTAAGCAATATCCGATGCAAAATAAGTCCAGCTACCATCCTCTTTTTTTAGTGCGCGGTCAACATCATCACCAAATGTTGTAGAGCGAAATAACATTTCTTTTCTGGAAGTCCAACTTTCACTTTCTTTGCCTTTTGGTTTCTCCAAGTATCCTTCATACACAAGACCCTTATCAGATAATATCTTTATACTCTCTTCGATTTTGCCATTTTTTTGTAGCTCATACTCTGAAGTAAAAATATCATGATTGACTCCAAGCAAGCTCATGTCCTCCTTTATAAGTTCTAAGATAGAACTTAAAGTATATTCTCTAATTACTCGATTATCTTCCTCTTCTCTAAGCTCCTTGCCATATTTTTTAGCTAGCCCCTTCCCTATTGGCTTTAAATATTCACCTGGGTATAAACCTTTTTCAATGCTAACTTTCTCTCCCAGAGCTTCCTTATACCGCAAATATACTGACCGAATTAGCGTATCTATCTGTGCTCCAGCATCATTGATATAGTACTCCTTAGTGACATTATAGCCAACTTTCTTTAGTAAATTTGCTAAAACATCACCAAACACTGCCCCTCTTGCATGACCAATATGTAGTGGCCCAGTTGGATTTGCGGATACAAACTCAACATTGATGGCCTGATTGTTTCCAATTTTGAGAGTGCCAAACTCCATTTTTAGCTCATTTATTTGCTTTAAAATCCCATGCCATACTTCCATTTTCAAGTGCATATTGATGAAACCAGGGCCCGCTATTTCCACTTTTGCAACTTCACCAAAAAGTTCAAACTCTTTAGCTAAAACTTCTGCGATTTCAATGGGATTCTTCTTTTCATGTTTTGCAAGCACCATAGCAACATTTGTATAGATATCACCATGTGCTCTATTGCTTGGAGGCTCTATGATAAAGTTTGTTGCATTCGTGCTTATAACACCCCTTTGCCTCAACTCATTTAACTTGCTGGAAATGAGAGAGGAAACCTGCTTGAAAATATTCATTAACTAAAAAGCTATAAGACCTGTAGCAGTATAGTGGATAAATGGGGGAAGTTGAAGGGTTATCTTGTGTCAGCTTGTTAATACACTTGACAATGACTGAAGTCTATGCTATAATAAGAATTATATTAACAGAGGAGTTATAAACATGATGGAAGTAGAACTTAATAAATATGTTAATGGTAATACCTTAGACTTAAATAGTCTACATATACACATGGAGAAGTTAATAAACTTTTTACAAGAGAATCCAAATATTACAAGCCTTATCTTACACGACTGTTATATTGATGCTGAGGGTGCAGAAGTTTTAGATGAAACATTAAAGAATGTTAATGCTCCGAATCTTACTGAGTGTAAAGTAACTTCTAGTATTATGGGTAATCAAGGTTCAATAGCAATCACTAAATTATTAGAGAATGGTAACTTTCCAAATCTTGTTAAGCTTGATTTAATTTCTAATAATATAAGCCCTGATGGTGGAGTGGAATTTATAAATGCACTAAAGAATGGTAGTTTTTCAAATATTACTGAGTTTAATTTACTTTCTGACAGTGTCTGCGATAAAGGTATAGTAGCATTACACGAATCATTGAACAACAATAAGCTTCCAAATCTTGTTCAGTTTAATTTCCCCTTTAATCCTACTAATGATGAAAGCATAGAAACGCCAAGCGAACATCTATTCGCTGACAGCATTATATAAAGGTTTTATTTGTTGCTATTATTCAAATTTACCTATGTTGAACTATACAAAAGTGTCACAAAATCCATATATGTAATTTGATTAGAATTTTACCGTCACGCTGAGTAAGGTTACTCATTCTATTTTTCTACAAAAGTGTTTTCTGAGCTGAAAAGCCCAGAAAACATTCAGTCTTATATAAAATTAGTATCAACGGAAACAGAATTATCCTCATTGTCATAATAGTTGAGGTTTGCTTCTTGAGTACTATTATAAGCAAAAGCATTTTTTGATAGTACTTCTTCCTCATCCCTTCTATCACAGCCTTTTTCATTAAAGCCATATTCATCATGGCCATCCTCTTGGACTTGTATTTTTAACTTCTCAGCTTCTGCTTTTGCTTGCAGAACCTCCTCTTTACATTCCGCTTCGTTATCATAGTAAAAGAAAGTCTCATCTTGATTATCATTGGCACCAGGAGAATAACTTGGGAGAGCAGGTATTTTCAGCTTTACTTCCTTATCAGAACTCCACAGACCCCTCTCTACAGACTCTTTAACTTCTTCTAATTGCTGCGGAGACTTACCGGTTGAATCTTTTATCTCACCTTTATAATTTAGACGATCCTTTAGTATAGCATACTTATGTTGAGCAATTTTGTAGCCAGCTTTATCTATTATAGAACCGTCCTTAGTGACGATAACCATTGGAGCCTCTAGCTTTGCAACTATAGTTTTACCTTCACACTCCCTTAATTTTGCTAACGGAAGATCTAAAATCAAATTAGGACACTTTTCATTCAGAAAAAAGTTTTCACTATTAATAGGACTGCTGTAAGGTACAGCAGTTGGACAACAAGCACTTGTGTTGATGCTTCGAATCTCCTCTCGACATTGTAAACCAGCAGTTCCTTTTGCACCTCCTTTATTACACCACATGTTACTAGGTGCGGCAAACGTAAAGTTTATATTTTTTCCACATTCTTCATCCTCTTGACACCTAAAAGTTATACCAAAATTTTGTGCATGATATTGATCCTCACTTTTGCTATCAAAATGACTCATGATCTTATCGTTTTTCATTAAATCAGGCAAAAATTGTTTCAAAAGGTCTCTTGTAAACCAAGCAGGCTTACCCACGTGCTTTTCTGCTGAATATTTTTCAGCATTCTCCCCGCACATTTCTTTATCAATATGACCCAGATTGACAAGTTTACCTTCTATGACTTTATCATCTCCATCTTTATCATCACTATCCTTTTCTTTCTTGCCATCTTTATCATCGCTATCCTTTTCTTTCTTGCCATCTTTATCATCGCTATCCTTATTAAAGCCATCTTTATCTTTGTCGCCTTTATCGCGGCCATTTTTATCACGCTTACAATCTATCTCATCCTCTATTTCTTTTTTTATTTTATCCTTTATCTCATTCTTAGTCTTGTCATCAATCTCAAACTTAAGATCTTTCTCTAGTTCATTTTTAATCTTTTCCTTCAGTTCATTCTTAATCTTGTCATCAATCTCAAACTTAAGATCTTTCTCTAGTTCATTTTTAATCTTTTCCTTCAGTTCATTCTTAATCTTGTCATCAATCTCAAACTTAAGATCTTTCTCTAGTTCATTTTTAATCTTTTCCTTCAGTTCATTCTTAATCTTGTCATCAATCTCAAACTTAAGATCTTTCTCTAGTTCATTTTTAATCTTTTCCTTCAGTTCATTCTTAATCTTGTCATCAATCTCAAACTTAAGATCTTTCTCTAGTTCATTTTTAATCTTTTCCTTCAGTTCATTCTTAATCTTGTCATCAATCTCAAACTTAAGATCTTTCTCTAGTTCATTTTTAATCTTTTCCTTCAGTTCATTCTTAGTCTTATCGCCAATCTTAAACTTAAGATCTTTCTCTAGTTCATTTTTAATCTTTTCCTTCAGTTCATTCTTAGTCTTGTCATCAATCTCAAACTTAAGATCTTTCTCTAGTTCATTTTTAATCTTTTCCTTCAGTTCATTCTTAGTCTTATCGCCAATCTTAAACTTAAGATCTTTCTCTAGTTCATTTTTAATCTTTTCCTTCAGTTCATTCTTAGTCTTGTCATCAATCTCAAACTTAAGATCTTTCTCTAGTTCATTTTTAATCTTTTCCTTCAGTTCATTCTTAGTCTTGTCATCAATCTCAAACTTAAGATCTTTCTCTAGTTCATTTTTAATCTTTTCCTTCAGTTCATTCTTAGTCTTATCGCCAATCTCAAACTTAAGATCTTTCTCTAGTTCATTTTTAATCTTTTCCTTCAGTTCATTCTTAGTCTTGTCATTAATCTCGTACTTAGGGTCTTTACCATCATCTAGCCTTGTATATAAATTAATTTTCAATTTATTTGAATAAGGGAAAGTGTTCTGTAACATAAAATTGCTCCATTAATAAATAAAGGTTACTAAAAAGTTAACATAAAATAGAAATGTATACTAACAATGTATACACCTTCATTACTTTCATATAATATAAACAATACCTTCTGGTACTGACATTTGTTCAGGAGAAAATGCTGATTCTGTGCGCGTATCTATTATAGAAGCATTTATCGCATCCACACAAGCTTTGCATTCAGGATTATTATCACATTGTCCTTTGATACGATTGTCTGGACCAATTTCAAGATTGTTGTCACTTTTATCAATAATTTCTTTACATTTTGCAAACATTAAACCACTAGATTTCTTAGTAATGGCATCTTTAATCTCTCCAGAAACTGCATCAACTACTATTGAAAGCCTTGAAAAGTCAATTGGTTTTTTAGGTTCTGGACAAGCAGGGCACTCAGGACAAGGAGGTATTTCTACCTCAGGACATTTTACATCAGGACAAGGAGGTATTTTTACATCAGGACATTTTACATCAGGACATTTTACATCAGGACATTTTACATCAGGACAAGGAGGTATTTTTATATCAGGAAGCTGTATATTTAATTCGAGTCCATCACGATACGGATCAAAGTGGTTATGGCAATGTGGGTTAAAGTGGTTATGACAATGTGGATCAAAATTATGATGGTACCGTGGGTTAGTTGTGCAAGCTGTGCGCGTAGGAATGCATGAACCAACACGTGGAGATGAGGAAAAATTATAATTCATAAGAATCCTTTAAAAAATAACTATTAGATTATTATAGGATAAAAAAGTTAATGATTTAATAATTCTAAGGTTAAAACTAGCATATACAAACTTACAGTACATTTCAAAATACGATTTTAATATAGAAGATATTCGCATTGAAAAGCTTTGCCACAGCAAAATGCTGCTAAGATTTCAAGAAAAAGCTGTCAGTAGTCAAATTTATTGTATTTTAAAGCAAAATGTGAAGCACATGGAAAACCATGTGCTATTGGAAGTACGTATATCAAGAGTGAAAGAACGTACGTTTGTTAGTGATTTAAATCTAATCTCTTAGCAGAAAAAATCAAACGTATCACAAGGATTATAACATGTATCATAATAGTTATGATATGAGTTAAAATGATTGTGACACAAATTAGTAGCACAAGGTGCGTATGCAGGTGCAGAAGCTTGTGCACAGTGCGAAATTGGTGCTGGTAAAACTTGTGTTGGCACAACCTGTGTTGGCAAATTGAAAGCCGTACAAGGTGATTTTGGGAAATGACTATAATTATAAACCATAATAATCCTTAAAAAAATACTATGATATTATTATAAGTTAAAATAATTAAAGATTTAATAACTTTCATTATCAATCTAGCATAATAACCAACAAGTATGACTCAAATTTTCCTTCAGTTTTTACTATATCCTCACCAATTTTGCATACAGCCCATCTTTACTCATTAGAGAATCATGAGTTCCCACTTCTTCTACTTTCCCGCAATTAATCACTATAATCTTGTCAGTTTTGAGTGCGGTTGATAGCCTGTGCGTAATTACAATTGTTGTTCTGTTTTGCATCAACTTGCTAAGTGCTTTTTGCACTAGGTTTTCACTTTTATAATCAAGAGCAGAGGTTGCTTCATCCAGTATTAAAACCTGAGGGTTTTTGAGTATGGCTCTTGCTATTATGATGCGTTGTTTTTGTCCTTCAGAAAGTTTCAGTCCTCTTTTTCCTACAAATGTATCAAATTTATCCGGCAGCTTATCAATAAATTCCATCGCATAAGCGCTGATAGCTGCTTGCTTCACCTCTTCATATTCAGCATCTGGTTTACCATATAGTATATTTTCCATTATTGAACAAGAGAATATCATATGGTCTTGTGGCACTAAGCCAAACAACGATCTGAGGTCATTTAGCGCAATTGATTTGATGTCATGCCCATCAATAGTAATACTGCCTTCACTTGGATCGTGAAAACGGAGCAAAAGCTTTAAAATGGTGCTCTTGCCACTTCCAGATGGTCCAACAATTGATACTGATTGGCCTACCTCTATAGAAAATGATACGTTATTTAATGCTGGCTTATCAGCATAAAAAAATGTTACATCATTAAACGAAATTCTTTTTTGAACACTATTGATCCTTATAGGATTATCACTATCTAATATAGAGCTTTTCATGTTCATAAATTCAAATAAACGCTCTACAATTCCAAGACCTCGTTGCAAATCACTGATGTTATCGCTTAGATTGTTTACAGCCCCTGAAGCAAGCGCTGAATAAAACACAAATGAGGAGAGTTCTCCAATGGTCATATTATTACTTAAGACTTCTTTTATTCCAAAAAAAAGCAAAATAACTAGCGAACCTATCACACACGTGATAACTAGAGTTACTAAAATAGCACGTAAGAGTACTAATTTTACGTATGATTTTGATACTGAGTTTAGATGTTTCTGAAAACGAATTTTTTCATTTTCTTCGAGTACAAACGATTTGATAGTTATTATAGATCTAAAATTTTCCTCACTCAATGATGCAAGCTCACTTAATTTATCCTGAGCGAAGCGTGCATAATTGCGAACTTTTTTTCCAAGTGAAGTCATGATAATGAGAAGTATGGGTATTATTGCAGCTGCATATGCAGTGAGGTGCAGATTTGTGTATAATAGCATTGCAACACTACCAGTCAGTACAACAAAATTTCTCAATATTGTCAGTAAGCTGCTGTTTATTATCGATTGCAATGCAGAGGTATCAGTAATTAATGCTGAGATAACATCTTGTACGCCTGTGTTCTCAAAGAAACTCGGTTGCAAGTCAGTGATACTGCTATATAAGTCGTATCTGATTCTTGCGATAACTTTCTCGCTGCCAATGCCAATGAAATATAACCGAATAAATGCAGTGAAAGAAATGCCTAAAACTATCAGTATTGAAACTACGAGCTTGGTAGTAAAGTTATGCTCTGCGCCAGAATCAATTATGTTGCTTAAGCCCCTACCAAAAAGAAGAATCGTTAAAGCTGAAAATAGAACTGCAATAAAAGCTATGCTAAAATAATGTAGACTAGGTTTTATATAGTAAAATAGCTGCTTAATGTTAGATCGCATTTTATTTTAAAGTTAAGTATTTAGCTTCAGGAAAAAGTTACAATATTAGTTTACAGTGTACTTCGTTAGAGCAATACGTTCAAGAAACTTTAGCTTGATTTCTACTGAAGGAAAAACGCTGCGCAATTACAGGAAGATAGCAAAAGAACTGTTGGAAGGATGAGCATACCAGAGTTTAATATTCATTTTATTCCAATGTGTAACGCCACTATTCCATAGCTCATATTATAGAACTCAACATTCTTAAAGCCTACCTCTTCAATTTCCATTTTAAAATTAGTTTGAGTTGGAAATTCTCTTATGCTTCTTACTAGGTATTCGTAAGAACCCTTATCTTTAGCAACCATGCTACCAATTTTAGGAATTACTTTAAATGAGTATAAGTCATAAAATTTGGTGAATATCTCATTTTGATAATGCATAGGGGCAAACTCCAAGCAAATAAATTTCCCATCTGGCTTCAATACCCTATATGCTTCACTTAAAGCCTTTTTACGGTCAGAAAAGTTTCGAATACCAAAAGCTACTGTATAATAATCAAATTCAGAATCTTCAAATGGTAAACTCTCTGCATTTGCACATACCCAATTGAAATTTAGCTGATTTGAATTTATTGCTTTATCACGCCCTTTGTCCAGCATGTTTTGATTTATATCACATACTGTAACTTGAGTACTTGGTTCACCTCTTGCTATTCTTATAGCTATATCTCCGGTTCCTCCAGCAATATCCAAAACCTTGGAGTTCTTTTTAAAATGCACACTACTTACCATCTTCTCTTTCCATAGCCTGTGCATTCCAAGGCTCATTATATCATTCATAATGTCGTAGCGATTTGCTACAGAATCGAAAACCTCTTTAACTAATTGTGATTTATCCATATTTTATACAGAGATTAGCAGTTAAATTAATATACTAATGAGAAAAATATACTACAATTAAACATATTTAATCCAGTAAATCATTAGTGTCGACAGCTTTTTCACAAAATATCATCTCTCTTATTATTATATTATCTGTAGCAGTTGTTGATATGGCAACAGACTTATACTCAGTTGCATTGCCAAGTATTGCCAACTATTTTAAGGTGAAAGGTAATATAGCGCAGCTTACGATCAGTTTAAATTTAGTAGGAGTTGCAATATCTGGATTAATTTATGGCCCATTGTCAGACTATTATGGCAGGCGCCTAATAATGCTGATTGGTATGACAATTTTTACTTTGGCAAGTATTGTATGTTGTATAGCTGATAATATTATACTTTTAATATTAATCCGGTTTATACAAGGAGCTGGAGCTGGTGTTGCAGGCGTTGTCGGATATGCAGCAATCAGGGATATGTACTCAGGTAGTGAATACTCAAGAGTAATCTCAAAGTTAAATATGATAGTAGCACTTTCACCTGGAATAGCTCCAGTGGTAGGCAGTTATATAATTTCACATGGTTATAGTTGGAAGTTTTTGTTTTTTATCATATCACTTGCCGCAATTATTATGCTCATTTTTATTTACTTGAAGCTACAAGAAACGCTGACCGTAAATAAAAGTAAAGCCAGTATTAATATCTTCAAGCAGTATATATTAATATTTAAGAATTATCGTTTCCTTGGATTTTCAAACATTCATGGATTAACTTTCATGTGGCTTTGGGCATACATTGCTAACTACCCGTTCATATTTGAATCAATGGGCGTTGAAGTACAATATTTTGGCTATCTCATATCAATCATAGTTATATTTTACATAATTGGAACTTTAATTAATAGAAGGTACGTACCAAAAATAGGAGTGAGCAAGATGTTAATAATAGGTTTGGTATTACCGATGATATCGGATGGTTTATTGGTATATTTTTATCTCGCAAACAAGTTAAGTGTACTTATTCTGCAAGTTCTTTGGATTCCGAGCAATATCGGGCTTGCACTCGTAATCAGCAATAACGTAACTTCTGCTTTAGAAACAATCAAGGGTATAGGGCTTGGTAGTGCAGTCCTCTCATTCTGCAATATGATGTTTGGAGCTATTGGAATATATATAGTAGGAAAATTTTTTCACTATAGTATTTTACCAAATTTACTGTTAACAGTTGCATGTTCTATAATTGCAATTCTTATATATAGTTTACTTAAATATACTGAAAAACACAGAGAAGGCTGATTACAATAGATTTCTTATATAACCTTATGAAGGTGTAATTTCGGTATGTGGTGCTGGCATCCAGAGAACTTTATCTGCAGAGTTCATTGATTATTAGCAACTGTACCATGATAATACAATTTCTATAGAAAAGTTCAGATGAGTGGCAATTTTATTGATTATACACATTTTAACAGCTCCCTAAATCAGGGTGAGAAAGTTCGATTAGCTGAAAAGACTCACAAAGTTAGGGAAATCTTCTTAAAATATATCAGCAATGATGTTCATAATATGTCAGTTGAGGTTCTTAACACCTATGATTTTGGAAAAGAATATAATGATATATTTAAACAACCAAACAGTATTCATGTACAATTTGGAGATGTTGGAGATAAAGTATTAATTTACTCATGGCCTCGTTACAACGAGTTTGATGAAAGTAAATGGAAAAATTTTTTATCACAACTAACAAAGGATCATAATCTAAAATTTATTGGAACTGGGCCACTTGAGTTTAAATATGAAGGTTTTAATTACAGTGTGTATCCTCCAGCTTTCAACTTTTCACAAAAAGAAATATCTTCAAGACAAATCAATAAAGTTTATACCCTTTTCAAAGCGACAATTTCTGATGATTATAAAGATTATGAACCTTTAGCTTTCAGCTTTTCACAAGAAGAAGTAAATAAAATTATAGAAAATATTAAAAGATCTCATAAGTCAATAAAAAAGCAAGTCATTGACCATTACCAATCATCAGGAAAAGATTTTGTTAAAAATGATTTAGACTTCATAAAGATTGGTACCGATATAAATAATAAAACAAGATTTAGTTCTGTAATATATTTTAACAAACCCAATGGTGTTAATGAAATTAAACTAGAATTATATAAAGCGACTCCCTTACACTTATTTGCTAAGCTTGGGGACAGTTTTTCTCAGCAGCTAGAAGATGATCTAGATAAGGGGGCAGATGTTAATGCAATAGATGAAAGTGAAAAGACCCCTTTACATTATGCTGCTAAAAATGGTCATATAGACATAGTAAAAATTCTATTAGCAGTAGACGGAATCGCTATCAATGTAAAAGACAAGGATGAAAAAACTCCTTTTGATTTAGCTAAAACAGAAGAAATAAAAGCTCTATTAAAAAAAGCCGCAGAAAAAACTGATGACAGTTCAGTATCGACAGATAGTGAAGGAGATCAAGAGGAAGATGCTGGACAAGAAGGTAATGTCCAACCAGTTACACAAGAGCAAGACCCAAAGGAAGAACAACAGGAGATCAGTGCAGAAGAAGAAAGTGATGTAAAAATTGAAGCTGCTGATAATGGACATTCTATTGACATAACACTTACACAAAATGGTGTTAGTCCACGAAGTGAATCATCAACAAATGAAGAACAGCCAAGCTCTTTTTTTAGTAGTTTGTTTGGTATACTGATTAAACCTTTTTCTTTAATAAGATCATTTTTGGGTGGATTTTTTTCATGGTTGTTTGGATCTGATGAACCATCAACTGAATCTGATCAAATAATTGCACCAAGTAACTCAGGAGGAGAGGAGCTAACAAACTATCAAGAGGGTGATAATAATATTATATAATAGATTTCTTGCATAACTGGAATGCAAAAAAAAATCAGTTGATGTCATGAAAGTAGCTGACACTGGCACCCAGTTAAATTTACGGAGTATAATGGATTTCAGCGTCAAGCACACAGCTGTACGAACATTCATTTTTGCAGGTAAATTGCACAGCAAATGGTGTCATTCCAGTGCTTGACACTGGCATCCAGTCCTTTCACAGAGTTCCATCCAAAACGTTGTAAAGTGTTTACCAACTTAGGCCCAATCTGGATTCCAGTGTCAAGCACTGGAATGACACCGTCTGCTACGCGAATTGCCCACAAACCACAATGTTCGTACAGCTGTGACTGGAATGACAAGAAAGGGAGCAATGACTTGCACATTCCCCTGAACAGATACCTTGACATTAAAGTTTCTAGGTTTGAGTAGTGAAATCCGATCAGTATGAAAATTAGCAAACTCCTTTTTATTCGCTGTAGAATAAAATTTTTTATTTTAATGAAAAAATTGCTTCCGCATACTCAAGATGCCATTATAATGATGGTAGAGATATTTAGAGAGCTCAAAATCTATCTTGGTCTGCAGACCTTTTAACCAATTTTTCAATAAAAATTCAGCCACATCTGTTGTGTGTACATTCTGAATCTTTTTTATACAGGAGGATTTTATGTCCAGAATTCCAGATATTTGACCTTTACTTTAGCTAATAACAGGCGCCTGTAGTTTTTAGAATTAGTGTTAACACGGTTTTTCTACTTTTTTTTCTTAATGTTTTAACTCAATACACACCATCATCATTTACTGCTTCTAAATATATCATTGCTAAACACACGCCGCTGTGTATTTCTATAGATAACTCATTGCCTAAACTTCGATTAAAGCAAGAATTCTTTCCTGGAAAAGCAAGGTTACTAAGGTACAGTTCCCATTGTAATCCTTTAGTTGATATTTGAGCTTTCGGTATACCAAGTAAGGATATTTTAGTATTTTTTAGCAAAGAGGAAAAATAGCTAATACCTTTTTGTAAGGCGTACCCCACCGTGGGAGGCGAAGGCATATAAAAGATACTATCTGTACTTAAAAAAAAGTTAATATTTTGTAGTATATGATCAATTGCTCCTCCAGTAATACCCGTTACTATTGATGGCAATAACTTTACTGTTTTTAAGTGAGCCATTGCTTTAGAAAAGTCGCAATAATCTTGATCAGGTAGATATACTGTATTTAAATTAGCACGTAAATTCGGATTTATACTATCCAAATCTCCTATTACAAGATCAGGTTTTACGCCAATTGATAGAAGCTTATTTGCTCCTCCATCTACAGCAATAACAGGTATATCTTGTTTAAAAAACGATGAATCAGGTATTTCTCCATTTAGTACTACAATAGAACGATATTCTTGCTCCACGCTACAATGTAGCATATGGTTATAAAACGCTTCGTGCAGTTTTTGCATCGTAGTAACATTTTTGAACAATTGATATTATACTGATCACTAATCCAGCAATATTACTGAGTATCACAAAAGTTAAACCCTGACAAATACCGTAAATAAGCCAAGATGATGAACAAATAAGATAATTCACTAACATTAGCATCGATACGTCACGAGTAAGTTTTGTGATATATGACCTTACCCAGAAAAAGTAGACAGAAAGTTAAGACGTTTTTGAAGTAAAATAAAACGTTTTTTCAAAGAGGTGTGGTATGACAAAAAGAAAAGAATATACAGCAGAATTCAAAATTGAAGCTATAAGACTAGTAAAAGAAACAGGTCAATCATCAGCAAAAATAGCAAGAGATTTGGGTATTAGCGGTGATTCATTAAGCAGATGGGTAAAAACATACAATGATAGAATGTCTGGAGTAGATGCGTTTCCAGGAAAAGGGAAAGTAGCTCATTGTGACAAAGAAAAGTTTTATTTAAAGAAAGAGCTGGCAAGAGTAACGAGGGAAAGAGACATTTTAAAAAAAGCCCTGGGATATTTTGCAAACCAAAAAGAGTAAAATATTCTTTTATAAAAGAACATGAAAACTGCTATAAAATACGGGAATTATGCAGATTTTTGAACGTATCTGCTTGTGGTTATTATAAATGGATTACTAAGGAAAAAAACAACAAAAAATCAATAAGAGAAGAGCTCATACAAGATATTCAGAAGGTATATCGAGCATCACAATGCAGATACGGAGCTCCTAAAATTCACGCTGAATTAAAGGCTTTAGGTAAAAATTATAACATCAAAACAGTGCAAAATGTTATGCAGAAAAATGGCATTCAAGCTAAGCTTAGACGAAAGTTTAAAAGTAAAAAACCACAAATAGACAATAGAGTTATAACTCCTAACATATTAAATCAGAATTTCATCGCTGATCAACCTAACAAGATATGGGTAACTGATATTACGTACATAAAAACTAATGAAGGATGGTTATATTTGGCAGCAATAATAGATTTATATTCACGCATGGTGATTGGCTGGTCAATGAGTAATGCAGTAAATAGGCAATTAGTTATAGATGCGTTATTCATGGCTATTGGTAGGCGCAAATCTGCTAAAAATCTACTATTTCATAGCGATCAAGGATCGCAATACACCTCTAAAAATTATCAATTTTTACTAAGTACAAAAAATATTACTTCTAGTATGAGTCACAAAGGTTGTTGTTATGATAATGCTGTTTCAGAGAGCTTTTTTAGTTCACTTAAGAGAGAGTTACTCATTGATACTTCACAACACTCTGCACAACAAGCTAAAACCGCAATATTTGAATATATAGAAATTTTTTATAATAAACAGCGTAGACATTCTACTATTAACTATTGCATTCCTGAGCTTTTTGATTCATCATTCTCATAGCAAAAACGTCTTAACTTTCTGTCTACTTTTTCTGGGTAAGGTCAATATGCTCTATATACTTGAGGCAATAACCCAATGAGAGATGTAATGAACGCGATGAAGCCAAAGCATTCTTCAATATTTATATACATACATTTTCCTACGTTTGTTTTAACAAGATCAGGTTCAAAGGGTTGTACTTTATGTACTCTCAGCTTTTTTAGAGCACCCCTAATGCGTGTAATTTATAACATCATTTAGTCTATTAATCAAGAAATTAACAGTGACTTGCATTCATGAAACCCAATCGGCTTCTATGCTAATTATTATCCAAACTAATAGTCGGCTGTGCATCCTGCTCAGAGATCAGAGCAACTAGCAAATTGTTTATCAATTGAACCTTTTGTTTTCCATCCAATTGTAAGCTTTTATTTTTTTCAAAATGGGCTATTACTTCTTCGATAATTCCTATTGCATTTTGCACTATATGCCTTCTTGCAGAGGTGATGGCATGCGCTTGTTGACGCCTCAGCATTGCTTGTGCAATCTCAGATGAATAGGCCAAATGCGATATTCTCGCTTCTGCAATTTCAATTCCAGCAATATTCAATCTTTGTTGTAGCATTGATCTCAATTCATTTGAAATTTTATCAGAATTTTTACGCAAAGATTCCTCATCGTTTTCGCTATCATACGGATAATTACTTGCCATTTCTCTAATTACCGAGTCACTTTGCACAAAAACGAATTCATGATAATTATTAACATTATAATATGCCTTTGCAGGACTGCTAACTTTCCAAACAATTACTACTGAAATCTCTATCGGACTTCCATTAGCATCATTAACTTTAATTTTTTCTGTGTTAATATTCTGAAATTTCAGAGACACTCTATATTTACTCGAAAACGGAAGCGTTACACATATTCCAGACTTAAAATAAGTTCCAATATAATGACCAAAAAACTCTATCACTCTTGCTTCATTAGGGTCATTAACGAAAAGTGCCTGAAGAAAAGTCAAAATTGAAACAGCAGCAACTCCAAGTGCAATTGTGCTGTCATACACAAAAAGTACCAATAAAATTAACCCTAGCGCTATTAGTACAGGAAAAGCCCGAATTTTACTTAGATTTCTATCACTTATCGTATTTTTATCTGTGCTGTCTTTATCAGATTGCTTTTTCACTTGCACCCTCTCTGCTGATTATTTCATCTACCTTACTTACAAATAATTTAAACTCTCTTAATTCACGATCAGGCAACTTTATCTCATTGCCATGAGCTATCGTAAGCGGATCAATATGTTTACCATTATATATAACTTCATAATGTAAATGAGGTCCTGTTGCAACACCAGTGCTGCCGACATAAGCAATGATCTGCCCCTTCTTTACTTTAGAGCCTAACTTTATATCGCTACTAAATTTGCTTATATGTGCGTAACAAGTTGAATATTCATTTTTGTGTTTTATTTTGATGTAATTTCCATAGCCACCATTCTTTCCTATATATTCTACCACACCCTCTGCAGCAGCATATATGGGACTGCCAAGCTTAGCTGCATAATCTACTCCTTTGTGAAAAGCAATTTTACCGCGAACAGGATGCTTTCTATTACCAAATTTCGAAGATATACGATAATCTCCATTCAAAGGACTTACGAAACTCTTTAAGCTTACACCCTCTTTATTAAAATACCTTTCTTTGCCGTCTTGCGATTTATAATGATATAAGCTAATGGCTTTATTGTTTGTTGTCAGTGAAGTATATAAAATTTTTTCTTCAGCTTTCTGATTACCGAGTGATTTCTCAAAAAGAACCTCCAACTTACCTTTTGGCACAATGTCTTTTTTAAAACCTATACCAAAATCTTTATATACGTTGATTAATTTCATCACCGTATTTGGCGCCAAACCTCCTGCATCAAAAAAAGAGGATTTTATGTCACTGGATATGAATGATAGCTTTCTATCACTTTCTGTCACCAAAGCAGCTTTTTTTTTCCTGATCCCGTCTTGGAATAACACTGGAGAGTGGGTTAGTGTCATTCCAGTGCTTGACACTGGAATCCAGCTTTTTAATCGAAAATGTTGTATAGCGTACTGTTTATAATCAATTTTGCTAGATTCCAGTGTCTGGGCACTGGAATGACAATAGTCTTTCTGCACAAATGTTTCAGTTGCATATGCTGGTAAAATACAAAGCAGTGGAAGTATTACCAGCCTCATAGTTTATCAGCAAAAATAAAATTACCTTCAACATACTGCACATCATCATTATCTTCTAGCTCTTCAACTAATATAGATAATTTATCAATTAATTCTTTGTCGCTAACTTCAATCAGGTCCTTTGGTTGCCATGAAAGACGAGCAAGTTCTGGTTCTCCAAATTTTGTATAGAAAGCGTCACGTACTTTACCAAAGTCTTTTACTTCACAAGTTATAACATATAATTCTTCTTTGTTATTTTCCTCAACATTCAATACTTCTAATTCAATTCCATAGTTAAATAAATCTTCAAAATTTATACCCTCTGCTTTATAGACAATTAAGCCTACATGATCGAAAAGGTAACTCACACATCCTGTTTCTCCCAAATTACCGCCTTTGCGAGAAAAGATATAACGTATCTCAGAAGCAGTTCGGTTGCGATTATTTGTCAGAGCATGGACAATAAGTGCAGCACCAGAAGGTCCGCAGCCTTCATATTGTATTTCTTCATAACTTTCTCCAGCAACGTTACCAGCTGCATTTTTTATTGCTGTTTCTATTTTATCTTTTGGTAGATTTTCCTTTCGCGCAGCAAAGATAGCAGAGCGAAGACGTGGATTGAGTTCGGGATCAGGCAGCCCTTGTTTTGCAGCAACTGTTATTTCCCTAATGAGCTTCGTAAATTTTTGCGAGCGCTTTGCATCCTGAGCACCTTTTCGATGTTTTATATTTGAAAACTGTGAATGACCAGCCATAAGAAAACTAATTAACCCCTTCTACTAACATATTTTCATACTGCTCAGCTTCTAAGTCAAGGCCAAGAGCTAAGTGAGCTGTTATTAAATAACTAATAACTCTAGAAGAATATTTAGAATATTTATCGCTTATCATATTTTGAAAACGCTTAATTGCTGCTAAATATTCACCACGCTTTAGGTAAAATTCACCAATAGAATACTCTTTTTTTGATATATGTTCTGTGATTAATTTTTCTTTTTCTTTGATCTCTTCTATATATTCGCTATTCGGAAAAAGATTAATATATTCAGTAGCTAGCTCTAAAGTTTTATATGCAATTTGTTGCCCAAGCTGCACTTTGTTAATTTGCATGTAATAAGATAATACTCTTAAGTAATATACATATGGCAAATCTTCACCATTTGGATAAACGTATATATAATCATCCATATCACTTGCAGCACCGCTGTATTTACCCATATTATAGTGAGAAAACCCAGACAATAATTTGGCTTTCATTGCCCAATAAGATAAAGGATACAAATCCTCTATCTTTTGAAATGCTCTAATAGCTTGCTTATATTTTTTCTGATCATAAAGCTTAACTGCCTCCTCATATAGTTCAGTTTCAGTGTGTTCAAGGTCATTCGCATATAACTGCGTAAAGTGGCAAATTAGAAGAAAAAAGCATATGATTAAAGTCTTATACATAAGATTTTTTTTGATCAAAATAAAGTATAGACTAAATATTACCTAAATAAACAAATTTTTGGCATTATCATCGAGCAAAAACCTGCCCTTCCCGTATATTACCTATACCAGCACCTGTTGAAACACCTTTTCCACTCACTTCTACGTTCTCTAGCTTTCTAATATAAGAATGTATGATCAATCCACTTCCGACCATCAAAAGAGCAATACCTACTAGACCTAAAGCAGGTCCAACAGCAGATAATGCTACTTCAGAAATCAACATTATCCTCCTGACTAGTAATAAAGAAGAACCAGCAAGCATTAACTTAGCTGTAGACATATTGCTTGTCTTTTTTTCAGATTTCTCATCAAAGCCTTGATCTTTTTCTACTTCAGAATTTTTATTTTTCTTGTACTCACAATAGCAAAAAGTAGCACTCGCTACAAAGTAGAATATACTAGAAATTGAAAAAGCTACGTCTTCTATTATTCCTTGTGCCAATGCTTCGCTTACTATGCTAGCCACAATAACTAATGTAACTAAAGCAGCATCAGCATAGTTACAGTAATCATCAACTGTATAAGGAATATCTCTCTTTTCTTTTTCTCCATCTTCAATATTCTCCAACTCTCGTTCTTTTTCTGCTATTTTTCTATTATTATAAATTAAATATAGCGTGCAAATAAGAGATAAGACTGTGAAAGGTAATATAATATGGCCTAATGCACCGCTTATAAGGCCAAGTAATACCTGATCGCTACATGTTTTTTCGAGCTCAATTGCCATCAGCAATGCAAATGGAACCATTGTTGCCAATGATACACATTTTCTATTTAGCTCTCTTTTTTTTAACGTTAATAACTCCTGTTCCAGCTTCTGCTTTTTTTTTCCTTCTTCAAGTATTAATAATTCTTGCTCAAGTTTTTTTCTCTTTTTTTCTTCTTCATCAACTGTTGACCAGAAATCTCGAAAAAAATCCTCTATTTTAATATCTTTCTCAGAACTTGATCTCTTAAAGGAAGACTCAGTATTAAAGCTATCTATAATAATACCAGTCATACAAACTTGACTAATTTATAAACTAATACATTATACAGGATTTTAACTAATCAGTCAATATTGTGAAATTATTAACTTTCTTTGTATACTCTTAAGCAATTTAGTCAATCTGTTTGATGCTAGCTAGAACGTAATTATAGCCTGACCACATAGTCATAACAGCTGCAGCCCATAAGCAAATCACACCTGCATATCGAATTTTCTCATAATCACTCATTATTAGCGCTACCACAGCAATCATCTGCAAAAATGTTTTAATTTTTCCAGCCTTACTCACAGGTAGGCTAACGTTTGTAGCTATCAAAAACTCCCGCATACCTGAAACTAATATCTCCCTACAAACAATTATAACTGACGGTATAATTGTAATATCATCTATCTTGTGCTTATAAACTAGCATGATTATTGTTGAAGCTACTACTAACTTGTCGGCAATTGGATCAAATAACTTGCCAAAATTCGATTGGACTTTCCATGCACGTGCTAAATAACCATCAAAAAAATCTGTAATGCACGCAAACATAAAGATCAATATTGTTATTAGACTTGCATATTTACTTTCTATATAAAAGCTTGATATTATTGCCGGTATCGCGAGCGCACGAGAAATTGTTAGCAAATTAGGCACGTTTTTCTTAAGCATGTAAGTCACACTATTGGTAGATAAACTTATACAGAAGTACAGCAGAATTCACAAGCTAATAGTTGAACATTCATAAAAACCCCATATACTTAAAAAATTACTAACAATAAGCTCAAAGCATGAATAATAATTTAGATAACACCACAAAACAAGAAGCACTTAAGTACCATAATAAAAGTGGTAAACCTGGTAAGGTATCGGTTATACCAACAAAACCCTTATCCACACAGCATGACCTATCACTTGCTTATTCCCCTGGTGTTGCAGCCCCATGCCTTGCAATAGCTAAAAATCCTAAAGCTGTTTATGATTACACGGCAAAAAGCAATTATGTGGCTGTCATTTCAAATGGCACCGCAGTGCTGGGACTTGGCAATATCGGTCCTCTTGCTTCAAAACCCGTCATGGAAGGCAAAGCTGTTTTATTTAAGCGTTTTGCTGACATTGATGCAATTGATATAGAAGTTGACACAGAAAACATAGAAGATTTCATCAATGCAGTAAGGTATCTTGGTCCAAGTTGGGGGGGAATAAATTTAGAAGATATAAAATCTCCTGATTGTTTCATAATAGAAAAACGTCTAAATGAATTGATGGATATTCCGGTTTTTCATGATGATCAACATGGAACTGCAGTAGTTGTTGCAGCTGGTATAGAAAATGCCCTCGATATTGCTGGAAAGAAATTAGAGAATGTCAAGATCATCATGAATGGTGCTGGAGCAGCTGGTATTACGTGTTTGGAAATACTGAAGTCTATGGGTGCTAAGAACATAGTACTATGTGACAAACAAGGAGTAATACACAAAGACAGAAAAGAGGATATGAATGAGTGGAAGGAAAAATATGCAATTGACACTAAAGAACGTTCTCTACTTGATGCCATAAAAGGCGCTGATATATTCATCGGACTATCCGCAAAGGATGTGCTTAGCGAAGAGATGTTAAAAAGCATGGGTAAAGACCCGATCATTTTTGCTCTTGCTAACCCTGATCCAGAAGTAAGGCCTGAATTTGCAAAATCTGTAAGGCCAGATGCAATAATTGCAACTGGTAGGTCAGACTATAACAACCAAGTCAATAACGTAATGGGATTTCCTTACATATTCAGAGGAGCACTCGACGTACATGCAACGACAATAAATGATGAAATGAAAATTGCTGCTGCAGATGCAATAGCAAAGCTTGCCCGCGAATCAGTGCCAAATGAGATATCTGCAGCCTATGGCGGTCGTAAAATGAGCTATGGACGTGAATATATAATACCTACTCCATTTGATCCAAGATTAATTTCTATAGTATCTCCTGCTGTTGCAAAAGCTGCAGTTACTTCAGGTGTGGCAAGAAAGGAAATAGAGAACTGGAATAAGTATGAAAGCCAATTAAAATCTCGTCTTGCTAGTGCTCTAAGCACGCTGAATCTATTGTCTTCACAATAATTAATTGCGTATTTTAGACTTATAATTAAAATAAACTGATGACTATTACAATTCACGAGTTAGAGAAAATTATCAAACAATCATTTCCTGATGCTGATATAAAGATTAAGGACCTTGCTGGAGATGATGATCATTACCATCTAAAAATAACTTCCAAGTGTTTTTCTGGAAAGACAAAAATAGAACAACATAGAATGGTATATAAAGCTCTCAAAGATCAGTCTATACATGCATTGCAACTAGAAACTAGCACTTAAAATTAAGGTGATATTTATGAACAACTTTGAACAAATAAAAAAAGACATAGCAGAAAATGATGTAGTGCTGTATATGAAAGGCACCTCTGACTTTCCTCAATGCGGATTCTCTGGGCTCGTCGTGTCAATTCTCAAAAAATTGAATGTAAAGTTTAAATGCATCAACGTACTTGAGAATGATGAAATACGTCAGTCCATAAAAAGTTTTTCTGATTGGCCAACAATTCCACAAATATATATAAAGGGAGAGTTTATTGGTGGCTGTGACATAATCCGTGAGATGTATGAAAACGGTGAATTACAAAATTTGTTAAAAGAAAAAAAGGTTATTGCCGAGTAAGTTTACACAGCAGAGTGGCAAAATAAAAACATAGTGTCAGTGTCCAGACACTGCCTTCTTTTCTGGATTTCAGTGTCAGCTACTTGAATGACACCCTTTTAGTAGCACACACACAACTGTACAAATATTGTGATTTATACCTCAAAAATGCGAGTAGCTCATTTGGTGTCATGTTACATTCGAGTTATACCTTATCACCAGGCTTCACAAATAGATGACCCAATGTTATTAGCTTTATAGGCTTACTTTCATTATTTGCGACTACCCAAACTCCATCGTCTTCATAATCAACAATTTCTATTGCTGTAAATACTACATAATTATTATCATCAACAATCTTTATTCCAAGAATACCATCGTCATTTAAGCTTAAGGCCGAAGAAGGAATTTTATATGCAAATCTTTCACCTGAAGGGAGGCTTACACTAGCAGTCAGTCCTTGCAAAGATATAATCTCATTATCAGTTACCTTTACCTCCACTCTATAAGATCCAGTTTTAGGCTCAGCAATTTTACTAATAAAACTCACTTCACCTACTAATTCCCTTCCGTCTAGCAAATTAATTTGCGCTGTGCTACCTAGCTTTATTTTATTTACTTCATTTTCTGAAACATATAACACCACAAGAACCTGATCAAAATTAACTATGTCATTTATCTTATGTCCAAGATTAACAAAATCCCCTTCATTTACGTTGATCTTATCTATATAACCATCAATAGGAGATTTAATCGCAGTGTTTTCTAAATCCAATTCTAGCCTTTTTAGGTCAGCTTTTGCACTCTGCAATGCAGTAAAAGCTGATTCCACTCTTATCTGTGCTCCATAGCCTTTTTTATTCAATTTTCGAGAGGAATCATACTCAATTTCACGCTGATTTAATAAAGCTTTGGCTTTCTCAACTTGTGCAACTCTGTCATAATCTTCTATCTTTAAAATTACATCGCCTCTTTTTACTTTTTCACCATCAGACAAATAAATAGCAATAACTTGACCACTTGTTCTTGAGACAAGGCTTGCCCTATGCAAGGGATTTACTGTACCAGAAAAATTTAAATATACAGTGCGATTTTGTGGAGTATAATCCTGAGTTTTTACTGAAAAACTACTAATTGGATTATCACTATGAACCGCCTGATCTTTTTTTAAAAATGTATTGTTGATAAAAAACAGTAGAATAAGAGCAATACTGGAAACGATGATTACTTTGTTTCTCATCCTTAAACAGTAAAATTTATTGACCAATCTTGTTAGAAATAACTGCATAAATTTTCAAATATCAGAAGTATAAGTATAATACATCTATTGTCACTCTATAAACAGTTTTACGTAAGCAAATTTTCCTACAATAAGTAAGTTTGCCAAAATGAAATTTTTAATTAAGAAACCTTATCCGAAAAGTTATTATGTCAATATAAGAATTAACATTATATTAGCATATAAGTTCTCTAATTGCATAAAAGTCAACAATAATTTTTTGTATCATGAAAAATATTTTTTGATGTAAAATTCAGCTCTAATACAACCTTTTATTTATTATTGTATTATCTTATTCAATCAAAAGAGGTTTTATTGGCAATAAAAACATCAACACTAATTTCCAATTAATCTCTTTTAAACTATGTAGCCAATGAATATGTGGATAAATACGTCCACACAAACTTAAAGTATTTATCCACATATTCATTAAGCTTATAAAAACTAAGGTATCATTCTTTTCCTCTATAGTCTTAATGATTTTACATAAGTTAAAAGTAGCATGCTTCCATTGTTCTCTCCGCGGTCTAATATGGCTAATTCATATTGTAGCCAAGCCGCACTATACTTGTTAGGCGGAAGTGGACGGCAACATGTACGCCACGAAGTCTATGCTTCAACTTATCCTCTTGCTTATCCCTTCCATCGGCATTGCTATCTTTACTTTCAGTAAAATTATTGTTTTATACTTCTTTAGTGTTTATTGATAGCAAAACTCTTTTCTATCGATTAGCATCTTATGCATAATCACGGCTAATTTTCTTGCTACTGCAACAATTGCTTTTTTCATGCCCTTTTTCTTTTTAAGCTTCAATCCCCAGCTTCTTAATTTAAATGTCCTTTTACATTTTACCAGTAAGACCTGCGCGGCTTCATATAACATATTCCTACAGTCCACTGGTCCCATTTTTGATATACTTCCGTGTCGATCAATCTCACCAGAAGCGTACTGTCTTGGACTTAATCCCATATAGGCTCCAACTGTATAAGATGTTTCAAACCTATGCAGATCATCTATTGCAGCTTTATATGTCATTGCTACTATAATACCAACTCCTGGAACAGTAGTTAATAATTTACAATCCTCATCTTTTTTGCTTTGTTCTGAGAGCATTTTATCAAGTTTTCTTATTGATTCTTCTATTATTTCTAAACTATGTACTAATGATTCAATTGAGGTTTGGCTAATTTCATCTAGATTATTAACCATTTCTTGCACTTTTAAAGCAAAGTTTGCAGAACTAAGACGTTGATTAACTTTTATCCCGTATATTTTCAGTAATCCCCTTATTGTTCCCGCAATTTGCTCTCTGCAACGTATTAATTGTCTTCTGCTTCCAAGTATTATTTTAACCTGACAAGCTTCGTCTGATTTTACTAATACCTCCTTAAATAGCCCAACTCTCATCATTTGTGCTATGCCTCTTGCATCATTTTTATCATTCTTATTGATTCTCGCAGATAATGCTGCTGCCATATGCCTTGCATCTACACAAGTTACTGGTAATCCAAGATTCCTCAACTCTTTGCACATCGATATTGATAATTGCCCGCTTTCTATTCCTATGGACTCGTATTTTTTGTTTTGACCAAGCAGAAACTCAGCTATTGCACTGCTTTCACTTGCAACAACCCCTTCTTTAACAATTTTTCCTTTCTCATCAATGATACTAATAAAAGTTTCTTTGAGTGAGACATCTAACCCGCTATAATGTTTCATGAGACTACTCCTACTGTAAAAGTTTAAATTATTCTTGAAGAACTAATTCATTGAATTTGTTACTTCGTGCTAAAATAATGGAGTATGTCTCTCCATCATTCAATAGCAATTACAGTATGTACTAACGTGCTATTAGTTTTATAATTAAGGAGTATATTATGACAAACCCTATACTAAACCCTCCATTTTAATGGAAGGCACTTCATGATTGCTATAGAGAATGTGAAGAAAAGTCCCCAGGGTGGGTAACAGCAGAGCGAAATAATTGCAAGTGGTACTGTCGTCTGAAAGATACTCATGGCTTATTTAAATCTGATTCACAAGAAGAGTCGACACCTATTGATATAAGTAGTACATTCAGAGAGATTGGAAATAAATTCTATGATCCCGCAGATTCAGTGCTGTTCTATAGTAAAATAAAGGATCAAAGTTCAATTAGTAAGTCTACTTTTGTAGACTTACTCTCTCATATTGACTCAACTGCAGAGCTGAAGTGCTAATGCCTGATTTTTTTTACTGACTTTCCGTATTTTCAGGAAGAGGAGACCCTATTAACTCCATCTTGGTCTGTTGTACCACAATGTGCGTACAGCAACTAAAAGGGTGTCATCCCAGTGCGTGACACTGGAATCCATAATCTTTTCAAAAACTCAGAATTCCTTGATCCCAGTGTCACGCACTGGGATGACACCTATTTATTTTCGGTGCTCCCTTTCTTGTCATCCGAGTAGCCTTTGCTTGTCATTCAAGTAGCAGACACTCGAATCCATTATACTCCGTAAATTTAACTGGATGCCAGTGTCTGAGCACTGGCATGACAACAAAGGAGCTACTTTCATGACAACATTTAGTTGTATTTCTCTCATCTACCTATTTTGCCACCCTGATGAGTAGATATATTAGCATATATTTAATAGAGTTTAGCTCTTCACTAAACGGGCACCCAATTGTTCAACACTATCAATTTTAATTTGTAAAGTATCCTTTACAAACTTGTTAGCCTGGTCTGTACTCATAAAAGCTACCCATTTATTAGGCATTAATTTTTCCATAACAGCTCTATCTTTATTTTGCAAATGACAAATATAGCTATACTTTTTAAAATCTAGAAGTTTAGCAAAGCCATCACGATCATTCTCATGGTGAAAAGCAACATTTATACCTACTATTTCGTCCGTTTCTTGCAGCTTTCCATCTTTATCTATTACCTGTGCCTTAGCAAGCGCAACTGTAGGTTTATGGCCATAATTTGCTCCAATAACCCTTCTTATTGAATGTTCTATTGCTATTTTTTGCACTTCAGGATTTTCATCAAACTCTTTCAAAAAATTAAGGTGTAAGTTAATATATTCAGAGTATTTCAATCTGTGTTTTTTATGTATAGTTGGTTTGTAGGACAGTTCATTTGTAGGTGACTTATAGTTTGCAAGAAGCAATTTTTGTTCATACTGCTCATTAAATTCCTTTATCTTTTCAAAATGTCTTTCATATTGAGTCAATCCATCTTTCCCTTTTTTCTCCATCCTTTCCAAGAATTTCTCTACAGGTTCTCGTTTGGCTAGATTAATTTTGCGTATAAGCGGAATTTGTTTTTTCAAGCTAATCCAATATGGTAGGCAAACAACTTTTGCATCTTTCGAAAATAGACCTTCTAACTTTTTCACTGCATTGTATAAGTTTGCTGATTCTGGTTTATAATGCCCGCTATTATTGTCTATATAAGTTATTTTACCATTTACCACTTTCATTAAACCAGAACATAAAACTGGCCTACCACCTGCAAGAGTTGAATGACGATAAGCCCATTCGCTTTTGTTAACATTAATATGTTCATGAGTTACTAATTTTCCATCAAGCGTGATAACATAAGCTACACAACCTTTTTTACCCTTACTAATTTTATCAGTTGTATCATATAGTTTGCCTTTAAAGCCTTTTAACTTATTACCTTCCACTTCTGGCATTAAGTCCACGTATAATTTTCCTTTATAAGGAATTTTAGTATACTCTGCTTGGTCATCTGGAGTAAAATACTTAACCCTTGTATTAGTTCCAGGAATTTTTCTTCCTTCAACTCCAACTTCTGGAAACAAATTATATCGTGGAAAAAAATAAGTAAAATTATTCTCTATCCAATACAGAATCTTATTTATGATACCAAAAACCTTTCTATTACCTAAATCAATAGAGAGTTGCTGTTCCTTTGGTACTGCTAGATAATTGGACTTTGTACCAGATTTGCCAAATTCTTTGGCAGCATATTTAAACTTTTCTAGTAAATATTCCTTACGTTCTTGTAGGGTCGAGAACTGGCGCGCCTTCTTTAGGGTTTAGTGGCTATTCCGTCGTTTTCACTGTGGGCCTCAATCCAAATTCCCATGTTAACGTTTCCAGCTCCCGCCTCGTCAAACGCAGCATGCGGTTTTCCCGCACTACGCTTTCCTAGCAAGTTCTTTACCAAAGTTTATCACATATTGTGTTGGTGATGCTTTCGGTCTGTAATACCTTATTCTGTAATCTGAATATAGATCCAGCGTTTTGTATATCCATTCGCTACTCCACTTCTTCCACCCAAACCCTTTCTTTGCTTTCCTGGCTCGCATTAAGTTGCGTCTTACCTTCTTTTCCACCCAATGTTTTACGTAATTGAACTTTCGACCAGAGTTCCCTATCCTAAAGTAGTTTACCCACCCTCTCAATATCGGATTGATGTCATTTATCACTCTTTTTATCGGTTGCGATTTATGGCGCCGAAATATTTCCTTCAACTTGCGTAGCAGGTTTGTTCGTGCTTTCATCTGCGGTGTTTTCCTGACATTCCACTTTCCTTGTCTTGTGATATTCTCTTGAAAATCAAACCCTAGGAAGCTAAATGTTTCTCCTTTCTTTAGGTCGATGACTTTTGTCTTTTCTTCATTTACGCTCACTTCTAGTTTTGCTAATTCTTCTTCCAACCTTCTGTATACTGCTCTTTCTAGCCATTCCCGTTTCGGGTATTCTCTGATCAGTATCACTAAATCTTCTGCCCATCTGGCATATTCCATACGTTGGTACTTTCCTTCTTTGGTCACACCTTTTGCTTTCTCCAACATTTTATCTACCTCATTTAGGTATATATTGCTTAGTAGTGGCGAAAGTGGTGATCCTTGTGCTATTCCTCGTTTTCCTCCTGTTTTGAGGATTAGCTTAACCATGTGCATGATTTCTTTGTCATTTATTCTTTTGGCAATCTTTTCCATCAGAATATGATGTCGCACATTGTCGAAGTAGGATTTCAGATCTACGTCAATTACTTTTGTATTGCCTTTGATTGCTGCTTCCGTTACTTTTTGTACTGCTTCATGCGCATTACGCTTAGGTCTATACCCGTATGATCCTTTTTGGAAGTCTGATTCGAATATCGGTTCAAGTATTAGCTTCAGTGCTGTTTGCACTATTCTATCCCGGATGCAGGGTATGTTCAACTTTCTGAATTTTCCTCCAGATTTTGGTATTTCCTTCTGCCGGTTCCTACTTGGGCTATAGGTCTTGGTTATTAGTCCGTGTCTTATTTGTTGAAGATACTTTTCTAAGCCTTCTGCCTCTATCGATTCGAATGTCATCCCATCTATTCCTGGTGCCCCATTACTCTTCTTTGTTAGCTTATATGCTTCTTCCAGTGTCTCCATCTTGCAGACGTGAACATAGATTCCCCAGAATCGCCATTCCGGTTCTGCTTTCGCTTTGATATATATCTTTCTTCTCAGGTCTTGTAATTTTATTGGCATTTTTATCATTTTTACCTTTACCTTCCTTTTGTTAAAAGATTTCTACTAGCAGGGTGCCTTTGCTCCATGAGCGTTACCTCACTTCTTCACTACTACGCACCCATCCGCCACCCTCTCATCTTCGGTTCACTTCCTGTTTTCCAGTTATAGAACCTATCTCTCCAAGGTATTTCTCCTTGGGATGAGGAGGGCTTCTCCAGTTGCTTTGTATGTCCTCATTGCCATGCCGTTACTAACACCCCGCTGAAGTAGACCAATCGTTTCATCCGTTTTTCGTCTGGTCTATCCTGTCTTCGCCAGTACCAAGATGGCTCGACCTTCAGAATATTTCTTTCGAGGCAATCTGTGTATTCGCTTTCGCTACGGCCTGGTAATTCGCCATTATCCTACGATAATGTTGTCGGTAGGCTTCAACATTTTGGTTTCCCTCCATGCTGCTACCCAAGCTACAGGATTCCGACTTTTATCCTGGTAGGTCTATCTCCTACTGAACAATACTCACCTTCTCTGGACGCACTTGATACTGACATTTTTACCTAACTCACTATTATTTTATCTTATATTATTTTAAACAAAAAATCAGTCTTTCTTAAGATATTAAGAAAAAAGTAGCAGCAAAATAGCTAAACTGACTTAGATTTATCGACAATTTGAAAAATCATCATTCCGCTACTTGTTAGCGAAATCTATGTTCGTACAGTTGTGCTGCCCAACAAACTTATGCTAAGCTGTGCTGCCACTAATTTTGCAACCGGTACTCTATAGGGCGAGCATGACACATAATCAACCCCTGATTTGATGAAAAACTCTATGGACTGTGGATTCGCTCCATGCTCTCCACATATACCAAGTTTAATTTCTTTTCTGGTTTTTTTGCCCCTTTCGATAGCTATTCTGATTAATTCCCCTACCCCTTCGACATCTAGCACCTCAAAGGGATCGTTTTTGAAGATGTTGCTTTCCTTATAAGAATCGAGGAAATTAACTGAATCATCTCGTGAAAGTCCCATAGTTGTTTGTGTTAAATCATTAGTGCCAAAACTAAAAAATTCTGCGTGTTTTGCGAGTTTGTCAGCAATAAGTGCTGCTCTTGGCAGTTCTATCATCGTTCCGATTGAATAATTCACATCGAAATTTTTAGCTTCTTTCTTTACTAACTCGCATATCAGAACAAACTCTTTCTCGCTCATGATAAAAGGAATCATGATTTCAGGTTTCACTTCTATCTTCTTTTCTTTCCTTAATTCACTTGCAGCACTGAGTATTGCCCTAATCTGCATTTTATATATTTCAGGATGAGAAATAGCAAGCCTACACCCTCGATGGCCAAGCATTGGATTTTTTTCTGATAACTGTACTATTTTATTTTTTACCGATTCAACTGACTTATTCAGTGATCTGGCGATTTTTTCTATAATGGATTGATCATGAGGTAAAAACTCATGTAGAGGTGGATCAAGTAATCGTATAGTGACTTCCTTGCCCTCCATAATAAAAAACATTTCTTTGAAATCAGACTTTTGCATTTCTTCGAGTTTATTTAATGCACTTGCCCTTTCATTTTCATCATCAGCTATTATCAATTTTTGAATGAATTCGATCCTATCACTAGCAAAAAACATATGTTCTGTGCGACATAAGCCTATACCTTCTGCACCGAATCCTTTTGCAATTTTTGCATCTTTTGGAGTATCAGCGTTCGCTCTCACCTTCACTGTTTTGACTTTATCTACCCAGTTAATTATCGTTTTGAACTCTTGAGATAATTCAGGCAAAATTGTAGGGAGAATACCAAGCATAACCTCTCCTGTTCCTCCATTGATGGTGATTGATTCACCTTTATTTACTTTTATATCCCCCATAGAAAGAAATTTTTCATCTTTATCAATATAAAGTCCATTTAGACTACAAATACATGGTTTACCCATTCCACGAGTTACAACAGCGGCATGCGAGGTCATACCTCCTCGCGCTGTTACTATTCCACTTGCAGCATTCATTCCATTAATATCTTCAGGGCTCGTCTCTGATCTTACCAAAATTACTTTTTTGCCCTGCTCTGCAGCTTTTTCAGCATCACTTGCACTGAATACTACATATCCAGAAGCAACACCTGGAGAAGCTGGCAGTCCTTTGCCTATTACTTCTTGATCGATTTTAACATCAAGAACTGGATGCAATAAATTGTCAAAAGTTTTTGGATCAATTCTCAATATTCCTTCCTCTTTTGTAATCACTCCTTCGTTTACCATATCAACTATTATGCGAATAGCAGCTTCGGCTGTGCGCTTGCCAGACCTAGTCTGCAAAATCCATAACTTACCTTCCTGTACAGTAAATTCGATATCCTGCATGTCCTTATTATGACTTTCAAGTTTTTCACATATCGCGCATAATTCTCGGTAAACACTTGGTAGCAACTTCTCCATGGTACTTTCTTGCTCCCCTTCAATTGGCATAGGAGTATAAACACCAGAAACCACATCCTCACCCTGAGCATTAACTAAAAACTCACCAAAAAGCTTTTTTTCTCCAGTTGAAGGATTACGTGTAAATATCACGCCGGTTGCAGAATTATCATTTAAATTACCAAAAACCATTGCTTGTACATTAACTGCAGTTCCAAGGTTTTCAGGAATATTATGTATTCTTCTATAGGAAACAGCCCTATCATTTTTCCAAGAGGCAAATACTGCATTAACTGAGTTTAACAATTGCTCTTCAACGTTCTGCGGAAAATGTTTCTCGGTTTTTTCATATACTATCTTTTTAAAATCGTTAACAATTCTCTTTAAAACATCAACATCAAGATCAGCTAAGCTTTTTGCTCCACTCTTTTGCTGCTCATTATCAATAACATCTTGAAATAGGTGATGATCAAGCTGTAGTACAACATTGGAGTACATCATGATGAAACGGCAGTAGCTATCGTAAGTAAAACGTTCGCCACTTTTTTTTGCAAGCCCAACAACGGTTTCATCATTTAGACCAACATTTAAAATAGTATCAAGCATGCCCGGCATTGAACTAACACTACCAGAGCGTATGGAAACTAATAAGGGATTATTTAAATCCCCAAATTTACAACCGATGTCATTTTCGAGCATCGTCATGTAGTTTTTTATCTCGTTACGTAGATCACAAGACAATTCATTATCTTGACAATAGGCCTGACAAACAGCAGTGGAAATTGTAAAACCAGGTGGAACAGGAATGCCAATGTTACACATCTCTGCCAGATTTGCTCCCTTCCCTCCTAGTAGATTTCTCATTGCTGCATTGCCTTCACAGTTGCTTTGGCTAAAGTAATATATTAACTTTTCTTGCATTTTCTTCGGATTTTCACTAATATACATACTATTCTAATAAATTTGTCAGGCAGGAGTAATAAATTTTGTAAAATTCAGCAGAGCTAATACATTAAATAGTCCCTTTTCCTTTCATTCCAGTACTCTTTTCTGTCATCTCAACGACCTCTATGATGTCATTCCAGCGCATGACGCTAGAATCCAGTTTGTCCATAATCTCACCAAAAACGTTGTGTTTTAGCATAATTTTGTGCTCAATATGCTTATTTGTAGTAAAGACTTCTGGATTCCAGCATCAAGTGCTGGAATGACACCGTCATACCTGTTGGAGTATGAATGTAGCCTTATCTCACACTCCTGTCATCCCAGTGCCCAGACACTGGGATCCAGAAGACTGATCAAGTAATAAGAACTAGTCACGCGCTGGCTCTCTTAAATTACTTTAGCTATAAGTGTTAAGAAATTTACCAATCAAAAAAAGGCAAAAGAATCCACATGGTGCTAATTTTATTACTGTAATTGATAATGTGCTAACTCTTAAAATAAGCGCGATCTGGCCGAATGTAGAAAAAATAAAAAAGGCATTCAGCCGACATAATTTCGCCAATAAATACAAGATTTGTCAAGAAGCTTCTATTAAATGAAAGTTATGAAAAAAATCTATTGCAAGTCTTTTAATATTCTGTTAAGAGCTGGAACAAATAAAAATTATTATGTTTGGATTAGAGAATAAGAAATTTCTGATTACTGGTGCATCAGGCGGAATAGGCCAGGCAATTGTAGAAATTATGCATAAGGCCAGAGCAACTTTATGTATTTCTAGTACAAAAAAAGAAGTACTCGAAGAAGTTGCTAAAAAATATGAAAAAAACATTCACGTACTTCCTTGCGACTTATCAAATCCTGAAGAGGTAAATCAACTAATAAATAAAGCAAGTGAGTTGATGAAAGGCTTTGATGGACTCATATGCAATGCAGGAATTACACAAGACAGCTTATTGTTGAGAATGACAGATGAAGCATGGCAAAAGGTAATTGATATTAATTTGAACTCTACATTTAAACTAAATAGAGAAGCATGCAGAAAATTAATTAAAAACAACTGGGGAAGAATTATAAATCTTTCCTCAATAGTAGGTTTAACAGGCAATGCCGGGCAAGTAAATTATGCAGCATCAAAAGCTGGAATAATAGCTATGAGCAAATCTATAGCAAAAGAAGTTGCAAGTCGCGGTGTAACAGTAAATTGCATTGCTCCTGGGTTTATAGATACTAAGATGACTGAAGTTTTAAATGAAAAACAAAAAGAAAAAATATTAGATAATATTCCAATGCAAAGAATGGGAACAGGAGAAGAAATAGCAGCAGGAGTATTGTTTTTAGCAAGCGACGAAGCAAGATATATAACGGGGCATGTGCTTAACATCAATGGTGGGCTATTTATGTAGCAACACTTATTTATGGACAAACTATGAGTTTTACCTTAAAATAAATATATATAAATTTAGATTCACACTAGTTTATTACTTGGAGGCAAAAGAATGAGTTATATAATAAAAAAACTTTTTAATGCTTTATGTATAGTGCTGTTTCTCTCTTTTTCAGATTACGCAAATGCTGCTGATAATATAGATGATACAACTGCCCAAGTAATATGCAATATTATTGGTTATATTTGGGGAATAGGTGGGCCACTTATGACTGTAGTCATAATAGGTGCAGCTTTGCTTGCAATATTTGGTAGAATGCCATGGCCAGCTCTCTTTGCCTTGGGTATGTTTTGTGGTGTATTTTTTGGCGCCAAAACGATTATAATGAAAATTATACCCAATATAAGTACTGAAGTAAAAGATATGTTGGATAAGTGCGGGAAATAACCTAAAAATAAGTGTGTTTTTGTGTGTATTGTTCCTTCATATCCTCAATTTGCAGCAAGCAAGAGCTATCTTTCGGTAAAGTTTTAATAGCTAACTCAGCGTACTTCATAAATTTCTCTAAATTACCTTCAATACAAGCCTTTTTCGTCAAAGCAAAATAATACATTGCCATATCAGCGCTACGTTTATATGCAATACTTAAATACTTCCAGACAAAGGCGTTATTTGTTTCTACGTTTGCAACCTGCTCTAGGTAAAAAATTGCCTTCTCTATTTCACCGTGTAATAATAAAGTATGAGATAACGCAAGTTTCACTAAATAGTTATTCTTCTCAGATAAATATCTAAGTGATTCTTCATACATTTTTATTGCTTCACTTAAATTTCCAGCTTTGTATAACATCTCCGCTTTTAATTCATATAAATAAGGATCATTGCGTGACTCTTGAATCAATGAATTAACTTTAGTAATAGCCTCTTCTATCTTTCCTTGCCTATAGTGAATTACAGCATTTACATACTTAGAACTACCTTCATATTTACTAGATAACACATGAATAGGAGCAAAGAAAGAGTCTAGCTTTGCAAGCATACGCTCAAACTTCAGCAATTTATCTGCAAGGATTGGTTTTATATTGTTTTTAACCTTATAATTCTGTACAGCAAATATACGCTTATCACTAAGTGGGTGAGTGCGGAAATACTCTTCAGTGTTTTCATGCTCAATACTCTTAAAATAGTCAAAAATCTCTTTCATACCCAAATTATCATAGCCAGATTCATCTAGGTATCTTAAAGCATAGCTATCTGCTACACTCTCTTGCTCTTGAGAATAGTTAAAAAACAACCTTGAACTAAGCGTTACACCACTAAGCAAGATTGCACTCGCAACCTGAGGGTTAATGACAATACTAGAAACTAATCCTACCATATAACTAACCATTGCTATTGATTGAAAATAACCTACAGCACTACTCATTTGTAATACATGACCAGCAGATATATGAGCAATTTCATGTGCTAATATACCAAGTAAGACATAAGGTTCAGTCGAATATTGTAAAAGCCCTAAATGAATGAAAATGCTATTATTGTTAATTACAAAAGCATTAATCGATCTATCATCAACTATAAAAACTTTTATTTTATCATTATCAATACCCGCAGCAGAAAATAAAGGTTGCGCTAGATCCTTCACTACCGCTTCCACTTCACTATCTCTAATAATACTAACAGAGTAAGCGCTATTACAGTATACGAAAAAAAATAGTAAAACAAAAAGCTTAGACATGGAAGTTCCTTGTTTGTATAACTTTTAGGAATTTTACATTTTAACATTTAAACTATACGAATTTATAAACGCTAGTTTAAATTTTGAACGTAACTGATAAGTTTATCAATGGTAGTTAACTTAATTTTGTGTTGTTCAGCAAATTCAAGCAACTGGGGTAAGCGCATCATAGAGCCATCATCATTCACTAATTCACACCCTACAGCCGCATGACTAGATCCAACCAATTTTGCTATCTCAACACTTGCCTCAGTATGACCGTTGCGTGCTAAAACCCCGCCCTCACTTGCAATAATAGGAAAAACATGACCAGGAGTAATAATATCATCCTTAGTACTTTTTCCATCAATAGCGGTAAGTATCGTATGCGTTCTATCATGAGCAGAAACACCCGTTGTAATACCATAACGAGCATCGACTGACGTAGTAAATGCAGTGTGAGGAATAAGTGCTTCATCTACATTACTTCTCTTCATAAATTCAAGGTTAAGTTTATTCATGTAAAACTTTGTCATAGCTAAAAACACAATACCAGTGCCATACCTAACCATAAAAGCAATATGTTCTGGTTTCACCTTTTCAGCTAAAATAACCAAATCACCTTCATTCTCTCTGTTTTCATCGTCAACTAAAATGAATAATTTACCAGAACTAGCATCCCTCAATACATCTTCCACAGAAGAAATACCGGGTAGACTAATTGAAGGATAAGTTACTTGTACCATGATTTACTTAAACTCAATCTTAACTATTTTATACAATTTCTCTCCATTTGGCACTATCACTTCCACATACTCACCAACTTTTTTGCCAATTAAAGCACTACCGAGTGGTGAATCCGTAGAGATCAACTGCTTTGAAGCATCAGCTTCATATCCACCTACAATCTTATAAACATATTCAATTTCACTGTTATCATCGTTTAACATGCTTACCGTAACAGTTGCACCAAACATTACTGTATCACCAGACAAATTTTTTACTTCTATCACTTCTGCATGTGAAAGTTTACTTTCTACCTCAATTATACGGCCTTCAATAAAACTTAATCTCTCCCGTGCTGCATGATATTCTGCATTTTCGGATAAATCGCCTTGATCACGAGCATCAGAAATAGCCTGTATGATAGAAGGTTTTTCTTCCTTTAATTTCTCAAGTTCGACTTGCATACTCTCAAAACCTTCCCTTGTAATAGGAAATTTGTTAATAATGGATGAAGTCATAATCACCACCTAAACGCAATTAAATTGAGTGACAAAATCACTCACAATACCAAGAATATCATCTTTTATATCATCATTCATGTCACCCGACAACTTTTTTAAAACTCCAGGGTGAACAGTTTGAAAATAATTGATAAGATCACACTCGAACCTATTGATGTTGCTCACCTGTACCTTATTTAATTGACCATACAGATTAGAAAAGATATACATAAGCAATACTTGCTCTTCTATTTGCATAGGTGAATACTGTTTTTGCTTTAATAATTCAATAAGGTATTTACCTTTGTTTAAGGACAATTGAACAGTAGCATCAAGATCAGAACCAAATTTAGCAAAGTCTTCCAGTTCTCTATATTGGGCCAAACTCAGCTTTATAGAACCAGCAACTTTTTTCACAGATTTCAATTGTGCAGCAGAGCCAACCCGAGAAACCGATAAACCTATATTCACTGCAGGGCGAAATCCTTTGTGAAACAATTCAGACTCAAGAAAAATTTGTCCATCGGTAATTGAAATCACATTAGTTGGAACATATGCAGATACATCACCAGCCTGAGTCTCAATAATCGGCAAAGCAGTCAAAGATCCCTGTCCTTTTTCATCAGACATTTTGGCAGCTCTTTCAAGCAAGCGAGAGTGTACATAGAATATATCTCCAGGATAAGCTTCACGACCAGGAGGACGTCTGAGCAATAAGGACATCTGCCTATATGCCACAGCATGCTTAGATAAATCATCATATACCACCAAGCAATGCATTCCATTATCACGGAAAAATTCTCCAATAGTGCAACCGGTATAAGGTGCTAAAAATTGCATAGGCGCGCAGTCAGATGCGCTAGCCACAACTACGGTTGTATACTCTAATGCTCCACTTTCTTTTAGCTTATTCACCACTTTTGCTACCGTCGAAATTTTTTGTCCAATAGCAACATAAACACAGTAAATTTTTTGATTTTCGTTTACCTCATCATTAATCTTCTTCTGATTGATAATAGTATCAATCGCAATAGTGGTTTTACCAATTTGTCTATCGCCAATAATTAATTCACGTTGCCCTCTACCTATAGGAATCAACAAATCTATAATTTTAATTCCTGTCTGCAGAGGTTCATGCACAGATTTACGGTCAATAATACCTGGCGCTTTAGATTCTATATACATTTTGTTCTTGGCTCTAATTTCTCCGCCATCGTCTATAGGATCGCCTAATGCATTTACAACTCTCCCTAATAATTCATGACCTACAGGCACCTGTACAACATCACCACTACATTTTACAACGTCCCCTTCTTTTACATCACGGTCATTGCCAAGCACAACTATTCCAGCTGTATCATGATCTAAATCAAGAACTATTCCTTCTACACCGCTTGCAAAAGATACCTTTTCACCAAACTTTGCTTTTTCCAGCCCATAGACCAATGTAATACCATCCGTTACTGAAATTACTTCACCTATATTTTCTCGTTTTATAGGATTATCAAATGTCTCAACCTTCTCTTTTATTATGTTTACTACTTCAGAGGCATTTATGCTATTCTTCATATATAATTCCTTATTTTCAACATTTCCATTTTACTCAAATCAACCAATCTATCCAAATAACTCTTAAGCGAAGCATCAATCAAGTTAAAACCATACCTAACTACGAAGCCACCTAGTATAGAAGGATCAACCACATTACTGACTTTTATTATTTTACCAAGAAAGTTCAAAGATTCAGTAATTATTTTTATATCAGGTTTCTTTAAAACCTCTGCTGATTTTATAGTAATTTCCAATTCGTTTTCACTTTCCCTTACAAGATTTAAGAATTTTTCTAATATAAGGATTAATAAACGGGAGCGCTTGTTTGCAAGTGTAACCATAATAAATTTGACTAAGTTTTCACTCAAGTTCTCATTTATAGAAAGTATCGCTTCTTTTTTGTGCAAAAGAGAAACCATAGGATGAGATAGATACACAAAAACATCTTGATCTTTAAAAAAAGCTAACAAAAATTCTACTTCTTTTCTTATAATACCTAATCTGCTTCCTGAGACATGAAACAGTGCTCTAGCATAAGATGAAACTAAATTATTGTTTTTCATATTAAATTACCTATTCTAGTAAATCTAAGTTATTTAAGCTACCATTCCTCAATCCAAGCATTTTTTATATAAATAGGTCTTCTCCTTAAGGAAAGAAAACATAAATCATATCTGACTGAATAATCTAAAAAATCAAGATTTTTACTTAAGAAATATTTAGAAGAATTTATAATAGACTGACACTGAAAATGAGATATCGGTACTTCTTTTCCAAATAAACTTGTTTTAACTTCTATAAAAATCAGCTCCTTTTTTTTAGATACAATTAAGTCAATTTCACCCAACTTACAACGGAAGCGACGTTTTATAACATTATAGAATTTCAGCTTTAAATATATCGAAACTAACAATTCTCCAAAGTAACCTACAAAATAGCGTAACCTACTTACCATAAAAAGAATAATTAGCTTTGTGTAACTACTTTGCTTCCTTTTTTATTTTTACTATAAATCTCACCTTTTGCTGAAATATCTCTATCAACTAGCTCTATCACTGCCATTGGAGCGCAATCACCCTTTCGAGTACCAAATTTTATTATTCTAGAATATCCACCTTTACGGTCTTGATAACGATTAGCTAGAACGCTTAATAATTTATCAACTACTAACTTACTATTATGAAGACGTGAAAGCAAAAGCCTTCTACCATGTAAAGAATCGTTATTCTTAGCAATTGTAATAAACTTTTCCACATATGGACGAAGTGCTTTAGCCTTTGGTAAAGTAGTTACAATCTGCTCATGATTAATTAACGAGATAGATAGATTCTTTAACATTGATAACCTATGCTCGGTACAACGAGACAGTTTATTTTTCTTTATTCCATGTTTCATATACTACCTAATCCTCATCAGTATGTTGTTTAGCCAGTTCCTCTATATCCTTAGGCGGCCAATTTGGTATATTCATACCCAAAGACAAACCTGAATTATTTAAAATTGCCTTGATTTCATTCAAAGACTTTCGGCCAAAATTAGCAGTTCTTAACATTTCAACTTCCGTCTTTTGCACAAGATCACCTATATAAGTGATATTTTCATTTTTCAGACAGTTATGAGATCTAACAGATAATTCCATTTCATCTACTTTACGCAATAGAACAGGATCATAGCCCAAATCTTTAGCACCACCAGACAAAGAAACTTGCGATTTTTTATAACTCATATCAGAACTAATAAAAGGCTGAAATTGCTCCTGTAATATTCTTGCAGCATAGTCAACAGCTTGACTTGGAGAGATTGTACCATCAGTTTCAATTGACAATATCAGCTTATCTTTATCAGTAACTTGACCAACACGACTATTCTCTACTCTATACGAAACCCTCTCAACAGGACTATATAAAGCATTAACTGGAATAAAACCAATTAAATCTTGTTCATTCATAGACTTTAAAAATTCATTTTCTTTATATTTATTTACAGCAAGATAACCTTTTCCACTAGCAACATATATAGTAATGTTAAGCTCCACATCTTGACCTAGTGTACATATCACCAAATCTTTATTAACAATAGAGCATTGGTCATCAGTTTCTATCATTCCAGCTAATACTTGACAAGGCCCTTTAGCGCTCAAATTTAAGCACTTATTAGACGTGTTATTTAGCTTACATCTCAACATGCCCATATTTAATGCTATATCAGTTATGTCTTCCCTAACTCCTTGGATCGAAGTAAATTCATGATTCACGCCTTCAATTTTTATTCCATAAACAGCACTACCGCGAAGAGAAGACAACATTACACGCCTTAATGCATGACCCAACGTTAAAGCAAAACCACTTTCCAAAGGTTCTAGAACTATATCACCTTTTTTACTTGAATCACCTGATATTACCTTAATCGCATTAGGCTTAGTTAATCTATCTAAATTTCCACAGAAAGAAACACTATCACTATAATACATACAAAAACCTTCCAAATATCCTATACTCTTCTTTTTTTCCTTAATCTACAACCATTATGAGGTATCGCCGTTTTATCTGCAATTGAAGTGACAGTCAATCCACAATTCCGAAGTGCTTTAACTGCAGCTTCTGCACCAAAACCAGGACCACGAATTATTACAGAAACAACCTTCATACCAAATCTCTCTATTACTTTCTTCGCAGCAGAATCGGCAACCTTACCTGCAGCATAAGGTGTGGATTTTCTCGAACCAGAAAAACCACATGCACCAACAGAAGTTTGGTAAAGCGTATTACCACAAACATCAGTCACATTTACAAAAGTATTATTAAAAGTTGCACGAATATGGACAATACCAGTAATAAACCTTTTTGTATTCTTACCAACCGTTTTAACTTTTTTCATAAAAACTCACGATAATAACAAATTTTATTTTTTCCCAGCAATAGGCAATTTAGATCTGCCTTTACGAGTTTTAGCATTAGTATGGGTTCTTTGTCCCCTCACAGGCAAACCTTTTCTATGCCTTAATCCTCTATAGCAACCGATTTCCATTAAAGATTTTATATCCATAGCCACTTTTTTTCTTAGCTCACCCTCTATGACATATTTTTGCCTAATAAAACTACTAATTTTCTCTATATCTTCATCTTGTAATTCTGAAACACGCTTACGCTCATCAATTTTACAGCTACGACAAATTATATTCGCAGTAGTAATACCTATACCATGTATATAAGTTAATGCAAAAGGAATACACTTCTTCACTGGAACATTTATGCCTGCAATACGTGCCACTGATACCTCGATACTTTATTAATAATAACTCTTAATTTATACCATAAAACAACTTATAGTCAAATCAAATTACAAGAAATTTTACTTTCAATCTCTTGCATTACTCTATCAACACTCAAATTAGCGTTAATTGTTAACAACTTGCCCTTATAATACTCGCGCAAACCCTTCATCTGAAAATGATATTCTCTTATCCTCTTATTAATTGCAAGCATATTAGCATCATCAATTCTCTTCTCCAATCTCGTACTTTTACATTTAGCACAAGTAGTATTTTTAAAAGAAGATATACTATATATACTTTTACAATCCAAACAAGTAAGACGATCTTTTAATCTATCAATTGCAATATTATCGTCAAGCTGCAACTCAATTACAAGATCAACATCCCTATTGCATCTTTTTTGCAAAACTTGAGTTAAAAAATGAGCTTGATTTAAATTTCTTGGAAAACCATCTAACAAAAAATCACCATCTATTAATGCAAGCTGGTCACACAATAATTTACATATAACTTCATCTTGAATTAAATTACCAGATTCAACAGTATCCTTTATTCCTTTACCTAATTTACTCCCACTAGATATAATATTCCTTAATAAATCTCCTACTGAAACTAATTTAAAATTATACTTTGCTATTAACAAACTGGACTGAGTACCCTTACCAGAGCCAGGAGGACCAAAAATTGTAATAATCACTTTAGTCTCCTTGTTTTAGACTCATATTTCTTTATCCAACTATCGTACCTATTTGAAAAAACATAAGATTGTACTTGCATAATAGTATCAGTAATAACGTTAACTATAATCAGCAAGCTCGTCCCACCAAAAATAAATGGTATATCATAATGATACCTCATAATTTCAGGTATAGTACATATTACCACCAAATACGCAGACCCAATAAATGTTAATTTAAAAACTATATCTTGAAGATAATCAGAAGTATGTTTTCCAGGCCCTCTACCAGGAATAAAACCACCATTTTTCCTAAGAAAATCAGCATTTTCCTCTGGATTAAATATAAAATTGGTATAGAAAAAATTAAAAAGTACTATGAGTATTAAGTAAGTTATAATGTACATCACTTTATTTTCCATAAAGTAGTTTAAAATAAAATCAGCAATGGCATGACCTTTATAGAAATTTGCAATTGAAATAGGCGTTAATAAAATTGCGTTAGCAAAAATAGTTGGTATTACACCAGATAAATTGATCTTCAATGGAATGTAAGTAAAATCATCATTATGTAATTTTTTAAACTGTTTTTTGGGATATTGAACAATTACCTTTCTATAAGAAGATTCTGTAAAAATGACTAAAAGGAGCAGTAAAAAAAACAATGCTATAACAAAAAGGGTAATGAAAAACGACATACTACCATTTTTATTTAATGTTAGCAGAGATGATAAAGCATTATGTAATTCAGATGTTATGCCAGTAAAAATGATTAATGAGATACCATTGCCTATACCGCTCACACTGATCCGCTCACCAAGCCATATTAAAAATATAGTTCCACCTAAAAGGCTAAAGACACCTATAGTACGAAACATAATACCAGGTTCAACTACAACTAATACCCCTTCCCTATTCATTCTTTCTAACCCTATTAAGATCGTAATTGATTGAAAGATACAAAACACTATAGTCATATAGCGTATATAAGAGTTCATCTTTCGACGTCCTAACTCTCCTTCATTTTTAATTTCATTGATTCCTTTAACGGCAGAAGATAATAATTGCATAACTATGGATGCAACTATGTATGGCATAACGTTTAACGCCAAGATCGTCATTCTAGCTAAAGCGCCACCAGAAAATAAATTAAATACTCCAAAAACACCAGAACTCTCTTTTGGAAATATATCATTGATTATATCAAGATTAACTCCAGGAATAGGAACATAAGTGCCTAAACGATAACAAACTAAAGCCATTAGCGTAAAAAATATACGCTTTAGTAAATCACTTTTATATAACAACGTAGAATCCAAACTATTAAATGCAAATTTACTGCTCATGATTTACGATAGTATTTCTACACTACCACCAACTGAAGCTACAGATCTTTTTGCAGCTTCTGATGCAAAATCAACATGAAACACAAATTTTTCGCTTAATTTACCCTTATTAAGAAGTTTGATTTTACTTTTAACAGATCTGATAAAACCTAGTTTATGCAGTAGCTCCTTATCTATGATAGAATCCTTGACTATTTTTTTAGCTTCCATTAAGCACTGTACATCACCAACATTAAATATAGAGTATAAGTTTTTGCGTATAGGCTTAAAACCTCTTTTAGGTAAACGAGTATATATAGACTGCTGTCCACCTTCAAAACCATTTATAGAAACGCCACTTCTCGCTTTTTGCCCCTTATGCCCCCTACCGGATGTTTTACCTTTACCACAACCAATACCTCTACCTAATAATTTAGGCTTCTTTTTCTTAGATAATTTGGTAAACACAGAATTTAATTTTACAGCATCATTCATACTTTACCTATTTCCAACTATCTCACTAATCTTTTTACCCCTCTTACCTGCCACTTGGCGAGGAGATAACATAACATCAAAAGCCTTAAATACTGCACATATAATATTATGGGGATCATTTGATCTAGTAGACTTAGCTACCACATCCTTTATACCTAATACCTCAAAAACCGACCTCATTGCTCCACCAGCAATAATACCTGTTCCAGTTCTTGCAGCTCTTAAAACTATCTCACCAGAACAAAATTTAGCTTTAATATCATGATGTAAAGTTCTACCTTCACGTAAGTACACCCTAATCATCGACTTCTTTGCAGCATTTACAGCTTTCACTCTTGCTTCAGCAACCTCTGCGTGTTTACCTATTCCACATCCTACCCTACCCTTACCATCACCAACAACAACCAAAGTTGAAAATGAAAATCTTCTACCACCTTTAGTAACCGTTGTTACCCTTCGGACTGAAACCAAAAGTTCTGATAAATCATTATTATTTTGTAAATTCTTTACAGCCATACTTCAAACCTTCTAAAATTCAAATCCAGAGCTTCTTAAAGCTTCAGCAAATTGAGAAATCAATCCTGTATACTTATATGCCCCCCGATCAAAGACGAACCGCTGCTGCAATTTTGTACTAGGCAGACGCTCAATCAATAAAGAAGAAACCTGTTTTATAGTTTCAGCATTGACCCTACCTTTACATACATTCCTAATTTTATCATCCAAAGTAGAAGCAGAAGCTAGGGTTGTTCCTTTTGCATCGTTAATCAACTGAACGTAAAAATGTTTATTAGACTTAAATATGGATATACGTAAACGCCCAGCCCTCTTATCGAGCTTCGCTCTATTACGAAGTTTCCTTTTTTCATAGCTACTTAAAAAATTATACAATCTTTTCATTTTAATTACTTCTTTTTATTTACAACCTTACGCAGCATAAATTTGCCTTTTATTACAATACCCTTACCTTTATAAGGATCATATTTTCTAATTTTGCATATATCAGAAGCCACCATATAGACTTTTTGCTTATCCATACCACGAATCACTAAATGAGTTGGCTTTATACACTTAATCTCAACGTCTTTAGGCACTTTATACTTAATATTATGACTATAACCAAGATATAAAGTCAAATACTTATCATCACATTCTGCTTTATACCCTACACCATTAATCTCAAGATCAACAGAAAAACCATTAACCATACCGTTAATCATGTTATTAATATTACTTCTATAAGTGCCCCATATAGATTTTATTTTATTATAATCATCCCTGCCTTGATCAACAGAAAGTAACAATTGATTATCAACTATCTGACACAGAATGCCACTACACAAGCTCAGCTCTTTTTCTACCCTAACACTTCTTATTAATACCCTACCATTATTATATTCAACTGAAAGATCAGCAGGAATATTGATAGGTGCGGCACCTATACGAGACATACATTTCTCCTATCATTTAAAATACACGACACAAAACTTCTCCACCAACTTTTAATCTACGTGCATTATAATCGGTCATCACTCCTTTCGGCGTAGATATAATAAAAATTCCAAGACCATTATATGCTTTAGAAATGTCCTTACACTTAGAATAATAACGACAACCGGGCTTTGATACCCTAGCTATATCATTAATCACAGGTGATTTATCATAATACTTTAACTGTACAACAAGCGAAGGGACACTATCACTCTCTTGCTTTTCATAATTAAGAATATACCCTTCCTCTTTTAAGATCTTCAATATAGAAGAATTCACTTTAGAGAATAGGACTCTTGTTTCCCTATGCATTGCCAATTGAGCATTACGTATTCTTGTTAAAAAATCACCAATACCATCAGATAACGACACTATTACACTCCTTATATCACATTTACCAACTAGATTTTGTAACCCCTGGAACTTGTCCAAAAGAACACAAATCACGTAAAACAATCCTACATAAACCAAATTTTCTATATACTCCTCTCGGCCTACCAGTTAAAGCGCATCTATTCCTAATTCTGATTTTAGAAGAATCTCTAGGCAATTTTTTAATCAGCTTATTTTGAGCTGCAAACCTTTTTGCAATAGATAAATCCTTATTATTCATTATAGATTTTAATTCTTCCCTTCTCTCCCTATACTGATCGCATAACTTTATTCTACGAAGATTCTTCTGTATCATGGATTTTTTTGCCATATATATTTTCTCTCAATTATCAAAAAAAGGGAATTTAAGAGCCAGTAATAATTCCTTTGCTTCCTTATCACTAACTGCACTTGTTATAATATTAATATCCATACCTCTAATTTTACTTATTTTATCATAGTCTATTTCTAAAAATGATATATGCTCCTTGATACCAAAGGAAAAATTACCATGACCATCAAATTGCTTCACACTAAACCCTCTAAAATCTTTTTCCCTTGGCAAAGCAATATATATTAATCTTTCTAAGAATTCATACATTTTATTTCTACGCAAAGTCACTTTACAACCTACCGTTGCACCTTTTCTAATTTTGAAACCAGAAATAGATTTTTTTGCAAAGGTTAACACAGGCTTTTGCCCAGCAATCAAATGTAGATTATCAAATGGCTCATTTATCGCTTTATTGTCCGTAGCAGCATCTCCAACTCCCATATTGATACACACCTTGACAAGTTTAGGCACTTGCATTACATTGCCGTAATTAAACTTATCCTTTAAGGATTTTACTATATTATCTTTATACAATTGTTTAAACATATCAACCTAATCTATCACTTCTCCAGAAACTTTTGCAAAACGCACTTTTCTACCATCTATAATCTTAAATCCTACTTTAGTTGGAGTTTTACACTTAGGATCCAATATTGCAACATTGGATACATCAATAGCTAACTCTTTATTCAATATACCACCACCACTACCAGCTCTTGATTTAGTATGTCTCTTACACACATTTACGCCAGAAACAACTACTTTCTTTTTAGCATCACGTATTATAACTTTGATTACCTTACCAATTTTTCTCTTATCTTTACCAGTTAAAACTATAATATCATCACCACTTTTTATTTTAGCACTCATTATAAAACCTCATCAGCTAATGACATTATTTTCATAAAAGAACCAGATAATAACTTTTTTACTGGACCAAACACCCGAGTGCCAAGTGGTTCACCTTGATCATTAATTAAAACCACAGCATTGCTAGAAAAACGAATTACAGAACCATCAGATTTCTTAACACTATTTTTTACTCTAACAACAACTGCTTTATATACTTTTCCTTTTTCAACTTTACCTTTTGGGTTAATAGACTTAGTAGATATAATAATCGTATCACCTACAGATGCAGATTTCCTACCACCTAACAAGCCAATACAAAGCACTGCACGCGCACCAGAATTATCAGCTACTTCTAACAATGTATTTTTTTGAATCATATAAATACCTATTCCTTTTTAGCTATTGATAACAACCCATTTTTTAGTAACAGAAATAGGCTTATGTTCCTGTATTAAAACCCTATCTCCCTTTTTGCAACTATTACCCTCATCATGTGCTGTATACTTCTTATATTTTTTAATAACTTTTTTATACAACCTATCCTTATACACTTGTAACACCGAAACCTTTACAGTCTTATCAGACTCAGCATTAGTTACGACACCACAAAAAACCTTCTTAGGCATTTTTTCCCTCTCTCTTTCTTCTATTCAATACAGTTAGACTACGAGCTATGCTCTTTTTTATTAAGCTAAAACGTGAAAAATTGTTGCACTGGCCCAGCTTTTTTTGAAAAGCCAAATTAACAAATTCTTTCCTCAAATTCACAAGGAGTTCATGTAATCCTTGTGAAGATTCTGATTCAAATTTAACTATATCCATTGCAACTCCATTCAATTATGATTAGATATAAATTTACACTTCATAGGAAGCTTAGCAGTCGCTTTTTCAAGCGCCAATCTTGCTAAATGCATGGGAACATCACTACTAATTTCAAACAAAACCCTACCGGGCTTAGCTTTAAATACCCAAAATTCAACACTACCTTTCCCTTTACCCATACGTACATCTGCTGGCTTTTTACTAACCGGGGTATCAGGAAAAATTCTTATCCACAATTTACCAGAGCGTTTTAACGTTCTAGATATTACGCGCCTTGCAGTTTCAATATGCTTAGACTGAACCTTACCTACTTCCATAGCTTTTAATCCATAATCTCCAAAAGACAGCGTGCTACCACCCTTAGCATTACCCTTGATTCTCCCCTTAAATGACTTTTTATATTTACTCTTTTTGGGAACAAACATTTCAATATACCTTAACTACCAACATAAACCCAAACTTTAACTCCTATAATACCACATATAGTCTTCGCTTCACAAAAAGCATAATCTATATTAGCACGCAAAGTGTGTAAAGGCAAACGACCTTCTTTGTACCATTCAGTACGAGCTATTTCAGCTCCACCAAGACGCCCAGAGCAACTTACTTTAATACCCTCAGCACCCATCTTCAAACAATTTTGAATAGCTTTTTTCATCGCTCTTCTACATGAAATCCTTTTTTCTAGCTGATGTGTAATACTCCTTGATATTAAAACTGCATCTATTTCAGACTTTTTAACTCCTACTACATTCACTTCGACACTACTTTTTACTTTTTTAGCTATTTTTTGCTTTATCTTCTCAACATCTAAACCTTTCTTACCTATTATAACTCCAGGCTTAGAAGAATGTATTATTACAGACACTAAATTAACTGTACGCTCTACAATTACTTTAGAAATACCAGCATGCTTAAAGGATTCATTTATATAACTGCGAATAAATAGATCGTGATGCAATCTCTGTTTATAATCGTCTGTAGCACACCAAACAGAATCCCAGGTATTACTATTTACTTGTAATCTAAATACTTTAGGATTAACCTTCTGTCCCATATTTTTACACTTTCCTTATTAACTTTCCATTTCTATAAATCATACAATTTCTTTCAATTTTATAGTTATATTACTATAAAATTTACTCATTCTATTAGCCCTACCCATAGCTTTTGGATATACTCTACGCAAAGTAAGGGACTTACCTATTAAAATTTCCTTTATATATAAATTATCAATGTTCAATCCATAATTATTTTGAGCATTAGAAATTGCAGAATTCAACACTTTCATTATAAAACCAGCAGCTTTTTTTTCACAAAATCTTAATTGTACATTAGCAAAAGAAACTTTTTTATTACGTACTAAATCAGCAACCAAATTCAATTTGCGAGGAGTCGATCTTAAAATCCTAGAACCAGCCTCAACTATTATATCCCTATTTTTCATATAAATTACCTATCTTCTTGTTGCCTTTTTATCACCACCGTGCCCAGTAAATTTACGAGTAGGTGAAAATTCACCAAATTTATGACCTATCATATTCTGATTATCAATACTAACAGGAATGTAATCTTTACCATTATAAACAGCAAACTTTAAACCCAAACAATTAGGAAGAATTACAGAAGCCCTGGAATGAATTTTTATCACCTTATTAATAGAACCCTCTTTTAAAGCTCTCTGAACTAATCTTAGTACAGATGGGTGTAAAAAAGGTGGTTTCCATACAGATCTACTCATAAATTAACCTTTCAATTTTTTTATATACTTATCACTAGATTTATTTTTTTTCCTAGTTTTCCTTCCTTTTGTTGCAACACCCCAAGGAGTAACAGGATGACGACCGCCAGAAGTTTTTCCCTCTCCACCTCCATGAGGATGGTCAACCGGATTCATTGCAACTCCACGTACAGTAGGTCTAATCCCAAGCCACCTACTTCTCCCAGCTTTACCCAACTTTCTATTCTTATGGTCAGGGTTAGATACTACACCAATAGTAGCCTTGCAAGAAGATAAAATCAACCTAATTTGACCAGACCTGAGTCGTAATAAAACATATTGACCATCACGACCAACGATTTGTGCATAACAACCAGCAGCTCTAGCAATCGCAGCACCATTACCTGGCTTCAGCTCAACATTATGAACGAAAGAACCAACAGGTATATGCTTGAGTAGTAAACAATTCCCTGGCAAAATATCAGCATCATCTCCAGCTGTCACAACATCACCAGGCTTCATACCTTGAGGAGCTAATATATAAGATTTAGCATCATCTTCCTTATATGATACTAATGCTAAAAACCCACTTCTATTTGGATCATACTCTATTTTCTCAACTACACCCTGATCACTTCTATTACGTTTAAAATCTATAACTCTATACTTCTTCTTGTGACCACCACCCCTGTGACGAGTTGTAATTCTACCATGATTATTTCTTCCACCACTGGATTTCTTACCAAATACAAGAGACTTCTCCGGCTTATCTTTTGATAAACCAATTTTACTTATTAATATAGTCCCACGAGAAGACGGAGTAACAGGATTAAAAAATTTCATACCCATATTAAACGCTCATTATATCTAATTTTTGACCATCTATCAAAGAAAAATAAACCTTTTTTCTCTGTTTTTTACAACCAATCACACCCCTGAAACGTCTATATTTAGGTTTAACTCTAATAACATTTATAGAAGAAGTTCTGACATTAAATAAAGACTCTATTGCCGATTTTATTTGACGCTTATTTACATTTACAAAAACATACAAAGAGTATTTATTAAACTTCTCTCTTAAAAGAGAAGACTTTTCTGTGATTACAGGAGATTTTATTATATTATTATATTTAATCATAACAATCTACCTTCAAGATGCTTTAAAGTGTCTTTTGTTAACATCACGCATTCATGATTCAATATATCAAAAACATTTAACCCAATGGGTTTGATTAAATCTACATAATGCAAATTTTTAGCAGCACGTAACAAATCATCTCCATAATCACCAACTATTAAAAAAGAAGAAAATTTAAAATTTTTAATATATTCACACATTTTAGATGTTTTCTTCACATCAACATTTAAACTATCAAGAACAATAACTTGATTATTTAAATATTTTAGAGATAAAGCAATTTTTAAACCAAATTTACGTACTTTTTTATTAAGAGAATAAGCATGACTCCTCACAACAGGACCAAAAATAATTCCACCACCTCTAAATTGAGGAGATCGCAAGCTCCCCTGTCTCGCCCTACCGGTACGTTTTTGACCATAAGGCTTAGCTGTTGTACCAGAAACATCACTGATACCCTTTGTTTTATGAGCACCAACTCTTCTCTTTGCTAATTGCCATCTCACTATATCATGCAAAATACTCAATTTTTGCTTGGCAGAAAATATCAAGGGATTAAGCTCAACACTACCTACATTATTATTAGATAGATCAACTAATTCACATTCCATAACTAACTCACCAAATTATTAGCATCATCACTCATATTCAACAGCAGACCTACTGGAAAAGGAACATCTTTATGTAAAGGCTTTTTAACTGCATCTCTCACAAAAACATAAGAGTTTTTAAACCCAGGAACATTATTACCCTTTACAGCAATTATGCTATTTTCATAATCAATGGATAATATTTTCATATTCTGTACAGTTACTCTGCTATTACCTAAATGACCAGCCATTTTCTTCCCCTTGAATACTCTACCAGGATCTTGACATTGACCAGTAGAACCTTGTGATCTATGAGCAATAGAAACGCCATGAGATGCCCTAAGCCCACTGAAGTTATGCCGCTTCATCACACCAGCAAACCCTTTGCCTAAAGAATAACCCGTAATGTCAAGATATTGACCAACTACAAAATGATTAACCCCCACCTTTTTACCACATTCTATTCCGAATAGATCAGTTAATCTACTTTCGTATAATTTACATTTACTATTTATACCCTTTTTCTTTAAATATTCCAACTGAGGTTTTGCTATTTTTTTTAAATCTCCTGTGCCTAAAATGACTGAATTGTAGCCACATTTATCTTGTCCTTTTATATCGATAATATAAGTTTCGCTGAGATGCAATAAGGTTACAGCCATGCGACTATTATCAAAATACATAGCAGTATGGCCAACATTCGTCATTAACAAACCAATTCTCCTAAGCGAATTTATTCTCTTCATTTCCTTTTCCTAAATATTAACTTCCTTAACCTTTAAATCCACTTCTACACCAGCAGAAAAAGATAAATCTGCAAGCATCTTCATCATAGTAGAAGTAGGATTATGTACAATAATTAACCGCTTAGAAATTCTCATTTCAAATTGCTCACGAGATTTTTTATCAACATGAGGAGACCTATTAACAGTAAATTTAGAATCTTTTCTTGGCAACGCAATCGGACCAGATAAATCTGCATTAAACTGCTTTAATTGATCAATAAACTCGCGAATACACTTTTCCAACAAAGAACAATCGAAAGCTTTGATTCTAATATATATATCTTGCTTCATCTTAGTTATTATACTCATTCTAAAATTTCCGAAACAACCCCAGAACCAACAGTTCTACCACCTTCTCTTATCGCAAAACGCAATCCTTTATCCATTGCTATTGGTACTTGCAACTCCACTTCTATACTTACATTGTCCCCTGGCATTACCATCTCCTTTCCATCTAGCAATTTTATGCTCCCAGTTACATCCGTTGTCCTTAAATAAAACTGTGGCTGATAATTTCCAAAAAATGGTGTATGCCTTCCTCCTTCTTCTTTCTTCAATATATACACCTCCGCATTAAATTTCTTATGCGGGGTTATTGTCCCTGGTTTTGCCAATACTTGCCCTCTCTCCACTTCTTCTCTCTTTGTTCCTCTTAGTAGTATTCCTACATTGAGTCCTGCACTTCCCTTATCTAGCAACTTCTTAAACATCTCAACACCAGTACATATCGTCTTTTGCGTCCCTTTCAGACCTATTATCTCTATCTCGTCCCCTGTCTTTATCTCCCCCTTCTCTATTCTTCCTGTTACTACCGTCCCTCGGCCCGATATTGAAAATACATCTTCTATTGGCAACAAAAACGGCAAATCTATAGGCCTTGGAGGTACTGCCACATACTCATCTAACTTCTCCATCAATTTATCTATTGATTTCTTTCCATACTCACTACTATCATCCTCTAATGCTTTTAACGCAGACCCAACTATCATAGGCACTTCATCACCTGGAAATCCATACTTACTCAGCAACTCTCTCACTTCCATTTCTACCAAATCTATCATATCAGCATCAGCAACATCAGCTTTATTTATATATACCACGATATATCCAACACCCACCTGTTTTGCCAGCAATATATGCTCTCTCGTTTGTGGCATCGGCCCATCAACCCCTGACACTACCAATATCGCTGCATCCATCTGTGCTGCACCTACTATCATATTCTTTACATAATCAGCATGTCCAGGGCAATCAACGTGTGCATAGTGTCTCTTTTCTGTTTGATATTCAACATGCGCTGTTGCTATTGTTATACCTCTCTTTCTCTCTTCTGGCGCTTTATCTATTTGATCATATGCTACAAAATTACCATAATGCTTTGTTATCGCCGCTGTTAACGTTGTCTTCCCATGATCCACATGTCCTATCGTTCCCACGTTTACATGCGGCTTTCCAAATGCTTCTACTATCGCTGTCATAATCTTAACTCTTCTACTTAAAATACAAATACATCAATAAATAATATGTTGATTTTATATAAATACAACAAAAAAAGAGCGGATAGTGGGAATCGAACCCACGTCACTAGCTTGGAAGGCTAGAGCTCTACCATTGAGCTATACCCGCACAATGGAGGAGGTAGGATTCGAACCTACGTACGCAATGCGGACAGATTTACAGTCTGTTACCTTTAACCACTCGGTCACTCCTCCACAAAAATCTGTTAAGAGAACACTACCTTAACTTAAGTTTTATTATTTCTAATATTAAACATCCAAATCCAAAAGATCAAGTAATAAAAGCTAATCTAACTGATTTCAGTTAGATTTTACTTTTATATAACAAAATATTGTCAATAAAACGCCCAAATAAATAATGTGAATCATGTGTACCTGGCGCTTCTTCTGGATGGTATTGAGTAGAAAAGACTGGGTAATCCTTCATCATTATCCCCTCTACACTATTATCAAATAGAGAAATATGAGTAACTTCAACGTTACTTGGAAGAGAAGCTGAATCAACAACAAAACCATGATTTTGGCTAGTTATCTCAACTTTTTTATTCTCTAGATCATAAATTGGATGATTACTCCCTCGATGACCAATATCCATCTTGACAGTCTTTGCTCCCAAAGTAACTGCAAGTAATTGATGGCCCAGGCATATGCCAAAAACTGGTATTTTAGATTTCACAATAATTTCTATTTCTGAAATTACACTCTCTCCTATCTCTTGTGGATCACCAGGGCCATTTGAAAGCACTATACCATCTGGATTCATGCTTAATATTTTGTGAGCAAAACCTGTATCTGGTTTGACTAATTCAACCGTACAATCAAGTTCTACTAAGCGTGAGATTATACTATTTTTTATACCGAAATCAACAATTACAATCCTATATTTTGCATTAAGAGCGCTTTGAAAGTTATTACTTAAACTGACTTTCTTAGTTATTTCTATTCCATTTACAGATTTGTATTTCTTCAATTCATCTAATATATGTGCCTCACTTGACGGACATATCATTCCATTTTGAGATCCATGTTTTCTCAAATATCTCGTCAAAGCTCTAGTATCAATTCCCGATATCCCAACTACATTATTTTTCTCCAACCAATCATTTAAACTAATATATGAAGAAGAGTGAGACATAGGAGAAAGTTCACGCATAACCACACCACTTGCAAAAATTTTCTCTCCTTCATTATCTTTATGATTTATTCCAACATTACCAATATGAGGAAAAGTGAACGCTATGATTTGATTAGCAAAAGAAGGATCGGTTATAGTATGTTGATACCCGGTCATACCAGTGATAAAACAAACTTCACCTATACATTTGCCCTTTTTACCTACCGATCTTCCCCAAAAGCACTTGCCATCTTGTAAAACTAAAGCTGCATCCTGCATTTAATTCTCTCAACTCATTTAAAATATTATATAAGAATTTTAAATTACAAGTAAGCAAATACTAAATTTCCCTTTAACTTTATATAAAATTCAAAATTATAAGTAGCTTTCTTTTTTTATTATTTAGCAAAATTATAGCAAACTTAACTTGTGTGAATAGGCAATAGTCATTACATTCATACTTCACGTTATGTAAATTCACATGGATAGAAAAACTTGTCTCATTACAGGAGCATCATCTGTCATTGGAGAAAGTCTAGCACGTTTGCTCATTAAAGATGGATGATTTGTGGTTGGCATTGCAAGGCGCACTGAAAAACTGGAAAAATTAAAAGAAGAATTAGGTAGTAATTTTTTACCTATAACATGTGATGTAAGCAAAAGTGAAAATATTAAAAACTCGTCTGATTTTTTAAAAAAGCAAAATATTATACCAAATCTCTTTTTTCTTAATGCAGGATGTGGCGAAATAGAAGATAAGTTTCATACCAACATTCATAGAAAAACATTTGAAACCAATTATTTTGGCGTTATCAACTGGATTGAAGAATGGATTCATCATAATTCCTTGGCAACTTTTGCGGTTATATCTTCTCTTGTTGCTATGCATGCAACACCACATGCTTCTGCATACTGTGCCAGCAAAGCAGCACTAAAAAGTTGTTTTCAATCACTAAAAATCCAATATGCTGACAGTAGCACAAAGTTTATCACCATAATGCCAGGGCCAGTAAAAACAGATATGTTTAAGTCTAATAAACCACTTCCCTTCATATGGGAGCCAGAAAAAGCTGCAGCATATATTTTAAAAAGTATATTTAAAGGAAAGAAAGTTATAGCGTTTCCAATTTTCTGGCGGTTATTTTTTCATATTTTACAAATTCTTCCCACTAAAATGACTGCAAGAATCTTACGATAATCACCAAATCTACCATCTTGTAAAGCTAAAGCTCTTCAAAACTCAATCGCAAGCTTCTCCACACAAAAACATCTTGACTATAGCATGTTTCATATTATATGAATAAACTGTTAATGAAAGTGGAGGGTTGCAATGCCTAATAATACAGATCAGTCTAAAAAAATAAATGAGAAATGGTTATTTATAGGAGGTGCTTCACTGTTTCTTGTAATAATGCTACCATCAATTTTTCTCTTAGCAAAAATAGCTATGATGTTTGTTATAATCTCAACGACAGCAATAGCAATAAAAATTGCCTCAAAAGCAATATCAAACGTTTTAGAGGATAAAGAGAATCAATCAACACAAAATAAAATTATAAACCTAGCTATTGGAGCAGTGTCCATACTTGCAGGTGGGATATCATTACTTATTACAGCAAAAGTTGGTTTCATCGCAATATGCTCAACTATAGCTATTTTAGCTCTGTATGAATATATTAAAGATGAAAAAATAGGTAAGGATATAAATGATAAATTCGATGAAATAGCTAATGATACAACTGAGTTTTGCGTCAACAACATTGAAAAACTTATTCCATCACAAAGTTGTGAAGTGTAATCTTTTGTTTATAAATTTTTAGATGCATGGCTAACGTATAAACACTGAAATCAGCACTTCCTTTCTTGTTATTCTAGCAATGGCTTCCATCATCAAAAATGTTGTATTACTTTTATACTCGCAAATCTAAATGGATTCCAGTGCTGGAATGACATTACCTTGAATGGAAATCGGTGCGTGATGTACATCTGTATAGAGATTAAATATGTCATTCAGTTTGTTATCATTCTAGTACTGCCATTCTATAGGTAACAGCTGTACCTGGAAATCCTCTCTTGTCATTTCAGCACTGGAATCCAGAAAACTTAATTTCAAACCAGTACTTTCCCTCTTTTCATCCCAATTTCCAAAATGTTACTCCAGTACTGAAATCCAGCTTTTTTATAACTATCGAAAACACTGTATTACTTTACAAATTTAACTAGATATAATTACTTGCATGGCACGTTCGTAAAATTACGATAAAAAATTACTTGACAAACTCTAATAGTTTTGTTACCATACGTAGTGAAGGCGTTCTAGAGCTCGGAATCTATCTTCGTCTGCAGACTTTTCAATTCAATTAATCTATAATCTTCAGTTAAAATATATTTAAGCTATACTTCGGTCGTAGCTGTATACATTTTTCTGAATCTTTTTTTATTAACAGGAGGGTCATTATGTTTAAAATTCTGAATTACGCATATCATTAACCTGCATGTCTTTAAGGGACAGATGGTACCTATGTCCTTTTTATATTATATTTTATAGCAATATCATGTATTACTTTACGCCCCAGTCTTTTTCAAATATTGCGAGCCCTTGATCAGTAAGTGGATGATTAATTAACTGTCTAAGTATTTTTGCTGGTACAGTAATTGAATGAGCACCAAGCCGTGCAGCTTCTATTACATGTGCTGGACTTCTTACTGATGCAACAAGAACTTTTGTCTTAAAATTATAATTAGAATATATAGTGCATATATCTTCTATTAGCGATAGGCCATCATAGCTTATATCATCAAGGCGACCAACAAAGGGAGAAATAAAACAAGCACCGACCTTAGCGGCAAACAGTGCTTGTCCAGGAGAAAAACATAATGTAATGTTAGCAGGTATTTTATGTTCTGTCCACAACTTTTTACAAGAAATTAATCCTTCATGTGTAAGGGGTAACTTTACTACGATATTACTAGCTATTTTCGCTAACTTCAGGCCTTCCTTAACCATATCTTCATGGCTATCTGCAACAACTTCAACACTAACAGGCCCTTTTATAATAGAGCATATTTCGCTTACTAAATCTTCGTACTTATCTTTATGTCCAGATTTTGCTATTAAAGAAGGATTAGTTGTTATGCCATCAATGAACTCTTTTAGCTCCTTAATTTCATTCAAATCAACACTATCAAGAAAAATTTCCATATTATTGTCCTATTAAAAACCTATTTTTACAAAATATTGTCATCTTTGAAAAGTATTAAATAAAATCGGATTTTTAACTCAACTCAATTTTCAGTCCGTTAGGAAAGAAAATATTGCACTGAGACACAGTATACTCCTGGTAATAAACATGAATTGGTTGCACTTTATTAACAAAATTAGCATAACCAATTTCTGAAGTTTACTAGCTTTACGTTCAATAGAAATTCTTGCATAGCCTAAAACTTAGTGCTACTATTAGTATAGTAACATAAATAGGTAGTGAGGAACAATAAACAAAATGACTAAGTTCGAGTTTAATGCTCGCAATTAAATTCAACTAAAAAGGTTCATATAAAAGGAGTTTTGATAGCTTAATCACTCCTAAAGTAAATATATTATCAGAACAATAGTAATAAGGGGTATACTATGTCAACAAATTTCCCGACATTGAAAAACATATTAGCAGAGCTGAAAAGAAAAAATAGCATTACTGTTTTAGAAGAACATTGTCAGGAAAAATGGGAGGTTTATGACTTGCTCATGGATTTAACAAATGATGAAAATTTTAAGCAAGCATATATAGATCTATCTTTCAACAAGAGCTTTAAAAAAAACTTTATAGAATTAGCAAATCAGGCAAAAAAAGCTGTAAGTAAGTATTTTAGAGATAAAGACATAGACCTTCGAGCTTTTTATGTAGAAACTAACAATTCTGATAAAGTGTTAAACATTAATCTTATTAATTACAATAGAAGTGAGCCAATAAGAATTAGTGATATCTTACAGCAAGAAAGGGATATTAGCACATTGAATATCTATTGCGATAAAAAGCATGACATATACGCTTACCGAAAAGGTAAGGAAAGACATTATGAATTTAAAGAGGGTGCATATTATGAAATGACAAGCACTTGGCCTGTGCAGGACAAGGATGGGAAAACTTTTACCTGTACTATGGTTATGAATGTAAGTAATTCTGGTATAACTAAAGTACTACAGTTTAATGGTAAAGATTTTGAATCGCCACCTGAGGAGTTTTTGGAATTAATAAGACAAAATGAAGAATTATATATTCAAGGTCTCTCTCTACATGACGCTGTCAAAGCATTATTGGAGAAGAATAAAGATGCTCCAGCTGTTATTAATCTGCAAAATAATGAACATATCGTAATCAATAAAGATGAAAAGATGAAAGATCTTGAAAATGATGCTAAAAGCAATCCTATTCTTTCTTTCACTAGCAACAATGTATCAGAGGTTAATACACAGCAGGTTGCAACTCAGGCAATTGCAACTCAAACAGAAGTTAATTCACAGCACACTGAAACTCAGACAGAGGTCTCTGTACAACACGTTAAGACTCAAACAGAAATTGGCTCTCAACAGACTGAAACTCAGACAAAAGTTGATTTACAAGAGGTTGCAATTCAAACAGGAATTAGTTTACAGCACACTGAAACTCAAACGAAAATTGGCTCTCAACAGGCTGAAATTCAAAGTTTACAAGAAGTTGCAACTCAAACAGAAGTTAATTTACAGCACACTGAAACTCAGACAGAGGTTGCTGTGCAGCACGTTGAAACTCAAACAGGAATTGGCTCTCAAGAAACTGAAACTCAGACAGAAGTTAACTCACAACAACTAGATCAAAAGCTTACAAAAGCTGAACAAGAAATTAGAGAATTAAATGAACTGAGGAACAATTTACAATATAGGTTCGACAACGCTGAACAAGAACTTGAAGAGTTAGAAAAGCACAATAGTGATTTACAGGATAAACTTGGAGAAGAAAAGCAAAAAAATGCAAAATTACAAACTGAACTGACACAAAAAGATGAAAAACTAGCAAATATATCAACAGAGCTGCAAGAAAGAGTGCAAGAACTTGAAGGTGCATATGAAGAAAAGAAAGACCTGAAGAAAAAGCTGGAAGTTGCCAATGCACGAAAAGAAGAGTTGATAAGTGAGTTAAGAAAATTGCACGAGGAATTAAATCAACTGAAAGAAGAAAAGTATAGTTTGGAAGACAAGCTTGATCAATCAGAACACTATAGCAATAGTACAAAAGAAAGCAGTGAACAACAAATATCAGATTTGAAAGAAGAGTTATTATTACTGAAAGAAGCAAATCAAATGTTAAAAGCAAAGCAAGTAGAATCAGAACAAGAACTCGTGGAGGCTAAGCAAAAAATTGAGGAATTGAAGGAACAGTGCAATGATTTACAAGTTGAGTGTAAAGAAAAGGAACAAAGACTTGAGAAAGAAATGAGTAAAACAGATGAGCGAATAATCCAGCTCAATAAGGAGCAAGAGCAGAAAATTCAAGAAATTTATGGAAAAAATAAGGAACTGGAAGAAAAGGTAGAAGAACTGAAGGAAAAGCTAAAAACTGCTAATGCAGAACAAGAGAAACTACAAGGTAAATTGAACCAGTTTAAAAAAAAAGAGGAAGAGATAGAGGAAGCAGAACACATGATAAGTGCAAGGGATAAGTGTATAGCGAGTTATAAATCTCAAATACAAAATTTAGAAAATGAGCATAACGCACATTTGGAATCTGATGAACAAGAGGCAGATCAGCTAACGTGGGATTTTGAAACGTTAAAGAACGAGCTAGAGCTTAAAGATGAGCAGATCGAGACAATAAGAGGGCAATTACGGCAGGAGATAGAAGAAGAAATAGTTAATAAGTACCGTCCATCACTGGAATTAAAGTTTAAAGAATATGAAGATGAGATTGAAAGATTAATAAGAGAAAAAAAAGAGCTAAACGATAAAGTACAATACTTAAATAACGAAGTAGAACTGTTAAGTCCAGTAATTGATAAAGTACTTGTTAATAAAAAGGAAGTTTTTGATAACAATTCAAAAATGTTTTACCAGCTTACAGAGGAAATTGATGATTCAGAAAAAAAACCTAGGTCTTTAAGCCTTGATAGCGCATTTCATAGCGATCACTGTAATTCACTTCTAGACTTAATCAGCAGTCCATCAAAGGTGTGTAGCCAAAGTCAGCGTGGAGGTGTTTAATACTGTTCAGATGCATATGAAATCAGTGCTTCTTCTTGTCACCCAACTCTTGTCATCCCAGTGCGTGACACTGGGATCTGGACATAAAAACATTTGCAAATTATGCAATAGACAACAGATTCTAGGAACATATGTTAAAATCATATCCATGATGAAAATAAGATAGATCCCAGTGTCACGCACTGGGATGATATCCTTCTAATGTTCGTACAGTTGTGTGTCAGCTACTTGAACGACAAACATTGAGATGACAAGAGTAGATTTATTTCTTGAACAAAAAAGAGCCCCTAAAGAGATTTGACATCAAGATAACTTAAATATATACCAACTCTCTTATCTTTTAATGATTCCTCATAATGAGTCAGGTGATCAAAAACCTGAATTTGATTTGTTAGAATGCTACAATTATTATTTGTAACCTCTAATATACCATTATCAATTACAACTTTTTCCTTTGTCTGGTTACTCATTTTAACAGTAATTATACCAGGCAATAAATAAATTAAATAAGGGGAATGGCAGGCTAAAATCATCAATTCCCCTTCAAGCCCACTCACTGAAAGCGAGACCACTTCATCGAATGAAATTCGATTATCAGGAGAAAAAAATTGCACCTTAAAAGTGTTCATAATCTTTAATGTCCGGCTCCAACTTCAGCTTTTATTGATTCAGCTTTTTCTATTGCTTCACTTATACTTCCCACCATATAAAAAGCAGCTTCTGGCAGATGATCATATTTACCTTCAATAATTCCTTTAAAACTAGAAATAGTATCAGAAAGTGAAACAAATTTGCCAGACATGCCAGTAAATACCTCAGCAACATGAAAAGGTTGAGAAAGAAACTTCTGAATTTTACGAGCTCTATCAACAATAATTTTATCTTCATCAGATAGTTCATCCATACCAAGTATTGCAATAATATCTTGCAGCGACTTATAAGTTTGCAATATACGTTTCACCTCAGAAGCCACATTATAATGTTCTTCACCAATGATTTCAGCAGATAAAGACTGAGAAGTTGAGTCAAGTGGATCAACAGCAGGGTATATACCCATTTCAGCTATCTGCCTTGACAACACTGTAGTGGCATCAAGATGAGAGAATGTCGTTGCTGGAGCTGGATCGGTCAAATCGTCTGCAGGAACATATATAGCCTGTACAGAAGTAATAGAACCAGCAGTAGTTGAGGCTATTCTCTCTTGCATAGCGCCCATATCAGTCGCAAGAGTTGGCTGATAACCAACAGCCGACGGTATTCTTCCAAGCAAAGCAGAAATTTCAGAGCCAGCTTGAGTAAAACGGAAGATATTATCTACAAAAAATAGAACATCTTGATTTTCATGATCACGAAAATACTCCGCCATAGTTAGTGCTGTTAAAGCAACCCTAGCCCTTGCTCCAGGAGGTTCATTCATTTGACCATAAACCAAAACGGCTTGAGATTTTTCGTGCTCATTTATATCTATTACATTCGAAGTAATCATCTCGTTATAAAGATCATTACCTTCACGCGTTCTCTCTCCTACTCCAGCAAACACAGAAAATCCTTTATGAGCTTTTGCTATATTGTTAATCAATTCCATTATCAGAACTGTTTTACCAACACCAGCTCCACCAAATAAGCCAATTTTTCCTCCTTTAAGATAAGGAGCAAGAAGATCTATAACCTTTATTCCTGTAACTAAAACTTCTTCCTGTATCTTCTGCTCGGTAAAACTTGGAGGTGATCTATGTATAGGTTCTAAATTATACTTTCCTTTTAAAGGACCACACTCATCTATAAGCTCTCCTACAACATTAAAAATCCTTCCTAAAGTTGAGCGTCCAACCGGAACTGATATTGGTGCACCTGTATCAACAAACTCATCACCTCTTGACATACCACCTGTGCTATCCATAGCAATGCAACGAACTATATTGTCACCTATATGTTGTGAAACCTCTAAAACTAGCTCCTTGCCCTTACATTTTAGTTTGCTTTTTAAAGCATTAAATATCTTAGGTAACTCGCCTTCAAATTTTAAATCAACAACTGCTTGAGTTATTTTAACTACTTTACCTGTACTCATCTCTTTCATCACCTAACACTACAATTCTATAAAAGAACTTCTAAAGAAAATAAATCTTATATTATTAACAGAAATTTTGCAATATTAAAACACTTACTAGTTACGTTTCATTATAAACAATGCAAATGCATTCAATAGCCAAGTAATAACAAACAGCACCAAACTAAGCGCATAAGCAGCAAGAGTTTGCACACTATTGAAATCCTGATCTCCGGTAAGTAATGTAGCAATTTGTACAGTGATAGTAGTAACTGAATTGAGAGGATTAAAGGTCAAATTTGCATTGATTCCCACAGCCATTAGTACAATCATTGTTTCACCTATCACCCTTGAAATTGATAATAAAACTGAACTTAAAATTGTAGGCATTGCATAAGGTATTGTTATATGCCATATAGTTTCCGCTGGTGTTGCGCCAAGCGCCATAAAACCATAACGTAAACTTTTTGGAACAGATCTTATAGCATCTTCAAGCAAAGAAATAATAAAAGGAAGAATCATTATTCCAATCGATAAACCAGCAATCAAAGCACTTTCTGAGTGTATACTTAGATTAAAAAAATTCGCTACCTGCTTTATAAAAAAAGACAAAAATACAACTGAGAAGTATCCATATACAACAGTAGGAATAGCAGACAAAACCTGTAAGGCTGTATTAATAACATAACGCACTTTTTCACTCGCATACTCACTAATATATATTGCAGAAAATAAACCAAGCGGCACCGCAACTAACATTGCTACAATAGTTATAAGTAATGTCCCCACTAAAAGTGGCGCTATACCAAAACACCCCACCTCTCCTTCACCAATAATAGCTACATTATGCTTCCATTTTAAGCAAAATAAGAATTCTGAAATAGCTACTTTATTAAAAAAAGAAATGGACTGAACAAAAATAGATAGCATTATAAATAAAGTGATAAAAAGTGATATTGCTAAAGCCATAAATAACAAAAATTTTACCATCTTATTTCTTTTACTTTTAAAGATAAAAATCAGCATAAAAAAAAGTAACGCTATAGAAATAGAAGTTATAAAATAACCATCATAGAATGCTAACAAACAAGGTAGCATCCACATACAACTCAAATATATATAAGACTTAACTTTACTTACTGCTTGAAACTTACTCAAACAAAATAAAAGGATTAGTAAAACAGGTACGCCTATAATTAAATTCATTTTTCCATATATCAAATTTTATTCAACAAGAATGCCATAGAAGTTGACCATTATTTGACAATAGAGCAAAATAGTTTAAAATAAATAGTCATATTAATATAAAAACAATGAAAAGAACATTTCAACCAAAAAATTTAAAAAAAAAGCACAAACATGGATTTCGTTCACGTATGTCAACAAAAGCTGGAAGAAAAATTCTTAATAAGCGTCGCTCATTAGGGTGTAATAAATTATGCGCATAGTAAGCATAAAAAAAAAGAGTTTTCCTTTGCTTTTAAAAACAGATTAGCACCTTACAGTCTTTTTTATCGAGGGGTATATATATCACTATATGCTATAAAAGAAAGAGAACCTGAAAAGTATATTCATGTTATTAGAGTAGGTCTGGCTATCAGTAAAAAAGTCGGAAAAGCAGCAAAAAGAAATAAAATAAAAAGGCAATTACGAATGCTAGCTAAAGTTAGCATTTCTAATATAAGTAATGTAGGATACTATTACATAATACTAACCCATAAAAACATTATGCAAGCAGGCTATAAAAATTTACAAAAAGACCTCAATATTTGCTTAAAGAAAGATGAAATAAGAAGGAATTTTCACTAAAGTATTTACAGCTATATTTTTTATGATAAGATAAGTGAAGTTTTTAAAATAAATTAATAGATGTGGGTGCTTGAGGTAAAGAGTATAAAAAAACAAGATAAAAAGCTCGATACAAATAATGCTGAAGAGAGTTTTTATGAATATAGAAAGTCTAGCTATCGTACACAATGGGGAATGGCATTTGAACAAAGCCAATACTTAGAACAAAATAAAGATAATCCTAGAGGGAAATTGCTAAATTTTAATATAGAAGCAACTCATTACAATAAGAGAATAGTTTGATAAAAGTACCCGTTCAGGGAAGTGGTTCAAGAAACGATAGGCAGGGGATTGTACAGTTCTCTTTGTTTCCATGTTAAGTATAATGAAATTATCCTTTCAAGTTCCTAGCTCTGATTACGTAAAATATGAGCTTTTACAGTAAACGATATAATACCTAATTTGCTGTTCAGCGTGATAGTGGAATACTTTCTGGTTTACTTAAAAAATTTCACATCGTTCTTTCAGATTTTAAAATATTTTTCGCAACTTGAGAAGCTCCAGTTGCTTCAGATAGGTAGCTTCAAGTAATACCTTATACGTTTTGCAACTTTCTTACACTTCTGTTTCATTTTTTAATAAAGCTTTTTTTAGCATAAATAATTCAGTAGATGCGTTTTTTAAGTAACAGCCCAGAATTTTAACTTCAATAGTTCAGCTATGTTTCAAAGTACCTGTCAGCGACTATTACGATTGCAACATACACTGTCTTTTAAATCTTCTTTCCCTTTAAAACTTGCAGTATTGCTTCAGCACTAACCAAGTTTACCTTTATTATAACATGTTGATGCGCAAAACCTCACTTTTCTTATTCGATTTGCTCATACACCTTTTTGCATTTTGAAGGAACTCTATATTCACTATTTGATATGCTTTCAATTTACATTAAAAACATCACTTATAATTCTCACGTTTTGAATTTTTATAAAATCAACTGAGTACTACAATTATCAACTAACCCTTGGACCGAATGTATCTGCTTCTTGGTAGTTTGCTACTTCTTCTTTCTCCTCATCTCCAATAACTTAATTAATATTCAATTATATAAAGTTTGATTTTCGGAAGATCAATTGTTTGATGATTTGTTAAATGTTGCTATCTCTCCTCCTAATTTGCAAATAGGTGACAAATTCTACTTTTAAATTTTCTACTTTTATCTTAAAGTTTTCGCAGAGTTCTAAAAGATCAGTTATATTACCTCACAGCTACTCTATGTTTACCTTGTTTCATCGCTCTACTGAAAAGATATAAATAAGAAGAAATTTTTATAAACTTGGCAACGACCTACTTTCCCTTTTTAAGTATCATCGGCGCTAAAAAGTTTCACTTCCGAGTTCGAAATGAGATCGGGTGGTTCATTTTTGCTATAGCCACCAAGTCAACAAAAATTTCTGACTTAACAAATTTTAATTTAATATTTAACACTGCATATGCACATATAGAAAGCAAATAAATCAATCAGGCTATTAGTACCAGTTAGCTTCACATGTTACCATGCTTCTACACCTAGCCTATCAACGTGGTAGTCTCCCACGGCCTTAATTGGGAAATTTTTTTGAAGAGGGTTTCTTGCTTATATGCTTTCAGCAATTATCCCATCTATACATAGCTACCCAGCGATGCTATTGGCATAACAGCTGGTACACCAGAGGTATATACATCTCGGTCCTCTCGTACTAGAGTCAGATCTTCTCAAATTTCCTTCACCCACGGCAGATAGAAACCGAACTGTCTCACGACGTTCTAAACCCAACTCACGTAACACTTTAATCGGCGAACAGCCGAACCCTTGGGACCTTCTCCAGCCCCAGGATGTGATGAGTCGACATCGAGGTGCCAAACGGTGTCGTCGATATGAACTCTCGAACACCATCAGCCTGTTATCCCCGGCGTACCTTTTATCCGTTGAGCGATAACCCTTCCATACAGAATTACCGGATCACTATGACCGACTTTCGTCTCTGCTTGGCTTGTCAGCCTCGCAGTCAGGCAAGCTTATGCCATTGTACTATCAAGCTGATTTCCGACCAGCTCTAGCTTACCTTCGCACGCCTCCGTTACTTTTTAGGAGGCGACCGCCCCAGTCAAACTACCCACCATACAATGTCCTAGTTCCAGATAATGAAACATAGTTAGATATCAAAAGTGTAAAGGGTGGTATCTCAAGGTTGACTCCATTATAGCTAGCGCCATAACTTCAAAGTCTCCCACCTATCCTGCACATCACACTTTTAATAGCAATGTAAAGCTATAGTAAAGGTGCACGGGGTCTCTTCGTCTAACCGCGGGTACCCCGCATCTGCACGGGGAATTCAATTTCGCTGAAGTGATGTTGGAGACAGTGGAGAAATCGTTACGCCATTCGTGCGGGTCGGAACTTACCCGACAAGGAATTTCGCTACCTTAGGACCGTCAGTGTTACGGCCGCCGTTTACTGGGGCTTCAATTCAGAGCTTGCACCCCTCCTATTAACCTTCCAGCACCGGGCAGGCGTCAGACCCTATACTTCCACTTACGTGTTTGCAGAGTCCTGTGTTTTTAGTAAACAGTCGCTACTCCCTATTTTGTGCCACCTACTCATAGTTGCCTAAAAGCGGGTTACCCTTCTTCCGAAGTTACAGGTATAATTTGCCGAGTTCCTTCAACATCATTCTTTCAACACCTTAGTATACTCTACTCATCCACCAGTGTCGGTTTACGGTACGGCCTCATAAATATAAGTGCTATTTCCTGGAGCTTCTTTTAAGCATAGATCAATCCAATCAGACCTATACAAATACAAAACCCGTCACACTTAAGAGGTTTAGGAATATTAACCTAATTGCCATCGACTACTCCTTTACGGACTCGCCTTAGGAACCGACTAACCCTACGCAGATTAACTTAACGTAGGAACCCTTAGATTTTTGGTGAGAGTGTTTTTCACACTCTTTTACGCTACTTATGTCAGCATTCTCACTTCCGATATCTCCAGCAGTTTTTACAAACCACCTTCACAGACTTACGGAACGCTCCGCTACCGCGCCTATTAATCGAAATCAATAAGCACCCACATCTTCGGTATACAGCTTTAGCCCCGGTACATTTTCGGCGCAGAAAAACTTATTTAGACAAGTGAGCTGTTACGCTTTCTTTAAAGGATGGCTGCTTCCAAGCCAACCTCCTAGCTGTAATGGTTTTTCTACTTCCTTTCCCACTTAGCTGTAATTTTGGGACCTTAGATAGTGATCTGGGCTGTTTCCCTTTCCACCACGGACTTAGCACCCATAGTGTGTCTGCTGTATAATTAACTATTGGTATTCGGAGTTTGGTTAGATTTGGTAAGATGATGAATCCCCCTAGTCTATCCAGTGCTCTACCCCCAACAACATAAATACAACGCTCTACCTAAATAGATTTCGCGGAGAACCAGCTATTTCCAAGTTTGATTGGCCTTTCACCCCTAATCACAACTCATCCAATAATGTTGCAACATTAACTGGTTCGATCCTTCAGTATGTTTTACCATACCTTCAATCTGGTCATGACTAGATCACTTGGTTTCGGGTCTAATCCATAAAACTAAACGCCCTATTCAGACTTGCTTTCGCTACGCCTACACCTACCGGCTTAAGCTTGCTTCATAGATTAACTCGCTGACCCATTATGCAAAAGGTACGCTGTCACTCTAAATATCAATAAATTGATATAGAGCCCCAACTGTTTGTAAGCACTTGATTTCAGATTCTATTTCACTCCCCTCCCGGGGTTCTTTTCACCTTTCCCTCACGGTACTTGTTCACTATCGGTCGTTAAGGAGTATTTAGGCTTGGAGGATGGTCCCCCCATATTCAAACAGGATTTCACGTGCCCCGCTCTACTCAAGGATTTAAAAACTTTCTATTTGTACAGGACTATCACCTTCTATGGTTACCATTTCCAGAGTATTCTAATTCTTATTTTTAAATCACTAGCCTTTTCCGCTTTCGCTCGTCACTACTAACAGAATCTCGGTTGATTTCTTTTCCTTTGGCTACTTAGATATTTCAGTTCACCAAGTTTGCCTTATATACTTAGTATATAATAACTAGCTAAGCTAGTTGGGTTTCCCCATTCGGAAATCTGCGGATCAAAATTTGTTGACAATTTCCCACAGCTTATCGCAGCCTGCCACGTCCTTCATCGCCTCTTAACGCCAAGGCATCCATCAAGTGCTCTTAATAATTTATTTATCTGACTATATGTAGAATATGCAGAGTTAAATATTAACTTACAATTGAATTGAGATTAAATAATCTCTACCATAAAACTTTTCAAACATCTAAAAACTAATCTTTTATATGTTACAATCTGATAAATCATATGTCAACGCCTTTTTACACAAAACATTTACCTATTATTATCAACAACAATATACCAGCAATCTTAAACAGTACAATCTGAGAAATATTTGATAAATTGATATGTACAGAAAAATTAATGAAAAAGATATTTTGTAAGATAAAATGTGTTAAAATTAGTTACCTAAAAATGAAAATGAACATTTGGAGTATTTCTAATGTATGAAAAGTAATCTATCTTTTATAAAAAACTTTGCTTTAAATTGTATATCCAAGCTCACTGGCTTATTAAATAGTAAAAAAGTAAAAAATTTCATTATGGATAAATACAGTACTCTCCATAAAGAAATTGTAGTGTTTCTTGAAAAATCTAAAAACCTGTTAAATACCAACACTGAAATCGGGTTATATCACTTCTATAAAGGTAATATATCAGATGCAAAGTTAAGATTTTGGTTAATTAGCATATTCTACCCTAATTTACCTCTAGTCTGGTATAATATCGGAAGATGTCATTTTGCAGTAGGCAATACTAATAAAGCTTATAATTATTTAACAAAGACGCTAAAATTAGATAGTAGTCACAAAGAAGCTTCTTACTATATAAAGAAAATAACAAACACATCAGATATTGTAGAATTGCCTGAAAATCTCATAAAGCAATATTTTGATTACACAGGTGAATATTTTGTTGAACATTGGTTAATTGCCAAACAATACAGAGGACATGAACTAGTACATATGATAATCAAAAAAATCTTTCACAACTCCACTTCTGAACTGAATATACTTGACCTTGGTTGCGGTACTGGAATATGTGGTCACTTCCTAAAAATAAATAATATTAGAAGTCGCATAACAGGAGTTGACATCTCAAATAGAATGCTCAATATTGCAAGAGGATGTCTTATAAAAGGTAAACCTGTTTACAATGAGTTAATACATACAGAAATGAAAGAGTTTCTTAAACAAGAGAAGAACCAGCAGTATGATGTAATTATCTTTGCTGAAGTGCTACACTATCTACATGATTTTCTAGCAGAATTGGAACTAGCAAAAAGATTGACAAACAAAAAAGGGGTTATTGTATGTTTAGTAAGAAGAAAGGAAGGTAGAGGTATTGACTTTGTAAACAAAGGAGATTATTTTCGTCATTCAGAAGATTATATTCAGCATGTTGCAAAAGAAACAAATATGCAAATAAGTCAAATGAGTTACTGTAAAATATATGGCAGTCAGGTTGATGGTATCTTATTTGCATTACAACATCCACAAACAAATTCAACAACTTAATCGAGAAATCGCTCAAATAAATTTCTATATTATCATAAAAGGAGCCTTATGAATTACATTACTATTAATTACGCAAAAGATAGTAAATTAACCGATTTTGGAAAAGCAGTTCTATTGGATAGGTATTTAATAGAAAATGAAAGTTATCAAGATCTCTTTATACGTATTGCTAATTACTATTCTGATGATAGAAAACATGCACAACGTCTTTATGATTACATGAGCAACTTGTGGTTCATGCCTTCAACACCAATACTTAGTAACGGCGGTACCAAAAGAGGATTGCCTATTTCCTGCTTTCTTAATGAAACTGAAGATAGCTTGAAGGGAATAGTTGATCTATGGAATGAAAATGTTTGGCTCGCTGCACGCGGTGGTGGAATAGGTAGTTATTGGGGAAATTTACGTTCAATTGGTGAAAGTGTCAAAGGTAGCGGTAAAACATCAGGAATTGTGCCATTTATCGTAGTACAAAACGCTCTGACGCTTGCAATCAGCCAAGGATCCTTAAGAAGAGGAAGCTCAGCAGTTTATCTTCCTGTATGGCATCCAGAAATAGAAGAGTTTCTAGATTTACGTAAGCCAACTGGTGGTGACCCAAATCGCAAAGCATTAAATATACATCATGCTGTAATAGTAACAGATAAGTTTATGCAAGCTGTTGAAGATGATCAAGAATGGGATTTAATAAGCCCTCATAACAATAAAGTTATTTCAACAGTAAAAGCACGGGATATATGGATTAAAATATTAACAGCAAGAATTGAAACTGGAGAACCTTATATTATCTTTCTTAATGCAACAAATAACAATAAACCAGAACCTTACAAAAAGCTCAATTTAGATATCAAAATGTCAAACCTATGCAGTGAAATAACTTTAACTACAGGTTACGATCACCTGAACAAGTCGCGCACTGCTGTATGTTGTTTATCATCCGTAAATCTTGAATACTACGAAGAATGGAAAGATAATGAGCTTTTCATAGAAGATATAATGCGTTTTCTTGATAATGTATTAGAGGATTTCATAAACCAAGCACCAAATGAAATACAGCGAGCAAAATATTCCGCAATAAGAGAGCGTAGTATCGGTCTTGGCGTGATGGGTTTTCATTCATTTTTACAAAGTAAAATGGTTCCTTTTGAATCAGTAACAGCCCAACAATGGAATAAAAAAATATTTAAGCATTTGCGCGAGCAAGCAGATGTAGTTTCTAAAAAATTAGCAGAAGAAAAAGGGCCATGTCTTGACGCTAAAGAAATCGATCTAATGGAAAGGTTCACACATAAGCTCGCTATTGCTCCAACTGCCTCAATTTCGATTATCGCAGGCAACACTTCCCCTGGAATAGAGCCATATGCAGCAAACGTATTTATACAGAAGACATTGACAGGTTCATTTGTAGTACGAAATAAATTCTTGCAAAAACTACTAGCAGAAAAAAATCAAGACAATGATGAAACATGGTCCTCAATTTCAACAAATGAGGGTTCTGTTCAGCATTTAGATTTTCTTAGCAAGCATGAAAAACTGACATTTAAAACAGCATACGAACTTGATCAACAATGGATCATAGAACATGCAAGTGATAGAACTTCTTATATTTGTCAATCTCAATCAGTAAATCTGTTCTTACCTGCCAATGTGCATAAACGTTACTTACATAAAATACACATGCTTGCTTGGAAAAAAGGATTAAAGAGCTTATATTACTGCAGATCACAATCAATGCAGAGAGCTGACAAGGTCTCACATGACATATTCAAAAAAAGTGAAATATTGCAACAAAAAACAGATATTAATTATGATGAATGTCTATCATGCCAGTAGACTGTACATACCTTACTGTCACAAAAATACAATTGTACAAAAGTTATGTTTTCATAGATGCTACATAGAAATCCAGATGAATTTCTAAAGTCTATTCCAAGAGATAAACGTATAATGTGCCTTGATATGGGAGAAAAACAAATAGGCGTAGCATTTAGTGATAAAACACAGCTTATAGCTACAGCTCATAGTATATACTACAGAAGAAATATAAGCAAAGATTTAGGTTATCTGTATAGAATATTCAAAGAAAATGAAGCTGGATCAATCGTAATAGGACTACCATTCAAAATAGATGACCAAGAGACCGAATGGTGTAAAGCAATAATCCAATTCGCAAATAAAATAATAAAAAAATGTAAGATAAACATATATCTACAAGACGAAAGTTTATCAACATCTCTTGCAACTCACGCACTAAAAATTACCGGAATATCAATCACAAAATCAAAGAAAATAGATGATAAAATTGCCGCATGTATTATTCTGCAACGAACATTGGATAAGATAAACACCATCAAATAGTTTTTTAAACTGAATTCACGTAAAATTACTTGATCAAACAAGAACTTTTCGTATAAGCATGACAAATTGCTGTAGCAAGAGCGTCAGCAGCATGGTGACATTTTATATTTGAGTTTTTAACTACTTGCTTCACCATAAATATAATCTGATCCTTACCAGCATGACCATCTCCGGTAATGCTCTTTTTTATATAATTTGCATCATATTCATTCATGGTCAACTTCGTCATTTGTAATACTAAAATTGTAATTGCTCTTGCATATCCTAAAGTTAGTGAAGATTTTGGATTTTTATTAACAAAAATTTTCTCTACAGCAGCTTCATTTGGAGAATATAGAGAAATTACTTTCTTTAATTCTTCAAAAATTATATGTAGACGTTCACCTGTACCCAATTTACCATCAGTTGATATGGCACCACCACCCAAAAATTCAATACTATTCTTTTCTTCCAGGCTGATAATGGCCCAACCGGTTTTGCTTATCCCTGGATCTAGACCTATTATTTTAATCACTTAATAAAGGCTTAACCAATAAATAAACAGAAATAAAAATATCCAGACTAGATCGACAAAGTGCCAATACCAAGAAGCAAACTCAAAGCATAAGTGATCTTGAGGTGTAAATTGATCTTTTCGAGCTCTAAATAAACATACTGACAAAAATATTATACCTATTATAACATGCACACAATGAAAACCAGTAATCATGTAAAAGTTGGATGTATAAATAAGTTTTTCTCCTGTTTCTCGTAAAGAAAAACTTGCTTCATGATATTCGATTGCTTGCACTATTATAAAGAACATCCCAAGCAATATAGTTATAGACAGCATTTTAATCATGCTTTTTTTATCATTTTCAAGTAAAAAATGATGTGCTGAGGTAATTGTTGTACCAGAAAGTAATAATATTAGTGTATTCATGAATGGTAACGACCATGGATCAGGTGGTAAAATCCCTTCAGGGGGCCATTCAATTTTTTTTGTAGGAGAAAACGCTTCAAACAAAAAGATCGGATCAAGCCAGGCTTTAAAGAATGAACAAAAGAACGCTATAAAAAACACAACTTCCGAGAGGATAAATAAGTACATTGCAAGCTTGAGTCCATGTTTTACAATGGCAGTATGGCATTTATCATAAATTGCTTCTCTTATTACATCTCTCCACCAATAAAACAGCACTCCTGATACCGCAGAGATTCCCAAAACTAAACCAAATATTCCAGAAATTTGTTTATGGAGTGTACCAACTAATCCAAGTGCAAGAACAAGAATTGCTGCTGATATAGCAATTGGCCAGGGACTTGGGTCTACTAAATGAAAATCATGTTCTTTACTTTTCATATCATCTTCAAAAATACGTACCAAGCATACAAATTAGCTTAAAATTGTCAATATTTCTTAAAATCTTGATCAAATTTTGAAAAATTATATGCGCTATTCCAAAAGCCTAACTCAAATTGTGCAGTTATTTTAAATAATTCAAGCATTCTGGTCCTTTCACTTTCCCTTACTTTGTTACAATACTCGTCAACAATACCTTCCAAAGCAACACATCCAGATTCCATCAAGCTACTGCCAAAAAAATCAAACCAATCCTTATACCTATTATTTTTTTTAATTTTACTTCTCATACTACCAATAGCAACTTTATATATAAAATGGCAAGACTCAACCACTATCGGCTGAGAGCCGAAAGGTTGGATATAGCGCTGGAAGCGCGGTGAGAAGCTAAAGCTACTCCAATCTTATACTAGATATAGAATGAGGCTGATGTGCATCTGTATGTTTATTGATGTACTCATTAATGACTTCATCTGTGATATGTCCGCTGGTAGCACTAAAGTATCCTCTTCCCCAAAAACGCTTTCCCCAGTACATTTTATTTAGCTCTGGAAATTCTTGTTGAATTTTGCGTGAAGACCTGCCTTTGGCTCTTTGAACAAAATCACTCACAGCTATATGAGGAGGTATTACTACGAATAAATGTAAATGATCTGATGATATTACTCCGTTTTCTATCTTAATCCCCATTTCTTCAGATACTTCTGCTATGATTGTTCGTATTCTCTCCTTCATAGCCTTAGTTAATACTCTGTACCGATATTTTGTAATCCAGACTATATGGTACCTATGATAAAATACAGTGTGTTTTCCTTTGTCATATTCCGTCATAACTATACTTTATAAAGTACAGTTATGACATTGACAAACTAAAGTTTCTCCACCTAGAAGGTGGAGGCTTGTACCATCTTATGGAAAGTAAATAACTGTTACAGCTTCATAAATTTCGCTATACGAAGTAGACAAAAGAAAGTTAGTAAAATTGAAACACTCTAGCGACTTTTCTCCACGATTTATGGAGTATACAGCAAAGTAGTGGTCGCATAACACTCTTATAATCTCTATTCCTCCTTGAGCCACCTCAATCAATGGAACAATGTTGTTACAACTCTCCATTTTTGATGCAATAATTAAAACAGTACGAACATAATCAGCTACAAAAAATGCATCTTGTTGTATATAAAACTTGAAATTTTCTATGTTTAAAGTATTATTTGCTAACTCAACATTGAAAGGATGCTCAATAATATCCTTTAAAAGATTTGACCCATAATAACTCTTAATTATACCACTAAACATCACATAAACTAGAATATAATTTAGTGTTAATACTACAGACTATGCTAGAGAATATATCTCATCCCAAAACATTATTTCTAGCTCTAGACCTCTCTTAAAAAACTCACGCATCTTTTTCCTCTCACAATCACCAGCCTTTGCATATAGATTATTTGCAACGTCAGTAACTTGATTAATCGTAGCATTCATTACTGTGTTATTATAAATATCAATCCACCCTTGATATCTGTGATCTTCAATTTTTTTAAGCATAACCTCTCCTACCATATGATTTATAATAATTTGGTATATATTAAAACAAGGACAAGACGCTGCTAAAGCTTCAGCAACAGAATTATGATATGCAGCACGCATAAAAAAGTCAGTGAAAGCAGAACAAGATTCTGATTTTTTATGATTATCGGATAAATCACAAGTCTCAAAATATTCAGTATACTGCTTTCGAACCGCAAATGTTCCCCTTGCTACATTAACCAAACTGCTCATTATTTCAATGTCATCAACTTTAGATGCAATAATCAATAAAGCACGAGTACAGTCCACTAAATATAAAAAATCCTGCTGAAGATAAATTTTGAACTTTTCATAATCTAGCGTATTGTTTATCAATTCAACATTGAAAGGATGTTCTTTTATTTCCTCAATAAGATCAGATGATTCTTTTATAGCAATATCATAAAATTCTTCTTTTGGTTTGTCGGACATCTTGTAAGCCTCATAAGTATTAAAACTAGTATAGTTACTAAAAAGTTACTTACAATTTATAATAAGTTATTATATCAGTATCAAGCTAGAAATAAAAGAGTTTAATAGTTTAAAGAAATTCTCTCTTTTCTTCTTCTATATTAAATTCTTTACAAAAATCAGTAGATAAGTCCACACCTTCCCAAGAAAATCCACCATCACTTTCCGATTCTTTACCAAAATGCCCATAGCAGGCTGTACGTTTATATATAGGACGATTAAGTGATAAATGTCTTATTATGCCTTTAGTTGATAAATCTATGTTACCTTCAATAAACCCTTTAATCCTCTCTTCATCTATTGTATTCGTGCCAAATGTATCAATGTAAAATGAAGTAGGTTTTGAGACACCAATTGCATAAGAAAGCTGCACAAGACAACGTTCAGCTAAACCTGCAAAGACAATATTTTTAGCAAGGTATCTCGCCATATAAGCTGCGGATCTATCAACTTTTGTTGCATCTTTTCCAGAAAACGCTCCTCCACCGTGTGGAATATAGCCTCCATAAGTATCAACCATAACTTTTCGTCCGGTTAATCCACAATCACCAACTGGTCCACCAATAACAAATCTACCTGTTGGATTGACTAAGAGATTTTCTTTAGGGCACATCCACCCTTCAGGTAAAGATGAAGCTATGTAAGGATAAATTATTTCCTTCACTTTCGATTGACTCAGATCCTCAAGATGCTGTATTGAAACAACAATACTTTCAGCACGCACTGGAAGGTTATTCTCATACGCCAAAGTGATTTGCGATTTTGCATCCGGACCAAGCTTTACCTCTTTGACCATACTCATAATATTTCTCAGAATCGAGTGTGCATAAAAAATGGGTGCTGGCATGAGGCTTTCTGTCTCTATTGTTGCATAGCCATACATTATGCCCTGATCCCCAGCACCTTGATCCACACCTATTGCAATGTCATTTGATTGTTCATGTAGTAATATATTTACTTTCACTGTTTCCCAGTGGAAACCATCATGCTCATAACCAATATCTTTTATTGTATTCCGTACAATACTTTCAATCTTGCTATTTTCAATGTTCGGCCCAAATACTTCCCCAGCTATAATAACATTATCTTTAGTAACCAAAGTCTCTATTGCAGTACGAGAGGAAGAGTCATTAAAAAGGTATTCGTCAAGTATTGCATCTGAAATCTGGTCTGCTACTTTGTCTGGATGACCGGCTGCTACTGATTCACTGGTTACTGAATTCTTATGTAAAACCATCGCTTAGTTACACGATATCAAAACTATTGCAAATTTAAATGGTGGGTCTGGGAAGAGTTGAACCTCCGACCTCACGCTTATCAGGCGTGCGCTCTAACCACCTGAGCTACAGACCCGTATCTATTCAAGCCAAGGCTTGCATATCATCTGTAGGCACAACATCAATAAACGTCTTTTTATTTGCTGATTTTCTAAAACTCACCCAGCCTTTCGTTTTAGCAAAAATCGTATGATCTTTACCCATACCAACATTCTTTCCAGGATGAAATTTTGTACCTCTTTGACGTACAATTATGTTACCTGGAATAACCTCACCATTCTTCTTTATCCCGAGCCGACGCCCTGCCGAATCTCTGCCATTACAGGAACTACCACCTGATTTTTTAGTTGCCATATCTTACCTCTTACTTTTGAAGACTAATTTCATTGATACGAAGAACAGTAATATACTGCCTATGACCATTTTTCCTACGGTAATTTTTTCTTCTCTTTTTCTTAAAGATTATAATTTTTTTATCTCTACACTGCTCCAGTACTTCAGCTTTAACAACAGCATTAGATGAACAAGATAAGCCATTACTTGAAACACAAATCACTTTATTGATTTCTACTTCCTCTTTTTCTTCAGCTTGTAATCTTTCTACTTTAATTATGCTGCCTTTTTTTACTAAATACTGCTTTCCACCAGTTTCGATTACTGCAAACATGACAAATATCAATTATTGTTATTAACACTAATCGTAAATGATGTTACACATACTGTCAATATAAATAAAAACATGAAATACTTCTACCTTTATCTGCTTTTCCTCGTGGAGAGTAGTCAAGTTTTAAAACTTGACTACTCTTAAATTCTCTTAGTCTCATGAAAACTTTACGACGTTAATAAAAACTCAAGCTTTCACTAAAAACATTCAATCGGAGCTTATAAATTAAAACTCATTCCAAGTTCAAACCCATGAGAAAAATTACTGAACTTGTGAAGTTTATAGCCAGCGAAAACATTCGTTCTCTCAGAAAGTGGAAGATTAATACCAGAACCTATCTGGTAGGAAAAAAACTTTTCTACGTCTGGCTGTTGACCTTGCTGTGCTGGTGGAGATACTTTAGCTCCACCTCCTACACCAAAAGTAACATAAGGAATAATATCCGTACTTTCAAATTTATAATGATAATGAAGCTTTGCCATGAATCCTAGCTCTGCCAAAGATCCTTCAAACAAAACAGATTTGACTACAGGACCAGCTGAAATTTTTATGCTATCTGTATAATGATAGCCAAGATCATAATTAACACCAAGATTGCCATATGACGACGAAGTATAGATTCTATCTTTAATCCAATCAACTCCAAAAGACGGTGCTGACAGAGAACAGCAGACTACTAAAGTAAGTAATTTTTTCATTTTTACCCTCTAACCATGAATATACGCATATATACTCACAGAAAAGTTAAAAATTACATAACTTACATAATAAAATCGGAATCACTTTCTTAGCTACTTGCATTTCTCTTGCAATTGCCAAACTTCTCTTTGTCACATTTTGTTACCTACTGCAATCATCATTTTAGCCTATATCACTTGCTTTTTTTCAACAAAAATTCAAACCAGACTTCACTAAAAACATTCAATCGGAGCTTACAAATTAAAACTCATTCCAAATTCAACCCCATGCGAAAGTTCATGAAACTTCTGCAGCTTGTAGCCAGCAAAAACACTTGTTCTCTCAGAAAGTGGAAGATTAATACCAGAACCTATTTGATAAGAAAAAAATTCTTCTACTTCTGGCCCTTGATTTTCTGAAAGAGGAATTTTAGCAACTCCTCCTACACCAAAAGTAACATAAGGAGTAATATCTGTATTTTCAAATTTATAATGATAATGAAGCTTTGTCATAAGTCCCGCGTCTAAAATCCCTTCACTCATAACAAGTTTAACTGCAGGACCAAATGAAATTTTAATGCTATCTGTACAATGATAGCCAAGATCATAATTAATACCAAGCATGCCATACGACGAAGAGGTGTAGGTTCTATCTTTAACCCAATCAACTCCAAAAGACGGTGCTGACAAAGAACAGCAAGCCAACAAAGTAAGTAACTTTTTCATTTTTATCCTCCAAAGATTAATATATGCATATACAAGCATATAAATATTAAAAATAGTATAAATTGCAAGTAAAAAATTGGAATTATTTTATTTTTTTTGTTATTTGTCTTTCTCTTGCAATTGCAAATTGGCATATCTTTCACTATCTGCTGCAATCATCATTTGAGTCTACATCACTTACTTTCGCTTCAATATAATTTCCCACTAGCCTTTACTAAAAATATTCAATCAGAGTTTACAAATTAAAGCTCATTCCTAGCTCAATTCCATGAAAAATTTTATGAAACCTTTGCAATTTGTAGCCAGCAAAAACACTTGTTCTTTCAGAAAGTGGAAGATTAATACCAGAACCTATTTGATAAGAAAAAAATTTATCATTGACTATAGTTTTGAAAACCTCTGCCAATAGGGTACTTATGTTTTCACCTACATTATCAGCTCTACTTATTTTAGGTTTAGCCTTCATTGTACGAACTATAACAGGACCAACACCAGCAGTAATATAACGAGTCATACTCGTACCTTCAAATTTATGATGATAATGAAGCTTTGCCATAAGCCCCATAACTCCTCCAAATTCTTCATCAAGAGCAGGTTTGATTACATAGCCAACTGAAATTTTAGTGCTATTTGTATAGTGAAAACCAACATCATAATTAATACCAAACCGGCTATATGACAAAGAAGTATAGATTCTATCTTTAATCCAATCAACTCCAAAAGACGGTACTGACAGGAAACAACAGACCACCAAAATAAGCAACTTTTTCATTTTTAACATGTATATTGATATACATGTATACTAATGCATATATTAAAAATAACATAATTCGCGTAATAAAAATTAGAGTTATTTTATTTTCTTAGTTATTTGCCTTTCTCTTGCAATTGCAAGACTTTTCTCTGGCACATCCTCTACTATAACGCTACCTGCTGCAATGACAGAGTCATCATGCACATTAAGCGGTGCAATTAATGAACTATTGGCACCAATAAAACAATTGCTTCCAATATTTGTTTTATGTTTCTTTTTCCCATCATAATTACAAATAACGGTACCTGCACCTATATTACTCCCCTGCCCTACCTGAGTATTTCCTATATAACTTAAATGCTTTATCTTAGTATTTATACCTATATCACTTGCTTTTGTTTCAACAAAATTACCTATGATTGCACCATCACCTATTGTTGTATTTTCACATTTGGCAAATGGACCAACCCTAACACCAGATCCTATTTTTACTCCAGGACCAAAAAAAACGTATGGGTAAACAATCGAATCCATACCAATTTGCGTATCAAGAGAGAAGAAAACAGTTTCTGGAGCAACAAGCGTTACTCCAGAGTTAGTGAAAAACTTTCTTTTTTCTTCTTGAAAGTAAAACTCGGCCTTTGCAAGGTCATTCCTATTATTTATGCCAGTTGCCTCCTCCTCATCAGCAATAACATAGCCGACATTTAAATTACTCTTTACTGCAATGGCAACGATATCGGTCAAGTAATATTCATGAGCTTGGTTATTACACTCTATTTTCTCCACCAATTCACGTAGATTCTTTTCACGTGCAACCATTATTCCGGCATTAGCAAGAAATTCCTCATCATTATTTCTACCATTTTGTGCTTCTATGATTTCTCTTAGGGAACCGTTCTCAATAATTAGTCTACCGTATCCTTTATTATTAGTTTTAAACCCAAGACAAACTAAAGCATTGCTCTCTCCTAAGCAGCTTATCATTTTAGTTATTGTGCTGCTTTTTATTAGTGGAGTATCCCCATACTGCACAACAACAATATCTGACAATTCTTTCAGGTTTCTCATTGCAATTTTGACTGCATCCCCTGTACCGAGCGTTGACTCTTGTGTAATTAGTTTTATACCCTCAAAGCATTTCAGCCTTTGAGTTAAAGGTAAATCGACTACAATAACTATTTTTTCAGGATTCAGCTGCTTTGCATTGTAAATGACATGCTCAAGCATGGAGAAATTACCTATTTTGTGCAGAACCTTAGGCAAGCTTGAATTCATTCGTTTACCATGCCCAGCAGCAAGTACAACAAATGTATAAGATTTATTTGTCACTTATCTTAAAGACGAAAAATGAAAACCATAATGGTTGAGCCAACTAACTCTATTGTCGTAAAAGCTCCTTAGATCACTAATTTGATATTTCAGCATTGCTAGCCTTTCTATACCAATCCCAAATGCAAAGCCACTGTATTTAGTATGGTCTATTCCAACATTTTTAAAGACATTTGGATGCACCATACCACATCCAAGTACTTCAATCCATTTACTACCTTTATAACTTATGTCCACTTCTGCAGAAGGCTCAGTAAAAGGAAAAAAACTATTACGAAAGCGTATTTTTAGACCTTTATCTCCGAAAAATTTACTAAGGAAGAGATGAATAGTAAATTTTAATTGGCCCATATTGACATTTTCATTAACATAAAGCCCTTCTATCTGATGAAACATAGGAGTGTGAGTTGCATCAAAGTCATTTCTGTATACCCTGCCTGCAGCCACTATTTTAATTGGAAAAGTTTTTGTCTTTTCCATAGTTCTAATCTGCACAGATGAGGTATGAGTGCGCAGCACCATTCTTTTATCGTTTATTTTATTCTTTAAGTAAAAGGTATCTTGCTCCTCTCGCGCAGGATGATGACTTGGAGTATTTAGCGCATCAAACACGTGAAATTCATCTTCAATATCAGGACCATCAACTTCTTTGAAGCCCATATGTGCAAAAATGAGCTTTACTTCACTTATAACTTTGCTCAGTGGATGAATCTTGCCAATTCTTTCTGGTCTGACAGGCAGTGTGATATCAACTGCTTCATTTTGCAGTTTTAACTTAACTTCTTTATCTTTTAGTTCATTTTCTTTGCTTGTTATAAGCTGGTCTATCTTATTGCGTAAAACATTAATCACTGCACCTAGGTCGCGTTTTTCTCCTGCATCATCTATATTCTTTAAGTCATCGAAATAAGCTTTTACTACACCCTTTCTCCCCAAGTATGACAACCTAAGTTTTTCTAAATCCTGCAAAGAAGCAGCATTTTCAATCTCAGAAACTGCCTTATCTTCAAGTAAAGGTATTTCGCTTATTAGCTCTTTATTCACCTTAAAAACGCTAGCTTAAACTTTCATTATAGTGCAATCTTTAATATCATCAATAAAACTATTTGGATAAAAAGGTGTCATCCCAGTACTCTCCTTCTTGTCATCCCAGTGCTTGACACTGGGATCCAGGAATTTTATTAGGTTGGTAAGCATAAAAGTAGCCGTTTTATGTTAAAATACAACGTTTTGATGATCATGAAAAAACTGGATGCCAGTGTCTGGGCACTGGCATGACATCATCTTTTTTATCAGATGCATATGAAATCAGCGCTTTCTTTCTTGTCATCCCAGTGCTCTCCTTCTTGTCATCCCAGTGCTTGACACTGGGATCCATAACAGGTAATAAGAAGTGCTGGAATGACATCTCTATAGGACTCCTAACTAATACAGAATATTAAAAAATTTACCAGGCGAAAAAAAAGGCAAAAGAATCCCCCAGTAGTGAGTTTTGACCCTATAATAATGTAAATTGGCATTGTAATAATGTGCTAACGCTTAAAATAAGCGTGTTTTAGCTGAATGTAGAAAAATAAAAAAAGCCGCTATAATTTTATGTAATCTGCCAATATATACCTGAGTTTTTTACTGAATTTTGTTATTAAATCTGCAGAGATTAAAAACAAGGATAAACACTCTCATTGTCATGATAAGAAGACTGATGAGGTTTGTAAAGTAACTTTTTCTGCTTATTGAACCCAACGCGCCGCTGTTATACAAGGGTGCTATAATTATTAATTTATTGACTAATTATATTTTTTATTTCACTTTATATTAAAAAATTTACTCATGCATAGTAGTAACATAGAAACTAAGAAAAAATACGAAATCGAGGATTTACCTAAGTTTTTTAAGAATAGATCCAAAGACATAAGTAAGGCATTTTCTAACGAAGTACTGGAGATTAGCACCATTCGCTCAAAAAATATTACAAGTGATAAGCAAGAGTTTTCATTTAAGATCAAGCTGCTGACAGAGGTAAACCCTAATACAATATTACCTCAAATAAAACATTTAATTGACTTTTTTAAAATCTGCCTTTCTCAGGAGAAAAACTTCACAGCCAATATAAAAGTAGCAAAAGAAAGCGAAGAACTATACAACAACTACCATAAAGCTAATAAAACTGTAGAAGAATGCATAAGTAATGCTCCAATTCAAATCCTCCTGCAGGGCATAACGATAACGCTACAAACAAACGTTAAAAACATTAACCTCGATAGCTTGCAACAAATCGAGATATTCTTAGATGAGCAGCTAAAACATTTAGAAAAAGCCAAAAGTGAGGAGCAAAGTCAAGATACATTACAAGTAGAAGAAACTGAAAATAAAAACGAAAATGTGGTTGAAAAAAGGAACACGCAAGATAAACAAATTGTACAAGGTTCGTTTGGCTACAATATAGCAAGTAACAGAAAGCAAATTACACGTGCACCATTAATTGTTGCTGCAATGCATGAAAATTTTTCCTGGTTTAGGTCTCTTTTTCAGCAATTCAATTTTTTTAATGCAACACAATTCTTTTTCCCACAACTGCAAAAATTTTCTATACAGAATAGCAATATACCATCTGGTGTCATTCCAGCGCAAAAAGAACCAGTGTCAGAAACTCGGATAACAGAGGGTAGTATAGGAAATCTAGTACCTCAAGAAACAGAGCGGGATATAGGTCAAACTAGGCCGCACACAGACTACTTTAAAGCTAACAGAAAAAAGAACTCAACCACTATCGGCTGAGAGCCGAAAGGTTGGATATAGCGCTGGAAGCGCGGTGAGAAGCTAAAGCTACTCCAATCTTATACTAGATATAGAATGAGGCTGATGTGCATCTGTATGTTTATTGATGTACTCATTAATGACTTCATCTGTGATATGTCCGCTGGTAGCACTAAAGTATCCTCTTCCCCAAAAACGCTTTCCCCAGTACATTTTATTTAGCTCTGGAAATTCTTGTTGAATTTTGCGTGAAGACCTGCCTTTGGCTCTTTGAACAAAATCACTCACAGCTATATGAGGAGGTATTACTACGAATAAATGTAAATGATCTGATGATATTACTCCGTTTTCTATCTTAATCCCCATTTCTTCAGATACTTCTGCTATGATTGTTCGTATTCTCTCCTTCATAGCCTTAGTTAATACTCTGTACCGATATTTTGTAATCCAGACTATATGGTACCTATGATAAAATACAGTGTGTTTTCCTTTGTCATATTCCGTCATAACTATACTTTATAAAGTACAGTTATGACATTGACAAACTAAAGTTTCTCCACCTAGAAGGTGGAGGCTTGTACCATCTTATGGAAAGTCAAAAAAGCAGGCTAAAGAATTATTGCAAGAAGAAAAACAATCAATCATAAAACAAGCTCAAATTGATGCTAGAGTAGCTATGATAGATAATGTAGCTGAGCACAAGGGAAAAAAACTCGATGAAATATTCGTAGAAGTAGTAAGTGAATATAAAAATCAAGACTCAGATACATTTTACAATATTTTCAACTCAGTATTTAATATTATTTATTTCCAAGATAAACAACTACATGAAGTATTAGAACCAGATGAGATATCAGAAGTGCTAGAGGTACTCAAAAGGCCACAACCCCCTAATAATTCACTTTTAGGTAAAGAATATTTACAAAAGCAAGTATATAGAAAAAAAGAGCAGTTGATTAAATTAGTTTCAGGCCAACCTTCTCCACAGCCTAAAAATGTTTCTCATGAAATTTTACCAAGCAAAGCTGTAGACCATTTACCAAAAACAAATGAAGCTAAAACTCGATTGCCTACTAATATTAGGCTCAAATCACCATTAAAAGCTATGTTTTCTTCGAAAGAGACTTATTTTTGTCTATTTTTAGTAGCAGCTTCTATATCAGCACTCTGCCTATGGCACTTGCCGCTGGGAAAAGTGTCAATTTTAAAGGAATTGGTGCCAACAGAAAAAAGGGAAAGTATCGGTCTAACATTAAACATAGGGTTACCAATATTAATTACACTGTGCGTTTTGAACCTGGCTTACTTTCTATATTCTGAATATTCTGTAGAATCTATTGAGCAGATAAGTAAAAAAGATCTTCCTTTGCGCACCTAACAAATAAGATCTTTTGTGATATAATTATTTATTTTATTGCATGTTTAAAGGAATTATCAAAGATATTGGCACTATAACTGATATCACTATCCACCCTAACTCTGATCAAATCTTCCATATTGAGACACAAAATTTATCCTCTATAAACAAAGGAGATTCAATATCCTGCTCCGGAGTGTGTTTAACTGTTGTCAACATAATGAGCAATGTATTCACAGTTCAAGTATCTCAAGAAACCATGAAGGTTTCTAACTTAAATACGTGGAAAACAGGGAAAAAAATAAACCTAGAACAAGCAATGAAACTGAGTGACAGAATTGACGGCCACTTGGTTCAGGGTCATGTGGATGACACAACAGAAATTTTAACAATCAATCAAAATTTAGAATCTCATGAAATCAGACTATCATGCCCACAAGAATTAATTAAATTTGTTGCAAAAAAAGGTTCTGTAACGCTAGATGGAGTTTCCCTTACAGTAAATTCAGTTGTCGATCAAGAATTCACTGTGAATATCATTCCCTATACATGGAAAAACACAACTTTTCAGCATAATAAAATAGGTAATTACCTAAATTTAGAAGTTGATATGATTGCTCGGTACTTAGACCAGCTGATAAAATATCAACACAATTAATTTTACAACTTTGTTATTTACAACTATTATATCTTGAAAATCATATAGATACAAAATATGTTTTTCGATAGCCTAATTATCTTTATTATTGTCTTGTGTGTAATAATATCGATAACTAGAGGTTTTATAAAAGAGCTATGTGCATTAATGTTCTTGCTCTTATCAGTCTTTTTGACAGCTAGTTACTATGATTTTTTTATTATAAATTATAGTAAGTATTTTGACTCTAAAGTTACACAAAACATACTTTCTACAATCTCTGTATTTATTATACTTAATCTTACATTCATGACAATGAATAACTGGCTAATGTACATATTATCACCTATAAGGTTGGGATTAATGGATAGAGTTACTGGAATCTTTGTCGGAGCACTCAGAGGAATATTGCTTTCTTATGTACTATTTTTTGCTGTGCACTTATATTGCCACACAGTATATGATAAAAAAGAGGGAGAGTCTAAAATAGACGCAGAAGACATATTGCCCAATTGGATAATAAATTCACACTCTTATCAGGCTTTATTTGTGACAACAGAAGAAGTAATTAACATGTATGTACCAGAGTCATTGATACTAAAAATAAAAGAGATCGGTGAGGAAATGGTTGATCAAGAAAAACCTCAAAACAATAAAGAAAAGTGAGTGTTGATTTTCTATAGCTAAACTATCCTAGACAGCTATTATCCACAGCAATTCGCTATAGGTTACCAATTCCTATTACTAATCAAACAAAACTGCAAACATTGACGAATAAGTAAATCATCAAAAAAATTTAAATGTATAATTTTAGTTCATCAATGTAATACAACAAAACTTTTTTAGTGAATTCAAAATCTTCTAAGGTATTTCCTTCACATCTTGCTGTTATGCAGTTTTGCGTATTTGATACTCTAAGAAGCCACCAACCTTTATCATCAGTTACCTTAATTCCATCAAGCTCTGAAAATACAATGTTTTGCTGCTTTAGTGTCTCCTTTATTGATTCAATTATTTGAAATTTTTTCTCATCCTTCACTACAATTTTCACTTCATGAGTGATATATAACTTTGGTAAATCTTTAATCATCTCAGATAGGCTTTGGTTTTTCTTAAGTAAAATGTCAATGGCTTTAATAGCAGAATATAGTCCATCATCAAAACCTAGCTCAGAAAAGAAAAAATGTCCACTCAGTTCACCGGCAAACTTTGCTCCTTCTTCTACCATCTTTTTCTTAACTAGTGAGTGTCCAGTTGCACAGGTAATTATTTGCCCTCCTAATTTGCTAACGAAATCATGCACTTTCATACTCATTTTTACGTTGGCAATAACCTTGCTTTTTGGGTGTTCCGCCAATACTTCACGTGAAAAAATCATAAACAAGTGATCATTGGAAACAACATTACCTTTATTATCAATCAAGCGTACCCTATCACCATCACCATCAAGTGCAATACCAAGATCACATTTATCTTTCTTGACAATATCTATTAACTGAGCAAGATTTTTCTCTTCTATGGGATCTGGGTCATGCAGTGGAAACGTTCCATCTATAAAGCTATTGGTTACGATGTGTATATGATCTGGTAAAATCTTTTCAATATACCTTACAATTGTTGGGCTATTGCCAAAATCCCAGGCTATTTTTAGTTTTTGTGTAGTGTTATTCTTGAGCACATCTTTTAATATGTTAACGTACTCACTATATATATTCGTGTTAATTAAGCTTCCAATTTTCGTGCTGTTTTTAATTGTATTGCCTATAATTTCCTTCATTTCTTGATCTGAGTAAACTTTTTTACTACTGAAAAATTTAAAGCCGTTATATTCTCTGGGATTATGAGAAGCAGTGATCATAATCCCAAGATCTGCCTGCATTGTTGCAGCGTAGAGCATAGGTGAAGAACAGAGCCCAACGCGTATAACATTCGCACCGGATAAAATCAAGCCTCTGATTAATTCTTTTTCTATGCTTGGTGAATCTATCCTGCTGTCATAGCCTACACAAACGTTAGCTGCAGTTTGACCAAATTTTCTGCCTATTTCATACCCATCACTGATCTGCAGGTCTCTGCCTACCACACCTCTAATATCGTATTTTCTTATAATAGTATTGTCCATACTGCACTTCTTGGAGTGGTTAATATATAACATTCCCGCCAAATACTCAAGTTTATTTAACTATAAGATTAGTTGATTTTTTAAGAAAATATGCTAATATTATAATATAGTTCTCTAAAAATAGAAATTATGCTAAAAGAAAACTTATTTATAGCTGAAAATCAAGGTTTAGATGTAGATGAGCAAAAGAAAAATGATATTTTAAGTTTCATTAAATCTTGCAAAAATTTTCAGGATTTTATCAGAAAACTAGAAGAAGAAAATTTAATCTGGTACTTTATTGGTCCTTTACACAAAGATGAGAACATTAAAGAACAGGTAAGTTCAAAGTGGAAAGAGGAGTTTCAAAAGTTTGAGCAATCAATAAATGCAACACATAAAAAATTCGCAAAATCTCTACCAAGTGAAAATTTCTTAGTATATACAACACAAGATAATGAATTTAAAATTAGATTTGAAAATAAAGAAAAACCAATAGAGATTAGCACCCTTTTAAGAGCCAGTGACGAAGGCAAGGTTTATAACCTATCTTTAGGGAAAGATAGTCAAATAACTGCAACCAAAAAAGGCAGCGAAAGGCACTATGATTTTACTGGTTCAAGCTCATGTGAGATGACCATTAACTGGCAAGCTAAGGATTCTAAAGGCAATAGCATAGATTGTAGCATGACTGTAGAAGTAAGTTCTAAGGGCATAAAAAGAGTGATTGGTGAACCAAAATTTGGAGGAATAACGAGTTCAGAAGAAGCATTAAAATTAGTTGAGCAGAATAAAGAAGTTTTTATCAACAAAAAAACTCTGCATCAAGCTTTTACTGACATGGGCAAAAGTGTGAACGAGCAGCAAACGCTGGCAGAGGAAATATTTACAAAAGATCCACCACAGTCACCTATACCAAGTAGTAGTGGATATTCTTCTCCTGATTCGCGTAGAAGTTCTTTTTTCACTGAGAGCGAAATTGGTGATGAAGAGTCTGAAATCACTGATGAATACATTGACGACGGTTACGATCAACAAAAAATGCACAAAGATTATGACAGAAAGTATGAGCAAGAGGGATTAAAAGGTGTAGATGAGACTATAAATGAAATTAACAAACTTGCAAAGCAGCGTGATGATCTAATCTCGGAACGTGATTACCTGAGAAATGAAATTAACGAACAACAGGAAGCAATGCGTGAAAGAGATCAAAAAATCAAGGAACAAGATGCTTCTGTTAAGTCACTTATGGAGGAGCACAAAAAATTAAAAGAGCGTAACCAAAAGATAGAAAAGGAAGGTGATACAGAAATAAGAACATTAAGTGAAGAAAAGCAAATTTTGGAAGGAGAAGTTAAAAGACTTAAAGCTGAATTGAAAAGAATAACGCAAGAAAAAGATCAAGGTATTGAACAACTAACACAAAAGATAAAGGCGTTAGAAAAAGAACTACAGGATAAAAATGATGTAATAAAGAGCTTAAATGATCAGTTGAAAGACAAAGAAGATGAAGTTCAATCAGTAAATGGGATAAACAAAGAACTACAGAAGAAATTGAAGCAAAGTGAAGCTAAGTTAAGTGCACTAGAAAAAAAGAATGCAAATTTGGAAAATAATCTAAAGAAAACATTGGAAGAAGGTTCACAAGATAATCATGAAAAGCAGTTTGTAGAACAATGGATGGAAGCAAAAAATGAAAACGAAAAATTGACTTATACAGCAAATCAATTAGCTGAAGAATTAAATCAACTGCAAAAAGAAAAAGAAGTTTTGGAGGAAAAAATTCGACAACTTGAACCCGGAAGATCACTTGCGGATGAGTTCAGTGAAGTAAATGCGAAAGTAGCTACTTCAACTCAAACTGAAGTTGAATATGAAAGTAGAGGAATCGAGGCAAGTGATCACGAAACTACAGTTCCTAAAACACAAGACCAAGGTACAAATGCAGGTATTGATGCATCATCTTCAACAGATCAAAAAAAGACCAAGGAAGAAGAAGCTCGAACAAACATACCACAAAACATTATGGATTGGCCTATTCCAATTCCGAATGATAAACCAGAAGAGCAGGAAACTCCATTAGAGCCAACTAAGGTAAATACAGAATTATCAGATCCAAAATCAACCCCTGCTGAGATTCCTAAAAAATCCACCCCTTCAAAATGATGAGTTTTTGCTTCAACTATAGCTAATCCAAACGAAACATCATACCGCAACAATCACTAATTTTCTGTGCTTTCAAAAAAACACATCAAGCAAAATCATTTGAGAGTAAGTGGACATTGTTAGATGAATTAACCCTAACTTAAGAATCAGATATATACAATATTAGTATGTTTAATTAATAGTGAGGTTTAAAATGTCACCTAGTGAAAAAAACTCTTCAAATTTTGTTGAAACTAAGCAAGATGATCTTAAAATGATTCAAGATTCTTCATTAAATTCAGATATCATTCACGATCCCAAGAAGCTAAAAGACAGAATTATGGATCTGTTAAAAGGAGATATAGCATTCTCTAAAATGAAGCAAGGAGATCAAGCTCTTGTAGTAGGTACAGCAAGTGGATTATTTTCAGCAGTGTTACCACTTTTGGCAGTTGGTGCAACACTTGCTATACCAAGTGCTATAGTTGGTCTTACTCTATTTTTCGCTGTGAAAGTTGCTGTAAAAGCAGTTCAATCTGGATATAAAGGACTCAAATGGTCAGCAGAAAAAACAGTTGAAGGGGCGAAGCATATTGGCGGAAAAATTAAGGATGGCTATGAGTATTCAGCAGATTCACTGAAGAGAGGTGCTAGTTTTGTAAGTGAAAAAACAAAGGAAAAGACAAGTAATGTGCTCACTGCAACAGCGAATAAATTATATCGTGCAGCTGGTAATGAGAATTATTCAGATAGAATAGATAATGAGCTTATTCCTGATTCACCAAAAAAGAAGAGAGCTCAAGAAGTGAAAGAAGATCTTATAGCAATTTGTACTGATGGAAAAAATAATTCCACGTTAATAAAGAGCATACTTTCTGGAATATCAGAAAAAATAGAAGGAAAAATAGCAAAAGAAACATATCTTGATTGGAGAGATTATTTGCCAGACCAGCTAGTAGATAAATGGAGAGAGCAGAAAAAATTTATTGATAACTTGGACGCAGATGGTTTGCGTAACTTAGTTACAAAAAGACTATCAGATAAAGATAAATACTTTAAAGACAGTATTTTCTCTGAACATCATGATGAGATTAAGGAAGTTATTAAAGAATGCAAGGAAGAGCATACTCATTTTAATACTTTAGAAAGGCTTAATAAGTCAGCAAAAAGGCATAAAGCAAGTTCTATGAATTCACTGGAAAATAGCTTATCAGGTAGTAGTTCAACGAGTTCTATAAGTACTGTTAGCAGCAAAGCAGAATTATTAAATCCTAATGAGCATAAGGAAGTAAAAGCACCTACTTCACTTTGGAGCAAGTTGTCATCATCACTAAAAGGTGGCAAAAAGCCAGAGGAAGCTACTTATATAAGATATCAAGATTCTGAGTTGGATCAGATACAATCTGCGGAGATAGGAAATAGCCGTTTTTATGTTGCTCCGGAGAAACCGCCAAGAAGCAATTCAATGGGTTCTTTAAGCACTGACAGTACTGCTACAACTTCTAGCTTTGCCAGTTACCGTCGTAATTCTGATAGTGGGTTCAATTCACCAAGTTCTTCTACTCCACAAAGACACAGTCCTTCTCAAGAAACAAGATTTGGTCTAGGAGTTACGGAAGAGCTCACTGAGAAGTTGGCAAAACGACGTGCGATTGTAGATCAACCAAACGTAGAATCTGTTCAACAAAAAGCTGAGCCTAGTAAAGGATAAACAAAACCGCTTATCATTCTAAAAGGATGTTACTCATTGAGTAACATCCTTTTTCCATTTGATCAAAATGTTCGCTTATTTAAGATCCGTTTTCTAGCACTGGGCCAATTATTGAGTTTCTCTTGCCTTTTTTTCTAGGTTATGCAAGAAACTTAAAAAATAAAAGTTTTTATTCAATAATTTGTGTATAAGGGATATTATTTTACTGCTAGTGAAATAAACCAGAATGAAGTCTATTTTATTGACAAGGCCTTTATTAGATTCGTTGAGCACAAGAAGCACGCTAAAAAAATATGGATACAAAGTTTTTATAGAGCCAGTATTCACAATAAAGTACTTAAATCCTGATATATCTACGTATGAATTTGACGTTGTGATATCTACAAGTAAAAACAGTGTAAAGGCTTTCAGTCAAATATGCAAAGAGGATAACTTTTCGATTATTACAGTTGGTAATTCAACTATGCAGGCTGCAAAAAATTTGGGATTTTCCGATATAATCTCAGCAGACAGCAACGTTGATGGTCTGATATCATTCATAAAATCTCATTATTCAAATGCAATAAAGTTCTTATATATAAGGGGACAAGAAGTATCATGTGACCTAAAAAAAAGATTATCTGAAGAAGGTTTTAACATAAGAGAAGTTGTACTCTATAAAACAATTACTAAAAGGAGTCTAACTAATAGGTGTAAAAATTTACTATTGGACGGTAAAATTGATAGCGTTGCTTTTTTTTCCTCACAAACTGCAAGGGTATTTTGTTCATTAGTTCTAAAAAGTGGGCTATCTCCTGTGATGAATAATACAGTTGCATATACCATGAGTAAAAACATTGCTGATAGTTTAAAGTTAATCAAGTGGAAAAAAATTATAACATCGAGGTTTCCCACAGGGGAGAGTTTAATTGATATAATTAATAAGGATTGTTGATGCTAAAGATTGCAACTTGGAATGTAAACTCCATACGTAAAAGAATTAACCAACTTTGTAGTTTTATAGTTGATAGTCAGATAGATATAGTTTTGCTGCAAGAGATAAAATGTACAGAAGAGCAATTTCCTTATGCAGAGATAGAAAAGTTAGGATATGAATATGCTGTCTATGGACAGGTTGCAAGAAATGGTGTTTGTGTTTTATCTAAATATCCAATACTGGAAAAATTAAAAATTGATGTTGTAGAGAGTCATCAAGAAGCACGTTATATAGAGTGTGCGATAAAACACACCAATAATAAGGTAAGGGTAGGAAGTGTATACGTTCCAAACGGTCAAAGCCCAGACTCTCATACTTTTGAGTATAAACTCAAGTTTTTTGATAACCTATATGAAAGGATGGGCACTTTGTTGAAAAATGAAGAGTTAACTATTATAGCTGGCGATTATAATGTTGCACTGGATGAAATTGATGTTTTTGATTCAAATTTATTAAATGGCCAAGTGTGCTTTCATATAAAAGAGCGTGAGAAATTAAGAGCGATCTTGAATCTTGGTTTTAAAGATGCATTTAGAATATCTCACCTCAACTTACAACAATTCACTTGGTGGCATTATCAAGGTAATTCACTCAGAAACAATCAAGGAATGCGAATAGATCATATGCTGCTATCGCCACAAGCTGCAGATAAATTGGAAACATGTTACATAGATGATAGGTTGCGTAAACTAGAAAACCCATCTGATCATACTCCCGTTGTATGTGTTATAAAACAATAAAAGACCTATTACACAATTCACCTTTGGCAAATAGGTCTTACTTGACTGCTGTCTTTTCTGTGCTTTTGGCTGGCTGATCTATAGTAATTTTTCCATCAAGCATAGTAAGCTGCTCACCCCCTTTATTTCCTACCTGAGGAGCTTGTTCCGGAGTAGGTTGTTTTTTACTCCCGTCAGCAATTGTTTCAAGAGGGCTTTCAATTGGGGTTTTTAAAATATCATCAATACCCTTGTCAATTTTTTTATTCAATTTTGCTCTCTTTTCTGTATCATCTTTATCTTGTGAACTAGGATCATATAAAGTACCTTTTTTGTTATTTGAAAAAAGAACCTCAACTCCTCCCTTTACAGCAAATATTGTACCAATAACAGCAGCAACTATCGCAAGTGTAGTAGGACCAAAAATTAATATTGAAGCAATGGAAAAAAGAATAGGCAGAAAAACCTTACGTAAGCACTTTGTTACCATCTCTTGATCACTAAGTAGTGGTTCATCCTCTTCTTTTTTATCTCCACCTAAAAATGGTATTTTTTCTTTCACTCCATCCATAAAGGAGCCATAAATATTTTTCGGGTCTATTTTTATTCCCAATAGTAACCCAACAAGTTTTATTAGTGAATCCTTAGCTTCTATACCACGTATATCAGCTACACAATCATCTACTAATTTCTTTATTTCAACATTCTTGACATTCTCTTTGTTCGCTAATTTTTTCTCTCTAACTTCTTTAAATACAGAAAGTAAAAACTGACAAAAATTCTCCTCACTGAGTGATTTTATATCTTTTGGATTGACATTATTAAGTAGTATGTCCTTATAAGCTGATATAAAATAATCAGTTATTCCTTTGTCCTTCTTTAATTCGGCTTTAACTTCTAATACTTTTACAAAGTAATCGTAAATTTCCTTATGTTCCTTCTTGAAAAGTATCTCATTTTGCTCGGTCACCTGAGTAGATGACTCTAAAGGCTTATTTTTTGCTTTTGGAACCGTCATAATGACCTACTTGTACTAACCTATGTTTTAATTATAGCATATTTTTCACATTAGTTCAAATTTCTTAGAACCTATCTTGAAAGGGAAAAAAGAAAAGAATAAAGCAAAAAATAGAAGAGTAACAAATGATATAAGTGATAAGGGAATGTAAAAAATTGCTTCCATATATTTTAAATCTGATTATAATTACAGTTAGAGATATTTTAAGAGCTCAAAATCTATCTTTGTCTGCAGACTTTTCAGTCAAATTTTTAATCAAAAAGCGTAGCGTATCTTCTTTAGTGCATGTAAATATGCTTAATCTCTGTTGTATGTGCGCTGCACTTTTTTCTAACCTTTTTTTTACACAGGGGGATTTTATGTCCAGAATTCCAGATATTTGACCTTTACTTTAGCTAAAAACCAATAGGCGCCTATTGTTTAACGCTAATTAAAATAAAAATTTTTCTAGATCAGTAATATATAGAAAAATCACTGTTTACTGAAAACGGGATATGATTGCCAAGAAAGCTGCTAATGTCACAGAATTTTAGGTAAATGTTGTTTGCTTGACGTATGAGTGTACTCTCCTTACTTCAAGAAGTATTTAATATATGCTTAACCACTTAAGTCCTTTCAAGACAGGTTCTTAGGGTCTACGGTATAATTAAGAAAAGCCCCAGTTGTCGCTAATTTTTATTTCTACTTCAAGTGGTATAGAAATTTCTACTGCATTTTCCATTATATCTTTCATAAGTTTTGCTGTTTCTTGTACCTTGTCGTCCTCTACTTCAACTAGTAGCTCATCGTGGACTTGGAGGATTATTTTACCTGTTTTCAATTGATCAAAAAGCTGAATCATTGCACGTCTTATTATATCAGCGGCGGTTCCTTGCAGCGGTGCATTGATTGCTGCCCTTTCTGCAAATTGTCTTAGATAAGGAATTTTATTATTTATGTCTCTTACAAAACATCTTCTACCAAACAAAGTCTCTACATAACCATGATTTCTCGCGATAGATACTGCTTTTTCCATATAGACCTTTATTTCTGGGTAACAAGAAAAATAGTAATTAATGTATTCAGCAGCCTCTTGAAAGGTAATGCCAAGTCGCTTTGCAAGGCCAAATGGACTAATGCCATATATAATGCCAAAATTAATGGTTTTTGCTTTGCGTCTTAATTGCTCATCTATTTCTTGCACTCCAAAAACTTGTCTTGCGGTAATATCATGAATATCTTCCCTATTTGCAAAAGCTTCTTTAAATGCCGCAACATCTGCCACATGTGCCAGGAGTCTTAATTCTATTTGCGAATAGTCGGCAGAAATTATCTTGCACCCTTTTGGCACAATAAACGCTTGCCTGATAAGACTACCTTCTTCGCTTTTGATAGGAATATTTTGTAAATTAGGATTGCTAGAGCTCAGCCTTCCAGTTGCAGTCACAGTAATTGAAAAGCTTGTATGTATCCTACCATCAAGCGGATCAACCTGTTTTATTAACGCGTCAGTATAGGTACCCTTTAATTTACTTGAATGTCGCCAACTTAAAATTTTACCTGCGATTTCTGTCCCCTCCTCTTCAAGTGCCTCTAGAACTTCAGAGTTTGTGCTATAAGACCCAGATTTTGACTTTTTCTTTTTACTTAGCTCCATTTTATTAAACAAAACATCACTTAATTGTTTTGGCGATGCAATATTGAATTTTTCTCCTGCTAAATTATGTATATCGTTTTCAAGTACAGCAATTAGCTGCTCAAACTTATCAGACAATTCCTGTAGTTTTTCAATATTGAGCAGTATTCCATTTTGCTCCATATCAAATATTACTTTCATGAGAGGTCTATCAAAGCGCTCGTAAATCGTAAAAAGTTTTTCCTGAAATAATCTTTGTGTCAGTTTCTCATGGATCGCTATTAAAATTTTTGCCGAGAAAGTTTCTACATTTTTACTTAAATTGTGTGCAATTATGTTTGGAATGCTGTGATCATGCTTACCTGTGTCAAGGCTGTATGACATGATCATCAGGTCATCAATTGAGTCTAGCACTCTCTCTATTGTAGGAAATATTTCTCTGATCTTTCTAATATCATGTACTATTTTAAGCACCCCATTTGAAAATAAAGTTGAATTTATTATAGTAAGTGCATCTTGTAGGCAGCTTTGATCTATGTAGAAAATATTATCCTCACTACAAGATAAGGAAATTTTGTTCAATCTATTGTTTTCAAAGTGGCAATGAATTGCAATTTTACCTTCATATCTGCAATGCTCCAAAAATTTTTCTAATTCTTCACTACTATATTCTGTTTTCTCTTTTGTGCTAGATCCACTATAAGAAAAGAGCTTTTCTACTTTTCCTATCAATGAATTAAATTCATATTTCTTCAAAAAGGATAACAATTTTTCCATATTTGGAGGATGGACTTCATATTTTACAATATCATGTTGAAGATCTACTTTTTTGCATAGTGACAAAAGTTCTCTTGAAATTAGTGCTTTTTCCTTATGCTCAGTAAGAATATTACGAACTCTTGTTTGCTCAATGTTATTGATGTTTTCTATAATGTTATCCAATGAATCAAATTCATCTAGTAATTTAGCTGCAGTCTTTGGCCCTATTCCTGGAACGCCTGGAATGTTATCAGATGCATCTCCAGTTAGAGAAAATAAATCAAGAAGCTTATTTGAATTTACACCAAATTTTTCTATCACTTGTTTTTCATCTACGTATATATTTTTGATAGGATCAAATATTAGAATGTTGTAATTCAAAAGTTGAAATAAGTCTTTATCTGATGAGATTACTACTACTTTAAAGTCTTCGTGGTTGGCATATTTTGCAGCTAGTGTTGCAATTATGTCATCTGCTTCATAGCCTTCAATCTCTTCATAGCTAAAGTTAAAAGCTTCTACCGCTTCTCTCAGTATTGTAAATTGTGGAATTAGATCCTCAGGAGGTATTACTCTGTTTGCTTTGTACTCAGAATATAAACTGTGCCTGAAATTTTTTTTGCCAGAATCAAGTGCTATAGTTAAGTAGTCCGAATGGGAAATATACTTCAGAACCATATTAAGAAAACCGTACACAGCACCTACTGGAATACCAGCTGTGGTAGTTAAATGATGTAAGACATAGTAAGCCCTGAAAAGAAAACCATAACCATCAATGATTGTGAAAGTTTTTTCTTTCATTGTAGATATTTATGTGTGCCTTTGATGGTCTGTTATTTAGCTATAAAAATCAAGCTCTTGTTTCCTATAGCCAAAATAATCATAATGCTATAGTTACTATAAGAAAACATATTACGTAAGGGAATTAACTATTCTGCCACAATTTTGCTCTATCACACTTGCCATATTTAATATTCCAGCTTCATCGTAATAATTTCCAATTACTTGCAAAGCAAGTGGTAAGCCTTCATTTGAGAGCCCAACAGGGACAGAAATAGCAGGTAACCCTGCTAAGCTTGCCGGCACGGTAAACACATCATTGATGCACATAATTAGCGGGTCTGGCTTTTCATTTAAGCCAAAAGCTTCTGTTGGAGCAGATGGCACAAGTATGTAATCTATTTTTTCAAACGCTTTTATAAAATCATTTCTAATTAATGCCCTAATGCACTGTGCTTTTTCATAATACTCATTGTAATGACCTGAAGAAAGCGCATAAGCACCAATTAAAATTCTCCTTTTCACTTCTTTACCAAAACCTTCTGCTCTTGTTAGCGAATACATTTCTTCAAGGGTATCAGCATCAACCCTGAATCCGTAACGTACACCATCATAGCGAGCAAGGTTAGATGAAGTTTCAGCAGAACAAATTAGATAGTAAACCGGTATCGCATATTTAGTATGAGGCAGAGTAATGTCAACAACTTCAGCACCATTTTCTTTTAAATTGGAAGAAACTTTTTCCCAATGATGAACGATTTCTTCTGAAATTCCATCCATTCTATATTCTTTTGGTATACCAATGCGCTTACCCTTGATATCACCATTTATAAGATTAGAGAATTTAGGAACTGGTCTTTCGCTCGATGTTGAATCTTTTTCATCATAGCCACAAATTGTTTCCAGCATTAACGCTGAATCAGAAACGGAACGAGTAATTACTCCTGCTTGATCAAGAGAGCTCGCAAATGCAATCATACCAAAACGCGAACACCTTCCATAAGTTGGCTTTATTCCCACTACTCCGCAATAAGCTGCTGGTTGACGTACAGACCCACCAGTATCGCTTCCTAATGCTCCAGCGCATAAAAACCCAGCAACTGATGCTGCAGATCCACCAGATGATCCACCAGGAACAACTTTTTCTCCGTCACTTTTTCTAATCCATACATTTTTAACAGGACCAAAATAGCTATTTGTGTTCGCAGAGCCCATAGCAAATTCATCCATGTTAAGTTTACCAAGCATGGCTGCTCCACTTTTTAAAAGCACATTAGATACCGTAGATTCATAAGTCGGGATGAAATTTTCCAGCATTTTTGAGCATGCTGTTGTTTTTATTCCTTGTGTACAGAATAAATCTTTAACACCAACTGGTATGCCCATAAGTGATGAAATATTATCTTTTTGTTTAAAAAAGTATTCATCTGCTATTTTAGCAGCTTTTATCGCGATTTCTGGGGTTTTTGTTACAAATGCATTCAGTTGCTCATTTTCGACTGCATTAACATGCGTCTCTACAAGCTCAACAGCAGAAAAATCCCCCCGCCTTAGTCCATCATGCATCTCTGTAATAGTGAGCCTTCTCAATTCATTCATTAATATTCAATTTTAGCGAGGTATTAATTATAACAACAGTAGGGCAGAAAATCTATATATTTATGATCGAAAATAGGAATACAATCGAGATCAATTCAGATTTCTGAAATAGACTGATTAGTAGTACGTTTTAAATGTTGTGTTGGCACACAATGCTGGAATCACAAGCCCTAAGGGCCTTCATATCTAGATTTCTAAAATCAAATATCAATATCATGCACGTTAAGTGCATTGTTATTTATAAAGTCACGACGTGGTTCAACTATATCACCCATTAGCACCGAGAATATGCTATCTGCTTCCTCACAATCTTTTATTTCAACTTTTAACAGAGTTCTAGTTTCTGGATTGAGTGTAGTTTCCCAAAGCTGATCAGCATTCATTTCACCAAGGCCTTTAAATCTCTGCAGAGTTAAACCTTTCTTACCATAATCCATCACTATTTTTGCGAGTGCACTTGGAGACTTTATTTTTATTTCAGTTTCTTGCGACTGTAAAAATGAATCACCATTAAATAAGTCAATTATGTTCTCAAGAGAACTCAATATATTCCGTATTTCTTTGCTTTCAAGCATACTAAGCGAGAATACATATTTGTCTGCTAACCCTTGAAACAATTTAGCAATGTGAATTTCCTCATCTTTTACTTCTACTTCCCAATTATATTCACTATACATCAATTTTAAATATTTTAATATCTCATCAGCAGACAATAGAGCATTCTTTTTGCTTAAAATTAGCAATGATTCTAAGAGATCTTTTGGTATTTCCCTATCATAATTTTTGCTAATGTTTGAAATACTGAGGCACTTATTCAAAACGAAACGCAAATCTTTGCCTACACCATTTAATGTTAATTTTTTAATCGCTGAATTTACTATATACTCTTCAAAAGTTTCATCATCTTTGATATAAGTATCTTTAGCATTTTTTGTAACTTTATAGAGCGGTGGCTGCGCTATGTATAAATATCCTTTTTCAATTACTTCACGCATATGTCTAAAAAAGAAAGTTAGAATCAAAGTTCTTATATGCGAGCCATCAACATCTGCGTCTGTCATAATGATAATTTTATGATACCTAGTTTTTTCAATATCGAAGTGCTCACTCCCTATTCCAGCTCCAATTGCCGTGATCAGAGAGCCAATTTCTGCAGATGAAAAAATACGATCCAGCCCTGCACGTTCTACGTTTAGAATTTTCCCTCTTAAAGCAAGTACCGCCTGTGTTTTACGATTACGTCCCTGCTTTGCAGTACCACCTGCGGAATTACCCTCTACTATAAACAATTCCGATAACTCAGGAACTTTTTCCTGACAATCAGCAAGCTTTCCAGGTAGAGTTGCAATATTAATATTGTTTTTATTTTTAACTAACTCTCGTGCTTTTCTTGCGGCTTCTCTTCCTTTTGCTGACCTAATCGCTCTTTCTACTATACTTGCTGCTAACTTGGGGTCAGTTTCAAGTATTGTACTCAACTTGTCAAAAACTATGCTCTCTACAACTGCCCGCGCTTCAGAACTGACCAATTTATCTTTTGTCTGTGAAGAAAATTTAGGATCAGGCATCTTGAGAGATAAAACACAAGTTAAGCCTTCTCTAACATCTTCTCCAGTCAAATTCACTTTTGCCTTCTTCAAAAAACCTTCATTGTTTGCATAGTTATTGATACATCTGGTTAGTGCAGATCTAAACCCCGCCAAATGCGTACCACCATCCCGTTGTCTTATATTATTTGTGAAGCATAGCATATTCTCATAGTAGGAATCATTCCACTCCATTGATATTTCTACACTGGTACCTAGATCTTTTACATTATCTCTAATGCTGGCAATTTTAGTAACATGTGTCTTATTCTTGTCTAAGTACCGTACAAAATTAGCTGTACCAAAATTATCTTCAGACTCTTTACTATCGTTAAAATGAGACTTTACATGTGGTTTATTACGGAGATCACACAAAATGATCTCAATATTTGAGTTTAAAAATGCCAATTCTCTGATGCGACTCTCAAGAGTGGAGTAACTAAAATCAATACTACTAAAAGTCCCCGTTGATGGCATAAACGTTACTCTAGTTCCTCTTTTATTTGTGTTTTCATTAATTACCTTTAAAGATTCAATAGACTCACCATCTTCAAAGCGCATAAAATGTTCTTTTTTATTGCGCCAGATGGTTAATTCCAGCCAACTAGATAACGCATTAACAACTGAAATTCCAACACCATGTAATCCTCCAGAAACCTTATAGGTATTGCTGTCAAATTTACCTCCTGCATGTAATTGGGTCATTATCACTTCTGCTGCTGATATCCCTTCCTCTGGGTGAATGTCTGTTGGAATGCCACGACCGTTGTCGGTTACAGAAACTGAACCATCTTCATTTATGCTAACTTCAATCTTACTGCAATACCCAGCCAAAGACTCATCTATCGCATTGTCAACAACCTCATACACCATATGGTGCAAGCCTGATCCATCATCAGTGTCACCAATATACATACCCGGACGCTTTCTCACAGCATCAAGACCTCTTAGGATTTTTATTGCGTCAGCGTTGTAGTTACTTTCCATGGAATTGCTTTATTTATAAATTATTAATTAATATTACATTTGTATGTGCTGATTAGCAACATCTTTAAGTTGAGAGAAGGATCCTTGACATATAGATAAAACATAACATATCTACCTACACGAAGTGGTTTTACATGTTATTTCAATACATAAACTTAAGTTCAAATAATCATACAAAACTCTGCTTCATATTTCAAGATAAATGGCTACAATCAAATACAATTTACCTTCTCCTTTCAATTGGACTTTCTAGCTCAACACAGGATAAGTTGCTCATACACTCTTCTAATATTTCATTCTTTTCATCATTGTTTAATCTATTGCTGAACTCTTGACACCTTCTCTCAAGAGCTGAACGCGTAGTCATAATATACCTTACTGTTTCAGATGATAACTCTGGTAACTCGCTACGGATCCTTTCTTGTTCTGTTCCAGAGAAATTGGTGAAATTGGCTCTGGCCATTTCAGGGAATTTTTGTGTGATCGTTTCTTTTATCATTACTCTAGCCTCTTCTCCATCGAGTGTAATAACCACTGATGGATGTAAGCCAGATAAAGACTCAAATAATTTATTGTATGTTCCACCTGCACAACTTTGACCTTGATTACCGTAAGTTGTTGCAGCGTCTACAAGACCTTTTAAAAACATACCTTTTCTGTTTTTTATGTCTTCATCATTCAAAGGAGTTCTTTGATTCTCTGTTCCTGTATTTCTATCATTGCAGGCTTTCCAACATAAAATAGCTGCTTGCTTTAGTGTTAACTTACTATGATTGTCTTTAAAATTATCTCCTGTTCTATTGATAAATCTTAAGCATTCAAGTGCATGAGATTTATCGCCTTCTGTAAATTCATTTGACTGTTTGATGTACTCTTCAATGTCGGTTGTGTTGCCTCTATTTAGCTGTACATAGAATTCATCTTTGCTTAAATTCTCTTTATACTTTTCTATGAGTCTATCAACACTCAAGTTTATACTAGCAACTGCACTTGGGTCATGAGTAGTTTGTGCCATAAAAGGAATGGCTGCTAAATCTTGAAAGAAAATAGGCCTTTCTTCCTCTGGAATTTGTTGTATTAAATCGTTAAACTGCTGTATTTCTTCAATGAGTGATTTGTTTAGCAACCATAAGCACAATATAGGCAGTACCAAAAGCACACAGGAATTAATAATGTGTATAATTAAAAAAATGCTTAATGTTATTCTAATAACATTTTTTGGCCACGCTGATAATCTTTTTTCATTTTCCCTTGGTTTGAAAAAATAATTTACTAATGATAAATACAAAGAGAGCTGTAAAAGAAGAAAAAATGAAGGAATTATACTTACTAATAAAACTATATTAATGAATCTTTTAATCTTATTAGTGTTGTTGTAAGCATTTTGCACTCTTTCTATTAAAGCCTGTACTCTATTTCTATTTTGCTGTTGATTATTATTTTGAACTGCAAACATAACACACACCCTATTTTAACATTAATATGTCATGCTATAGAAAGAATGTAAATAAAGCAAGGAATTTAGAGCTGCTTTTATTTTTGTTTGATTGGGGATACCACTTCTATACTTTCCGCTCCATCTAAGTTACTATTTGGTTTTTCTACAGTAATCTTGGGAGTTACTTTATTCTCGATATCTGCTCCATATGAGCTAAGTACTTCAATGGCCTTTTCATTTCCACTATTGAGTGCAATATCCAAGGCATCCATTCCAGCTTTATTTTTGTGGTTGATAAAATTCTTCAACCGATCTCTACCAAAGCTTTCTATATATTGTTTAATAATGAGTTCCACTACTTTTCCAGGACAATTATTAGCAGCAGGAAAAAGTATTGTGTTGTTATTATTATCTTTTTTCGTTATGTCTGCTTTGAGTTTATTTATCAAATACTCGATAACTTCTACTCTGCTATCATCCTTTGCTTCAGTGCATTGCCTAATAGCTAAAAATAAAGCTGTACGCCCATTATTATCAATATCTTCAATATTCTGTCCCTTGTCAACTAAGGCTTGTATTATACTTTTATTTCCATATAAAGTAGCAAGGTGAAAAGGTGTATGTCCTTCAGTGCTTTCTCTTTCATCAATTGACGCACCATTGCTAGCTAGCAATTCTATAAACTCTGGCGTGTTTGCAAAAATTGCAAGGTGCATTGGTGTTAAGTCATCTTTGCCATGATTTCCAGTTTTTGCGTTAAAGTTTGCTCCGTTATTTATCAGCAATTTCGCTATTTCAAACTGCTTATACCCGATAGCAATATGTAGTGGTGTACGATTACGTTCATAATTATCATTGACATTTGCACCAAACTTTATTAGCAGCTCTGTAGCTTCAATATCACCCATCCGAATTGCAGAGTATAAGGAAGGAGATTCATCTTTTTCTATTTCCCCTGTCATACGAAATTACGAACATAATAATTCATACATTATTAAGAATTATTATTAAGTTTCTATTAAAATAATATTAACAATAGCTAAAAATCTTTAATTTTTATTAAAAATTTAATACCCATCAATGATTATATAAGCAAATGCTTATATAATCATTCCAAAAGTGAAGCAGTGAAAAAAAGCTTTTCATGAGAAATTATAAATGATAAATTGTTAATAATGAATTATCGAGAATAAATTATGTGCTTTGGTTTACCTAACATAAACAGAGAAGGTTATTTATTTATAGTTGTTTCCTTTATCGTAACATGTATAGCATTCTCTATATCTTGGGGAGCTGGAATTACTTGCTTATTTCCAACGTTATTATGTACCTATTTTTTTCGTGATCCAGCAAGAGCTGTACCAAACAATAAGGACTTTATATTAAGTCCTGCTGATGGTGTAATTTCAAAGATAGAAGAAGTTAGTTACTCTTTATCAGAAGAGAATGAAGAAGAAAAGAAATTTACACTTGTCAGCATATTTCTAAGCGTTTTGAATGTCCATGTGAATCGTATACCAATATCTGGTACGATAAAGGAAATGAACTATAAAAAAGGCAAGTTTGTTTCTGCAATGAGTAATAGATCCAGTAATGAAAATGAAAAGCAGATTATTGTGATTGAATATGAAAAGGGAAAAGAAATCATTGTGGAACAAATAGCTGGATTTATTGCACGCCGCATTGTTTGTAATTTGAGGACATCTCAGAGCGTAAAAGCAGGTGAAAGATTTGGAATTATAAGATTTGGTAGCAGAGTAAATATTTATATTCCTATTGGTATAGAAGTAAGAGTTTCAGAAGGACAAACTGTTATTGGCGGTGAGACAGTTATAGCAGATTTTAATAAACAAGAGAAGCTTACTTTTGATGTTATATGAATAACGATGAAAGTAACAGTAAATTTTTACCTATTACCAAGTTATTCCCAAACTTTATAACTTTATTAGGTTTATGTGCTGGCCTTACTTCACTTAAATTCACATTTAATGAACAATGGGAATTTTCAGCAATTTTTATTATCATTGCAGCAATAATAGATGGAATGGACGGCAGGATAGCCAGAATTTTAAAATCAACTAGCGATTTTGGAGCACAACTCGATTCTTTTGCAGATTTTCTAAATTTTGGTTCAGCACCTGCTTTTCTTTTATATTTTTGGAAGTTAAATGAAATTAAAGTTGTAGGATGGATTTTAGTAATGATATATGTAATCTGCATATCAATAAGACTTGCAAGATTCAATGTTTCGCTACATTTAGAGCAATTATACTGGAAAAAATTTTTCTTTTCCGGTGTTCCAGCTCCTGTATGTGCTTTACTCGCTCTGTTACCAATAATTATTACCTTTCAATCTCATGAAAGTGAATATCTACTTCTTATAGAGCAATTTTTTAACGTAAAGAATACAGCTTGTTACTTTTTGACCATCTCATTTTTTTCGATAAGTCATATTCCAACTTTCTCTGCAAAATACATTTATGTCCCTAAAAGTTTATCCTATATATTTGTGTCATTTTTTGGAATATTGATCATATTTTTTATAAGTAAGCCCTGGATAACACTACCAATTTTAGGTGCAGTTTATATCTTGACTATTCCAATAAGTACCGGACTTTATATACATTACGCATATAAAACTAGCCAGCTATATAAAAAATAGTGAGCAGCATGATTATAAAAGTAACTGATCTATTAAACTCTTTTTTATATATAAAGATATTCAACATACCATTTATAATTATTTGGGTAATTGCAACTGGGGTTTTTTGTACGATTCGATTCAAATTCATTAACTTTAGGTTGTTCAAATATGGGATACAAACACTATTCAACCTAGAGAGCCATAATAATAACGGCATAATCACCCACATTCAGGCATTTGCAACGGTAATTTCAGGAACAGTTGGTCTTGGAACAATATCAGGAGTTGCAATAGCTATTACAATAGGGGGGCCAAGTGCAGTTTTTTGGATGATAATTACCGGGGTACTTGGCATGTCAATAAAATTTGCTGAAGTAGTGCTTGCATTTACTCATCGCTCTGAAAACACAACTGGTGGGGCTTTTTATTATATGGAACATGGATTTGCAAAGATTGGATTTATGAAGACTGGCAAATTCCTTGCATTTATCTACGCAGTTATGCTGCTTGTTGCAATGATTCTAGGCGGCATACCATTTCAGGCAAATCAAATTACAGCGTTGTCAAGTAACTTATTTGAATACAACACATCTGTTATTATCTCGCTATTTGTATTAATTGTAATACTGGGAGGAATAAAGCGAATTGCTTTAGTTGCAACAGGTTTAGGACCGATCATGATAATGTTATATATAGGCATGTGTATATATTTAATCTGTGTAAACGGAAATAATCTACTGAATGCTCTATCTATAATATTTCAAGATATCTTTAACAAATCAGCTATAGGAGGTGGAGTATTGAGTGGATTAATAGCAGGGGTAAGAAGGTCAGTGTTTGCTAATGAAGCAGGTACTGGAACAGCAGCTATAGCACATTCGATTGTAAAAGAGAAAGACCCAGTTAAAGTTGGAAGTGTTGCAATGATTGCACCATTTGTAGACACAATATTAGTCTCATTTTTGACTGGTATTGTGATAATTATTACCGATATGCATATCACTAATACCGTAGGTGATATTACGTTAGTTAGCTCAGCATTTTCAACAGCCTTACCTTTATTTAGCAAGCTAGCTCTTCCGCTGATAATGTTTTCCTTTGCATTTTCCACAATAATAGCTTACTATTACTACTGTGAAGTTGCCCTAGTGTACTTATTTGGTAACAAAAAAGTACTGATATTGTTTCAGTTTTTTATAGTGGGTTCAGTGTATATCAGCTGTATATCAAAAAATATAGAATTTATATCTTATTTAGGTGATAGCCTGTTTATGTGCCTTATGATTCCAAATGCTGTTGCGATATATCTACTGAGAAGGGAAGTCTTAAATACAATAGATTCTTATTACAAAAGGTATTAAACATGATTTATAGAATGCTTTATATAGTGTTATTTTGCCTACCATTTAATGATGTATACGCTGCTTCAGTTTTTCATAAAAGTTATGACACTGCATTAAATGGAGTAAGCAACTTCATGAATGAAGTGTTGTTTTTCAAGATCTTTCACGTACCATTTATAATTCTTTTATTGGCCTTTGGTTATATATTTCTAACACTACGTTTTAGATTTCTCAACATAAGGATGTTTAAGCATGCGTTCGCTATTTTATGTGGAAAATATGACACAGATCATCATGATGGTCACATTACGCATTTTCAGGCATTTGTAACCGCGCTGTCAAGCACAGTAGGTCTTGGAACTGTTGCTGGTGTTGCAATCGCAATTTCAGTGGGAGGGCCAGGAGCGGTACCTTGGATGATGATTACAGGTTTTTTTGGTATGTCTGCAAAGTTTGCTGAAGTAACTTTAGCATTCAGACACAGAACAGAAGGCCAGGAGCAGTTATTCAGTGGTCCCTTTCAATATATAAGAAATGGACTAGAGAAATTTGGATTCAAGAAACTTGGTATTGTCCTAGCTGCAATATATGCAGTGTTTTTTGTATTATCAGGTCTTGGTGGAAGTGTGGCATTTCAGACTAACCAAATGGTTTCAATATTATCTGGCTATTCAAATTGGATAGATGGTCATCCTTGGTTTCTCTCTTCCATAATTTCTACATTACTTGCTCTAGTGATTATCGGTGGAATCAGGAGAATAGCTAAAGTCTCTTCTGCGCTGGTGCCTATTATGTCACTCATATATATTTTGAGTTGTTTCACGATTATTGCATTCAATATTCACAATTTTAGCAATACATTAAAAATATTGTTTTCAAGTATGATAGACTTCAATGCTGTTGGTGGAGGAGTAGTAGGAGCATTTGTTGCTGGAATTCAAAGAGCAATTTTTGCCAGTGAAGCAGGTGTTGGTTCTGCTGCAATCACTCACGCGGTAGCTAAAGATGAGGAGCCAGTTAGAACTGGGCTGGTTGCGATGATAGAACCATGCTTTGATACAATGTTAATTTGTTGCTTGACAGGAATAACAATAGTAATAACAGGTGCATACCAGACCGGCATTGGCGAGGGAATATTGATCACCCAAAAAGCATTTGAAACAGTTTCTTCTTGGTTTCCTATACTTTTAACCATCGCTGCTCCTTTGTTTGCCTTTTCCTCAGTAATTTCATTTGTATATTGTTGTGAAATGGGATGGCTGTATTTGTTTGGTGTAAAAAGTGTAGTAATATATCGTATAGCGGTGGTGGTAGTTGCATTTTTGTCAGGTTTGTCTAAAGATATAATGGCTATTGCTAATATTGGTGGGGCTTTATTCTCTTGTTTAGCACTCATCAATATGACAGCACTTATACTGTTTAGCAATCAGATTAACAATGAAGTCCAATGTTATCTAAAAAGGCTAAGGAATAATAAAATTAATTAAATTCTGGCATATGAAGGTACAACAACAGATGTCATTCCAGTACCATCTTCTTTTCATAGCAAAACTCCCTTTTGTCATCCCAGTGCGTGACACTGGGATCTATTTTGCATATAGTTCCACCGTAGTGTTATATTTTAATGTAAAATTTTATATTTATCTACTAAATTCGTTTGCGAATAAAGTTCGCTGGATCCCAGTGTCACGCACTGGGATGACAAGAGAGAGGATGCTAGAATAATGGAGAAATATATAATTCTTATATTATCCTACATACTAGGTTCAATACCGTTTAGCTTAATTATTGCAAAAATAAATGGTATAAATTTAAGAGAAGTAGGTTCAGGAAACATTGGTGCTACAAATGTTGCAAGAACAGGAAATAAGAGACTTGCTGTCCTCGCATTATTTTTAGACTCTTTGAAAGGATTTGTCGCGGTTTATACAGCACAACAATTTTGTGATAATAACGATTTTTATATATATGTATCTGCAATTTTAGCAGTTCTAGGGCATATGTTTCCTATTTGGCTAAGGTTCAATGGAGGAAAAGGGGTTGCAACAACTTTGGGAGCTTTGATAGCACTTAACATTTCTATAGCATTAGCATTTGTACTTGTATGGCTAATAGTATTTTTTATCTTTCGGTACTCCTCTCTTGCTTCCTTGGCTGCTACTGCAGCAGCTGTTATAGCATCTTTCTTTTTTCAAAAGGAGTTATTCCTTATACTACTCACTGTAGCGATATTAATTTTCTTGAAGCATTACAAAAATATTGCAAATCTTCTGCAAGGCAGAGAGCATAAGTTTTTATAAGCGATGAGATGTTAAATCACTGACACTTAAACTACGAGATAAACTGCTTGATGGTATTATTTTATCTTCTTTATTTAAGATTGTAATTTTTACTCTTGTTATACTCTCTAATTCTTGAGGTATTAAAAATTCATCTTCAATGAATCTTTGCTTCACTTCTTGTATTTGTTCATAAAGTGTGGTTACATTGCGCTTATTTTGATTATAAATATCTTCAATCTCTATCTCTAGCCTGTGTGAAGCTTCTTTTTTTAACATGTTATTTATCACTGCTTCTGTTATTGCTAGCTTTTCTTGTAGAATTTTCTTTATTTCTTCTTTATCGTCTCTGCTATTTTTACTCAGTTCTGTGTATACCCTATAACACCTTTTCTCTAGTGGTAACATTCTTAAACTATCTAACATTCTGTCCACTTGACCTTCAACCGTCTTCTCAGCTTTTAGCCTAAATTCCTTAATTTCTTTCTCTATTACCTTATCAGCTATTCTCTTAGCTTCATCCAAAGATGAATCCTGGAGAGAAAAATCTGTTTTAAGTAAATCACACTTTAAAAGCTTCAAAAAGACTTTTCCTTTGATATTTTCAATTTGATTATCTAAATCATGATCTTGTAATTTATTTCTTATGTATTGATTCAATTTAGAATGCTCTAATTTATTTAACTTTACAGAGTTAATATTTTTCATTAACGTCAGTACAATTTGTTCACTATATTGAGAAGTAAAACTCAGTAAATTTCTCATTAAGGGAATACTTACTTCTGCAATAAAATCATCAACTACTTTTTGACTTTTATCATCTTCATAATTATTTTGGGCGTTATGCCAAGCCCTAAGAATTTCTTTACTGTTTTTCTTATTTTTTAGCCTGTCTAACATAAACTTACGTGCTTGATTTTCTGCTTCTGTAAGGAGCATTTGTCTAGGTGGTGTAAACTTAATCTCTGGATCGGAATGAATACCCTCTAATGTACTTAACATTCTGTAGATAACACCAGTAAAACATGTGTTAGGAATTCGTTCTTTTCTAGAGAAAGTTTGGCTATCTAGTAAATTTGCAATCAACGCGTCTTTTTTATTTTTTACAGCTTCTCTATCTCCATCATTGCAGGCTCTAAGAACTAACAGAAGAATTTGTCCACCAGTGAAGCCAGAGCTATGTTTCTCATTACCTTTGCAAAAATCTTGCAAAAACATTACTAATTTTCCCTTATTCTCATTACTAAATGGTTGGCCATCAAGCATATGTAAGTGATTTATATATTCAATAAATTCTTTAAATCCCTCATTATTAATAGCGTCTTCTGGTACTGGATCATATTTGCGTATTAACTTACCAATATTATTACTAATATCGTCATTCAATTGATGGGGCAGTAAATGCTCATAAGTACCATCAAACTTATTTGTCATACTGCGAGTATTTTCTTTTATGCCTTCTAAAAAGAAACTTATAGCAGATTTGAGTAACGTAAATGGATTAAAATCCTTTGGCCTTAATTCACTTTGTAATAGAATTAAAACCATTGCAAGTGGTATTGTTGCAAGTAACGAAACAAGTAGAAAAGTAATCGTAAAAGTTAGATATGTTACAGAAGCAAAAAATAAAAGGAAAGATGCTATCTTAATTTTATTTTTCTCAAAAAATATTTCCCAATATTCCTTTTTACTTATTTTTTCCTGCTTTGCAGCTTTTATGTCTTTATAAACGTAAAAAGTTTTTATTTCAGATCTAAAAAACAATGTGGCAAAAGATAAAAAGACATTGGCAGGATTAACTAAAATGCTTAAAGAAACAAAAGCTGCGAAGTAACTTGCTGTCTTTAATCTGTAAGAATCCTTTCCAGGAAATTGTATTTGGGAAATACCTATCATAGCCTACTCTCTATAATATTATGATATTGTAGTAATAACAAATAGCCTATAGATGTCAATGCTTAAGTATTTTACTGTCTACGCACTCATCGTATTCAATTTCAACTGTAGAGTGCGCAATTTCGAACCTATTTAATAGTATTTTTTTTATCTCATACAAAATATTAGTGTGTTGTCCATTTTGCTTTATCTTGGCATGCATAGTAAGTATAAAATAATTATCAGATAGTGACCATGCATGTATATGATGCACATCTATCACTTCAGGTAACTTAGATACAATCTCACTTTTTATCTCCTCAGCAGATACACTCTCAGGTGTACCTTCAAGGAGTATATGGCAAGAATTCTTGAGAATTTTATAGCCACTGTTTAAGATTATTACACTGACAAATACTGACAAAATAGGGTCCACTATTTGCCATCCGGTAAACATGATAATTATGGATGCAAGTATAGCAGCTACAGAACCTAAAATATCTCCGATAACATGCAATACAGCACTTTTTATGTTTATATTACTTTCGCATTTACTATGTAATATAAAAAAGACTATAATGTTAGAGATCAGGCCAAGTGTGGCAATTATTAGCATTACTTTCCATTCAACATTGACCGGACAAATGAATCTCTTTATTGATTCAATTATAATGACCGCTGCAATGAAAAATAGAGTTAAACCATTAACAAATGCTGCAATTATCTGCAATCTGTGATACCCATATGACCTCTGTAAATCAGATTTCTTAGCTGAAAATTTGTGCGCTACCCAGCTTAAAATCAAGGCAAAAAGATCAGTGAGCATATGCCCTGCATCTGATAACAGAGCAAGCGAGTGTGAAATTACTCCACCTACTATCTCCATAAGCATTGTTATTGCAACTATTATTATGGAATAAATTAAGCGCTTGGACTCTGCTATTGAGTGTTTGCCATTGTGCACTGCTGTCATATAAAATCTTTTTATGAGCAAAAAAACGTGGGTAACACTGGGCTCGAACCAGCGACCCCTTGCACGTCAAGCAAGTGCTCTACCAACTGAGCTAATTACCCATCTTAACCTTAGTATAGTGCTTCAGTGAAATGAAAGTCAATTTGCTTTTAGACTTCTTGCTGAATGAAACTCCTTGACAAACCTTCCCACTTTCCTTATCATATCAATAAGAGTATTTATCCTTGTTTTTAATCTCTGCAGATTTAACAACAAAAATTCAGTAAAAAACTCAGATATTTATTGGCAAATTACATAAAATTATAGCGGCTTTTTTTATTTTTCTACATTCAGCCAAATCGCGCTTGTTAGCACATTATCAATTTACATTATTAAAACTCACTACATAGGGATTTTTTTGCCTTTTTTAAAATTGATAAATTTCTTAATATTTATAATTCCGTTACTTGTTAGCAGCCACCTAAGGTTAGCTATAGAATTTTAGCCACATTCTAAATGTTACATATTAAGTTAACTATCTATACTTTTTTATTAAGATATAAATTATACCAATATGAGAATTTACGTTTTTTTCAGATGAGTCACTTTATGCTTGATATTGTAAAGGCTAATAAATTAGAGGTTAGAATTATGACAATCAATCAACAAATAAATAAAAATATAACTAAAGAAGAATACTTTAACAATAAGCATATCATAGAAGTTAAAGATTTAAATATTAAAGTAGAAGTTTATTCTCATAATTTAAGAGCAAGTAAAGTTGCTCACATTGAAAGTGAGATAAGAGAAACAGCTACTAATTTTAAAGATGCATTTAAGCTGGAGCCTGGTAGCTCAGAACAAACGTTCAAAATTTATGTGTTTGATGATAAGGCTGATTACACTCACCTTGGTGGAAGCGAACGTTTTGGTTCTTACCTTGGAGATGAAGGTGGTAAATGTTACTACAAAGGAGAAGCTGATATTTTTGCTGAGATGTATGTCTATCAGCAAGGTGGCGTTCATAACCTTCAGCATGAATTTGCACATGGTTTAACTTACTTGGCTACAGGAGGAAAATCTCTACCTACAGTATTAATGGAGGGAATTGCAGATTACTTTGAACATCATTCAGATCACAAGTTCAATGCTCAAGGGTCAAGCATTGATAAAACTGAAGCCGCAAATTTGGATCTAGGTGGAATTTTAAATTTACAATACTCAGCCAATGGTGAAGAAAACAGTTTAGTGTATAAAACTGGTCATGCGTTGATAATGTACTTACAGGAAAAAGATCCTAGTTTATTAAGAGACTACCTAGATGCTTTACGTCAAGGTAACTCAGATGAATCAAAAAGTTTCTTGAAAGACATAAAAGGACATGATGCTGACTTCAAAAGTTGGCTTGCTGAAAATGATACAGAAACTGCAATGGAACATCTCAACGCTTTGCAAGTTACAAAAGGAGATTTTATAGCAACTGGTCAAGAAATCGTGGGTGGAGAAATTAAAGATGTATCGTATTATAAAGCAAATATAGAAAAAATAGATGGAGAAAACGTTGGAAGTTTTTCTCCTGTAGAACATGTTGCATTTTATGATGTTGCTCGTGCTATTAATAGGGCAACAAATGATAACCTCGATATATCAAAGGAATATCATTTTTTAAAGGTAGTAAAAACTCCTGATGGACAGGATAAACTAACTTACTCTGACCAACAAGGTAATGAATATAAAAACAGTCAAGAGTATAAAAATCAGGCTTTTAGAATATTATCAAAATATGATACAAAAATTAAGAGTGAGGCAGATAAATTCGATAATTTGAATAAAGAACGTGGTGAAATGTATCAAAAATATCATAAAGGAGAGATTACTATTGAAGAGTTACGTAATGAGGAAAATACAAAATACAGACCAGCATTCTTAAAGTTTGATCAACTAAAAAACAAAACAGTTGATGAGATTGAAAATAATCCTCAGGCAGCAAAAATATTAGGAGAGCTGGTCAATATCGATCCAAACTTGATAAGAGGTACAAATCATATTGATCTACAAGAAGGCAAGTTTTTTCTATGCAAGCTCTTGGTCACGGAGATATGGGTGCACTATCTATATATGATGGGAATACAAAGCTTGGAGAGTTGTCGAGCGAATCGGGCTTTTTTAAGCAAGTTGAAGGTCAAACTAAAGAAACTTTTGTTTTTGAGGACATATTGCATAACTTGAATACTCAATATGATGGAGGTGCTTATATGGCAATTACAAAAGAAAACGGTCATTATAAAGCTTCTCTGATAGATGGCAGAACAGTTGAACGTGATGAATACTTTGATGAAGCACATTTACATGAAAATGAATTGTTGCATCCTAGCACTGGACACATTCAAAAAGATTTAGATTCTCTGCTTCTTAGAGGGACCAAAATTCTAAATCATCAGGATTCAAAGCATGCTCAATATTCTGATGAGCAAAGAGAAAGCGGCGTAATCGTAGAAAAAGGAACATTATTGGATGATAAAGGGACTGATAGAACAGACGACGATGTATACGAAGCGGTTGTAAAGCAAGGAGGCGAAAATCTACATGCATTCAAAAATATGGGCTTCTATATCACTGAAGAGATGAAAAATGAAAGAGGTGAAGTTATAAATGAAAGTAACTTGTTCATTCATGATCATGGAAAAAACGTAAGGTTTCAATTGCCAGGCAATGTTACTCACCTAAAATTGGTGGAAAAAGATGGACAATATAAATTAGCACCATCTGATTCTGAAGGAAGAGAATACAGTAGCATACCAGACGAATACAAATATATTGACCCAGTATTTGCACATGAATATGAAAAGAGAGATTATTCTCATAAACATATAAATGTGGGCCTTATAAACTTAGAAAAATATGCCCCTGGTAAACTTTTTACCATTAAACATGATCCAAATGATTATCAGATACAAAGAAACTCGAGTGGTGAAATAGTGAGAATCAACAATCAAAGATATTTCACTAAAGTAAAACTATTTGATGGTGATACTGATGAAGAAATTGGAATGTTATCTAATAATTTCCATAACTTCAAAGGAAAAATATTCTTTTCTGCTGATTATAACTACAGTTATAACGATTTCCTAGCATCTGTTTCTCCTCAAGTTGAAATTGAGGATATGGGAAGTGGAAGTAAAAAAATAACTTTTGATCAAGGCAGTGGCGATATCGGCGATACTAACAGAGACTACACGGACTATCAGAGAATATTCACAAAAGAGAAACAAACCGAAAGTCCAAAAGGGCAAGTAAGTGAAACTAAGACAGAGGTTAACATGAGCCATAGTACTACTAATGTTGTTGCTGAAGAGAGAACTGTATCAAACGACAATAGTGAAATACAGTCTGATCAACCACAAATTCCAACAAGGGCAAAAAGGTCAGCTTCAGTGGAGGAGAAAGAGCAGGTAGTGTTGAAAGACACAATCTTGAAAATAGAAAAGAGCTATGATAGAGATGTAGAAGGAAAGCATAAGGCAAATGTAATCATAGATTATAATGATGTGAAAGCCTTGTATAATAGAGCAGAAGGAGTAGATAAGCAATCTGTGTTAGATTTTTGGAACAAACTGCACACATCAGATTATAAGGTTGGCGCTTTGCCGGAAGACAAGTATTACTTTAAAGATGGCAAATTTCTAATTCACGATAGTGATACGAAAAAGCTTATAGTGTTACCTGAAGATAAGGTATCCATCAAAATAATGAAGGATGGTGATAGTTATAGTTTGGCTATATCAAATGGTAATGGCAAAATAATAAGCAGCATTAGTAAAATAGATAATCCAAATTACGAATTGCTATCAGATTCAAGTCACTTCAGCTTAGAAACACAAGATAACTTTGAGTTATTAGATCAACATCATGAATATAATCTCTATCTAGAGAATGGTTTTGTGAAAATGTTCGACTGCGCAAGCGATCACGTTTATCACGATCATAACTCAGCCTATATCTAATATACAAGGAGGGCCCTGCCCTCTTCTTGTCATTCAAGTAGCTGACACTGGTTCACCTTATGATGGTGTCATACCAGTGCTCAGACACTGGCATCCAGTTAAATTTGCAAGTATAAAAGTAATCAACGTTTCTTATGATGGAAAAATGGATTCCAGTGTCACGCACTGTAATGACACCAAAGGGGCTACTAGGATAACATCGTCTGCTACATACTTAGATCACAAGAGAAGAATTCTGAAGCGAAAAGCCTAAAGGGAATTTTATGCAAAATCTAGTATTTACGGAATTTATATTATTTTCATGCACATTATGGTTTTTATAATTAACAGAGGGTGATATGACTACTACAATAAAAGATGCAGCAGACGATGCTGGTTTTATAACAGCCCTAATGGCATTACAAGGATTTAATGACAAGGTATATATTAAAGCTGCTCCAGCTGATGAAGTTTACACTAAAATAGCTGCTGATACTGCATTTGTTAAAACTACAGATCTTGCAACAAAAGTTGCAGCAAAACCTGTTGTCGATGCTATAACTGCTTCTTCTGATTTTACAAATAAGGTATATATTAAAGCTGCTCCAGCTGATGAAGTTTACACTAAAACTGATGCTAATACTGCATTCGTTAAGGCTACAGAACTTTCAGAAAAAGCTGCAGAAAAAGCCGTTGTCGATGCTATAACTGCTTCTTCTGATTTTACAAATAAGGTATATATTAAAGCTGCTCCAGCTGATGAAGTTTACACTAAAACAGCTGCTGATACTGCATTTGTTAAAGCTACAGAGCTTAAAACAAAAGCTGCAGCGAAAGATGTCGTGGATGCTATAACTGCTTCTTCTGATTTTACAAATAAGGTATATATTAAAGCTGCTCCAGCTGATGAAGTTTACACTAAAACAGCTGCTGATACTGCATTTGTTAAAACTACAGATCTTGCAACAAAAGTTGCAGAACAAGCTGTTGTGGATATTCTAGTTCCTGCTCTTGCAACAGTTGGTACTGATGATACTAAGAAGGTTTACACTAAAGGCACAGTAGATACTAGTTTTGTTAAAACTGCAGATCTTGCAACAAAAGTTGCAGCAAAACCTGTTGTCGATGCTATAACTGCTTCTTCTGATTTTACAAATAAGGTATATATTAAAGCTGCTCCAGCTGATGAAGTTTACACTAAAACAGCTGCTGATACTGCATTTGTTAAAACTACAGATCTTGCAACAAAAGTTGCAGAACAAGCTGTTGTGGATATTCTAGTTCCTGCTCTTGCAACAGTTGGTACTGATGATACTAAGAAGGTTTACACTAAAGGCACAGTAGATACTAGTTTTGCTAAAATTGATGCTTCCAACCTTACAGAAGCAAATCAAAAAGCTTTTGCAAAAGCTATTCTTCCTGCTAAAGATGGCCAAAAATCAATCTTAATAAATGAACTTGGTGAAGCTTTGGATAGGGTTGCAGATGATAAAGCTACCGATAAAGTATATGGTGCTAAAGGTAGTGAAAAGATAGCAAAAGATTTCTTAGCTGATAAAGGATTAAAACCAACGCCTGAAGATGTAGCCACCGAGCTAGCAAAAAACGCAGTTTTTCAAGCTAATAACAAAATTCAAGTAAGTTCTCAAGACCCAGAATTTCAAGCAGCTGTAAAGACAGTAATGTCACAGCCATCCTTCGAGATTCCAATAGATCCAAGTGCACCACTTTCTTGGGATTGGTAATGTAAGTGCCAGTAGATGATATCTCGCTATGTCATTCACTGTTGTCATTCCAGCATGTGATACACAGCTGTACGAACATTATTCTGTAGGAAGATGTCATGCCAGTGCCCAGACACTGGAATCCATTTTTCCATCATAAGAAACGTTGATTACTTTTATACTCGTAAATTTAACTGGATCCCAGTGTCATGCACTGGGATGACATCTTCCAGCTGTGCATGTGAAGCTAAAATGGCATTCTTTTTTCTAGATTCCAACGGTCTTGATAGCAGGCAAGAAGTATATTTTTCATTGCAACTAATTTGCAGTGATTTTTGTTTTAATGTAGATGGAATATAGTCCTATTGCTGCTGCATTTGAAACATTTAGGCTATCAATTACGTTTGACATTGGGATTTTTAAAAGATAATCACAACTTTCTTTCACTAATCTCCGCATTCCTTTCTCTTCAGAACCAAAAACAATTACTCTTTTTTGCCCAAAATTCTTTATTTCATCTATATTTTCCTTTGCATTGCAATCAAACCCATAACACCAGTAGCCTATCTTTTTTAAAGACTCCATCGTCTTTACTATGTTTGTAACGTATATTAGAGGAACAATGTCTAATGCGCCACTTGCTGTTTTTGCGATAGATGCATTTTCGCTTGGTGAATGGTGATACGGTAAAACCAATGCATCAATGTTGAAACAAGCTGAGGTTCTTAAAATCGACCCTATATTGTGTGTATCAGTAATTTGATCTAAAATGACTATAGTAGAGTTTTCACCTGATCTTTCAGCTATTTCTTCAATATTTAAGCTGTGAAAAATAGGAGTAACTTTTAAAGCAATTCCTTGGTGATTTACACCTTTGGGTAAAACATCATTGAACATTTTGTTCTCTACCAGTCGAGCTTTAATGCCCTTACTATCTGCACATTGTTTAATTTCTTTCTCAAATTCTCTGTAGAAATTTTCTGTTACTAACAGTTCTATACACCGCCTATTTTTGTTTCTTAATGCTGAAATACAAGTGTGCTTTCCATATATCCAACAGTTTTCATTAGCTTTTGATGATTTCATCTCATTATTAAAAATCAGATTTTTATAGAGTAAGCAATATTTTACTGTGTTTATATATTGTTGTAAAATTATGCAGTTCAATTAATGAATTTATGTCAGATGATGAGTTAGATTGGCAAAAAAATGTTAAGCCAATAGAATGTGGAAAAGTTACTTTGAAAGTTGATCACAAAGTAAATATAAAATCTATGATTGATAAAGGTGCCTCTAGTTTACAAGAAAATTTTCTTAATACTGATAATGGTGATTCATCATTTTGTCTTGACTACAATACAAAATTAAAGATCGATAGGGGCAAATATTTTATAAGCGATAAACTCGATTTGCACGGCTATAGTATAGATAATGCTTATTGTAAATTGATAGATTTTATTATCAAAAATTATCAAGCAGGGAATAGGTGCTTATTGGTAATTACGGGGCATGGTAATAGTACAGATAAAATAGACACTATAAAGAATAGCTTAAATAAGTGGTTGAATGACACAAAAGTTCGGAATATGATCTTATACTATCAGCAAGCAATAAAAAAACATGGTGGCAAAGGAGCTTTTTATGTCTTATTAAGAAGAAATAAAGGTTAATTTTAGAGTACCTATTTAGGAGTACCTTTCTTAGAATTCACGTTTTGAAGAATGATTTCTGCTAAACCTTTACTAATTCCAGGTACGTTTTGAATTTCAGCTAGAGAAGCTTTGCTTATATTTTCTACCGAACCAAAATGAGACATGAGTGCCTTTTTTCTTTTACTGCCAACACCGGATATTTTACTTAATTGTGAAGCAAAAAACTGTTTATCGCGTTTTTTTCTATGCGAAGTTATCGCAAAACGGTGAGCTTCATTACGCAGCAATTGTAAATAAAGCATGACCTTGCTGTCACTTGCTAGAGTAAATTCTTCTCTGTCCGGCACATAAAATCTTTCATTTCCTGCATTACGATCATGACCTTTCGCCATACAAGCAAAAGGAACTTTTATATTCAATATTTCCAATACATTCTGCACTATGGAAACATGTCCTGGACCGCCATCAATCAGTAAAAAATCAGGGATTATATCTTTTATATTGCCAGAGAAACGTCTAGTCAGCACTTCTCTCATCATTTTATAGTCATCACCTGAACTTTCTTCTTTTATAGTAAATTTTTTGTATTCACTTTTTAAAAAACCTTCCTGCCCTGCAACAATCATCACACCAACTTGTTGATTTCCAGATATATGGCTATTATCATAAACCTCGATACGCTTTGGAATATTTGGTAACAAGAAAATCTTCCTAAGCTCTTCGAGCTTTTCTAGGTTATTTCTATAATCAGTAAGCTTCTGCTCTAGGCTATGCTTAGAATTATTGTAAATAAAATTCAACAAATCACGCTCTTTACTATTTTTCGCATACAAAACTTTTATTGATTTTTGAGTAAGAGCATAAAGTGCTTGTTCTATAATTTCCTTATCCTTAATAAAATCGGGAACGTAAATTTGCGCTGGTGGTGTATTAACTGGATTATACAAATTGACCAAAAAGGTGGATAAAATTTCATCATTTGGATGATCACTACAATTCTCAATGAAGTAAGGAATGCTTCCATAGTTACCTTTATCTCTGAAAGATAGTACACCAATGCATGCTAAGTCTGCCTCACGTACAATGCTGAAGAAATCTGCATCTTCTTCAAAAGAAAAATCCATTGGCTGCATTTGAATTTGCTGAAGAAATTTCAATCGATCTCTATAGACAGCAGCAAGCTCGTAGTTCATCTCCCTACTGCACTTTTCCATTGTAGAAAATAGCTGTCTTTGCACTTCTTTATTCCTTCCTAGCAGAGTATCTTGTGCTTGTTTTACTGATTTGCAGTAATCATCTTTTGTAATTTTATCTACGCATGGTGCTGAACAGCGCTTAACTTGATACTCAAGACATGGTCTTTTTGTTGAAGAGAAATATTGATCTGAACATACTCTTAAGAGAAAAGCTTTTTGCAATGATAATATAGTGTTCTTAACAGCAGCGGCAGATGGAAAAGGGCCGTAGTAATGAAACTCATTCTTCTTAAACTTACCTCTATATTTCGCTATTCTTGGATAATCATGCTTAGAAATTGTTATATAAGGATAAGATTTTCCATCCCTAAGCAAAATATTATAAGATGGTTTTAACGATTTTATTAACTGTGCTTCAAGAAGCAATGCTTCGATTTCATTCTCAGTGATGAATATTTCAACCTTAATAACCTGTGAGATCATTACTCTGATTCGTTCAGAAAGGTTTTCGAATTGAAGGTAGTCGGATAATCTCGACTTCAAGTTTTTTGCTTTACCAATGTATAAAACCTTATTCTTATCTCCAACCATCTTATAAACGCCACAGGATTGTGGAGATGATTTGATTTGTTCCTTATATTGCCTGAGCATTTATCAATTGTTTAACCTGTATAAGGTTAAACTCTGCTACTAAATGAAAGGTAGAAACAACATTTGCAAGCAAAGACAACCTGTTTATTCTAAGCTCATTAGAATCACAGTTAATCTTTACACTGTCCATAAATTGATTGATAAATGGAGCAAAACGAGCAAGTTCATCAAGCGCTGTATTAAAGTCGTTATTTTCTATCGCTTGTTTGATGTTTTTACAAGCAGCTATAGCACAATTTGATAGCGCAATCTCCTCATCTTCAATCAAAAACTTCTTACTGTAAGATGCATTATAAGTAGTGCCATCACTTTTTCTCACTTTGCTCATCATGTTACTGGCTCTTTTATAAGTGCTTAGAACCTGTTCACCTTCTTTTGTACTAAGATAACGATCCAATATCACAGTTTGCTTTTCCGCTTTCAGCAGATCATTAATATCGACTTTATATAGTATTGAATCTACAACATCTTGCCTTATATTTCTATTTTTTAAAATAATCTTGAACCTTTCTAAGCAGAATTTAAATACTAGTTCTGAAATTTGTTTTTCACTTGGCTTATCAACTGGAGTTATATTTTTATTCAATAGAAGCCTTGAACATAAAGATACTGACTTATCTATCAGCAATCTAATTGGAATATGCAAATTATTTTCAAGTATTGTTCTAATTATACCAATTGTCATTCTCCGCAAACCAAACTGATCATACGAACCAGAGATTTTCTCACCTGCTGCAATTAAGCCAACCAAACTATCCATTTTGTCTGCAATAGCTACAGCAATCGCAGTAGGAGATTTAGGGCATTCTTGGTCCGATCCAATTGGCTTATAGTGCTCAGTTATAGCTTCCACTACTTCTTTATCCTCTTGAAAATAAGAAGCGTAGTATCCACTCATTACTCCTTGCAATCCCGGAAATTCTTTCACTATCAACGTTGCAAGATCTGCCTTTGCTAAATATGCAGCACGTTCAACTTTAATTAATGAAGCATGTGGAATAAATATCGCTATATAATTTGAAAGAGCGATAATACGCTTCACTTTTTCTTCTACGCTACCGAGCGAAGCATGAAATGAAATAGAGCTCAATTTTTTGACATAGTAATCTAGGTTTTCCTTCTTGTCTTGAGATATCAAAAACTGGGCATCAGCAAGACGTGCTTCTAATATTCTTTCATGGCCTTTAACAACTTCATTGTTGTTAACATTTACAACAGTAACAAAATGTGATATTTTCTGTCCATCACTTAAAGCAAGATACTTTTGCTGCGTATTAATTATACTAAGTATTACTTCCTTCGGTAATTCTGATGATTTTACTTTACCAAATAATACTATTGGCCACTCTATAAGCCCTGCCAATTCATTAAGTAAATAATCATTTTTTTCAAGTTGTAAGTTCTCCTCTTTTGTAAACTTATTAATCTGATCTAGTATAAATTGCTTTCTTTTGTCCAACTGGAGAATGACATTATTTTTTTCTAACAATTCAAAATAGTCTTTGGGTGTTTTAACAGTAAGTACTGCATCACCTGAAAGAAACCTATGACCATACGTCACGTTGCATGCTGTAACCCCTGCAAAAGATATAGGTATTATTTCGTCATTTAAAATACATAGAATATTTTTAATTGGCCTAACCCATCTCTCTTTTCTTTCACTCCATCTCATACTCTTTGGCCAAGAAAAGTTTTTTAGCATTTCCTCCAGTTGATTTTTGAGAAACCCGTTGATGTTAAATAAGCAGCTTTCTCTCTTAATGAAGTAAAAATCTTCATCGTTTACTTTGCGAATGAGTAAATCTTCTTCACCTTTCCGATTTTTTCTCAAAAAACCTTCGATAGCACTTTTCGGTGCATTAACTCTTGGTCCTTTAATCTCATTGTTAGAATCTTTTAGCTCCAAAGCACTTATGCCATCAATAAAAAGAGCAATGCGACGTGCAGTCACATAAACTTCTATAGATGCAAATTTCACATTATTTTTACTAAAAGCATTAGTGATATAGCTCTTAACCTGAGCTGCAGATGAATTCTGCATTCTTGATGGAATTTCTTCTGAAAGACATTCAAACAATAATTGTGACAACATATTCTACTTTGCTCTATATAATTCACAGCATTTTTTTGTTAACTCTCTCACTCTACCAATATAGGCTGTACGTTCATTCACACCAAGCACACCTCTTGCATCAAGTAGATTAAGTAGATGGCTCGTTTTAATACATTGGTCATAAGCTGCTATCGGCAATTCTTTTTCAACAAGGAATTTACACAGTTTTTCTGTATCCTCAAACTGCTGTTGTACTACTTTAGTATCATAATAATCAAGTGCCAGGTAAGAAAACTCTCGCTCTCTTTGTTTAAAAATATCTCCATAAGTTGCACCGCTACCGTTCCACATTATGTCGTAAACATTATCTACACCCTGTATGCACATTGCTAAACGCTCTAACCCATATGCTACTTCACCAGGAATTATTCTGCAGTCAATACCTCCCACTTGCTGTATATAAGTAAGTTGTGTTACTTCCATTCCGTTGCATGTAACCTCCCAACCAAGACCGGATGCACCAACACTTGGGTTTTCCCAATCATCTTCAATAAACTTAATATCATATTCTTTTGTCGATACACCAAGAGCTTTTAAGCTATTTAAGTAAATATCTTGCAAATTGCTGCCAGATGGTTTTATTATAACTTGGTATTGATGATGCTGATATAAACGATTAGGGTTGTCGCCATAGCGTCCATCTGCAGGTCTGATTACTGGTTGTAGATACGCAATTTTTGTTGATTTTTCGTCAATCGCTGACATGATTGTTGCGGGATGTAGTGTTCCAGCTCCAACTTCAGACGTATATGGATGAAGTATAGTACACCCTTCATCTACCCAAAAATCTTGTAATCCCTTTATTATATCTTGTAGATTCACGCAAACTGTATATCTTTTAAACTGAATACATAAGCAAATAAGTACTATTCTATACTTATTTTTTTAATAGTGCCATGAAAATAGTCACTCAAGGCTATTGAACTTTCTTTTACATACTCAAATATGCTTTTGTTTAAAACAATCGCATCATGCATAGTCAGATCGCAGAATATAAATGCAGTCAAGTACAATAAAATCACTGCATAAAACACATGAAAAATCCCTTCAAATGTGATTGATATTGCATTGTTATAACTAAGCTGTATCGTACTTATCGGCCATGGTTTTATTACTTCTACAATATTAAAAAATAAATAAGGTATTATAAAGAAAAAGAACAAATGCATAAGATCATTAAACCAAAATGGACATTGAAGTATTGCTTTACATATACTTAGATAGAATTTACTTACAGTATAATAAATTGACATTATTGCCGGCATCGAAAGCGCAACAGTCAGCACCTGTCCTGATGCTATTTGTATTACTATATTCTCATCACTGCTGGCTGAAGGATCTTGAATGTGAAAAATGGATATTGCAACTAATTGCAGCACTAACATAACTATTGCTAGCTTGGTAAAAATGGCAGCTACAACTATGCCTGTATTCGGCATTTTATATAGTATAAAATCACCTCCGTATGTAAGCATTAATATAATGTCGGTAATAAATAATATTAGAAAAGAAGACCAATAATGCTGCCAACCCGGTAAATACCCTACTCCTAAAAAAGAGCTTACTATTTTGGCAGGAAAAACCTTGCCTAGCACCTTACCCAAAAATTGAAAAAAAATCCCCATGTCCTAACTAACACTTGACTTATATTTTTCACAATACTGAATTGTAATGGACTTATCAATACACTTCTTGCATAGAAAAAAGGCAAATAGTTAAAAACGATCTAAGTTTAGCAATAACCGTTGCCCCTTCTATCGTCATCCCAGTGCCCAGGGATTGGCTCTTTTTTTCTAGATTCCAGTACTGGAATGAGATCTTCAATATTCTTACATCTGATCTCAAACTATGGAATAACACCGTTATACGTACTGGAATATGGGCATCATTCAAGCAGCTGATCTCTATGATGGCATCATCCCAGTACTGGGATCCAGAACAGGTAATAAGAACTGGTCACGCGCTGGCCTGAAGCTTTAACTATAAATATTAAAAAATTTACCAGGCGAAAAAAAAGGCAAAAAAATCCCTATGTAGTGAGTTTTAATAATGTAAATTGATAATGTGCTAACAAGCGCGATTTGGCTGAATGTAGAAAAAATTTAAAAGACATGCAGCCGCTACAATTTGTGTGTAATTTGCCAATAAATATTTGAGTTTTTTTACTGAATTTTGTGATTGAGCCTGCAGGTCAAAAACAAGGATAAATACTCTTATTGATATGATAAGGAAAGTGGGAAGGTTTGTCAAGTCACTTCGGCCAGCTACCTACTTAGATGTTCCACACTGCTAAGTAGATACCAAATTTTTTGCAACATCAAGTGCAGCATAGGTAAATATTGCACTTGCACCTGCACGTTTAAAACCAATTAAGGACTCATAAATCACTCTGTTATAATCCAGCCAGCCATTATTTGCTGCAGCTTTTATCATTGCGTATTCACCGCTTACTTGGTAAGCAAAAATCGGAAAATTAAACTTTTCACTTGCTGTTTTTATTACATCTAAGTATGGCATACCCGGCTTTATCATAATAAAATCTGCACCTTCATCTATATCCATTTCGATTTCGCAGATTGCTTCACGTGCATTTCTATAATCCATTTGATAACCACTTTTGTCAATGAAATTTGATGATGCGCACGAACCGACAACTTGCCTGAACGGCGCATAGAAGCTAGAACAGTACTTTACTGCATAGGACAATATTGACACATTCTGAAAGTTATTATCATCCAATGTTTTTCTTATTTTTCCTATCCTGCCATCCATCATATCAGAAGGAGCAACTATATCGCATCCTGCTTTTGCTAAAACAAGTGCTTGCTTACATAATGCTGACACAGTCTCGTCATTTTCTACATCTATCCTACTGCTTTTTAAAATGCCATCATGACCGTGAGTAGTGTATGGGTCTAGTGCAATGTCTGCAATAATGCCAATATCCGGTACATTTGATTTTACAGCACAAATTGCTTTACAGATTAAATTGTCAGGATTGTACGCTTCCTCGGCGTTTTCAGATTTTAGTTTACTATCAACTACAGGAAAAATTGCAACAGCATTAATCCCCGAGTCCTTAGCTTTCTGAATTATAGAAATTAATCCATCTATTGAATAACATTTGATATCAGATAAGCCAGAAATTGGCTCAATTGTTTCTTCTCCGTCATGAACAAATAAGGGAAAAATCAAATCATTTACTGATAAAGTGCTTTCACTTGTTAAATTGCGAATCCAATTGCCTGAGCGCCTACGCCTTAACCTTGTATTTGGGAAATTAAACATTGGATCCAGGCAAATTCCCAGTAAAAAGCAACACTCCTGAAATGAGTATTACCCAAAGTACCGATATTGGCAAAAATACTTTCCAACCAAGACGCATTAATTGATCATAACGATAACGAGGTATTGTAGCTCTAATCCAAACAAATATAAACAAAAGTACAACTATCTTCAAAACAAACCAGATTAAACTAGGAATTTTATACAGCAAACTAAGCTCTAATGGAGGATACCACCCTCCTAGAAAGAATATTGTCATCATAGCGCTTGCTAAAATCATATTTGCATATTCTCCCAAGAAAAAGAGAGCAAAAGGCATTGATGAATACTCGACGTTATACCCAGAGACGAGCTCTGCTTCAGCTTCTGGTAAGTCAAATGGGTGACGATTAGTTTCGGCAAGCAAAGAAATAAAAAATATTATTCCTATAGGCATTAGTAATAAATCAATCCAAAATGGCATATTATGTTTCGCTACCACCATCTCTCCAAGATTTAATGTGCCAGTTGTAATAACAACTGTAGCAACTATTAGACCTATTGAAACTTCATATGAAATCATTTGAGCAGCTGACCTTATAGAGCCAAGAAATGCATAATTAGAATTACTAGACCAGCCTGCAATAATAATGCCATATATTCCCAAAGAGGATATAGCTAGCACATAAAGCACTCCAACATTAATATTTGCTATTACCTTAGGGATTATTACCTGCTGTCCATTTTCTGTAATTATTTCAGCTCCAAATGGTATAACTGCCCAGGAAATTAATGCTAAAATAAAGGTGAGCATTGGAGCCATAATAAACAGTATGGTGTTTGCTCTAAATGGTATTATCGGCTCTTTAATTATCAATTTGATAGCATCTGCAAATGGCTGTAGTAGCCCAAATGGCCCTACTACACTTGGACCATGCCTTAGTTGAATTGCACCAATAACTTTACGCTCAAAGTACACTAAATATGCTACTGAAAGCAAAAGTGGAATAAGAAGAAAAAGAATATCAAATATCAAGTACATGCAACCCTAAATCAAAAAAATAGTTCATAATTGTGGCAATAAAAAATACAGCAAATGCTCTAGACACAAAAGACAATGTCCCTATTGAAATCAATAGGACAACACTTTTCTGTACAGCATTTAGCTTAATAGAATAGTAAAATGATATGCATATGAATGACACTAGTGACATCATAATTAAGAGCATTGTGAGAGGCAAATAATTCCCTCTTCCCTCGCTAACTATAATAAATGTTATTGCCATCCATACATATCCTTCCGTAAATAATGCAATAATATCATTGATAAAATCAACTAGCTTATAAACGAACTGTTTTTCTAATGTATTTTGTTCTTTACACAAAAATATAGAGTTTAATTTTCGTTGAAAATATACCAGAGTTATTAGTAATAATGGTGTTAGAATAAATAAAATATTAAGTAGAGTGTTCATAAAAATCCTTAGTACAATCTGCCATTATTTTTGAAGCGCGACTTATTGAGTCTGTCATATAAAAATTACACTTTTTTAGAGTGAAAGAGATATTACTTAATTTTATTTCATCACAGGTAATTGGTACCCATTTGTTTTTCACCACTTGGTCAGCATCTCTAAACTGTGGACCAATAGTGTATAATTTCTTCCTCACATCAAATAAATGATCGTATAGTAAGGAAAGGCCCAAATATTGGGATAAATTTTTTATAATCAACCAATCTTCCTTTGCTTCACCAGGAGGAAAAACAGCTAAATTTGTTCTCTGTACTCGCCCTTCAGTATTTACATAAGTTGCATATTTCTCTGTGTAAGCAGCTCCAGGTAGAATAACATCTGCTATGTGTGCTCCACTATCACCATGATGGCCTTGATAAATTACAAATGTACTTTCTAACTTTGATATATCAATTTCATCTGCGCCAAGAAGATAAACTACTTCTATCTCACCACTTTCTGCCTGTTTTAGCATCTGATTAATGTCTTTTCCACCTTCGCTAGGAACAAATCCAATATCGAGTCCACCAACCCTTGCTGCAGCCTTATGCAGTACGTTAAAGCCATTCCAGTCATCTCTGATCATGTTAAATTTTTCTGCAATTTTGCCAGCTAGAGCTAAAACTGATTCAGAATCATCTCTTATTAATGCATCTTGACCGATAATTAGCATAGGGTTCTGAGCCGCACTCAGTAACTCGCAGAATTTGTGATTTCCCTCTTCTATTTCTTTTAGAACGTTTGGACCATCACCTAATCTTTCAACATTATATAGATATTCAAGATTAGGACCAATATTTGCAATAGTGAAATTACCTTGTAAATATCTCTTTCTCAATCTTGCGTTAATTATTGGTGCTTCTATTCTTGGATTTGTATTTATAAGCAGACATAAATCTGCATTTTCTATACCCTCAATAGTGGTGTTGAATACATATGACCCACGATTATTTGGTATAAGCTTTGCTCCATCTTGCCTACAATCTATATTCCCCGAGCCGAGCTTCTGCATCACTTCTTTGAGTAGAAGCATAGACTCACAATCTGCTAAATCACCTGCAATTGCAGCTATTTTATTTGATTTTGTATTCTTTAATTTCTTTGCAGCAACAGTTAGTGCTTCATTCCAATCAACTGGGGCTAATTTACCATCTTTTTTTACATAAGGTTGATCAAGACGCTGAACTTTTAGTCCATCATAGGCAAAACGCGTTTTATCTGATATCCATTCTTCATTTACCTCTTCGCTCAGCCTTGGTAATATTCGCATAACTTCCAGGCCACGATAATCAACTCTAATGCTACTTCCCACAGCATCTAGCACATCTATAGTCTCACAATGTGATAGCTCCCATGGACGCGCTGTAAAGGAGTAAGGCTTTGAAGTTAAAGCCCCTACCGGGCAGAGATCTATGATATTTCCAGATAATTCAGAACTAATATGCCTTTTTATGTAAGTGCTAATCTCTACATTTTCTCCCCTTCCGATTCCTCCAAGTTCATTTGTACCTGCAACATCAGACAAAAATCTAACACACCGAGTGCAATGAATGCATCGATTCATCGCAGTCTCAATCAGTGGTCCGAAGTGTTTTTTTGGCACAGCCCTCTTATGCCCATCAAGTCTGCTGGTTCCTTTCCCATAAGCCATCGTGATATCTTGCAAATCGCATTCACCACCTTGATCGCAAATTGGGCAATCAAGCGGGTGGTTAATTAGCAAAAACTCAAGCACACCTTCACGTGCTTTTTTAACCTTAGGGGTATCAGTGTGAATAACCATCCCTTCTGCAACTGGCATTGCACAAGAGGCTACTGGTTTTGGAGGTCCACCCTCCACTTCAACCAAACACATTCTGCAGTTACCAGCAATTGCTAAACGCTCATGATAACAGAAACGTGGAATTTCAACGCCCACAACTTCACAAGCTTGAATTATAGTGAGCCCATGCTCTACTTCACATTCCTTAGAATTAATAGTAACTTTAACCACAACTATTATACAGCTTCCCACTTTATAGGATTGCAGCTTACCTCATCTTCAACCAGATTGCCGTTGTCATATTGAGCAGACATATAATTCATGCGCGAGTCACGATCTATATATCTAACAGGTTTTACCGGTTTATCTTTATACATTTTTTGCTCAGCTTTCTTACGCTGAGTAGGGTTATTTTTACTAGCTGTTTTCGCTTTCCCGCCTGCTGCCATATAAACTCCTAAAAACTTCTTATTTTATTTTAACACTTAAGTATACACCGTCAATGCTAAATAGCTTTAAAGTTTTAATAGTCCATTATTACAATCATCATTTGAACAAAATACTTTCTCTTGATGCTGCTCAAGTGTGTAACTTTAGAATCCCCAAAAAAGAAAATGTAAGTTACTTTGATGATATCATTTTCTACGTCTTATAAATAGACATTCATGTAGCCGTAAATTAAGCTATAAACTCAATACAAAGATCCTTAATTATCAATCTCATAATACTTCTCAACCAACTTATTTAGCAACCTTACACCGAAACCTACTGCCCCTCTTGGAGAAATATCAGTGCCTTTTTCGTGCCAAGCAGTGCCTGCAATGTCTAAATGTGCCCAACAAGTGTCGTTTACAAAACGCTGTAGAAACTGTGCAGCCATTATACTATCTCCACCAGAACCTGCAGGAGCTATATTTTGCACATCAGCAATCGGCGAATCAATAATTTTGTTATAAGTTTCATTCATAGGAAAGCGCCATAATTTTTCATTTACTTCATTTCCTGCATCAATCAGATGATTCGCTAATTCATCGTTATTTGAAAAAAGACCAGCATATTCATTATTTCCCAGTGCAACCACTATAGCACCAGTTAAAGTTGCAAGGTCGATCATAAATTTCGGTGCAAATCTATCTTGTGTATACCATAAAGCATCCGCAAGTATTAGTCTTCCCTCTGCATCGGTATTTAATATTTCTATTGTTTGTCCAGACATTGAAGTGACTACATCGCTCGGTCTTTGAGCATTACCATCCACTGCATTTTCTGCAAGTGCAACCACACCAATTGCATTTACTTTTGCTTTTCGCCCAGCTAGAGTACGCATCACTCCAACTACAGTAGCAGAACCTGCCATGTCATATTTCATTGACTCCATACCGCGTGAGGGTTTAAGTGACACTCCACCAGTGTCAAACGTTATACCCTTGCCTATAAAAGCTATTGGTTTTTGTTCTTGAGAAGCCCCATTCCATTTTATCACCACTAACTTTGGCTCTTTACTACTTCCTTGTGCTACTCCAAGCAGGGCTCCCATTTTTTTCTCTTCCATTTGCTTTTTATCAAGCACTTCAACCTCAAGACCAAGTTTAGTAAGTTCAGCTTTTATACGATTAGCGTAAGACTCTGGATATAAAATATTAGGTGGCTCAGTAGTAAAAGCACGTGCAAGAAAGATGCCTTCACCTTCGTGTTTTAAACGCTCAAATGATTTTTCAATGCTACTTAACTGTTCATCTTTTACTAATAATGTAATTTCCTCTACTTCTGTAATTTTTTCATCCTTTTTAGTTTTATACTTATTAAACTTGAAACTGCGCAGAAATGCTCCATATGCAACATTTGCTGTACTGCCCTCGATTGAAATAGCTGCTCGCTTGATTCTTAATCTGCTTAGCTCACAATATATTTTACCACCAATATTTAATCCTTTGCTTTCATCCCATTCATCTCTCATTCCAAGACCAGCAACTATAATATTTTTTCCCTCTGATGAAGTAACGGAGAAAAATTCACCAAAACCTCCATTAAAACCACTAAATTTCTTGATGTTATCTATAGCTTGCTTATCTTGTAGAACATTAGTTATGAGCTTATCACCCTCAAACAAACCTACCACTAGCGTCTCAAAATCGGGTAAAGCTTTAGAAATTGTTATCTTCATCGTTGACATCTCCGTTGCAAATAATTGTAAGCTGCACATAAAACATAGTAAAAACATTAGTAAGATATTTTTCATATACATTTTAAGTACAATAGCGCTTAAGACTACTATGAACTCCCCTGATATGCAAGGGCTTTATCTTTTATCAGAAAATTTGTTATGCCCACCTAGGGTTATATTAAATGTGTAGGTCTTCATGGCCTGATTGTTATAAGTAAATGGTGCTATCAGAAGGCTTGCAAGTCCACTCTCAATAAGATTACCAAAAAGAAGATCATCACAGTTATCGCAATTATGATCAGCAAAAAACATTTGTGTTGTGAATTCTGGAAAATCTGGATGTTGGACCAAAAAGTTGATGTGTGGAGCCCTATCACCAATTTTACCTGGTACTATTGTAATAAAATTATAATAGCCAAGGTTATTTACTACAAATCTTCCTGATCCAGCAAAATTTGGATCAAGCTCCACATTTTCATCATAATAGCTCATACCAAGTGAGTCTGCGTGCCATATAGAAACCACAGCATTTTGTATCGGTAAGCAATTTACATCAGTAACTCTACCCACTACATTTATTAATTCTCCTGCTGCATTATTTGGAGAGCCAGGTTTTCTTCTTAAATTATTTGAAGAGTTAAAGCTTTTTGGCCTTGTTTCAAGATCATAAATCCCTGGAGTTTCAATACAATTAAGCAAAATAGGATCAGCTGCAAATAATGACAAATCGAATATAAATTGTACTAAAAACGCTAATAAGATATTTTTTAAATTCATTTTGTTTATAGTGCTTTTATCAGAATTATAGCAACCTTTTTCTTTTATTAAAGACAAGACTTCCTTTGAAGCCTCCTTAGAATCACAACTATCCTTTCAGTGTATGAGTTTTAGGTTTTAGTACTGCATACACAACTGCACGGACTTCCAATTTAGAAATTGCAAATCAATCCAAACACGCAAGTGTAATGTTACCTCCACATGCTGTAGTGTTGACACTTACAACCTTTTCTATAGAAAAACGTTGCAGATAATTAGGACCACCAGCTTTTGGTCCGGTACCTGACAGTCCTCTACCGCCAAATGGTTGTGTTCCAACTGCTGCACCTATTTGATTGCGATTGATGTATACATTTCCAACTGATATTTTCTTGCTTATTAAATCGATCTGACTTTGTACACGGCTTTGCAAAGAAAACGTAAGTCCATATCCTGTATTGTTTATATCACTTATAACTTCATTTAACTGCAACTTATTAAAACGTATGATATGTAAAATAGGCCCAAACACTTCTTGCTTTAATTGCGAAATTTTTTGTATCTCATAAATATACGGAGGAAAAAAATAACCATTATAAGAATTTGTATCCATGGGTACCTTGGACAAAAGGTTTGAATCTTCATCCCTTGATATTTTTTCCGTATGTTTAGTGAGCACATCAATAGATGCTTTGTCAATTATTGGACCAATATCTGTGCTCAGTTGTATTGGGTCACCTATCTTTAGTTCTTGAGCTGCATTGCATATCATTTTTATCTGTTTTTCTGCTATATCTTCTTGAATAAATAGCACTCTGAGAGCAGAACAACGTTGACCGCCACTGCAAAATGCAGAAATTAAAACATCCTTAGTTACCTGCTCTAAAAGAGCAGAACTATCAACAATCATAGCATTTAATCCACCAGTCTCAGCGATAAGTGGCACAATAGGACCATCTCTACTAGCAAGCATTCGATTAATTATTTGAGCAGTTTGTGTTGAACCAGTAAAAGCTACACCGGAAATTCTATTATCTGGTACTAATGTTTTACCTAAATACCAACCATCCCCTGGAATAAGGTGTAGCACATTTTTTGGTATTCCAGCTTCGTGTAGTATCTTAACGGCTTCATAGGCAATAATCGGCGTTTGCTCTGCCGGTTTTGCCAGCACTGCATTACCTGCCGCAAGTGCAGCTGAAACCTGTCCAATGAAGATAGCGAGTGGAAAATTCCACGGTGATATGCATAAGAAAACTCCTCTGCCTTCAAAAAAGATGAAGTTATCTTCACCTGTTGGACCTGGCAATTTTTTCCAGTCATTCAGTTCATTTTTTGCTATCATTGCATAATAGCGCAAAAAGTCGATTGCCTCTCTTACTTCTGCTATTGCATCGGATAAAATTTTTCCTGCTTCTACAATCAGAATATAAATTAACTCTTTCATCCTTTCCTCAAGCAAATCTGCAGCTTTTTCAAGGCATTTAGCGCGCTCTTCTGCTGAAACATTCTGCCACTTAGTAAAAGCACTATGTGCTATTTCAAGAGCATTTAAAGCCTGAGCACTTGTTGCACTTGACACTTCTCCAATTACATTTTCCAAATGTGCAGGATTCACTACTTCGGTAAATTTCGCACTGTCAAGAAACGACTCTCCATCAATTATTGGGCCAACTTGCCATTTCTTTTCACTAAATTCCCTTACATCATTTGCAAATTGTGAAACTGCAATTGAATCGCTAATATCCATTCCCAAGGAGTTTTTTCTTTCCTCTCCAAAAATATCTCGTGGCAACGGAATGCTTGGATGAGGCTCATACTCTAAGATTTTTACTTTTTCTAATGGATCTGAGACTAATTCTTCAATTTTAACGTCAGAATCATTTACTTGATTGACAAACGAGCTATTAGCTCCATTTTCAAGAAGGCACCTAATAAGGTATGGCAATAAATCACTATGTTTACCAACTGGTGCATATATACGACAATTGATGCTTGTTGCAAGTTCTGAAATTGCATAATCATACAAACTTTTACCCATTCCATGTAAGCGCTGAAACTCAAAACCAGGATGATTTTTATCGGCAAGCTCTATTATAGTAGCAAAAGTATAAGCATTATGAGTTCCAAAACATGGATAAAAGTGATTCTCTTTGCTTAAAAGTTTCTGCGCACAGGCAAGATAGCATACATCTGTGTAGCTTTTTCTAGTAAACACCGGATAACCAATTAACCCTAATTCTTGTGTGCGCTTGATTTCTGAGTCCCAATATGCTCCTTTTACAAGCCTCACCATAATTTTATGCTTTGATCGAATGGCAACATCTTCAACAAAATCAAGAACAGATAAAGCACGTTTTTGATACGCTTGCACAGCCAAGCCAAGCCCCTCCCACTTAGAAAGTGAATCATCAAGACGCAATTGCTCAAATAAAACTAATGACATCTCAAGTCTTTCTGATTCTTCTGCATCTATACAAAGTGAAATGTTATATTTCTTCGCTTCATGACACAGTTCCAGCAACTTAGCTCTCAGCTCTTCAGCTATATTACCAAATTGGCTAAATTCATAACGTGAGTGCAGTGAAGACAATTTGATTGAAACCCCTTGAGATTTAAAGCAATCATTTATGTCAGCAGATTCACCTATGGCTTTTATTGCATGCATATATAAATTAAAATACTCTTCCGCATCCTCAACTGTGCAAGCAGATTCACCAAGCATATCAAAAGAGCATAAATACTTACTGTAGTCATCTGACTTCACACTTTCCAATGCTTTTTCTATAGTTTCTCCAACAATAAAATGCTTGCCAAGAATGGATATTGCTTGTTTCACCGCTTTGCGGATTATTGGCTCTCCTAAATTTTTCAATAACCTGGAAATTATGTGATAGAATTTTGAATCCTCTTCATTATTTCTCAATATACTGCTTCCTATAATTAAACTCCATGTAGAAGCATTAACAAACAATGAAGAGGAACGCCCCAGGTGTTTATTCCATTCTTGGTTGGCAATTTTATCTTTGATCAATTCATCTATTGTGTAATCGTCTGGTATTCTAAGTAATGATTCAGCAAGACACATTAGCGCTACTCCTTCGTCGTTAGAAAGTGAGTACTGTTGTATAAAAGAATCTATAATGCCTAATTTACTACCTCTAATCTTTTCGACAATTTGTTTTGCAATATTGTAAATTATGTTTTTTGAATCAGCCGAAAGTTCTGATTTTTCTACAAGATAGCGTACGTGACTTTTTTCATCAGCACGATAAAATGCCTGCAATCGTTTTCGTAATGCGTTAGGTTCTTGTATAGAACTGATCATAATTATCTACAAAACACCCTTTACCATATATAAGATAAGATTATATCATAACTTTACATAGAATAAATTATTATTTAAATAAAGAGCCAGAATCGATTCAAAAAACCTAGTTGATGAATGTGATAGCTCAAAAGGACTGCGCAAGTATATAGCTCAACACCCCACCACTCATCAAGTACTTAACCTCAGTTGCAGTTTGTACACAGCACTTGAGTTGAATGGATTGCTCTGAATCATCCTTTCTTTTAATGATACATTCTAGATTTCCATTTGGTACTACTTCACCTTTTATGCTCACTATCTCACTACCATCAAATATCTTTCTCGTTACTCCATCCTGAAATGCAAGTGGAAGAACACCCATACCGACCAAATTGGACCTATGTATGCGTTCAAAACTTTCTGCAATCAGAGCTTTAATTCCCAGCAATGCAGTACCCTTTGCTGCCCAATCCCTACTTGAACCCGTACCATATTCTTTTCCTGCAATGACAACTAATGGAACAGCTTCTCTTTTATATTGCATTGCTGCATCAAAAATTGACATAGTTTCTTGAGAAGGAATATGTTTTGTATAGCCACCCTCAGCACTCACCATTTTATTTCTTATTCTGATATTAGCAAAGGTTCCACGCATCATTACGTTGTGGTTACCGCGGCGAGATCCATATGAATTGAAATCTTGCGGTTCAACTCCAAGACCTTTTAAATATATGCCTGCAGGACTATTTGAGGCAATATTTCCAGCGGGAGAAATGTGGTCGGTAGTCACGCTATCGCCAAATATCGCGAGTATTCGTGCATCCTTTATATCAAAAATGTTGCTTTTATCATTGTCAGTCAATAAATTATCAAAATAAGGAGGGTTTTGTATATAAGTACTTTTCTCATTCCAGTTGTAGATTTCACTTTTCTCACACTTTATCTTTTGCCAATGCTCATCACCAGAGAAAACATCCTTATACTTTTGTATGAACATTTCACGTGTTACAACACTTTTAACACAGTTCTCAACTTCATCATTTTTTGGCCATATATCTTTGAGATAAACATCATTTCCATTCTTATCTCTGCATATAGGATCTTTTGTCAGGTCAATTTGTACAGTGCCTGCAAGTGCATAAACAACAACAAGTGGCGGAGAGGCCAAGTAATTAGCTTTGACTGAAGGATGGATTCTTCCTTCAAAGTTACGATTACCGGATAAAACTGCTGCAACAGTCAAGTTTTTATCCTTAATATCACTTTCTATATCTTCATTAAGCGGACCGGAGTTTCCAATACAAGTTGTACAGCCATACCCAACCAAATTAAAACCCAAAGCATTTAGATCTTCCTGTAACCCTGACTTTTCTAAATATTCTGTTACAACTTGTGACCCTGGAGCAAGAGAAGTTTTAACCCAAGGCTTTGATTTTAATCCAAGGTTGACTGCATTACGCGCTACAAGTCCAGCAGCAATCATTACGCTTGGGTTTGAAGTATTAGTGCAGCTTGTTATTGCTGCAATAACTACACTTCCATCTTGGAGTTTATCGCTTTCCTCTGACTCATTAACTGGAAATGATTTAGAAAAAGATTCTGCCACTTGCGAAAGAAAAACCTTATCTTGCGGTCTTTTTGGACCGGCCATTACTGGCTCTACGCTCGATAAATCAAGCTCCAGTGTGTCAAAGAACGCCAATTCGTCATTACTACGCCACAGCCCTTGTTCTTTTGCATAGACTTCAACCAATTTAACCAACTCTTTTGGCCTTCCGGTTAAGTTTAAATAATCTAGTGTCTTCTGATCAATTGGAAAGAATCCACAAGTTGCACCATATTCTGGAGCCATATTAGCTATGGTTGCTCTATCTGCCAAAGATAAATAATCTAATCCATCACCATAGAATTCCACAAATTTGCCAACAACGCCTTTTATTCTTAAAACATTGGTAATCGTCAGCACTAGATCGGTTGCAGTTACTCCTTCTGAAAGTTTTCCAATTAATTTAAATCCTACTACTTCTGGAATCACCATACTAATTGGCTGACCAAGCATCACAGATTCAGCTTCTATTCCACCAACACCCCAACCAAGAACCGATAAACCATTCACCATAGTAGTGTGGCTGTCCGTACCAACTAAGGTATCTGGATATAGAACTCCGCTATCGTTACATACAACTTGCGCTAAATATTCAAGATTCACTTGGTGGCAAATTCCAGTACCTGGTGGCACTACTCTAAAATTTGTGAAGGATGATTCTCCCCATTTTAAGAATTGATATCTCTCTAAATTTCTTTTCACTTCCAATTCAACGTTTTTACAAAATGCGGAAGTGCTTCCGTAACTGTCCACTTGAACAGAGTGGTCGATCACAAGATCAACAAGTACAGATGGATTTATTTTGCTTGGGTTGCCCCCGTTTTTCTTCACATAATTACGCATCGAAGCTAAGTCAACAATAGCAGGAACTCCCGTAAAATCTTGCATCAATACCCTTGCTGGTTTATAGCTAATTTCGTGATTGACATGTTTATTGACACAACTTGCTAGTGTTTTTATGTCACCCAATTTTACGCTCACTCCATCTTCGTTACGCAATAAATTTTCAAGCAATACCTTGAGTGAGCAAGGCAATTTTGTTAAATCTACTCCTAAGAATTTACCAGCGTTACTTAGGTTAAAGTAGTTATATAACCTTCCATCAATATTTAAAGTCGTCTTTGCATTTAAAGAATTGTTCATCCTGTATTAGTTAAAATTGGAATTACTAGCGCTACTTTTTTGTTGTTGACTTTGCTGCTGATACATAGTTTCAAAATCTATAGGATCTAGCATAAGTGGAGGAAACCCGCCACTACTTGTAGTTCTTGCAATTATTTCTCTTGCAAAAGGGAAAAGAAAAGTAGGTCCACCAATAAATAAAGCTTGTCTCACCTCTTCTTCACTTAGCTCTGTAAAGTTTTCTATTGAAAAAATACCGCAATACTTTACCTCGCAAATGAAAGCTATATCATCTTTTACATCTTCATCTTTTACCGTTGCTTTGGCTTCTATATGCAAAGTAATTTCATGAAAAGGCTTTTCTTCACTTATTCCTTTTTTATTTTCTGTTCCTTCTAATTTTGCTGAATTAATATTAACCATTACATTAATATCAGGAGCTTTACTAGAAGGAAGGAATGGCGAATTTGGATTCTCAAACGAAAAATCTTTGACATACTGACCATGAATTTTCATTTTGTGTTGTGACATTTCTTACGTCTCCTTTAATTAAGTTGAGATGTTTAATACTTTCTTATATAATATATCCATTTACAAATGAATAGTAAACCTAACTATAGGTTAATATGAAAAACATATTTTTATCAATAATTAATAATATTTAGATACTTTATATATCAAGGAGTAAGTTACCATGATAGAGCTTGTAATATATGCTTTACTAGCGGCGTTTATTTTTTCACGCTTATATAATTCTTTAGGAAGATCATCCAGTCTCAATCTAAAAAAGCTAACAGGTGTATTAGATGTAAGTCAAAGTAAAGAGGATGTGGTAGAAAATATCGAAGATTATACTTATAGCAATAACAAAAGTTCAATAGAAGCTACTTATGAACAAATATTACAAAAAAACAGAGAGTTCTCTATTTCCAATTTTATAGAAGGTTCAAGCATAGCTTTTGAATTAATAATTAAATATTTCAACCAAGGAAATTTACCTCAATTAAAATCTCTTCTGGACAAAGATTTGTATAACAGCTTTGTGGATAAGATTAAACATCGTAAAGAGATACACGAGTCTATAATTGTTTCTATTGTTTCACAAAAAATCTTAGAAATAAAACTAGTAAAAAACGTAGTATTTATTGCAGTATACTTCCTTTCAGAGCAAATTAACTTCGTTAAGAATGGTGAAGGAGACATCATATCAGGTAGTATGTCTACTATTAACAAAGTTGAGGATGTATGGCAATTCAAAAAAAATATTAATTCATCAGACCCAACCTGGTTGCTTGTTTCTATTAACTATAAGAAGGCAAGTACTGATAAAAATTCAACAACAAATGACAACTGATGGAAAGCAAGCTACGAGAAATAGTACTTGATACTGAAACTACAGGTCTTGACACTGAGTCTGGCCATCGAATTATTGAGATAGGATGTGTAGAACTAATTAACCGTATTCCAACAGGTAAAACATTTCATCGATATCTTAATCCAGAGAGAGATATACCTTACCACTCATTTAAGATTCATGGTATTAGTGAGGAGTTTTTGGAAGATAAACCACTATTCTCAGATGTTGCACTTGAATTTCTTGACTTCATATCCAATGACATTTTGGTGATTCATAATGCTGAATTCGATGTTAAGTTCCTTAATATGGAGTTAGGCAAGTTAAATGCTGGGTTAATTTCCTCAGATAGAGTGCTAGATACATTACCACTTGCAAGAAAAAAGTTTGTAGGATCACCTGCTTCTTTAAATGCATTATGTAAACGCTTTGATATATCGTTGGAAGGTAGAGAATTGCATGGAGCATTAGTTGATGCTCAATTGCTTGCAAAGGTCTATGTTGAGCTTACAGGAGGATTGCAAACCTTTTTATTTAATAATGAATGTGCTCAGGACAATAACTCTACGTTTATTCAGCATAAAGTGCGTAATTTAGCTCGCAGAGAACACTCACCAAGTAGTGAAGAATTTGATGAGCATAAGAAACTGTTAGACAAAATTAACAATCCACTTTGGAAGGAATATGTTGAATCAGTCAACTAGTTAATATATGATTTAATTTTATTAGGAACGCTTTAATGGTAAAGTCTATAAGGTTATTGTCTAGTCTACTAATAGCATTAGCAGCTGTCTTCTTAGGTTATTGTTATTTTACTAAGAAAGGCATCTTTGTCCCATACAATACAGAAATTAAAATAGGTGGGGATTTTTCTTTAATTAACCAAGATGGACAAATAGTACGCAGTAGTGATTTTAAAGATAAGTATATGATGATTTTTTTCGGATTTTCCTCATGTAAAAGAATTTGCCCTATGAACCTAGGAATAATTTCAGAAACACTTGCAAAGTTAGATGAAAAAACTAACAACAAACTACAAACATTTTTTATTACAGTTGATCCCGAGCGTGATGACACAGAAAGTCTTAAAGAATTTCAGCAGCAATTTGACCATAGAATACAAATGCTAACTGGTGAAAGACAAAAAATAGATGAAGTAGTTGCAAAGTATAAAGTATATGCAAGCAAAGTAGGTGGAGAAGAGGAAATTAACCATTCTTCAATAATATACCTTATTGGCCCTGAAGGAAAATATGTCACACACTTTGTAGCTGATTTAAATTCAGATGAAAGTCAATCTGATAAGATTCTGGCTGAGATAAAAAAATATGTAAGCTGAACTAAAGAGCTTAGCTTACTTTAAATTTATGCTAACGGCTATTTTGATTAAACTAAGTCGTTTTTTCAATTTTTTCTAGGATCAACTCAGCAGCTTTTTGTTCAGCAATTTTCTTACTAGGAGCACATGCAGAAACTTTGTCATAACTCTCTATGCAAACTGATATAGTAAATTCAGGATTGTGTGCTGGTCCAGTTTGTTTTACAAGCTCATACTTTGGTAAAGGTAATTTATTTCTCTGAGTCCATTCTTGCAGTGAAGTTTTAGGATCTTGAGGAGGATCGAGGATGTCCTTAGCTAGCTTTTCCCAATGTCGGATAATAAATTTCTCAACACTCTCAAGTCCGCCGTCAATATAAATTGCACCTATTAGTGCTTCAAGCGAATTTTCTAAATTTTTTAAGTTACATTTTCCTCCGTTACAACGTTCACTATTATTCATGATAATAAAGTTACCTAACTCTATTTCTTTAGCAACATTAGCAATGGTACTGCCACAAACTAAATCCGTTTTTCTTTTTGCCAATGCTCCTTCTTTTTCTTCAGGAAATAGTTTAAACAGTATGGCAGATACGACCATATTCAAAACACTATCGCCCAAAAACTCTAGTCTTTCGTAGCTTACAATCTGGTTTTTGCTATTCCTTTTATTTACGCTTGGGTGAGTTAGTGCCTCTTCTAATATTGCATAATTTGTAAATTTATAATCAATGATCTTAGATATTGCATCATTCAAACTCTTCATACCCATTATTTAAAAGAAAAGCACTTCCTACCACACCTTTATACTAAAAAATTAGTATTATTTTACTAAAATAATACCACCAACTTCCAAAATTAATGTATACAACCCACCACCTCACTAATGTTACTAAATCCATCTCTCCTTATTAGTTCTGCAAGTTCTAGATTAATTTTGTTTACAACTTGAGGTCCGTGGTATATGAGAGCAGTGTACAACTGTACCAAAGAGGCTCCTGCCTTTATTTTTTTATATGCATCAGCACCACTTGAGATTCCTCCGCATCCTATCAACAATATTTTGCCCTTAGTAAGTTTGTACATATCGCTCAATAACTCAGTTGAAAGTTTGAACAGTGGTTTACCACTCAATCCGCCACTTTCGTTGTGGTGGAAATGCAGATTATCTCTACTTACCGTAGTGTTGCTTACTGTTAATCCGTCAATCTTATATTCCAACACAAGCTCAGCGATATTTTCTTTCGTTTGCTGATCTATATCTGGAGAAATTTTTAATATTATCGGTATTGATTCAGAGCTATCAATTGATTTTTTGGTTAGAGTAATAGACTTCAACAACTTGGATAATTCTTGTTTGTTGTGTAAATCACGCAAGTTAGGTGTATTTGGGGATGAGATGTTCAGTACTATATAATTGCTCTTTCCATATACTATCTTTATTAAGTCAACATAATCGCTGATTTGGTCCTTTGATGTACTGTTTTTTCCTATATTGATGCCAAAAATGCAATTATCAAGCTTAGTTTCACTTATCTGCTTAAGAAAATAGTCCACCCCTTTATTATTGAATCCCAATCTATTAATTATTCCTTCATCTTTAATTAACCGAAAAATTCTCGGTTTTTTGTTTCCATATTGGGGATATTTAGTTACAGTACCAGCCTCAATAAATCCAAAACCAAATGAGAGCATGGGCCTTAGAACTTCCGCATTCTTATCAAAGCCTGCGGCAAGACCCACAGGACTTCTAAGTTTATTACCAAAAAAGTTTACATTTAAAGACTCTGGTAGCTCTATAGGTTTCTTAAAGGGCATTTTTTTTAACGCCATTATTAACAAGAAGTGAGCAATTTCAGGTGGTAGCAAAAATAGTAAATTACGCAATATCATTTTGTAAAACACTTTGCTCATTTTTAGTTTATTTTTTACCATGCAACAAGAATAACTTAGAAAGATTGAGGTTTATCGAAATAGTAAGTATATAGTTTCTATGCAGAGAAAAAACTAATTTTTCTGAAGGGAAACAACAACTTGATTAGTATTTTTATCTAGTAATTCTAGGTAGCCAAATTTGTTAATTTGAGATTTTATTAGTATAGGAATCTTATTTCGATTTAAATAAAATCAATGATCTAATTGGAGTAAGAGGCCGGGACCGGAATTGAACCGGTATAAAAGGATTTGCAGTCCTCCGCATAAGCCATTCTGCCACCCAGCCATTTTTTTATGCGTAGATATTAATTATATCTTTTAGCATAGATAAAGCTTCTTCTCTTTTGCGTTGAAAAGTATTACGCCCAATTATTGAGCCATTACCACCGCCTTGCTTAATTTCTTTTACCTCACTACTTATATCACCCACTGACTTTGACTCACCACCAGAGAAAACTACTATTCTTTTTCCTGCAAAGCAAGACTTTTTAATATATTCAATTCTTTTGAATAATGATTCAATATTTTCTATTTTTTCTCTTTCCATATGGTTGGTTGGAAGTTTTACTTTTATTATGTTGGCACCGAGCAAAGCCGCTATATGCGCAGCATAAGCAATGACATCAACTGCTGTTTCACCTTCTTTGGAAATCCCTTCACCACGTGGATAAGACCATAGCACTACAGCAAGGCCACAAGATTTAGCCTCAGCTATAATTTTGCGAGCTTCTTCCATCATATCAAAACACTTAGCAGAACCAGGATATATAGTAAACCCAACAGCCACGCAGCCCAAACGTAGAGCATCTTTTACAGAGGAAGTTATTGCTTGATCTGAAGTTAAGCTTTTTGAGTGCAAAGAGTTAGCGCTATTAAGCTTCAAAATAAGTGGTAGCATTCCAGCATAAGTTGAAGCACCAGCTTCGATCATACCAAGCGGAGCAGCGTATGCACTTACTCCTGAATCAACTGCAAGCTGAAAATGATAATGTGGATCGTAAGCATCAGGGTTAACTTCAAAACTTTTTATTGGTCCGTGCTCAAATCCCTGGTCTACAGGGAGAATTACTAACTTGCCAGTTCCACCAAGTTTCCCATGCATAAGAATGCGAGTAAGATTCGCTTTTACTCCAGGGTTTTCACTTTCGTAGTAACTTAGGATTTGTTTTACTTCTTCACTCATTAATATCTTCAAATTTACTCAAAGTGTAGCAAAAACTATAGTTGAAGCAAAGACCTTTTTATGCTCTTGTTCCTACGCCTATATTTAAAGGTGTAACTTTAGGATCAGTAGTATGCTGTTGTGGTTTTTCTTGAACTAAATCTTCAAAATACATTTTAACAATAGGAAGAACGAGCGGCATAAGTACTAATTTGTAGTCATACCATGCAAATTTTTCTTTATAACTAAATTCCGCATCTTCTTCATATAAACACTGGATACAGTATTCACCATATAGTTCAAAAGCTTTTATAAAAGTTCTAAGTAAAGCAATAAGTAATAAATCTAATAGTAAATTAGCCATAAGCACCATTCCATATTGAACAGGCCAGCCATTTTGTGCAATTTCCGATACTAAACTGCACACAGCAAACGCTGCTGCTATACATAGCACATAATTATCAGCAGCAATAAGTAGATTGTATCTTCTATTTAACCTATCTAGATTTTCTTCTTGTGAGCCTCTTTGTTTACTTGCTGCATAGATAATACTACAAAAGGATATAATAAATAACCATGGCCAAACTCCGATGCTGAATGCATAAAATTTATAAGCAATATTTTGCACTTTGCCACTGTTAGCAAGTTGTGATAAGCAATATTTGACTTGAGGCGACGGACCAAGTACCACATTTGCTAATATAAAAAATAAACATGCTCTATTCACAGCTTTCTCTCTACGCAATAGAATCTCATTGATTCTCCTTTGTTTTTCCTGCACTTCTCGCTGTAATGTTATAGATATGCCAGGAGTTCTTCCTGCTTTTAAGTCGTTAAGATATTTCTCTAGCTTATCTTTATCTGCACTAAGTTTTTTAAACTTTTCTTCAGCTATTTTTTTCTCTTTCTCTCCTACTACTTTATCAGGGTGACATTTTAATGAAGCTCTTCTAAAGCGCCGCTCAACTAACTTAAGTACATCATCAAACTCCTGGCTTATTACTTCTTCTGCTTTTATTCCCAGCCTTGAAAATAAGTTCTGTAAATCTTGATTACTGTAATATTGATTTCTGGTTAAACTTGCCACTATAGCCTCATTAAAAAATAGTGACTATACTACAAATTTAATACTCAAGCAAGAATTTAAACTATATCAAAAGCAATTCCGTGTTTACCAATATAAATCCTTAATTTCTTTCCTTTAATTAATCGACGATTCAGTATTTCTTCAGCCAAATGACTTTTTATCTCTTTTTCAATCAGCCTCTCTATTGGGCGTGCTCCCATTTCTTTGCTATAACCTGTTTGAGCAAGATAAGACTTTACTTCTTCTTCCACTGAGCAGCTTATACCCTTTTGCACAAGTTGTTTTTTTAATTCCTGAATAAATTTATCCACAATGTGCAAAATGACATCCGCATCCAAATCAGAAAAGGAAATGACTGCATCAAGACGATTACGAAATTCAGGGCTAAAAACCCGTTCCATTGCTTTTTCGCTGTCACTGATGTTAAAGTTTTTATACCCAAAGCCAATAGAACTTTTGTTACGTTCAAATGCCCCTGCATTGGTTGTCATAATTAAAATCGTATTGGAAAAATTAACCTTACGTCCGTAAGTGTCTGTAACACAACCATAATCCATGATTTGTAGTAATATATTATAAATATCACTATGAGCTTTCTCAATTTCATCAAGAAGTACTACGCTATATTGATTATTAGATACAGATTCTGTAAGCAATCCACCTTGATCGTAACCCACATATCCAGGAGGGGAACCAATCATTCTAGATATTGTGTGAGGTTCCATATACTCAGACATATCAAACCGAATAAGGTTCATACCCATATTTTGTGCTAGTTGCTTCGCAAGCTCAGTCTTACCTACACCAGTTGGCCCTGCAAAAAGATACTTTGCCAAGGGTTTATTGTAACTTCTCAGACCAGATTTAGCAATTTTAATAGAATTAACGAGAAACTCTATCGCTTGCTCTTGACCAAAAATGGCCCTATTGAGATTTTCTTTCAAAGATTTTACTCTTTGCATATCATCAAACCCGCAAGGTACGTTTGTAATCCTAGCGATAGTACTCTTAATGTCTCTACTGTTTATAATTTTTCGCCTGCTTTTTTGTAACTTACAATATGCCCCTGCTTCATCTATAACATCAACTGCTTTATCAGGTAATATTCGCCCAGTAATATACTTGTGTGAAAGTTCAGCTGCAGATTTAATGGCATGTTTCGTGTAATATACTCCATGATACCTTTCATAGTAATGCTTTATACCATCTAGTATCTTTACTGTATCATTAATAGAAGACTCTTTTACATTAATTTTTTGAAACCTCCTTGCTAATGCTTTATCCTTTTCAAAGCTATTGCTATATTCTCTATATGTAGTTGCACCTATACAACGCAACGCACCTCTTGCAAGTGCAGGTTTGAGCAGATTGCCAGCATCAAGAAAGCTGCCACTTGTTGAACCTGCTCCAATAATAGTGTGTATTTCATCAATGAAAAGAATAGCGCCAGGTTTTGCCTCAATTACTTTTATTATAGATTTTATTCTCTCTTCAAAGTCACCTCTATAGCGTGTTCCTGCAAGAAGTGATCCTAAATCCAAAGCATAAATTATGCTGGATCTCAGTGCACTCGGAACACTACCTTCAATAATTTTCAATACCAAGCCTTCAACTATTGTTGTTTTACCAACACCTGGTTCTCCGACATATAAAGGGTTATTTTTTCTGCGTCTTAGCAAGATTTCTATAGTGCGATTTAATTCATAATCACGACCAATGACATAATCTATTTTTTTGCTTCTTGCATAATCATTTAAATTTCTACAATAATTTTGTAGAACTTCTTCATCTTTTAATAATTCACCTTTATTTGCTACAGTAGAGATATCGTTATTCTTATCAAGTTTTATCTTGCGATTAGTTACATATTCTTCTATATCACCTGAATATTTTATATTGGATATGTTATAAATCAAATTAGAATCCTTTGCATTCTGTTTGCGTAATAGCTCTTCAATGTATAAATCTTGCTCAGACAGAATCTCTAATAGAATACTTGCTCCATTTATTTCTTTTCTTCCCAGACGATGAGCTCGTATCATGGCTTTATGTATTATGCGTTGAAATAGCACATCAGGCTCAACTTTATTGACAGTTAATTCGGAGTTGTCTTGTAAAAAACCTTTTGTATTATTACCATGATCATTCCTTAATATAATATTATCTATATTTATAATTTCACCAGCTTTGATGTTACATCTTGATAAAACATAATTTACATCCACATCTTTGGTTAATGCTAGCAACAAATGTTCCACTTTTGCATATTTAAGCTTACAATCAGAAGCAATCTGTAACGCTCTATTTAAACTTGCCTCTAAATTTTTAGAAATCATCTATTCTCTTTAAAAGTGTAAATTTATATATAATTAGTAGCACACAATTATTAAAAAAACTGAAATCTAGCAGCTCGTTGTAGCCAAATTGAATGAAGCTACAGATTATAGTCCACACAGCCTAACATTATACCGTTGTGATAATCTCAAAACATTATAAGCAGCAGAATTAAGATTATCAAATTGTAGGTAAATCTAATTTGGGCTAGCTATATATTCTTTCTACCATCCTCCAATCACTTCACTTTGCAGCAAGCTTACTGGAGCTTTTAAAGAATAGAAGAATAGTTAAGTACATTAATACGCTTTTTCTAGTACTCTGCTTTTCTTCTTAAATACATTGATCTTTTTTCTACCGTATTTAGCCTTTAACGTACTTGGCCTTTTAAAGATCTTTTTGCCGTTACGTTTTTGAGATTGCATACTACAATCAAAATTTGGCTCTCCTTCTTTATCTGCTAGTGCAGGCAGTCTTCTCTGATCTTGAGGTGTAACAAAAGATAATGCAAATCCTTCAGCTCCCGCACGTGCAGTTCTACCTATACGATGAACATAATCAGCTTGCGATTGTGGTACATCATAATTGATAACATGTTGAATGTGCGGAATATCAAGGCCGCGAGAAGCAACATCTGTTGCAACCATGATTCGATTGCGGCCACGACGAAAAGAATTAATGACTCTTTCACGCTTGTGCTGCCTTAAATCACCATGAATTGCCAAAGCGCTATAGTCATCTTTGTGCAATTTGTCAGCTAGCTGATCCGCTCCTCGCTTTGTTTTGACAAAAATAATGATCGATCCTTTGCGCTGACATAATTGTGTAACAAGTTTTCCATATTTTTCTGATTCTGACGCATAAACAATTTCTTGCTTAATTTTTGCAGAAGTTGTAGCCTGACAATCAACAGAAACACGCTCTGGCTGATTAAGGTACTTCTCAGTAAGTTTAACTATATCACTAGGAAGAGTTGCAGAAAACATAAGAGTCTGACGTATTTTTGGCAGATATTTCATGATCCCTTCAATTTGAATTCCAAAGCCCATATCAAACATACGATCCGTTTCATCAAGCACAAGAGTGCTGACATTGCGAGTAATCAAAGCTTTACGCTCAATATGATCTATAATACGACCAGGAGTACCTATTATGATTTGTGGTTTTTTCTGAAGCTGATTTAGCTGCCTAAAAATAGGCTCACCTCCAATCAACAAAGCGACTCTTAGTACAGAATTTTGAGATAAGAGTTTTCTTATCTCATTTGTTACCTGATGAGCAAGCTCTCTGGTTGGCACGATGACTAAAGCTGAACCAATGCTTGGCTCATTCAGTAATTTAGCAACCAGTGGAATAGCAAATGCCAAAGTCTTTCCAGTTCCCGTTTGAGCAGATCCAAGGATATCTTTGCCCTGGAGAGCTAGAGGAATCGCTTGCATTTGAATCGGGGTTGGAATACAAAGATTATTTTTACTTAGAGCTTGCCTAAGCAAAGTTGGAAGCCCCATTTCATGAAAGTTACTCACAATACATTACCCTATTAAAAAGCTTCACGATAGACTAATCTTCTAATCTTAAATTTATTGCAGACTTTTTATCTTCCCCGTTCCTACCACGCTCCTCTTTAAGCTCATAACTTACTCTTTCCCCTTTCATTCCTTTCTTTTTATCCTCTCCTCGAAGTGCATCAGGTCTTATTCCTGAACGTTCTAATGTACTAACATGTACAAAAACGTCCTCACCTTTACCTTCTGGCTTGATGAAACCATAGCCTTTTTCAACATTAAACCATTTTATATTACCAAATTCCATATGGATAACTCCTAAACTACTAACTAATATTATTAATGTGATGAAAAACTTTGAAATTACGATTTAGAATGCTTTAAGCTTAGTTACTGCAACTAAACTTCTATACTCCATAGTCTATTCTTAACATTACATAGTAATAGTACACAATTATTGTACTTAATGCAACTAAAATTTTTAATCACTAAGTGAACCTGCTACTGTCATTTCGCTAACTTTAATCGTTGGTGAATTAAACTGCCCACAGAAAGTTAGGTCATTTGCAACAACTAAATTGCTAAACATATTTTTCAAATTGTCGGCAACAGTAATCTCGTGTATTGGATACGTTATTTTACCATTTTCTATAAAAAATCCGCATGCACCTTGACTATAATCGCCATTGATTAAATTAACACCAAAACCAAATAAATCAGTTACATATATTCCTTCTTTTACTTCCTCAATTAATTCCTTAAACGATCTATTACCATTTTTGAAATAGAAATTACTAGCTGAAGGAATAATTGCAGCATTACTTGCACGAGTTGCATTTGCGGTCGTTTCCAAGTTTAATTTCCTAGCCGAATATAGATCTAAAATCCAGTTTTGCAGTACTCCATTTTTTACAAATTCATTTCTTCTGCTCATTATTCCTTCCCCGTCAAACGGTCTTGATGTTATACCCCTTGGTAACAATGGGTCATCAATAATGCTAATCTCAGTATTAAAAATTTGAGTATTTAAACTATTTCTCAAAAAAGAGCTATTATTTACAATATTGCTACCATTTATGGCAGAAGCAAAGCTCTTTACTAGCTCTTTTGCTGCTCTTTTTTCAAAAACAACCGGAAATTTGCCTGTCCTGATTGTACATGAATCCAATTGATCTATTGCTCTTTTTGCTGCTTCTTTCCCTATTGACTCCGGTGTTTTTAAATCACTGAAGTTGCATGCTACATCGTAATCGTAGCCTATTTTCATTTCACTCTTTTCTCCAGCAACAACAGAAACCTGATTAACAAAAGTTGACTTACTAAATGAACCAACAAAACCAGAAACGGTTGATAATACTGTATTTACTGAAGTATGTGAAGATGAAGCTCCTTCGGAATTAATAATATTTTTATGTGCAAGAGCTGAATTTTCTGTAGCTTCAGTAATTTCTTTTAATTTATTAATTGTTACAACATTATTATCTGAGATATTTAAATCTGCAGAAGAGATATAATTACTGCCATCTACAGCAAAACTAATATAAGGATCTTCCTGGGCATTCTTTGCCATTTCCACCACTTGGCTCACTGCACTACTAAGATTATTCAAATCGTTTGTGGAAATATACGCAGCTTTGTTCTTACCTGCTATAGCTCTAATTCCGACAGTACAGTTTTTAGATTGTGATATTTGTTCAATTTTTGATAGACGCTGAGAAACCGAGGTCTTATTAGTTTCATATATTGTAACTTCTGCGTCTTGATTCTGCTTTTTTATTAGTTTAGTGATATCTGCTGCAATATTTAATATATTCATTTTTCATTCCTTGAGTTTCTATAAAGATTCTGCACCACCTATAACTTCAATCAAATCAGTTGTAATTGCTGCTTGACGAGAACGATTATAAAGTAATGCTAGTTTATTTAGCATTTCTTTTGTATTTCTGTTTGCTGATTCCATAGCAACCATCCTAGCACTATTTTCACTTGCTGCACTTTCAAGTAAAGCAGAATAAAGAGCAGCTGTAACATAATCTTGAGTCAAAGATTTTAAAATAAACTCAATATTTTGTGGTTCATACTCATAGCTGTAATCTGTTAGAGGACTAACTACAGAATTATCAATTAATAATGAGTCTTTACTCCATGGTTTTATTGTTTCTAATATTGGCTTTTGCATGAAGGTATTATAGAATTTATTGTAAAAAACCTTAACTTTATTGTATTTACTTAGATCTATATCACTAACCAAGGCTTCCACACGCTTTAGTGTGATTCCCTTACTATTTTCAACCTTCAAGATATTTTTAGAATTAAATCTATTTTTGCCTGTCTCAAAAGCTTTCTTACCAAAAAAAACAATGTCTACTTTCTTATCATTTGCAATTAATTTGTTTATATGCTCCTGACTGAATTTAACAACAGAGGAGTTGAAGCTGCCACATAAACCACGATCAGATGCAATAATAAATACTAGGAAAGAATCTTCATTATTGATATTTAGAATTCTTGCTAGTAACTCTTGATCCGCTGATAGCGCTAGTGAAGAAATAATGCTATGCAGCTTAGATATATGCAATTTTGAATTTGATAATTTCTTTTGGCTTTGTAATAATTTTGCTGCAGAAACCATTTGCATTATTTTCGTGATTTTCTGCACAGACTTAATATTTTTAATTCTTAAGGATAATTCCTTTAAGCTCTTCATTTTATATATAATTCTAATTTATTAAAATATATAACTGATAATGTCTAAAAACAAGTTTTTTTGACATTGGAGTCAAACCTAACTAAGAAACTCACAGATTTACTGTTTTGAGATAAAGATTATATTAAAGCAATCTCGATGTAAAAGTATCACACCTTATGGAGTCTTATAATATAAGGTAAATACAATTAAGACTATTGCAACTTGAGCACTTATAATCCCATTGCTTTAGCTCTTTATTACAATCAACACATTTCCAATCTGGATCAGGCACAGCTTCTGAGTCCATCTTATTTAGCCAGTAAATTGCTTGATCATACTCTTGTAGCATAATCTTGAGCTGTACCATCACAAGGTAGATTGATATGTAATTAGCTTTTTTCATAGCAATATCTAAATGCTGACTTGCAAGATCATATTTCCCTAAGCTAATTGAAGACAAAGCAAGCAAGCAATAACTAAAATAATAATCAGGGCGTAAGTTATATAGTCTTTCAGCGCCTTTATTATTTAACTTGATATACATTCTAGCTGATTGAGGAGTAGGATTTACTCTATACTCTTCCTCTAATACTGTAGAAGCTTTTCTGATTTTTTCAAGCTTGATATATAATTCTGCCTTTAAATAATTGATGGGCTGAAAAGTTGCATAATAACTTTGTGCTTTAGCTAAATAATCTATAGCTTTGTAAAAACTTCCTTTACTTTCGTATTGCTTTGCTAAAGCGCAATAAAAAACCGCTAACATCTTTTTACGATCAAAGGGAAGAAAAATATTGAATTTGATAGCTTCCTTTAACTTTGAAATTGCATTTATCCAATCTTCTTGCAATATACAATGCTCTATTTGAAAGGGAATAGACAAAATTTTATCATTAATTGAACTAGAGCAATATTCTATAAATTTTTGAAAGACTAACCTTTCTTGCTTTAGGTGAATAATCAGTTTATTGATCAGAAGTAGAGCTAAGTTGCGATTTTTACTTGCAATACTCGTTAAATTATGGCTGAAAAAGCTGTAATTTCCCGTTTTACCTGAATTAAAGAGCTTTACTAAAGATAATTTATCACTTTCTTCATTTAGATTTTTAATTAGCTTATTGGTGTTCTCTATATTACCTAAGTCTAAGCTAAAGAAAGCTTCAAAGAGAAGCAATTCTTCCCTACTTCTTCTTCTATTTTTTATGTTAGCAAATGTTGATGAAATAGAAGAACAAAAACGTGCAACTGCAATCAATAAAAATAATAAGACTACGCAAGCAAGAATAACGAAATATAGATCAATACTTATAGTGTAATTGCCTAATTCCAATTTTATTACTTCACCACTTACCTTGATCCATATGCCAAATAAAAAAGAAAAAGCAAAAATTATAAAATAAATCATGAGATGTATTGTAATAAGTGACGATATATTATTGAAGTATTCTTGAAAGCTACAATAAAATCATTCAATTTATTAAGCCATGGTTTGAATTCTGGGTATGTTAAGTCACTTATTGCGGTGGCTATGCTCTGCCAATCATTATCGCTTATTAATTCTTCAATTTCCGCAAGCTTTAACCTGAGTGGATCACTACGATCATCTATCTTTATCCAATTTGAAATGATTTTTTTAAACAAGTTACTTTTATTGTAGTTAATAACAGTCATGTTCTTCTCAAAAGACAATTTCAACCCGCGTAAAGTATCTACCTCTTTCAAATTTTCCAATTCATTTACTGCATTTTCTATTTCTGGATCGTCAAGCTCTGATATCAAAGGCTTTATTGAATTTATATGATTATCAAACTTGGCTCCTCGCAATAACGAATTCTTCATCTTAATCACAAGTAGCAGCAACTTTGCGAGGTTCTTATGCCTTAAACTACCATCACCCTGCTCACATTGAGTGTGAAGATTTCTCTTTAAGTCAAATATCCTTTTTTCTACCCTAGATTGATTAATTTCAAGCAACATTCTAAGTTCATCTATCTTTTCCGTTAAAACACTTATACTGTCTTCACTTTCTTGCTGATTTATTTTAAAAAATATTATGTTATTTATTGTAATATAGCTGGCAAATAACAATACAATTAAGAACCAACCTATGCATTTTTTTCGAGTATCATTCATAACGTAATATCTCCGCTGGGTCTTGTGCAGCTGCCTGCAATGCAGGAGGAATTGTTGCTAAAAATGACAAGAACAATGCAAGTGCAGAAATGTTCACTACATCTTGAGAAACTAATATCACTGGCAAACTTGAAAAAAAGTATATCATAGGATCAAATAGCTTGATGTTGGTAATGTTTTCTAAAAACACTCTAATATTTTCAATATTGAGAGAAAAAACAACCCCTATAATAGAGCCAAGACAAGTTCCTGTAAAACCAATGAGCAATCCACAAGCACAAAATATGCGCATAATGCTTCCGCTTGTTGCACCAAATGTACGCATAATTGCAATTGCAGATTTCTTTTCTTGCACTATCATCATCAAACTTGAAACAATATTGAATGCTGCTACAACTATAATTAAAGTGAGAATTAAAAACATCACATTTCTTTCAGTCTTTAAAGCATTAACATAATGGCTTTGCTGAGATTGCCAACTTTCAGCTCTCATTCCTGTTTCTTTTGCTATAACGTTTGCTAGCTTATTAGCCATAGCAATATCATCTACAAACACTTCTATACTTCTCACATTATCTTTATAATTAAAAAAAGCTTGAGCTGACTTTATGGGCATATACACCAAAGTATTATCATACTCAAACATACCCATATCAAATATTGCTACAACTTTATATTCTTTCATTTTTGGTATTTCACCAGACAATGCGTCAAATCCTTCAGGTGATATAAGCATAATATTATCACCATAATCAATATTCAAAGCTTCTGCTAATCTTGCCCCTATTATGATACCTTCATCGAATTTTTCCACGTTACCCATAATTACATTATTCTTAACGGTAGTATTATTAAGTAAGTCTTTAGTTGACACACCACGGACTACGCTACCCACAATTCCACCATTTGCTGCAACGATCACTTGATCATTGGTCATAGAAGTAGCTTTTAATACACCTGGGATTTTCTCAATAGATTTTAACACTACGTGGTAATCTGAATTTATGCTTCTATCAAAGTAAACATTAATATGGCCATTAATGCCAAGTACAGAGTCGAGCAGCTTTGCTCTGAACCCATTCATTACAGACATTACTACTATTAGCGTTGCAACTCCAAGAGCAATACCAATAATAGAAAACAAGGCCATTATAGAGCAAAATCTAGAATTCTTTGCTCGCAAATAGCGAATAGCCATAGTAAATTCAAAGGCAATAGACATTATACTAAGATTTAAATATCATACTTTTTATGCTTCATATAACTGTAATTTTTCCTTTACCTCAAATTAGGTTGTCTAAATTTAGCAAGCTTATAGAATATATTCAATATTCTATATTAAGACCTTCCATATATATCGTCCAATCTTACTATATCATTATCAGATAAAAACTTTCCTACCTGAAACTCAACTATCTCAAGAGGAAATCTTGTACTTTTATTCTCAATTTTATGAAACACCTTCCTTGGAATCTCTATTACATGATTTTTCGTTATAGCATATGTTTTGTCATCTAAACTAACATATCCAACTCCTGATAGTATTTATATGGTACTCATCTCTATAGTGGTGAAATTGCTTAGAAGTGCAGCTTAGTGGATTTATAAAAAGATATTTTATAAGAAAATCCTTGCCCATTAAAACTACACTATAAAATCCCCATGGCTTAATCTCTTTCCTTATTGGCTTTACTTCCTTAACTTTATTAATGAACAACATTAGGCTCTTACTTGGCTGTTTATAAACTCTACCTAGTAAATTTTTTGCATCATTTTCTGTCATCAAAACTGGCTCTCTTCCGTTGGTTACAGCTTGAAACGACTCAAAATTCTTATTAAATCTCTTACTTAACTCTAAAACTGAACCCCAAGTGCCAACATCCATCCAATCGAAATTGGCTTCTATCATTACAATATTTTCTGCTTTTTCTATCACTAGGTGATCAATAGATGTATCACCCATTCCTGCACAATTTTGCTGTTCTAAATACAGAAATCTCTCTCGTGGTACAAAATGCTTCATACTTTTACAACATAAATTATAGAGAGTCGGAGCAATTTTTTTTATCTCATATATAGCGTTTTGCTCTAAACACAAATATTCCAGAGTTCCAATAATGATCGTTACTTACCTTACGCTCGGGTTTTTCTGTAAAATCTTTTACTATATGACATTTTTCTTTCTGACCATATACTGCATTTATATAGCCGTATTCAGAATTGAATTCATGAGGCTTTACCCCAAAAGTGACTATAGAGTCAGTTTCAGAGGCTAGCTTAGACGCTTTCTCAATAGAAACATAAAAACTATTCAAATCACCTATAAAATGGTCTGAAGGAAGAACTAAGATTGTCTCGTTCCTATCGCAGAGAAGCACAGCAATTAGTATTGCTGCCGCTGTCCCAATTTTAACTGGTTCAAAAACTACTTTACATTCCTGTAATGCATGTAATTCCTGCATCAATAATGACTCATATTGTATATTTGTGGTAATGATGGGTGGCATATAATCGCTTTTTAGCCTCAACAAAGTGTTGTGAAACATAGTATTCTGACTAAATATTTTCTGAAATTGCTTTGGCTTAGATAGAAGCCAAAGTCTGCTGCCACTACCACCACACAGTATTACAGGGCGCATTTAATTAAGATATTAATTATTTGATTAATATCTTATACTAACGGCAAAATGCATGCAAGTTTTTATTGTGAGATGATTAAAGTAAAAAGTAATTTAAAGTGATGGTTGACTACGAGCATTATGGAATCCCTACATTTCGTGATGAGTCTTGTCTTCTTTCTATCTCTCTATCAATATGAGGAATGCTGCTTTTTTGATTAACGGCTGCAGCTATTTTTTTATCAGTTTTGTTTTGCGGCTTCTCCTTTAAGCTTTCTCCAACACCTGGTTCTCTGGATTTATCTATACTTTCACTACTTTTATTCAGCGCCTTTTCCAAGTCTCTTTCAATACCTGGACTTCTAGCATCAAGCTCATCCCATGTACCCACTATACTGAGTGGCTTATGATCCTTCTGCTCCGGCTTTAGCCCTTCTTCACCTTTAATAATATTAAAGTCACTTTTTGCCTCTTTCCAACATTCTTTCAATTGGTGTTTCAACATAGTAAGATAAGCATCACCATACTTTTTCTCATTTTCTACAAATAATAAAATTGGAACCTTAAGTATTGTAGCTCCCATATTTACTAAATTTTTTACTACCACTGCAGGAGTGAAAAAAAGATAACCAAAAGATTTTGCAACTCGATTTTTTCTAGCTATCAAATTCTCTCCTAATTTCATAGGAATAAAAGTCAGCATTCTAGCACAAATCTTAGCTAAACCCGCAACAAAAACAATAGGAACAGATATCAGACTTTTATCTAGCTCTAGACTACCATTTTGATCTCTAATTTCTGAAAAATTAGTGCTTAATTTTTTATAATTACTAGTGTATAGTAATTCTCCATTTCTTCCCTTTTCATCAACAAATCCCTGAACTTTACCCTCTCCATTTTTTACCTTTTTCATTAGCACAGAAGAGTGAGTTAATTTAAACGGATATTTAGGATCATTAGTTTTTTTAGCTTCAAAAATTGGAATATGTTTTTCAAGATCGATTTTTGAAAACTCAAATGGTTTATAGTAGCCATCATAATGCTTAACATCCTTGTTTTTTTCCCGATTAACTAAAAAGTCAATAGTAAAATAAGACCTATCGTCCGTTTCCTTGACAAAAGTTAATTCAAAACTTGACCGCTTTCGATCTCTCTCGCCATATGAAAGTTTATATATAGTCTCACCATCACTATTCTTACTTTCTATAACTTTCCCAGATTCTACAATCTGATCGTAATTCTTTGGATATTTGCATTTTCTTCCATCTGTATAGGTCATTACCTTTCTAAGATCCTTGACATAAACTTGAGATTCAGATGAAGCAAATAAACCTTTTGCTTTAAGTGTAAAATCTGTTACTGCTTTTTTTAACACTCCGAACATGTTGTCAAACCAAAATCGCTATAGTTCAATAATAAAATTAGTAAACTAATAATATATTAACACAAAACTAACAATTTTACAAGAAAATATGCCTATAAAAGAAAAAAGTCGTAAAAGCAAGGACTATATAAGTAATGCTTGATAAGTATTTTATGCATGTAATTGTAAAAATCCTTAGAGGTACGCTGTCTATATAATCTTCACACACTACCTGCATTCCAAGAACTGCATGCCAAAAAATGCAAAACACCAGTATAACAAAAAACAAAAGCTCTAGTGGATGATTAATAGCCTGAAATAATTTTTCATTAAAAGATAAAGGGCCATCAACATAAAATGTGCAAGAAAATGAGTAAATAAACCAAGGAAATAAAAATAACAAAATCACCGCAGAAACACGCTGGATCCACCAATGATGTACTGAATTTACAGATTGACTCATATAAATATAAATAAAAAAGCCATAGTAGAAAGAAATAGCATTATTGTTAGTAACATAGCACTTTTTAAAACACTAGCAATTTCTAAATTAAGCCCAGCATCCCACAATAAATGACGAATACCATTAAGAAAATGATACATAAAGCTTACAAAGCACAAGATATAAGCTAATTTAGCAACAGGAGTGAACAATAATGCATTTAAGCACCTTACTATAATTAACTTAGGGGAGTAAACATATAATATAAAATACCAAGAAAGTATGATTAATAAAAGAAATAGCAAGATACCAGTCAATCTATGCATAATAGAAAAAAAACTAGTAACTTGTACTTTATATATTTGTAAATGTGGGGAAAGAGGCCTATTACTCATAAAATTTCGTTATCGAGAAATTAAAAAATAAAGTAGAAGTAAAGACAGCAGTATAGTACATAATGACACTATTATTTGAAATGGTGAATTACGTACAAAGCCTAAGGAGGTAATCCAGCTGCAGATTCCCCTACTGCTACCTTGTTACGACTTCACCCCAGTCACTGATCCCACTTTAAATAACTCCTTCCTTGCGGTTAGGCCATTAGCTTCGAGTGAAACCAATTCCCATGGCGTGACGGGCAGTGTGTACAAGACCCGAGAACGTATTCACCGTGGCATGCTGATCCACGATTACTAGCGATTCCAACTTCATGTACTCGAGTTGCAGAGTACAATCCGAACTGAGATGTCTTTTAGGGATTAGCTTAGGCTTGCGCACCTTGCAACCCATTGTAGACACCATTGTAGCACGTGTGTAGCCCACTCCATAAAGGCCATGATGACTTGACATCATCCCCACCTTCCTCCAGCTTATCACTGGCAGTTTCCTTAAAGTACTCAGCATTACCTGATGGCAACTAAGGATGAGGGTTGCGCTCGTTGCGGGACTTAACCCAACATCTCACGACACGAGCTGACGACAGCCATGCAACACTTGTGTAAAATCCGGCCGAACCGACCCTATCCCTTCGAATAGGTATGATTTCCATGTCAAGAAGTGGTAAGGTTTTTCGCGTTGCATCGAATTAAACCACATGCTCCACCGCTTGTGCGGGTCCCCGTCAATTCCTTTGAGTTTTAATCTTGCGACCGTAGTCCCCAGGCGGAATGTTTAACGCGTTAGCTGTAATACAGAAAGTAAACTTCCCATATTTAACATTCATCGTTTACAGCGTGGACTACCAGGGTATCTAATCCTGTTTGCTCCCCACGCCTTCGCGCTTCAGCGTCAGATTTGAACCAGATAGACGCCTTCGCCACTGGTGTTCCTCCTAATATTTACGAATTTTACCTCTACATCAGGAATTCCTCTATCCTCTTTCAATCTCTAGGTTAATAGTTTTAAAAGCAATTCCAAGGTTAAGCCTCGGGATTTCACTTTTAACTTATTAACCAGCCTACGCGCCCTTTACGCCCAATAATTCCGAATAACGCTAGCCCTCTCCGTATTACCGCGGCTGCTGGCACGGAGTTAGCCAGGACTTCTTCTGTGAGTACCGTCATTATCTTCCTCACTAAAAGAGCTTTACAACCCAAAGGCCTTCTTCACTCATGCGGCATGGCTGGATCAGGCTTTCGCCCATTGTCCAATATTCCCCACTGCTGCCTCCCGTAGGAGTCTGGACCGTATCTCAGTTCCAGTGTGGCTGATCATCCTCTCAGATCAGCTATAGATCATTGCCTTGGTAGGCTATTACTCCACCAACTAGCTAATCTAATATAGGCTCATCTAATAGCAATAAATTTTTCCCCCGTAGGGCGTATACGGTATTAGTTGCCGTTTCCAACAATTATTCCGTACTACTAGGTAGATTCCTATACATTACTCACCCGTCTGCCACTAAGTTATACCATAGCAAGCTACAATATAACTCCGTTCGACTTGCATGTGTTAGGCCTGCCGCCAGCGTTCATTCTGAGCCAGGATCAAACTCTCAAATTTAGACTTCAACCTATAAAAGGTTGAGGGTACATCGGATAAATCCGACAAAAAATAATTTAGCTTAATACTGCTGTCTTTATTTCTACTTTAGAAATATTTTAATCTCCAACTATTCAAACAACTCTAAGAATATTATTATGTGATATAATCACTATGTCAATATGTTTTTGCAAATCAAAAGCATTAATGTATAAATATATAACTATTTGGAATATTACCATGAAAAAATACATCTTTCTGCTTGCACTCGCGCCAATGTTAGTTGGCATCACATTATACTTATTGCGTAACATTGATAACACAAAACAATCTATAACTGCAGGTGACAAGTTTTACGAAGTATTATTCTTAAAAAAAGATAATAAGTCACTGCTAGAAGAAATAGATTCAAATTGGGAATATTTAGCAAATTTTGAACGCGCATTCAATCATATCTCAGATTCAATGCCAACAGACACGGCATCTATTATTTATAATGATTTGGCAGACGATAAAGATGCTCCTGATGTTTTGCGTGAGTTAGCACAATACTTAGAAGTAATGAGCTTACTTCACTCCAGCGATGAAAAAACAAATAGAGATAAAATTAGTAATTTAGAATCAAATGCAGTGTACCCTTATTCAAGCCAAGAAGCTATCGCTATAGTAAAGATACACAGTAACGACATTAAAGGTGCAATTGAAATATTGCATTCATTATTAAATGATAGAGAATGTCCGACTCTAATCAAGGCCAATGCACAAGAATTACTTCGGATATACGAAAACTAAAAAACTTGCTTGCATAACAATTTGGCAGCGCATCTGATGAAATAAAGAACTTTACTTGACAAACCTACCTATTTTATTATGGCACTAAAAGTATTTATGACTCAAAATTTGTTTTTGACTGTAGGATCAATCACAAAATCCAGTAAAAACTTAGGTGTTTATTGGTAAATTACGTAAAATTATAGCGGTTTTTTAAATTTTTTCTATACTCAGCCAAGTCGCGCTTGTTAGAACATTATTACAGCACCACTTACAGTAATATAGAGTCAAAATTTCACTACTCAGAGGTTCCTTTTACCTTTTTATTTAGTAAGACTTCTCTATATTTATAGTTAATATATCAAAGAATAAACTTCACTAGCAGAATGTCATTCTAGCACTAAAATGACAAAAAGAGGATAAAATCGCAATAGCTATTGTATCAAGCACCGTTGTATTTTCTCTATATTTTAGATTACTTTGTTTACCCCCCTCCCTTTACCATTCAGCTACGCAGATAGTTACTACAAACCGTAAAGATGTTTAAAAGAAATCTAATTTTTTATCAACTCATACATTTCATTACCAACTTCACAATAAGGTTCTGCAGTTGGATAAAAATAATCAAAAAAGAAATAATCCTTTAGTATTTCTGTGCTGCATCCAGAATTATAGTAAGTATCAAGCCTTCCTTTAAATATCAACAAGAGTATCTTCATACTTTTTCCAAATCACCCTACCCCAAACTGGTCTACGATGTTTGATAGGTATGCATCTCGATCATTTAACCCTTTGCTCTTATATTTAACAAGCATACTTTTCATTTTAGAGTTAAGATCGAATGCTTTTATTTCAAGATCTGCACCTTTCTTCATATAATCTAAATCATTAGCTAATTTTGTATTGAAACTCTGTGTAAGCTTTGCAGCCAGCTCTCTTGCTTTTCGTCTTTATTAAAGCTAGTATCAAACCAACCTCAGTCACATTTGCAACAATCACATGCTTTACACCATATTAATTTAGAACCAAATGCATTACATATTTCACTAACCGCTTTATTTCAATACTTTTTCTGCTTTAACATTGTTATAAGCAGTGGCACCCATAATATTATTTCCTCGATTATAATGAAAAATAAAATCTCCTTTACCTACGTCTGGATGATGTTTAATTACTGCGTTTAGCTGATTAACTAAACGAAATTTATTGAGGAAATAAGAAAAAATAGGGTTAAGAATTTCAGATGCTGTTGCATATAAAATCGCATAGTTATGATCTTGCTGTTCATAGTATCGATCAAAAAATGAGCATCTCCATGATGACTCAAATTCTTCTAAACCTAAATACTTTGCTACATATTCAACAACAGTAAGGCCATTGCTAAAAATCCTCCTTAATAAAAAGGGGCATTAAGTTTCACGTTTCTTACAAAGGATAAGTTATTAAAATTTCAATAATTACACCATTATCAGATAAACTATCACCCAGAACACAAAAATTTTTACACTTTGAATTAGAGTTATTATTTTTATTTGCCATAACATTCAATATCTAATCATACTGCTCTATAAAGCCTATAAAAAAAGAAAAATAGGGTAAAATTATAGAACTTTGGCTGAATTTTACCTATTTTTTGAGCAGCCCTTCTGCCTTAAAAGAAACCTCTAAGTTTTTTAGCACGGCTTGGATGTTTCAACTTACGTAGTGCTTTTGCCTCTATTTGCCTAATTCTTTCACGTGTAACATTAAAAATTTTTCCTACTTCTTCTAAGGTATGCTCCTTTCCATCTTTACCAAGGCCAAAGCGCATCCTTAAAATTCTTTCTTCTTTTGGTGTTAAAGTTGCAAGAACATTGGTCGTAATGCCACGCAAGTCGGCAAGTATTGCAGCATCCTCTGGTTTAGAAACTCGCTTATCTTCTATACAATCACCGAAGGTACTACTATCATCCTTTCCTGTTGGAGCTTCAAGACTTACCGGATCTCTTGCTATCTTCATAACTTTGCGTATTCTTTCTAGCGGCATCGCCAATTCTATACTCAATTCCTCTAATGTAGGCTCTCTACCCATTTCATGAGTCATCTTTCTTAATGCTTTGTTGATTTTACTGATAATTTCCACCATATGTACTGGTATTCTAACTACTTTAGACTGTTCAGGTATTGCCCTAGTGATTGATTGTTTTACCCACCAAGTACCATAAGTCGAAAATTTATACCCACGTTTGTAATCAAACTTATCCACAGCCTTCATAAGACCAATATTACCTTCTTGTATCAAATCAAGCAGATCAAGTCCTCTTTTTGAATACTTTTTAGCAATCGAAACCACCAGCCTTAAATTAGCCTTAATCATTTCTTGCTTTGCTTGAGAGACTTCTTGTTCATGTTTCTGTATTCTCTTGATTACCTTCTTAAACTCCTGAACTTTATCTCCTTGTACATAACTCTTAATATTGCTTAAGGCACTAGCTATATACTCATAGCTATCGTTTATAAACCTTAAGAATTTATTTTTTAATTCACCTGTAAAAAGAGATTGATTTTCATTAATCTTGAGAAAACTTATTTCACTCAACTCGTGCTCTAAAAGCACATCATCATAAACATTATACAAACTTTCTCTATCAATACCGTACTTTCTAGCTTCAGTAATAAGATTAGCTTCTTCAAACGTGATTAGTCTACTTATTTCGTAAAGTTTTTGTGTAATTCTGGTAATAGCAGCATCACTAAACTGAATTTGTAATGCTACAGACCATATTTGATTATATAAATTTTCTAGCTCATTAGAGAAATCTTTAGAATTTTTTTTCAATACCAATGCTTCATTTGTTAAAGCAATGATCTCATCCAATGCCGTGATAACCTTTGGCAATAAATCACTTTCCATTTCAAGAACAGAAATATTTAAGTTAGCTGAACTTATGTCTTCACTCTCATTTCCCTTTTCATCATTACCTTTTTCCTCATCATTAACACAATCTCTAACATCTTCAACTTCACTTTCTTCTTTGTCTACCATATTAAAATCAGAGTTATAAATTGCATCCAGATTTATAATTTCTCTCAGTAAAAAAGTTCCACCACTTAAATCATCACGCCATGTTTTGATTATTTTGAATGCCACTGATGTTTCAATTATTGCACGTAACATGTTATGCTTTTCAGATTCAATTTTTTTTGCTATCTTAATTTCATCTGCTCGTGACAAAAGCTTTACAGAGCTCATATCCTGTAAATAAATCCTTACTGGATCATCATTTTGCACTAAAGTTGTAGTAGTATTCAACGATGTCTCATCATCAAGCTTATTACCATCATCATTAGAAGGAGCTTCTTCCTCATCTTCACTACTTTCGAGTATGTTAATTCCAGAGTCTTGCAATAAAGCTATAGTATCATCTATAAAATCAGTTGAAAAATTTTCATCTGATAACTTATCATTTATATCATCAAAAGTGATAAAACCGCCCTTTCTTATACTTTTGGTTACAAGATCTTTGATGATCTTTTTCCTATCTTCCGTACCATTAATAGTTGACATCATTACCTTTACAGTTTATAATTTTATTTCTTATTTATCAAATAAACTTACAATTAGCAAGCTTATAGTTTTATTCTTAATTTATAGTTACTTGCTACTTCATATAGTTTAAGATACTATCAATTTATTCACACTCTTTTTAATCAACTAATCTCTCTATTCTTACTACTATGGACAATCCAACTGAAAATGTTGCAATTCCAACCACTATAGCAGTAAGCATTAAGACGTGAGGTATAGGATTGGTATATAAGTGAAAATTTGAAGTCAATATAGGAGGTAAAGAACTTTTTACATACCCTAAAGATATGTAAAACAACAAAACAGATGCTTGTAAGACACTTAATCCCATCATTTTTTTGATTAAGTTTTTATCATTTACAATGATATAGAAACCTAGCACCATTAATATAGTAATGCCTACATAATTATATAGAGTCATTGTTTTTTCTTGCGAGCAAAATTTATATATATGATTAACATGGAAGAAGAAACGGTAAGCAATACACCCAGCTCCACTAAGAAAATACCCAATTTTTGACCTGTTCTACTATCAGCTGACAATATACTATAGGATAAAAAATTTTGGCCAAATAAAACTGTTATAATACCAGCTCCTCCATAGGTTAAAATACCTAGTACGTTAGTAAATTTGATAATAGAGTAAGGTATTGCTTTTAAAGTTGTAGGTATATCAAATAACATAGAATATAATATTATCCCAGAAGCAATAATTATTCCCGCCTGAAAACCTCCACCTGGAGTATAGTCACCATGAAACTGTATATATAAACCAAACAAAATGATAAAAGGTATCATCAAAAATGTTACTGCACTTAATACCGGATCTTTAATCACTTTCTTTCTCTTCTAATATTAACATTATACAAAGTGCAGCAGTAAAAACTACTATAGTTTCTCCAAATGTGTCATAGCCACGAAAGCTTGCTAAAACAGCTGTCACTATATTAGGAATACCAATAGCTTTTTCAGTACTTTCTACATAATAAGGAGCAACGTGCAAGTGAACTGGAGCATTATGACTGCCAAAATCTGGTAATTGAATCATAAAGTATGATAAACATGCAGTCAAAAATAACATAAAAAAAAGTGTTGTGGGGCTATGAGATAAATTTGCTTTGTAATTCTTTACCAAAGAGAGTGCTGCAAACGTAAAGACTGTGCTCAATCCTGCACCAACAGAAGCTTCAGTAATTGCAACATCTGGCGCATTCATAATCAAGTACATAAGTGCAATAAGTGCACTAAATACACACATTAGAACAGCACTTACAACCAAATGTTTCGAAAGAACTATAAAAACTGTAACCGTGAGTAACAGCAAAAGTAATATTAGATTCAGTGTTTCTAGCATTTTAACCTTCTTTAATAGTCTTTACTTTTATAATAAGTACGCGCTAAAATATAACTGTTAGTTGAATTGGCTATCCATATTATAAAAATTAATAATATAACTTTAATAGTATTGATTGAAAATTCATTTTGCCAAGCAAAACCAATCAACAACAACATTGCGCCACTAGAATCTGCAATACCTGCAGCATGTAGTCTAGTATAGAAATCAGGAAATACTACTACTCCTACGCTTGAAATGACTATTAAACAAACACCTAAAAATATGAGAATGGATGCTACCATAAATTATCAAAACAACATTAATCTCATTAGCGCTATAGTTGATATAAAGCTAATGCTAGCATATAGTAATGCTATATCAATTAAAAAAAAATCATTCAGAACAATCGATATTGCTGTTATGAGTAAAACTAATTGTGTTGATAAATTATTGAATGCTAAAATCTTATTGTAAACATCACTTGACCTAAATACTATACAACATAACATTACACTCATACAGAACAAAAGCACATAGATAGCAATACTAATCATTTATAAACTATTATAACCTCTGCAGATTTCTAAATCGGTACTTCTTCACCACTATCTTGATCATCTATTTCATCATCGTGGCTTTCTTGACTTACATCCAGACTTGTGTTAAGTTGATGATCAGAAAAATTTAACAAATTTGCTAGCTTACTTGGAGTATTAATATAAGTATTATCTGTGTTTCCTTTCATGTGCTCCTTGCACCTTTTGACCAAAAGGTTAAACAACTCATGAGTATTCACCTTCTTTTCCGCTATTTCATATAAAGAAACTATCGTATCCTTATGATCTTTAAACTTAACCATTTCAACGGGATCGCTTGCCCCTGTACTCAAATCATGCGTTCTTTGACTTGCTAGCAGAACCAATTTAAAACGGTTGTGTACCTGTTCTACACACTTTTCTACAATAGACTCAACCATAAAATACTACCTTGATAAGCTTTATACTATATCACAAAAAATAAGATGTCAACTTCAGATCTATTGAGATCCAATTCTACATTCTACTTTTTCTTCTTTAGCTTTTACTGATTGATTTTCTGTTATTGTAATTGTTATTTCATGATCAAGCTTTTTCAAAAAACCTAACAGTCTCTCTAAAGAAAAACCACTTATCTTACCACTTTTAATTTGTGACACCTTTGGTTGATCAATACCAAGTTTCTCAGCCGCACCAGCTTGAGTCCAAGTATTTTTTCCTATAATTTTACTTATTATGCCAAGCAATTTTTTTTTTATTGCTTCACTATCCAGATTGTTTAATGATATTGTTTCCATAATTTTTACTCTCACATACCAACTAGCTTTATTAAATATTATATCATAATATTTAATATACCAATATATTAATAGTATATAACTTGTCAATAATTATCTGATACTCAAAGTTTTAAATTGACTATAATTTTTATCAAAATACTAGTAATTTCAAACTATTATTTTGTAAAAAACTTACTATTAAAGAGAATAAGTTGAAATTGCAAAGTTTAAAATACAGAAATAATCATTTTACAAACTCGTTTTAGAGACTGTACATGATCTCAAGAAAGGAATAAAGCCGGAGATAGAGTATGTAAATTATGAAAACAGAGCAAGATGAGTAGGAGAAAAACTGAGTAGAGTTCTGTAGAAAGAAACAAAATCAAGAATATTGTAAGTTGAAAATGTGATATAAAAGAGGATAAGAGGGAAAGATAGCCCTACTCACTATAGGAATAGGACTATCATGGGCGTGTGCGACCGGAAGAATATTGGTACTACAACCGTTTAAATCAAGGTACACTAGCCCATCTCTCGATACGTTTGAATAGTTGCTTGGGACATATATATGCACCCGTTTACAATCTTAAATTAACTAAAACTATCGAGGTTTGTTATGGTTACATCTTATCAAAATTTTATTGGCATTGATATCGGAAAATTTAAAAATGTCGTTGCAATTCACAAACAGAAGAACGCTGTCAAATTTGACAATGATTCTGATGTTTGGCAACAATTATTTCAAAAGTTTTCAGATATTCTACCTAATTCTTTAGTAACTTTGGAAAACACAGGAAAATATGAGCTTGGTTTGTCACATTTTCTTATTGACAAGAATATTGCAGTACATCGAGCTAATACTCGTAAAGTAAAAAGCTTTATCTTGTCTCACGGAACTGTAGCAAAGTCTGATAAATCAGATGCGAGGGCTCTTGCTCAATATGGATTTGAACGCCATAGAACTCTCTCTCTATTTGTACCTACAATCAAAAGAACAATCAACCCTGGTTGCACTTTGTCAACGTCGTGATGACATTACGCAAATGAGAGCTCAGGAAAAGTGTAGACTGGAAGCTCCTGAAAATGACCATATAAAGGAAAGTTGCCAGAAGACCATTGAATTTTTCAATAATCAAATAAACGAACTCAATGACACTATACAAAAAATTATTGATGAAAGCCATGAGCTACAACAACGTCAAAAAATCCTTAAAACAGTTCCTGGAATAGGCAAAAAGTTATCACAAGATTTTTTGTGTTTAATGCCAGAGCTTGGCTACTTAAGTAGAAAAGAAGTAGCAAGTCTTGCCGGAGTAGCACCTCATCCTAGGGAAAGTGGTAAAACTGTTGGTTACCGAAGGATTATAGGAGGTAGAAGTAATGTTCGTTCAAAGCTCTTTACATCTGCCATGTCTGCTGCAAGGTCCAAATCTGCACTTGGCACCTTTTATTCTAAGCTTGTTGAAAGTGGTAAGAAGAAGATGGTAGCTATAACAGCTCTAATGCGTAAAATTATAGTAATTGCTAATGCAAGGCTTAAAGAGGCAATTAATTTGAATGTTTAAAATTTACATAGCAGTAATTGAAATGAATATTGTGCGTCCACACAAACTTAAAGTGCTTGTTCACATAGATTAAATGGAAATTGTTGCAGTAGCTGTTTGATATAGAATTCTGTTTCTATGACAAACGGGTTTTTATTATCTATATGGTTGGGTAAAGTTGCAAAATTATACAAATGAAAAATTAAAAAAAACATAGTTGATTTAGGATGTATTTTACATAGTGTTACAGGTCCTAAAAAGTGGCTTCAGTGAATCAACAATGTTTTCAAAATGGCAAGATTATTTTAATAAATGAAGTAAAAAACATAGCGGAAGTAAAGAAAGTGTTTTGAAACATATATAAAAAAGTAGTTGCAAAGAAACAAATAAAAGGATTTAACTGTAGAGATCTTTGCCCTATTGTCAAAAGGTAAGTCTCTAATACTCTTATAGATATGAATAGACCCTTAATATCCGAAATTTATACCTCTATATTTTAATATAGGGATTCATTTCAATTTTTAAAGTTTCTATTTAATGAGAATGCTATATCATATTCGTAATTTAATTTAAATATCTGTTGCTTCTGAAATACTATTTGGTTAGTAAATAAAATCATGTCTAATACAGAAAAAATGAAAAAGGATGTTGCTGTAATTATGGGAAGCGAGTCGGATTATGGCACTATGGTGCATGCTATTAACCTATTAAAAGAATTGGAAATTTCACATGATGTATTTATAATATCCGCACACAGAACACCAGAGAGACTCTTTAATTTTACTAAGTCTGCTCAAGAAAAAGGCTTTAAGGTTATTATAGCTGGTGCAGGAGGAGCGGCTCATTTACCTGGTATGACTGCATCGCTTACTTATTTACCTGTTATCGGTATTCCTGTGCATAGCAAACAATTAAATGGGCTAGATAGTCTATTATCTATAGTGCAGATGCCAAAAGGTGTTCCAGTTGCAACAATGTCTATAGGAGAGAGTGGAGCATGCAATGCCGCTATTACTGCTGCATCTATATTGTCGATTTCTAATAGTGAAATTGCAGATAGATTAAAAAAATGGAGAGAGGAGCAAACTCAAGCAGTAAAAGAAAAACCAACATTATAATGGCAATAGTTCTTTTAGATACAAAAACCATAAATCGTATAGCAGCAGGAGAAGTAATAGAAAGGCCTGCAAGTGTGGTAAAGGAATTAGTGGAAAATGCAATAGATGCCAGAAGCTCAGAGATAGAAATTAAGATAGAAAGTGGTGGGCGTAACCTCATTACTGTAATCGATGATGGTAGCGGAGTAAAAAAGGATGATTTAGAACTTGCGTTTATGCGCCATGCTACTTCAAAATTGAGTGACAGTGAATTGATAGAGATCAAGCATCTTGGCTTTAGAGGAGAAGCTTTGCCTTCAATTGCAGCAGTAAGCAGAATAAAATTATCATCTAAGGCAAGCAAAGCAGATCAAGCATGGTCTATAAGGTATGAGGGGGGAGAAAAAATAGGAGAGCTTGTTCCTTATCCTTTATCGATAGGAACATATATTGAAGTACGAGATTTATTTTTTGCCACACCAAATAGACTAAAATTTCTCAAAACCGAAAGGGCAGAAACACAAAGCATTGTTGATATTGTAAACAACTTAGCAATGATCAATTATGGAATTGAGTTTACTCTTATCTCCGATAATAAGAAGCTTCTTAAGTATGCTAAGCAGACCTCATTATTTAGCAGGCTATGCGAAGTAGAAGAAGAATTTCATGAAAACTCTTTGCAAATTAGTGAAGAAGAAGATGGCATTAGGCTTACAGGATACATCTGTAAACCTACTGTCAATCGTAGCAATTCAACTCAGATCTATACATTTGTTAATGGTAGACCAATTAAAGATAATCTACTTATTGGTGCAATTCGTTATGCGTATCACGACCTTATTCCAAACAATAGATATCCTTTTGCAGCGCTGCACTTAGAGATACCGTATGATCAAGTTGATGTAAATGTTCATCCAAATAAATCAGAGGTAAGGTTTCAGAACAAGAGGCTAATATATGAAATAGTGAGAAGGGGGCTAATAAAAGTGCTATCAAAGAGAATAGATCTTGTAGAAACTGTATTGGCCCAGACTGGAACAACAACGAATCATCTATCATCAGATCCTTTTAGTAGGTCTAGTCTTAAAAATGAATTTTATGGAAGAAGGTCGGATCCTTTTGAAAACCAGTTAATGAGAGAATTTACTTCTCCAAATATAGAGACAAAAAGCTTATCAGAACATTCAAAATCGTTTGATTATACTGGTATGCAAAAATCTCCTACACGAGCAGAAACTACAATTTTGGAAAGGAAACAAACCGATCTAATAAGGGACTATCCACTTGGGTTTGCACACTGTCAAATCTACAATACTTATATTATTGCTGAGGTAAGAGACAAACTAATTATAGTAGATCAGCATGCAGCCCATGAAAGACTAGTATACGAGTGCTTAAAGGAGAAATCAAGTATAAAAAGACAAAAACTTCTTTTGCCTGAAATGGTTGAAATCAAAAATCAAGCTGGAATGGAGATGATTAAAACTTATAAAGATAAACTTTTTGAGATGGGTTTTGAGATTGAAATTAAATCAGAAAATAAGATCATAGTAAAAGAAGTTCCTGCAATCTTAGGAGCAGTAGACACAAAGAGAATGCTCATTGATATAGTGGATAGACTAACAGAAATAGAAGATACATTACCTATAGAGGATAAGGTGAATAAAATACTAGCCACAATTGCTTGTTATGGATCAATAAGAGCAGGCAGAAAGATGAAATTGGAGGAGATGAATGAATTATTGAGGCAAATGGAAAAGACACCTTATTCTGGACAATGTAATCACGGAAGGCCAACCTATATAGAAATGAAATTAAGCGACATTGAAAAGTTATTTGAGCGAAGGTGAGAAGTTATCACAAATATGTATAGATTATACAACTCTAGTTTCGTCATCTCAAAACTCAGATACACAATTGTTTGAACATTGTAATTTGCATAGTAGATAATGTCATTCCATCACTTGACAATGATTTATTATGCAGCTACTTGATTAAAATTAAGTTTCCTAAATCCCAGGCATTGTCTTTTATGTTAATAATTAATATACAACTAACGATACTTATCAAAAACGACAATAAAGAATTCAAAAAAAGCTAGAAATTCTGTAGAATTGACCATAACATATAGAAAAAAAGGAAGTGTATGATCACATCCTTCAATCTGATCATTAATTTGTAAACAAAATAGTTTTGCATTTTTTGATAAGATTAAGTAATATCAGCGTATTAGTTATACAATTAATAATTTTTATGGATGAGCGTAATCCTTGGAATCTTGGAAAGAAACCGTCAGGTCCAGGTAATGAAGATATTTTAAGTAAAGCTGTGTCTGATATAAGATGCTTTTTTAATGGCTTAACCAGAAATAGAGGGAAAAAACTTTATTTCATCATTTTCATTGTTTTGTTGTTTTATTTTTGTACTGGTTTCTATATTGTCCATCCGAGTGAGGAAGGTATAGAACTTACTTTTGGCAAATATTCCAATACAGAAACATCTGGTTTGCGTTATCACTTCCCCTACCCTATTGGCAAGGTTTTTAAAGTGAACGTTAAAGAAGTAAATCGTGAAGAAATTGGGATAAGCAGCTCTTATGGGCGAGATACAGATCGTGGTGAAGGAGTGATGCTTACCGGAGATGAGAACATAGTCAACGTTAACTTTGAGGTCCAATGGAGAGTCAGGGATGCTAAAGATTATTTATTCAAAGTACGGGATTATAAACCTGGTTTTAGCGTTAAAAATGCTGCTGAAAGTGCTATGAGAGAAATAATAGGTAAGAATACGATCTCTTTTGCACTCGAAGGTCAAGGCAGGGCTGAAATTTCCAGAGATACTAGAATTTTATTGCAACAGATTCTTGATGGATATCAAATGGGTATAGAGATTTTATCCGTTCAAATGAAAAAAATTGATCCACCAGAAAAGGTGATTAGCTCATTTAGGGATGTACAAAGTGCTCGCGCAGATAAGGAGCGTACCATAAACGAAGCATACGCTTACAGTAATGATATTATACCTCGTGCAAAAGGTGAAGCAATAAAGATAAAATTAGATGCAGAAGCATACGAGAATGAAATAATAAATGAAGCAAAAGGTAATGCAAATCGCTTTTTATCTCTTCATGAAGAATATAGACAAAATCCTTCTCTTGTTAAGAACCGTATCTATCTTGAAACTATGGAAAATATTTTTAGCAAGGTAGATAAGTTTGTTATAACAGACGATCTGAAAGGTATGTTCTCTTATTTACCCCTTACAAATCTAGGAAAATAGTCATGAGTAGTAATATTAAAATTGTTTTTGCTTTTGTATTTGTTGTGTTATTGATTGCATTATCTAATTCAATCTTCGTTGTTCAAGAAACAAAACAAGCAATAGTTATACAACTCGGTAAAGTCGTAAAAGATGTTAGGGACAGTGGTTTATATTTTAAATTGCCATTTATAAATAACGTAGAATTTCTTGATAAGAGAATTTTAGATTTAAGTCCTGATAAAACTCCAAGGGAAGTGATAACTGCAGATCAAAAGCGTATTATAGTAGATGCTTATGCAAAATATAAAATAATAGATCCTATTACTTTTTATCAAACTGTGAAAAATGAATCAGGGCTAGTTAGAAGATTATATCCTGTCATAGAAGCTCACATAAGGGAGAATATAGGAAGATTTTCATTAATTAGTTTGTTGAATGAAAAGAGATCAGAAGTGATGCAATTAATTCAACGTGGAGTTTATTCTGAAGCTGGAAAATTTGGCATAGAGATAATAGATGTAAGAATTAAGAGAGCAGATCTACCAGAAGAAAATAGTTCTGCAATATTCCGCCGCATGCAAACTGAAAGAGAAAAGGAAGCAAAAGAAATTAGAGCAGAAGGAGAACAAGCTGGACAAGAAATTAGATCAAAAGCTGATAAATTAAAAAGGGGAATTGTCTCTAGTGCAGTAAAAGAATCACATGAAATAAGAGGCCGTGGTTATGCTGAAGCAACTAGAATCTATAATGAGGCATTCAAGGTTGATGAAGAGTTTTTTAACTTTTATCGCTCTATGAAAGCTTACAGTAAATCATTTGCTGAGGGTAATACTAAATTTGTGCTTTCACCAAATAATAATTTCTTAGATATTTTGAACAAGGGATGGAAATAGTTTATGAAAAGTAAAGCATTTATTTTATCTATATTTGCATATTTTTTAATTTCATTTTCTTCATATGCTAATCTGTTTGCAAAAACAGTTGCAGATCCTGTATGTAGTTGTAATAAAGGGCTTGCTGATATAGTGGAAGAACTTATTCCCGCAGTTGTAAATATTTCAAGTGAGCAAATAGTTAAGCAAGAAAATAACAGTAGAACTAAAATTCCCTTTACGCCAAGAAATAATTTCTTTGATGACTTTAGAGAATTTTTCGAGCATTTTGATCAATTTTTCGATAGAGCTCCTAGCATTAATAGAGAAGTGACGTTACTTGGGTCTGGATTTATTATAGATAAAAGTGGAACCATAGTAACCAACTATCACGTTATTAAAAATGCCCAAGATATTACAGTTACTATGAACGATAATACTTATTTCAAAGCAGAAGTTTTAGGCTATGATGCAAAAACTGATCTTGCTGTGCTTAAGATTAATTCTGATAAAGATCTTCCTTGTGTTGAATTTGGTAATTCTGACAAAGCAAGAGTTGGTGATACAGTTATTGCAATAGGCAACCCTTTTGGTTTGGGTGGCTCTGTAAGTACAGGGATTGTGTCTGCAAGATCTAGAGACATTAGTATTGGTACTATGAATGAATTTATTCAAACTGATGCTGCAATTAATAGAGGTAACTCAGGGGGACCACTATTTCATCTAAATGGAAAAGTTATAGGTATTAATACTGCTATTTATTCCCCATCTGAGTCTGGCGGTAACGTGGGTATAGGCTTTGCTATACCATCTAATCTAGCTATTTCAATTATTGACACATTAAAAAGTGGTAAAAAAATAAAACATGGTTGGCTTGGCGTGCAAGTTCAGCCTATAACAAAAGAATTTGCTGAATCCTTGAGTTTAAAAGATATCAAAGGTGCATTAGTTGCAAGCGTAGTAAAGGGCAGTCCTGCAGAGAAAGGAGGAATCAAAGTAGGTGATATACTATTAGAGTTTGACGGCAAAAAAATTGATAGAATGACGCAATTACCTCATATGGTTTCACGAACTGAGCCCGGAAAGAAAGTACAGGTTAAGTTACTTAGAAAAGGTAAAGAAGTCAATATCAAGGTTGCAATCGAGGAATCTGCAAACGATGATTCAGGTAATAATCAAGAAGAAAATAAATCAACATCTAGTTATATAAGTGGTTTAACCGTTTCAAATTTGCCAAAAGAACTAAAAAACAATGCACCCACAAAGGGTGTAGTAGTTACTAGTGTAGATAGTAGTAGTAATTCTACACTACGTGTTATTAAGAAAGGTGATATAATTATTCAACTAGATGGAATCGATATTGAAAATACTAATGATTTTCAAAAACAAATTGATTCAGCAGTAAAGAAAGACGGCAAAGATTCAGTAATGTTGCTTATTTACCGCAATGGAAACCAGTTTTTTACTTCAATCAAATTGAAGAAGTAGCTATTTATCTAGCTGGTCATGAAAAAATTGCTTGACAAATTTAACTAGCTTCTTTACCCTAAGGGTGAGGGCTTTTATGTAGATTAATAAAATTTATCCCTATACTGAAAACGTTTCCAACGAGATTATGGAAGAACTAGATTTCAGTATCAAGCACTGGAACAACATCATCTATAAGATGAAAGAGCTGGAGTGGTAAGAAATTCGATAATATAAAGCATTTTTACGCTCAGTTGTAAAAAAATAACTTTCTTTCACAAGTTAATTTATAATTAAATTAGTGTAAAATATAATTATATTTACTGATCATCATTATTAATCAATAATTAATACCCATAAATTAATTATATCTAATCGCAAAGGGAGGTGGAGATGCGTTTTAAACTAGAAAAGGAAGGTATCCTACAAAAAGATTGTAATAATAGAACTGGTCGTAGGATACCTGCACAAATAAGATTAAATAACAAAACAACATTTAGCCTGCCTAGTGTATCTTACATTATCATCGACACCAATATTGATCTGAGTTTTCACATTTGGGATTTGAAGCATGACGTGGCAAGTATACTAAACGACTTATCTGAATGGCCACAATTAAAGCTAGAAAGGGTAGGAAATGATTACAAATTCGCTTTAGTTACTACCTCTGATAAACCTTATTATTATTACTATGATGGCAAAGCTAATATCATCGCTACTATTGATCTTATACCTCAGAATTACACATATGGTTTCTATGTTAACACATATAATCGTGAAAGCTGTAGTATTTATTATGAACGGCTAGAAAACAGGAAAGTTTTAATAGATCCAAAAGACATAATTAGTAGCAAAAATGTCAGTTTTATTTTGGAAGATCTTAAAAGTTCACCTGATAAAAGACTCGAAATAAAAATAGGAGACTATTTGTTTAAAGAATCAAGAAATATATACAAATTATATAGGAGCGCTCAGGTATATGATTCAATTGGTAGAAAAGTTGGCATATTGAATGATATCAATTCAGCATTTACTCGTATAAGCAATACATTCGAGTTATTCCCTTTTCATGAAATGGAGAGCTTGAAAGCACAAGATACCTATTTCGCAGTAAAAAAGTTAGGCAATAATTATGTTGGTTGCATATCGTATGAAAATAGCACATGCAAAAATTTTTATAATTTTAACCCTAATTCTTTTGGGTATGAGCACGACAATAGACCAGGTCCATATCCTTATTATTATAACTTAGAAAATTTTGATAACTTTTTGGAGGTTGATGTGAATATTCAAGAACATATAAATTTAGAAACAGAAATTAAACTTTTAAAACGCAAAATTGAAAGATTAGAACGTACTGGTGTACAAGGTCCTAAAGGTGAGCCAGGTGAAAGGGGACAAAAAGGTAATAGAGGCTTCGATGGAGCGCCTGGTCCTCAAGGTAACAAGGGAGATACTGGATCGTCAGGTGCGCATGGATCAAAAGGCGATCAAGGACCTAAAGGAGAAAAAGGAAATCAAGGCACTAATGGAATAACTCCAAGTATTAATCAAGTTGTTACCGAATTTTCTTCTAACAGAGCCCATCTATATCCTTTAGCAGCAGCTATAATGGAAGAAGATAAGCTTAATTCCATGGGATTTTCAGAAAGAATAGCACATTTTTTTGGTGAGCGTGTAAAGCGAGAAGATTCTTTAAAAGCGTTAGTTAAAGGCGTACAAGGTCCTCCAGGCCAAAAGGGCGAACCAGGTCGTAACGGTGAACGGGGGTTAAAGGGCGAACAAGGTTCCAAAGGTAATGAGGGTGACCGAGGTTTTCCTGGTCCAGAAGGTTCTAAAGGAGATACTGGCTCAAAAGGTGAGAAGGGAGATGCCTCAAGTGCTATAGAAATTGCAACTGAATTAGTTACCAGTAAAAAAGCTGAGCTAGGAGAAGCAGTTCTTAACGCAAATGGTATCAAAGGTGAAAATCTTGCAACTCAGATTGCCGGTAAAATTAATCTTAATTCGCAGGAACTTGTGAATAAAATTGATGTAGCAAAACTTACTGAAGGAGTAGTAAGTAAACTTTCTTTAGAGGAAGCAAAAAACATTATAAAAGATACTGTGAGTAAGATAACAAGCGATGCCACAAAGAAAAATAATCCCGATCCTATAGCCTTCCAAAAATATGAAAAATTTGCAGAAAAGCTTGCTAAACTACTTGTTGATAGAAGCAGTATGAGCGAGATAGAAGCTCACAATCTTATAAAAGGTAAGGTGAGCGATTGGGCACTTGCTAAGTATCTTCTGCTTCATAGTGATTTAAATAAGCAGCCAAAGGCTCTAGAAATCGTGAAGCAAGAAATAGACAAGGAAAAATTAGTTGAGTATTTGCTTGAGTATGCCAAATTAAAAGGCGATGTGAATGCAGCAAAAACAATAGTTGAAAATATTGTTCATCAGTTCTTTGACACTCAAAAAGTAGGTGAATTAGGAAGAGCAGTACTAGAAGCAAAAGATGATCAAGATAAAAAAGTGCTGGTAAATGATCCAGTCTTACGTGAAGGAATAGCAGAAGAGTTGAGACAAAATCCAGGAAAGATAAAAGGTCCCAAAGGAGATACTGGTTCTAAAGGTGATAAAGGAGATACTGGAACAGATGGATTGCCAGGTGCACAAGGTCCTAAGGGAGAGCCAGGTATAAATGGAACAAAGGGAGATATTGGTCCTAAAGGATTAGACGGAGCCATGGGAATAAAAGGTGATATGGGTGAGAAAGGAAAGATAGGTTCTAAAGGTGACAAAGGAGATACTGGGTCTAAAGGTGATAAAGGTAGAGATGCAAGTCCTGAAGAAGTTGCACAAAAATTAATTAATAATGGCACTATTGCTAATCAGGTGCTTGAATATCGTGACCAAGGCGGAGATTTAGTATTAGAGAAGCAAGTTGCAGGAAGAATTATTAGTAATCAAGATATTCAAACAGGAATAGCCATTGCATTAGCTGATAACAGAATGGAAGAGCTAGCAGATGTGTTACTAAGTGATGCTAATCATACATTAGTAGAAAACCTTGCAAATAATACCGAGCTAACACAAAGCATTGCAGAAGAACTAAGGAAAAATCCAGGAGAAGTCCAAGGTCCAAAGGGAGAAAAAGGAGATATTGGTCCTAAAGGCATAAAAGGTGAGCCAGGTATAAATGGAACAAAGGGAGATATTGGTCCTAAAGGATTAGACGGAGCCATGGGAATAAAAGGTGATATGGGTGAGAAAGGAGAGATCGGAGCTCCAGGTGCAAATGGATTGCAAGGTCCAGAAGGTCCTAAGGGAGAGCCAGGTCTGAGGGGCTTCAATGGTACGCAAGGTCTTACAGGTAACAAGGGTGAGCCCGGTATAGACGGATTAAAAGGAGATATTGGTCCTAAAGGATTAGACGGAGCTATGGGAATAAAAGGTGATATGGGTGAGAAAGGAGAGATAGGTTCTAAAGGTGAAAAAGGAGAACCAGGTGCGAATGGGTTGCAAGGTCCAGAAGGTCCTAAAGGATCAGATGGGTTGCCAGGTTCAAAAGGAGAGCCAGGTCTAAGGGGCTTCAATGGTACACAAGGTCTTACAGGCAACAAGGGTGAGCCAGGTATAAATGGAACAAAGGGAGATATTGGTCCTAAAGGATTAGACGGAGCCATGGGAATAAAAGGTGATATGGGTGAGAAAGGAGAGATAGGTTCTAAAGGTGAAAAAGGAGAACCAGGTGCGAATGGATTGCCAGGTTCCAAGGGAGAAGATGGAATAGGTGCTACATTAGCTGATCAGTTTTTACGTGAGATAAGAAAAGCAAAAAATGAAACTCTGGATGCTAAAAAAGCAGCAGAGGCAGCTAAAAATGCTTCAGAAGGTTTTGCCAAACAAGCTAAAGATACGGAAGATAAGGTTAAAATACTACACAATCAAACAGTGAATCTTACAGGAGAAGCTGAAGATTCTGCTGATCAAGCACTTCAATCCGCAGAAAATGCGGAAGCATTGCATAGTAGCGTAAGAGATATGTTTTGTACAACAAATCCTGCAGATCAAGTTTGTAGTGCACACAGAAGAAGGAGGGAAACTAAAAAATCATCAGTGACGAGCGGAGCAAGCAGACCAACTTCATTTATATCTCAAGTAATAAATTTCTTTTACCCTGCGGTAGGACAGGACGAATATAAAGTAAAAAATGAAATACAGGAAGTGGCAAAAATAATAGATGCAGCAGATGTTGTAACAAAATTTGAAGAAGTATTGGGAGCAACAGCTGTGAAATGTGGCATTTCAAAGAAAAGTCTAAATTTTGATCCAGTGGAACTGCAGTCAACCATTATCAATAAGTCATTACTTAATGATGAAAATCATAATGAGTTGTTGAAGTTCTTGTGTATAACTGCAAAAAAATCACTCCCTAATTACAAACAAACTAGTAAATGTTTGTTTACTTTTAAAGATCATATGGAAAAAAGATTAAAAGACAATGAGCAGCAAAGAGCTTTCGTTAATACTGAAAAAATAGTGGCAAATAATGAGCAGCCAAGGAGTTTTATGAGTTATGTCTCTCCTCCTAGTAGCCTCAGTGCTATTAATCAGCAAGTTGTCGGTTATTTAAGGTAATATCATGGAAAAACATATATTTAAAATAGAGGATAAAAACCCGCTCTATAAAAAATTGATTAAACTTCCTGCTGAATATTATATATTAAACAAAAATAGTAAGGTTATCCATTCACATATTGGTACAATTAAAGTAGAGGATATTAATGGTTTAAAGTTAAAGAAGCAGGGAGATAAAATATCTTTATATGAAGGAAACTTACCCCTGCAGGCAGAAAGATCTGATGAAAGTGGAAACTCTATTAAAGAGGATCTTATTGTAGAACAAGAAGCTATAATAAGTACAAATAGAAACAATATTATAGAAAAGCTTGAATCAAAACCTATCTTGATTTCGCTTTACAACATAAAAGATAGTCCTAACTTTGGCCTCAAATTGTCTGGTAGAGATATAACTGGAGTACTCAATTTTATCAATTTTAACGATGAAAATGACCCAGTACTACAAAAAATTCAAGAAGAAAAAGGTGGACTTTATTTTACAATAGAAGGTGATTATATCTATATATCAGATGAAGAAGGAAAATGTCTTCCAGTATGTGAAGATGGTAGTTGCTATAAGTATCAATACACAAAAAATGAACATGATATATTAGAAATTAGTGAGATATCAACAATAATAAAAAACTTAACTAAAACTGAGCAATGCAGTGCACCAGCTAAGGCAGAGCAGAATTTTACTTTGCAGCAAGGAGAGAAGTTATCGGATAATATCTATCAAGCAGATATCATGTTAAACGGTAAGCTCGTAGCTACTTTACCGAAAATAGGTTACTGCATGCTTGATGACCAATTGGTCATACATAATCACGTTACAGAAGAAGAGATAAAAATTCCTAGAGACTTTCATTACCTTAAAGTCGTTAAGTCTAGTAATAATGATGATTATAAATTAACGTTTTGTAATTTCTTAGGTAATAAGTTTTTTGAACATAAAAAGTACGATTCTCAATACTCAAATGTTCCAAATAAATATCAATATATAAGTTTAAACTGTATGAAAAAGGAATATAAGCCAGATTTCTGCAAGTTACTTAACGATAAACCATCGTTTTTTATTGTGAAAGGAACTACTAATCAAGATTCTTCAGGCCACTGCCCAGCTGATGTATTTGAATTAACAAAAAGTGGAAAAGGTAAGAAAATGGCTACATTAATTGATCAATTTGGCTCTTTCAATAAAGAGGGTAAGTTTCAATATTGTGATTACCATACAAAAGCAGATTACGATGTTTATGATTCTTATAAAATTAATAAAGAGTACACAGCAACAGATGAGTTTCTCTTCAATGATGACATAGTTCTTTATACTATTCCAGAGCTATCTTAACCACGCACAAAGTATATTATAATTGCTTTTTAAAAGTGAATTTAGTAGAATTCAAAGAAGTGTAAGGGTATATTTTTTTAGTATTTAATCTAAATAAAATTGTTCTCAGTTTAAAATCGATATAAGACAGTAAGATGAAAAAAATTGAAATCTCAGAATTACTCAAAAGAATTGCTATCTGTTTACTATGCATAGCAATTATGGTCTCTATTGCTCTTTTGTTTGCCTATATGCATACAATGTTTCTCAGTAAAGGATATGAGCTGGCTGCACATTATATTAGCGAAGCTATGCCTTTTGTGTTACTCACTGTTTTCTTTTTTATCGCTTGGTTTATATATGATCAAATATTTAGTAAAATGAAGGAAGTAGAGCTGCCTATAGAAATAGAATTAGCTAATTCAGATAATAAAACAACATTTGCTAATGTTATAATTGACGATTCCTTAAAACAACGATTGCAGATTATTTGCTGTAACCAAATGACAGAAGAAATGCGTGAGATGTTTGGAAGTGAAAGTATTAACTCACTAAAAGGTTATATACTGCACGGCCCTCCTGGAAATGGTAAAACACTTATCGCCCGCGCAATTGCAGGTGAATCCAATATGAATTTTATAAGTATCTCAGGTCCAGAACTTATTGGAGTATATATTGGTCATGGTGCACATGCTGTACGCGAGCTTTTTAAAGTAGCGAGAAAATATTCTCCTTGTATAGTATTCATAGATGAAATAGATGCAGTTGCCCAAAAAAGAAGTACCGCTAATAACTCAGCTTACAACTGTCGAGAGAGCTTAACACAGTTACTAACTGAAATAGATGGATTTAAGAGCAGAAAAGATATAATAGTAATTGGTGCAACTAACCTGGTCAATGAGATAGATCCAGCACTTATTAGGCCTGGACGCTTAGGTCAAAGGGTTCATATACCTAATCCAAATGTGGAAACGAGACAAAAGATATTGGAGCTTTATACCAAAAATACAAAAACTGATGGAAGGCTAAATATTCAAGATATTGCAAAAAAAACAGAAGGCTATTCTGGAGCTGAGTTAGAACAATTAGTTAATGAAGCAAAAATATACGCTGCTCTTGAAAGAAAGTCCAAGGTAGTGAGTAAGGAAGATTTCAACCACGCGTTTCACAAGCTAAATCCAGTACAAGGAAGAGGGAGAATAACATTAGCTTCATGTCAGACACAGACGACAGAAGCCCCTTTTGTACAATAAAAACTGGAAGTGTAGCAAGATGTGCCAAATTTCGTTATTGAAAATAAAATTTAAAACTTGCTATCATTTTGCCACTCGTTAGTACCACAGTGGTTTTGTAATAGAACACAAGCTGCAAAAACTTAAGGAAAAAATGGGTCAGTGCTTGACACTGGCATCTAGTTCTTTCCATCAAAAATGCTGTAAAGTGTTCACCAATTTAGTTGGATCCCAGTACTGGGATGACATTATGAAGACCTAGCAGTTTATGACGGTGTCATTCCAGCGCGTAGCGCTGGAATCTAGTTCTTATTACCTGAGTCTTCTGGGTCCCAGTACTCGTATGACAAGAAAAGGGAGTATTGGTTTCAGCATTAGCCATGCATCTGGATCCCAGTATCAAGTACTGGGATGACAAGAGAAAGAGGACACTGGGATGAAATTATGAAGGCCGGGATAAACACTATGAGGACTGGAATGACATTATGAAGACCTCTAGCAGTTTATGACGGTGTCATTCCAGTGTGGAATCCAGCTTTTTTGTAATTTTATTGAAAATATCGTATAGCTATTTGTTCACAATTAATTCTTCTGGATCCCAGTACTCGGATGATAAGAAAAGAAACACTGGTTTCAATATTTGCATGCATCTGAACAGATACAGATGGCTAAAATATTGAAGAAAGCATACGCGTCAAGTTAAGAGCAACTAGCCTTCTTTGACTTGTTAAGAAAGGTCTTTTTTTCCTCAGATTCTATTGTCACATGCTGAAATGACATCGAAGGATGCTCTTGCTTCTTCATGTAATTATGCAAAAAGTCCTTTGGATTTTTGCAGCTTGAAAAATCTTTATAAAATTTACTTTCTTTAAATGCTTTAATCTTCTCTTCATTATTTAATGAGCCATATTTAGAAAAATATTCATCTGTAATATAAATATATAAACTAATCAACTCAGGAAAAGTGTAATCAGTTTTGTTGGAAGACTTTAAACACGTAATTGGCAATTTATGTATATCTTTATCAGCTTTTTTCGAATCAATACACTCATCATTTTTTCTTAATATTATATGCTGCTTGAAAAATTCTTCATATTCCTCAAATCCTTCAAATACTTCTTTTTTTTGGTAATCTTTTCTTCTACCGCTTTGATCTATTTTTTCTATTTCTGTTGCAAGTTGCGCTGGCTGTTTTATCGTTTTATCTCCCTCTCGATTAAAGTACATTGTATAAGGAGTAATTGAATTTACGATTTTATATGTCTTCCAGTGGCAGCCAAAAATCTTTAGTACCAATTTGATTATCGGAGCAAGAAAAATTTTTAATTTTGCCATAAAACCAAAGTAATAAAGAGACGCTTGTTTAAGTGAACTAGCGGCATTGCTAACGATACATCTTAAATGTATATCCTTACCCTTAAAATTTTTATGAACCTCTGCAGCCACATGTCCACCTAGGCAGTCTCCAAACAATATGATATCATCTGGCTTTATACCTTTTTCCAATAAGTTAGTTACAACTGCTACACCAGATTTAACTCTATTGCTACGTATCAATGAGTTATTTTTACTTAAACCAAGTCCAGGATAATTAAAAAGATGTACAGTTATCCCTTGCTCTGTGGCCCAATTCCAATTTGGGGAATAATCTTTACCAGGGCTTAACGCTCTATTTCCACCAATAAAGTATATCAGATGTTTTTCACCTTGATTATTGTTTTGATTTTTACCAAGAAGCGTAATTGTCTCTATTTTCATCCCGTTTTGAGTTTTTATAAATTCTCTCTCAGTTTGCTCTCTTATTTCTTTCATATTTTAACTCTCACTATGCTGGTTTAATTATACAACAAAATCTTAAAAAAATCAACAAACCTTAATTTTATGAACAATATAAACCTTCTCAAATTCATTGAATTATGCTTTCAAACGGTAGTGCCGGGGTGTGAGTATAATGATTATCAATATATAAAAATCATAGCAGACAGGCTTGAAGCAGCAAGCGCTGGTGAAGCAAGAAGAATAATATTCAATATGCCGCCGCGTTCAATGAAGTCCATTTGTGTAAGTGTTGCATGGCCCGCATGGATACTTGGAAATCAGCCAACTGCAAGAATAATAGTTGCAAGTTATTCTCGGTTGCTTAGCGAAAAGCACTCACTCAATACAAGGTGCATAATGCAATCTGATTGGTATAGAGAGCTATTTCCGAAAGTAGAATTATGCAAAGATCAAAACACTAAATATAAATTTCAAACAGTGCAAAGAGGATGTAGGATTGCAACATCAGTTGAGGGAACATTAACCGGTGAAGGTGGAGATTTCATTATCGTGGATGATCCACTAAGTCCCGCACAAGCTTTGAGCGAAACATTTAGAAAGCGTGCTGCAAACTGGTTTGATCAGGCTTTAGTAACCAGGCTCAATGACAGAAAAAAAGGAGTTATCGTTCTTGTGATGCACAGACTCCATTTAGAAGATTTAACTGGTCACCTCCTCTGTAAACCAAGAAACATATGGCATCATGTCTGTTTACCAATAATAGCTGAAGATAAGGAGATTATTTATTCAGTTAATAATCATATTCCAGAGCATGAACAGGAAATATACTCAAGAAAAGAAGGTCAATTGTTGTATTCCCTAACTGAAGGAAAAGAAGAAATTGAGATGATAAAAGCTGAACTTGGGAGTTATGGTTTTGCTGCTCAATACCAACAAAACCCTCTACCACTTTCAAGTGCTATAATTAAACGAGAGTGGTTGAAGCGCTATAAAAATTTTCCTGATAGCCTCTTGCATGTAACACAAAGTTGGGATACTGCAATTTCAACAAACAATACAAGTGACTTTAGTGTCTGCACTACCTGGACAAAAGTAGATAATACATTCTATTTACTCGATGTATATCGCGCAAAACTTGAATATCCAAAACTTAAAGAGAAAGTTCTGTCGCTGGCTGCAAGGTGGAAGCCACACGCAATTTTAATCGAAGCAAAAGCAAGCGGTCAGCAATTGGTTTAGGAGCTCAGGAAAAACAGTGATTTACCTATTATTCAAATAGTACCACATGATGACAAATTAACTCGATTTCACCGAATTGTCCCAATTATAGAATCTGAGCGGGTTTTTCTCCCTAACCAAGCAGTATGGCTTAGCGACTTTGAGTATGAGATTTTAATGTTTCCAGAAATCCGTCACGACGATCAAGTAGACAGTACCGTGCAATATCTTCAGTGGGTGAGAAATAATATTGCTAGAGTGGTAGCTATACGTTCATTGTAGCTTGAAAAGGTTCCTCGGAATTGTGTATAATTTTTTTAACTGAGCTTATTTAACTTATCCATTTTCTGAATGATATTTTAGGGTTTATTGAAATAAATACTACGCAAAAATTCTATCTCTGGGTGCTTAGATGAATATCTTTATATTAGACGAAAATCCTGTAACTGCAGCACAAATGTTATGCGATAAGCACATAGTAAAAATGCCGCTAGAAACTGCTCAATTGCTTAGCAGTGTTTTTTCAATAGCATTAAAAGAGCCAAATCCTTTAGTCAGCATTACAAACCAGAATATAGAAGTTCCATATAAACTTACTCACAAAAACCATCCTTGTTCTTTATGGGCTAGACAATCAAAAGGAAACTTTGATTGGTTAATAAAACATGGAAAAGAATTGTGTATAGAATATAGCTTGCGATACAAAAGAACGCATAAATCCGAAGAAGTTATAGATTGGTGCGATAATAACAAGGATTTGCTAATATTTCGATCAGCTGATATACAAGCTTTTACACAAGCGTTACCTAATCGATATAAATGTAGTAACCCAATAGAAGCATATAGAGAATATTACCTAAAAGAAAAGATGAGATTTGCTAAGTGGGAAAAAGGTAGAGAAGCACCAGATTGGTTGCTAGACAAAATGCTATAGGTTATAAAATTATCCAAACCGATCATAAAAAAGGTAGAATTGAAGTTGCAAAAGCAATGCTGGCTGATAATGTTGATGTTTATCAAGTTTATTGATCTTTCTATTTGTGAGATTAAAGAATTCAGTAAACTGTTATTCCCAGTATATGGTAGGCTACTTGCACTATAGAGTGTCATGTACACATCTGTACTAACAAGCAGAGGTAAATCTAAGTCAGTTTAGATATAACATTTACTTTAAAAAACTTTATTTTACGCTGATATTCTAGCGCTTTTCTGTGGTATTTTGTTGGGGTATAATTTGCAAAACTATCTTCCTTATAGGTTAAAAAATTACACTGCTTTATATGTAACTCTATCCACTCTGCATAATCCTGATGATCAGTTGCAATAAATATTTCACCTGTGACAAGTATTTTTTTTGCTAATAAATTTAAAAATTCCGTATTAATTAACCGTCTTTTGTTGTGACTTCTTTTTGGCCATGGATCTGGAAAGAGAATAAAGAATTTTTCAACACTGTGGTCAGGAAAATTGACAATTAATTCTCTTACATCTTCTGTCCATATTAAAATATTTTTTATGCTGTGTGCTTCTATGCTTTTTAGCAAGGAAGAGACCCCCTTTAAATAAGGCTCACATCCTATAAATAATAGATCAGATTCATTGAATGCCTGATGGAGCATATTTTTACCATTACCGAAACCTATTTCTACTCGTATTCTTTTTTGTAAGTCTACGATCTTTTTTATAGATTCCTTGCTGTTTTTAATAGAATACTTCTCCAAAACATTCAACTTCAACCTAGATCTTCTGGAAAATGACCTAATCCAATTATTATTCCTAGATAACATATCTTACATAACTTAATCTTTTATAGCTTAAACAATTCTCGAAATGAATTAATGAGAATTTACTTGTCACTAATTATTAATATTATATAATATATGAGTTCTAATGAAGTTAAAATTAAAAGGTATGGAAAGTACAGTTGCTATCAAGAGGCTATCATCAAATAGATTCATAGAAGAGATATTTCAAGATCAATTTGATAATCAAGACAATGACTTTTGTGAAGATTCTTTTGCTAACAAAATCAAAGAAGGAGATGTGGTAGAAGGTATAATCACAAGAAGAAATTCTAATGATATTGTGGTTGATGTTGGTTTAAAGTCAGACGGAAGAATTCTGATTAAGGAGCTCAGTTGTAATGATGATATCACTGTTGGCTCGAAAATTAGAGTTTATGTTGAAAGAATTGAAGATTACCATGGTAATGTTGTTCTTAGTCGTGAGAAAGCAATCAGAGACGAAAAATGGAATAAATTGGAAGAAAGCGCAGTTACAAAAGATGAAGTAACAGGAATCATTAAACGCTCAATTAAATGCGGTTTTATTGTTGATCTTGGTGATGGAATAAGTGCGTTTTTACCGCTGAGTCATGTGGATTTGAAGCAAATAAAAGATGCTAATCACCTTATTGAAACTGAACAAAAATTCATCGTGCTTAAAATGGATAAGAAGCAGGGGAATATTGTAGTATCAAGAAAGCTGGTATTAGAGAACTTGCATGCTGGTGAAAAAATTAAGTTTTTAGAATCTTTAAATGAAGGTGATGTAGTAGAAGGCAAAATAAAAAGCATCACTCACTACGGTGCATTTGTTGGCATTCATGAATCAGATACAGTGGGAGTTATAGATGGACTGCTACATATTACAGATATCTCTTGGAGTAATGTAAGTCATCCATCTGCAATTTTTTCTTGTGGTCAGCATATAAAAACTAAAATTATAAAAATAGATAGAGAAAATGGAAAAATCTCCCTTGGTGTAAAACAATTAGGAGATAATCCTTGGCAAGATCTAGAGTCAAAATGTCCAATTAACAGCGTACACAAAGGATGTGTAACGGGTATAAAAGATTGTGGATTCATTGTTGAGATTAAACCTGGGATTGCGGGTTTGGTACACTCATCAGAAATAACTTGGAGCAAGAGTAATTTACCAATCAGTAGTTTTGTAACAATAGGACAAGAAGTGGATGTAAAAATTCTCGGTATTGACATTATTAAAAATAAGATGAGTTTAAGCACAAAAAGGTGCGTAGAGAATCCTTGGCAAGTATTTATTGATAAATATCCTCTTGGTTCTATTGTTTCTGGTAAAGTTAAAAGCAACAATGGTTCGCAAATATCTGTGACTTTTGATAATTCTGAGATATCTGAGGACGTAGAAGGAACAATTTATATGCAAAATCTAAGTTGGTCGAAAAACAATTCAGATGAGATAAAAAAGTATAATGTAGGTGATGAAATAGAAGCAAAAGTGATAAGGGCTAACGTAGATCGGACAAGAATTTATCTTGGAGTAAAGCAAATAGAGTATGATCCTCTTGAAGAACTGATAGAGAAAGTTAAAGTAGGGGATAAAATTCAGGTTACTGTAAGTAAGAGAGAGGAAAATGGTCTAATCGTTGAGGTTGAGAACAATGTAACCCTTTTAGTAGATCAAGAGCATTTACCAGAAAATAAAAAGTTTTCTATATCAGAAAAAATACAAGTTGAAGTAGTAGGTGTTGAAAAATATAATATAATATTATCTGCCAAATAACTTCTTGTGCTTCATATAAATGGCAACAAAATCTGATATAATAGCAAAAGTGGCAAAAAAACACCTTTTGTTAGATAAGGTCATTATAGCAGACATAGTTGATAGTTTCTTTCGAGTGTTTTCAAACACGTTGAAATATCATAATAGAATTGAAATCAGGGGGTTTGGTTCTTTTTCAATTAGAAGCTATAACTTGAAAGAAGCAAGTAATTTGACGTCACAGAAGGTTGCAAAACATCAATACTTTAAAACTTATTTTCGTAGCAGTAAAAAGTTATCCCTCTTGATAAATGAATGAAAATCTATATTGTAAATTTGAAAGTTGTACAATATAGCATCATATGCAAGTAGTAGAAATAGTTATACGTAATAACACATATAAAATATCTTGCGAAAGTAAAAAGAAGGACCATTTATTACAACTTGCTAATAGCTTCAACAAGCTAGTTAGCTCCATATCTCAAAGAACTGGAGGTAAGGGCTCAGATGCATTAAATTTCTTACTTGCAGCATTGACTCTCGAAGACAAAATTTTAGAATTAACAAAGCGATTAGACGAAATAAATCAAGAATGCAAAAAGTATAGGGAGGAAAAAAGAGTAGAATATGCTGAAGTATTAGATAGGGTAAACAAGATTATTGGGTGCATAAGTGATTAAAGCAAGCAATCAAATCGACTACCTCACTACTCAAATCAGGGGGGAGAAGTTTCTTACGAGTTATGTAACAATATAATTCGTAATCATCAAGATCAACTATTTTTTCGTATTCAATTAGTTCACTTAAGGAAAATTTATCAAGATATTTCAATGCAAAATGCCCTAAAAGTATATCAGTTTCTTTACAACCCCTATGCCAACTCCTATACATCAGTTTTCTTCTTAATAAGGAGATATCTATCATTGTCATTAAACTTTTTTTTAATTTAAAGACTAAACTAAATACTTGTCAAGCAAGGCGCGTTTTAATATACTCAATGTTTGATTAAGATTTAAAACATAGGTGGAATTAATTTCTCATCAACTTAGCGCTGGAATATATTATTTTTTATCGTTTTCTTTAATAATTTCTATCATAGTATTCGTGCATGAATGTGGGCATTATATTGTCGCTAAAGCATGCAAGGTTAAAGTTGAATCTTTTTCTATAGGCTTTGGTCCTGAAATTTTTGGTTTTAACGACAAGTCTGGAACTAGATGGAAATTAAGTGCCTTTCCATTGGGTGGCTACGTTAAAATGTTAGGGGATACTAATGCAGCAAGCGTTCCTGTTGATCAACAAAAATTAACTGAAGAAGAAAAATTATACTCATTCCATACAAAACCTCGATATCAAAAAGCAGCAATAGTTTTTGCAGGGCCTTTTGCAAACATGATATTTACCGTTATAGCTTTCACAATATTTTTCAGCGTGGCAGGTTATTATCGTACTCCACCAGTAATTGGTAATGTAATTGAAGAAAGTGCAGCAAAGCAAGCTGGCCTATTACCAGGTGACACTATTACACAGATCAATGAGTACAAAATAAAATACTTTGAAGATATTTCACGCGTGATAATGTCCAACCCTGAAACAAGAATAGAAATTAAGTATAGCAGAAATAACAAAGAGTACAGAACTATTCTAACTCCGTTTACAGTTGAGGATAGAGATGTCTTTGGTAACATAATAGAAAGAAAAACTATAGGAATTACCTCAATTAATATGATAGGGTTAAAACAGTCATCTTTTCTTGGAGCTGCTAGCCTATCAGTGAATGAAACCTACCACACTATGTGTTTAACAATCAAAGCACTCTTTCAAATTGTTGTTGGTAAAAGGAGTATAAATGAAATAGGTGGGCCAATAAAAATTGCAAAATATTCAGGGCAATCAGCTAAAAAGGGACTTATGATGGTTCTATATTTTATGGCAATTATTTCAGCTAATTTAGCTGCAATTAACTTGCTGCCAATACCACTACTAGATGGTGGGCATTTATTTCATTATATTATAGAAGCAGTTATACGTAGAGATTTGAGTTTGAAATATCAAAAATATGCAGTCACTTTCGGTGCTACCATATTGTTTTTGTTGATGGCAGTTGCAATCACAAATGATATTAGGCATCTTTTTTAAGATACATATGAAAAAGTTATTTCACATACTAATAATAATACTTATTTCTTTTCCCACTCTACTTGTTGCTCTAGAAAATAAAGAAAAAGTACAGATAAAAAATATTAAGTATATTGGCAATGAGCGAGTAAGTGATCAAACAATAAGGTTTTATACAAAATTAGAACCAGGTAGTCATATAAATGATGATGATGTAGATTCAGTTATAAAAGATTTATACAAAACAAAGTTATTTGCTAGTATTAACGCCTATATCGATGATGAAAAAAACTTAGTAGTAAAAATTCATGAGAACCCATTGATTAACAAAGTAATATTGAAAGGCAATAAGTTATTTAACAGTAAAGAGTTGCTAAATAACGTTATCCAGTCAAAATCACTAACTATTTTCACTGAAACAAAATTACAAAACGATTTAATAAATCTAGCTACTCTTTATAGGAACAGTGGTAAAATTGGTGTTAAAATTGCATATGAGCTAGATAAACTTGGTAGCAATAGGATAAACCTAATTTTTAAGATAAAAGAAGGAAGAACGTCTAAAATTAAGGGTTTACGATTCATAGGTAATAAAAACTTTTCAGCAAATGAGCTAGAGCAAGTTATCAAAAGGCATAGCAATGATATATTTAGTAAGTTATTTAGAGCCATTTTTAAAAGCGGAACTCATTATTCACCTCAATATCTACTGATTAACACAGAACTGCTTGATCGCTTCTATTCATCTAAGGGGTATATTCAAAATAATATCCAACCAATTGTTGAGGTTGATAATAACAACCAAATAGAGTTAACTTTTTTGATTGATGAAAAGCAGCAATACTTATTTGGAAATAATGAAGTTGATATTGAAACTGAGATTCAGGATTTAAGTTTAAGGGAAGAAATATTAGAATTTATCAAAGAGGAAAATAATCAAATATTTAATAGAGTTAAAATTAACAATACAGCAGAAAAAATAAGTAAACATTTAAACGAAAAAGGATATATATTTGCAAAAGTTAATCCAGAATATACACAACATAACAATATTGTGGATGTAACTTACAAAGTGCTACCAGGTAAAAAGATTTATATAAACCAAATTACTATTGATGGTAATGACCGCACTTTAGATAAAGTAATTAGAAGAAAACTTAGCATAGCAGAAGGCGACGCATATAACACATCTGACATTCAAAAATCACGTAGAAAACTTATATATAGCGATTTTTTTGAAACAGTAAAAATAAATAGTTATATAGTGGATGAAAATGCAGTAAATCTTGATTTAAATGTCAAAGAAAAAAGAACTGCCTCGTTATCTTTAACAGGTGGCATGTCCCTTCCTGGTGGAGTATTTGTTAAAACCGATTTCACAGATCGTAATTTATTTGGTAGTGGTAAAGAGGTATCTTTTGCTCTTGAAAAAAGTCAATATGTTCTTTCTACTAGTATAGACGCTGTTGAAAATAATTTTAACGATTCTGATACTTCACTAGGCATGAGTATTTTTTATGAAAAACAAGACAAACCAAACACTACTTTCGATACCTGCAACTGGGGAGGAATAGCAAAAGTATCATATAAAATCTCAGAAAATCTAACCAATTCCTTTCAATATTCTTATAAGTATAATCACATACACATGGACAATAAGGGTGGAAAAGATGAGGATATCTCTGAGATAATAAGAGATCAAGAAGGTGAGTATCAGGTTTCATCAGTGGGATACACGTTAGCGTACAATAAACTGGATAACCTCTATACTCCTAAAGAGGGATATTTATTGCGTTTAAGTCAGGATATTTCAGGATTATGGGGAAATGTAAATTTCCTAAAATCTGAATTCTTATCTTTTTATACACACCCTATATTAAGCAAAATTGATGATGATATAACATTGCGCTTTAAAGTAGCAGCAGGTCATATTTTTTCCTATACTAATAAAGAGCTCAACATTGGCCAGCACTTCTTTAAAGGTGGCAATGAGATTAGAGGATTTGACCTTTCCGGCATTGGACCAAGAGCAGAAGACAAAAATAAAAGCTCATTGGGAGGCAAAACTTATTTTAATTTAACACAGCAAGTAGATTTTCCACTATCTAAATTATACGACTATGCTGGTATCAAAGGCTCACTATTTGTTGACTATGCAACACTTTTTGGTTTAGATGAAAAGAAGGGATATAGTGGGAAATATTACGATAGTAAGCTTATAAGAGTATCACCAGGTTTTGGCTTTTCAATGCCTTCTCCTTTTGGTAGGCTGAGATTAGATTTTGGATTTCCTTTAGTAAAGGAAGCTTATGACATAATACCATCGACAAACGTTAAAATTTCTATTGAAGCGGGGATTTAAATGAAATATATACAGTTATTTACATCAGTTATTGCCTTAATTATTTCCTTATTTGTGGGGTATAAGTTTGTAGGGTATCAACCTCAGAGCGCGATTAATACAAAGGCTGCCATTATTGATAGTGACAAAGTTATCAATGAATCTCTGGCTCTGCAAAATATACAACAACAAATAAAGGAGCAGAATTCTAGATTACAGCAAGAATTTGAAAATGAGTTGGAAAAATTTAAGCCATCGAAAGAAGAATTTGACCTTTTGTCAGAAGAAGCAAAAAAAGAAAAGACGGAACAATTTAGTAAGCATACTGTAAGCGTTAGGGATAATTACGCCAAGAAAATGTCACATTTAGAAGAAAATTATCGAGAAGCAGTAGAAAGTGTCTTTAACAAGATAAAAGAAGTTGCTAAAAGAACGGCAGAAAAAAACAATATAGATTTAGTACTATTTATTTCAAAAAAGAATCAAGTTTTATACTCCATGGATGAAGTCGATTTATCGGATGTGGTATTAAAAAATGTAAACAAGGAAATACCTGAATTTGCTTTGCAAAGCATTGAGTAGGCTTATGCAATGTAATATCAATAATATTATAAAAATACTACCACATTCTTATCCTTTTCTCTTAGTAGATAGGGTTATAGAATGCGAACCTGGTAAAAGTATAAAAGCAATCAAAAATGTTACTTTCAACGAGCAATTTTTTATTGGTCATTTTCCTGGCCATCCGATAATGCCAGGAGTTTTGATAATTGAGTCTTTAGCTCAGGCATCTGCTATATGTGTTCTCGGTAAAAAAATAGTAGAAAATAAAGTTGTATACTTTATGTCCATTGAAAACGCAAAATTCAGAAAGCCAGTCACTCCAGGAGATACCTTAATTCTTCAATCTAACTTTGAAGGTTTGCGTTTAGGTGTATACAAATTTAAGTGTGTTGCATCTGTTGGAAAAGAAGAGGTTGCAGGAGCAACAATCTTAGCAAAACTGCAAGATAAATAAAATCTTCATCTATAAGAAACAGTATGTACACTGTATAGTATAAAGATGCAACTGAATTTCAAAATCTCATTTTCAAACTTATACACTCGTAGTGAATTAATAAAGTTAGATAAGGCGTTTTTGGATTACATAAAATCGTGCGATGAAAGCTTGTTTTATTCATTAGTTGAAGCAAGAGAAAAAGCAGCTTCTTCTTCGATGTCATCCCAGTGTTCATCCCAGTGCTTGACACTGGGATCCAGAAAACAAAAAGGATGGATTCCAGCTTGGATGAAAGATGGTTGTAATAGCCAGTTAATAATGGATCTCTCACATTTACTTGATGAATTTATTGCAAAATTTTTCAATATTGAAAAAGAAGTAGAAGAGTTAAAGGAAAAACACAATGACTTTGCTGTAATATACAGATGCAAAAGATTATTTGTTCAGCGTTATGCATTGAAGAAATACACTGATGTAGCAAATATTGATTATGTCACTAACAAATTAAATAGTTTCATTACTTTACCGACAACAGAAAAAAACTTTTCTGAGCAGGTAATGAGTTGGCTTGAAAATAAAGAGGATCACAAAGAAGAAATAGAACTTGCGGCTCAATATGCAGTTTGGAGAGTGAAAAATAAACAGAGTATACTATTTAGCATACATAAGAAAATTGATTACGAAAATCTCGTATCATTCTTGAAAAAAGAAGTAGATGAGGTTGAGGTTCTGTATTCAAATGAGGTGAAAAGAAGATATGGTTTTGATCTAACAAGCAAAAAGGTGAGTTTGAATAAAGCACTAGATAATGCTCACTACTGCATATTTTGTCATAAGCAAAGTAAGGACAGCTGCTCAAAGGGGCTAATCAATGATGACAACACTTTCAAAAAGTCTCCACTTAGAGTTGAGCTGCACGGCTGCCCACTAGAGCAGAAAATATCAGAAATGAATCTGGTAAAAAGCGAAGGATATAGCATAGCAAGTCTTGCAATTGTGATGATAGATAACCCATTATGTGCGGCTACTGGAAACAGAATATGCAATGACTGCATGAATTCGTGCATATATCAAAAACAAGAACCCGTAAATGTGCCAGCAATTGAAACAAGGATTCTAGATGATGTGCTTAGTTTACCGTATGGATTTGAAATATATTCTCTGCTTAGCCGTTGGAATCCTTTAAATTTTAAGCGTCCATTGCCAAAAGGAAACACTGGAAAAAACGTCCTAGTTGTAGGCCTTGGTCCTGCGGGTTTTAATTTAGCTCATCATTTATTAAACGATGGGCATAACGTTATCGCCATTGACGGACTAAAGATTGAAACTTTGATCGATAATTTACAGCTAATTAAAGGTTTTGAACACGAAAAATTGAGTGAACGCACGGCAGATGGGTTTGGTGGAGTGTCAGAATACGGCATTACTTCTAGGTGGGATAAAAATTACTTAAAGATTATTAGATTACTGCTGGAAAGACGTGAGAATTTTGCACTTTATGGAGGCATTCGTTTTGGCAGCACGATAACTGTTGATGACGCATTTAACTTGGGTTTTGATCACATTGCCTTGGCACTTGGCTCTGGTAAGCCACGAATGATCAAAATAAAAAACATACTAGCCCGTGGAGTGCGCATGGCATCTGACTTTCTTATGTCGTTACAACTGACTGGCGCTCTTAAATTTGATTCTATAGCAAATCTGCAAGTTCGTATGCCGATAGTTGTCATAGGTGCAGGACTCACTGCAATTGATACTGCTACTGAAGTTTTAGCTTACTATCCGATTCAAGTAGAAAAATTTCTTCTTCGTTATGAAATATTGGTTGATAAGTATGGAAAGAAATATGTCGAAAAAGATTGGAAAGAAGAGGAATATGAACTTGCAAATGAGCTGATATCGCATGCACAATTGATCCGAAAAGAGCAAGAATCAGCAAAAAAAGAGAATAGAGAAGCAAAAATATTGGAACTAATGCAAAGTCTAGGGGGAGTGAAAATTGTATATAGAAAAGAGCTAAAAGATTCACCAAGTTATCGATTAAATAGCGAAGAGGTGCAAAATGCACTATCAGAAGGGATTTACTTTATTGAAAACTTAGAGCCGATTGAAGTTGTAATAGATAAATATAACCACGCTGAATCAATAAAACTAATAGACACAAAATCTGATGAAATCAAGCATATAAAAGCACGTTCTATTTTTATAGCAGCAGGTACTGAACCAAATACAGTTATTGCAACAGAAGATAAAAAGCATTTTAAATTAAATAACGGATATTTTACTCATTTGAATTCATCGGGAAAAGAAATAGATCCTATCTTTTCTCCTAAGATGCGAGATAAAGATAGAATATTAGTATATAAGGAAGGCAATAAAACAATTAGCTTTTTTGGTGATCTTCATCCCTCGTATAGCGGCAGTGTAGTCAAAGCTATGGCAAGCGCTAAGAATGGTTACCCTATCATTTCTCAGCTTTTGAATAGAGTTAATAGCTTCATTTATGTCACTCCGGCTAGAATCTCGGAGTCACATGCACAATTGTATGAATGTTGTAATATAAGAGTAACTTTCACCAAAAAAGATGTCATTCCAGTGCCCAGACACTGGAATCCAGAAAACTTAATTTTGAATGAGTACACCAGATGGTTGTATAGTCAGAACTGGATTCCAGTGTCAGCTATTTGCACGACACCACCTGCTATGCGAATTACCTACAAATTGCAGCATTTGCACGCTAAAGCGTCACGCGCTGGAATAATATCAGAACACCTAGCTAACAAAGAATTTTTCAATAAAATCAAAGAGCAATTCACTGCAAAGGTTATAAAAGTTCAATATTTAACAAACAAAGTTGTGGAAATAGTGATCAAAGCACCACTTGCGGCAAAGAATTTTAAACCTGGACAATTCTTTAGGTTGCAAAATTTTGAAACCAATAGTAGAAAAGCCAATAATACAAACCTTGCTATGGAAGGTATAGCAGTAACCGGCACTGAAGTAGACAAAAAAAAAGGATTTATTTCCACTATTGTGCTTGAAACTGGCGGTTCCACTAATTTATGTAAATGTTTTAAAAAAGGTGAACAAATAATTCTTATGGGTCCAACTGGCAGTCCTACTGAGATTGGTTAAACCTATTTTGTACTAATTATACCATAATGTATATTATTTATTAATAAATCTATACTACAATAATGATTTTTATTAAGGTAGTATTATGACACATCAGTTAATATTCACACTTCCAAAAGAAAGCTACTCTATAGCTATAGGACCATGTTCTGCAAAAAGTAGAAAGTGTAAGGAGTTTATAGCAAAAAACGAAGACGTAGGTATGAAATTTCTTATTTCTACTAAAGATGATACTGGCAAAACAGGAAAAATGTCCCTTTGTAAAGATAATAACGGTCAAGATGAGTGTACAACATCCTACACAGTTCAATTTCCAGTAATTTATAATGATCTTTTTAATGATAGCTTGAGCTACGTAAGTGTTCTTTTGGATCATGATAAAGGACATTTAACTAGGATGCGCAATGAATTCGATAAATATAATATTGATTACACAGTTATGGACAATGATATAACACAGAATATGTTGTCAGAGGTTTTTATATAATCTAATTTTCATTATACAGCTACTCAGAGCTCTCTTGGTTCCATTATCTCTACTCGAATGCCGTCATTACAGTGCTTGATACAGGGATCTATAGATAAACAATTTAATATTCCACTACGTGTTAGCGGAACCTATCTATATCATTATCCAAAAAACATAAAAAACTAAATTAACGAAGAATTCTTTAATAGAATCAGATATTGCGAAGAGCATAAAAGTCGAATGAGTGCATTAAAAACTGGCAGATCCATTATATTTATGCAAATACTGAAGAGAAAGCGAGTAAATAACTCTCAACTGACAGACTTAATGAAGTTCTAGATATTAAAGTGATGCCAAACTTTATTTCAAAAAGTAAATAATTTACTAACGCTCGTGCACAAATTAAAAATAAATTATGCACGAGTGTAGCACTGTGAATTAGGAGTGCTATATTAAAGCTTACCTCACTATTAAAGCTATCGGTCAGATTAGATTAAAAACCTAATCTGACCGGTTTCTCTATAACCTTCTAAACCCTGATATAATTATATGGTAATTAGCTTAACTAGTGGTTAATATGCAAATTGATTTTATTTGTATGTTGAGGTAGCATAAACCATACTGTTTTACATCATTGTGCAACTTTATAAATTTTTATTGCTATTTCTATTGACTACATTAATAGTGATAGTCCTAATATTACCTGAAAATTTAGGTACTACACTGAATTGCTCTCATCCAGTTCTAAATTTTGATTTATCTTTTCGCATCGTACTAATATCTTTTTTATCAGTTGCATTTTTAGCTGTTCTACCAGTACAAAATTTGACTTTTTCAGAGATGCTATCTTTTGCTGCTTACACTATTAGTTCACTTTATGCAGTTTTATCTGAACATATGATATTGGTTATAATATTCTGTGAATTAATGACTGTCAGTGCATTTTTTACTATCGCATCTGGCTGTAGAGATAGTGGACCTGCAATAAGGTACGCTTGTGTACACTTTTTCGTTGGAGTTATATTAATAGTAGGATTGGCACTTCAAAGCACTAACCTGATAATTTTGGGTTTATTGATAAACTGCGCTTGTTTTCCTTTTTCGTTTTGGATTGTTGATGCATATCCTGCTGCATCGCTACATGGCACCACATATCTCTCTTTATTTACCACTAAAGTCTCTTTTTTAGTGATGCTTTTACACACTTATAACCTATGGCAAGATTGTACTGAAATATTAGCGCTTGTAGGCGCCATCACTGCAATTTACAGCATTATATTTGCTTCTCTTGAGCAAAATATTCGCAGATTTTTATGCTATAATGTTGTAGGACAAATGGGCTTGCTGATTATTGCAGGAAGTTTGCTCAGTCCTTCGGAAAAAGCAATACCAATTTTGATACTGCATATAATCTTCTCTCTTGTTTATCAATCATTATTGTTTGTGGTCAGTAATTCGATTATTTTACAAACAAAAACAATTAGTTTTAATGGAGTGGGTAAACTGATGTCATTGGAAGGCATGTGTGCTATAATCGCAATACTTACAATGGCTGCATTTCCTGGAACCGTTGGATTTATCAGTAAATCATATATCACAGCTGAAATTGAAATGAACACTGTTGCCTTAAAAGGGTATAAAAATTTATATAAGCTTCTAAATTTGCTGCTTCATTTAAGCTTGGGGCTAAAGTTTCTTTATTACTTATTTATTGCAAAAAGTAAGTCAAAACCTTTAGCAGAGAGGGGAAGCAAAATGACTATGATTATTTTAGCATTTATATGCGTAATCGCTGGCAATCCTTACTTACCTATTTACAATAAACCTTCGATTTTCGATTTTGTGTACAACACAAAAAATGTTTTGTCGCAATTTAATTTATTACTATGTACCACTTTATTGTTTATTCCTTTACGCAAGTTATTTTACCCGAGAGTAAATTTTAAAATGGATGTTGATTGGATTTTTAGAATTTTCATATCCTATATTATCTTGTTGTTCAATCAATTGGTCTTTAAAGTGAGAGAAATGTCTGCCAACGTACTGCAAAACTTGACTAATTCACTTACTAATTTATACTTTAATAATATTACTAAACTTAAAGAAGTGCTAAGTTATAACTCAGTAAGTTTTGTTTCAGCTTCTTCTCTCTTTTTAATGAGTATTCTACTAATGCTATTATGTTTAAATCGTTAACTGAAAGTTTAAATTCTGTATTTAGTAAACTGAGAGGAAAGTCGATCATTTCTGAAGATGATTTTAATCTTGCCATGCGTGAAATACGTATAGCTTTAATTGAAGCTGACGTTTCACTTGAAGTTGCAAAAAAATTCATCAACGACATTAAAGATAAAGTGATTGGGGAAAAAGTCATAAAAAGTGTTTCTCCAGCACAAATGATAATTAAAATTGTGCAGGATAATTTAGTTGCAGTTCTCGGATCAGAGAAAAGTGACTTAAATCTAGCAGTTAAACCCCCTGCTGTGATTATGATGGTGGGCTTACAAGGTGCAGGTAAAACAACTACCTCAGGAAAGCTTGCTTTAAAGCTAAAAAAGCAAAAGAAAAAAGTGATGCTTGCCTCTTTAGACATTTATAGGCCGGCTGCCCAGAAACAACTTGAGGTGCTGGGTAAACAGATAGACGTACAAACTTTATCTATAGTAATAAATGAGGAGCCTATTGCAATTACAAAAAGGGCACTGGCAGCAGCAAAGAACGATAATTATGATGTATTAATACTAGACACCGCAGGCAGGCTTCATATTGACAATAATATGATGAATGAGTTGAAAGCCGTAAAGGAAATAGCTTCACCTGCAGAAGTTATTTTAGTAGCCGACGCAATGATAGGCCAGGATGCGGTCAACATTGCCAAATCATTCAATGAGGTAATAGGTGTAACCGGCATTATTCTCACCCGTGTTGATGGTGATGCACGTGGTGGTGCTGCTCTTTCTATGAAAATGATCACCGATTGTCCAATTAAATTTATTGCTTGTGGTGAAAAATTAAGTGACCTCGATGATTTTTATCCCGATAGAATTGCAAAAAGGATACTTAGCATGGGTGATGTTGTATCATTGGTTGAAAAAGCTGCTGAGATTGTTGGTCAGGAAGAAATTGATAAGTTACAAAAGAAAGTAAAAAAGGGTAAATTCGACCTAAACGACCTAGTGGGAATGTTAAAAACTCTGAGTAAAATGGATGGCATTAGCAACATAATGAAATTCATCCCTAGTTCATTCACAAAAAAGCTAAGTAGCAGTGTGCCAGACGACAATAAAGTGAAAAAATATATAGCCATCATAAACTCAATGACCGAAAAAGAAAGGCAAAATCCAGATATTTTAAATGGCAAAAGAAGACTTAGAATTTCTAAGGGGTCCGGAACAAGTGTAACTGACGTTAATCTTCTAATTAAGCAGTATAATCAAATGAGCTCTATGGTGAATAAGTTCAGTAAAGTTGACCATAGTAAACTCAAAGAATCTGATTTGATGGATATGCTAAGCAGAAAGTAAGTCAGCAGGTAGTGGAATGAAATAAAATCATCAGTTGTAATTGCTGTTGAATAGTAAAGTATATTATTTTAGCGTGAAGTAATAAATTCAATAAATTTCTTCAGTTGGAATTGGCATGATAATAAAAATTGATACAAGTTACTTTATCTATATTTAATGCGCTGTTTTATAGCTAACACACTATACCACCGTAGCACTACACTAGTAACAGACCGAAGGTTGTCGATATCTCAAGTTAGGCTAGTTACAGCATCCACAATATCGTTTGTAAACCTGTAGCTATATACAATAAATGAACTTTTTTATATATTCGTTGTTAGTATTTTGTATTTCCTGAACAGTTCCGTGAAAAATGATCTCCCCTTCATATAATACTGCTATTTTGTCAGCTATTTTAAATGCACTATGAATATCATGTGTAATCGTGATAATTGTAGGACGAAGATCTTGAGATAATTTTATTATTATCTCGTTTACTACATCTGACATGATTGGGTCTAATCCTGAAGTTGGCTCATCCAATACAATAATTTCTGGGTTGTGTGCAATTGCTCTTGCAAGTGCCACTCTTTTCTTCATTCCACCTGATAGTTCTACTGGAAACATTTCTGCTATGTTTTCTTCCAGTCCAACGTCATTTAACTTCTCGATTGCTAGGCGTTTTGCCTCCTTTATGCTGATATTAAAGCGTTTTTTATAATTAAAAGATATATTTTCCCACACTGTAACGTAGTCAAACAAAGCGGAATTTTGAAATAAGACTCCAAATTTATTTTTGCTTTTACTATTTATTTTAATAGACCCTGAGTCTGGTGTCAGTAATCCAATAATTATTTTTGTTAATACAGATTTACCACTTCCTGAGCCGCCAAGTATGACTAATGATTCTCCTTTCGATATATTGAAAGTTATGTTGTTTAATATCGTTCTATCATCAAAGGATAAGCTTAGATTCAATATTGATATTATGGGGCTATGCATGTATTAAAGTAATTAAGTAATTTGCTAAAATTATCAATATAGAGGATATAACAACAGTTGATGTTGTTGCAATACCTACTCCTCGTGCACCTTCCCTACAATGGTAACCGTAATAACAACTTGAAACAGAAATTATGGCGCCAAAAGCAGTCGCTTTCATTAGCCCAACAATAAAATCGTACATATTAAAGAATTGAGCTGTATATTTTATGTATATATTTAAATTGTGGTTAAATTCAAAGACTGCGGTGACATACCCTCCAAATATTCCTATTAGATCTGCACATACTGTAAGTATTGGAAATACTATAACTGACGCTAGAATTCTTGGTACAATTAAATATTTGAAAGGATTGATGTCCAAAGTTGTAAGTGCATCTATTTGTTCAGTGATGCGCATCGTGCCAATTTCTGCTGCAATTGAGGACCCAACCTTTCCTACCATTATTAAGCTGATCAAAACTGGCCCTAACTCTTTAATGATAGTAACCGTAACAAGTTTAGGTACTACTTGTTCTTGATTAATCAATATACCACTTAAGCTACTCTGTAAAACTATCACTGCTCCTATAAAAACTCCAGTGAGCCCAACAATTGGCAAAGAGAAAAAGCCTATCTCTATAATTTGTCTTGCCACATTGCTAAAATAATATGGAGGAATAAAGCAGTGGTATAGAGATTGAATAAAAAATACAAATGCGTTACCAATCCTCAACAGAAAGTTGATAAAGCATCTACCGATTATTCTAACGCTGTCTATATTAAAGGAACTCACTTTACATTTATCTTAGCTAAAATTAGTTTTACTGATTTTATTAAAATTTTTATTAACTTCGCCAGAGTATAGTCAAGATATGTCTTAAGTTCAATATACTTTGATCAAAATGCTTGAGTTTAAGTTTATAAGAGTGAATTGTATAAGAAAACCTTACTTATTTCGCTATTTACTTCTTGTAAAAAACATGCTACTAATAAATTGTGTTATATAATTGAATTGGAGTAAGTTTTGGCAGTTCCGAAGAGAAAAAAGTCAAAATCAAGGCGTAATATGCATCGTTCTCATCATGCTATTAAGCCTAAGAATATTGTGGTATGTGCAACAACTGGAGAATTCATGTTGCCTCACAACATAGCAGTTGACAATAGTTACAAAGGAAAACGTGTTTTCATTAAACAAAAGGCGGAGTAACTCATGATATGTTACCCACGGTCAACAACAACATAGTTATTGCACTTGATGCTATGGGAGGGGATTTTGCACCTTTTTCCGTAATTCAGGGTGCTAGTTTTTTCTTGGATAATCTTGTTGACCCAGGTGTTGAAGTTTTTTTTCATATTTATGGAGATCAGAAAGAAATATCTCCTTTGCTTTCAAAATACAAAAAAGTAAGCGATAGCTCCGAATTTACCCATTGCTCTGATAATGTTCTTCCAAATGATAAACCCTCTTTTGCACTTAGACATCGCAAAGATTCAAGTATGAAGGCAGCTGTTGAAGCAGTGAAAAAAGGTAAAGCTTTTGGGATGGTGTCTTCAGGCAACACTGGAGCATTGATGGCTATCTCCAGATTTATTTTAGGAACATTACCCAATATCTATCGTCCTGCTATTGCATCTGTCTGTCCAACTAAGACAAAAAGCTTTGCATTGCTTGATCTTGGTGCAAATGTTGACTGTAATACTGACTCATTATTTCAATTTGCATTAATGGGGAGTATATTTGCAAAAATAGCATTAAAAGTTGAAAATCCTGAAGTCGCTTTGCTAAACATTGGTACAGAGGAAGTGAAAGGTACTGACTCAGTAAGAGGAGCTTTTGAGTTACTCAAAAATGCTCCAAGTATTAACTTCAAAGGATATATAGAGGCAAGTGAATTTTTAGATGGTAATATAGACGTAATTGTTGCTGATGGTTTTGTTGGTAATGTAATGCTCAAGACAGCTGAGGCAACTGCTGGTACTTTTATCAGTCTAATAAAACAGGAAGTATTTAATTCATGGATGACAAAAATGCTTGTCGGCATATTGTTGAAACCCAAGCTAAATAAAGCATTAGAGCGTTTTAATCCTAAAATTAGAAGTGGAGCTATGTTTTTAGGGCTAAATGGTATCATTATAAAGAGCCACGGAAATTCTGATGCTATTTCTTTTGCTCACGCTATAAAATTTGCAGTAAATGCAATCAGTGAAAATTTGAACCAGAAGATAATTAACGGGGTAAGTCATATTAAATAAAAGTTTCATATTGAGCACTGGTTCTTACCTACCAAAAAAAATTTTGAGTAATAACGAAATTGCATCGATAGTTGAAACAAACGATGAATGGATAAGGCAAAGAACAGGAATAGTTCAAAGACATATAGCAGATGAAGGAGAATTAACGTCAGATTTAGCTGTTAATGCAGCGAAAAATGCTATAGAAAAAGCGAAAATTTCAATAGATGAAATTGGTTTGATCATAGTTGCAACAACAACACCTGACAAAACTTTTCCTAGCTGTGCAACGATTATACAAAGTAAATTAAAGTGTAAAAACGCATTTGCTTTTGATGTACAGGCAGCATGCTCTGGTTTTATATATGCAGTTACAGTTGCTGATTCACTTATAAAGTCTAACGATAGAATTAAATACGCGCTTGTTATTGGTGCTGAAATAATGTCTAGGATTGTTGATTGGGAAGATAGGTCAACTTGTGTACTCTTTGGTGATGGTGCTGGTGCAGTGATAATGAAATCAGAAATGAGTAGCAGTAGCATTATATCAACAAACTTACACTCTGATGGCAATGTGGACTTATTATGTACAAACGGAGGAATATCCTCTACTCGTGATTCTGGAAAGATACTTATGAATGGAAGAGAAGTGTTTAAACATGCAGTAGAGAAATTAACAGCCTCAGTAGAGGAAACTCTAAAATGCAATAGTTTGAAGATTACTGATATTGACTGGTTAATTCCCCATCAAGCAAACATTCGCATTATTGAAGCAGTAGTAAAGAAATTAGATTTTCCTATAGAAAAAGTAATTAATACAGTTGATAAGCATGCAAACACCTCAGCAGCGTCAATTCCACTAGCCTTAGACTATGCAGTACAAGAATCAAAAATAAAGTCAGGAAATCTGATATTGCTGATTTCAATAGGTGCAGGCCTGACCTGGGGTTCTGTGTTACTGCGCTATTAGACTTCCTATTACCCACGCTTCTTTTTTCTCAGTTTTATCGTTACATGCTGTACTGACAAAGTTTTGAGATATTATCACAAACATTATATTCACAAGAAATACTTGACTTCACGTGTACTAAGAAGCATTTTATACATGATGTGTGCCCGTAGCTCAGTTGGATAGAGCAACAGCCTTCTAAGCTGTGGGTCGTAGGTTCGAATCCTACCGGGCACATTCTTCTATCAACGCTTTCTATAAATTTTCAAGTATTCTGGTACCACATTTTCAATTGCTAGTGGTCTAATTTTCATTGTTCCGAGATCATCTGACTTTTCGATTGAACTATTCATCATAACTTTCACCTGATCTCGAGTAAGTATAGGGCTTGCATCTCCGGTTATAGGTTTTAACAGCACAGAAACAACTTTACTTTCTAAGAAAAAGGCTATCAATCTTGCCATTGGAAAAGGTACATTGATCAGTAGACACTTTCTGTTAGTCACATTCAGAATAAACTTTAATAAGCTTTTAAAAGAGTAAACTTTTGGTCCACCTATATTATAAATTTTTTTATCTTGCTTATTAAAGCTGATAATACGATATACCACTTCAGCTAAGTTTGTTACACATATCGGCTGAAATTTCGTTATTCCACTACCGATTAACGGCAAAAAAGGAAGAATTGTTGCTAATCTTGCAAATTTATTGAAGAAACTATCTTCTTTACCGAATACAAGACTTGGCTTAATTATTATTGCTCCCTGAAATGCTGAAGTTACAGCTTTTTCACCTTCTAATTTACTTTGGGCGTATCTTGACAGCTTACTATTTTCTATTCCCATGGCAGAAAAATGTATCATCATGTATACACTTTTTATTTGCGCAGCTTTTGCTATTCTTTCAGCTACTCCAACATGAACGTCATAGAAATCGTGCTTTCTTGTCTCATATAGTATTCCTACTAAATTTATAACAACATCACATCCCTCCATACTTTCTAAAATTGATTTTTCATTAAAAAAATCTCCTTCAATTATTGATATTTGTCCTAAATTTCCACATAACTTCAGACAAGCAGCTTTTTCCTGATCACGAGTAAATATTCTTATTAAATACCCCGCCGCTGCCAAGCGTCTTACGATGTGTTTTCCTATAAATCCCGTTCCACCAAAAATAACTATACGTTTTATCACAGTTAAAACTTCCAATAACTTAACTTTAAATTAATACAATAGTTTTATTTAATATTCTATTGTGAATTCCTGCATTATAAGGTCCATTCTCATTCCATGAGAACCTTTAACTAAAATTACATCATTACCTTGAACAATATTAGCTAAATTACTTTTCAATTTGTTAGAATCATCGAAATGCATGCCTTTTATATTCTCCGGTAAAAGTTTATTCAATTCTAACATAAATTTACCAACCGTATGAACTTTATTCACATTTTGTTCTACTATAGAGTCAAGCAATTCTGTATGAAATACTATGCTTTCATTACCAAGTTCTAACATATCGCCAAGTAGTGCCACTTTTCTTAAATTAGAATATGTACCTAAAGTTCTTATTGCAGCCTTCATTGAAGTAGGGTTAGCATTATAGGAGTCGTTAATCAAATGTACTAATTTTCCATTGTATTTAGCTTGATGAACATTACCTCTACCTTCTGTTACAGTAAAATTCTCAAGTGCTAGTGGTAATTTAGATAAATCAAGTTCGAGACTTTGCAAAACTGCTGTAACAACTAATGCAGAGTATGCAAAATGTTCGCCTTTTACAGGTAAATTACAGTTCATAATTTGACCACTGTTCAGTTTGATTTTTAAATTTAGACCGTTATCGTCTCTTATTAGGTCTAACAAACAAACAGTAGCACTTTCATTCTTACCAAAGCTTACTACATTTCTGTTAGCATTTGATAAGAGATAATCATAATGTTCATTATCCTTATTCAAAACCAAAGTACCATTATTTTTCATACCATGTAGAATTTCTAATTTCGCTTGCGCAATATCAAGTAGAGATGAAAAATTTTCAACATGCGCAGGTTCAATGTTGGTAATAACTGCAATATCCGGATTGCTAATCTCCGATAACTCTTTTATTTCACCAGCTCTACTCATTCCTATTTCAAGGATTAAGTACTGGCAGTCTTCTGGCGCTTTTAGAATCGTAAAAGGCAATCCTATATTATTATTCAAGTTACCTTCATTTACATGAGATACTCCATAATGCAACAAAACAGTGTTAAGCATATCTTTTGTAGTGGTTTTCCCAACACTACCTGTAATTGTGATAACTTTAGCATTAACAAGAATATTTCTAATGTAATATGATGCCATATTATGCAAAGCTTTTAGAGTATCTTGCACAATAATTAGAGGAAAATTTCTATATTTATCTTCGCTTACTACCGCAGCAACAGCTCCTTTTAAAAATGCTTCATGTAGAAAATCATGCCCATCAAATTTCTTTCCCTTGAGAGCAATAAATAAATCACCTTTTTTTATGCTTCTTGTATCCGTTGAAATATTTGAGCTATATACCGAATTACAAACACCCTCCCCTCTTCCGCCAGTAGCATCGATAATATTATTTGCGTTCCATTTTAACATAATTTATCTTTAAAGGTAATTTGAACAAGAAAAGCAGCAAAAATACTACATACTTTGGTAATGTACAAATAATGATTGCTATTTCTATAATTTCATCTTATAATAGATATACAAGCTTAAATATTTTCGTCTATAATTGGGTGTATTTTACTATCTGATTGTAGAAAGTGACTTGGAGGTATGTATGGCAAAAGATGAGTCAAATAAAAAGTCTATTTTGGCTAAGATAAAAGGTGTGTTTTTTCTTGTGCCTAAAGCACTTATTTATCCTATAAAGAAACCTTTTGCTTCAATTGATGAAATGAAGCATGATGCTAAAGTTTCATTAAAAAACGCTGTGAGTGATGTACCTAAAGAAGAAGAGAAATATGACCCACCTATAAAAACCACAGAAGCTAGTAAGTACCTTGGCATACAAATAACAAAACAAGAAAAAGGTAAGGTAAGTTTTTTAGCGTCAAGAACTTTAACGGGGAATATACCTTACTTGAGTCCAGAGAAATTAGATGAAATAAGGGAAGATCTGCCCAATATAACTATTTTTAGAGAAGAAAACAAAATTGTAATTGAAGTTGATGTTGAAAAGATTATCCAAGAAATAAAAGATAAAAATCTAGGTATGGATGAAAAAGTAATGAAAAAGTACGCTCTTGAAGGAATTTATAATAAGATTGATTGTGATCTTAAAAATTTGGCAAAAATTACTGGTGGAGAGTTTAAAGTTCACACAGATCGGAAATTGCTGTATGGTATTGCAGAAAAGTTGTATAGTGGATATGATAGTAAAAAGCAGAAGTCACAGGAAGTTGTAAGGCCTATGGATAAAGAAAAGTCATCAGAGAAAATTTTAAATAATTGGCAAAAAGCTATTAAACAAGATTTTGAAAGTTGCGAAAGCATAAGAGGTAGGGGGAAATAAATTATGGAGAGTGTTATGAAAGAAGTTCAAATAGAGGAAAGGTATCATAGCCTAACTGTTCCTGGAGATATGTATCATTTACAACCAGAAGTTATTGCTGCAAGAAGGGCAAATAGAATAGAAACGTTTTCAAAAAGACACCAAATGGACTATGGGTCAGTTTTGCGTGGACAAGATATACAGCTAAAAGACGTTTCAAGTCTTGAAGATGCTTCTAGCGAAGCAGCAATAAGCCCACCTTCTACACCAAATCATAAGCAAAATAGAAGAGGACCAGGAATTTAATAAAGTATGGGTAGTACAGCTTATGATGACACTAATATCTTTGCTAAGATATTAAGAGGTGAGTTGTCTTATGAGGAAATACATAAAAATGAAAATGTGCTAGCTTTTCGTGATAAGTATCCTGATGCACCAGTTCATATTCTAGTTATACCAAAAGCTCAATACGTTTCATACGATGATTTTGTTCTGAAAGCTTCCGAAGAGGAAATAGTAAGTTTTTTTAAAACTGTTAGAGAAATAGCACATAAATATAACTTAGAAAAAACAGGATATAGATTAGTTACTAATCACGGTAAAGATGGAGAGCAAGTTATACCGCACTTTCACATACATATTTTAGGTGGTAAAAGATTAGGAAAGCATGTAAATTCATAGTGTTATATGTTTTTTAAATGAGTGAATATTTAACCATATTAATTTTTATCTGTGTATCAATTGTAGTATCCTTTACTTTAGGTGTATTACCTATGTTTCTTGCAGTCAGTAACCCAGATGGTGAAAAGCTTTCTACATATGAGTGTGGCTTTAATCCTTTATCAAGAGCCAGAAAAAGTTTCGACATAAAATTTTACTTAGTTGCAATATTGTTCATAATATTCGATTTAGAAATTGCTTTTCTTTTTCCTTGGGCCGTTTCTTTATCTAAAATAAGCTATTACGGATTTTGTTCTATGATGATATTCCTTGCAATACTTACTATAGGCTTTATTTATGAGTGGTGTAAAGGTGCGTTGGAATGGGAGTAAATTTATCTAATAGCGATTGGAATCGTTACAAAAAAGAAGGTTTTCTTATCACTAAATTTGGCGATTTAATAGATTATATAATGAACTGGGCAAGGTCTGGTTCATTGTGGCCAATGACATTTGGTCTTGCATGTTGCGCAGTAGAGATGATGCACACTGCATCCAGTCGTTATGATCTTGATAGATATGGCATAATCTTTCGTGCAAGCCCAAGGCAAGCAGATGTTATGATTGTTGCTGGCACGTTAACTAATAAAATGGCAGCAGCATTGCGTAAAGTTTATGATCAAATGGCGGACCCCAAATACGTCGTTTCTATGGGAAGTTGTGCAAATGGCGGTGGCTATTATCATTATTCTTACTCAGTAGTCCGTGGTTGCGATAGAATTGTGCCAGTTGATGTATATGTTCCTGGATGCCCTCCAACTGCTGAGGCGTTACTATATGGAATGCTATGTCTACAAAATAAAATAAAACGAACTAAGAATATATAGCATGGATAAAACTGCAAAATACATACAAAAAAAGACTAAATGTGAATGTATTCAGAAAAATGATGGCACTATTGTAATATATTCAGCTTTGAATGACATTGAAAATCACTTACTCTTTCTACGTGATGATGAAAAGTGTAGGCTTGAATTATTAGTTGACGTTTTTGGAGTTGATTACCCAGATAGAAAAAAACGTTTCGAGCTAATATACAATTTGCTCAGCCTTGTGCACAATATCAGAGTGCACATAAAGCTTCAGTTATGTGAAGATGATATACCTCTAAGTGCAGCAAAGATATTTAACGCAGCTTCGTGGTTTGAGCGTGAAGTATTTGATATGTATGGAATAGAGTTTTCTAATCACCCAGATTTACGTAGGATTTTAACGGATTATGGATTCAAAGGTCATCCAATGTTAAAAGATTTTCCTCTCACTGGCTACGAGGAAGTAAGATACGATATAGAGGCAAAAAAGGTTGTATATAATCCTATAGACTTACCGCAAGATTTTCGTATGTTTGACAGCTTATCCCCTTGGGAAGGTAGTAAAGCCACAAAAGTAAATATAAAGGAGTAGAAAATGACAGCACAAAGAAAAAAAATATCTTTGATTGGTGCAGGAAATATCGGTGGGACTCTTGCCCATATGATTGCACTAAGAGAACTAGGAGATGTTATTTTGCTTGATGTAAGCGATGGAATACCACAAGGTAAAGCACTTGACATTACAGAATCATCTCCTATTGATCGATCTAATGTCAATATTACTGGTACAAATAGGTATGAAGATATAAAAAACTCTGACGCAATTATAATAACTGCTGGCATTGCCAGAAAACCTGGAATGAGCAGAGATGACCTTCTGCAAACTAATGCTGCAGTAATGAAAGAGGTTGGGGAAAATATTAAAAAACATTCTCCAAACGCATTTGTAATAGTGGTTACCAATCCTTTAGATGCTATGGTTTCAGTAGTATACAAATCTTCAAGCCTGCCAACTAATATGATTGTTGGTATGGCAGGAGTGCTTGACTCTGCTCGTTTTCGTTATTTTCTTGCAAGTGAGTTAAATATTTCTGTCGAAGATGTATCTGCTTTTGTGCTTGGAGGACATGGTGACACTATGGTACCACTAATCAATTATGCTTCAATTGCTGGCATTCCACTTACCCAAATCATTGAGATGGGTTTGATTACGCGAGGAAAAGTTGATGAAATAGTTGAGCGCACTCGTAATGGTGGAAAAGAAATAGTTGATCTACTTAAATCTGGATCTGCATACTATGCTCCTGCATCTTCAGCCATAAGCATGCTAGAATCATACTTAAAAGATAAAAGGCGTATATTACCATGCGCTGCTTATCTTAATGGTGAATATGGTGTGAAAGACTTATTCATTGGTGTTCCTACTATTATTGGCAAAAATGGAGTTGAGAAAGTTCTAGAAGTTAAAATGAACGATAGTGAACAAGAGATGTTTTATAAATCTGTAAGTGCAGTAAAAGAGCTCTGTCAGCTAAATTAATTGCCCTATAGAATTTCTTTGAGCTCAAGCTTCGAAAACAGTCTAAAAAAATTATTTGTAGTTATTTTTGCTACTTGTTCCGACGATTCATTCCATAATTCTGCTAAACAATTCACAACATATTTCACCATTGCCGGTTCATTTTTTCTTCCTCTGTAAGGCTCAGGAGATAGATAAGGTGCATCAGTTTCAACTAAAACACGCTCACGTGGCACATTTTGTGCAATTTCTCTTAGTAAGTTCGCATTTTTAAAAGTAATAATTCCAGAAAATGAAATGTATAATCCCAAGTCCATAGCCTTATAAGCAAGCTCTTTAGAAGAAGCAAAGCAATGCATTACTCCACTAAAAGCGTCCTTCTTCATTTCTGAATTTAACATATCAATCATCTCACTATCAGCATTTCTAGTGTGAATAACTAAAGGTAATCCTGTTACTTTTGCCGCTTCTATATGTGATGCAAAACTTTTTTTTTGATTGCTTTTGTTATCAGATTTATAAAAATCTAATCCAGTTTCACCGATACTAATTACCTTTTTGCCCTTAGTAAATTCAATCAATTCATCAGCATTTATACACTCACCTTTTTCCACATTAGTATCAAGCGGATGTATACCAACGGAGCAGTAGACTTGATCATAGGATGAAGAGATTTTTAATAATTTAGGGATATCATTAATGCTTATACATATGTTATGCAAAATTCTCACACCATTTTGCTCTGCTCTTGAAATTACCTTTGGTATTTCATCATCAGAAAAATAAATTAGATGACAATGAGAATCAACTATCATAAATAGATCCTTTTATGATAGAAGAAAACTCTTCTATCACTTTTTTATAAACTTCTTTTTTGAACGGTATGGCACTGGCTACCAAATCATCCACATTTTGCCAACGCCACTCTTTGAACTCTGGATGATCAGTATAGTTAATATTAATATCCTTATCCTTCCCACAAAATTTCATTAAGAACCACCTTTGCTTTTGGCCAGAATATCTCCCATTCCAGCATATCGGTATAACTTCCTTGGGTAAGTTGTAATATATCCACTCTTTATTTTGAGCCACAACTTCTGCTTCATCAGTACCAACTTCCTCCAATAGCTCACGTAGCGCTGCCTGCTCTAGCTCTTCACCTTCATCAACTCCTCCTTGTGGCATCTGCCAATAAGAGTCACTATCAAAACGTTTTCCAATAAAAATATTTCCCTGTTTGTTAAATAACATTATGCCAACACAAGGGCGATACTCTTTCTCCTCACTAATCACAAATACTCTCTATTGCTAAATTATCTATCATAGAAGTTCCAACTACTTTTTTACTATTCATTTTTTCAACAATTTTTTTTGCAACTTCTTTTGCGCTTAAGTTTTAGTTATCAATTTCAAGTGAACCTTGAGGCATAAATAGTTTCTTTCCTTTAATTCTTCTCATAGCAAAATCTGAATCAGTAATTTTTCTCTCCTGCTCTCTTTCCTTTAATTGAACGCGCTTTACTAGTTCTCCACTATTACAATATAACACCACAGGGAGAATCTCCACGTTCATTTTTTTACTTAAATTCACCACTGAGTTATATACTTTTTGATCATAGGAATCACCTTTTATCAATTCGTTTGTAAATATATAATGCTTTGATTCTATATGGTATTTTTCCAATATTGCTAACATATTCTCTCTAATCACAAAAATTTCTTCCCATATTTCACTTGTAACCTCAGCGTTTCTGAAATCAATCATATCAAATATGATATTATTAAACAGGTTATTGTCTACTATCACCCCATCAATAATATTACACAGCTCTTTTGCAATCGTAAGTTTGCCACTACCCGGAAATCCGATTAAGTAAATGATCATACCATCAGAAAACTATCATATATTACAAATATATGTATTATAAACGTTACACTAGAAACATATCAAAAATAGTTCATATTCAGAAATTTTGAGTGTATCATTACAGATAAATTATATAATTTAGAATAATGAATGGTGATACAGAATCAATAAAAAATACAATTGTAGATGTAATAGATCAAAACAAAGGTCAAGATATAGTTACTTTTGATGTACAGAATAAAACTGTCATTGCAAAATATATGATCATTGCATCCGGTGATTCGAGCCGCCATGTAAAAGCATTAGCTGAGCACGTGATGAAAAATCTCAAGCAATATGATAAAATAGATGTAGAAGGTATGGATGAAGGTAACTGGGTGATTGTGAATTTTCAAGGTATAATGGTTCACCTATTCAGGCCAGAAGTAAGAGAATATTATAAGATAGAAGAGTTATGGAATTGATTATCCAGGTAGCTGGTATACACTTGCTCAAATGTTGTAATTTTGAAGGCAACCCTTATGAAGTTGGTGGTGTCATTCCAGTGCTTGACACTGGAATCTAGAAAACTTAATCATAAACGAGCACACTATACAACATTTTTGATGAAATTTCATAATAAACTGGATTCCAGTGTCAAGCACTGGAATGACGCCATCGTTAACAACACCGTTTACACACAAAATAACATATTATGAAACATAAATCCGAGTTTTTAAACTTCATTCAAGAAAGAGGATACCTATATCAATGTACAAACATTGATAGGTTAGACCAGCTATTATCACAAGATAATTATATAATTGCATACATTGGGTTTGATTGTACGGCACCAAGTTTGCATATTGGCAGTCTCATTCAAATCATGATGCTCCGTCACCTACAAAAATTCGGTTATAAGCCAATAGTTCTACTTGGAGGTGGCACAACAAAAATTGGTGACCCATCTGGTAAAGACAAAGCAAGAAGCGTCTTGCCGATAGAAGATATCAATCAAAATATACTTGGTATAAAGAAAACCCTCAAGAAGATGATATCTTTCGATTATGGAAAAACTGGTGCAATCATAGTAAACAACGCAGATTGGTTAGATAACATAAAATATATAGACTTTTTGCGTGATATAGGGACACATTTTTCTGTAAATCGCATGTTAGGCTTTGATAGTGTGAAAATTAGGCTAGATAGGGAGCAAAATCTAAGCTTTCTCGAGTTTAATTACATGTTGTTACAAGCCTATGATTTTGTCGAGTTGAATAAAAAGTATGGCTGTCGTCTCCAGATTGGAGGGTCAGACCAATGGGGAAATATAGTAAACGGAATTGAACTTAGCAAAAAGTTAAATTTACCTGAGCTGTTTGGTCTTACCACACCTCTTTTATTAAACGCACAAGGAAAAAAGATGGGCAAAACTGAAAGTGGGGCAGTATGGCTTGATGGCAGCATGCTAAATTCCTATGACTATTGGCAATATTTTCGCAATGTTGATGATCAAGATGTTGGTCGTTTCTTGAGACTTTTCACTGATTTACCAACTGATGAAATTAAAAAACTAGAGTCCTTGAAGGATCAAGAAATAAATGAAGCAAAAAAGGTCTTGGCAACAGAAGTGACAAAAATATGTCATGGTTGCAAAGAAGCTGAACTTGCACGATCTGCTGCAATCTCTGCTTTTGAAAATGAAGATAGTTCATTGCTTTCTGGTTACACTATCACAAGAGAACAAGTTGCAAATGGCATACTCCTGATAGACTTGCTTCATGACACCGGTTTTGAACCTTCAAAAGGTGCGGCAAAGCGTTTAATACAGGGAAATGGATGTAAAGTTAATGATAATACTATAAACGATGTTAACTATACAATAAACTCTGAAAGCTTTGAAGGTCAGCCATTTATCAAATTATCTGCAGGAAAGAAACGCCATATTAAAATTTTAGTGAGTGAAGTAAGAAAGTAAATTTGTCTCTGTTCAGAAGAATAGCAAAATAAGGTAGCCAAGAAAAGACAATTATAGGGACAAATGGATATCATTGAAGCAGCTGACACTGTGGCAGAATCGCTAGATAACCCTACTATCGCTAGCAGTTTCTTGCTGTCGATTTGCTGAGATTGGTTTATCAACTTGAGTGTCAGGCTTTGACAATTTATATATAGCATTGCCAACTATTAATGCTGTTGCTGTAATTGCAACTACTACTATAACTATAGGTATTAACTCAGCTGTAATTTCTCCGGCTGTAAAAAGTGCTATAGATATAGCAGTACCTAATAATGCAGTTACTCCACTGGCAATCCACCCTTTCTTAATTGCTGGACAATTAAGATAGTATAAAGGAGTCTCTCCCCACATATCTACTACATTAACATTGACACCTCTTTCTACAAGAGCATCTATTATGGCCATACTGCGAAATAAAGCAGCATAGTGTAAAGGAGTCCTTCTCCATATATTTATTGCATTAACATTTGCACCTTGTTCTATGAGAGCGTTTGCTATGTTTATACTATCAAGATAAGTAGTATTATGTAAAGGAGTATCTCCTTTTACATCTTTTTCATTAACATTTGCCCTTTTTTCCATGAGAGCTTTCGCTATATTTTCTAGGTTAAAGGAAGCCACCAAGTGCAAAAGAGTCGCTTTTTCACCATCTTTAAACACATAATTTATATCAAAGCCAGACTTTTCCCACTCTTCATATTCCTTTGAATATCTTTTCAGCTCATTTTGTATTTTTTCAATTACGTTATCTTTGCTTAAATCTTTGTCAACATTAACTAAATTCAATAATTCGTGCCAATTTGAAATTTCCATTGCTATAACCTTACCTTTAATTTTCAATAATGTATTTAATTATATGATAAGAAGTCAATTTAAATAAATTACACATATATGGAACTTATCAGATAAATATATAATATGAACTAGATTCCAGCGGGCTTTGTTGCATCACTATCTATGAAAGGCTAACTATACAAGCAGCTTATTGAAAATCTTATTTTTTGCAATCAATCTGATTAAATTTAAGAATAGTAATTTATTGTTTGTACTAGTAAATTTAATTCTACTTAAAATAGCTAAAGCATTGAAATTCTTGAATTCTAGCTAGATTAGTGAATGATAGTAAAACTTCTTTTACTTAAATTTAGATATTTACTGACTGTCCTTACTATAAATGCTAGAATAATAAGCTATTGATATTCTACATTTTTATCTTTTATCCATCGTAGATAGAGCCCAATGGCGTCAACTTAAGGAAAGATGTTAAGGAGTAAAATACTGTAAAAAATAGGACCTTTGGTTTCTATTTTATTTCAATAAAGAAGATATCAGTAAAGCTTATCTGTTAAGGTGTCACATAGAGGAGTGCTATAAACGACTCAAAGTAGAAGGAGAATTAGAGAATTTTTCTGGGATAAATTTAGAAACAAGAATTTTGTGCAAACTTGGTCATGTGCAATACTTCATATGTGTGATGCACAAGAGCCTTGGAACCCAGATCAAATTGCTGAGTATCGTTTAAATTTTTCAGTTTTATTTGGTGTAATGAGACAGAAACTTTATCAGGTGCTTGTTGGAACCAAAAAATTTCCAAGCCCTTTTTAAGTATACGCACTAAAGTTAACGTGAAGATTGTATAGCTGCAATAAAGTAGATAAGCCTAAACGCCATCATGCCTTTAGGAGAGCTTGCTAATTTATTCTCTTAAGTTAACGCCATTGCCTGAACAGATACATAAAAAAGTAGTACTTGCAAGAAAGAGTTACTTAAGAAATTAACTAACTTTGCTATTTTCTCTAACATACCTAGAAGAAATAGATACATTATCTAATGCAGTTCTAATACTAGCATTGTTCTCATTAACAACTACAGCTAGCTTAAAAGCATTCAAAGTATATTAACCATATAGAAACAGTACAGTACTTACTGCAGTAAGTGTATCTTGTAGCATAGCACTATTTTGAACTCGTGTTAAAATAGAATCGACACATTTATTATTACCTTTATACATAGCAAAGGCAAGTGGTTTAATGACATACGTCACTCCTGTAAGCTGCACAATATCTTTAGAAGTAAGGATATTTCGCAGTGTATCACTATTTTGAGCTCGTATAAAAATAGAATTGATACACTTGTTATTGCCTTTATATATAGCAAAGTTAAGTGGCGTTAAAGTATACGCTATAATATTTAAATACTGTACAATATTTCTAGAAGCAAGGATATCTTGTAATATACCATTTTCCTGGGCTTTTGTTAAAATAACATCAACATATCTTTCCTTGTTGTAATGTATGGCAAAGCCAAGCGATGTTAAGTTGTACATCAAACCATCTTGATAATTTATAATATTTGGAGCAGTAAGAATATCTTGTAGTATACCACTGTTTTGAGCTTGTTCTAAAATAGAATTAACACATTCATTATTGTCTCTATGTATAGCTAGGCTAAGCAGTGTTAAAGTGCGTCCTCCACCTGTTGGAAATCGTGTAGTATATCAAGTGATAAGAACTTTTAGTAAATCATTTCCTGAAACTGCTTCCAAGATATCGCTGATGCTCCTTCCATTCCATATGGATCTTTTTAGCTGAAAATACAAATCTTTTTGTTTTCGTGTTAAATTTTGATGATTTAGCATATTCTTGTAACCTCGTTTTAAAGTCAGTGCAGTTTAATTATTCTATGTTAGTATACACCAATAGAAAAAATTTCATCATATGTTCTGGAAAAAATTTACACAGGTTAATGAGGAAACCGTAAGAGAGAGCCTAAAAAAGGTTATAGAGAAGAAAAGTGGTAAGAATGTTGGTGTAGTATCCTCAATTATTATTAAAGGTAAAGATGTTGCTTTTGCTCTTGAAGTTACTGAGCCAAATGAAGAATTAAGAAAAAATTGTGAGCAAGCTGTTAAGGCGATACCGGGAGTAGGAAAGGTTACTGTAGTTGCTACTGGTCAAAAACAAGCTAGGCAACAAAAAGCTAAACTTCATATCGAAGGAGTGAAAAATATAATTGTCGTTGCTTCTGGTAAGGGAGGTGTGGGTAAGTCGACAGTTGCACTAAATCTAGCTCTTTCGTTAGCAGAATTAAAACATAAAGTTGCGCTAGTTGATGCAGATATATATGGTCCTTCGATTCCTAAAATGTTGGGCACTGAGAAATTGAAACCAGAAATACAGAGTGGTAAAGCAATGCCTATAGAGAAACATGGTCTCTATACTATTTCAATTGGCTATTTTATTGATAAGGACCGCGCAGCAATATGGCGTGGACCTATGATCACAAAAGCACTTTACAATTTGCTAATGGGAACAAGGTGGTCTGATATAGAATATTTAATCATTGATACACCGCCTGGCACTGGCGATGTACATTTAAGTCTGATGGAGAATTTTAGTTTAACTGGAGCAATAATAGTTTCAACTCCACAGGAGCTTGCTTTAGTCGATGCACAAAAAATTTATGATATGTTCACAAAGCTCAGCGTGCCAATTATCGGCATTGTGGAAAATATGAGCTATTTTGTTCAAGATAATTCAAAAATACACATATTTGGAAAAGGTGGTGCAAAAAAAATGTCTGAAGAGCTGGGAGTCAAACTCTTGAGCAGAGTTCCTCTAGATCCGCAAATATGTAGTGCTTCTGATTGTGGAAATCCTTCAATACTAAGTGAGGATTTAGTAAGGATTTATGAAGGCATTGCTAAAGATGTTAGGTCTTTTGTATGCAGTCTATAAAGTTTTTTTAAACTACTTTTAAAATAGGTAGAATGTAATTTTAGGTGAATAAAATATTTCAAATGGCAGCAGCTACCTCGTATCTGAGCAGACAATAGACTTCTTGGATAACTTAAGAAACAAGTAGTAGAAGCAATATTAGGGAAGGTATAAATTTTGAGCAGGTAAGTAAACTTGATGAAGAGAAGCTTCGAAGACTAAGAGGAGTAAAAAGAAAAACATTGGAAAAATAATAGAAATTTTAATAGAGGAAGAGGCCAAGAAAAAGGCAAGAGGAGGAAAAACAAATATATTTATTAATAGCACTCGAATATTTGTGTAAATACCGTACATATTTCCATATAGCGCAAAGCTATGGAATAAGTGAAAGTTCTTGCTAACGGCTGAATAGAAGATGCATTGATAAAACATCGAGATTTCAGGAAGATAAAGAGCTATTAAAGTTAAATAGGAGTATGCAAAAGTTTTATAAAAAGGGAATGTTCAACTCCCCCATAGAAGATCAAAAAATATCCTTAGGTTATCCAAGAAGTCTATTGTTGGTAAACATAAAAGGCTATTTGCCTTTTTATCTAGTTTATGCAGGAGGTCTAATATTTATTGTTGAGTGTGATTTTAGGCATGTCTGCTAAAACGCAACTTTTAAATCGCCAAAATTTCTCCTTGCCTTTACTAATTCCGATTCTTGGAGTGCACACATAATCTGGTTTGAGGTGATATTCATAGAGACAAAATTCATGACTTATAGTAAGGTCTTGTTTATTATGTTCTTTTGTAATGTTTAATTTTTTGCACAGTATGCCTGGCCCGCCTAAATTTGCTTCAAGCGGTTCAGTGAGCTTTAATCCTCGTATTAACACTGCTGCTGGGAATCCTTCTGCTTCTGTTACAATATTTAGACAATAGTACATTCCATATATAAAATATACGTACGAAAACCCTGGCGTACCAAACATTACTGAGGTTCGATTAGTATAGCCTCTTGCTGCATGACAAGCTGGGTCATCCATTCCTATATACGCTTCAACTTCAGTTATTATTCCACTAAAATTAGAAAATTTCAGCATCTTCCCTAGCAGCTCCCCAGCTACGGTTAAAGTTGGCCGTTCATAGAAATTTCTTGGTAATATTGTGTTATTCATCATAGAAGTACAAGTTACTTACATTTGTAAGCAAGTTATACTATTTTTGCTTTTTCTTATTTATTTAGTCAAGAGCATCTCTGAGAAGTAGAAGTTGGTGTTGTTGTCACATTTGTTACATCTGTTGAAGGCTGCTGTAAAACCTTGACTGATTCAGAGCTCTTTTGTTGCAATTGCGGTACTAACTCTTCATATAAAGATTTTGGCTCACGTCTCTTACCTATTTTGACTTCTTTATTTGCACGCAACTGCTCTGCAGTAACACCGTTGCCTTCAAGGAGAGTTACACCATTCTTACCATCAATGTTAACTTTAATTTTGCATTCTCTTTCATCAACATACCACTTTAAAGTCATTTCATATAACCCACTAATTATTTCATAAACTCTTTCCTCATTATCACTATCATTATTAATATAGCAACATGCCCCTCTCTTTTTTTCTTGATTAGGATGACAAAATGTAATTGTTCTTACACCATACTCTTTACATATACTACCGCCTAGAAGTTTAGCTATATCTACTCCTTCTTTATTGGCATGTAGCACAACTCTCACGGTGGGGTAAACAATATTACCTTCCCTTTTGCCTTCTTTTATCATTATGGACTCTATGGTATATACCTTCGATATCTCTGCCTTAATTTGGTCAGCAATCTTGCCTACAATCTCTTTACCATGATAGTGAGATTCTCCTTTCTTCGGAGAAAAAGGTTCTTTGTTTGTAGTATTAGTGAAAGGATCATTCTGTAAATCAAAGAATTTATCCCATTCTTCATCACTGTCTAATTTGATATATCCACGCTTGTTCTTGCCTGATACTGCATTCTGAATACTAGACGATCCTTCTGTTACAGTTGTACCAGAGCTATTGCTTTTACCTTTTAGAAGAACAAGATGCTCTTCTGACCTTTCTTCCTTACTCAACTTTGAAGCTGCATCACCAAAAGAAGGTTTCTCTACTATATGCGTGTAAGAATTTTTAACTCTACTCTCATTATCAGGTACTGTAGTAGCCCACAAAAGCTTTTTAATATAATCTAACATATGCCACCTCTTACCATTAACTAAATGTCAGTATGCAAACTTTGCTATAACTAATCAATAACTAAATTTACTCCAAATAAAATGAGCTGATAAAAAGGTATAAATTGAGATTAGGTAAAGCTTTTGGTATAATATCTAGTTAATTTTGAATAGGCAGGTGACCTCAGCTACAAAGACGTTTTTTATCTCATTTATTTTTGGGTTTATTCTCTTTCCCTATTTTATAAAACTTCTAAAAAAGATAAGTAAAGATGGACAACCAATCAGATCATATGGACCAGAAAGTCATTTAATAACAAAAAAGAATATACCACCTATGGGTGGAGTAATAATACTAACTTCTGCTTTATTACCAATCCTGCTTTGGACTCAATTAACACCAGAAATTTCATTGCTGGTATTTATAACTCTATTTTTTGCTCTACTTGGATTTATTGATGACTATTTAAAATTGAAGACAAATCACCACCGAGGTTTAAGTGCAAAAACCAAAATACTTATTCAGTTTGTCGTTACTCTGGTCTGTATGTTTATACTTAAGCTACAATCTGCTGAAGGTTTTACAAAAATTTCTCTATTTAGAGAAGTAGCAATCGACCTTGGCTATCTATATCTTCCGTTTGCTGCATTTGTAATTGTCGGCTCTTCTAATGCTGTGAATCTTACAGATGGCCTAGATGGCCTTGCTGCAACTCAAGCCATTACTTCCTTTGCTTTTTTGGGGCTAATTGCATACATAACTCAGGCAGATGTAAACATTACTTTATTCTGCATTGCATTTATAGGAGCTATTTTAAGTTTCTTGTGGTTTAACACACATCCAGCAAAAATATTTATGGGTGATGTTGGAAGCCTATCAATCGGTGCAGCTTTAGGACTCACTAGTGTTCTAATTAAAAAAGAAATGCTTTTTGCCGTTATTGGAATAATCTTTGTAATAGAGACTTTATCTGTGATTATTCAGGTATCATATTTTAAATATACAAAATTTAGATATGGAGCAGGAAGAAGAATTTTCCTTATGACACCAATACATCATCACTTTGAAAAGAAAGGGTGGTCAGAAAATACAATAGTTATAAAATTTTGGATAATTTCTATCGTTTGTTCGATTTTTGCTTTAACTTTCTTATTATAGGAACTATGAAATATCCAGATTTCACATTAGAAAATACATTATCAGGAATTATAGCAGGAGTAGATGAAGTTGGAAGAGGTCCGCTTGCCGGTCCAGTGATATCTGCAGCTGTAATATTTACTGATAGAGATACGGTTATTGATGGAATAAACGACTCAAAAAAGCTAACCCCTAAGTGTAGGCAAGTTCTATACGAAAAAATAACGTCTGTTGCAAAATTTGGTATAGGAATGGCAAGTGTAGAGGAAATAGACTCATACAATATCTTGCAAGCAACAAAGCTTTCAATGAAACGTGCGCTGGTAAATTTAGATTTAGAACTAGATTATGTGTTAGTTGATGGTAACCAACCACTTGAAGTGAAATGGCAAACAAAGTCTGTAGTGAATGGTGATAGTTTAAGTATATCAATTGCAGCCGCTTCAATCGTTGCAAAAGTTACAAGAGATCGACTTATGGAAGAATTGCATAATAAACATCCTCAATATAATTGGTATAAAAATAAAGGATATGGAACAAAAGAACACCTCAGCGCTATTGGCCTTCATGGAATTACGAAGCACCATAGAAAGAATTTTGCACCTATAAGAATACTATAGCCTTTAATCACTTACCTTTTTTGAAAGGTATGTTTTCATTAAACAGGCAGACTGTACTTGATCCGTTTCTTAAGGTAAATACCGAGTTTACTCTTTCAATTATCAGGTAGTCATCAACTGTACGAAAATTTATCAAGGACTCATATCCTGCAGAATCAACCATAAAAACTGCCGGGAAATCAGAGTTTATTTTATTAAATTGTAGATATGTAAATTTTCCGTCATCAAAAACCTTAATTGGTATTATTGATTGACTGCCTTTAACGTGCGATATGGAATAGTTAAAATTCAAGCCTTTCTTTATAACCTCAATATCACTTATATCAGGGATAGTGGTATAACTAGCTTGCTCTAGAATATCACCGTTACTCGTTGAATAAATTTCATCACTGTTGAACAGTGGATAAAGAAACCTTACTTCATATGCTAACCTTGGATCATCTAGCCCGTTTGCTTCTTCAGCATGAAATTCGAAATAATAAACTCTTTTATTGGTAATTATAGTTGCATTAGTATCGGCAATATCATCTATAGGCTTAATAAATAATCTATTACCTTGAGGAAGGAGTTGCCAACCGGTTGCATCACCCATTGAAAGACTCTCTATTACCTCCCCTGGCTCAAACAATATGCTGGATTGATAACCATAAAAGCCCGTGTACTTATGTATAGCCTGTGGATTATAATTCATTACCTTTATGTGATTATCACCAGCTATTGGTCTTGGTTCCTGTTTTGCAAGTGCATAACCACTACAAAAAAATAATAGTGCAACAAAGAGTACCCTAATCATAGTATCAAAATAAACTGATCTTTATTTTATCATTGATAGACATGTACTGCAACTATCAAACTATCCCAGTAGTAAGCGACAGAAAATGCAAGCTTCATAATAATTCATTACTGCAGGAAAAAATTCTTTAAACATTATTTTCATATATGTTAAAATGAGTTGTGAGGTAAATTAGGGAGTGTTAAATAAACCATACGCGTCAAGTTAAGGAAAAGTGGTATAAGGAAGAAAGGAAACGAAAAAAAACTATTTTATATATTAAGTAATAAAGTTATTAATTTATAGATTATTCTAGATAAGAACTCCCTAAAAAAATAAATGTAACAAATAAAATGCCCATCTCAAATGTTGCTATATTTCACGATATTTCCTTAACTTGACGCGTATGGTTTATTTAACACTTCCTGCAAATTAACTACAGATTTTATGTCTAAGTTACTCCACAAAATTTTTCCTTTCCTTATCCAAGATTCAAATTTATAGTATCGATTCCTTTTTATGAAATATGAAGCCATCTCAAGTTATAGTTAAGCCTATATTCAGTGAATTACTTTCACAAGTGCAATTGATTTTAGTGTTATACTGTTCTAACAGTAAAGAAGTCATATAGATAATAATGTCTTTTGTATCCAAACGAATATCATTTTTTTTTGTTAATTTGCTCACTAATAATGTACTTATTGATTTATGTTCATTTACTACTTTTATAGTGAGTAGTGTTTTATCTTCTGTTTTAGTCAGTAAAATAGACACTAATTCAATTTGTGCCACTGCACTGATTATAGTTATCACCATATTGGAAATTATCTTATTTATTTTTTCAATTAAGTTTTCTGTAGGACATTCACTTACTCTCCACTGAAGCTTTACTTTTTTTTTAATAAATAATTTTCTATATTGGATTTAGTCTTAACAAAGCTGCAATTATCTGATGAATGAGAATACGCTTGCTTCATAACTTTGTATTTATATATTAAATCATCGGAGCTTTCTTTAAGCAATGACAATGCTTCGTTTTGCATATTAGGGTTGTTTTCTTCAAGCTCTTCCAATCCACCCACTATTCCTTGCATAGAACTAGCAAAATCATGAAGAATTCGTCCTGATAGGCATTCTGTTATTAACATTATGTTTTTATTCATTGGATAAAAGTATAAATGATTTAAGTTAACCCTATATTGGTAGGCACGTAGTAGTCAATTTAAGAGAAAGTTTCGTTGCGCTTTTTGTGTCAAAGCATTAATGTAGTATTAATAATTATAAGATTTATGAAGGCGTTATGAATACTTATGCTAAATCTGGAATAGACCTTAAACTATATAACGAACTAATAAAAAAAGTTAAACCTATTATTGAAAAGACTAAAGGAGAAGAAGTAATTAGTGAAGTAGGATCATTTTCCGCATTGTTTGACTTTTCTTCGCTGAGTAAGAAATACGACCATCCAGTACTTGTTTCCTCAACTGATGGAGTGGGCACAAAACTATTAATAGCTCAAGAGGTGAATAAGCATGATACTATAGGTATAGACTTAGTTGCAATGTGTGTAAATGATTTACTTGCACAAGGAGCAACACCTTTATTTTTCCTTGATTACTTTGCAACAGGCGTTTTAAACAAAAACGTTTTATTGTCTGTAATCCAGGGCATTGCAGAAGGGTGCAAGGAATCTAAAATAGCATTAGTTGGTGGAGAAACTGCAGAAATGCCTGGAATGTATGGTAACAATCACTATGACCTTGCAGGGTTTGTGGTTGGTGTTGTTGATCGAAAGCAAATTCTTCCAAACTGTAGTATAATGAAAGCAGGTGACTGTGTAGTTGGTTTAGAATCAAATGGAATTCACTCAAATGGATTTTCTTTGGTGCGCCATATTTTTAAAAGCTTAGGTATAAATTATAATGATATATCTCCATGGAATAATAAATCTTGGGGTGAAATATTACTTAAGCCAACAAAGATATATGTTGATTCTTTGTTGCCTATTATGCTAAAGGTAAAAGGCATTGCGCATATAACAGGTGGCGGGTTAATAGACAATATTCCAAGAATTCTCTCAGGAAATTTATTTGTAGACATAAATATTAATTCTTGGAAATGGCCAGATATATTTTTATGGCTGAAAGAAGAAGGCAAAATAGAAAAGAGAGAAATGTTAAAAACATTTAATTGCGGCATAGGTATAGTACTGATTGTAGATCCCGAGAATATGAAGGATGTGGAAAGTCATTTCCAAAAGCGTGGAGAAAAAATTGAGATTATTGGAAAACTTGATGAGGCATGTAACCCTCCACTTGATAGAGTAGTATTTAGTTAGTCTAACTTTACTGACAGTCTTTTTGCAACTTCTGAGTATGCTTCCTTTAAGTTTCCTAGATTTAAACGGAAAACATCTTTGTCTAGCTTTTTATGCGTATTTTTATCCCATAGCCTACAATTATCAGGGCTGATTTCATCGGCTAAAATGATTTTAGTGCTGTTGTTTATCAATTTACCAAATTCTAACTTGAGATCAACTAAATATATATTTGCATTTGAAAATAGGTCGACTAAGATTTTGTTGATCTTTAAAGTTGTAGTTTTAACTTCTTCCATTTCTTTATGGGATAACCAACCAAAATATAGTATGTGATTTTCATTCACCATTGGGTCGGCTAGGTCATCATTTTTGTAAAAAAACTCGATTATAGGAGATGTAAGTGTCTCACCTTCTTTGATATTAAAACGTTTGCAAAAGCTGCCAGCTGCAATGTTTCTAACCACTATCTCAAGAGGTATTATCTTGAGTTTTTTGACTAGCTGTTCTCTTTCGTTTAGAGTGTTTATAAAGTGCGTGCTAATTCCTGCTTCTTCAAGCTTTTCCATGATAAAAGCACTAACATGATTATTAATTATTCCTTTGCCCTCAATAATTTCATATTTTTCCTTGTTGAACGCTGTAACATCATCTTTAAAGTGCTGTATGACATTTAACGAGTCTTCAGTTGCTATAATGGATTTTGCTTTACCTTCGTAAATGATTTTATTCGGTGACATGATTAATTTAGCTGTATACTATAAGATAATATCAAATTGCTGCTTAGTTTACTACAAATTTGCTAATGACGTTTAGTGTTACAGTGTTAACCATATTTCCAGAAATGTTCCCCGGGTTTTTGAACTATTCTCTTGCCGGAAAAGCGTTAGAAAAAAAAATATGGAACCTTGAAGTAATAAATATTCGTTCTTTTGCAAAAGATAAACATTCAACTGTGGATGATGTTCCATATGGAGGTGGAGCAGGGATGGTTATGCGCCCAGATGTGATTGGTAATGCAGTTGATAATGTGCTTTCTGCTCATAAAAATACTAGATTTATTTATATGACTCCATCTGGTACAAAATTTAATCAGAGCATTGCAAAGGAGCTAACAGAAATTCCTCATGTAACAATATTGTGTGGTCGATTTGAAGGTGTTGACCAAAGAGTAATTGATGTGTATACTCCTTATGAGTTAAGTATTGGAGATTATATACTTTCGGGAGGTGAGCCAGCTGCAATGGTGGTTCTTGATGCATGTATTAGGCTTCTTCCAGGTGTAGTAAATAATTTCGATAGCGTTGCTGAAGAAAGTTTTAGTTATAGTGGTGGTATGCTTGAATATCCTCAATATACTAGGCCTGAGCAGTGGAGTAGGTACAAAGTTCCTGAGGTTCTGTTGTCTGGCAATCACAGAAAAATAAGTGATTGGAGAAGGGAACAGTCATATGTTAGAACAAAGGAACGTCGACCTGAATTGTTGAATGGAGATGATAAATGACAAACTTACTTGAAAAATTTAACGAACAACAAATACAAAGATTAGCCAAAGAGATGCCAGCTTTTTGTCCTGGCGATGATTTGAAGGTCACTTTTAAGGTAGTTGATAGTACGGGTGAGCGTATACAGATATTTGAGGGCGTATGTATATCAAAAAGAAATCGTGGATTACACTCTTCTTTTTCAGTTAGAAAGGTAAGTCATGGAGAAAGTATAGTATCACAATTTTTTGTTTACTCTCCTGCATTAATTTCAGTACAAGTGATAAGAAAGGGAAAGGTCCGTAGAGCAAAATTATATTATCTGTGCAAGCTATTTGGAAAAGCTGCAAGGATCAAAGAACGTACTACTTATGTTAAAAAAAAATCTAAGTAGATACAATAGGGAGTGATGTCAATTGTATCATCTCAAAACTCTCTCTTATTATCCCAGTGTGTGACGCACAACTGTACGTTTGCCTCCCGCTGTGGTGTCATCCCAATGTTTGACACTGGGATCCAGATTCTCCTTTTGGTTTGTGCTTTCATGAGAAATATAAAAATTATTTGCAGGCAAAGCCTGCTAGATCTCAGTGTCAAGCACTGGAAAAAGGGGAAAGTTTTTTCAAATCCTCATATAAAGAAAAGTAAATGAGTATAAAGAAAAACTTCCTTAAGTTACTTCAATCTAAGCGCGTACATGCTCGTGTAAAAAGAAAAAATAAAAAGAACAGCATTTTATGCTTTTGCTCTTTTACATCACTGATTGTCTCAGTTGGGTGTCCTATATGTATATTACTAAGTATATTAGTTAACTCTTATAGTGCTTTAACAGTAACGAAAATTTTATTGCCAGTTGAAATAAATGCTGATCTTACTTTAACAAATAATCCTAGTGATTTGCGGTATAAGTCCATTGGCTTACTCAACGATTCTTTACGTAAGGTGTTTAAAGAAACTGATTTTAAAGACAGTGACGAAATTTTAAGTCGTAATTCTTACAAAGAACTAGAGAAATTTTTTCGTAAGAAAGTGAAAGATAGTGGTGAATATGAGATCTGGTTTACCGCATCGAGTGTGATCAATTCACTATATAAAAATAAATGTTTGAATGATCATTATGCTAAATTACTTGATTGGTTAAAAGAGAAGGGAAGAGTAAGAAAATTTTTTAATAAGTCTCTGTTTCTTAAGTCTGATTCTCGTGAGCCTGAGAATGCAGGGATTTTAGGGGCATTTATCGGTTCATTAATGACAATTATAGTATGTTTAGCGTTGGCATTGCCAATAGGAATTATGTCAGGTATCTGTCTTTATGAATTTATGCCTAGAAATAGGCTAATAACCAGTATTGTAGAAATTAGCATGAATAACCTTGCTGCAGTGCCTTCGATAATATTTGGTGTGGTAGGACTGACTCTCTACTTGGGCATATTTGGTTTACCCCGTTCTTCACCGCTTGTTGGCGGGATGACTCTTTCATTTATGATGCTGCCTAATATTATTATTGCAACAAAAAATGCCTTTACAAACGTTCCTATTGCAATAAAAGATGCAGCGTTTGCGCTAGGTGCACCTCACATCAAGGTGATATTGGATCACTCTTTACCGATTGCGTTGCCACGGATAATACATGGTGCAGTGCTTGCAATTGCAAGGATTTTAGGCGAATCCTCCCCTTTACTTATGATAGGCATGGTAGCATTTATTGCTGATACACCTACATCCTTCTTCGATCCGGCAACTGTTTTACCTGTACAAATATACATATGGTCAAGTAGTCCTGAAATTGCATTTATTGAGCTTGCTGCCATTGCAATTATAGCTTTATTGTTAATGCTATTTGCTTTGAATTTAATAGCAAATTTTGTAAAAAGAAAGTTCGAGTTTTTTGATTCATGAAAATTACAATCCTATCTGGTTATGGCTTAAATTGCGAAAAAGAAACTGCATTTGCATTTATGGAATGCAGCAGAAAGCTTGGTATTAATAATATTGAAGTAAAAATCGTTCACATTAATGATATTATAGATAATCCAAGTGAACTGAAATTAAGTAATATACTTGCAATTCCAGGAGGTTTTTCCTATGGTGATGATACTGGCGCTGGTAATGCATTTGCTTTGCGTATAAAAAACAACTTGTTAGACGAATTTCAAAATTTCTTATCTCAGGATAAGCTTATTATAGGGATATGTAATGGTTGCCAGATATTAGTAAAATTAGTTCCAGAATTCTCTAATCTAGCTTTAACCTCTAATGATATAGGTAATTACCAATGTCGTTGGATTAGAGTGAGAGTTAATCCGCAGAGTAGTTCTGTTTGGCTACGGGGCCTGAGTGAGCTATATCTTCCTGTTGCTCATGGAGAAGGCAGGTTTTTTATGGATCAAGATATTTTAAATCAATTGATTGAAAATAATTCCGTTGCACTGCGTTACGTTGATGAAAATGGTGACTATGCAAATTTACAATTTCCTTACAATCCAAACGGATCTATATACGACCTGGCAGCTTTGTCAGACAAAAGTGGTAGAGTTTTAGCTTTAATGCCTCACCCAGAGAGAGGAATATTTTTTACTCAGCAGGATAACTGGCCTCTTGAAAAAGAAAAATGTAAACGTTCAGGAGTGGCTATGCCAAAATATGGTAATGGAATGCTCATATTTGAGAATGCACTAAAATATTTTGCGTAAGTATTACAATACGTTACATACAACAAGTTTTTAAGCCATAAAAAGTTACTTGATCAGGTCCTGTTATGACAATAAATCCTTATCTTTGATCTGCAGAGTAGCTTTCTCTAACGTTAGGGATATAATTGCTCCACTTTCCAAGTGCTTTTCTCAACAAGAGTATATCTAAATCTAGTGTGTCTCCTATATTCACCTTCTTGCCAAAATTCAATTACCTTTGGGATTACGCAAAATCCCACCCAAAAGTCAGGACGAGAAACTTGTGTATTGTGAAATTCTTTCTCTTTCAATTCTATAGCCTGCTCAAAATCTTGCCAATTTTTCAGAACTCTTGATTGTTTTGAGCACCACGCGCTAATTTGACTATCACGTGCTCGAGAAGAGAAATATTCGTCAGCCTTTTTGCCGCTTAGAAGCATAACTTCTCCTTCAATTCGTACTTGTCTAGAAAATTCTGTCCAATGAAATACGAGTGCAGCTTTGGGGTTCTCAGTCAATTCTTTTCCTTTTCTACTGTTTACGTTAGTAAAGAACACAAAACCTTCTTTACTATATTCCTTTAGTAATACCACTCTTGCAGATGGAATGCAGTCTTTGCTACACGTTGCTAGCGTCATTGCAGTTGGCTCTTTACACGGAGAATTAAGTACTTCTTGATACCACTTTGAAAACAAATCAAAAGGATCTTTTTCAGGTGAGAGTGTCATATGCAAAAATAAAATTTAATTCTGACATGCATTGCAAAAATAAGTGCTACGACCATTTTGTCGTATAAGTGTTATGATATTGTTGCAGATTCTGCAAGGTTTTTGCACTTTACCATATACGTAAAAGTTATTTTGAAAGTATCCAGCAGATCCAGATGGTTGTGCATAATCTTTCAGTGTTGAACCACCAGCAGCAATTGCATCACTCAGAGTATTTTTTATTTCGATAGCAAGTTTTTCGCACTCTATATATGTTAAATCTTGTGCTAGCCTAAGTGGTGATATGCGAGCTCTAAATAAGCTCTCAGAAGCATATATGTTACCTACGCCAACTATTAGCTTATTATTCATTAATACTGATTTGATATTTGCTTTTCTGTTCTTTAGCAACTTCTGTAAATAATGTCCGTCAAATTCATCTGTGAGGGGTTCTATTCCTAGGTTATTAAAAAAATTTAGTTCTTGCTCTCTGTTTAAAACAATCACTAATCCAAACCTTCTTGGGTCATTAAAGATTAGTGAAGTGTTGTCAGAAAATAAGAATATCACATGATCATGTTTGTTCTGTGCTTGATTGTCTTCAGCATATATAAGCTTTCCGCTCATGCCAAGGTGTATGATTACAGCCATACTAGCATCTATATTCGAGATTATATATTTACCTCTACGCTTGATATCATTTATAACTTTGCCCTTTAGCAAATCATCAATATTCTTCGTTATTGGTACACGCAAATTACAATTATTGACTGTCACATTGCTTATTTTCTTATTTTTGATTTTATCAAATAAGAAGTTAGAGATTACTTCCACTTCTGGGAGTTCTGGCATCTTGTCTACTCTGCTGCTGTTTTTTTCTTTTTAGAATATTTTGCTTTAAAGCTTTTGCCAATCTTTTTCTCTCTTCTTCTTTTTCCTTATTTTTTTTCATGTTATTCATTATCATAATACGTGAACTTGCCGTTGTAGCTCAGGTGGTAGAGTACGTCATTGGTAATGACGAGGTCCCAAGTTCGAATCTTGGTAACGGCAGTTTAGAGGACGATATTCATAAAGTCAATCCTCTAGATGCTAATTAGATTATAGAAAAACATCTAGTAAATACCTTTTATACACTACCATTAAGCTGCTTTTTCAGTATTACTATTCAATAATACCTGCCGTAATTTTTCTTTAGAAAATCCATGCATTAAAAGAAATTGTATAATCCTTTGCCAAAAATCCCTCACAATATACTGAAGGATTATTAAAACTTACGTTGGCAGGGTTAAACCTGTTACCATAACTTCCCCCACCACAAATATTTTCATAACAACACTGCTTACAATCGTCAGGCCTGTTTTCCATATCACTCAAAAAGTTATTAAAAAATTTATCTGATAAGAACTTAGCCCAACTAGTATTGCTTATGTTATATTCAACAAACTTATGAGGGACACATGTTCTCAAATCATCTAGTGGGCCGAGATTACCATTATTGGAAACACATATTAACGGTAATACAAAAGGGCTTCTCTTGCCAAATCCCTCAACTCTTGAATAATTACCGTAAAATAGCTCTAATGAAAAGTTATATAGAAATTTCTCTATCCTTTTTATGATAGTTCTCAGTCAGGTCTTCTTTTATCTTATCTGCCCAGCATATATTACCATGCCCTCCACCATCTCTATCAAACTGACAATGGCTACTGTGATTATTTCTACCATGAAAATTATCTGAAAGCTTCTCTATTCTTTTAAGTATAATACTACTACTAACTTGACCAATATTAACGCTAAGACGCTCTAATAATAAATCCACTTGTTTTTCTTTGTCATTTACCATAATTACTTTGCTTTAAAATAGCAAAGTTTAGGTTTACTATAGCTTTTGTCAAGAGTTTATTTGAGCTATTTATATATTGGAATGCTACTCGTCATTTTATTTGCTTTCAAATGTATAACTTTCGGTATCTTGTTTTCAAGGACTTTTAACTTAATATTACCACTATTAAGATCAATACTATAGCATTTTAGTTCTTGACCATCCTTGAGTCTCATATTATGGCAATCACTACCTAATTTAACCCCACGTATCTTTTGTAGCTCTAGACTTCTGGTTAAGTTAAAGCATATATCACTATACTTATCAGTATCTTGGAAAGTTAAATTTTTATTCAGTAATCTACTGGGTAATAAACTGAGAAGTATGCTAGAATCTCCTATAGAGGCTATGATATCTTTTATAAAGGACTCTGATAAGTAATGTTTTAAATGACTTGCAAATAAGTCAACATTAAAATTAACTTGCTTTGAAGTCGCTTCATTTATTATTCTATTTATAACATTTAATAAGTTATATTCTCCATTACTAATCTCATTTAATTTCTCATCAATTATCATTGCAAGAATAAAACCTCTGTTATAGCTCAACATGCTTATGTTTTTATCAAGTAAATGTTTTTTGCCTACCTTTTCAAAATTAATATCAAGTACTAAGGAGTTAAAATATTTTTTTTAAAATAGTATTAATTATTTCTAAATATTCATCTTTATTAATAAGTTTCGTGTCAAGTAAGGTTTTCACTCCATAAAATTCCGTAAATCCTTCAAAAAACCACTTATATTTTATTTCATTTTTCTTATCGTTGTCTTGCTCTATTATATGTCCTATATATCTGTGAATTAATTCATGTGATATCACTCTAGTATAATCTTTGATATTTTTTTTTAAGCTTCCCTCAATAATTACATAGTCCTTTCCTGCAGCACCTGTAGTTCTACTAAGATTGGGATTATCAACAAGTACTATATTATACGGCTTACTTTCTAGTATGAATAAGTTATCTTGAGCTAAGATAATTTTATTAATAATATTTACAAGACTGATACTATTATGAGCATTGGTATAAAGCTTATTTCTTTTATCAAGATCAAAACTTCTAAAATTGTCAGTTCTAATAATTTTTTCTATATTATCAAAAGGTTTTCTAAAAGGTAAAAAATCAGGTAAGTTTTTTAAATGTGATGAAGAGTTATCTAAAGCAATAGCAGAATGCATATACTGAACGTATATAAGGAAAAAACAAATAATATAATTTAATAGACTGTGTACATTTTTAAGCTTAATGTTTGCCATAAATAAAACAGGACATTGAAGAAGTGTAAGTAATTACGATTAAGCAAATATAATTTATTGCTAAGTAGGTGATAAGGATAATTTTAATTATCTCTTTAAAACTTTACTCTTCCCATATTATTGAACACCTTATAATAAAGACTGAGAAGAAAGTTATAAAGGATTCCATATTCTTATCATCATAGTGACCTTACCCAGAAAAAGTAGACAGAAAGTTAAGACGTTTTTGAAGTAAAATAAAACGTTTTTTCAAAGAGGTGTGGTATGACAAAAAGAAAAGAATATACAGCAGAATTCAAAATTGAAGCTATAAGACTAGTAAAAGAAACAGGTCAATCATCAGCAAAAATAGCAAGAGATTTGGGTATTAGCGGTGATTCATTAAGCAGATGGGTAAAAACATACAATGATAGAATGTCTGGAGTAGATGCGTTTCCAGGAAAAGGGAAAGTAGCTCATTGTGACAAAGAAAAGTTTTATTTAAAGAAAGAGCTGGCAAGAGTAACGAGGGAAAGAGACATTTTAAAAAAAGCCCTGGGATATTTTGCAAACCAAAAAGAGTAAAATATTCTTTTATAAAAGAACATGAAAACTGCTATAAAATACGGGAATTATGCAGATTTTTGAACGTATCTGCTTGTGGTTATTATAAATGGATTACTAAGGAAAAAAACAACAAAAAATCAATAAGAGAAGAGCTCATACAAGATATTCAGAAGGTATATCGAGCATCACAATGCAGATACGGAGCTCCTAAAATTCACGCTGAATTAAAGGCTTTAGGTAAAAATTATAACATCAAAACAGTGCAAAATGTTATGCAGAAAAATGGCATTCAAGCTAAGCTTAGACGAAAGTTTAAAAGTAAAAAACCACAAATAGACAATAGAGTTATAACTCCTAACATATTAAATCAGAATTTCATCGCTGATCAACCTAACAAGATATGGGTAACTGATATTACGTACATAAAAACTAATGAAGGATGGTTATATTTGGCAGCAATAATAGATTTATATTCACGCATGGTGATTGGCTGGTCAATGAGTAATGCAGTAAATAGGCAATTAGTTATAGATGCGTTATTCATGGCTATTGGTAGGCGCAAATCTGCTAAAAATCTACTATTTCATAGCGATCAAGGATCGCAATACACCTCTAAAAATTATCAATTTTTACTAAGTACAAAAAATATTACTTCTAGTATGAGTCACAAAGGTTGTTGTTATGATAATGCTGTTTCAGAGAGCTTTTTTAGTTCACTTAAGAGAGAGTTACTCATTGATACTTCACAACACTCTGCACAACAAGCTAAAACCGCAATATTTGAATATATAGAAATTTTTTATAATAAACAGCGTAGACATTCTACTATTAACTATTGCATTCCTGAGCTTTTTGATTCATCATTCTCATAGCAAAAACGTCTTAACTTTCTGTCTACTTTTTCTGGGTAAGGTCAGAAAAAAAGATTAGAAAAAAATGCAGTGCACATACGACAGAAATTAAGTATGTGTGTATGCACCCACATACGCTGAAGAGGATACGCTACATTTTTGTATGAGTTCGATTGTTTAATAAAAAAAGTCTGCAGACAAAGATAAATTTTTGAGCTCTAAAAATATCTCTAATTGTAATTATAATCAGATTTAAAACACGCGGAAGTAAATTTTAGCTAAGGTAAGAATATATTGTAGAAAAAAGAACCCAAAAGTTAGCGTTATTGGTAATCCAAGCGCTAGTCTTGGTGTAACGGCACTGTAGACCTTACAATAAAGACTGAGAGGAAAGTTACAAAGGAAGATTATCATGCTTCTTCCATATTCTTTCTACTTTCTTGTTTTTAAGTAGCTCTAATGCTTTATGAAAGTGATGCCTTGTTTTACTTGGCACTATAATGTCATCAATGTATCCATGTGATGCAGCAAAAAATGGATTAGCAAATTTCTCTTTATATTCTTTGATTAACGTTTGCTGGTCTTTTTCATGCCTAAATATAATTTCAACTGCACTTTCAGGGCCCATTACAGCTATCTCAGCGGTTGGCCAAGCATAATTTATATCACCTTTTAAATGCTTTGAGTTCATAACAATATATGCACCACCATACGCTTTTCTAGTGATAAGGCTAATTTTCGGCACGGTCGCTTCAGCGTAAGCGTAAAGCAGTTTCGCTCCGTGTTGTATTATATTATTGTATTCTTGATTCGTGCCAGGTAAAAACCCTGGAACATCAATAAGTGTGATGATGGGAATGTTAAATGCGTCACAAAATCTTACAAACCTTGCAGCTTTTCTTGAAGAGTCAATATCCAAGCATCCTGCAAGGTGCATAGGTTGATTTGCAACAACACCAATAGTATTTCCTCCAATTCTGCCAAAGCCAATTATGATGTTACGAGCAAAATCGGGTTTTAGTTCAAAAAATTTCCTTTCATCACACACCTTTTCAATGAGTTCATACATATCATAAGGAGTATTAGGATTACTAGGAACTAGAGTGTTCAAAGATTCATCAACATCATCAATTAAGTCGCAGATCGGTACAGTTTTTGGCAACTCTTGATTATTTGCTGGCAAAAAGGTGAAGAATTTTCGCATTTCTAGTAGCATTTCAACTTCATTATTGAATGCAAAATCTGTTACTCCTGTTTTGCTCGTATGAATTTTTGCTCCACCGAGATCTTCGTGGCTTACGTTTTCGTATGTAACCTTTTTTACTACATCTGGTCCGGTTATAAACATGTATGAGCTATTTTTTACCATGAAAATAAAATCGGTTAGCGCTGGAGAGTAAACTGCACCGCCAGCACATGGGCCCATGATTAGAGAGATTTGTGGTATAACGCCTGATGCATTTACATTCCTTTGAAAAATTTCTCCGTAACCAGCAAGGGAATTTACTCCTTCTTGGATTCTGGCTCCACCAGAATCGTTTAGTCCGATAATTGGAATCCTGGCATTAATTGCCATATCCATAATTTTGCATATTTTTTTTGCATGTGATGCACCAAGTGATCCACCAAAGACAGTGAAATCCTGAGAATAAACAAAAACTTTTCTGCCATAAATAGTACCATGGCCAATTACAACTCCATCACCTAAAAAATCAGCATTTTGCATGCCAAAATCAGTTGCGTGATGCTTCACAAACTTATCATACTCTTGAAATGAATTTTCATCGAGCAATATACTCAACCTTTCTCTAGCGGTTAGCTTTCCTTTTTCATGTTGCTTGTTAACTCTATCAGGACCTCCTCCTTTTTCGGCTTCTAATGTTTTGATCTTTAGAGTTTCTAGTATTTCAGAGTCTTGCATGTAGTAAAATAACTTTCAAATTGGTTGTAAACTTTATTGAGCTTACAAATCCTATTGATTATACACATACACCGTTGCTGCATGCAACGGTGTATGTGTACGATAATTAATGCGCTAGCAATTTCTATTTAATATTCTGAGAATGCTGAGACTCACTAACATTCTGTGCACTTGCACTTGTTACACCTATTGATGGATTAATTGTTATAACTTCTCTTTCAATTCCTTGTAAGTTTGAAGCCAATGAGACCAATTTTGCTAGAGTCATGTCATTATATTTATCCATCTTCTTATTCTCATAATAGCCAATTTTTATTTTTACAGCTTTGTTTTCCTCGAAGTCCTCAGGACTTATATTATCACTTAAATCAGTACAAAATACGTTACCATTTTCACTAATATTTAAAGCAATACTGCAATCTCTATCACCCACTTTCCAGTTAAATTTAATTATACAAGACTCATTTAGTATTTGATAAAGCCTTACACCATCATCACTTTGTGAAACACGCACCAACCTTTTATCTTCTGGAGATACCAATGTAAAAGCTCCAATTTTTGGATTACTATCCTTTAAGGCTTTACCAGGAAATGAGTTATCAAATTTTAACTCACCTCTGCCTTCTTTTAACGATACCTATGCAGTAAATGATTTATCTTCTTTTCCTCTCAACCTCACATCTATAGAATCATTACCTGTATATTCAGCAATTCCTTTTCGAATTACACTCAGAAATTTCTTAGTTTCTTCATCATTGTCACTCAAAAAAAGCTCCTTATTTGCATGTGACCGGGATGGATCATTGAGATTCTCCAATGCTTTAGCTAAAGTTATATAGTTATATATACGTGTCCTGTTGTTATAAGGTGTCCCTAATTTATAAATTTGAGGAGTTAATTGAGCAACTTGATCGAAATTCATTATTAAAGTTTCATTTGCATTATGCATAGTGCCTCCAATTCTACATAATAAACTTAAGATAAAATATCCTAATTTTAGGATAGGTATATAATCTATCAAGTCAATAGTTAAACTAAAAAATTTTGATTATAATTTACTATGTATAAAATACGCTCTTAAACTATGCTGAAAATAGCCATAATAGGCCTTCCAAATGCAGGCAAGTCAACTCTATTTAATAGGCTAGTAAGAAGAAAAGCAGCGGTAGTTAGTGACATTCCAGGAGTAACGAGAGATAGGCGTGAAGGAATTGGAAGAATTAGTGATTTAGAGTTTAAAGTTATAGATACAGGAGGATGGAATGACCAAACCAGTTTTTCACTACAAGTTATTGAACAAATAGAGTTTTCTTTATTAAGCGCAGATGTAATTTTTTTTCTTGTTGATGCAAAAGTGCAAAATGAGCAGAACAAAGAGTTTGCAAAGTGGCTGAAGAGAAAAACGAACAAACCTGTAATACTAATAGCAAACAAATGCGAAAGTCATAAATCGGAAAATGTTGATCATTTGCAGTTCTTCAACTTCATAGGTCCGGTGTACATCTCAGCCGAACATAATCTTGGTATGATTGATCTTTATGATGTATTAGCTGGTGTTATTGAAGATTTTAACAAAAAAACTGAGCTGCCTGAAAGTGAGTCCATTAGACTGAGGATTGCAATCATCGGTCGCCCAAACGTTGGAAAATCAACTTTTTTAAACAGTTTACTTGCAGAAAATAGACTAATAGTAAGCTCAAAACCTGGTACCACGCGTGACTCTGTGGATATTTCATACGACCATAATGGGAAATTAATCACTCTCATCGATACTGCGGGAATCCGCAGAAAGGCAAATGTTGTTGATAACTTAGAATCAAGATTTGTTGAAAAAAGTATAGAGTCAATAAAGCGCTCTCATGTAGTGATTTTAATGCTAGATTCCTTGCTTGGCGTTGAGCAGCAGGATTTATCAATTGCTGAAGCTGCAATTAAAGGGGGGAAGGGAATTATCATCGTTTTAAATAAGTGGGATTTAATAGGTAAGGATGACAGAAGTAAGTTAATAAAATTTGTCAAACAACAGGAAGTGACTCGGTTATTTTTGGAAGTGCCAACTGTAACAATTTCTGCATTGAAAGGTATGCGCTGTGGTGATGTGATAGATAAGTGTCTTGAAGTGAGTGAATCCTTAAACAAGAAGATCAGCACTGCAAAACTGAATAATTGGCTAATAGATGCTGTGGAAAAACATTCTCACCCACTTATAAAAGGTAGAGCAATTAAAATGAAGTATATTGTTCAAATTGGCACCAAACCTCCAGCTTTTTCTTTGGTATGCAACGTCCCGGAAAGTGTTGATGAGAGTTATAAACGTTATTTGACTAATGGTCTTAGAAAAAACTTCTTTGTTGAAGGCGTACCAGTCAGATTACTTTTGAAAAAGAACAAAAATCCCTATGTAAAGTAGGTAATCTTATTTAAGTAATATTTTTAATAAATAAATAATATTACTTAAATAAGTAGTTGATAAATTAATATTATATAGCAAAGTATTAACTTATTTAGTACTTTTGCTATGAATTATAAAGGACAAGATTTAAGGCCTGGATCTCCACATACTTTCACGGTTGATACACCCTTAGTGTTTCAGTGGCTTCCCCGAAAATATGGATATCTAATCCCAGAAAAATACGTGGAGAGATTGAGCGAATGGGCAAAGAGGGAAAGTACACGTGTAGTGAAATTAGTAATAAATGGATCTGGTTTTACTCCTATGCAACGTAAAGAGTTGGAGAATAAAATATCAAACAGAAAATTTAACCCAAACAAAAATATAGAACTTATAGATTTTAATGAGCTGGATTTAGGGGAATATGAGTTTAGCTTTCATTTACAAAAAATGTGGCAAATTGAAAAATCTAAATGTCCTTTATACAAGGTGTCTCAATATTTTAGAGATCTATACTCTATTCCAGAAGATGAAAGATTATCTTTTGGTGTTGAGATAGACAGCATGCGTATATTTATGTTGTTGGCACTGAAGTCTCCTATAATTTATTTTGATTTTGATATCTTACCTACAGAAGACAAGAAAATTGGTGAGATTCATGCTAAACAGGGCTTTCTACTTGCTGAAAATGAAGGAACAGGCCACAGCTACAGCGGTATGATAGATATTGAGAACGCTATCATTGCTGTAAGTGATGCTGGTAGAATAAAGATTACGGAAATTTATAATGAAGTTAAGAGAAGATTTAAAACATATTATCCTATGCTTAGATCAGCACCATCTTATGTTTACACAATTACAGATGTTATAATATGTCACAGTCTTTCTAATGAATACTCATTTGACAAAAAATCAGTTATAGAAGAAATATTCGGCTTCAAAACCAATGGAGGAGAAGTTGATATTCAATATGACAATAGCTGGACGAAAAACAAGGATGAATTGTATACCAAAGAAGAAATTGCAAAAATAGATAGTGATACTAGAGTTGCAACTGATATGAAAGGGCTGATTACTGAACCAATTGTAAGTTGAAAATGTGATATAAAAGAGGATAAGAGGGAAAGATAGCCCTACTCACTATAGGAATAGGACTATCATGGGCGTGTGCGACCGGAAGAATATTGGTACTACAACCGTTTAAATCAAGGTACACTAGCCCATCTCTCGATACGTTTGAATAGTTGCTTGGGACATATATATGCACCCGTTTACAATCTTAAATTAACTAAAACTATCGAGGTTTGTTATGGTTACATCTTATCAAAATTTTATTGGCATTGATATCGGAAAATTTAAAAATGTCGTTGCAATTCACAAACAGAAGAACGCTGTCAAATTTGACAATGATTCTGATGTTTGGCAACAATTATTTCAAAAGTTTTCAGATATTCTACCTAATTCTTTAGTAACTTTGGAAAACACAGGAAAATATGAGCTTGGTTTGTCACATTTTCTTATTGACAAGAATATTGCAGTACATCGAGCTAATACTCGTAAAGTAAAAAGCTTTATCTTGTCTCACGGAACTGTAGCAAAGTCTGATAAATCAGATGCGAGGGCTCTTGCTCAATATGGATTTGAACGCCATAGAACTCTCTCTCTATTTGTACCTACAATCAAAAGAACAATCAACCCTGGTTGCACTTTGTCAACGTCGTGATGACATTACGCAAATGAGAGCTCAGGAAAAGTGTAGACTGGAAGCTCCTGAAAATGACCATATAAAGGAAAGTTGCCAGAAGACCATTGAATTTTTCAATAATCAAATAAACGAACTCAATGACACTATACAAAAAATTATTGATGAAAGCCATGAGCTACAACAACGTCAAAAAATCCTTAAAACAGTTCCTGGAATAGGCAAAAAGTTATCACAAGATTTTTTGTGTTTAATGCCAGAGCTTGGCTACTTAAGTAGAAAAGAAGTAGCAAGTCTTGCCGGAGTAGCACCTCATCCTAGGGAAAGTGGTAAAACTGTTGGTTACCGAAGGATTATAGGAGGTAGAAGTAATGTTCGTTCAAAGCTCTTTACATCTGCCATGTCTGCTGCAAGGTCCAAATCTGCACTTGGCACCTTTTATTCTAAGCTTGTTGAAAGTGGTAAGAAGAAGATGGTAGCTATAACAGCTCTAATGCGTAAAATTATAGTAATTGCTAATGCAAGGCTTAAAGAGGCAATTAATTTGAATGTTTAAAATTTACATAGCAGTAATTGAAATGAATATTGTGCGTCCACACAAACTTAAAGTGCTTATTCACATATTCATTGGCTTAAGCAAGCAATAGCTGTTTGACATAAAATTCTATTCCTATGACGAATGGATTTTTATTACCTACATGATTGGATCAAGTTGCAAAATTACACAATAAAAAATTTTTTAAAAAACATAGTTGATACAACGGCGAACATATGTATAGGGTGTAAAAGTGGTAACATAGTACTTAGTGTTCTATCGTTACATGAAACGTTGTCAAACAAGAGTTGACTCTTCACAGATATTGTAGTAATTCATTAACTATGTCAGATGTAAATAACAGTTCTATAATTTTTCTCTTATCAAGCGCTGTCGCTTTAATTTTTGCATATGTGCTAGACTATTTTTTCAATATGATACCGTGTAAGTTATGTATATACGAGCGAGTAGCTTACTATGTTACAGGTCTACTTGCAGTTGCGTACATGTTCAAAGAAAACAAAATCCTAATCTATGCGATGTTTTGCAGCTATCTCATTGGTGCAATAATATCTTTTTATCATGTAGGTCTTGAACTCCACTTATTTCATGATGTTTTAGGCTGTACAGAGCAAGCAAGTGGTAACGTTAGCATAGAAGAGCTAAGAAATAATCTATTAAACCCTAACTACTCTCCGTCTTGTGACAGACCTCATTATATCTTTGGTGTTTCGTTAGCAACATGGAATCTTATTTATCTTATAGTAGCTCTATTCTTATCAGGTAAAATGTATTGTGGAGAAAGAAATAAGGTACAACAATAATTGGTATAGACGCTGTACTTGTGCGTTACTTGGTGCTGTCCGTAATTTAAAAATTTGGCAAGTCACACCCACTGATTCTTGCACAGCTGTACGAACATTATGGTTCAGCATGTCAGTGCCCTCTTTCTTGTCATCCGAGTAGCTGACACTGGAAGTGTAGCTATCATCCAAATAACCTTTCGTTGTTATTCAAGCAGCCTATTTCTTGTCATCCCAGTGCCCAGATACTGGGATTCAGTTTGTCCATAGTCTCACCAAAAACGTTGTGTTTTAGCATAATTTTGTGCTCAATATGCTTATTTGTAGTAAAGATTTCAGCATCAAGTGCTGGCCTGAAGCTTTAGCTATAAATATTAATAAATTTACTAAGTAAAAAAAGGCAAAAGAATCCCTATATAGCGAGTTTTAATAATGTAAATTGATAATGTGCTAACAAGCGTGTTTTGGCTGAAGTAGAAAAAATTTAAAAAACATGCAGCCGCTATAATTTTTATGTAATCTGCCAATAAATATCTGAGTTTTGTTGTTAAACCCGCGGAGATTAAAAATAAGGATAAATACTCTTATTGGTATAAGAAGAAAAGTGGGAAGATTTGTCAAGCCGCTTCTATGCACCTGAGCATTGATCATACGGGTTCCATCTGTTATATATAATCTTTTTGAATACGAAGAAAGCTGATGAATGAGTATGATATTACAGTTATAGGCAGCGGTCCTGGTGGTTATATAGCAGCAATTAGAGCGGCACAGTTTGGATTTAAAACTGCAATTGTTGAAAAGGAAGAAAATTTGGGTGGTATATGCTTAAATTGGGGGTGTATACCAACAAAATCGCTACTTAGAGCATCTGAAATTTATAGGTTAATAACAAGATCAGAAGAATTTGGCATAAAAGTAAAGGATGCAAGTTTTGATATACAATCAATAGTGAAATACTCAAGAAACGTTGTTGATAAATTGTCAAGCGGTGTTGCATATTTGATGAAAAAAAATAACATCAAAGTTCATCAAGGCTTTGGTAAACTTGCAGGTAATCGTACTGTAAAAATTCTTAATGACAAAAAGGAGGAGGAAATTTCTTCCAATCATATCATTTTAGCAACAGGTGTTAGAGCGCGAAATCTACCTGGAATAGAGGCGGATGGAGATTTAATATGGAATGCGCAGCACGCTATGACTCCAAAGAAGTTACCAAAATCGCTACTAATCATAGGTTCTGGTGCGATAGGAATAGAATTTGCAAGTTTTTATAGTACTTTGGGGGTTGATGTAACAATTATAGAAGTAAAAGACACTATTTTGCCGCTGGAAGATAAAGACATTTCAAATTTAGTACAAGAGATATTTACAAAACAAGGAATAAAAATATATACGAGCAATAGTGTAAAAACTTTCACTAAAAATAAAGACTCTGTTCAAGTGCAGCTAAGTAGTGGTGATAATAAAGAATTCGATAGAGTAATTGTTGCAGTTGGCGTTCAAGCAAACACTGAAAATATAGGTTTAGAAAATACAAAAATTAAGTTGAGTCCTTCTGGTTTCATTGAAACGAATGAGTGGTATGAAACAAGTGAATCAAGTGTGTATGCAATAGGTGATGTAGCTGGTCCCCCATGTTTAGCGCATAAAGCAAGTCATGAAGCTGTAATCTGTGTTGAGAAAATTGCTGGTAAAAATGCTCATAAGTTAAAAAAAGAGTGCATACCAAATTGCACTTACTCTCATCAGCAAGTAGCAAGCGTTGGCCTTACTGAGGAACAGGCAATAAAAAGTGGATACGATATAAAAGTAGGAAAATTTCACTCCAACTTTAATGGTAAATCTATTGCACTAAGTGAAACTGAAGGTTTAGTGAAAACAATTATAGACAAAAAAACAGGCGAACTTCTTGGAGCTCACATGATAGGAGCGGAAGTAACAGAGTTAATTAGCAATTTCGCTCTTGCAAAGCAACTAGAGGGAACAGACTGCGACATAAAATCTACGATTTTTCCTCATCCAACTATTTCGGAAATTATACACGAATCAGTACTTGCTGCAGATGATGAATCGTTAAATAGTTAAGCTAACGATTCATTGTTTTAGAGCTACAATTATCCTGATTAGGCGATTCAATTCTAATAGATTGATTACCAATATCAGATTTTTCTAACTTTTCTTTTAACCCTTCAGCTGCTTCTTTCACTTCAAGCTTTTTTTCCTGATTAAGATCCTCTGGGCTTTTTCTTTTACTGTCTAAACCTTGTTGTCTATCAATATTTTTATTGAGTTGTTCTTGCTGAGGTAGATCAACAACTGAGTTAAAAAGAGCTTTTGTTATGCTTTTTAATAATCCTATAAAACCTCCGCTTCCGCCTTCTCTTTGCTCTTGAGGCTTGTTTTTCACGTTTTTGCTGTTGCTACTTTCAGGCATTTTTAACTCAACTATCATAAAGCTTAATAAAATTTTACATGCAGATTATTAAAAAATGATTAATAATCTATTATCAAATTGCTATTTACAGATGGATATTATTCTAGCAACAGGCGGTACAGGTGGGCATGTTTTTCCAGCTATAACCTTAGCAAAAGCACTAAAGGTACAAGGGCACAATTGTATATTATTCACTGATCAAAAAACCATCAATATAGAAAGTTATATTTTACCATTGTGCAAGCCAAGTGGCAACAAATTGAAGTTTCTCTTTTTGTTAATGTATAGTTGTGTATTAGCACTGTATCAAACAAGAAAATTAAAACCAAAGCTGATCATTGGTTTTGGTAGCTACGCTTCTTTTCCAACTCTTTTTGCAGCAAAGATTTTTTCTATACCTATAATTTTACATGAACAAAATATAGTTTTAGGGAGAGTAAATAGATTCTTTTTCAAGAGTGCAAAATTAATTGCAACTAGCTTTCCAGAGACTAAGTATGCAGAAGGTAGTAAATGCGTTTTTACAGGAAATTTTGTCGATATAGAAGCACAAGGCTATTCTAGAGCTGAAACAGTTTTAAACGTGTTAATAATAGCAGGCAGTCAGGGTGCAAATTTTTTTGATGATGTAGTGAGCAGCGTAATTTGTGATCTACCTGTTGAAGTAAAAGAGAGGATTAGAGTAACGCAGCAATGTACGAAGAAAAATATAAACAAGGTCAAGAGTCTATACAAAAGTGAAGGAATTGATTGTGAGTTAAGTGAGTTTCTCGATGATATGGAAAATAAACTGGCCAATGCTCATTTGGTAATTAGCAGAGCGGGGGCAACTTCAATAGCAGAGATTACTCTTGCTGAGCGTCCTGCTGTATATATTCCTTATCCTCACTCAAAAGATAACCATCAATTTTATAATGCAAAACATATTGAAGATTCGGGAGCAGCTGTAATGGTTGAGCAAAATAGTAACGCGAAAAAGAATCTAGGAGAGTTGCTAGTTGATTTATTGCAAAATTGTCAAAAATTGCTTGATATGGCTAATAATACTAAGAAAACAAGAATAAGGAATGGAGTTACTGAATTTATTAAGGCAATAGCTCAAGAACTTAGTTGACGAATTGCTTTTTCTTCAAATGCATCCCATAGTTCTTTTTCTAGTGATTTACTATACAACTTATTGATATAAACTACTCCCGTAGGCGAAGTTGTGTTAATTTCAAGAAGGAAGTCATCTATAATATCAATGCCAACGAATATTAGCCCTCTTTTCTTTAGCTCAGGACCAATTTTATTACATATTTCGTTGTCTCTATCATTCATTTGGACAGGCTCAAAACTTGCTCCGAGTCTCAAATTTGTTCTGATTTCTCCGCTAGACTTTGGAACTCGCTTCATTACTCCTATTGGCTTTCCATCCAGTAGCAGTATTCTTTTATCTGTATTTATCTTTTTACAAAACGCTTGTGCAATTACAGGACATTCATATTTTGCAATCATGAGATCAACTACCACTTGAATGCTATTTTGGTCTTGTATTCTTATTACGTCATTTCCTCCATAGCTATATAGTGGTTTCAAGATGATATCTTGATAGTCGTGACAAAAATTTCTAATCATCGATATATTTTCAGTGATCAAAGTTGGAGGAATTAGCTCTGGAAACAGTGAAGTAATTAATTTTTCAGGGCAGTTTCTTATTTCTGTTGGATTATTTATTACTAACGCAGTAGTCTTTTCTAAGATATAGGTTGTTGTAATGTACCGCATATCAAATGGTGGATTCTGTCTGATAAATATGATATCCATTTCATTTAGGTTGATTACTACATCCTCTTTTGAAATGAAGCTACAATCATCAACGCTGACTTTCTGAGCAAGGGCAATTGGCTGATTTAACTTGAGTGCTAAATTATTAGGTACATAAACAAAAATTTCGTACCTTCTTCTTTGCGCTTCTTTTATTAATGAAAATGTAGTATCAGCTTCAAAATTTATACTTTCATCCATCTGAAAAGCTACTTTCATTTATCCTCCCTTCCTATTACAATATAATATAGTACCATAAAAGTGTTAATAATGGAGCAAAGTATGGAATTAACAATAGGAAATAATGCACCTGATTTTAGCTTGCCAACAGATTCTGGTGAGATTTTATCACTGAGTGAATTTTTTGATAAAAAAAATGTAGTTCTTTATTTTTATCCTAAAGACGATACTCCGGGCTGCACAATGGAGGCAAAAGGCTTTAGAGACAATATAGAAAATTTTTCTTCTCTTGACACAGTGATAATTGGTGTATCAAAAGATAGCGTTAAGTGCCACGCTAACTTCAAAGCAAAATATTCTCTGCCATTTTCTTTAGTTTCTGATGAAAATGCTGAAATGTTGGAAAAGTATGGTGTTTGGGTAGAGAAAAGTATGTTTAGCAAAAAGTATATGGGAGTAGAGCGTACTACTTTTTTAATAGATAAAAAAGGTAAAGTAGTGAAGATTTGGAAAAATGTAAAAGTGAGTGGACATGTTGATGAGGTTTTAGAGGAAGTAAGCAGAATATAAATTAAAGAATGGCTACCCATTGCTATATAAAAAAATTGAAATTACATAATTTCCGTAGTCATTCAAATTTCGAACTGGATTTAGACGATAGATCGGTTGTAATAACTGGTCAAAATGGTGTTGGTAAAACTAATATACTTGAAGCAATCTCATTGCTTGCTAAAAGTAATGGCATGAAAAAAGTAAAAATTAGTGAGATGCAAAATAGACTCAGTAATGAAGATTGGGCAGTGCATTATGACTTTTTTAATGGAACATACTTTAACTCAATTGGTATAGGAAAGAATCTTAATAATAAACTAATACAAATTGATGGAAAAACACAATCAAGTTATTCATCTCTGTATAGAATATCCAATGTAATATGGCTCATTCCACAAATGGACTATATTCTTCTTAATTCTCCGAGTGACAGATTAAAATTTTTAGACCGTATCGTCTCACTGTTTGAAGAAAATTACACTTATTGCTATATGAAATACAGGAAAGCTAAACATGAGCGAAGTAAACTGCTTAGAGAGAATATTTTAGACGAAAATTGGCTCTCTAGCCTTGAAAACGTCATGGCTACCAATGCAGTTGATATTTTACGTATGCGTTTGTCTGTTTTAAAAATACTACAGGGCACAATTGATAACCATTCTTGTGAGTTTTTTCCAAAGGCAAGTTTGAAATTTAGCAGTCAGCTAACTTTGAACGATACTGCAGAATATTTTCAGAATCGTCTAAAGGAAAATAGAGAAAAAGACTCATTAACTGGTAGAGTAACCTTTTCTGTACATAATGATAATTTTCGGGTTTTTTGCCAAAAAGGGGACATGCCAATAAATCTTTGTTCTACTGGAGAGCAAAAGCTATTACTGCTTTCTATCATCTTATCTAGTGTAAAAGCAAGGTGTATTCATTACAATAAAGCACCTCTTCTTCTGCTTGACGATATAATGTCTCATCTGGATAAAGATTACAGAAAGGTGTTAATTGAGGAGGTGTTAAGCATTCAATGTCAAACTTGGATAACCGATGTAAATCAAGATAATTTCAATAACTATCTTTGCTCTTTCAAGTTTTTTGAATTATCAAGTAAATAAATTTCAAGCGTGCTGTCATACATCAAGCTCATATTCGGTATGTAAATCTCTAATTAAAGCCTCAGCGTGTTTTTTTTGAACAACTATACTGATCTTGATTTCGGACATTGTGACAGCAAGTATTTCTATCTTTTTTTCGCTTAAAACCTTGAGTGTGCGGTACATCACTTCAGTGTTAGACATAACACCAATACCAATTATTGAAATTTTAGCTATATTATTGTTTACGACATAATTTTCATTTTTGTTCAATAACTTTGTCATTAAATCAACATCAAATTTAGAAATCAAAAAGCTTGACCCATGTATCATGTCAACTTTAACGTTTGCTCCTGCTATATCTCTTAAAGTATCCAGAGTATTTGCAAAGTTAGTAAAAGTTACAAGAGCTTCGTGAGTGCTATAAGTTATTCCAGTAATTAAGTATCTTTCCAGTACATCTTTTTCGTGTAGTACTGTAGTGCCTTCTACTTCCTCAAAAGTGGATAACACTTGCACCTTAATATTATGCTTCATTGCAAGTTGTACTGAACGATTATGCAATATTTTAGCACCAGATGACGACATCTCCAATATTTCATTGTAAGAGATAGATTTAAGCTTGCGTGCCCTTGGAACAATTTTTGGGTCTGCTGTATATATTCCGTCAATATCAGTAAAAATTTCACAAGTCCTAATACCAAAGACTACAGCAAAGGCAATTGCTGAGATGTCAGATCCTCCTCTACCAAAAGTAGTGATTCTATCATCGTATATACCCTGAAAACCAGCAATGATTGCAGCAGTATAACCCTCAGCAAAAGATCTTTTTACATGGTCAATTTTTATCTTTTTTATTTTAGACTCAGAATAAAAATTATCCGTTAGAATTGGTAACTGCCAGGCGAGCCATGATTTAGCATTAACTCCAACAGACAGAAGAGTGATAGCTAATAACCCGCAAGAGACTTGTTCTCCTGCTGAAAGCAGGACATCATACTCTGATAACTCTTGTCTACAATTTAAATTTGAAATTTGCCTGGCTTGAAAAGCCATTTGGTCAGTGAATCCTGCAGCAGCGGATACAACAGCAATTACATTATAACCTTTTTCAATATCGTTTTTTATTAGATTTGCAACTCGATTTAAGTCAGTTAGCGAAGTACCACCAAATTTTTTTATTATTATTTTGTTCATAGTTACAATAAGGTCAATTTCACCTTTCTAGAGAGTATAGTTGCTTAATTAAATGTGTTTTTCTGGTCACTAATTAAAGTGATAGAGGATTATTCATCTTTATCACTACCAAGGTCTTTTAACATACTGTAGTTGCCTTTTCTAAATTTACCTTTTAAAGATGTAACTCCGCTCTCGCTAATACCACTTAAACTTAATGCTGCTCCACCTAGCTGCAATCCAATTTCAGACGTTTCGGGAATAACTTTACTAGCCCCTAGATCTTTATAAACCTCCACATTATTCAAATCTGGTAAACGTATTATAATATTTACATGCGGGAAGTTTGTTGCAACTAGAGAAACTATTTTCTTTATAGTGACTTCGTTCTTTATTGAAACCACAAGAGCTTGAGCTCTTTCTATTCCTACTGATTTTAAAATTTCATATCTTGTAGCATCTCCAAGATATATAGGGAAACTGTCATTTTTTCCTTCTTTCACTATTTTTGATTGAATATCTACAACAACATAACTTAAATGCTCCGCAGTAAGCATTTTCGTTACCATATATCCCACTCTACCAAACCCGGCAACTATTACGTGGTTATAAAGATCTTGTGTGTCTGTTTCGATTGCTTCATCGTCTAGTATTATTTTTTCAGTGCTAAATGAATTTGCTATCCAGTCTCCAATTCCCGATAAAAGAGGAGTAAAAGCCATAGTTACTGTAGTTACCATCATAAGCACTTGAGCGATTTCACTTGATAGTACATCTAATTCATCTGCTAAACGGAATAAAATAAATGCAAATTCACCGCCTTGTGCAAGCAGTAATCCAGCTTGTATTGCAGGTGCACTTCTAAATCCAAAAAATCTACACAATGTATATATAATGGAAGTCTTTAAAACGATAAGGATAATTGATAATAAAGTAACGAGTGGTAACTTATTGAGTAAAAGGTCAATATCAATAGACATGCCAACAGTCATAAAGAATAAACCAAGAAATAAGTCTTTAAATGGCAATACTGCATGTTCTACCGAATTCCTGTGTTCTGTTTCTGCAACTAGTAACCCAGCAACAAATGCGCCTAATGCCATTGATAAATGAAATTGTTCAGTAATAAATGCTGATCCTAATATTATCAGAAGTGTTGTTGATATAAAGATTTCATTACTCTCCATTTTGGCAATAACCGAAAACAATGGCCTCAGTAATAACCTACCAGTTACAAATATCAACACCAATGCAATAGCTGCTTGCACTAATGAGCCTGCCAACGAGCTTATTAAGCTGTGTTCAGAATTGCCAGTAAGCAGGGGCACTAGTACTATTAGAGGTACCACTGCAAAGTCCTGCATTAGTAGCACTGCTATTGACAATCTACCAACTTGGCTTGCTTGAGAACCCTTTTCTTGCAGAACCTGCAACACTATTGCTGTTGAGGATAGTGCAAGTCCACCACCGATAACTGCTGCCATGTTTGTATTTACTCCAAAGGCAAGAGCAATGCACCATATTGCTATCATGGTAACTATAACTTGAAGGGAACCAAACCCAAACACATGCCTACGCATAGCGATAAGGCGTTCAAATGTCAATTCAAGACCTATAATGAACAATAGGAAAACTACGCCAAACTCTGCAAAGTTATCCATTACTTCAACTGAATGTATCAGATTAAATCCATGAGAACCAATCAATGCACCTGCAACAAAGTAACCAAGTACTGGGCTAATATTCATTTTCCAAAACGCTATGACTATAAACACAGCAGCAGAGAGTAAAATTATAATATCAAACAAATGCTGAGAGCCGCTGTGCATAATATTTAACCTGTAGAATTAGACCATTTTATTGAACAACCAATGCTTGATTTTTGGTCAACTGGAGGATTGCTAGTTTCTGCAATAAATTTCATGGCTTGAAATAAATCACTACTTCCTACTTCGTAATTTTGAACTTTCTCTTTTTTTGTGTTGTTAAAACACCCGCGATAGCAGAGGGCTAGTTTGGAATTAAAGCCAAAAAAATCAGGGGTACAAACAGCACCATACTCTTTAGCTACTTCTTGGTTATTGTCAATCAAATATGGAAATGTAAACTTATTTTCCTTCGCAAAATTAATCATGTTTTCAAAGGAGTCTTCTGGGTACTCATTTACATCATTTGGCATGATTGCAACGGTGTTTACCTGATAATCTTTTTTCAACAAATTAACATCGCTTACTAGATTGCTAATAATTGATTGAACGTAAGGACAGTGATTGCATATAAACATTACAATGAGACCATTTTCCCCATAGCAGTCACTTAATGTATAATATTTGTTATCCACTCCCAGGAGATTAAAATTCTTTGCATTAAAGTCTAAATCTATCTTAGGAGTGTCTAGCGTAACCATAGCTCATAGAGAATTGTATACCATAATTTATGATCTTATTGCTTAAATGTCAAATGGTTTCTATGTACACTGTTTGCATTTAGCATTGTAATTATAAAATTTATGTTCATAACCTTCGAAGGAATAGATGGTTCTGGTAAAACAACACAGTCTGAGTTACTTGCAAATTATTTCAAGCAAATTCACGGTGAAAATAATGTCGTATTGACTAGAGAACCAGGTGGTACTGATTTTGCAGAAAAAATAAGAGGATTACTACTTAAGGATAATATTGATCCTATTTCTGAACTCTTGCTGCTTATCTCGATGAGGCACGAACATATGAAAAAATTAATATTGCCAGCTCTTAAAGAGGGAAAGACAGTTATTTGTGATCGATTTATCGATTCAACTATTGCGTATCAAGGGTATGGACTAGGTGTTGACTTGAGTCTAATAAGAGACTTACACAAATTAGTGGAAATTAAATATCCAGATATCACATTTATTTTAGATATTGATGTTCAAGTTGGACTCAGCAGAGCAAAGGATAAAAATAAGTATGAAGAAATGAGCATTGATTCCTATCATAAAATTCGAAAAGGATTTCAAGAAATAGCTGTAAAAGAATCTAATAGATGTAATGTTATTACTGTAATTGCAGATAAAGACAACAATAAAGCGTATAGTGAAATTATTGATGTAATAAGAAAAAAGAAAAAAGGCATGCAGCCGCTATAATTTTGTCAATAAATACCCTGAGTTTTTTACTGAATGTTACGATTGAGCCTACAGGTCAAAAACAAGCTTTGAGTTAGAAATACCATTGCTATTATAATAAGAGAAATCGCAATGTTTGTACAATTGAAAGATGGTTGCGGGAGTAGGATTTGAACCTACGACCTTCAGGTTATGAGCCTGACGAGCTACCGAGCTGCTCCATCCCGCGTCGTTGCTTATTTATTATTATATGCGTAATAATAATAAATAAAAGAATAAAATCACACTATTACATATATTTATATATCTATTAACCTTTCTTAACATGATAGTAAATTATATACATAACAATCTGTGCAATGAAAAATATAACTTGATATTGTGGTTCCCGGTTTTTCAGTGTGCAGGAATTTTAACCTATTTCTCATTAAATTTTGAACCAAGCTGTGCTTTCACTATATCTATTTTTCTCTTGCTTTCACCTATACTAATTCTGATTGCAATATTATACAGGAAATACGCAATATTATGCATTTCTTTAATTGCAGTGCTCATAGGATTTACAGCCAGCAAATTCAGAACAGATTCAGTTAATACTCACATTCTTGATAAGGAAAGGTATGTGAAAGATATTGTTGCTACAGTGAAGGATATTAATAACAAGGGCTCGTATGAGCAATTTTTGCTTTATGAAATAAAAAACACGAAGTTCAAGCTGGATAACATCAGAATATCAGTTAGAACCAAAGCGGAAGAAGGCATTAAAATAGGGGATCAAGTAAAATTATCAGCAAAACTCTTTCCTCCAAAAATTGCGCCTTCGGAATATGCATATGATTTTGCAAGAATAGCATATTATCAGAAAATAAGTGCAACAGGCTTTGCAACAAGCAAAATAGTCCTGTACAAAAAGGCTGAAGCAAGAAAATTTCAAGAGTATATAGAATCTTTCCGTCAATATATCTATGAAAACCTACAGCAAAATACCAAAAAGCCACACGCGGACATAATCTCTGCATTATTAATTGGCAAAAAAGACGGGATAGATCAAAAAACTATGAATGCGATACGAGATTCAGGTATAGCACATTTATTCGCTATATCTGGTTTACATTTATCGTTTGTTGCTGGTCTATTTTTTATAGTATTCCGTAATTTATTTGCAATATCTGAAACTTTGACTCTTAAATATAACACTAAAAAAATATCTGCATTCTTTACTATCTTGCCAACTACCTTTTATTTGTTGATTACCGGTATGCAAATTTCTGCTCAGCGTGCCTACATCATGGTGATCTTGGTACTTGTTGCAATAATCATAGAAAGGAAATATCGAGGATTAATAGCAATTGCGTTTGCTGCTTCGGTGATACTCATAGTGGAGCCAGAAGCAATCTTAAAGCCAGGTTTTCAAATGTCATTTTCTGCTGTTTTGGCACTAGTTGCCAGCTATCAGATCAATGCTAATAAGTTATTCAAAATAAAAATAATAAAATATTTTGTGTCGATAATGATCAGCTCAATAATAGCAAGTTTAGCAACTGTTCCGTACACAATATACAATTTTAACTATTTTTCAATCAGTGGCATTATCACAAATTTGATTGCTATACCAATAGTTACACTCATTATTATTCCACTTGGAATAATCTATGTTTTATTGATTCCTTTAGGTACTCAGTGGATTATAACGCCTCTCATGGAAAGCCCAATTGACAGCGTTTTATATATAACAAACGCAATTGCCAGTCTTCAGTATTTGGTTATTCCTATTCGCACTTTTCCTGCCTCATTAATTATTATAATAACGCTTGGGCTATTATGGTTATGCTTGTGGGAAAGGAATTGGCGTTTCTTTGGAATTTTCTTTATTGTGCTAGGTATTTTCTCTAGGGCTATGTATACAACTCCTGATATTCTAGTCAGTGCTGATAATCTTGCTGTAAAAGAAGATGACAATTTACTATATTCCCTTACTAGAAAAAACAGAAATTTTGTTGTCAAAACGTGGGCAAAGCAAAACGGGCAGAATCAAATTGTGAATCATACTAAATTCAGTAATTCAAACAAAAGGCTAAAATGTAATGATTATGACTGCATATATAATAAAGGAAATAATAAGTCAGTGTTGCTAGCTCACAAAAGAGAAGATATTTTAGAAAATTGTAACAATGTCGATCTAGTAATTCAGTTAAGCAAGTTTAACTATCCAGCTTGCAATACTAAAATCATCAAATATGCTGACTTAGAGGCATATGGCACACACTCTGTTTGGCTAACAGATAGTGGTATAAAGTTAGTAAAGTGCGTTCTAATCGTCCTTGGCATAAGCCAAAAACTTGTTTTTAAAGTATCATTTATATATAATTACTTAATTAGGATGTAAGGAAATTTATGCCTTTAGATACAACAAATCCTTTCAATGTTAAAGTAGATCATAATTTTGCCAAAATAGATGATGCTATTGGTTTTTTTCCTAGGTTATGGCGTGCAACAAAGAAATATTCTGTAAGTAACACTTTACCTATAGCAGCTGTAAATACTTGGCTTCAATTTTCTTTGGCTTATGTAGCTGCAATAATAATAACTAGTAATAATTTAAGCTTTATTACAGATATTTTTAACCCAACATTCATGCCAATTTACACTTTGGTTTCTGTTATTCTTTTAACAACTTTTGTAGCCTCTTCTGCTATGAGATATATGCATAAGCAGAAGATAAAAGAAGGAAAAAAGCCGATAGAGGAATTAATAAATGATAAAATTAGAGGTGGCAAAGACAACGAGATAAGTGAAATCGCTGAAAATGCTCTGAAAATAGAGATAAAACCAAATTTAAGTTTTATAAGTCACAAAAAAGCAAGCTTTTCAATAATTTTGCCAATCTCTGAAAATCAAAAAAAAATATTAGATGATCAAAGACAAGAGAATAAGAATAAGGACATTTTTCTTGCCATACCATATGTAGTTAGTGCTGCAATCATAGTTGGTGCGTTAATACAAAATAGATTTAGCTTTGCCAATGTTCAGGATTTGGAATGGGCCATAGTTGCACTGGCTAGTATCATTGCTATTGTTGGGATATGTATAACATTCAGCAAGCTAAAAAACAATGAGATAAACAATAATCATAATATTGTTAAAAAGTTTAATAATTTGGATATTCTCTTTCCATTCAGAAGAGGTGGGGTTGTATCAGTAATGGAAAAAAAGACAAAAGATGAGGAAGTAAATGATTCTACATCTCGATTGATAAAATTACTTGATAAGCACTTGACTGATTTTACAGATAAAATTGTTGACTCACTTGATAAGCAGTTAGATGAAGTTAAAGGTCTACTCGATAATAAGCTTCTAAAGCCTGCAAATGATGAAATTAAAGAAACACTTGTTCATCTACGAAGAGTCAGAGAAGACATCAAAGAAGATTTGGATGAGTTGCACAAGGAAATCTCGCCCATTTTAAGTGAAGCTAAAGGGCTGGTAAAAAGAGCAAGTTCACTAAACATTGAAAGTATTTTTTCTAGTTTAGATAATGCTATTAAAATCGCTGAAGATAAGGTTGAGCGATTTGAACCAAGCAGATTTGTTGGCTTTTTTAAATCTGGGGAAAGCACAGTTAGTGATGATCCTTTGTTTATAGATATGTTGGAAAAGCAAAAAGAAGAGGCGGAAAAGATAAGGAAGAAATTAGAGGAAGAGCTAAAAAAAGTAAAAGATGAACTAGAAGAATTAAAGAATAAACAAACTCAATCAACCGAACCTAATAGCAGTGAAGGCAGTATTACTGCTACTTCTCTTGAAAAACAGCGAGATGAAGAGAAAAAAGCAATAGAAAAACATAGATTATTAAAATCAAAAAAAAGGATGAAAGAGCTGGAGCAAGAAAATGCAAAATTGGAAAAAGAATTATCTGAACAAGAAAAAATGGATGAATGGAGAAAAAAAGTTAACGGTAAAGCAAGTGGCTTTCTATATTATTTATTAGAGTCTATTAAGCTAGAAGAAAAAGATAAAAAAGAAGAAAAGAGGGAGTTAACGCTACGGGATTTTGATAATAAAATAGTAATTTACTGGAAAGATGGCTCTCAAACAATTTGCCATATTAAAAAACAAGACGGCCTTCAAATTCAACCTAGTACAAAAGTTGATTTTGTGAATCCAGATGTTCATGCAGCATTCAAAGTAGCTTGCGCAGGGTAGTGACCATAGATATAACCTTAAATGTTAATAGTGACGAAAAAAAATTAAGGCTAGATACTTACATAGCTAAAAAGTGTAACATATCACGCAGTAAAGCACAAAGATTGATACAAGATGAGCGGGTAACATTACTTGGCACGCCAATAATTAATAATGACCACATAGTAAAACCAGGTGAAGAGTATATAGTACATCTCGTTCAACCTGACATATCCACATCAATTGAACCTAACTATAATATAAAGCTTGATATCATCTACGAAGATGGGGACATTATAGTTCTGAGTAAACAAAGTAGATTAACAGTACACCCAGGTGCTGGAACAAACAATGATACACTCCTGAATGCAGTGATCGCTCACCTTGGCAAAATTCCATATACAAATACAAGACCAGGAATTGTTCACAGGCTTGATAAAGATACTAGTGGACTCATGGTAATTGCAAAAAATGAACAATCCCACAGCTTCTTGTCTGAACTGCTATCAAATCGTAAAATAAAACGGGAATACTTAGCAGTAATTTGGGGAGCATTACCTAATCTGCAAGGAACAGTAAAAACCCATATTGCTCCAAAACGCAGTAATAAAGAAATGATGTGTGTCACAAAAACAGCAGGTAAATTAGCAATCACTCATTATTCAGTGAAGAAAATTATAGGGCAAGCAAGCCTGGTTAAATGTACTTTAGAGACAGGCAGAACACACCAAATTCGAGTACACATGAGCCACATAGGACATTCTGTAGTTGGTGATCAAGTTTACGGAAAAAATAGTAGTAAAAGTGAAAAACATGCTAAAAACTCTGACTTTATCCGTAATTTCAATAGACAGGCACTACATGCTCACACGCTAGGCTTATATCATCCAAAAAGTAAAGAATATATAGAATTTGTTTCTGATTTACCACAAGACATGCAAGTCTTAATCGGTGAACTTGAAAATATATCTTAACAACATTCATATCAATATTATCATCCATGTTATCAAGAAGTTAATTAATGAGAGAAAAACTGCTGCACTACCTAGATCTTTCACTTTTTTTGAAAGTATATGTTGTTCACTTAAAATACGCTCAATTGTTGTTTCAAAAGCAGTGTTAATAATTTCTACAATTAACACCAAAAATAGGCTACTTACCATTACTGCACGTTCTAAATTACTTACATCTAAAACAAACAAAGTTGAAACACATACTATAAAAAGTAGTAACTCCTGTCTGAACGCAATTTCTGATATAAAAGCTGATTTTATTCCTTCACAGGAGTATTGAATTGCTTTTATTAGACGAGTAATGCTTTTCTTCATTATCAATTTTGGAAACTCAATGAATTACACTTATTGCACTCAGGTAAAAAATGCATGAAAACACCTTTCAGTCGTGATCACTTACAAAGATTTTTAAGTTAAAGTCTAGCATATTGTTTGAATCAAGAAAATTAGTACAAAGCCTTTCAACAAACGCTCAAGGCAGTTATATATTGATACTGACACAAAAATCCTTTAATTAAATTTCTCTCGCCTTAGCTTACACGATCCTCATTTTGAAATAAGTAATAATTTATTATAGTCTTGATATTTAAACATTTTGTATCTGCTGTAATGATTTCACTTCCAATTTGCTATTCTTTACATATTGAATTGCAAGCGCTAACGCTTTACTCCCAGAAGCTGTGGTGCTATAAGCTATATTTTGCAAAATAGCAGTTCTCCTGATATCTTTGCTATCTGAGACTGATTTCACACCTTTTGAAGTATTGATTACTAGATTTATTTTTCCATCTTTGAGCATATCAACTATGTGGGGTCTGCCTTCTCTCACTTTATTTACAGCTTTTGCAGCAATGCCGTTATTGTTCAGATGCAAAGCTGTGCCTTTGGTGGCATATATTTCAAAACTCAGTTCTTTCAACATTCGTACAACAGGCAATATATACTCTTTATCATCATCTTTTACTGAAACCAGAGCTGTTCCTTCTGTTGGTAACTTGTATCCTGCAGCCATGTGCACTTTTGCAAGTGCAGCTCCGAAAGATAAGTCAATTCCCATCACTTCTCCTGTTGATTTCATTTCAGGACCAAGTAAAGTGTCAATTCCCGAAAAACGCGTAAATGGAAAAACAGCAGCTTTAACTGCAAAATGATTGAAAGGCTTGTTTTCCTGATTCAATTTTTTACCCAAAATAACCTGAGTGGCAAGCTTTGCAATAGGAATATTGATTACCTTGGAAATAAAAGGAACTGTACGGCTAGCCCTTAAATTCACTTCAAGTATGTATACATCACTCTCTTGAACAGCAAACTGAATGTTTATCAGACCTTTCACTTCTAGTGCAAGAGCTATTCTTTCAGTTTGGAGCTCGATCTCTTTTATTACTTCGTCACTCAATGTATTTGTCGGTATTGAGCATGTTGAATCGCCAGAGTGGATACCAGCTTCTTCAATGTGCTCCATGACCGCTGCAATGAAAACTTTTTTCCCATCACATACAGCATCAACGTCAACCTCAACTGCATTGACTAAAAATTTATCAAGAAGCAGTGACCCGTGTTCAAAAATTTTGGTTTGATTCAAGACATACTCTTTAAAGCTCTGAGTATCGTGTCTAATCGACATAGACTGACCGCCGAGGACATATGATGGCCTAACTACTAGTGGAAACCCCACCTTTTCTGCGTTGATTAACGCTTCTTTTACTGAATGACAGATAGAATTTTCAGGTTGTTTTAAATTAAGTTGCAAAGCAAGATTTTTAAATCTCATGCGATCTTCTGCAAGGTCAATAGAATCAAACGAAGTTCCCAGAATTTTGAAACCTCTCTCGTTAAGCACTTTGGCTAACTTTAAAGGTGTTTGACCACCTATTTGAACTATTACACCAACCAGTGTGCCATTTTCTTGCTCTTTGCTTAGTATTGCAAGCACATCCTCTGCAATCAGTGGGGCAAAATATAAACGATCAGCGGTATCATAATCAGTTGAAATGGTTTCCGGATTACAGTTAATCATTATTGTTTCATACCCCATTTCTTTGGCGGCAGAAGCTGCATGTACGCATGCATAATCAAACTCAATACCTTGACCAATGCGATTTGGACCACTTCCTAAAATGACAACTTTTTTTCGATCCGAAATATTCGCCTCACATTCCGTTTTATTTTCAACATCACCCTCATAGCAGCCATACATATAAGCAGTGCTCGATTCAAATTCAGCTGCACAAGTATCTACACGTTTATAAACTGGATTAACACCAAATTTTTTTCTCATTGCTTCAATCTGTTCTACTTTCTTATTGCTTAATTTTGCCAATCTTGCATCTGAAAACCCCATTTTTTTCAGCTCTAACATTTCATATGCAGTCTCAGGAAGGCCGTTTTCCTTGATTTTTTGTTCAGCTAATATAATTTGCTGTATATTCTGCAAAGACCATAAGTCATATCCTGTAATCGAATTTATTTCTTCTATGCTAATTCCGTGACGCATTGCGTCAGCAGCAATCAGTAATCTGTTTGGTAGCAATTTTGCTAATTGAGATTTTACGTGATCAATATCAATGTTCTCAGGAAATACTTCATCAAGTCCTGTAAGACCAGTTTCAAGTGAACGAAAAGCTTTCTGCAGTGACTCATTAAAAGTGCGGCCTATAGACATCACTTCCCCGACTGATTTCATGGAAGTTGATAGTTCACAATTCGTCCCCTTAAACTTCTCAAATTCAAAACGAGGAATTTTAGTGACGATATAATCAATCACTGGTTCAAATGCAGCAGGTATAACTGGAGCGCAATCATTACGTATCTCATCGAGTGAATAGCCGATAGCAAGTTTAGTTACAACTTTTGCAATAGGATAACCTGTTGCTTTTGAAGCAAGCGCAGAAGAGCGAGAAACCCTTGGATTCATTTCAATTACAACGAGGCTTCCATCTTCTTTAGGATTCACTGCAAACTGAACATTTGCACCACCGGCACTAACATCAATTTCTCTTAGCACTGCTATAGATGCATTTCTCATCTGTTGGTATTCTACGTCACGCAGAGTCAAAGCAGGAGCAACCGTGATACTATCTCCGGTGTGCACTCCCATTGGATCAATATTTTCTATCGAACAGACTATTATGCAGTTATCTTTACAATCACGGATAACTTCCATTTCATATTCTTTCCAGCCGATAATTGATTCATCTATCTGAACTTCATTTATTGGCGAAATTTTGAGAGCACTTTCTGCAATATTGAAAAACTCCTCTTTATTGTATGCTATGCCGCTACCTGCACCACCAAGGGTGAATGATGAGCGGATGATTGCTGGTAATCCAATGTAGTCCAAAGCCTCTTTTATTTGTTCTTGATTTTTTATAATGATACTTTTGGGATATTTCAGTCCTATTCTATCCATGGACTTACGGAATAACTCTCTATCCTCTGCTTTTTTTATTGCTTCTCTATTTACCCCTATTAATTCTACGTTGTATTTGTCTAACACTCCATCATCTGCAAGTTTTATAGCGCAATTGAGTGCTGTTTGCCCGCCCATTGTTGGCAATATTGCATCTGGCATCTCCTTGATTATAATTTTCTCTATGATTTCAGGCAGTACCGGCTCAATATAAGTTGCATCAGAGAATTCAGGATCTGTCATTATAGTTGCAGGATTGGAGTTAACTAAAATGACTTTATAACCTTCACTTTTTAATACTTTACAGCTTTGCGTTCCAGAATAATCAAACTCGCATGCCTGACCTATAACTATTGGGCCTGCTCCTATTACTAATATAGATTCTATATCTGTGCGTTTCGGCATAATTACAATAACGGTCTCTATTCAAGTAATGTTACCAATCTTTCCTGTATATGTGAATTTTTATTAAACCTATTAGCTAACTACTTTTAGGCTTGACGCATAACTGTACGAACATTGCAATTTGCGTGGCAGATTCCAGTGCTTGACACACAGCTGTACAAACATTCATTTTTGAAGGTAAATTGCACAGCAAATGATGTCATTCAAGTAGCTGACACTGGTTCCTTTATGACGGCAGTGACCAGAGGTGTCATCCCAGTCTGGGATCCAGAAAACTTAACTTTAAATAAGTGGCCGCACAATAAAGACTAGATTCCAGACTGGAATGACACCATAGAGGCACTGGGATGACATCCTTCCTAGTGGACTCAAATCACAATGTTCATACAGTTGTGGGCTTAACGGTATCTTTGCAGATACTATGGTAATTTACTCGGTAGATTTGCTAAGTGGCAAGATTTGTCCTGATATACTGCAGTCATCAGAAGCCAACTCTACGAATTTATTTGTTAACTTCTCAGGCGATACTAATTCAGATATATCTTTTCCCGAAAATGCTTGCTTATACATTTCACTATCGATAGGATCTTCCGAATACACGGCATTTATGCATAAGTTCGTATGCTTTGTCTCAGATGCATATATCTTCACCATTACTTCTAGTGCAGCCTTACTTGCAGCATATGGTACCCAATATGGATAAGAGGAAGGAGAAAGTGTTATCTCTGAGGTCATGAATATCGCTCTTCCAGCATTAGACTTTTTTAGTATTGGACCCAAATTTTTTAGCAAGTACCAACTGGCAGTAAAATTTGTATTCATTACGTTCTGTAGATCTTCAAGCTCACAATCATGAACAGAGCTCAACTTACCTAAAATTTCAGTGCATGTAATCAGTATATCAAGTGTTCCAGATTCTGATAATTTTGGGCTTTCTATCATATTTGCCAGTTTTTCTACGTTTTCAAAGTCTAAAAGATCAAGCTGAATTAGTTTCACAGAGCCTTCTTTAAGCTCTTCAATTTCGTTATACAATGGCTTGAGATTATCAAGAGATCTGGAAATCAGAATCACACATGCACCTTCTTTTACAAATCTTTTTGCAACAGAAGAGCCTATTCCACCTGAAGCCCCGGTAACTAAAGCTATTTTACCTTCTAACTTACCCATTTCTTTCTCTTTAGCAAGATTCATTGAAATATTTTAGCTGAAAATTAAATTTTGCTCCATATATAAAAATCAAACTTAGCACATAAAAAAATAGCAACGACATCACCACACCACCTAAACTTCCATATATCAAATTCAGTTGATCAAAGGAAGCTTTTAAATATTGCTTGAAAGCTGAAGCAGAGATCGTCCAAAGAATAACAGCCACACAAGATCCGGGAAATACGTCTGATAAGTTTTGCTTTATGTTTGGCAATGTAAAATATAGCCAAGATACTATAGTAAAAAGCACAAACTCAATAAGTAAATATCTAGTATAACTTAGCCCTTGGTAAGAAAAATCAATTAACATTGGCACTAATGTAAAAAATACTATAGTCAGAGTTGTAACAAGCGTAATTACTAAAAATTGTAATATACTGAGCACCCTTCTCCATATATAAGGCGATGAAACCGGAACTTTATAGGCCTTATTCAATATCGTTCTAAATCCTTCAATTGTTGATGAGGCAGTCCAAACAGCGCCTACAATTGCCAAGGTTAATAAGCTTTGCGGAGGGCCTGATATTATCTCCCTAATACGTGGCATCAAAGATGATAAAATATCCTGTGGCATGTTATCAATAATAAATGCCCAGCCGACATTGTATTGATCTAAGAAATTTGCGAACGTTGATGCCATGGCTATTAAAACAATAAGAAAAGGAAATATTGATAACAGGATTAAAAATGATAGATACCCTGCATGCTCCACTCCATCATTATAAATTGTGTCAATTAAAGCACGATAAAGGCAATAAACGATACTATAAAATTTCTGTAGCACTTGTAATATAAATAAACTAAGAAAAATATTCTAAATGAAATAAAGCATACTTTTAAGCAAAAAATCCTCACCGTTTACTTAAATTTAATCAAAATGATAGATAATCCAGCGTTAAATACGGAGGCATAATGAAAAACTTTCTTCTACTTGTAGCTTTAATTCTTTCCTTTGCATTTGATAATGCTTTTGCTGCTGCTGTTACTGATGATGCAACAACCAATACAATATGCAAAATAGTAGGCTATACTCACGGTATAGGCGGACCTATGATTACAATAGTGATAATAGGTGCAGCTTTGCTGGCAATATTTGGCAGAATGCCATGGCCAGCGCTTTTTGCACTTGGTGCATTTACTGCTGTGTTTTTTGGTGCACCTGTAGTTGTTTCAAAAATAGTACCAGGTGGTGTGATTTGTAAAGATGGTGCAACTGCTTGCCCTGATGGTAAAAGATGGGATGCAACAAAAAATACATGCTTATAATAAGCATTAAAGCTTCAAAACATTAGCAAATGGTGCTTCTTTAAGGAGCACCATCATTGCACGAACTTGTGACTTAAGCCACCATAAAGGTGTTATTCGAGTAGTCCCTCCCTTGTCATCCCAGTGCGTGACACTGGAATCCAGGAAATTTGATTGGATATTAAGTTTATGAGCATAGAAGCAGTTAATTTTATGTTAAAACACAACATTTTTGATGAGGCTGTATTAAGAGATGGATCCCAGTGTCAGCTACTTGAATGACACCTTTGCTATCTTCAAAAATGAATGCTCGTACAGCTGTGTGTCAGCTACTTACATAACGCCTCTCTAAAATTACTTTAGTTACAAATATTAAGAAATTTACTAAACGAAGAAAAAAGGCAAAAAAGTCCCCGTGTAACGAGTTTTGACCCTATAATAATTTAAATTGATAATGTGCTAACAAGCGCGATTTGGCTGAATGTAGAAAAATAAAAAAAGCCGCTATAATTTTATGTAATTTGCCAATAAATATCTGAGTTTTTTACTGAATTTTTGTTGTTAAATCTGCAGAGATTAAAAACAAGGATAAATACTCTTAGTATCATAGTAAAGGGAATGACGAAATTTGTAAAGTAGTTTTCACTCAAATGACGCCCAGGCAAAAACTATATGGTTATGCAAAAAATCTATTTTTAAAACTGTTAATATAACATAGAAAAAACCTCACCTTCATTAATAATAGATTACTTACCAATTGGGTAGTCACCAGTGAAGCAAGCATCACAATATTGCGGTGTAGCGTTGTTACGTTTTTCTTCTTTAACAGCCCTGTATAGTCCATCAATACTCAAGAAGGCTAGGCTATTTACTCCTATAATTTCCTTAATTTCCTCTACAGATTTATTTGCAGCAATTAAATCTTTGCACTCTGGAGTATCTATTCCATAAAAACAAGAATGCTTAATTGGTGGGCTTGAAATTTTGAGGTGAATCTCTTTTACTTCCGCATCCTTTAGCATAACTATTATATTTCTGAGCGTACTACCACGCACTATACTATCATCTATTAAAATTATGTTTTTGCCTTTCAAAGTGTGCTTATTAGCATTGAATTTTAATTTTATTCTAACTTTACGTACTTCAGCGGTGGGTTGTATAAAAGTTCTTCCTATGTAATGATTACAAATTATCCCCAGTTCCATAGGTAATCCTGAATGCTTTGCATATCCAATAGCTGCAGGTATTCCAGAATCAGGTATTGGTACAACCATATCTACATTGTTTTTTGGTGGGCTCTCTTCTGCAAGTATTCTTCCTATTTCTTTTCTTATATCATATATGGACCTCTTCTCCATTATGCTGTCTGGTCTCGAGAAGTAAACGTATTCAAAAATACAAAAACTTGATTTTTGCTGTGGGAAAGGAAACATTGAGTCTAGCTTACTATCCGAACTGATGGTAACTAATTCGCCTGGTTCTATTTCTCTAATAAACTCTGCATTTATTATATCAAGAGCACAAGTTTCAGATGCAAGAACGTAAGAACCGTTTAACTTTCCTAAAACAAGAGGCCTGATTCCAGATGGATCACGTACTCCAATAACTACTTCTTGATTGATTGCCACAAAAGAATAAGCACCTTGTATTTGCTTTAATGCATATATAAAACTCTCTAAAAAGCTATCTTTTTCACTGCTTGCTGTCAGATGCACTACCACTTCTGTATCAATATCTGACTGAAAAACGCACTCTTGTTTAATTAATTGTTCGCGTATCGGAGAAATATTAATTAAATTACCATTATGTGCTATGGCAAAATCCCCAAATTTGCCACTTTTGCCAAACATGGGTTGCACTCCAAATTTACTACCACTTGTTGAGTATCGAACATGACCTATTGCACAATCCCCAGGTAAGGATTTCTTTATTTCATCTATATCATCAAATACACTGCTCACTTGGCCTTGAAAGTGATAAGAGTGCAGCTTATCGTTGTTACTGGTTACTACGCCAAAAGACTCTTGACCTCTATGCTGCAAAGCGTGGAGAGCAAGTATAGAGTTAAAAGCAGCACTTTGGTTGTAACTTATGCCAAATACCCCACACTCCTCACGTACTTCATCAAGCATGAAAAATATTAAATAAAGCCTGATTGTACTTTAGTAGAGGCAAAGTACAAGAATTTTATTTGTTAATCCCTTTCAAATTTGAAGCTTGCTACGGTAGTTTTGATGTATACCAGAAAGTAGGTTATATGCAATTAACCAATTTTGAGATTTTTGACAATTTTTTAGCACTGAAGAGAAAAAGATATTTTTATTGACTTATCTATGTATTGAAGTAATCACTAAAAAGTTTTAGTGGTTATGGTATATAATATGTCTAAGAAAGTAGGTAAACAAGGTGAAAGTAATCTTATTTTAGAGCCTGAACAGTTCTCTAACAGGTTCTTCAATAGTCAACAGAGTAGTTCATCAAATCCAAAATTACCGACTATAAGTCGTAAAGATAGGCATATGGATTTAACCAAGAAAAGGTACGCAAAAAACAAAGATGTTGCAGAATATCTAAGGAGTTATGACTTTATTAAAAGAGCAGAGGAATTGTCAATAATTTATCTTTTTGAGCGAGACCCATCTTCTACGAAATTGTAAATACCATTGACTACAGATGAACAAATTCTAGTTAAAAAATTTTGTGATGAGATGATAAAAGGTATAACAGAACACGATGAGCAAGAAAGCGTTTTAAAGTACATGGAACGCATAATAGAGGATTATTTAAATCAAGGAATAAGATTAAACTCATATTACGGTAAGGACAATAAGACTGTAACAAATTTTATATTTGAAAAAATGGAAGAATTAATTAATCGCTTTCATGCAAATCCACACAATTCAACTACAAAAAATATCATACAAAAGATCACTCGTAATTTAGTGTTAAAAGGTGGGGTAGAAAAAGGATTATCTTTTTATAGCGATATTGAAGGCGGATATTACGGATCTAATTATTTAAATGATCTTAACGAACAATGTAAGAGTAAGAAAAAAATGCTAGAGGGTCTAGCATATGAAGGTATTGTGAAAGAAAATAACAAGCAAATTGATAAATATGATCTTGAAGTAGAAGTAGATAATAAATATTTTTATATTAAGTATCCACAAGGTAGTATTGTTGAAACTGCAAGAACTTTAAATAATGAAAAAGCTAAGGATTTAGAAGTTGGCATATTTCAGATTGAGGAAAGTATAGTAAAAGTTGAAATTACACAAGATGGAAAAAGAAATTACACAGATATCTTAAAAGGTGGTATTGAAATATTTTTTACTACTAAAATAGGAGAGATTAGTATTTATCTACGGAAAGATGGTAATAAAATGGTAGTAGAAATTGATGAGAAAAGCAAAATAAGATTTAGCAAGTTAGAAAACAAATCAAGCTTTGGAGGGAATTGTCTTATACAGGGGAAAAGTGTTTTAGAAGTTATGGGCAAGAGTTTTGAAAATATTCCTGAGGAGTTAACTCAGACTATTAAAAACGTTCCATCTACTAGTCTTATGCAAACATGTTTACAACAACAAGAAAACTCTAATAGGGAATTAAATTAATGTATTTTTAGGATAATAATTAAGAAATTAATTATAAACATTCATACGCATTCGATTGGAGTAGAGGATATGGGGCAGCAATTAGCACAAGAACTAAAGGCAAATGTGGTTGGTTGTCAAATAGTGATTGATTAAATCAATTTAGAGAGATAAATAGCAGCTTTGCAGCTTGTTTTTATGAACAAAGATAAAACGTTGTAGCCAAGTGCGCTTTCGGCATTGTGCTGAATTGCAATATCTCTGTGTTCTAACTCCTCATCACGAAACTTACTTATGGTTTCTCTTAATTCCCCATCTTCTAAATGTAAGACTTGCTCCTTGTAGTGCTCTCCGATCACTTCTTCAACTGCAGCAGTGCAAGCCATAGCGGCTTTTTTACCCATCATAGCAGTTACAACACCAAGTGTCACCCCTAAAGCACGCCAAATTGGCAACAAAACAGTAGGACGAACTCTTTGCTCCTTGATTTTCTCATTAAAATAGTGGAAATGTTTTTTTTCCTGCTCCTCCATTTCAATTATTTTGTCAATTATGGAAGATTTTTTAAGAATAAATTTTTGACCAGAATAAATACAAATGGCTCCATATTCGCCAGCATGATTTACTCTAATTGCTTGTTCTAAAAAATTTCCTTTCAATTTTTTTATATTGCTTTCCAATGTCTCCTCCATTTATTTCTGCATTAGTACTACTATAAACCAACATATTATAGAGTAAATAAAATTCCATGCGTGCATTGGACCAACATTGTGATTATAGGAACTCAAGCAGCTATAGCAACGGCAAGAGTTACTTGACGGACTCCGCCATTCTCCTTAAAATAAGGGTGAAGATATATTATTTATCTTCAGTCTGTGCAGATAAAGCGACAAAAAGCTCAATATACTTGATGTTTAATTTTTTGCACTATGTGCACTCTATGTCTTTATAAAACTTTTACCCACATAAGCTAAAATGCGCTTATCAAAGGATTTAACACAATGAAAAACGCCAATTAAAAAAATAGGTAGTAGCTGATAGATTTTCTTTTGCCTTTTTCTCTGTTTAGTAGATTTTTCAATATTTAATTCAATTAGCCGTTACTAAGACGATAACGAGTAGTAAGCTAAACATCCGTGTAGTTATTGGTATTATCAAGATATTCCCTAATCTTCTTCAAATCTTCCCAAGCTAAGCGTTTTTGTGCTGGTTGACGAAGTAGATAGGCTGGATGAAATATAGCGGCTGTAGTAATTGAATGAGATAAATATTGGTTAGTATAAGTATGAAATCTGCCACGCAAGTTCGATATAGTCTTTGTGTTATCAAGAAGGCTATAACATGCAATTCCTCCGACAAAAATCAGAATTTGCGGTAAAATAAGAGCAATGTGCTTCTCAACAAATGGTCTGCACATATCAAGCTCTAGGTCAGTTGGTTTTCTATTACCTGGTGGACGCCAAAACACCGCGTTGCTTATATACACCTTAGTGCGGTCCAGACTAATTGCACCGAGCATCTTATCGAGCAGCATTCCGCTTGCACCACAAAATGGTATGCCTTTCAGGTCTTCATTTGCTCCTGGTGCTTCACCAATAAGCATGATTTTTGCATTCGGATTACCATCAGAAAAAACAGTATTAGTTGCAGTTTTTTTTATTTCACAACCCTCAAATGACTTAACTGCACTTCTTAGTTCATCTACACTACTACATTGACTTGCAAGCTTCCTTGCTTCAATGATCCAGTCACTTGGGAACATGGTTTGTTGTTCTTTTTTCTGCTCGATGACAGAAGATTGTGCAGCTCTCTCATTTTCCATTTTTTTTTCCTCTTCACTTTCAGTTAGTGTGCAATCAACTCCCACTTCATGATAGAACTTCAACAATTCTAGATCTTCATTACTCATAGTGCCTCTTAACCTTTTGTGCTTTTTTCATAGCCAAATCATACTTCAACCTAGATAAATGTCTAATGTATAATATACCATTTAAGTGATCCAATTCATGCTGAATACACCTTGCAAGCCAACCACTAGCTTTTAGCGTCTGTTCTTCGTTATTTAAGTTTTTATATTTTACAGTTAAATATTTTGGACGCTTGATTTCATGGCTTTGCTCCGGAATTGAAAGACATCCTTCACTCATAATGACTTGTTCATCAGATAATTCCTTAATTTCAGGGTTAATCATACAAAACTTGCCAACTGAGTCATACCCTGCTAGCTCATCTTCTTCCTTCCCTGGACTAACGTCCATGACAAAAATTCTCTTCAGCACTCCAACTTGTACTGCAGCAAGACCAAGACCTTCTGCATCGTACATAGTTTCAAACATGTCGTTTACTAATTCTTTAATTTTATCGGTTATATCTATTACTTCACTGGCGCGTGTAGTTAATCTTTCGTCAGGAGCAATTACAATTGGTAACTTAGACATAAAAATTGTAATTCTGTGTTTTATTTTTCTTTTTGTCTAGGTATATTAAAATGTTGCTACATTTATGATAGAAATATAAATTCATTCAGGGAAGCTACAATTTAAATGGAATCGCATCATAAGGTCAACTAATGTACTCTGCAGTAATAACAAAACCAAAGCAGAATGTTTTTGCTGTTTTAGACGTAGGTACAACAAAAATTATCTGCCTCATCGTTAAGATCAATAGCAATTTCAGCTATAAAATAATAGGAACGGGTTATAAAAGTGCAGAAGGTATAAGTGGCGGATCAATAACTGACGCAAAGCATGCAAGTTACTCTATTTCATCAACTGTAGGTTTAGCTGAACAAGTATCAGAAGAGACTATAGACCAGATATATGTGAATGTAGCCGGATGTGGAATCTCATCTTTTTACGTACATAACGAAATAATTGCAGCTAATCACGAAATTTCAGACCGAGACATAAAACGTGTAGTCTTTCAGACATTTGAGAAATATATCGAAGAAAATGTCATCATTCACAATATACCACTGAAATATCACTTAGATGATATGACTGACATAAAGGAAGTCAGTGGATTATATGGAAAAAGATTATCTGCTGATGTTAATGTTGTCACTGCTTCGCGTCCAGCGCTTACCAATATCGAAAATTGTATAACTAATAATAGTGGGATAAGTATGGCTGGTTGTGTTGCTTCTGCATATTCTGCAGGCCTTGCCTGTCTAAGTAAAGATGAAAAAGAGCTAGGAACTGCCGTTGTTGACATAGGAGGTGGATGCACTGCAATTGGAATTTTTAAGAGAGGAAAACTTGTGTACACAAGCAGCATTCCAATTGGTGGCATTCACATTACCCGAGATATAGCTTATGGACTATGCACAAGTATAGAGCATGCTGAACGCATAAAAATACTATACGGTAGCACTATTGTAACTTCAATAGATGAGAATGAATGTATTGCAGTGCAAAGTAATGAAAGCGATGAACCAACTCAAGTGTTTAAGTCTGAACTTGTTAACATCATAAGACCAAGGATTGAGGAAATACTTGAGCTGATAAGAGAACAATTTCAAGAACAGAAAGATCCAATTAATAAAGTAGTGATCACAGGTGGAACCAGTCAACTCACAAGCATGAAAGAAATTGCAACCTATATATTCAATAAACAAGTCCGTATCGGATGCCCTGAATCTTGTAGCGGTCTTGATGGCGAATACGACAAAAATCCTGTATTTTCTGCTGCTTTAGGCTCTATAAAGCTAATAGTTGACACCTTTTATAGAAATAATTCTGGAATGCTTGGTCACGATGGCAAAATAAGTAAGTTATACCATTGGGTTAAATCAAAAGTCACAGTCTAGATTTTTGTCTTTATCTCTTAATATACAAATGGCTTGATCTAGGAGCTTATTTTTATAGTATTATTAAACTGATGTATCCGTAAGAAAAGCAGAAAATTACAATAAAAACGTAAGAAACATGAACATAACTATACATTCACAAGAAGATTTTGACTTTATGCGTAAAGCTGGCAGGCTTGCAGCTGAAACCCTTGATTTTATTGCACCATACGTCAAAGTAGGCGTAACAACTAATGAATTAAATGATCTATGTCACGATTTTATAATCAATGCAGGTGCAATTCCAGCACCACTGAATTATAAGGGATATCCGAAATCAATTTGTACTTCGAAAAATGCTGTTGTATGTCATGGTATTCCTGATGATAAACCTCTTAAAGATGGAGATATTTTAAATATTGACGTTACAGTGATTTTAAATGGCTGGTATGGTGATACAAGTCGCATGTTTTGGACTGGTAAACCCTCAATAAAAGCAAAGCGTTTGTGTAATGCTGCCTACAATGCGCTAATGGAAGCGATAAAACAAGTTAAGCCCGGCAATAAGTTAAATGAAATAGGATTTGCTATAGAAAAATATATTGAAGATTTTGGATATTCTATCGTACGCAATTATTGTGGACATGGCATAGGAAAGGTTTTTCATGCTCCACCAAATGTTGTACATTTTTATGATGAAGGTGAGGATCTTATCTTAAAAGAAGGCATGTTTTTTACGATAGAACCAATGATCAATGCTGGAAAACATGAAACTCTTCTCAGCAAGCTAGATGGCTGGACAGTGACAACACGTGATCTTTCACTTTCTGCACAGTTTGAGCATACGCTTGGAGTCACAAAAGATGGAGTTGAAATATTTACACTATCACCTAAAAATTGGCATTTTCCACCTTATGATTAGATTTTTTAAACACTTGGTTTTTGAAAAAATCTAACTCTTAACTTGTGATATAGCAACTAACCCAATTAGTGCACAGAAAATCATGTAAAAACTTGCTAAAGTTCCTTGTCCTGTAACTTTGATAATAGTTGTGCATATAAATGGTGCAAGACCACCAAAAAATCCCGAAGCTATATTTCTTGATAAACCAAATCCACTATATCGTACCTTTATTGGGAATAATTCGCACATAAAGGCGCTAACAGGACCAAGAGAAGCAGCTATTGGGATTATAAAAAGAACGTGCGCCATTATGGTGAGCAAATTATTACCACTTAGTATCATTGAAAAAACTGGATAACTTACTACTATAAAAGTCACAAATGCAAATTTCATGACTCTTTCTCTCCCTACCTTATCAGAAAGTATTGCAAATAGTATAGTCAATCCTCCAAGTGCAACCTGATTCAATATTTCTACTGCGTGATTAAAGTGAGTGTTTATTGTTGATGCAAGTAGATTAAAAAACACTAAATATATGTAAAGAGATGCATTCTCAACTATGTCAACTCCAATTGATATTAGAAAAGGTTTTTTATAGCCATTTAACAGTTCTTTTAACGGTAATTCATGTGGCTTTTCCTGCTTTTTATATTCTGGGCTTTCATCGAGTATATATCTCATATATATACTGATTAATCCTATTACAAAACTGAAAATAAAAGGCAATCTCCATCCCCAAGATTCAAAATCGGATACTTTTTTGCATATAAGCACCACTATAAGACTTAATATTGAGCCAAGAATTGCGCTCAATACTTCAATACTGCTAAAGAATCCTCTTTTATTTTTAGGAGCATGCTCTATTAAAAATGGGGCATTTCCTGCCTCTCCTCCAAGAGATATACCCTGCAATAATCTTAAACATACCACCAGTACTGATGCGAGTACCCCAATGTTCTGATACCCTGGAACAAATGCAATAAGTACGGTTGATAGAGTCATCAATATGATAGAGAGAAATAAAGCAATCCTTCTTCCATATTTATCGCCAATGTGGCCAAATATAGCAGCACCAATTGGTCTTATTAAGAAACCCACTGCAAACACTCCAAAAGCTTTAAGTATGCTGACTAATTTGTCGTCTGATGGAAAAAACACATCTCCGATTATGCTTATTAGATGGCTGAAAAGCATGTGATCATACCACAACAAAGTGTTACAAATTAAACTTGATAGTATTACTTTTGTTATTTGTTGCACGAAATCTTCCGTAATTTGTTTGATATTATAGTAATATTACTTACTTTTTCAAACGTGAATTATGTAAATGTTATATTAATAATATTATCTTATTAAATTTTTATATCGTTGATTATATTTAAATATTCTTATACTATACCTATATATTTCCATATATTTTTTGGCGAGAAAGTTATTTTAATTTAAGTGCACAAAGTCTCTTGATATGACACATATTCCAGTTTTGTTAAAAGAGATGATACTGCAATTGTCACCACACAGTGGTGGTATATATGTGGATGCCACGTTTGGAGCTGGAGGATATAGCAAAGCAATATTGGAATCCGCTGATTGCAAAGTGTATGCAATTGATAGGGATGAAACAGTTACCAAATTTTATGATGATCTGAACGTTAAATACCCTGATAGAATAAATCTATTTATTGAGAAATTTAGTAATATTAAAAATTTATTAGATAGTAATAATATTAAAGGTATCAATGGAATAGTTTTCGACGTTGGAGTTTCATCTATGCAGCTTGATAATGGAGATAGAGGATTCTCATTTCTACGTGATGGCCCACTTAACATGAGAATGGATAACTATTCTCATATGAATGCTTCGACGTTTGTTAACGCTTTACGTGAAGAAGAGATTGCGAACACTATATATAATTATGGGGGTGAGCGTCATTCTCGTAAAATCGCAAGAGCGATAGTAAATGCGCGGAAGAAGAAAATTATCAAAACTACATTTGAACTTGCGGATATTGTACGTTCTGTAGTGTTTCGTGGAAAAAGCAAGATTGACCCTGCAACTAGAACATTTCAGGCAATCAGAATATGGGTAAATGATGAGCTAGGAGAGCTTGAAAAGGGTATTAAAGCTGCATCTGAGATTTTAAGTGAAAACGGCAAATTAATTGTAGTTACCTTTCATTCTCTAGAAGATCGTATAGTTAAAACCCTTTTTAAAGATTTGTGTGAACCAGGACCTACCAAGATATTCTCCCTTTTAAACAAAAAAGTGATTAAAGCAAGTGCGGAAGAAATAAATGCAAATCCGCGTGCGCGTTCAGCAAAATTAAGAGCTATACAGAGGTTGTCATAAGAACCTTCTGTATTATTTCAATAACTATGTTTTTATTATAGGGTCATTTAAGGTAAAATTACATGTCCACTCACTAAATAAATAGCTAACACAAATAGAACGTGAAATTAATTTAGTGCAAAGCAACATAAAAGTTCTTCAAGCAGAATGAAGTTATTTGAGTAATCCAAAAGGGGCTTGTAAAGCTTATGGAGAAATATATAAAAAAATAACTCTTTGATACTAGCTAGCCAGGTTCAACTCTCTAAATAGCCGCAGTGCGTTAGCACAATTTAAAACCTAGAGTAACAATTAGAACCTATCTTGCAAGGGAAATTTGAAATATTAACGTAAAAAATTGCTTCCATATATTTTAAATCTGATTATCATTACAGTTAGAGATATTTTAAGAGCTCAAAATCTATCTTCGTCTGCAGACTTTTCAGTCAAATTTTTAATCAAAAAGCGTAGCGTATCTTCTTCAGAGCATGTAAGTGTGCTTAATTTCTGTCATATGTGCGCTGCACTTTTTTCTAATCTTTTTTACACAGGAGGATTTTATGTCCAGAATTCCAGATACTTGACCTTTACTTTAGCTAAAAACCAATAGGCGCCTATGGCTAATTAAAATAAAAATTTTTCTAATATATAGAAGAATTACAAAATCACTGTTACTGAAAACGGGGCAAGAAAGCTGCTAATGTCAAAGAATTTTAGGTAAACATTGTTTGCTTGACGTATGAGCGTGCTCTCCTTACTTCAAGAACTCTTTAATATATGCTTAACCACTTAAGTCCTTTCAAGATATGTTCTTAAATTTAGGCTTTTAGATAAACACACTACGATAAAACTTACTTTGATACGAAATTATTCGCATAAGATTTTGGCAGTCTTTTAACATCTTTTGGCATTTCAATTGTGTACTTTGTGTTGTGTTTCTTTGCGTAAGATACTGCTTTTTCAAGAGAATCAAACTTTAATACAATCTGTTTTTGGGGATCTTTTGATCCAAACCACCCCATCAAAGGTTCAATATAGTAAGAACAAGGCTCAATTTTTAGGTGCCAGAATTTTGTATTACCTAAACCAGATTGTGTTGCAGTTTTTGTTGGCTTATAAATCTTAAAAACTACTTGATCGTCAATACTCATAGTCCTTACTACGTAATCTTCAGTATATATCTAAATAAATTTTTCCACAAAGAATTAGTGTGAAAGAATGAAGTTTGAAATAAATATTTTTATGTTATATTATTAAATTATATAAAAAGGATTAGCTGAATAGGAGTAATCGATGGCACAGCAAGAAATGGTAACAATTAATGCAGAGTTACGTGATGTAAAAAAAAAGAAAGCGATGCAGGCTCTGAGGGAGAAGGGAAGTATACCTGCAGTTATATATGGCAAAGGGCATGATAACGTAAATTTGACATTGTCTGCAAAGGAATTTACTAAACAATATAAATCAGGTGCTCTTTCTGCACATTTAATAGAACTAGATATTTCAGGGAAAAAAGAATATGCTCTTGTTCGTGATATTCAATGGCATGTAGTAAAGGATACTGTGCAACATGTTGATTTTCAGTTTGTTGATAAAGGTAGTGAAATTAAAATAGATATACCTTTATCATTCATCAATGAAAGTAAATCACCAGGAATCAAATTAGGTGGAGTGCTTAATGTTTTGTGTCGTTCTATTACTGTCAAATGCTCTCCTGAGAAAATACCTCAAGTCATAGAAATTGATTTGTCTGGCAAAATGATTGGTCAGTCTATACATATCAATGATGTAAAATTGCCAGAAGGTGTTAAATTTGTAGCTCATGAAGAAGAAAATTTCACCATTGTAACAATCTCTGCTGCTGATAGTGATGTTGAAGAGCCTCAAACAAAAACAGAGGAGTAGTGCATTTAATAGCTGGGCTTGGTAATCCTGGTAGTAAATATGAATTAACTCACCATAATATTGGCTTCATAGTTATTGACGCAATTCACAAATATTGGAATTTTCAGTCATTTTCTAATAAAGCTGATTACTTGATAACCTCTGGCATAATTAATAATAATAAAATCATGCTGATAAAACCTTATTCATTTATGAATAATTCAGGTATTCCTATTGCAAAAATAAAAAATTTTTACAAATTATCGCTAGACAATATTGTTGTCATACATGATGATGCTGACTTAAAATTCGGAAGAATAAAAGTAAAAAAAGGCGGTAGCTCTGCTGGACACAATGGACTTAAGTCTATAGATAGCTTTATTGGTAACGATTATTGGCGTTTGAGATTTGGAGTAGGTAGGCCTGAAAATCGGAAAAGCTTAGCAGATTATGTATTATCAAAATTTGAAAATTTTGATAACGCTATCCTCTTAGTGGAAAAAATAGCAAAGAATATACACCTAATGCTGCAAGGAGATAACGCAGCTTTCATCAACTCGGTTGAGAGTGAAACTTTAGTATAGCAAACGAATACTGCCCAATACAAACTAATTTAGATTAGAATACTGATTCTTCTAGAAGTTGTTCGCGTTCCTCTTCTATTGTAATAGAATTATCATGATTTTTAAATAAATCTCTGATTTTTGTTTCTATTTCATTTGCAATTTCTTTATTCGCCTTGAGGTAGCTTTTTACATTTTCTCTTCCTTGCCCAAGACGCGTATTGTTATATGAATAATAAGCGCCTGCCTTTTCAAGGACACCAAGTTTTGCTCCTATATCTATTATTTCCCCAAGTTTTGATATGCCTTCATTATACATTATATCAAATTTTGCCTCTCTAAATGGAGGAGCGACTTTATTTTTTACAACTTTAACTCTCGTTTCATTACCCGTAATATTCTCTTTATCCTTTATCGCACCAACTTTTCTTATATCAAGTCTTATAGAAGTATAGAATTTTAACGCATTTCCACCAGTGGTAGTTTCAGGATTTCCATATATTACTCCTATTTTCATACGAATTTGGTTGATAAATATCAATATACAGTTTGCTTTTGAAACTACAGAAGTTAGTTTCCTGAGTCCATGGCTTAGAAGCCTTGCTTGCAATCCCATGTGCTGATCGCCCATATCCCCTTCAATTTCAGCTCTTGGAGTTAGTGCTGCAACAGAATCAATAACTATTACATCAACTGCACTAGAACACACTAAATACTCAACAATATGCAACGCCTGCTCTCCAGTGTCTGGTTGTGAAATTACCAAATCATCAGTTTTCACTCCAAGTTTACGAGCATATATAACATCCAGTGCGTGTTCCGCATCGATAAATGCACATAAACCTCCTTTTTTCTGTGCTTCAGCAATTACATGCAAAGCAAGGGTAGTTTTACCAGAACTCTCAGGGCCAAATATCTCAATTATACGTCCTTTTGGCAATCCCCCAACACCCAGAGCTGAATCAAGTGCAATCGACCCTGTAGATATCGTGTCTATTTTTTCTACAGGGTTTTGCTTTAGCTTCATTATTGCACCTTTACCGAATGCTTTTTCAATTTGACTTATTGCATTATCTAGTGCTTTTTGCTTATCATTATTTCTTTCTTCTGGATTATGTGCCATGGATCATTTATTAACTTGTATAGTCTCCATGGTAATTGAACGCAACCAATCTGCCAAGGGTTTTTTAATAACGAAGAACGTTAGTTACCTAAAATTAGATAGATAGACTTTGTAGTGCGATACAAAATAACGATAGAATACAATGGTAGTGGTTTCTCTGGCTGGCAAAAGCAACAACACTCTGCTAACTCAATTCAGGAAACCATAGAAAACGCTATATTTAATTTCAGTGGCGAGAGAGTCTCTTTGCATTGTGGTGGCAGAACTGACACAGGGGTTCATGCTTTAGGGCAAGTTGCTCATTTCAATATGGAAAGGCAATTTGAGCTTTACAGAATAAGAAATGGAATAAACTATCACTTAAAAGCGATTCCTATAGTTGTGCTTAGTGCAGAAGCTGTAGATGATGCATTTCATGCACGATTTTCAGCAAAAAAAAGATATTATGAATATAGAATAATTAATCGCTACGCTCCTGCAGCTCTGGAAATCGGTTATGTGTGGCAAGTATTGCACCCACTTGACGTAAACATCATGCGTGAAGCTGCTAGACACCTGCTTGGAAAACATAATCTTTCAAGCTTCCGCTCAAAAGATTGTCAAGCTACAAATCCGGTCAGAACAATCGATGATATTGATATAGTACAAAACGGAAGTCACATATACATCAAAATATCTGCGATTTCCTTTTTACATAACCAGGTGAGGATTATTGTTGGTACTTTAGTTGAATTTGGAAAAAATAGAACTAATCCACAAGAAATGCTAAATATATTAAGTCAATGCAAAAGAAACGCCGCTGGAATCACAGCACCGCCTCACGGCTTATACTTAGTAAAGATAGATTACTAGCTTAAGTCCTCATTGGCATTACTATATATAATGCACTTGGATCATCTTCATCAGTGATAATTGTAGCGCTATTACCATCTGATAGGCTGACCTTACATTTGTTTTTTATACAAGATAAAGCATCAAGCAAATAACGAGAATTAAATCCTACTTCCATAAGAGCTCCATCGTAATCCACCTCTATAGACTCAGTCGCATCACTGCACTCTTGGGAATTTGAATGTAGAGTTAATAAATTCTCTTGCAATGAAAATTTAATTGATTTTATTTTATCGGACACAACAACAGAAACCCGATCTATAACGCTAGCAAGCTTACTACTCTCAACAATCATTTGTTTATCTTGAGACGTTGGAATGACAGCTTTGTAATCTGGAAAAGTCCCATCTATCAATTTTGATATTAGAATATACTCACCACATGTAAATTTGATTTTTCTATCTGAAAGTTTTATATTTATCTCATTACAATCACCCAATACTTTCAACAATTCCATGATAGTTTTACGTGGAATGATCACCCCAAATTCTCCGTTGATATCTTCAGGTTTAGGCCTTTTTATACATGATAAACGGTGGCCATCAGTTGCAACGCAGTACAGAAATTGCTCATCTGTATGCAGATATATCCCGTTTAAATTATACCTTGTATCATCCAGCGACACAGCAAACTTCGTTTTAGTCAACAAGTCTACCAAATCTGCACTTAGTAGAGTGAAATCGTATTGATGATCACCTTCTTCAAGAACAGGGAAGTTATTTGAAACTACGTTCGGTAAAGAAAAATTTGCATTTCCACAGGATATCAATAATTTTCCTTGATTATTCATTTCGAAATTGACATCCAAATTAGTTGGCAATTTTTTCACTATGTCATGTAAAGTATGTGCTGAGATTTTCACTTCTCCTTCTGCTGATACATTTGCAGTAAGTGAGGCAAATATTGAAATGTCAAGATCAGTAGCCTTCAATTTTATGCTACCATATTGTGCTTTGATATTTATACACGCTAAAACATCTATCGCGTTGCGCCTTTCAACCACTCCACTTACCCTGGATAGCGTATTTAAAAGGCTTGCACGACTTACACTAAAACGCATTTGTTCACACACAGAACTTTGTTCTTTGATTCCTATATCTACAATTTTTGACATATTAATTCTCAAAAATATATTTTAAATGATATTCATATTCTATGTAAAGTGATATCCATATTTTTGTCTGAGAGACAAAACAGCCTATCTTATACTTTAGTGATCAATAATTTACTTTGTATGGCATAAGTCATGCATTTTTTGGTACGCTTTTTGAAAGCCAAGCAAGGAATAAGTATCATCAACATTTGCTGTTTTTACTTTTCCATTAACTACCATTGATAATCCCTGCTTCATTTTTAGAATCAAATCTTGGTCCATTTTTGTATCATCTGTCCACGCAAGACTTCCCTGTATTATTGGCAATTGATATTTAATTTTTTTATCGATATTGAGAACTACAGGCTCATTATTATACTGAAAGCCAGAAGTGACGCTCACCTCATCTGCTTTTTTATCAACGTAACTGACCATTACATACGGCTTGCGGTCAGCTGTATAATGTTCACTTTTTTTCTTAGGATGAGATACAATGTAACACACTTTTTCACCATCTTCCAATGCAGTGTACACAAGCCAATCTTTATATTTTTCCTTCAGTTGTACGTTACTAACCGATGCAAGAGTGTCTATTGAAAAAAATATTAGAAATACAAAAAGACTACGCATGTAAACCAAGTTTCAAACTCTCTGATTTTACATGTTGTTTTACCTTACTCATTGCTTGCTCAGCCAACTGTCTTATTCTTTCTCTTGAAACACAATATTTTTTGCTAAGCTCATCCAAAGTCTGAGTATTCTCAGATAAATATCTGCTAATGAAAATGTCTCTTGATCTTTCATTAAGACTTGCCAGCGCATTGCTTAAAATTGTTTCTTTTAATGCCTTTTCTTCATGATTCTGGTAAGCTACTTCTTGACTAACTAAATTACACGGAATCATATCTTGTAACTCCTTTTTAGAGTCATCACCTATTTTTATACAATTATTTAACGACTGATCCTTACAAGCCAGACGATAGCTCATCTGTACAACATCTTCTTCAGATACAGAAAGCTCATTTGATATTGCTTTTATTTCTTCTTTACTCAAAGTTTCTCTGTTTGTGTATTGTAAAATTCTTTTTTTTATTTTACGTAAACTAAAAAACAATCTCCTTTGTGCTTGCGTTGTACCTATTTTTACAAGTGACCAAGATTTTAATATAAAGTCTTTCATTGAAGCTTCAATCCACCATACTGCATAAGTTGAAAAACGAAATCCCAAGTTAGGATTGAACTTTTTCACTGCATGCATTAAACCCATATTTCCTTCCATGACCAGGTCCATCAACAATAGACCGTAATTCTTAAATTTCATTGCAATTTTTACTACCAAATTCAAATGGCTAGTAATCAACCTGTGAGCAGAAGAAATATCCTGGTATTCTTGCCAATTTTTTGCTAATCGCACTTCCTCTTCTGGGGAAAGCATAGGAAATTTTCGCACTTCAGCAATATATTGCATGAGATTAGTGCTACTATTAACACATAAATTTGCTACTGGGGTCAACATAATAACTTAAATTAAAACTCTATACATATAATATATTGATTTTCAGTGAAAAATTCAAGCTTTAATTAAAAAAGCACAATTTTACATCTAATTGAGATCTTAACAACAGCTACCTAAATGTATCATTAAAATTGCTAGCGTGTAACTATAAAAACTACATTAAATAAATAATGTGTTATTCCAGTGCTCAAACACTGGAATTCACATTTCTTTTTTCTAGATCCCAGTGTCATGCTACTTGAATGACAAGAAAAACCCACTGGGATAATAAGACAAAGATAGACTAGAAATTAAACGCTACTCCAGCTTCTGCACCAACAGTGCTGTAAAGAACATTTTTGATATCATTATCATCCTTATTTGTCTTATCAAAACTAGCACCATAAGAACCGAAGTAACGAGCTCCAGCAAAGAGTTTGATTTCTGGGGTTACATCATAACTAACACCAGCTTTTGCTTGATAAGCAAAACCAAATCCTTTTTGATCTTTAACTGTATCAGCTTTTGAAGGATTGCTGATATATGCTGCACCAACACCAACACCAACGTATGGAGTGATAGGCATATCTTCAATCGCTATATCGTAATAAACGTTAACCAATCCTGAAAATGCTGTTAAACTGTCTGCAACATTTGTTTCAGAAGTATTTACTACAGCTGTATCTTTAGCCAATTGTGAGTAAAGCCCTTCAATATCAACTCTAATGTCATCCATTTTATAACCAAATGCACCACCACCAGCTATAAAAGATCTTGTAAAGGGACTATCCTTTTGTTTACCTGTTGCATTTGTAATACCATCAACTTTTGTATAAAAAGTTAAAATTTCACCGTTGTATTGTAAACGAACGTAGTAGCTAGTTTCTTCATCACTTATTGGACCAATAGGGTCTGATGAAAAAGCAGAGTTTGATAGGCTTAGCAACGTCACTAAAGCAGCTGCCGAAAAAAACTTTTTATAATGCATAATTGCCCTCGTTAAAAAAATTAAAATTCCACTTTAGCAGTCTAAATAATAACTAAAGTTAAGTCAAGTGCTAACTTAATAACACAAAACCTTCTGTATCTTAACTAACTTTTAGGAAAATACAAAGATTTTATTAATTAATAAATAGAGTTACTCTACTTTTTTTACTCTTGATCTTCTGACACCTATTTCACTAATGTCTTTTTATCTTCTGATCTGCATTCATCATTGTGAATTGCTTCATATTCATGCAGTAATATGAATGTACTTCATGGAAGTACTAGTATAAAAGGAAAACACTTAGTTACTGCATTAAGGCAAACTTCAGTAGTAAATTTAAAAAGGAAGTTTAAGTCCAGGCGGTAAACCCATCATACCTGCAAGATCAGAAGTTGCATTTGCCATATCTTCTTCTGCTTTTTTGATGGCATCATTGAATGCTGCTGTCACTAAATCTTCTACTATATCTTTTTCTTCATTTCTCATAAGTTCTAAGTCTATATTTACCTTTTTAGCTTTATAGCTACCTATTTTTATCACTTCCACTAATACAGAAACTTTACCACCACCAGAAATACCTTGAAACTCTTTTCCAATATACTTTTCTTGAGCTTCCGCAAGCTTTTTTTGCATTTCTTGCGCTTGCTTCATTATTTGACTGAAATCCACAACCTACTCCTTATTTTCTATATTAACTACCTTTGCACCTTTAAACGTATTTAATATATCCTTAACTGCAGGTGCATAATTTAAATTACTCACTTCCCTATTCATATAACTTGTATCAACTATAATAACCCACTCCTGATTAGTAGCTTGATTTAAGTAACTTTTCAAGTCATTACAAAAATTACTGTTCAAGTTAGATACAGCTTTTAATTTTAAATACCCAAATTTACAATCTATTAATTGTAGATTACTACACAGTTGTTTGTAAAGATAAATTTGGTTACTCCGCCTTAATAGTTGCAAAATCTTATCAAAATCGTAATTTTGTTGTTTATTTTTCACATGGATCCCAGTGTCACGCACTGGGATGACAGAGTGGGGTTTTTCCACATATTTTTTTGGATCCGAGTAGTCAGCTACTTGGATGACAGGGGGGGAAGGTGCAACAGGTCTGCCCTGTCTATTTCCTTGCTCTACATTCTGTGAAAGAATTTTTTTGATCACCTGTTCCGGAGAAGGCAAATCAGAAAGATAACAAAGGCTAATTAATATCATTTCAGCGGCAATTTCATTGCATGTTGAAACCTTTATATCTTGAATACCCTTAAGCAGCACCTTCCACAATCTCGAAAAAAATATTAAAGACTTTTTTGCACTCAAATCTTTTACTCTGCTCTTCTCATATTCTGTATCAATCTCTTTTGTAATTAAAAAACGGCATATTAACTGGATTGTTTGCAGTAGATCTTCAAAAATATTGAGCGGATTTGCTGTTTTTACCACATTGTCGAATACTAACAAAGCCTTCTGTAAATCACTGTCTAATACTGCTTCCAGTAGATCAAATATAACGTTTCTATCTACTAGACCAAGTATGTCTGTAACACTTTGAGTGGATATTGTACCATCTTTGCTATATAGCACTGCTTGATTCATCAAAAATAAAGCGTTACGCATTGAATTGCTACAGTGGTGCGCAATTAATTCCGATGCTTCTTTTTCAATAAAATAATTTTCTTTTTGTGCAATATCATTTAAACGCTCCATTATCTTAGCTGAAGGAATGTTATGTAAGTCAAACCTTTGACAACGTGCAATAACAGTTATTGGTATCTTTTTTATTTCTGTAGTTGCTAGAATAAACTTTACGCTAGATGGTGGTTCTTCTAGAGTTTTAAGTAATGCATTAAATGCATTACTGGATAACATGTGTACTTCATCTATAATGTAAACTTTAAACTTAGAACTTATTGGTAAATAGCAAATATCTCCCAAGATGGCTCTAACATCCTCAACACTAGTGTGACTTGCCGCATCGATTTCAACTACATCTGGATGGCTTGAATTTTTTATTGCCAGACAACTTGTACATGATCCACAAGGTTCAAAAGTTGGCCCCAATGAGCAGTTCAAACATAAAGCTATTATTCTTGCAGTGGTGGTTTTACCAATTCCACTGCTACCAGAAAGCAGTATAGATTGTGGAATTTTGTTGAGAGTAAAAGCATTTTCTAGTATACGCACCAATATATCTTGACCTACTAAATCTTTAAAGCTACTAGGACGATATTTTAATGCTATGTTCATAGCCTAGAATAAAACAAATAGTACAAATAGGTATGCAACCCAAAAAGATTCTGATATGGTTGCTTCATTTCTGACCTGACCAAGTTACAGAATTTTTGCCTGCATACCTTATAAAAGGTTATACTTTTTTTTTTTTTTAGCAAGGTATATTCTATATTAGTCTTATAATTTATATGTTAGACCTTTTGCAACATTACTTTGGAGTAAACAGCTGTTACCTAAAATACTCTTCTTCTGTCATCCCAGTGCCCAGACACTGGGATCCAGAAAACTTAATTTTAAATGAATACATTAGGCTGTTGTATAATAAGAACTGGATTCAAGTGTCAATCACTGAAATGACACCCTTCCGGTGGGGATTGCTCTCAAACTACAATGTTCGTACAGTTGTACTGGGATCCAAGTATAAAAATATTTGGAAATTATACAATGGACAATGGATTCTAGGAGTATATGTTAAAAGTAATGTCCATAATGAAATAAGCTGGATTCCAATGTCACGTACTGGAATGACAACATATAGGTATTGGAATAACAAAAGAGGAATATTATGATTTTATATCATTTTCCTCTTTGTCCGTTTTCACGAAAAGTTAGAGCTCTTCTCAAGGAAAAAAAGCTGAGTTGTGATTTTGTATATGAAAATCCATGGGAAAAGCGGAATGAATTCATGGAGATCAATCCAATCGGACAAGTACCAGTATTAATAGATAATAACTTTGTAATAGCGGATAGTAATGCCATTTGTGAATATATAGAAGAGACTTACAATAGCGACGTCAAATTACTTGGTTCATCCACTATTATTAAGTCTAAAATACGCGCTTTAATCAATTGGTTCGATAGCAAATTTTACAATGAAGTTACTAAGTATATTATGAATGAAAAAGTAATTACTAACCGCAGCCCTGACTCTAGATTTCTTCATGCAGCTCAGCATAACCTGCCTTGCCATATGGAATACATCGAACACTTAATTAACAAGAACGTTTGGCTTGCAACCGATAAGTTCACTTTAGCCGATATTACTTTAGCATCACATATTTCTATAATAGACTACGTAAATAGTTTCCCATGGGAAAAAAGTAAGATTTTAAAAGAATGGTACTCCATTGTTAAATCAAGGCCTTGTTTTCGCGAAATATTATTAGAGAGAGTTTTTGGGTTAACTCCCCCTAGACATTACGCTGACCTTGATTTTTAACTTGCGTTAGTTTTAAAGCTACAGTCATTCCTTCGTCAGTAGGAATCAATATGGAGAAATATTTTTTTTCATCTGACAATCTATCGTTAAACTCTCTCATAGCATGCCATGACTTTTCTGATACTTCTTTTGGAGGCGATTCTAAAAATACTGTATCAAATAATAGAGTGTTATCTGCAACGATTAGCCCATCTTGTTTAATGTATGACTCTGCCCAATCTAAATACTTAGGATAACTACTTTTGTCAGCATCGATGAATATCATGTCAAATGGTGCCTTTGCTGATAATTCATTAATTTTTTCCAGTGCATCACCTTCTATTAGAGTAATTTTATCACTTAGATTAAAAGCACTAAAATTTTTTTTTGCTATTCTTGAGTGTTGAGGATTATTTTCTATTGTATATATATGACCATCTTTCGGTAAAGCTTTTACCATACAAATTGACGAATAACCATATAACGTGCCAATTTCAACTATGCTTTTAACTTTATGGATTTTGATAAATAAATTTAATAATTTTCCTTCTTCAGGAGTGATTTGAATACGTTGTTTCTTATCAAGAGTACAATGTTCTTCTATTTTTTTATACTCTTTTGCAAATAAGCTTCTTATGTACAACGATTTTCTGCTAAAGTTATGACGCATTAAGTTTTATAATATAAACTAAGGAGGTTTAATCTATATAAGATTTATAAAGATAACAATAGAGTTAAGAATAATAAAATTTTTTATTTTAAGTTGTTATTTTATAAAGTAAAATTTTAAGTGACAAAGATTATTATATATTTTACTATGGTTAACTAGTATAACAATCAATTGTTATACTAGAATTAAGGGATCGTTTATTTACATCTCTCTTAAAATGTAATTTTTATAATCAATTAGAGGGGGTTATATGTCTTATAACATTGCTAACGAAGTTGAAACGTTAAGCAAGAAATCTAATAATAATGAAGGAGTGAAATTACTGCACAATCCAGCTTATCGCGAGAAGTACAAAGAACGCTTTAACGAAGCTCAGAAAAAAGTTATGGATATGGTCCAATTTTATGATGGAACGATAGTATTAATAGAGAATAAAATTGCTATGTATTATTATGCTTGGCACAGTAAAAAAAGAGAGTTTGAGCGTAAAAAGCAACAAACAGTATCAAAAAATACTGATTCAGCATAGGATTTTTATATGGTAAGCTACAGTGTTATTACTTCACTATAGCTTTTCCATATAACTCATCTATTACATTAGTGAAGTATTCCAGGTCTCTATATCCTTCATGTTTGATTTTACCATTCCCTACGTATGATTTGTCATCGTTAAGCTTGATGATGAATACAGGAGTAGCTGTGATATCAAGTTTATTAATTGCAAGTGATTTATCATTTATAATTTTGTCCATCATCTTTCTATCATTAATGCATTGGTTAAATACATCTTGCTTCAAATTGCTTAGTGCAGCAATTTTTTGTAGTATAGTTAAATCACTAAAATTATAGTAGTTCCACGAGTCTATTGCATTAAACACAGCTTTGTTAAAATTAAAATAGTCTTCTTCTTTTTCATAGCAATAACTTAGCATTGCAGCTTTTAATCCTCTGTAATCTAGAGGAAAATGACGGAATATGTATAACATCTTACCTGTATCTATGTACTTCTCTTTGATTTTAGGAAAAACTTTCTTATGAAAAAGAGAACAATGATAACAAGTGAGCGAGGCGTATTCTATCATTAAAATTGGTGCTTTTCGATCTCCTAATAATTTATCATCAGGCAATAGGGACAGTAGTTCTTTTGGTGTTATTTCATCAGTTTTTTGAGTGTTGGGTAAGTTTTGTTCAATAGCTGCATAAGAACTAACACTTATAAAAATAAGTAAGAACAATAATCTAAAAATCATTACAATGGAAATACTGAACTTATTAAAAAATTTATGCATTTATACAAACAATGTCAAGATAACTTTTACTCAGCAAGGCTTTCTAGTCTGTCTTTGAATGCAGTAATTATTTTATTTTGTACATATTTATACACCGAGTTTAATAAAGTAGAAAACAAATTGGATTTAAACTCAAACTCTATATAGAACTCTACCATAGTTTTATTTTTGCTCATAGGAGTGAATTTCCATTCGTTGTATAAATGTTTAAATATTCCATTTGAGGACACAGCTTTTATCCAACTTTCATTTATTCCATTTGGAGCAAGGTAGGTCACTTCTGATGTATAACTTCCTTTAATGCCATGAAAAGCTGCAAGGAGATCCACAATCATCTGGCTATCAGTTTTTTCTTTTATATAAACAGCTTTGCACCAAGGAACAAAATCAGGATACTTCTCAACGTCAATTACAACTTGAAACACCCTATGAGATGAACAGAAAAAAACACCTTGTTCTTTATATTGGTTTAACATAAACCTGAATAATAAAAATGGGATCCATATCTACCGTCAGTCTTAGTAGATTCCTGAGACCTAAAGTTAAGGTGGGTATCACATACTAATTTCAATGAAATTAACAGAGGCAATCCCCTTGATCAGAGATTATCGCTCGGGAAATTTAACTTAACTCATAACGTATAGCACAGACCCCTATTAATTATAGATTATTTATATAGAGTATGTCTATAGGTATGTTAGAGCTAGCGACTATTATTTTGCCTTTGTTAAATTTTGCATTTTAAGTATCATAGCTAATAAATATATCTTATGAATGTTATTAAGCTCTTAACCATTTTTATTTTAATATTCTCAAGTGCTTACGCGAGTTGTATAGGTCACAAAACTTTTGTGCTTGCCATGAAGCAGCAAATAGACAACACGTCTATGAAAGGAAACAGAAAAAATCTAGAACATATACATGAAGAACTTCAGAAGATCATTCAGAATAATGTTAACCTCAAAGAAATATCTCGATTTGTAATAGGGAAATATTGGAATTTATCTACTCAGAAAGAAAAAGAAGAGTTTCTAAAAGAATATGAAGTATATCTCGCGCGTTTGTGCGCTAAAATTTTGTATAAATACATAAATAATAGTGAAATGATCATAATGAGTACAAAAGCAGTTGACGATGAAACTTGTCTGATAGGAACAAGATTTTCTTATGGTGATGAGGAATTTACAAATATTGACTTTAAAGTTACTAAAAGTGACAGTTCTTTCTTAATAAACGATGTTGTAATGAGTGGAATAAGTATTGCTATTAATCAACGTTCTCAATTTAGTGAAAAGATCGATACGAATGGCATGGCAAGTGTAATAGATGAATTAAAATGTAACAATAATTTATGATATACATGCCTCATTGGCCTAAGCCGATTGGCAGTAGGCCAAAGGATTTTTCTCTTGATCGCATAAAAAGCTTTCTAAATAAATTGGGTAATCCCGAGAAAAAAATACCGCCAATAATTCACATAGCTGGCACTAATGGCAAAGGATCAACGCTATCGTTTATAAGATATATAATGCAAGCAGCAGGGTATAAAGTTCATACGTACACCTCTCCACATTTAGTGAATTTTAATGAGAGAATAGTTGTTGCAGGCACTGATGTCGATGATAGTGAATTACACAACTCACTGGAAGAATGCCGTATAGCAGTTGCGGAACAACCTATCACTCTATTTGAGGCCACAACAATTGCAGCTTTCTTAGCTTTTGCTCGTCATAAAGCGGATATTACTTTAGTTGAGGTGGGTATGGGTGGAAGGCTTGATGCAACAAATGTTATAGATAATCCGATCCTAACGATCATCACTTCCATTGCACTTGACCATACAGAATATCTTGGTCCTACCGTAGAAACCATAGCAGGTGAAAAGGCTGGAATAATGAAACCTAATGTTCCTTGCGTAATAGCACCACAAGAAAAATCTATAATGAACACATTAGAACATCATGCAATAAATAAGAAATCTCCTCTGTATAGAGGAGGACTTGAATGGAATTGCGAAAAACAGAATAACAGGATGGTCTTTCAATCGACTATTCAATCAATAGAATTTTCTTTGCCATCTTTAAAAGGAGATCATCAAATAATCAATGCAGGAAACGCAATTGCAGCATGTAGCATTTTGAGTGGGAAGTATGGATTTAATATTGGAGAAGAGGACATTGCTTCAGGTTTACAGAGCACTTATTGGCCTGCGCGGCTAGAGTCTATAAAAGAAGGTAATTTAATTTCTTTATTACCAAAAGATTGGCAATTATTTCTAGATGGCGCGCACAACAATGATGGTGCCAGAGTGTTAGCTAAGTGGGTAAGAGACAATTTTACTGAAGGTGTCTATATGATCTTTGGTGTTACTCGTAACAGAAACGTCGCAGAGTTCTTAGAGCACTTAAAGCCATACATCAAACTACTATGCGCAGTTTGTGTTAAATCTGAACCTAAAGCAACAAGTACAGATTTAATTAGAGAAGGAGCTCATAATATAGGAATCAATGCTATCGAATGTGAATCAATTAGTGATGCAATATCAAATTACATATTGAAAGCCTCTATTCAAAACGTCAAAACCATACTAATTTGTGGCTCGTTATTTTTAGCCAGAGATTTGAGTATGGAGAATAATCAACCTACTTGATGAGCCGAGACGTTAAAAGCACCATCAGGATTTACAATGCTGCTTGGCTTTTTGGTTGATGCTCCTATAGGTACATTTTGTTCATCACCTATTCCTTCAGTTTTTACAAGATTTACAACTTTTCTCTCGTAGATTTCACTTGCTAAGTGTAGTAATAAACTACAACCTAGTAATGCAGCAAATCCGATGAGTATTTTACTGTTTAAGCAACTAGATTGGTACTGTAACACCAAACCTGCTACTAATAAAATAGGAGGAAGATAATTTGAAATTTGGGAAGTAAGAATTAGATATTTAAATGCTTTACTTTTGGATATCTCATCTCTTAGCTCTTCTTGATCTAAATTTTCACCTTGTTCCCGTTGAGGATTTTGCAAATCCACAGCTTTTTTAAATAAAGAAGATATCAAATAAACAGATAAGAAAAAAGTTGTAACAGATGTTATTAGAGTCGCACTAAACAAAATGCCAGGTGCATCAGTAAAATTAGCAGCCTTATATAGCTTAAACCCCAAGTAAATATACGACACTAATGACGAGATGAACAGTAGGATATTTACCCGAGTAAAAACAGCATAATACTCTGCACGCTTATCATTCTGACCTTGCTGAATTGATTGTAAATACCTTTTCAATTCCTCAGGAATGATTAATCCCTGATTCTTTCCACTTAGTGGTTTAATATATTGCAAAAGTGCTGCTTTATTTCTGTTAAGGGCCTGTATTTTTTCATCGCTACCTCCTGGTTTATCTGGGTGACACTTTATTGATAACCTTCTATAATTTTTTGCTATTATGTTAGATATTTCTAAGAAGTTACAACCTTCTACTTCTTGTACTTGAATGCCTATCTCTTTAAATAGACTTTCATTATAATCATATTCTCTTTTTCTTAACTTATATCCCATATCTCCACCTAATAAATTAACTAACTATTAATACTTTATAATATATAAATTTCCAAATCATGTCAATTATTTCATTCATGCTTATTGTATGAATTATTTCTTTCACGACTACCATGACAAGTGTATGAAAGTTATTATTTAGTGCATAATAGTGCTTCAATGTTTAGGTTACAGTTTTCATTGGTCATTTGAGTAACTCAAATCCGATTAATGCCAGTTCTATCTATCTTGTCACTTAAGTAGCCTCTATTTCAGCACAGGAATCTACTTTATAGTGATGTCATTCAAGTATCTGACATTGATTCCTTTATGATGCTGTCATCCCAGTGCTAGACACTGGGATCTAGTTAAATTTACGAGTATAAAAGTAATGTTAAAATACAATGTTTCCGATGATTATGAAAAAGCTGGATTCCAGCGTCACGCGCTGGAATGACACCTTTTTTACATTACTTTAGCAATAAATATTAAGAAATTTACCAAGCAAAAAAAAAGACAAAAGAACCCCCGTATAGCAAGTTTTAATAATGTAAATTGATAATGTGCTAACAAGCGCGATTTGGCTGAATGTAGAAAAATAAAAAAAGCCGCTATAATTTTATGTAATTTGCCAATAAATATCTGAGTTTTTTACTGAATTTTGTCGTTGAGCCCAAAAACAAGGATAAATACTCTTACTTTCATAGTAAGGGGGATGGCGTAATTTGTCAAGTTCAATAAGCTAACTTATTAACATGTAATAATGCAGGGAGCTATTGCAGATTGAATGTTCACTAGCTTTGAGGTTTTGGTTTCATCTATTTGCGGCTGACTAATCATAGTTCGAATGAAATTTGTTGCCATAAAGGTACAACCTAGAATAAAAAAAGCAACGGAAATAAAGGGGATAATAGGAAATTCAAGAGGTAATATAGATGTAATTCCTCCTATTAAAAATGAAACATTAGATGTAACGTCGAGGCAGATCTTCATTAATTTATCTTGCCAAGAGGTATCGAGTTGCTTATTAAGGCCACACTGCCTAAGATGATCAGTTAATGACCATATATTTAAAGCAAGCGAAAGTGCACTTAGCATAGTGCTGACAATAGTACAGTACAAGCTTAAGGAAGAAATATTTAGGGCTAATGCTGCTGTATACCCCATCAAAGAAGCAATAGATAGTGCAGTAACTAAGCGTTTTGAATAAGTTCGTACTTTCTTTCTGTAAACAAGACTCTCTTTCTCACAACCCATAAACTTAAGTATAGTAAATACGTTATATTGTATCATTAATTAACTCAAGAATCAATATAGAGTGCCCGAGAGAAGACTTGAACTTCCACAACTTGAAAAGTTACTAGCACCTGAAGCTAGCGCGTCTACCAATTCCGCCACCCGGGCTTTTTGTGATTTACTATGTTAAAATTAAACAATATACTTAAACAATTTTCAGCTCAAAGGTAATGCCAAATCTAGATCAAATATTTTTTGCTCAAAACAATGTTAATATTAATAACGTGTATAAAATAGTCAATAACGCTTTGAGCAACAGTGATGGTGGTGAGTTATTTTTAGAGTTTTGCCAATCAGAGTCTCTAGTTTTTGATGATAATGTATTGAAACACATGGATTTAAATACTAGAAGGGGGTTTAGTTTAAGGTCTTTTTGTGAAGATAGTACATCTTTTGTTTGTTCTTCTGAGATTAGCGAAAAAGAAATTAGTAACGCTGCTTCTATGGTAAAAAGTTCAGCATCTTTAAGCAAAACAAATTCAATAAACTTAAATGAGGAGACAAAAAGCCTGTACTCAACGATTAATCCCATAAATGAAATGGATCTGAACTCAAAAATTAAACTACTCAATGAGGTTAATGAGTATGTAAGGTCGAAGAATAACTGCGTGAAGCAGGTAAAAATAACTCTAAGTGGAGAATGGCAAGTTGTACAAATAATAAAAGATGATCACAGGTTAAGCGATATTAGGCCTTTGGTACGTTTTAATGTACTAGTCATCGTAGAGAAAAATGGCCGAGCTGAGAGAGGTTCTGCAGGGCACGGTGGAAGAGACTCTTATAGTAAATTTGTTTCTGAGAAGAAGTGGAAAGAAGTTGCAAACCAAGCGTTAGAGCAAGCGCTAGTAAATCTTGAGGCAATTCCAGCTCCGGCTGGAGAGATGACAGTTGTTTTAGGTTCAGGTTGGCCAGGAATATTATTGCATGAAGCTGTAGGTCATGGACTTGAAGGTGATTTTAACCGTAAAGGAATCTCGGCATTTTCAAATTCTATGGGTAAACAAGTGGCAGCCAGTAACATTACTGTAATTGATGATGGAACTCTACCTAATTTGCGTGGTTCTATTAGCATAGACGATGAGGGTACTTTACCTGGCTATAATGTGCTTATAGAAGATGGAATTCTAAAAGGATATATGCAAGATCATATGAACGCTAAACTTATGGGTGTAAATCCAACTGGTAATGGTAGAAGAGAAAGTTACAAAGAAGTTACTATGCCACGCATGACAAACACCTATATGTTGCCAGGAAAATATACACCAGAAGAAATAATATCCAGTGTAAAGAGAGGCCTATATGCAGTAAATTTTGGTGGTGGACAAGTTGATATAACATCAGGAAAATTTGTTTTCTCATCTTCGGAAGCTTACCTAATAAAAAATGGTAAAATTACACAACCAGTCAAAGGAGCAACGCTAATTGGTGATGGGCCAACAGTGCTAAAAAAAGTATCAATGATTGGTAATGATCTAAAGTTAGATCCTGGTGTTGGTACGTGCTCAAAAGACGGGCAAAATGTACCTGTTGGAGTTGGTCAGCCAACACTCAAGGTCGATGCAATAACTGTTGGTGGAACTGAATATGTAGATAAGGGCTAAGCGAACTCAGCTCATGCTGTACAATTGTACAAATATTGTAACCATTATTCAAGTAGCTCATATAGATGCAAAAACTACTTAACAAATTTCTCTGCCTTCCTTGCCATAACGTGTATAACAATCTCACAAAAAATAATATCATAGAATTCAATAGGTGGTCTTTCAAAATCCTTAAGGAAAGTAAAATACTGTTTAAATAGGCCGATATAGATGGTTTTACGATATAATAAAATTATTATAAACAAGAACTTATAAACTCTAGCAAATGAATTTGTGAGTTTAGTGGTGTTAGGAATACCTGGCTCTTTTATGTGGATTGACATTCTCAATAACCTGCTCTAGAGAGAGATTATATAATTTTGACAAGGTTCTTGGCATGTGATATTTTTCTCAAATATAGGGAATGGTATAAATGACTTTATATCTATATCCAGCTCTAGGGGAAGATCTTCAATGTTTACGTCCATCCCTGATAAAGGATATTCTATGTCCATGTGCAGCTTTGGGGGATAGTTCTACTTTGAAGATTTCTTTCACTTTTACTATTGCGACTCCCGATTCCACTGAAATCACTCTTTCCCTTAATTCATATTGATATGGTGACTCCATTTATTCCCTCACTTTCAACTTTTTCTTGCTTTACCATATCTCTTCCCCTCTTGTCTCTATCTTTATGTATTAAGCTATATAACTCAAAATCTTGATAAAATGCAGAAAAGTTTTTTTAATTTCAGCTCCATCCTCGAAGAGTTAGAAAATAACTTTAAGCAAGTTAGTCAGCATTTTTCTGACGCAAAGGAACAAGTTTTAAATTTAGCTATCAACTCTGAAGATTTGGCAGGCAAGTTTCTTAATTATCACCCGAATATGTGCATAGTATAAAATTAGCTTGATAGACTTCAAGAGCTTTGCCTATGAAGTCAGTGTGCTTCTTGAAATGGAATACACTTTTATTACTTTAATTATAAAAATCCGTTAAGCCTTCTTGCCAATTACTACAATATTTTCACTTGGAAAAAAGTAGTCAGGTATAGCCATGTTTTTTGGTGCAGGACCGCCAATTACTCGGCCTGATGTGTCATAATATGAACCGTGACAAGGGCAGAACCAACCGTTGCCGTCTTTTGTAGCGTGATCAACTGGTACACATCCAAGATGGGTGCATATTCCAATCATAATTAACCATTCATCTTTCCCTTTGTATACTCTTTTTTCATCTGATTCAGGATCTCTCAAATTTTCTGCATTTATGGCTCTTGCAGCCTCAATCTCTTGTTTTGTGCGCTTGCGGATAAATACTGGCTTACCTTGCCATTTTACCTTTTTTCCTTGTCCTTCTTGAATATCAGATAGATTAACCTCAACCGTAGACATCGCTAAAACCTCAGCAGAAGGACTCATAGACTTAACCAATGGCCAAAGACCGCTTGCAGCTCCTATACCTGCCATGGCACACGTAGTTAATGTGATAAAATCTCTTCTACTCTTATTTTTGGCAAAATCTTTAACAAGAGATGTTTTTTTATTCTTCTCATTCGTCAATGATTTTTTATTTTTAGTTAACTTCTTATCCATCAATCTCTACTTGAACATAGACATATATTTTAATTTAAATACTATAGATTAATCAATAGAAATTTGCACTATTTGCTTAACCTTTGCTATACAGTTAAGAAGAAACAGAGTTTTCAATTTCGGAAATACTATCTTCAGTGGAATCAGGATCCTCAATTTTCGCTACTGACACCACCTTTTCTCTACTCTCTGTTTTAAACAGAGTGACTCCTTGAGTGCTACGTCCTGCAATTCTGATATCATTTACTGAAATACGAATTAACTTTCCTTTATCTGTAATAAGCATGATATTATCACCCTGTTCAACTGGAAAGCTAGCAACAACATTACCGTTTCTATCGGTAGTAAGGATATTTGTAATACCAACACCACCTCTATTTGTTACCCTATACTCATACGCAGAAGTTCTTTTACCAAAGCCATTTTCGGTAATAGTTAATATAAACTCCTCATTCACTGCAAGTTTTAAGAATAATTTGTTATCTATTCCTAAATCATTCAAAGTCTTTTCCAATTTAGAATCAATGGAGTTATTAATCGCAGCCCCCAGTCTTTTTGCAAGTGGAACTTTTAAGTAAAGTTCTTTTGTTTCTGTTGCTACACCTATCCCATTTAATATGGTCATGGATATCACGCCGTCATTCTTTGCAAGTTTGATACCTCTTACGCCATCTGAATTGCGACTTTTAAATTGACGCACATCACTTACAACAAATCTGATACTTTTGCCGAATCTTGTTGAAAGAAAAACATGATCAATTTCATTGCATACTTTAACTGATATTAACTTATCTCCTTCATCGAGCTTGATTGCTATTTTTCCATTGCTTGGAATATAGTGAAAATCCGCTAAAGAATTGCGCCTTATGTTCCCATGAGCAGTAGCAAAAACTATGTTTTGATTTTCGTCATTTTCACTTGGTAATGGCATTATATTAGTTATAGTTTCACCATCGCTAAGCGGGAATATATTAACAAGTGCTCTTCCACGTGCAGTTGGCTCTGCAAAAGGTAACTTATAAACTTTTAATCTATAAACTCGGCCAATATTAGAAAAGAATAAAAGGCTAGTATGGGTATTCCCAACAAATAATTTTGTGGTTACATCCTCTTCTTTTAATCCTTGTCCTAGCTTTCCTTTTCCACCACGACGCTGAGTTCTATAATGAGAAAGCTTCACACGCTTAATATAACCATTCATAGTTACGGTTATCACCATATCCTCTTGTGGAATTAGATCTTCAGCTTCAATGTCCGTATCTGATTCCTCTATTGAAGTTTTTCGCGGCACAGCAAATCTGTTCTTTATTTCTTGTAGATTGTTTTTTATTTCTTTCATCAACTTCTCTCCTGAGCCAAGAAAAGCGATATATTCTTTTATCAGGTTGATCATTGAACTTAGCTCAGCTTCTAATTTGTCTTTTTCAAGGCCTGTTAAACGTTGCAATTTCATGTCAAGAATAGCTTTCGTTTGCAGCTCAGTTAATCTATACACTCCGTCTTTCAAAAAGCTCATGCTGTCTGAGATTAATCCAATAATTGTGTTTATCTCAGCTGAAGTTTTCCATTCTTTATTTAAAAGTTCTCTACTTGCTTCCGCAGGATCTTTTGCACCACGGATGATTTTTATCACTTCATCTATGCTCAAGACCGCAATGTAGAGCCCTATATATATATGAGCTTTTTCCCTCGTTTTTCTTAGACGAAATTCTGTTCTCCTGATTAATACTTCTTTTCTAAAATCAACAAAAGCAGCTATGATTTCTTTTAATGACATCAAAGCAGGCCTGTTATTGTTGAGGACTAGAGTGTTAACACTAAAACTACTTCTTAGTGGAGTTAGTCCCAATATTTGATTAAGTATAAAACTTGCTTCAGCATTTCTTCTGAGGTCAATTACTACCCTAATACCAGACTTATCAGACTCATCCCTAATTTCTGTTATGCCATCAATTCTTTTTTCTTTTACAAGCTCACCTATCTTCTCAATTAATTTTACTTTATTTACCTGGTAAGGTATTTCATCAATCACTATTGCTTGCCTATCTTGTGGCAGGTCTTCCATGTGAGTCTTGCCTTGCACAACAATTGATCCACGACCCGTTGCAAATGCTGATCTTATTCCAGACCTTCCAAGAATCGTTCCCCCAGTTGGAAAATCCGGCCCTGGCATCACTTCAAGTAACTCATCCAAAGTAACTTCAGGATTATCTATATATAACATACAAGCATCTATTATTTCTCCAAGGTTGTGAGAAGGAATATTGGTTGCCATACCAACTGCAACACCGCTTGCACCATTTACCAATAGATTCGGAAATTCTGCAGGCAGTACAACAGGCTCTGTTTCATTTCCATCATAGTTTGGCCTAAAATCAACTGTATCTTCGTCAATATCATTTAGTAAAAAATGCGACACTCTGTGGAGCCTTGCTTCTGTATATCGCATTGAAGCTGGCGGATCTCCATCTATCGAACCAAAGTTACCTTGCCCATCAATCAGTGGTAAAAGAAGAGAAAAATCTTGAGCCATCCTGACCAAGGAGTCATAGATAGCCATGTCACCATGTGGGTGATATTTTCCCATTACATCCCCGACTATACGAGCTGCTTTTTTATACGGTTTACCGGCATCGAACCCAGCCCTCGACATTGCGTATAATATGCGCCTATGAACAGGTTTAAATCCATCTCGCACATCAGGTATAGCTCGACTTATGATCACACTCATTGCGTAGGAGAGATAAGAATCCTCTAGCTCTTTCACTATTGAAACTGATACTATGTTGTCTTGCATTTTCTATACTTTGATTGAAATAATTGTAATATTAATATTCAACTAGGCTAATGGGCAATGACAGACTTGAACTGCCGACCTCCTCGGTGTAAACGAGATGCTCTACCAGCTGAGCTAATTGCCCCTCTAGATATAATTCTATAGTTCAATGTTGTTGTTGTAAACAAAAATAGCGATACAAGCAACTCTTATGGAATCGCTGGGTGCTCACTATGGAGTTGTATAAATTTTAGTCTTGCTGCTACCTTGTATAAAGGTATTCTTTCACTTGCATTTTTTGACATGTTCAACAACTTTGAATAACATGCTGTGGCATTTTTAAAATCTGAGAGCTTATCTAGAATAACAGCTAAATTATAGGTATAAAAAATATTGTTTTGATCTAAAGACATTGCTGCTTTCATATATTCTTTAGCTTTTACGTAATCCCCTTTTTTCATATAGATCAAACCTAAATTTGCTGATAAAGGGGCGCTATTTCTGAGTGTATCATACAATTTCAACATTTCACTCAATGCTAAATTAGGATCATATTGTGAGATTATCGTCAGAAAATTCTTTAATACATAAGGGTTGCTAGGATATTCTTTTAACAGTCTTGTGTAAATCTCTACAGCTTTTTTAAATTCTTTGTTAGCGTAATAGATATTCCCTAGTCCAATTAAAGCACTTTCATGATAAGGAAATCTTGCGATAATCTGATTGAGGAGAGAAGTAGCTGTTTCACTATCTCCTAACTCAAAGGAATCTTTTGCTTTTTTTAAAATAGAGTATATGTCAAAATTCTTGCCAGAATTCTGCGAAATTTTGATATTAAATTTGTCACTTTTTCTCTCGAGAACATCAAGATCTTTATATTTTTTATCAGCTTTTATATGCTTGACAACACTATCAAAGACCTTCTGTATCTCCAAATTTTCACTAGCATAGGTAACAGAAGACCTCCATAAAATCACAACGCAAATTAACATGCAGACAAACATAGATCCTAGTGTTGTGGCATTGGCTGCAGCGCGTAACCAGTAAATCTTATTTCTTTGAACTATACGCAACACATTACAAATTCATAAATGCTAAATTACTTATCTAATATAATAATAAAGATATTATTAATTGGCAGATACTATTTAGAATGAGTTAAAAGAGCACTTCTACACATTCCATATGGTTGCCAATTACACTCCTCACATGCGTAGTCAAATTTCTCTAAAGACATTTTCTTTCTAATTCTTTTGACTGCTTCACTCCAGGTCAAAATCTCGCCAATTTTTATTCCTAAAATTTCCATATGCCTTCTATCTAGCTCTAAAACTTTAGCTTGTGTGGTACATTTACCTTGTTTAGTCTGGTTTGGGCAAACACTGCAAATAGTGTCAAGATTATCAACTACTTCGATTTTAGTATTAGGATCACTAATTACTTTACTTGCTATCTTTTTGTAATTTTCTACAAAGCTCTGAGAATATCCATACCCTTGAAATGCAAGAGTGCACATAAAATGATGAGGACGAAACCTTATCACTTTTTCAAATACTGCAAAGCTGCTACAAGTAGAAAAATTTTTACCAAACCAGGAAGGATGAATGGTAAAACACCTACCATTATTGCTTGTTTCAGACCCACGTAAATAGTAAGCCAACTAATACCACAAATAAAGATTACGACTGTACCCGCCAGACAACTTAAAGAATTACACATAAATGATTTATATTTAGAGTTCAGTAATTCATTTACTCTGCTCATTACTACAACAGCAACTAAACAGCCAATCAAATATCCACCTGTTGGCCCGAGAAAAATGTGATGACCACCAGAAAAATTCGCAAAAACAGGAAATCCTGCTGCACCAAGTGATAGATATGTAAGCACAGAATAGAATGCTGTTCTGCGGTTAAATTTAAGCCCAACAAGCATTAATCCTAAAGTTTGCAATGTGATAGGCACAGGCTGCAATGGTATGCTTATTTGAGCCATCAAGAATAAAAGTAAAACACAAGACAATATTTCAGCCAGTGTTGACCTACTGCTTGATTGTGTTATAAACATATCTTCCCAATAAAAATAACTTACTAAATGTAATATATGTGTATAAGAGGTTTTGCAATTTAAATTTTGCTTATATTGCGCTACAATGAATTATTTATGCACTATTTAAAAATGATGAGTAAACAAGATCTATTATCGTTGATGAAAGAAAGACACAGCGGACGTTCATACGATCCTACAAGAGCAATATCTCAGAAAGAAATGGATATTTTAATAGAAGCTGTAAGGCTCACACCCTCGTGTTTTGGTGATGAACCTTGGCGATATGTGATATGCAACAAACAGAACAATCAAAGCGCATGGAAAAAATTGCTCGGTTGCCTTGATGAATCTAATCAAAAGTGGGCAAAAGATGCACAAATACTAATTATATCTCTAAGCGCTAAGAACTTCCGTAAACAAGGTAAAGGAGAAAATTTTTGGGCTAAGCATGATACTGGTGCAGCAAATTATGCACTTATGCTGCAGGCTGCAGCTATGAACTTAATGGCTCATCAAATGGGTGGATTTGATAGAGATAAAATAGTTAAGAGATTCAATATACCTGATGATTTTAATGTAATGTCAGTGATAGCAGTTGGTTACGAAAAAGAGGGTGCTGAAGTCAAAGAAAAACAAAGAAGATCAATAAAAGAAATATTCTTTTATGACGAATGGCCAGCGAGCTGACTTGACCATGCTTCTCTTAATATCTTAAAAATTGAATTATTTGGCAAATAATTTTTTTTCATCCTACCCTCTTCAATTGCTTGCCAATCTTTCCACGATAATTTCTTACTTCCAAGTTCATAGTCCATACCATCCCATATATCTTCTCGAAAGCCATAAACAGCAAAATGCCAATTATATTCATTAAAAATAGAAGTAAGATCTCGAAAATAGTGCTCTAATCCTTTTGAGCAGCGGTGCCCGCCAAACTCTCCAGCAAGGATCTTATAATCTGGTATATTATACCTCTTTTGGAAAATTTTTACAGGTTCTATATATGATTTTAACTTATCTTTATTCCAATACTCTACTTTTTTTGCATCAAAAGATTGAACATGTCCAGGGTAGGCGAAGTTACCTTGGTTTAATTTTAAGTTTGTATAAGCAAAGGGCTCATATATATGAAATGAATAAAGAACATTTTTATCACTAACTGGTTCAAATTTGTTAAAAGTATTAGAGTCAGCATAACTGCTGCTATCAAATATTATTGGGGTCTCTGAGTCAACTTGGCGGATACTGTTTACCACGCTGCTATAAAAGCCAAATAGATTCTTCTGAACTTTGCTTTGTTCTACGTTATAAATAGCCGAGTCTGCAGTATTATAAAGCCTTTCTGGATGTGGTTCATTTAAGATATTATATCCAACAATAGCAGGATGATCTTTAAGCTCTTTCGCAAGATCTTGCCAAAATTTTGCTGCTTGTTTTTGAAAAGCTTGATCTGACCATAAACGTAAATCATCTTTATCGTTATTATTTTGCTTCCATCTAGATCCAGGTAAGCTAAGCATCGTTAACACTACTGGTATTTTTTGTTGATGAAAAGCATCTAAAACATCTTTCAGAACTTTCAGGTCTTTGGAAATCAGGTCCAGATAATTGTCTGCATTGCCTAAGAGGAAGTCACGTTGCGTAGTTTCAAATTTGTCAGGAGCAAGACGAATAAAACCAATTTTGTATTCCTTTGCTGCTTTGATTAAGTCACTATCAACTTTTCTATTGAAAACATTTGCTCCCTTTCTAACTCCAGTTTGCCAAAAGAGCATTTTGCTGTTCTCCGGTATTGACTTAGCACTCACATTACAGAAAACTATAGAATACAAAACAGCTGTAATTAGAAGAAAAATTTTCACTTATATAATTTTGCTATAATGGTAAGTAACCTAACAGACAAGATCCCGTTTGTAAAGATGCATGGTACTGGCAATAGTTTTGTTATCATAGACTCACGTTCAGCAAATAATTTAGACTGGAATTATAGACAAATTGCTGATCAAGGCAGTTGTGATCAAGTGATAATTATAACAATGTCTAATGCTGCAAACTGCTTTATGCATATCTACAATGCTGACGGTAGTCGAGCTGAAATGTGTGGAAACGCAGCACGCTGTGTTGGATATTTGATAATGTTAGAAAAAGGTACTGAATATATCACTATTGAGCTGATAAATAATCGTATCTTAGAATGTTTTAAAGTAGGTGATAAATCAATAAAGGTCAATATGGGTAAACCACTGCTTAAATGGAATGAAATTCCTCTTTCTTGTGAATGCGATCCCCTTTATCTACCTATAGAGCTTGAAATGCTGAAAGAGCCAGTTGCAGTAAATATTGGTAACCCTCATATAGTTTTTTTTGTTGATAACATAAGCGAAATACCATTGCAGAATTTAGGACCAAAGCTAGAAAATCACGAATTATTTCCTCAGAAAACAAATGTTAGTATTGCACAAATAGAAAAATCTGGAGAAATAAACTTAAGAGTTTGGGAAAGAGGAACAGGTATTACTGCTTCATGTGGTAGTGCGGCTTGTGCAGCATTTGTTGCATCTATACTTCGTAAGTGTTTGGCTACTAAACAAACTTCAGTGCATTTACCAGGAGGTCAGTTACTGATTGAGTGGTCAAAAAATATACTGATGACTGGGGATATAGGGTTTTTATGACCTAGGCTAGGCACTGACACTCATTACTTCTAACACCTTTTTACCAATCACAGCAGGGGTTTCTGCAATCGCAATCCCAGCACTGCGCATAACCTCTAACTTTGCACCAGCACTTCCGCCACTAGAGGAGATAATAGCCCCAGCATGCCCCATACGTCTTCCTGGAGGTGCTGTTTGACCTGCTACAAAACCAACGATTGGCTTTTTAGTTTTTTCTGTTTTCACAAAATGTGATACATCCTCTTCTTCGTTTCCACCTATTTCACCAATAACTACAATACCATGAGTATCATCATCTTTTAAAAACAACTCCATACAATCAACAAACGTCATACCATGAACAGGATCCCCTCCAATTCCTATACATGTTGACTGACCAAGACCAACAGCGGTTGTTTGTGCTACCGCTTCATAAGTTAAAGTTCCAGAGCGAGACATAATTCCTATATGTCCACGTCTGTGAATATGTCCTGGCATAATTCCTATTTTGCATTCTTCGGGTGTAATAACCCCTGGACAGTTTGGGCCAATCAATCGACTGTTTGAACCAGCGAGAGCGTGCTTTACCTTTACCATGTCAAGTATAGGAATGCCCTCTGTGATGCAAACTATTAATTCTATCTCTGCATCTATTGCCTCAAGTATTGCATCAGCTGCAAATTTAGCAGGTACATATATCACAGTAGCATTCACGTCAGTTTTTTCTTTAGCTTCTGCTACGGTATTAAAAACTGGTAAATTAAGGTGAGTGCTTCCACCCTTGCTAGGAGTTACACCGCCAACCATTTTGGTTCCATAGCTAATTGCTTGTTCTGAATGAAATGTACCTTGTGCACCAGTAAAGCCCTGACATATTAATCTTGTATCTTTATTTACTAAAACAGACATACTCTACTTCACCTCTTGTACTATTTTCTGTGCAGCCTCGTCAAGTTCGTCTGCAGCAATAATATTTAGCCCTGACTCTTCTAAAATTCTTTTTCCTTCTTTGAAGTTAGTGCCTGATAATCTAACCACTAAAGGGACCTTAATATCTATTTCTTTTGCAGCTTCAACTACTCCATTTGCAATGATATCACAACGCATTATACCGCCAAATATATTAACCAAAATTCCTTTTACATTACTATCAGATAATATAATTTTAAATGCTTCAGTGACAGTTTCCTTACTTGCTCCACCACCAACATCTAGAAAGTTAGCAGGCTCTGCTCCATAGTACTTTATTATATCCATTGTTGCCATAGCAAGACCTGCACCGTTCACCATGCAACCAATATTGCCATCCATTTTTATATAACTGAGACCATGCTTTGAAGCTTCTATTTCTTCTTTGACTTCTTCATCGTAATCACGTAGGCTCACGATTTCTGAATGACGGTATAGAGCATTGTCATCAAAATTAATCTTAGCATCAAGTGCAATAAAATCTCCAGCATTCGTTTCAACTAGTGGATTAATTTCTATCTGGCTCGCATCAGTTGTAATAAACGCATCATATATATTTTTTGCAATATTCGTTACCTTTCCTATTTGTTCTGAACTCAGATTAAAGCTATTGCAAAGCTTATTGTTATCAAAACTTGTAAAACCAGTAGCAGGGTCAATATTAAAATTCACAATCTTTGTAGGAGAATTTTTTGCCACTTCTTCGATATCCATTCCACCTTCTGAAGAAAATATAAATACTAGCCTGCTAAGCTTTGGATCGACTACTAGACTCAAATAGTACTCTTTTTTAATGCTTGAACCTTCTTCAATGTATACTCTCTTTACCTGCTGTCCGCTTGGCCCTGTTTGATGAGTAACTAAAGTTATGCCAAGCATGTCCTTTACAAGTTGTTGAGCTTCTTTAGTTGACTTTGCTAGCTTTACGCCACCAGCCTTACCCCTACCACCTGCATGAATCTGAGCTTTAACCACAAACACGTCAGATTTTAGTTGATTTATTTGAGTTTCTACTTCTTCTGCAGATGTAGCAACAAAACCCTTTGGTACCGGGACATTAAACTTGTGTAAAATTTCCTTTGCTTGATATTCGTGAATATTCATAAGATAACTAATTATTAACCTTAGTAAAAGCTACCAACCATAACGCTGTCTTCTGCATTCTTGCTGATACCTCTTTTTTCTTGCTTCAGCTTTTTTTTTAGCTGTTTTCTCTGATTTCTTTTCGTGATATTTTTTTTTCATTTTGATCCCTCTTCCTTCCTTTTGAATTATTTTTTTCAACACTGGAAGAGCTCTATCTACATCACCATAATGGACTGATACTTCAATCAAACTCTATACCTCCTTCGGTAATCACTTCAAAATCCATTTATAAATTAGAAAATTAACATTGTCAATTATTTTATAAACTTGAGCGATAGAATATGATATGCAGTGATTTATATGAAAAAAGCTTCATTCTGTTGTCAATCATTTACTTGCTGATAAAAATTGCTCTTAGGTTACAGTGCTCTTGTAATTTTTCTAATCTCGGGGCGGAGAGATTTGAACTCCCGACCCTTTGGTCCCAAACCAAATGCGCTACCAGGCTGCGCTACGCCCCGACTTCCTTACTAAGAGTATCGATAGTTCGGAAAAATGCAAGTTTCATTTATTTCTTTTAGGAAAAATATAATGCAGATCTTTATATAGAGTGTCAAGTTGCACTAGCCATATTAAAAAATCTAGCTATACCAATTGGTGAAGGTTAATGCAGCAACTACAGCAGTATCAACTCTCAAAATTCTTTTTCCTAGACTCAGTTTCTGACAAAATTTATTGGCAGAATCAAGTTCGCAAGATGAAAAACCACCTTCGGGGCCAACAATAATAGCAACGTTTTTCTTGCCTTTTAGAACTTTATTAGGAGGTTGTCCTTCACCTGTTTCATCACACAAAACAAAATTTTTATTCTGAGAATCGGATAATTCACAAAAATTAATAGGAAGAAAAATCTGTGGTATACTTGTCCTACCGGATTGTTCCGCAGCTTCAATTGCCTGTAATTTCACTCTACTTAGGTTAATGTTTTTTACTACTGTACGTTCTGTTGAAATAAATTGAATGCAGGTTACTCCCATTTCAGTTGCTTGTCTTACTATGTTGCTTAAGGCGCCGCTTTTTACCAGAGCACAATACAAATATAGATTTTTTTCATGTTGTTGTTGTTTAGTGCGTTCTTTTGTTATAATTTTTGTCGATTTACTTGATATATTCACTACTTCTCCTAACCATTCTCCATCCTTTCCATTAAAAAGATAGATGTTATCATGCTTCTTAAGCCGCATTACATTGTAAATATAGTGACTTTGTCGTGGATGAAGCACCAAACTTACATTTTGTGATAAAGCTTCTTCAACATAAAGCCTAATTTTTTTCATTCAAAACTTTAGTTATTTGCATTCTGTTTGAGTGACTCTTACGGGATTTGAACCCGTGTTACCACCGTGAAAGGGTGGTGTCCTAACCACTAGACGAAAGAGTCGACTTGAATCTAACTGAGTTATATCGATTATACATATAAAGTCAATTCAATTATTTTGAATCACACAGTTAGAGTGATATATCAGTGATTTTATATCGACAGCCTCCTATTACCCCATGTTCAATGCTTACTGAACCTATCTCAGATTTAGGAGCTTTAGATCCTAATTCTAATTTTTGTTCAACTTTTGTATCTGAATCATAGCCAGAATCGTATCCAGAATCTCTACGCTCAAAATTTTGCCTTATTTCTTTTACGTTAAAGCCAGCCTTGGTCTTGATTTGCTGACTCGCTGGCTTATTAGCACTTTGCTCATTTAGTTTTACTTGCAAATTATTCACTTTATCCTGCACTAATCCATGATAAGTCCCAGAATTATCTTTTATATGTTTTGCTTGTCTTTCTGATCTCTTTTTCGATAAATCTACCTTAGCATAAATAGGCTCTGGTTGCTCTTTATGATTTAAGCTAGTAGGCTTTTTTTGCTCTGAGAAATCATCTACATCTTCATAAATAGGTTCTCCTGATATACTAGAACAACCACTATCTTTCAATAATAAATTTTCAGCAGATCTTTTATGCAAATCATATACTTCAGCATAAATGGATTCTTCCGATACTCTCAACTCTTCTAATGAGTTACTAACCTTAGCGTCATATACCTCATCATAAATGGGCTCTTTTAAAAGTAAAATATCATCATGCTCAAAAATTCTAGGAGGTTTTTTAGGTGAGTTGGCCTTAAATTTTAGCTCTACTTCCTCTTTAAGCTTGTCACAACTTTCCGTTTGTTTCAAAATCTCCAATATTTCTTTTCTTTCTTTTTTTATTAGCTCACCAAGCACTAAACAACATTTTTCTTTACGATCTTTGAGACTGTCCTTATCTCCGTACTGCATAGCTTCTGATGCTATTTTGTATTGAAGGATTACATTTCCTATACTATTATTTATTTCATTAATATTTGCTCCAGCACTAATAAGTAACGTCATTACATTATGATCAAGATTTGTTACTGCATACTCTAAAGCTCGATTTAAAGTTTGATCATTATTCAAGTCAAATGACCCCTTGTTCCTAAAAGGATTAATTTTAGAAAAGAGTTTTTCAAAGCTGTTTACTATATTATGAAGACTTAAAGCTAGCCTCACGCCTATTATATTGCTATTTCTAGCGGATTTAATTAAAAAACTATCTACTATACCCATGATTGTACCCCTCTATACAAAAGCTCACCATTCTGGTACAATTTTAAACTATAACGATTTATTTTATATTAATAACCGCTTTTCACACCCACTTAACAAGAGGCGGCATCGACATCATAATTGCATCGGGGTTACCATTAGTCATTAAACCAAACCTTGTACCACGATCATAAAGAAGATTGAACTCCACATATCTGCCACGTTTTATCAATTGTTCTTCTCGTTGTTCTTTTGTCCAAGATTTTTGCATATGTTTGTGTATGATGTGTAAGTAAATTTCTAAAAAGGCTTCACCTACTGCTTTTGTGAACTCAAAATCATTTTTCCAGTTGCCAGAAGTTAGATTGTCATAAAAAATTCCACCAATACCACGTGGCTCTTTTCTATGTTGTAAAAAAAAGTAATCATCACATTGCTTTTTAAATTTCGGATAATATTCGATGTTGAACTCATCGCAAGTTGCTTTAATTGATTCGTGAATATACTTGCAATCTCCCTCATCTTTATAAATTGGAGTAAAGTCCATTCCTCCACCAAACCATTGTTTTGAGGTATATATCAGCCTTGTGTTCATATGTGCTGCAGGGATAAGGGGAGATTGCATGTGAGACACTAAAGATATACCGCTTGCCCAAAACTCTCCATTGCTTTCACTTGCACCAGGAATTTCATTAATGGCTGAGTCTTCGAGCTTTCCGTATACTCTTGAAACGTTTACTCCAACTTTTTCAAAAATATTACCAAAGATAATTGTAGATTCACCACTTCCTCCACCTGGTCGGCTCCACTTTCTTTTTTCGATTTTTGGTTGTGTGAATGACTGTACCTCAATTGATAAGAAAGATTCGGTGATCTTGTTTCTCAGTGCGCAGAACCATTCAAATGCTTGTGTCTTTTGTTTTTCCATAATGCCTTCTGTTGGCTTATTAATATTATTGTACTCTATATTTACAGGACTTAATTAGATTGGGATAGTAACTACCCATCAAGGATGTTAATAAATCTATAATAATTAAATCAATATAGTAGAATATTTTTATATGTGCAAGGATGCCAAGCAATAATAATGAGTAAAAGATACATAGATAACAAAAAAGAGAACAGAGTTGACTTCATACTAAGAAATTATGGGATGTCAATTATTGTGATGGCAGTCATTATGTTCTTACCTCCAATAGCAATATCAGTACTCTATTTTTCTAATGTATATAGTCAGCATGTTAATATAGAGATTAATTTATTAATTAGCATTCTAATGACTCTCTTTGTGGTATATAATATAAAACGTTACAAGTATCTACTTAATATCATAGAGTTTCAAAATGCAATATTTGCAAATGCGCTGAATCATAATACAGAGTTTTGTCTCATTTTACATAAAGATGAGGGTATTATTTATGCTGATGCGAGGTTCTACGAAAGGTTTAAAGATCACATAAACGATGATGTTACGCTAGATAAAATTCTTGAAGCAGGAGATGTGTCAGAAAAAGACAGAAAATCACTCTATCATGCGTTAAGAAATAACACTTCTGTAAAAGTATGCATTTCCTTAAGCAAGAAGAGTAGAATATCTAACTTTCTTTTGCTCTCTGAACCAATACCGGATAATCCACAAATTGCTATAAATAGTAATAAGACTTTAAATTTATCATTAGCCCCAATAGCAAGACCGAATGGGTATTTTGTACTGAAGGCAACACAGGTAAACAAAGAGCAGGTATATGAAGAGTTGATAGAGAAACACAATATAGCAACTTACGTTGCAAATACAAAAGGAGGTATCTTATCTGTAAATAAAAGATTTTTAGACATGTTTGAACTAAAAAAATTGGAAAAAGGTAGCTCAATCAATGATTTTATATCTCAATCTAAGTATGACGATACAATAACCAAAAATGAAATTATGTTTTTTACTATAAGCGGTGCTCCATTTAAGGCTTATATGAGTACTGCTATATTTTGTGATAAATACAATCATAGCTATATACACGGCTTTATAACACCAACTGAATCAAATATTGTTGATTATCAACTACACCCTTGTTTTACAAATTCGTCAATTGCTATTGCACAATGCGACATAAATGGCAATTTTATAAAGAAAAATATAGCATTAGTAAAACTTGCGGGGTCAAATAATGGTTCTATCTTTGCATTGATATCAGATGGTTATCATATGAAAGTGCGTGAATATTTTTCAAGTAATAGGATAAATAATGCGTCCTTTGATGTGCAGCTCAATGGCGGTAATAACATGAAAATATATTTTAATAAGTTTCTTCATAATAAAGTGATGTTCATACTTTGTTATTTTATTGATAATACTGAACGTAAAAAACTAGAGATAAAACTTGAGCATTATCAAAAGGTGCAAGCTATAGGGCAATTAGCAGGTGGTATTGCACATGATTTCAATAATATATTAACCGGAATAATAGGATTTTGTGATTTGCTTTTACTCCAGCACTCAGCTAGCGATCCATCTTTTGGAGATATAATACAGATACAGCAAAATGCAAAACGTGGGTCAAATTTAGTAAGACAACTGCTTGCTTTTTCAAGAAGACAGACTTTGCAGCCAAAGATTATTAATGTAAATGGTACGATAGCTAATCTTTATGAAATGATCAAAAGATTAATAGGTGAAAATATAAAATTTAATATTTATTATGGTAGCGATTTGGGTGCTGTTAGGGCTGACCAAGGACAATTAGAGCAAGTTATGCTTAACTTAGCAGTTAATGCTGGTGCTGCTATGGAAAAGGGGGGAGAGTTAACTATACGAACCTTTAATCAAAAGGTTGATTCATTAAATTCTACACCTCAGGATATGTTTTCTCCAGATAAGGAAACGATTGAACATGGGAATTATGTTGTGATTGAAGTGATTGATACTGGATGTGGAATGACGAGTGATATAATTGAAAAGGCATTTGATCCATTTTTTTCTACCAAAGATATTACTTCTGGTACAGGTCTTGGCCTCTCTACTGTATATGGCATTATTAAACAAACCGAAGGATACATCTATGTTGCTAGCAAAGTGAATCATGGAACTAAATTTAGCATATTTTTGCCCATAGTTTACATATCGGATGAAAATGATAAAGAGGAAGATAGTAAAGAAATAGAGAAACCGGTAGAGATTAAAGGTAATGGTATAATTTTATTAATTGAAGATGAAGATTCAGTAAGGGAATTTACTGCTAAGGCTCTTACAAGAAAAGGATTTAATGTAATAGAAGCGAGTATAGGCAGCGAGGCACTAGAGATCATTAGAAAAAAAAATCAACACATAGATCTAATAATCACTGATGTAATCATGCCAGAGGTGAGTGGTCCAGAAATAGTTAAAGAAACATTGATACATAGGCCAAACATCAAAGTTATTTTTATTTCTGGGTATGCAGAGGATGCTTTTTTAAAGAGCGATGAAATCAATATAGAAGACTTCCATTTTTTACCCAAACCATTTACTCTGAATGAGTTAGGAAATAAGGTTCAAAGTGTGTTACACAAGACAAAAAAAGGCAGTTTACTTTGAGCATGATTGGCAACAAAAAAATTTTTCTAATGCAAAAATTTCTTGCATATATACAATAGAGTTATTTTATACATAAGATAAAAGGTGTGAGCAAGATCATTGCAGTAGTAAATCAAAAGGGTGGAGTTGGTAAAACTACAACTAGTATAAATTTATCAACAGCCTTTGCTGCTGTGGGAAAAAGTACTTTACTGGTAGATCTTGACCCTCAAGGAAATGCTAGTACAGGACTTGGGATTTCTTATCGTAGCAGGGAAGAAAAAAATATATATAAAATACTGCTGAGCAGCGAAAGTGAATTGGTGGAATCGGCAATTTTCAATATAAAGGAAATTCCAAATCTATCGCTGATTTCATCAGTGGTTGACTTATCAGCTGCAGAAATTGAGCTATCACAACTTGAGCAGGGAAAATTCGTACTAAAAGATACGCTAGAGAAAGTACGTAATAATTATGAGTACATAATTATCGATTGTCCTCCATCACTTGGTCTGCTTACTATCAATGCTCTGACCGCTGCTGACTCGATTATTGTTCCTCTTCAGTGTGAATTTTTCGCTCTGGAAGGATTGAGCCATTTAGTTAAGACTGTAGAGCTGATAAAAAGAAACAACCTAAACCCTTTCCTGTTAATAGAAGGAATATTGCTCACAATGTATGACAGACGCAACAAACTTAGTGAGCAGATTAAAAATGATATTTGCCAATATTTAAATGATAAAGTATATAAAACTATTATCCCCTTGTATGAGACCATTATTCCACGTAATGTACGGTTATCAGAAGCGCCTTCTCATGGAAAACCTGCTATTGTATATGATCTTAAGTGTCCTGGTGCACAAGCATATATAAGTTTGGCAAAAGAAATTTTAAAGAAACACATGAGCATCTGTAAAGAGAAAAAGCTGATAAGTGAGGGTGCAGCGTGAAGGACAATAGGCGCTTAGGTAGAGGTCTTGCTGGCCTCATAGGCGATAATTATGGTAATAAAGAAGATCGGTTACCTATTTCATTACTACACCCGAGCAAATTTCAGCCGAGAAAATATTTTGATGAGGAGTCATTAAAAGAACTTGCAGGTTCGATAGAGAAAAATGGTATAATACAACCTGTTGTGGTGCGCAAAGATCCAAATAATGAAGGTTATGAAATAGTAGCAGGGGAACGTCGTTGGCGAGCAAGTAAGGTCATAAATCTTGATAGTGTGCCGGTTATCATAAAAGATTTAAATGACAAGGAATGCTTAGAAGTATCGATAATTGAAAACATACAGAGGCAAGATATTAATCCAATAGAAGAAGGTGAGGCGTACAGAAAACTAATAGATGAATTCTCCTATACACACGAAGAATTAGCCTTAACTTTAGGTAAAAGCCGCAGTCACATAACCAATATGATACGAATGCTGTCACTCCCTAATGGAGTAAAAACAATGATCAACGAGAAAAAATTGTCTATGGGTCATGCAAGAGCATTGATTAATGTTGAAAATGCGGAAAGTATTGCAGAAAGAATAGTTTCTCAGGGCCTGAGCGTTAGACGAACTGAAAAATTGATAAAAGACTTACAACAAAATAACGACCGAAAAGAGCATAAGTGTACTAAAAATCAAGATATGGCAGCATTAGAAGGAGCTATATCTTCTCAGCTTGGTTTAAAGATCAAAATTAATGAAAGTAATTCTAAGGGTAAAGTCATGATACGTTATAACAACTCAAATGAATTGGATTTTATATTGAAAATTTTGAATAGAAGACTTGAATCAGCTATTAATGTCGAAAGTAGCTCATAGAAATTTCTTGACAAACCTTCCCACTTTCCTTGCAATGGAAGTGAAATGGTGGAGTTTGTCAAGTAAGTTATTTCGTTTCTACCTTCAATAAAAATTTGCACGCAATAGCACAGAAGCATACGTTGCTATTCCCTCATTTCTGCCAATAGAACCTAATTTTTCCGCTGTGGTTGCTTTGATACTTACGAATTCACCATTAATTTCTAATATTTTTGATATGAATTCCTTCATTCCTGCTTTGTAAGGCGATATTTTAGGCTCTTCACAAACTATAGTAATATCTAAATTAGACACGCTATATCCTTTTTCCTGTGCTTTTTTAGCAGCAAAGTCAAGAAAATGAGATGAATTGCAATCCTTCCATTTAGAGGAATTAGGAGGAAAATGTTCTCCTATATCGCCACATCCTAGTGCTCCGAGTATTGCATCAACGATTGCATGTATTGCAACATCACCATCGGAATGTGCCTCTATTGCCATATTATGCTCAATTTCCACACCGCAAATTTTTATAAAGCTCTTAGCATCATTTTGAATTTTAACAAATTTATGTATATCATAACCGGTTCCGACACGGAATTTTGGCTCTCCAAAGAGAAGTTTTGCCATATTGATATCCTCTTTTGTAGTTAACTTAAAATTCTTTTTCTCACCTTCAATAATCGCAACATGTTTTTTATGCTCCACCATTAGTGATGAATCATCAGTAAATTCTTTGACTGATTGATGGCACGATAATAATTCTCTGAAATTAAAAATTTGAGGAGTTTGCATGGCTCTAAGTTTTTCTCTTGAAATCGTAGATTCAATGAAATTATTACTCACCAACGATATAGTATCCTCGACTTCTATTGCTGGAACTACTCCTGTATATTGACCATTAATCATAGATTCAATCAAGTTGTTTATTAGAATATTTGATACAAAAGGCCTACAAGCGTCATGTATAATAACAAAATCTGGATTGATCTTTTGCAAACTCTCCAGTCCAAGTTTAACTGAACTCTGCCTGCTTTTTCCTCCACATACTGGACTCAGCAATTTAGTATCTATAGTTGATGACGTAACTTCTTTATAGAAATCTTTTTGACTTTCATTCACTACCACTCTTATGTAACTTATGTACTGATTAGCTAAGAATTTCCTAATTGTGTGAAATAAAACATACTTACCTGCCAATTTTATATACTGTTTAGGGATTTTGGCATTGCATCTACTGCCTACTCCTGCTGCAACTATTAATGCTGCTATCTTGTATTCCTCAAGTCTGTTAGTGTACATGCTTACCATTTTCGGTGTTAATACAAGTTATCTAGCATTTTAAAAAAGTTGATCCAATTCTCAAAAAAGAATATTCTTTTACTAGGTGTAATATATGCTAGAGGAAAATAATACACGTTACTAAGTATAATAAAGAAAATGAGATACATCTTATATTTTTTCATGGAATAGGTGATAATTATAAGAATGCGGCCAGGTATATACAAGATAGATCTACATATCTCCATAGGTCTAATTTTCACACTCATGCACATAAATACCCAATTGCATTTCAAAACTATATAACTTACGCAATAGCTAGTTTCTTGTTTTTAGGAACATCAATACTATTACCAACTTTAATATTACTTACTAATCCAATGACATCTAGGACAGCAAGTTTAGCCATCTTAGCAGCTTTAACTTGCACCTTTTTATCTGTACCACCACTCATGATTCCGTTTATAAATAAGAATCAAAGCTTGTCTCAGCCTTCAATAAAAGAAATCAGTAAATTAATTGACAATGGTGTGAAGCCTGAAAACATTATACTTCTCGGCCATTCCTTTGGAGGAGCAATTGCATCAGAAGTGCTGAAATATTTTACAGACAGAGATATTAAACTCGGAGGTATTATTTTTACCAGCACTTTCAGCTCTTTTTACAATGCAATAAAGCATTTTCCAATTTCTCAGACAAAAATTCTAAGCATACTACCCTCTTGTTTGTTAAAAAAAATGCTTAAGGTCCTAAATTTAGACTTTGATATAGTAAGCAATATACAAAAGCTACAAAATAATGATATATCAATAGCGGTCATTAATCATGAAAGAGACACCTTAATACCATATCCTGCACAATTAGCAAAAGGACTAGAAGATAATCAATCGTTAAATAGAAATTTGACCAAAATCGTTAATTTGAAAAGCTTTGAATATGACCCGCACAACGGAGTTTTATCTGGTTGGGAATTGGATGAAAATTTAGCTGATCTAATACTTAATAAAACAATGAATAGATAGTATTTACAAAAAACTGTATATTTTTTGGTAAATTGACTATGTTAGACATATGCAAAAACGTCATATAACTATTTGTTGTGTACTACTTTTTATAATAGGGGCATTATTTTTGATGCGTCCTATGATTGCTCCGTGTCTAATATCCGTTTTTGTTGCACATTTGTTTAACCCTCTAGTAACCAAGTTTGAAAAATACAGAATACCGCGTTCATGTTCTGTAGTTTTTATAACACTTGCCTTATTGATAGCTTTTATATTAGTTATTACATTTGTTTTACCTATTATATATTTTCAAATTACTTTAATATTAAATTTCTTAGTGAATAAGATACCTTCACTAAAACTTAAAGTGATTCCTTCTGTGCTAGAATTTCTTAATATAAAAACTGAAGATAGTTTATTTGATCACTTGTCTAAAAATCTAGTAGAAAATTACAGTGATTATATATCTTATTTTATAAATGCTCTTAGCATGGGCAGTAATCTTATAATTCAAGTGCTAAGTTCAAGCTTTAGTTTGATTTACATGGTATCATTAATAGCTATTACGCTTATGGTGTTTTTTTATGTATTACGTGATTGGCCTTCAATTGTAGAAAAGGTTAGTAAACTAATTCCCATTCTTTACAGAGAAAAAGCTGCAGGTTATTTTTCCAAAGTAGATTTCATTATATCTAATTACCTAAAGGGACAGCTAAACGTATGTATAGTTATGATGATCTTTTACTCCGTGGGCCTTAGCATAATTGGGCTGAAGCATTCTGTAGCTATTGGAATTTTATCAGGAACATTAACATTTATACCCTATATAGGGCCATTATTATACACTATTATCGGATTTTTGAGCGCCATTACTCAATTTAGTGGATGGTTTGAAAGTGCTGCTGTCTTGCTATTATTTAGTGTTGGTCAATTAATAGACTCAAGCATATTAGTGCCTTTATTAATAGGAAAAAAAGTTCATATACATCCAACTATCATTATTTTAGGAGTTGTCATATGCACCTCATATTTTGGGTTTATAGGTATATTATTTTTTATTCCAATAATAGCAATGTTCAGTGTATTAGTAGAATATACAGTTAATAAATATTTTGAAAGTGAGCTTTATAAAAATGGCTAATTAGTTCACGATAAAAAGAAAAAGGACCTCTGATACATTTGAGAGATGGTGCAACCTGAAAGTCTTCGGTCATATTGTTTAAAAGGAGAGGAATTTATTCAGAAAGAAACTGAAAGGATTCTAAAACTTATTAAACCAGATGTTTTGCCATCTGAGTCTACGCATCAGTGCGAATCGGGCAACCGGTTGGTGCCAAGCGATGCGGACAATGAACCTCCTTCTTGAAAAAGAAGATGCTCAATCGTGAGAGGGGCATAAACTGCAAGCATCATGTGGTTGGAGGGCTAGGCTTAGTGGTATGGTGAACGTAAGTGAAGCTTTATAAGTACCGATACGATGAAAGAGCTAAAGATGCTGATAAGCTCTGACCAAAAGGTAATGTGGATAAGTTACATTTTTCATTTCTAGATGTACGCAAATAATAACTCCACCGGTATAGAGAAGCAACCTAACCCACTGTTGTATGATAGAAGGAACAGGGTAAGCCTGTATTTTCGCCTACATGGCAAGCAAACCGCAAGGAATGCTGATGGAAGTGCAGGTAAAGGAGAATGGAGAAAGCGAATGCCATTTTGTAACGAAATGGATAGAATTTGTAACATTAATTCGCGTGAAAACGAGCAGACTTCCATTTGGTCCCTCGTGACAAGAAACTTTGTTAACCACTTAAGGGAGGAAAGCAGATGATTACAGATAAAACTGTAAGTGCACCTACCGACAACTCCGAAGCATGGAAGCAATTGCCATGGAAGAAATGCCAGAAAGTTATTGTGAGGCTACAAAGACGTATTGTTAAGGCTGTCCAAGAAGGAAGATGGGGTAAGGTAAAAGCTTTACAACATCTTCTCACACGCTCTTTTAGCGGAAAAGCTTTGGCTGTTAAGAGAGTAACTGAAAACCAAGGAAAAAACACAGCGGGTGTAGATCGTCAACTATGGTCAACTTGCAATGCTAAATTTCAAGGAATAAAGCAGTTAAAGCAAAGAGGATATAAACCTTCTCCGCTAAAACGGATTTATATCAGTAAATCTAATGGCAAAAGAAGACCTCTTGGAATACCAACGATAAAAGATAGAGCCATGCAAGCATTATATCTGTTTGCCCTGGAGCCAGTATCTGAAACGATCAGCGACCATCACTCCTATGGCTTTAGACCTAAAAGATCCTGCGCAGACGCTACTGTGGCTTGCCACTTATTACTGGCAAGTCGTAATCAACTACAATGGATACTCGAAGGTGATATCAAAGGTTGTTTTGATAACATTAACCATGAATGGCTCATGAAGCATATTCCTATGGAGAAGAAAATTCTTCATAGATGGTTAAAAGCTGGTTTCCTAGAATCGAAAACTCTGTATCCCACAACTGCTGGCACTCCGCAAGGAAGTATAATTTCTCCAATACTAGCTAACTTTACCTTAGATGGTCTTGAACAGTTATTAGAAAGTCGCTTTGGTAAATTAGGTAGCAAAAGAAGAGGAAAAATCAGAAGTGGAGTGAATGTAATCAGGTACGCAGACGACTTTATTATTTCAGGTTTCACACATGAAGTACTGGAAAATGAAGTTAAGCCTTTAGTATCATCTTTCCTTCATGAGAGAGGTTTAATTCTTTCAGAAGAGAAGACAAAGATTACATCTATCACAACAGGGTTTGACTTTCTTGGTTGTAATGCACGTAGATATAATAAGAAGTTAATTATTAAACCTTCGAAAGAAAGTATTAAAAAACTTCTTAATCAAGCACGTACATTGATAAAAGCAAATATAGCGAACACTCAGGCTATAGTAATTAAGTCACTCAACTCTCTACTGAGAGGATGGGGAAATTACTATCACCATGTGTGTGCTAAAAAAGCGTTTAGAAAGATCGACAATGAAATTTGGCATAGTTTATGGAAATGGGCAAAGAAAAGACATCCTCGTAAAGGATTACGTTGGATAAAGAATCGTTACTTCAAAGTAATGGGTCAACGCCAATGGGTTTTTGCTGCACCCATATGCAAGAACAAACCAAAAGAGATACGGTATTTAAGACTGCTTAAGCTGATTGATATACCTATCAGACGACATGTTACAATCAGAGCGGATGCAAATCCCCTTGACTTAAAATGGAAAAAGTTGACCTTACCCAGAAAAAGTAGACAGAAAGTTAAGACGTTTTTGAAGTAAAATAAAACGTTTTTTCAAAGAGGTGTGGTATGACAAAAAGAAAAGAATATACAGCAGAATTCAAAATTGAAGCTATAAGACTAGTAAAAGAAACAGGTCAATCATCAGCAAAAATAGCAAGAGATTTGGGTATTAGCGGTGATTCATTAAGCAGATGGGTAAAAACATACAATGATAGAATGTCTGGAGTAGATGCGTTTCCAGGAAAAGGGAAAGTAGCTCATTGTGACAAAGAAAAGTTTTATTTAAAGAAAGAGCTGGCAAGAGTAACGAGGGAAAGAGACATTTTAAAAAAAGCCCTGGGATATTTTGCAAACCAAAAAGAGTAAAATATTCTTTTATAAAAGAACATGAAAACTGCTATAAAATACGGGAATTATGCAGATTTTTGAACGTATCTGCTTGTGGTTATTATAAATGGATTACTAAGGAAAAAAACAACAAAAAATCAATAAGAGAAGAGCTCATACAAGATATTCAGAAGGTATATCGAGCATCACAATGCAGATACGGAGCTCCTAAAATTCACGCTGAATTAAAGGCTTTAGGTAAAAATTATAACATCAAAACAGTGCAAAATGTTATGCAGAAAAATGGCATTCAAGCTAAGCTTAGACGAAAGTTTAAAAGTAAAAAACCACAAATAGACAATAGAGTTATAACTCCTAACATATTAAATCAGAATTTCATCGCTGATCAACCTAACAAGATATGGGTAACTGATATTACGTACATAAAAACTAATGAAGGATGGTTATATTTGGCAGCAATAATAGATTTATATTCACGCATGGTGATTGGCTGGTCAATGAGTAATGCAGTAAATAGGCAATTAGTTATAGATGCGTTATTCATGGCTATTGGTAGGCGCAAATCTGCTAAAAATCTACTATTTCATAGCGATCAAGGATCGCAATACACCTCTAAAAATTATCAATTTTTACTAAGTACAAAAAATATTACTTCTAGTATGAGTCACAAAGGTTGTTGTTATGATAATGCTGTTTCAGAGAGCTTTTTTAGTTCACTTAAGAGAGAGTTACTCATTGATACTTCACAACACTCTGCACAACAAGCTAAAACCGCAATATTTGAATATATAGAAATTTTTTATAATAAACAGCGTAGACATTCTACTATTAACTATTGCATTCCTGAGCTTTTTGATTCATCATTCTCATAGCAAAAACGTCTTAACTTTCTGTCTACTTTTTCTGGGTAAGGTCAAGTATTTTGATGAGAGAGTAAAACGAACAAGAATGTTGGCAAGCTCCTTTTCAAGAGAAGGTTCTCTACTATTAGTGTCACCACTAAAGTTGATGTATTCTGAGGATTTATGAAAGACAAGCCGGTTCGACAAAAGAAGAACTTAGATAAGGGGCTCAAGCGTAGTGTGGGGAAACCTGCATGCTGCGTTTCTAAGGGAGGGAGTAGTAGTAATACTGCTTCCTTACCTGACCAAGTAAATTTTTATGCAAAAATTATTATCAAAAAGTAGTAATGTAAGAGGCTTTACGTGCAATTAAATTTATTTAACAATAATCAAGTTGATTATTGTTGGCAAAATTATATCGTCTTAGACGAAAACAAGCACATATATAACTCGATAATTAATGATTTATCTTGGAAATGCTTAATTCTGTTTGGGCCTAAAAACTCTGGGAAAACTCACCTTGCTCATATCTGGCAATCAAAAAACGATGCTATTTTCATTGATGTAAATAATTTTGTAAGCGAAATGAGGTACAGCGATGCGTTTATTTTAGAAGATGTACAAAACATTAAAGATGAGGAAATGTTATTACATTGTTATAATTACATGAAAGAAAATGATAAGAGACTGCTAATTACTTCTTCGATTTTACCGAAAAAGCTTAACTTCAAACTAAAAGATTTAAGCTCGCGAATATTATCAACTATCAGCGTAAAAATTTTACCTGCAAGCGAGGAATTATTAAGAATCATGCTAATAAAACAATTTTCAGATAAACAGTTAAAAATTGATCTAAAGGTAATTGATTATATTCTAGCAAGAATAGAACGTTCTTTCCACAGCATTAATAAAGTTATAGAAAAAATAGATAATGAATCTATAGGATCAAATGTAACCATTCCTTTTATTAACACTTTATTAAAAAAAAGTGCCAATTGATTCCTTTTTTTGTAAAGTATTTATTATATATATTAAAAATTTATTAATATCCATACAATAATGAAGTTGAAATCAATATTTCTTTATGTTAAAACTATAATAAATGCTATGATGTAATAAGAATAAACAGAAATAGCTAAGGAATATTTTATACGATAGTAAAACTTACTTTACAGGATGTTTTTTATAGATTTGATGTTATAATTGAAATATGGTAAAAATAAGATCAAATTTAAAAAAAAGGTTAAAACAAAGGTTTGTAGTACTTACTTTATTGATAAATGCTTTGTTTATCTCATATTTTCTTATAAAAAACACAAAAAATACTTTCAATCAAATTGAAGTCAAAGAAATAAATATAGGAGCTGATAATGAAAAATAAACAACTACAAAATAAAAAAGAGAATCTTTACATAACGTATTACATAGATACTTTGGTTTCCGAAAAATCCTCTACACAAAATACTTTGGAAAGTTATCGTTCAGATTTACACCAACTTGAAAAATTTTTATTAGAAGGAGGCACTACCTTAGTTGGTGCAAGTAAAGCTAATATTAAAGATTATGTAAACTTTTTACGTACACAAAAGAAATATAAAACTAGCTCTATATCAAGAAAAATATCTGCTATCAAAAATTTCTATAAGTGCCTATTTAATGATGGAATAATAGACTTTAATCCAGCACCGGCTAATGATAATGAATTAAGAAATCCAAAGGTTTCCCGTCCTTTGCCTAAGCATTTAAGTGTTCAAGAAATATTTTTGCTCATGGAAACAGTAAAAAAATCAGCAAGCGGATCGAATAAAAAGATAAGCAGTAAAAGGCTATGTGCAATTTTAGATATCCTTTACTCTTCCGGGATGCGTATTTCTGAACTAATTAATATGAAGTTATGTGAAGTATCACATTTAGTAAACAGTAACGGTAAAGAAGGCTATATAATAATAAAAGGAAAAAGTGGCAGAGAAAGGCAAATCTTTTTTAATGAGCAAGCATTGCAAAGCCTTAAAGATTATTTATCAATTCGTGACAATCTGCTCCCTAACAACAAAAAATCTGATTGGCTATTCCCAGGTGATAAACCTAATAAACCAATTACAAGGCAAAGAGTTGGTCAATTAATAAAGGAATTAGCAAGAAAGTGCGATATTGATGAAAATAAAATCTCTCCACATGTGATTAGGCATTCTCTTGCTACCCATCTACTGAATAGCGGAGCAAATATTGTGCTGATACAAAAAATTCTTGGCCATACTAATCTTTCTACAACACAAATATATACTCATATTGCTAACGAAAAGTTAAAGGACAAATTAGCTGATTCTCATCCTATTACTCAGATGATCAATAATTAAACTTATTGCTTTTAGTTTTGTAGTAAAGTTAAATTCAAATAAGTTTACGTGTGTTTGTGATTGCAAGTTTATTGTTTAATTTACTCCTTATATTATGGGAAGTATTCTATACTTTAATTACTCTCCCTGTAATTTTCTTTCCTGAGTGTGTAATAACCATTTTCCTTGTTTGCTCGGTGAGAGTTGTATTATTCATGTTGCGTTTATTATGTGGCATTAAATATGAAGTGAGGGGAATGGAAAACATTCCTAAGCAACCTTTTATAATTGCATCTAAACACCAATCTCCATTTGAAACATTTATTTTTATACTACTCTTTAGAAAAGCAGTTTTTATTTTAAAACGTGAATTGAAATGGATTCCATTCATTGGTTTGCATCTCATGGCATTAAAAATGATTTTTATTAACCGCTCAGATGGTATTAGTTCTGTGCGTCATATCATGAAATTAGCAAAAGTGTGTATAAAAGAAAATAGAGGCATAATAATATTTCCTGAAGGTACAAGAACAACTATAAACCAAAATATAAAATATCAATCGGGTATTGCTGCTTTATATAGCGTATTATCTGTTCCTGTGTTACCGATTGCTTTAAACACTGGTTTGTTTTGGCCAAAAAGCATACTTTCTCTGAGAAAGAATCCCGGAAAGGCGGTAATAGAAATATTACCTCCCATATATCCTGGGTTAAACAAAAATGAATTCTTGCAAAGTTTAGAAAAAATCATTGAAGAAAGAAGTAGTAGATTAATTGCAGAAAAAACTGATATTGCAAATTAACAAAAAAACTTTATAATTAAAAGAAAAGTACAGGTATTAATATATGGCAAATCATAAGAGTGCTAAAAAAATGATAAAGGTAATAGCAAAGCGTACTTTAGTAAATAAGATGCGAAAAAGCAAAACTCGTACTGCTATTAGAAGATTAGTTGATATAATCAAGTCTGGTGATAAAGAGAATGTTGTCTTGGCATTTCGGAATGCTGAATCCAATTTACACAAATGTGTAAATAAAGGTGTCATTCATAGGAATACCGCTGCGCGTAAAATAAGTCGCTTAAATGCAAAAGTAAAAGCATTGATGACCGCTTAATACGGTTAATGTAAAGTTAGCTGTATTAATATATACTCTTCAGTTTGTATATTCTGTATAAAATTAAGTAGCTCAAGTGATGGATAAAAAAGCATTATTGGAACTAAGTAATGGGTCAAAAATTGATCTGCCCGTATTAAGTGGAACAGTAGGTCCTGATGTGTTAAATATTAAGGATTTATATAAAAAGACAGGATTATTCACTTACGATCCAGGATTTGTTTCCACAGCTTCATGTTCTTCTTCAATTACATTTATTGATGGAGATGAAGGAGTTCTTAAATATAGGGGACATAATATAGCTGATTTGGCAGAGAATAATAATTTTACTGCTGTGATTTATTTATTGCTCTATGGTGAATTACCCAGTTCAGAGCAACACAAAAAATTTCTTCTCAAAATACAAGAATCATCCAAAGTATCAGAGCAAGTTACAAATGTAATCAAAGCATTTCCAAAAACTGCTCACCCTATGTCGATTTTAGTTGCATGTTTTGCAAATTTGTCAGCGTCTTACCATGAAATGCATGGCAAAAATGTCAATGGTGAAGATTTAGATTTTGGAATTTCTGCAATAGCAAAAGTTCCTGCAATTGTTGCAATGATTTATAGACATATCAACAATCAGGAATTCATAAATGCTAATAATAAATTAAGTTATAGTGAGAATTTCTTAAATATGATATTTGGCAGTGCTGTTAATAATACCCTTTTTGTAAAAGCTCTGGATAAAATATTTACTCTCCATGCTGATCATGAACAGAATGCTTCTACAGCAGCTGTCAGATTGGTAGGGTCAGCTGGTTCTAATCTATTTGTAAGCCTGTCTGCAGGAGTTGCTACACTTTGGGGTCCAGCACACGGTGGAGCTAATGAGGCAGTTATAAATATGCTCAAAGAGATAGAGCAAAGTGGAAGTGTAGATAGATTCATTGAGAAAGCTAAAGATGATAAAGATCCATTTAAGCTAATGGGATTTGGACATCGTGTTTATAAAAACTATGATCCGCGCGCGCTTATATTAAAGGATGCTTGTCATGAGATTTTAAGCAAACTAGAGCAAAACAATGAATTACTTGAAATTGCAAAAAAACTTGAAGAAATAGCTTTAAAGGATGAGTATTTTATTACACGTAAGTTGTATCCAAATGTTGATTTTTATTCAGGTATAATAATGAATGCTATTGGTATCCCTTCAAGTATGTTTACACCCATTTTTGCACTTGCAAGAACCACTGGTTGGGTTGCCCAGTGGTATGAAATGGTAAACGATAAAGAAACCAAGATTTGTAGGCCAAGGCAGCTCTACTTTGGCAAATAAACTTTCATTCACAATTCGTCCTCAAATAGTCTAATTTTCTTTAGCTATAAAATACAACAAATTGATTTTTTACTAGTTGATGTCTGCTTTTTTGCAGAACATTGGTTAGGCTGTGATATAGAAGGTTGGTTAAATTTTGTTTTGGGCTTATTAAAAGAAGATCGTCCTGAAGAAGGGCCAAAGCCACTATCTTTAACCGAAACATCACCCTCACCTTCACCATAGTAGTCGGGCCCAAGGAATTTGCTTGAGTTTCCATTATGTGATTTATCTATAACTGAATTCTTAGGTGAATCAACAAAACCACTATCTGCACTTGTATCTGCACTTGGTCCATCCGTCCCTACTTTTTCTTCAGAAGGGGCAAGAGTTTGTGGTTTCATAGCTGGCACACGCGCAGGATCAATGGACAGTTTATAATCCTCATTGATTACAGAGCTCTCTATGATCTTATCCATCACGCAGTAAGCAATGTCTGGGTTAGCAAAATCTATTCCATACACTCCTTTACTGCCCAATAGCGATTTCTGTGAAGTCCGACCTTCAAAGCTATTTAATATATCCATACCAAACATATTATTAACGTGATTCACTTCTTCTCTTGTTAAATATCCCTCCTCATTATTATTACTTACAATAGGAATTAAAACTAAATCTTTGTTACTGCTCAAGTAAGAGTCACGTACAATACGATCAACTGGTATGTTTGCTTTACGAAGCAAATCAACCACTGCAAATTTCAGCATGTCAGTAACTCCAATCTCGCCTTTTGGAGTATCAAAACAACGACATGTCAAGCATATTTCATGCCTTACTATGTCTTTGACGAACTTAAGATCATCAAAAACGCCTTTCTTTAAATATACATAATTCCCCTTCTCTTCTAAAAAACCCTTAGATCTTTTAGGACTATTTTCATAACTTTCCATTCTCGATGAGAATGATTTTACAAAAGAGTCTTTTAATTCTTGATCATCAAAGCCCTTACAGTATAAATAAGATTTTCTGTCAAAGCTCACATCGTATACATTGTTTTCCACATAACCCTGATCAGGATGAGCGTCTATAATACTCTCTATTGTGAATCTTATAAGTTCATTAGCTAGCAAATATTTTAGATTACAAACTACCTCTTTTTCAATTGGCACTGAAAACCTATATCTGCTACTATCTGTAGTCCATTTCCCTTGATTAAAGTTAAAAGGAAAAGAGTCTGTATAAAAAAGATCATTGGCAGCCTCTTCGGCAGCAGCTTTGTCACCCTCATTTTCATTATCTCCACAAAATTTTCTTACTATACTCTCTCTCATATTGCTCAAGTACTCTCTGCCCTGATCAATATTCATATTTTTATCAAATGAGAGAACAACATGATCTTTTTCTATAGTGAGATTAGTAATAGCAGTATTATCAGAAAGAAGAACACTATTAAACGCTTTTACTAATTCTCGATTTATTTTACTTTTATTAGGCATAACGCCACCTCTCTAATTAATCAACATAATTACTTACCACTCCTACTTGCGCCCTGAACACTAGATTGATTTTTCTTTCTTTCCTCTTCACGTCTAATCATGTCTCTAAAATCATCTATTTTCTTTGGATCTATTTTGCTCAGATCAATCTTTACTCTCCCTGAATCAGGTACTTTTTTATTTGGATCATTATTACCATGCATATTAGCCTCCGAATTAAATTATTATGTAATGAGTATATTAAGAATCAACTACTAGCACAAGAAGTTTTTTTACATAAATTTTATTCACCATTTTTATACTCCTGGATTCCAGTCTGGAATCTAGTAAATTTATTTATTATATATGAAAAGTTATTATATTTATATACTTGCAAGTGAACGCAATGGAAACCTATATACAGGTATAACATCAAATTTGACTAAACGAATTTGGGAACACAAAAGCAAAGCCATCTCTGGTTTCACGTCAAAGTACAATGTTTGTAAACTAGTCTATTTTGAAGAATTTCAAGAGATAAACTTAGCAATTAGTAGAGAAAAACTCCTAAAAAGCTGGCAGAGAAAATGGAAAATAAACTTAATTGAAAAAACAAATCAAGAATGGAAAGATTTATATGATGAAATTGTGTCTGGATAACAGTGTCTGAGTACACAACTGTACGAACATTGCAATATGGCGCATCGTTGGCACTGGCTTCCATTCAAGACGGTGTCATTCCAGCACTTGATGCTGGAATCCAGATAAAAAACCAGTCTGGAATGACAAAAAGAGAGAGAACCTTTACACACCTCTCTCTTTGACTGAAGAAGTATGGTTTTCAACTTTTATGTCCTCAGTTAATCCTCCTGGCAATTCCACAGCAGCATTAGCAGCTTTTTGCTTACTCTTAGCAGAAGACTCTTCTCCTTTACGTTTCTTCCCATTAGCATCCTTCGATGTGTTGTTTCTTTTAACTCTCCTGTGTTCCTTTTGCTGTGGAGCAGGTGGACAGACAGCTAGCTTTGGTTTTTCAGTTTTCTCTTCTTTTGCTTCTTTCTTTTCTTTATTCATTTTTTCCAGTTTTTGTACTTCACTATTTTTGTGACTTATAACAGGTTTAGGTAGAGTGTCTACTAATTTTTCTATAGGCTTTGGTAAAATAGCACGTTCTTGCTTATTCAGAGTGATTGGCATTGGAACTTGAGATGAAAAATTAAATAGGGAAATTGGTGTGATTTCATTCACTTTTGTTTCTATTTCTTGACAAACTTCTTTTGATTCTGTTTTTTCTGCTTTTTTATCTTCCTTTTTCTCGGTTGCATCTTGCTCTACTACTGCTGCTAAATCAACTGCAAAAATTTCTGCAAACATTGCAATGACTGAGCCCACGAGAAAAGTTTGAAGCTTCAATTTTAAATTTTGCAACGCTTGCAAACGTTCGAGTATTGCTATTTCCTCTTCCGGAGATAACCCACCACTGAGTAATTTCTCCTGCAATTCTTTTATCTCTTTGTCTAGCCTTTTATCCCAACTTAAGTCTAAATCTTTTTTGAAGATCTTTTTAACTAATTTCTTAAGCTTATCACGCAAAAACTTAATTATCGAAAGAAGCAGATTTTTCTCTTTCTTCTCCTTGAGCATTTTGTAGACTTTCGGATCTACATTTACTTCAAAAAGATTAAAGAGGGATTCAAAGAAATTTGCGAATACCCCTTGACTATTATCAGTAAAGTAATCCTCACTATCTTGTATCTGTAGCTCTACTTGAGATAATGTTTCATCAATGCAACTCGCAGCCTGACGCTCAAGCTCTATTCTCTTGAGCTCAGCTTTCCTAGCAAGCTCCTCCATGAATCCTTTTAATTCATTGAGCTTCTGCTCTGCAGAGAGATCTTGCTCCCTGATTCGATTAATGAAGATTGAGCTACCGTCCTCTTCGTTGTTATTGATTAAAAAATTTCCCATTGCTTTTTCTCCATTAATTGAATTACTGTTTCTATAATTGTTTAGAAAGCTTTTTACTATTTTATCTTAAGTCTATAAAATACAATAACTCAATCTTACAATATGAAGTATTTAATAAGTATTAATCTTAAAAAATATCAATAAGTTATTGATATTTTTACATTCATACTATATACAGCCTAGCATATATCACGTAATTTTTCAAGAACATATTCACTATACTTTCTTATTTGCCTCTAAAACACCTGCAAATCATATAATAAAAGAATATTATAATGTTTAGTGTAATACTATACAATGTTATAAAATATAGTATAATACTAGCATACCACTGAATTAATGCTGAGATATTCCTTTGCTTGATCAGTTAAAACACGTCCTCTTGGTGTGCGCTTTACGAAACTGACCTTGATTAAATAAGGTTCTACTGTTTCTTCAATATTGCCAACATCTTCAGATAGTGCAATAGATATGGTGTCAATTCCAACAGGTCCTGAGGTGTTAAACAAAAATCTCAGATAATCCATATCTAATTTATTTAGTCCCATTTTATCTATACCCAATTTTGATAGTGCAGAACCGGCAATTTCACAGGTAATTTTTTTATCATCTTTTACTTCAACAAAATCTCTTATTCTTCTGAGTAATCTCAAAGCAATTCTTGGAGTACCACGGGCGCGGCAGGCAATTTCTTGCACAGCATCCTTTTCGATTTCAGCACAAAGAACTCTTGCACCTCTTTTTATAATATCAACCAGTTCCTCAAAAGAATAAAACTCAAGATGCAGGGGAATACCAAAACGATCCCTCAGCGGTGCAGAAAGCAGTCCAAGCCGTGTTGTTGCCCCAATCAGTGTAAATGGTGGTAAATCTATTCTTAAAGTTCTGGTAGATGGGCCCTCACCTACTAGTATATCTAGGCAAAAATCTTCCATAGCAGTATATAAAACTTCCTCAATGCTACGATTTAATCTATGGATCTCATCGATAAATAGAACATCTTTTGCATTTAAAGTAGTGAGCACTGCAGCTAAGCCCCCAGCTTTACTAAGCAATGGACCAGAAGTTGCACGAAAGCTAACCCTTAACTCCTTAGAGACAATTTGTGCTAAAGTTGTTTTACCAAGCCCTGGAGGACCATAGAGCAATACGTGATCCAAAGCTTCAGCTCTCGTCTGTGCAGCATTTATAAACACTTTTAAATTTTGTATTAAGTCTTTTTGCCCGACAAAATCATCAAGTTGCTCAGGCCTGATATTTAAATTACGTACATCTTCAGAGTATTCCTTACTACATGATATTGACTTCATATTGTTTTAAGCGCCATACGAATAATATCTTTAGTATCCAAGTTTGGTGATTCATCTTCTATTTTTTTTATTGTATCATAAGCTTTTGTTCTTTCATATCCAAGATTGATCAAAGCTGAAAGAGCATCTTCACTAATTGAGTGAAAATGATTGTTATTTGTCTCTAATTTACTTACTTTGCCATTCAGCTCAGTAATAATTCGATTTATGAGTTTCAGGCCAAGTCCACTCACCTTAAGTGCTAGTTTATCCTCATTTATAATTGCCAAAAACAGTTGCTCTGGAGTTAATTTGCTCAAAATTGACATTGCGGTTTTATAGCTGACACCGCTCACTTTAACTAATAAACGCAGACACTGCTGTTCTTCTTTACTTATAAAGCCATATAGCTGAGTAACGTTTTCTCTGCTATTTGCATAAGTGTCGATAAGTAATTTTACTCTACTTCCAATCGAACAAGCACTTAAAGTTTTGGCTGAAAGATATACTATGTAGCCAACATCATTTACATTCAGGATTATGTGATCGCTACACACCTCATCAACTATTCCTCTTAGATTTCCTATCATTTCTAGTACTTTATAAAATTCAGTTTAAATGCTCCTGAATCTTAGGTCAAGCAAACGAACATTATAGAAGTGGTTCCAGTTTCAATCATTGCAGACAAGTTTGCAGGAAATCTATTTTAATATGTTATTCCAGATCATTATGTAATTGAACCACAAGTTACTCCGATAGAAATAGAATTGCAGTCTCCTAACTTAGCTAAGTAATAGAAATTTCTATCTTTGGTGAAATAAAGGTAATTGTTTACTGTTTGCGAAAATATTTGCATAATTTAAGTAACATTACTTGATAAGAATTAACTATGGAGCTTAATAAGATTGCAGCATCGATTTTACTTTCTGGATTAATAATTATGATAGTTAGTAATGTAGTTGATATGCTCTACAACCCAGAGGATTATAAAATTGAACACCAAACAATAGTAGCAGCCAGCAATGAGCCTCAACAAAAGATTGAACAAGTGGCACTTGATATTGGAGAGCTCATGCAGAATGCTAGCTTTGAAAAAGGCAAGTCAGCAGCAAAAAAATGTATAGCTTGTCATAGTTTTGAGAAAGGTGGAATGAATAAAGTGGGGCCAAACTTATGGAACGTGGTTGGAAATAAAAAGGCCCATCTTGGCAGCTCATTCAATTACTCAAAAGCACTACTTGAAAAAGGTGGGAAATGGGAGTATGAGGAGTTATTTGCTTTTTTAAAAAATCCAAAAGCCTACATAAAAGGTACACGTATGGCATTTGCAGGCATTTCCAATCCACAAGAGATTGCAGATCTAGTCAGCTATTTGCGTTCGATGAGCGATAGTCCGGTTGCCTTGCCAAAGTAGTATGAATTATTGTAAATTACTCGATGGAAGTAATGGCCATATAGCATATCGAAAGCTACAAGGAAAGAAGGCCTCTATAGTTTTTCTTAGTGGTTTTGCATCCAATATGGATGGAACTAAAGCAACTGCCGTTTACAAATTTTGCCAAGAAAATGATATAGCACTTGTGCTCTTTGATTATTTTGGCCATGGTAATTCAAGTGGTGATTTTGCTGATTATACAATAAGTGATTGGCAAAAAAATTGTGCTAAAGTGATAAGTGAATTAACTAGCAATAAACAAATAATTATAGGTTCAAGTATGGGAGGATGGCTGATGCTGCTCACTGCTCTTCAATTTCCAGAAAAAATTGCAGCATTAATCGGCATATCATCTGCTCCTGACTTCACTGAAGATTTAATATTCAAGCAATTGTCAGACAAGCAAAAAGAAGAGCTAAGCTCTAAAGGTGTAATAGATTTTACTTCGGAGCATTGTGCATACAAAATAACTAAAAATCTGATCGAAGACGGTAGAAAGAATCTTCTTTTAAATAAAAAAACAATAGATGTAAACTGTCCTGTGCGCTTGCTGCATAGCATTAATGATCAAGATGTTCCTTATCAAGTTTCATTAAATTTAGCTAAAAAAATCAAATCAACAGACGTTGAAGTACACTTAATAAAATCAGCAAAACACAACATGTCTGATAATTATTCACTGAAAATTTTATTTAAGACCATCAGAGAATTTTTGTCAGGAGAAATATATAATTGAAGTAATTTAGATGTGTTTGTCGTAAGAACTGCAGTTATAGCTTCAACAGTAGGCACTACTCTTTATCACCTCAACATTTTCTCTTGGCAGTTCTTTAATAAATCGAGAAGTGTGCATTGGTTGCCACTGATTATTAATTTCCCTCCTATCTGCACATGAAATGATTAACCTTTCTTTGGCTCTGGTTATGCCGACATATGCGAGTCTCCTTTCTTCTTCTAAAGCTTTACCACTTTTATCTTCAAAAGATCTTTGATGAGGAAATAATCCTTCTTCCCAACCAGGTAAAAACACACACGGAAATTCAAGCCCTTTAGCCGCATGAAGAGTCATAACATATACAGTGTCATCGCTATTCATATTATCCACTTCCATCACCAAACTAATATGCTCCAAGAAGGTTATAGTGCTGTCAAAATTCTTCAAAGATGAAATGAGCTCTTTAACATTTTCTATTCGCGCTAAACCCGTCACTCCTTCATTCTCAAGCATTTCCATATATCCTGATTGATTTGCTACGATTTTAACAAATTCATGCAGTGGTTTTACGCTTACTATTTCTTCCCAAGCTTTAATTTTATTTAAAAAATCATTTATTGAGAGTTTAATTCTTTCGGTTACTTGATCACTATTAACCAATATTTTTGCTGCCTGAAAAAAAGAAATTTTGTTATCCTGAGCAGTCGTGTATATTTTCTTTAGAGTTGTAGCTCCTATGCTTCTTTTGGGACGATTTACGATCCTTTCAAAAGCGAGATCATCATTATTATTTGTAACAAGTCTCAAATATGCAATTATATCCCTTATTTCTTGACGTTCGTAGAATTTTACGCCACTTATAATCCTATAGGGAATTGAATATTTTATAAAATACTCTTCGAACACTCTAGTTTGAAAAGTCGCTCTTACGAGCACTGCAATGTCACTAAATCTGTATTTATTGAGCTTTAATATCTGTTCGCTTATGAACCTTGCTTCAGCTTTCCCGTCCCATAATTTTATTAGATTTACCTTTTCCCCTTCAATGTTTGTTGTCCACAACTTTTTTTCTAAGCGAGTCTTATTGTGATTGATAACATATGATGCAGTTGCAAGTATGTGGGATGTTGACCTGTAGTTACACTCCAGTTTAACGGTTTTTGCATTTTTAAAATCATCGGAAAATTTCAAAATATTTTCAACTTCTGCACCACGCCAACTGTATATCGATTGATCGTCATCTCCTACACAACAAATATTTGAGTGCTCTTTTGCAAGGTATTTTAGCCAAAGATATTGTATTGCATTTGTATCTTGATATTCATCTACCATGATATATTTAAACTTGTTTTGGTAGTAGGATAGAACCTCGGTCTTTTGATTAAAGAGTTGTATGTTATATAGCAATAAGTCACCAAAATCGACAGAGTTAAGGAATTTTAACCTTTCCTGATACTGGTGATAGACTTTGAGTGCAGTTACGTACACTGGCCTAAATGATTGAACGTCTTCCACTTCGAATGGCAGTAAACACTTCTCTTTCCATTGCTGAATAATATTCATAATGGTCTTACATTTTTCTGATAGGTAATCAGGGCTGATTTCATTCATGATGTTTTTTATTACCTGTAATTGGTCATCCACACCAATAATTGTAAAATTGGAATTTAGCCCCACGACTTCAGCATGATGACGTAGAATTTTTGCTGCAATTGCATGGAAAGTGCCAAGCCATGGTATGTTTGTGCCCGTGAGTTCAAGCACTCTTGATATCATTTCATTTGCTGCTTTGTTCGTGAATGTAACTGCTAATATTTCATCAGAATAAGCGTGACCGTTTCTAATTATGTGCGCTATTCTTGAAGTAATCGTTCTTGTTTTTCCCGTTCCCGCCCCTGCCAGTATCAAAATTGGCCCATTTAAGTTAGTTACAGCTAATTGTTGCTCTGGATTTAACAGTGAGAGATAATCGTTCATTGAAGCCCTATAGACTATAACTCCGTAAAGTTAAACCTATGATCCAAATATTGTAAAGATTTTATTGAATAGAACAGTTTAAAGAATGCTTCACTCAAGTACTACATATTTAAACGTAGGTTTTTTATCTATCTTGTTTTAGTAGCTTCAGGTGTATGTCGAGTAACAACAACTTGATTTGAGGTATTGGCACTAGAGCTTCTGCTTGTTGGGTGGATAGGTGGAGTTTTGAATGGCTTAGGCTTACGATTCAGTTCCTTCATCTCTATTTCCTCAGCTTTAACAGGAAGTTTTTCTGAAACATAGAAGTTATGCATTTCAGGTCGTTCAGTGAGATTTTCATATGTTTCTTTCAACCAAGCTCCGATATCATATATAAACCCATATGCTTTTTCTTTAAATTCTCTCCATGATCTGCCTAAACTGGCTAGTGTATTTTATTGAAGTAAATTGTCACATAATCTCTTGTGGTATATTGATAACTCTCTCTATTTAATTTTTCACTTTGCTTGTCACAAGTTTTGAAGTAACCAAATATGTTATACATTTTGAGCTGTGACTAACTATTAACATGCATATATTATACATTAATAAATTAAAATTGTCAAGAGTGTTTGTGTGACTGAGGAAATGCTCTATATAATAATTTAAAATGGAGCTGAAGCTTGTAGTACAATGTTTTTAAACGTTTAATATAATATTGACTTTACGGCAATAATTATTTTAAGTTAGTAACTATTGTTGCAGTTAAAGTATCGATGCCTTTTTTCTTTTGTTTTTTCGCAATTCTTAGCATTTTATCTGCTGTTTGTGTAATTAGCGTAAGGAATCCTGTGCATGCAGTATTATTTTTAATTTTCACCTTCGTTAACTCTGCAGTGCTTTTTATTCTCCTTGGAGCTGAATTCATTGCTATGATGGTGCTGATAGTATACATCGGTGCAGTTGCAGTGTTATTCCTCTTTGTAGTCATGATGCTCGATATCGACTACATAAGATTGCATCAGGGTTTTGCAAAGCATTTCACTCTTGGTGCTATATTATGTGTTGTGTTTTTTCTAATCATCAGCTTTGTAATTCGCAGCTCAGCACCGAATATAAGCAATGTTATAAACTATAATACCAATAACGTGAAAGCTATCGGTAATTTGCTCTACACTGACTACATGTACGCTTTTCATCTTTCTGGTATTCTGCTGCTTTTTGCAATTGTTGGTGCAATTGCTCTTACTTTGCAGGAAAAGAAAAAAGGAGTTAGAAAACAGAACGTGTTAAAGCAATTGACACAATCTTCATCTGTAAAATTGATTAAGGCTAAATTTGGAAAAGGAGTGGAATGGAAATAGGATTAAATCACTTTTTGATAATTGCTGCTGTTTTGTTCACTATTGGAGTGTGTGGTATTTTCATCAACCGTAAGAGCATAATCAACATACTGTTATCAATAGAAATATTATTGCTGGCGATTAACATCAATTTAGTTGCTTTTTCTGCCTTTATGAATGATATAGTTGGGCAAATTTTTGTGATGTTTGTGTTGACTGTTGCAGCAGCAGAGTCAGGAGTTGCGCTTGCAATATTGGTTGTATATTATAGAAACCGTGGGAATATAGATGTTAAACAAGCGAACTTAATGAAAGAATGAAAGTATGATGGATATACTGAAATTAATAGTATTTTTGCCACTCTTTGGTTCGCTATTTGCAGCACTTTTTAGAAAAAGTCAGTTAGTTACAACGGCAGGGATTGGAATATCTGCAGTTTTATCTTGGTATGTTTTTCTCACCTTCTCTGAAAATTATCACTTGAGTTTATTTCCTCTATTTTCATTAAGTGTATTAAAAGTAAATTGGGCAATTAGTGTGGATGCTCTCTCATCCTTAATGCTTATTGTCATTACCACCGTTTCACTAGTAGTCCACCTCTATTCTATCGGTTATATGGAGCATGAAAAAGGGAAGTCGAGGTTTTTTTCTTACCTATCGCTATTTACGTTTTGCATGATTGTGCTGGTTGTAAGCGATAATTTCGTGCAGCTTTTTTTTGGCTGGGAAGGGGTTGGCCTGTGTTCTTATTTACTCATAGGATTTTGGTTCCAAAAATATTCTGCAAATAATGCAGCAATTAAAGCATTTGTTGTGAATAGGGTAGGAGACTTTGCACTATTGATTGGAATCTTTCTTATTTATTATACATTTCACTCTTTGAATTTTACTGAAGTTTTTGATACAACTGATCTTCTTGGCACGCAGAACATTAGAGCATTCTGCTGTGAATTCAAAGTAACTCATATAATATGCATATTACTTTTTATTGGCTGTATGGGTAAATCTGCACAGCTTGGTTTACATGTTTGGTTGCCAGATGCAATGGAAGGGCCAACCCCTGTTTCTGCACTCATTCACGCAGCAACGATGGTAACAGCAGGTATATTTTTAGTAGCAAAATGTTCTCCATTATTTGAGCTATCAAATGTGGCACGAGAATTAATAGTTATTGTTGGGGCACTTACTGCTTTCTTTGCAGCTACGGTTGCGATTACTCAGAACGATATAAAAAAAATAATTGCTTATTCAACCTGCAGTCAACTTGGTTATATGTTCATGGCATGTGGGCTTTCTGCTTACAATGTTGCTATTTTTCATTTAATGACACACGCTTTTTTTAAAGCTCTACTATTTCTTGGTGCTGGCAATGTGATTCATGCAATGCATCATGAGCAAAACATTCAGAAAATGGGAAATTGCTGGAAGAAAATCCCTTGCACTTATACTCTCATGTGGATTGGATCTCTTGGGCTTTCTGGAATATTTCCATTTGCAGGTTTTTACTCAAAGGATTTGATAATTGAACATGCTTATAGCACGGATAGCTTTGCTTTTGTAATAAGCTTAGTTGTTGCATTCTTCACAGCGTTTTACTCTTGGAGGTTATTGCTTCTTGTGTTCCACAGCCAAAAACAAAGTAAAATTAATATACATGAGGCACCAAAGATTATGCTTATACCATTACTGATACTCGCTTTTGGATCAGTATTTTCTGGAATATGGGGAGCAAATATTTTGAACATAACTAGTAATGCGTTTTGGAAATCAAGTTTAGTGATGATTGATGAGCATAGAGTTCATAATTTCTTTATAAAACTACTGCCAACCTTAGCAAGCCTAAGTGGAATAGCACTTGCGTACCTAATTTACCAATATCAAGTAATTAGGCAAATTAAGAGTAAATTTTTACTTAAGTTTTTGCAGAATAAATGGTACTTTGATGAGGTGTATGAGTTTGTTATAATTGCACCGATAAGGTTTATATCTAGGCTTCTATGGAAGTTTGATGTTAAGGCTATTGATTCATTTGGACCAAATGGTGTTGTAAGGTTGGTTAATGAATGTTCAAAAAGTTCTATAAAGTTACAAACTGGTTATATATTTGATTATGCATTTATTATGTTTGTTACTTTAATAATCGGTGCTTTATATATTATTGGAATTAAATAGAAGGTGTTGTTACTTAGTATATTCTTGCTTCCACTGATAGGAGCGTTGATTTTATCCTCAATCAGGATTAATCATCAATCTATACACTTAAGATTCCTTGCCCTATTTTTTGCTGTACTTCCATTTTTGCTTAGCATTGTAGCTTGTATAGAATTTGATTATAACAATACGGACTTTCAGTTTGTCAGCTATCCAGTAAGAGATATTGGAATAGGGGTGGATGGAATATCGTTGCTTTTCCTTCTGCTTACAACTTTCTTGTTTGTTATTTGTATGCTCTATAATTGCAAAATGAGTTATACGACCCTAAAAGCCTATATGGCATTATTTCTACTGCTTGAGAGTTTTGTAGTCGGTTTTTTCGTTTCACTGAATGCTATAAGCTTTTATGTGTTTTTTGAAGCTGTCTTAATACCAATGTTCTTTATTATTGGCATTTGGGGAGGGAAGCAAAGGATATATGCGACGTTTAAGTTATTTCTTTATACATTAACTGGTTCATTATTATTTCTACTTGGGTTAGTATACATCTATAGTGTTTTTGGAACGTTTAGTATACAAAAATTAGCTACATTAGTGCCAAGCCTTTATCTTGAAGTGCAGTCATTGCTATGGATTGCATTTTTTATTTCTTTTGCAATAAAAGTACCGATGTTTCCATTTCACACTTGGCTTCCTGATGCACATGTGCAATCACCAACTTCTGGGTCTGTGATTTTAGCTGGCTTGCTTATTAAAATGGGGGGATATGGATTTTTAAGGTTTTCTATTCCAATGCTTCCTCAGGCAAGTTTGTATTTTTCAAATTTCGTTGTTGTGCTGAGCATTATTGCGGTGATATATGCTTCTCTAGTTGCGTTTGCTCAAGATGATATAAAGAAGTTAATAGCTTATTCTTCAATAGCACATATGGGGATCGTTACCGCTGGCCTCTTTTCATTTTGTGAGGAAGGAGTACTGGGTAGCATATTTCAAATGATTAGTCATGGCCTTATTTCTGCTGCTTTATTTTTGTGTGTTGGAATGCTATATACTCGAACTGGAACTTTGGAGATTGCAAAGTATTTTGGCATAGTAAACACAATGCCAAAATTTGGTTTTATGTTCATTTTATTTTCAATGGCTTCAATAGGGCTACCTGGAACATCTGGATTCATAGGTGAGTTTTTGGCTATGGTTGGAATGTTTAAGAGCATAGGGTTTTTTACAGGATTTATCGCACTTGGCACTATTTTAAGCGCAGTTTATATGCTGAATTTATGTAAGCAAATAATATGGGGGGTTAGCTATTCTAAATTATTAAATAATCGCTTGGATAGCATAGAATTTTCTGTCTTAATTCTGCTTGCAGTGTTTGTTATTTTGCTTGGATTCTACCCAACCCTTGCACTGAATTATTTGAAGCCATGTATGGCAAATTTGTTAATCAAATATAATGCGCTATGAATTATATACAGATATTGCCGGAAACGTTCTCTATTATCTCCTCGTTAGTGTTGCTACTGCTTGGAATTATATTTAACCGCCGAACTATCAACTTATTAGCACTTGGCTGCACAGTGGTAACTTTGATTATTTTAATTCTTTCGGCAGAAAACAATGAAATTTTTCTCTTTAATTCGTTGTTAAAACTCAATTTATACATCAGGTCAGCCCAAGGGTTAATTCTCAGCACAGGAATTTTAATACTTTTGATGCTGAATTTATCAAAATATGACTATAAATATGAATTTTCAATATTGATTCTTTTTGCGCTATTTGGCATGGTAACTTTGGTTTCAGCAAATAGTCTGATTTCTTTTTATTTAGCTTTTGAGTTGATGAGTATATCTTTGTATGTTCTTGCGAGCTTTAATAAAGATTCAGCTTATTCATGTGAAGCAGGAGTGAAATATTTTACACTTAGTGCACTATCTTCCTGCATTATGCTATATGGAATGTCGCTGCTTTATGGATATACAGGACAAGTCAATTTCTCTGAGCTCGGTTCATTCTTGCAAAACCATCAGATAACTTATGGAATAGTTTTTGGGTTAGTTTTTATCCTTATTGGTTTGTGTTTCAAGCTTGCTATTGCTCCTTTTCATATGTGGGCTCCAGATGTCTATCAAGGTGCACCTACCATAGTAACTGCGTTTTTTTCTACGGCCCCAAAAGCTACACTTGTAACATTTTTAATTCGATTGATGAATGAAGAGTTAGTAAATGTAAAAAGTTATGTTCAGCCTATTTTCTTATACGTTTCAGCATTGTCTGTGCTTATCTCAGCTTTTGGGGCCTTGCATCAGCAAAACTTAAAAAGGCTGTTTGCTTACAGTTCAATTGGTCACATTGGTTTTATATTTGCTTCACTTTCTATTTTTACACAAGCAGGAATAGGTAGTGCCTTAATGTATCTGGTGATATATATCATCACAAGCATAGGGCTATTCTCATATCTCGTACAAATTGACGATGATGATTGCAATATCGCAAACTTGTCTGGTATAGGAAAAAAGCAACCAATTTTAGCATTCCATCTTTCTATACTATTACTCTCGATGTCAGGAATACCTCCACTTGCAGGTTTTATCGCTAAATTTTTTATATTCAAAAGTTTAATAAATTCTGGCTTTATCAGCCTGTCTTTGATCCTTGTAATAGCGAGTGTGATATCATGCTACTATTATTTAAATATCATGAAAGTTATGTATTTTGATAAAGCTAGTGGTAATAAGGTTGCTTATTCTAGGGGTCTATTCATTATCACTTCAGTGGTTTCACTGATCAATCTCGTTCTTTTCTTGTATGTAGAAGATCTTGACTCACTCATTAAACTAAAGGGCTGACAAGGTGATCCTTGAAGGTTTTCGTATTTATCATTACAAAGAAGTTCCAAGTACTAATAAAGAAGCATTGGGTTTAATTGAGAAAGGGATATCTAATGAAACTATTATTATTGCCGATAAACAAGCAGAAGGCAGGGGACGCACTGGAAAAAGCTGGATTTCTCCAGAGGGTAATCTCTATGCAAGTTTGATAATTAACCAAGAAAAGAATGTCAGCAAATTGACAGAATTGACTTTTGTGACTGCTCTTGCTGTTGGAAATACTTTATTATCGTTAAATTTCTTGAATAATCAAACCCACTGCGGTGTCATTCCAGTGCGTGACACTGGAATCCATACTTTCTCTTCTGGATCCCAGTGTCAAAGCACTGGGATGACAAGAGATCAATTCATAAACGATCTCAATCTTCAACATAAATGGCCAAATGACATTCTAATCGATGGCAAGAAAATAAGCGGAATATTGCTTGAAAAAAAATCCAATTCAAATTGGCTCATTATAGGAATTGGAATTAATGTCAATCATGCGCCACTTCCAGGCACAACGTGCATTAGCAATTACGGTGAATCTGTGTCTTACATGGATCTGTTAAAAGAATTAATAATAAACTTTAATAAGCTAAGAAAGCAATGGCTATTTGATGGGTTTTATGCTATAAGAGAAATGTGGTTAAAAAAAGCATTCAAAATGAATGAGCAAATCAGTGTAAAGTTAGCTGACAAATTGTATGAAGGAATTTTTGCTGATATAGATAAAAGTGGTAAATTGGTATTGCAGCAAAAGGATGGAAGCTTAATTTATTTTGATGCAGGTGAGTTATTTATTGGCAGTGCATTATGAATACGTATGTAATTTTTGCTTACCTTATTAGTTTTACGTTGATTACCGGAGAACTGATCCTTACCATTTCTTGCTATACTAAAAGTAAAAAAATTCTAAAAAGCCTGAAAGATAATAATGAAGAAGAAACATAAGCGATTAATTATAACTTTAGGAATTTTCTGCTTTTTAAGCTGCATAGTCTTTTTTATTTTAACAACGCTCAAAGAAAATATCTCATTTTTCTATACAGTAAGTGAAGCCATAGTCTTGCCAAATAATCAAAAGCCAATCCGTGTTGGTGGAATGGTTGTTGAAAATAGCGTGATACGGAGCGAAAGCGAAGTGATTTTTCAAATGACAGATTTTAATAAGAGCATTATGGTGAAATATCAGGGAATACTTCCACCAATGTTTTCAGAAAAAAGTGGTGTTGTTGTGCAAGGTAAAATATTTGATAATAGTACCTTTCTTGCAAATACGGTGTTTGCAAAACATGATGAGAACTATATGCCGAAAGTTTTAAAATAGATTCCCTAATGCAGCTGTATTGAAACGATATGTAGAGAGAGTAACAGCCTGCTAGCAAGCTGTTACTCTCCTAACTTGTAATAGTTTAGACTTGATCTGACAGGCATGAATTATCTGACAGAAGAATTGACAAAGTCAAAACCGATATCAGCATCCTGTTTAATGCTATCAATATTTTTCTGATAAGCAATATGCATACTATCAAAAAAGGTTTGCATAGGCATAGCAATATTTACCTGAATGTGGTCTAGATCTATTGTAAGAATGCACCCAATGGTCTACGTCTAACTGAAGTTCTGCCAAAGAGGTGTAAATTTTCTTTCTAAAGATAATATTGTAACATTCATCTTGCATAGTTCTATGGAACCTTTCACATATGCCATTAGTCTGTGGAGAACGAGCTTTGGTTCGAGAATGATCAATATTTTCTACCCCTAAATATAGCTGGTAAACGTGATTTTCAGGTCTGCCACAATACTCTGTACCACGATCCGTCAAAACACGTAGCAATGATACTTTCTGTTCATCAAAGAACGGTACTACCCTATCATTAAGAAGATCTGCAGCTGTGATAGCAGTCCTTTCTGTGTAAAGCTTAGCAAAAGCAACTCTGGAATAGGTATCAACAAAGGTTTGCTGGTAAATTCGTCCAATACCTTTGATATTACCAACATAATAACTGTCTTGGCTACCTAAGTATCCTGGATGCTCTGTTTCAATTTCTCCATGGGCCTCTTTATTCTTCCTTAGCCTTTTCTAGAGCTGTTATCTGTTCTTCTGTTAAAATGATACCATCCTGAGCTACTTTTGCTTCTAATGCCTTTAACCTCTTTTTAAAATTTTCAAGATCGTTTCTTTGCCACACTGATCTTATTCCACTTGCAGAGATGAGAATTCCTCTCTTTTTCAGTTCGTTTGCTGCTCTTTCTTGTCCGTATGCTGGAAACTCTATTGCTATTTCAACTACTGCTTTTTCTATATCCTCCGACACTCTATTTGCATACAATGGCTTGCTTTTGCTTATCTCGTGTAAAGCCTCTTCTCCTCCTGTTTCATACAGTTCTTTGAAGCGGTAAAATGTATCCCTTGAATATCCCATTACTTTACACGCCTGTGATACATTTCCTAATTGCTTTGCAAGTTCTAGCAATCCCAACTTTGGTTTTAGTATTTTTTCTTGTGTTGTATTCATATCTGACACTCCTTTAAAACTTGTTTATATTTTTATCTTACTTTGTTTGCTTGTCAGATCAAGTCTAAACTATTATACCCCCCCCTACTATAATATATCAGAGTGAGTTGGTGCTTCCCATTCTACGTTATTATGGTCAATTATTGCTGCTTTTAATCCTTCAACTTCTCCCCTTAGGTGATCAAGTTCTTCTGCCCATGTTCTATAGTTTTTATTATTATCAATAAATCCATCCTGTTGAATTAACTCATTCAAATGAGATAAACCTTTGGCCAAGCGTTGGTTTGTATCAAGAGACTCTTTTCGAAGTTGTACTATGTTTTTCATAAGTGAGACATTCAAATTAGAAACAAACTTCTCATTTAAATCGTAGATTAACTTATCCATAACTTGATAGACGTAATGAATTGTTGCAATTTTATCTTCAATGTCCTCAAAGTTTGTGGGCTTAACTTTAACTTCTATATTGTCTATTTCTTCAAAGTTGAAATCGCTCATTTGGTTTATTGCTTCAAAGTTATTTTCGCTTTCTTGTTTACTGTTGTTACTCATATTAGCTCCATAAAATTTTAAAATCAACCCAGTTATATTGAAATGGTATGTACAGCCTGCTAGCAAGCTGTTACTTTTTTACACCTTACAACATGTCATGATAGGGTGGTGCCTCCTCAGGTAACATATTATTTACTTGAGCTGTTAAATCTGCTAGATCTTTTTGTAATCCTTTACTTTTGTTGCCTATAATATCTTGCAAACTTGCAACTTTATCTTGCTCTTCTTTTAACATACTATTCAACCTATTAATAAGTTGTTCATTAATATTATTAGCTAATTCATCAAATACTTTTTTAACAGTATCACCACTAACCGCTTTCTTAAAGTCCTGTATATCCTTACCACTACCTGTCTTAAGTTTAATAAGACCAAGAGCGCTTATAAGTTGTTCTTCATTATTAGCACTTTGTAAAAGGTTTTGCGAGTTCTCACTCATATAAATTACCTCCATAAATTATTAAAGTTTAAATTATTTTTTAGTTTCACATGCACACTGTTGATTTATCAATATCCAAGTTCACAATAAATGATCTGTTACTGCAAACTCAGCATTAACATCTTGAAGAACGTAAGTTGATGGATGTGCATCATTCCAATTTGCTTCACTCTCCTCAGGAAGCATTCGTTCAACCTTACTCATAAGGTCTTTCATTTTTTCATTTTGCTCATTAAATTTCTCCTTCAATGCATCAATAATAGCACTAGACTGATCTTTACTGCCAAGATCACCAATCACAGATATGACTTTCTCATGAGGCAGTTTGTGAATAATATCTTTAAGATCTTTTACATCTACGTTATCCAAAAGTTCTTTAAACTGCTCATGAGACATACTATGAGCAAAAGCTTTAAGTTTTTTTCTGGGTTGTTAGCTAAAGACTTAACAACCATCTGAATCTTATCAGAATCATCAGTTAACTCTCGAGCTACTATTGCAAGTTTCTCATGGTCTAGCTTATTAATTAAATTATGTAATTTATCTCCTTCTAACATTTTTACTAGAGTTGAAAGTCGATCTTTTAATGCTTCATGTAGAAGAGTGTTGAAAGCTTTCTCATCTGCATCTTTTATTAATTCTACAAACTGATCATTGCTCATTGTATTAATAACTTCCTGAAACTGATCCATTTTCAAGTGAGGGAAAATTTCTTTTACTTGATCTAGGTTAAAGTCTTTTACTAAGTTTGCAACCTGATCCTTATTTAATAAGGGGACTATTATTCCTAACTTTTTTGAATCCAATGTGTGAGTAAGGGCTTGTAATTGATGATTGGTTAGATGATCCACTAAAGCTAGGAATTGGTTGTCTGTTAAGTTCTCTGCTAAAGCCTGCAACTGGTTTGAGCTCAACTTAGGAACGATTTTTTGTAGTTGCCCATCTGTTAAATTCTGTGCAAGAACCTGCAGTTGCTTGTTACTAAGAGAATTGGCAAAAGTCTTTAATTGATTTTCTGTAAGATCTTTGATGAAAGTTCTAGCAAACTCATCTGATAGTATTATCTCCTTGTGAGATGATATAATATAATTTATTTCCATTTGTTTCTGAGATAATATTGCCCGTTCTAGTGTTTCAGAATGCTGTGAATCAATAGCATTTCCCTGCTCATCTGAAAATAACATTTGTGGCTGTGATCATCCAACTCTTCCCATGTTAGATATTGATATTCTACTGGTCTCAAAAAAAGGATCGGGACTGAGTATTCAGGATCATTATGAAGAACGAAGTTTGCTTGCATTAATTTACCATCATAATATACAAAAGAGTAGCAATTGTCCAATGAATTATCACTTATTTGAACAAGATCTTTTCCGTTATCAATCAGGCATATAAGTGACATTGTATGCGATATTGTACACGTTGTTACCTTCAATATTGGTTTTATAGTATCTTCACTATCTAATGGTTGAAGTTCAACTCTAGAAATCTTTTCAGTCCTTCTAGTAATATTTTTTAACTCTATACTATAAGTTTCAATCTTGTCAAATTCACTCCCAGGCACCATTTTAAAAACATGTTTTTTCCACTCATAGGTATTACCAAACCAATTTAATTATAGCTATTCTAACATTTATTGATTAATTTATTACTAAGTTGGCATGCATTAGAATTATAATAACAAACATCACTTGTGTTAGGAAAAGTTATAAGAAGAAGTAGGGATTTTTGGGAAAATAGATTAAAATAAGCTGTTTTGATAGGATTTATAGTATCCTAGGGATAATATAGATTGGTGGAGGCAAGCGGGATCGAACCGCTGACCTTCTGCGTGCAAAACAGATGCTCTACCAGCTGAGCTATGCCCCCAATTCTTGCTTAAAGCATAAATCACTCACGCTGAAATGCAAGAAATATTTATCTGTTATGCTATTACTCAATAGTGCACAAACTCTGCAGTTATGTAAAATTCTCCATCTTTTTAGAGTTGTATCTCAGCTTTGCCAAATAAATCTGTTAATTAACAAGAAATTTTCCTTCAAAAATTTTCAATTAAATTATCACTAACGCAGTATATTATATAATTTATTTAACCACGCATGAAAATTTTAGTTTGATTAAAACAGATAAAAACTATATTACTGTTTAGTATATCTGAAAAATAAAATGATCCCGTAGCTCAGCCGGTAGAGCAACTGACTTTTAATCAGTGGGTCACGCGTTCGAATCGCGTCGGGATCACTTAGAATCTTAAAAGCATGCTAAAAGAACAGGACAAAATATTCACAAACTTAAATGGTAAAGAAACACCACTAATTGAGGGTGCAAAAAAACGTGGTAGTTGGCAAAAAACAAAGGAATTACTGGATTTAGGATCAGAAAAAATCATTGAGGAAGTAAAGAAATCTGGCTTGAGAGGTCGAGGGGGTGCAGGATTTTCTACTGGCCTTAAGTGGAGCTTTATGCCTAAAAATACTTCAAAAGCGTATTTAGTAGTCAATGCAGATGAGTCAGAACCTGGTACGTGTAAAGATAGAGATATATTACGATATGAGCCACATAAGTTACTTGAGGGAATTCTTCTAGCTGGCAGAGCGATCAGCGCATCAGTTGCATATATTTATATCAGGGGTGAATTTTATAATGAATATTTAGTTCTAAAAAAGGCACTTGAGGAAGCCTATAAAGAAAATTTAATTGGAAAAAATGCCTGCAAATCAGGTTATGATCTTGATGTATTCATTCACAGAGGTGCAGGAGCTTATATATGTGGAGAAGAAACAGGTCAACTTGAATCAATTGAAGGAAAAAAAGGCTTTCCTCGCATGAAACCTCCATTCCCTGCGGGTGTTGGACTTTTTGGCTACCCAACCACAATAAACAACGTTGAAACTATAGCCATGGTTCCAGATATTCTAAATCGCGGAGGAGAGTGGTTTGCATCTCTGGGTAAACCAAATAATACTGGCACTAAGGTCTTTTGCATTTCAGGGCATGTAAATAATCCATGTAATGTTGAAGAAGAGCTCGGAATTTCACTGCGTGAATTAATTGAAAAATACGCAGGTGGAGTGAGAGGAGGTTGGGATAATTTACTTGCTGTAATACCTGGTGGGTCTTCAGTCCCATTAATTCCAAAATCTATATGTGATACTATTGAAATGGATTTTGATTCATTAAGGGCTGCACAATCAGGACTTGGTACTGCTGCTGTAATAGTGATGGATAAATCAACTGACATAATAGCTGCAATAGAAAGATTATCACATTTCTATATGCATGAGTCCTGCGGACAATGTACACCATGCCGTGAAGGCACTGGATGGATGTGGAGAATTATGAGAAGAATGGTAGCAGGAAATATTAAACCTGGTGAAGTAGATAAGCTACTTGACCTTACAACTCAAATAGAAGGGCATACAATTTGTGCACTTGGCGATGCTGCAGCTTGGCCAGTTCAAGGATTAATCAGACATTTTCGTCATATAATTGAAGAGAGGATAGTAACTTAACTTATACTTTTAAATGATTTTACTACTTAGCAGCTAAAGTTAAAGAATATTGATTTCCTTCCCTTTTAGGTGCTAATTCTACTTTTGCAATATCTTCAGCGTCTCTAATTAGCCGTTCTAATTTTTCCAGCCCAACTTCAGTGTTTATAAGCTCTCTCCCTCTAAATCTCATTGTGACTTTAATTCTATGTCCATGCACAAGAAAATCCCTTGCTTGACGCAATTTTGTTTCGTAGTCGTGATCACCAATATTAGGACCCAGTTTAATTTCTTTTATAGTTAATGTTTTTTGTTTCTTTTTTGCTTCATTTGCCTTCTTTTTTATATCATACTTTTGTTTGCTATAGTCCAGAATCTTACATACTGGAGGAGTTGAATCAGGTGCGATTTCTACCAAGTCTAAATTAACACTTTGTGCAGCTTCCAAAGCTTGTTCTATTGGAACAATTCCGACCATTTCACCACTATGATCAACTAAGCGTACCTCCTTAGCTGTGATGAGTTCATTAATTCTGTTTTTATTGTTCTTTTTGACTTGCAAATTTTAGCTCCATTAATTCAAATTAATAATTTTTAACAGCAATTCAGTAGCATTCTCCAAAGAAAAAGACTCCTGTTTTTCCGATCCTAAATTTCTCACTGACACAGTTTTATTTGTAACTTCATTTTTGCCCATGATCCATAATATAGGTACCTTACTTGAACTATGCAAACGTATCTTATAGCTAATTTTTTCATTGGTCAAATCAGTTTTGATTCTCACACCTTGTTCTTTTAAAACGTTGCTGATTTCTGTAGCATAACCGTCAGCCTCATTTGTAATGGTCAGAATAGCAAGCTGTGTTGGAGCAAGCCAAACTGGAAATTTTCCTGCATAATTTTCTATTAAAATTCCAATAAAACGCTCAAAAGTTCCAAGAATTGCCCTATGTAACATGACAGGGTGATGCTTGTGCCCGTCTGCTCCTATATAAAAAGCTCCAAGCCGCTCCGGTAAAATAAAATCAACTTGCAACGTTCCACATTGCCAATTTCTACCTATTGCATCTTTCAAAACAAACTCTAACTTTGGACCATAAAATGCACCTTCACCAGGATTAAGTTCATAACTAAGCCCTGCTTCTTTAACTGCTTCAAGCAGTGCTCTTTCAGCTCTATCCCACACTTCATCATTACCTGATCTAGTATCTGGACGGTCTGAAAATTTCACAGAAATTTCATTGAACCCAAGTTCTGAATATACTTCTTTTAAAAGGTCACAAAACTTTACAGTTTCAGAATTCACTTGTTTTTCCATACAAAAAATATGTGCATCGTCTTGCGTAAAACCACGCACTCGCATCAGTCCATGCAATGAGCCTGAGCTTTCATTTCTATGGCATGTGCCAAACTCTGCCATACGTATCGGTAAATCACGATAGCTTCTGGTGTGAGAATTAAAAATCTGCACATGACAAGGGCAATTCATGGGTTTTATTGCTAGTTTTTTACTTTCAGATTCATCAATAATGAACATATTTTCACGAAACTTATCCCAATGTCCCGATTTTTCCCACAGCTCTTTGCTTACTAAAATAGGGGTTTTTACCTCAAAGTAGCCATTGTTCATTAACTTTTTTCTGATGTAAGACTCAAGAACATTATATAAAGTATATCCCTGTTCATGCCAAAAAATCTGCCCAACAGCTTCCTCTTGAATGTGAAATAAGTCCATATCCTTAGCAATTTTGCGGTGGTCGCGTTTTTCTGCTTCCTCCAAACGTTTAAGATAAGTATTTAATTCATCCTTATTTCTCCACGCGGTGCCATATATTCTTTGCAACATTGGGCCCTTAGAATCGCCACGCCAGTATGCACCTGCTACTTTCATAAGTTTAAACGCTTTAACTCTGCCAGTTGATGGTGAGTGCGGACCACGACATAGGTCTACAAAGTTGCCTTGTTTATAAACAGTTAGGTTTTCGTTTTCTGGTATTGATGAGACAATATCAACCTTGTATCTTTCACCTATATCACTAAAGAAATCAATTGCCTGCTTACGAGTCCAAACTTCTCGGACGAATCTGTGGTTACTTTTTATAATTTCCTTCATTTTTTTTTCTATTGCAGTAAGATCGTCCGTGGTAAAGGCACGATCTGTAGCAAAATCATAGTAGAAACCATCTTGAATTGTTGGCCCGATAGTAATCTGAGTATTAGGAAAGAGCTCTTTTACTGCCTGTGCCATTATATGAGCAGCATCATGCCTTACTATATCTAAACCCGCTTCGTCACTCAGTTGTATTACCTCTATCTCTGTATCAGATTCAATTTCACGTGAGAGATCATACAACTCACCATTTACCTTAAAGGCAATTGCTTCTCTCAAAGCATCCGGTTGTAATATATCAAAGCCAGTGACTCTACCACTGTATTCTTTTACTTTTTGTTCGGCTAAAAAGGTAACTTTTATCATTCATTAGACCTTTTGTCATCCCAGTGCTTGACACTGGGATCCATGTTTCTTTCTTTTCTAGATTCCAGCGTCACGCGCTGGAATGACACCAAAAGGTGAGCTACTGATCTTTCAGTTAAATAACAGTTGTACAAGAGATCTATTACATACTTGCTGTAAGAAATTTTAATTGTTGACATACCTAGTTAATAATACGGCCTGTTCTTTTCTAACCTGAGTGCAATTGCTTCTTCCCAAACTTCACCATTACGCAATAGCTTTTCTTTATTGTACATTAGCTCCTCTCTTGTTTCAGTAGCAAATTCAAAGTTAGGACCCTCCACAATTGCATCAACTGGACATGCTTCTTGGCAAAGTCCGCAATATATGCATTTTGTCATGTCAATATCATAGCGTGTGGTGCGGCGACTACCGTCTTCTCTTTCCTCTGCTTCAATAACTATTGCTTGAGCAGGGCAGATAACTTCGCATAACTTACAAGCTATGCATCGTTCTTCACCATTTGGATACCTACGCAACGCATGCTCACCACGAAACCTTGGACTTAAAGGGCCCTTCTCTATAGGATACCTCAAAGTAACCTTTGGTTTAAACATATATTTTAATGTAATAACAAACCCTTTAATTAACTCTACAAAAGACCAGTACCAAGCTAATTTCTTGAGCATAAAATATTTAAAACTTGTGTCAGTCATTATAAATCATATTATCAGTTTTCAAAATAAATATTTTCACCTGGGTGACTTTTTAGGTATTTTGGTTTCTTAAGTATAATATTGCTAAGTAGTTCATATCAATAATGACAAACACAAATGAAACTATTTTCGCTTTATCGACCGTATTTGGTAAGTCAGGAGTTGCAGTAATCAGAATTTCAGGCAACTACGCGCTTAAAGCTTTAAATCATTTTCATATTAAGAAAGAAATTAAACCAAGATTTGCTACTTTAGTTGATCTATATGATGATTCCAGTCAATTGATAGATAATGGAATAATCATCTATTTCCCTGCTCCAAACAGTTTCACTGGCGAGGATGTTATAGAGTTACAAGTGCATGGAAGCAAGGCCGTCATAAAAATCATCTTGGAGGAATTATCAAAAATTTTCGTTATGGCCAGGCCTGGAGAATTCTCACTTAGGGCTTTTCTAAATGGTAAATTTGACTTAACGCAAATAGAAGGGATTGCAGACTTAATTGATGCTGAGACGAAAATGCAAGCTAAACAAGCGATTAAGCAGATATCAGGAGAATTGGAGAGACTATACAGCAATTGGAGGCAAAGATTAATAACGATACAATCCAAAATCGAAGCATATATAGACTTTCCAGAGGATATTTGGGCAGAAAAAAGTGAATTGGAAAAAATTAATAATGAAGTGCAATCTCTCGTGCAGTTGATACAAGAGCATTTAAATGATAATAGACGGGGCGAAAGGTTGCGTGAGGGTTTACATATTGTAATAACTGGTGAACCAAATGTCGGTAAATCAACTCTGTTTAATTTCTTAGCCAAGCGTGATATTGCTATTGTTTCTGAATATGCAGGCACAACAAGAGATATACTTGAAGCTCATATTAACATTGGTGGATACCCAATCATTCTCTCTGATACTGCTGGAATTCGTGAGAGTTCAGATCCAATAGAATCAGAAGGTATTAGTCGAGCGAAAAAAAGGTCTTTTGAAGCTGATTTAAGAATAGAACTATTTCCTTTTGAACAGCGTCATAATATCAATTGCAACGTTGTAAATAGCGATACTATTTATGTATTGAGCAAAGCTGACGATGTTATCAATAATTACAATATAAAAATTAATGGCATAGATCTTTTACCCATTTCTATTCTAAAGGGAATAGGTACAAACAAATTGATCTCTCTCATAAAAGAGAAGGAAAAGGAAAAATTTGGGCATGATAGAGACACTCCTGTGATTACTCGGCAAAGACATAGGAATCACATGCAGAAAGCACTGGAACATTTACAGCGTTTTAATATCTATAATCCAATTGAGTTGATATCTGAAGACTTGAGGCTTGCTACATTTGAACTTGGTGCAGTGATTGGAATTATTAATGTTGAGGAAATATTGGACAGTATATTTAGCAACTTTTGCGTGGGCAAGTAAAGCTTTTATAGATTGCTTAAAATCAAATATTGTGATAGAAAAGAAATGGACGGATGGCCGAGCGGTTTAAGGCACCAGTCTTGAAAACTGACGTACGTGATGAGCGTACCATGGGTTCGAATCCCATTCCGTCCGCACAGGTCAGGTAAGGAAGCAGTATTACTACTACTCCCTCCCTTAGAAACGCAGCATGCAGGTTTCCCCACACTACGCTTGAGCCCCTTATCTAAGTTCTTCTTTTGTCGAACCGGCTTGTCTTTCATAAATCCTCAGAATACATCAACTTTAGTGGTGACACTAATAGTAGAGAACCTTCTCTTGAAAAGGAGCTTGCCAACATTCTTGTTCGTTTTACTCTCTCATCAAAATACTTTTTCCATTTTAAGTCAAGGGGATTTGCATCCGCTCTGATTGTAACATGTCGTCTGATAGGTATATCAATCAGCTTAAGCAGTCTTAAATACCGTATCTCTTTTGGTTTGTTCTTGCATATGGGTGCAGCAAAAACCCATTGGCGTTGACCCATTACTTTGAAGTAACGATTCTTTATCCAACGTAATCCTTTACGAGGATGTCTTTTCTTTGCCCATTTCCATAAACTATGCCAAATTTCATTGTCGATCTTTCTAAACGCTTTTTTAGCACACACATGGTGATAGTAATTTCCCCATCCTCTCAGTAGAGAGTTGAGTGACTTAATTACTATAGCCTGAGTGTTCGCTATATTTGCTTTTATCAATGTACGTGCTTGATTAAGAAGTTTTTTAATACTTTCTTTCGAAGGTTTAATAATGACCTTACCCAGAAAAAGTAGACAGAAAGTTAAGACGTTTTTGAAGTAAAATAAAACGTTTTTTCAAAGAGGTGTGGTATGACAAAAAGAAAAGAATATACAGCAGAATTCAAAATTGAAGCTATAAGACTAGTAAAAGAAACAGGTCAATCATCAGCAAAAATAGCAAGAGATTTGGGTATTAGCGGTGATTCATTAAGCAGATGGGTAAAAACATACAATGATAGAATGTCTGGAGTAGATGCGTTTCCAGGAAAAGGGAAAGTAGCTCATTGTGACAAAGAAAAGTTTTATTTAAAGAAAGAGCTGGCAAGAGTAACGAGGGAAAGAGACATTTTAAAAAAAGCCCTGGGATATTTTGCAAACCAAAAAGAGTAAAATATTCTTTTATAAAAGAACATGAAAACTGCTATAAAATACGGGAATTATGCAGATTTTTGAACGTATCTGCTTGTGGTTATTATAAATGGATTACTAAGGAAAAAAACAACAAAAAATCAATAAGAGAAGAGCTCATACAAGATATTCAGAAGGTATATCGAGCATCACAATGCAGATACGGAGCTCCTAAAATTCACGCTGAATTAAAGGCTTTAGGTAAAAATTATAACATCAAAACAGTGCAAAATGTTATGCAGAAAAATGGCATTCAAGCTAAGCTTAGACGAAAGTTTAAAAGTAAAAAACCACAAATAGACAATAGAGTTATAACTCCTAACATATTAAATCAGAATTTCATCGCTGATCAACCTAACAAGATATGGGTAACTGATATTACGTACATAAAAACTAATGAAGGATGGTTATATTTGGCAGCAATAATAGATTTATATTCACGCATGGTGATTGGCTGGTCAATGAGTAATGCAGTAAATAGGCAATTAGTTATAGATGCGTTATTCATGGCTATTGGTAGGCGCAAATCTGCTAAAAATCTACTATTTCATAGCGATCAAGGATCGCAATACACCTCTAAAAATTATCAATTTTTACTAAGTACAAAAAATATTACTTCTAGTATGAGTCACAAAGGTTGTTGTTATGATAATGCTGTTTCAGAGAGCTTTTTTAGTTCACTTAAGAGAGAGTTACTCATTGATACTTCACAACACTCTGCACAACAAGCTAAAACCGCAATATTTGAATATATAGAAATTTTTTACAATAAACAGCGTAGACATTCTACTATTAACTATTGCATTCCTGAGCTTTTTGATTCATCATTCTCATAGCAAAAACGTCTTAACTTTCTGTCTACTTTTTCTGGGTAAGGTCACTCTTTTTGGTTTGCAAAATATCCCAGGGCTTTTTTTAAAATGTCTCTTTCCCTCGTTACTCTTGCCAGCTCTTTCTTTAAATAAAACTTTTCTTTGTCACAATGAGCTACTTTCCCTTTTCCTGGAAACGCATCTACTCCAGACATTCTATCATTGTATGTTTTTACCCATCTGCTTAATGAATCACCGCTAATACCCAAATCTCTTGCTATTTTTGCTGATGATTGACCTGTTTCTTTTACTAGTCTTATAGCTTCAATTTTGAATTCTGCTGTATATTCTTTTCTTTTTGTCATACCACACCTCTTTGAAAAAACGTTTTATTTTACTTCAAAAACGTCTTAACTTTCTGTCTACTTTTTCTGGGTAAGGTCAATTGGCTGGTCAATGAGTAATGCAGTAAATAGGCAATTAGTTATAGATGCGTTATTCATGGCTATTGGTAGGCGCAAATCTGCTAAAAATCTACTATTTCATAGCGATCAAGGATCGCAATACACCTCTAAAAATTATCAATTTTTACTAAGTACAAAAAATATTACTTCTAGTATGAGTCACAAAGGTTGTTGTTATGATAATGCTGTTTCAGAGAGCTTTTTTAGTTCACTTAAGAGAGAGTTACTCATTGATACTTCACAACACTCTGCACAACAAGCTAAAACCGCAATATTTGAATATATAGAAATTTTTTATAATAAACAGCGTAGACATTCTACTATTAACTATTGCATTCCTGAGCTTTTTGATTCATCATTCTCATAGCAAAAACGTCTTAACTTTCTGTCTACTTTTTCTGGGTAAGGTCATATAAAGCTTCACTTACGTTCACCATACCACTAAGCCTAGCCCTCCAACCACATGATGCTTGCAGTTTATGCCCCTCTCACGATTGAGCATCTTCTTTTTCAAGAAGGAGGTTCATTGTCCGCATCGCTTGGCACCAACCGGTTGCCCGATTCGCACTGATGCGTAGACTCAGATGGCAAAACATCTGGTTTAATAAGTTTTAGAATCCTTTCAGTTTCTTTCTGAATAAATTCCTCTCCTTTTAAACAATATGACCGAAGACTTTCAGGTTGCACCATCTCGCTATGATAGCTGATTTTTAGAGCTTATTTGGACTATGTGGTTCATAACGCTGGAAATCTTATCTAATCTAGCCACATCTTTTAAAAATACATCCCTTTGTAAATTGACCTTGTTAGCAAAGAAAGCTAATATCTATAAATAGATCACCATCTGAATATGGAAACCGATATCGTAATAATAGGTGCAGGGCCTGTTGGAATATTCACTGCTTTTCAAGCGGGAATGCTTGATATGAGATGTCATGTAATAGATGTTTTGGATCAAGCAGGAGGACAATGCATAGCTCTTTACTCAGAAAAGCCAATATATGATATACCTGGTTATCCTGTAATTACTGCCCAAAAATTAATTGAGCGACTAATGGAGCAAGCTTCACCGTTTGAGCCTGTTTACCATTTAAGTCAAAAAGTGGAAAAGATTTCAAATAACGAAGGTGAAAACTTTACTATCATAACGAACATAGGTACAGAGGTAAAATGCAAAGCCGTTATCATTGCTGCAGGTAACGGAATGTTTGAACCTAACCGTCCACCCTTAAGTGGTATATTAGAATATGAAAATAAATCTGTATTTTATAATGTAAATAAAATTTCTGATTTTCAGGACAAAACTATAGTCATTGCAGGGGGGGGGGATTCTGCGGCTGATTGGACTGTAGAACTTTCTAAAGTTGCAAAGAAAATTTATGTGATACATAGGAGAAAGGAATTTCGCTGCACTCCTGAAACTAGAAATAAATTAGAATCACTTGAAAATAATGGAAAGATAGAACTGGTAGTGCCATATCAATTACACGAACTAGCAGGAGGTAATGGGCAATTGAGCGCAGTGATAGTAAAAAACATTGCCTCTAAGGAAGAAAAAGAAATATCCGCTGATTTTTTGCTGCCATTTTTTGGATTGTCAATGAATCTTGGGCCAATAAACAGTTGGGGTATAGAGTTAGAACATAGCCGCATAACTGTCGACCCAGCTACACTTAGAACCAGTAGAGATAGAATATATGCAATCGGAGATATAGCTACTTATCCAGGCAAACTAAAATTGATACTAAATGGCTTTGCTGAGAGCGCCATGGCTTGTTATCACATATACAAAGTAATTCACAATTCTCCAGTTAATTTTCAATATTCAACTTCAAAGGGAATTCATGGAAATTAAAGAGTCAGGAGATCCATGAACCTACATGGAGTTATCTCAAGCATAAGGGAATACAAACGAAAAAGATTACTTTACAAATTTCCCCAACTCCCTTATCATGACAACAAGAGTATTCATCCTTCTTTTTGGGCTCAACGACAAAATTCAGTAAAAAACTCAGATATTTATTGGCAAATTACATAAAATTATAGCGGCTGCATGTTTTTTAAATTTTTTCTACTTCAGCCAAAACACGCTTGTTAGCACATTATCAATTTACATTATTAAAACTCGTTACACGGGGATTCTTTTGCCTTTTTTTCATTTGGTAAATTTCTTAATACTTGTAACTAAAGCTTCAGGCCAGCACTTGATGCTGGAATCCAGAAATCTTTTGAGCACAAAAGTTATGCTAGGTTTTTGTTGGTAAGAAACCAGTGTCAGCTACTCGGATGACACCAAAGGGGCACTTGGATAGAGGCTACTTGAATAAAACCATCATAAGGTGAAACTAGATTCCAGTGTCAAGCACTGGAATGACAAGGAAAGGGCTACTTGGATGACAAGAAAAAGGACGCTGATATGACACCAAAGAGGCTGACACCACCATAAAGTAAATTCCACTAACACTATAGGAGACTAACATGAATTTTTTAAAATTTATCGAACTATGCTTTCAAACGGTAATGCCGGGGTGTGAGTATAACAATTATCAGTATATAAAAGTTATAGCAGATAGGCTTGAAGCAGCAGGTACTGGCACAGTGAAGCGAATAATATTCAATATGCCTCCGCGCTCAATGAAATCTATGTGCGTGAGTGTTGCGTGGCCCACATGGATACTAGAAAATCAGCCAACCGCAAGAATAATAGTTGCAAGCTATTCTCAGCGGCTTAGCGAAAAGCATTCGCTTGACACCAGGTGCGTAATGCAGTCTAGTTGGTATAGAGCGCTATTTCCAGAGATAGAACTATGTCAAGACCAGAACACTAAATATAAATTTCAAACAGTGCAGAGAGGATGTAGGATTGCAACATCTGTTGGTGGAACACTGACTGGTGAAGGTGGAGATTTTATCGTCGTAGATGATCCACTGAGCTCCTCTCAAGCCTTGAGTGAAACGTTTAGAAAACGTGCTACAAATTGGTTTGATCAGACTTTAGTAACTAGGCTCAATGACAGGAAAAAAGGAGTTATCGTTGTTGTAATGCACAGACTACATCAGGAAGATTTAACTGGTCATCTTCTCTCCAAGCCGAAAAATATATGGCATCATGTTTGTTTGCCAATGATTTCTGAAAATAAGGAAATTATCTATTCAATCAAAAGATCAATTCTCCCTTCTCCTGTTCCTATTATTCAAGTAACTACAAATGAGTGCAAAAGCTCAACAGGCGCTACATCTTCAAGGATTTTATACTTAAAAAAGGAAGTTCAGCTGCTATATCCCCTAGATGTAGGAGAAATTGAAATGATAAAGGCTGAACTTGGGAGTTACGCTTTTGCTGCTCAATATCAACAAAATCCTCTGCCACTTTCAAGTGGTATAATTAAGCAAGAATGGTTGAAACGCTATAGAAATTTTCCTGACAATCTCTCACATATAACTCAGAGCTGGGACACTGCTGTTTCAACAAACGATTCTAGCGGCTTTAGTGTCTGCACCACTTGGACAAAGGTGAATAATAAGTTTTATTTACTCGATGTGTACCGTGCAAAGCTTGAGTATCCAAAACTTAAAGAACAAGTTCTATCACTAGCTGCAAGATGGAAGCCACACGCAATTTTAATCGAAGCAAAAACAAGCGGTCAGCAATTGATTCAAGAGCTCAAGGCAATACCTATTATCGGGACAGTGCCACACGGTGGCAAACTTGCTCGATTCCACCAGATTGTTCCGATAATAGAATCTGGCAAGGTTTTTCTGCCACACCAAGCAGATGGCTCAGCGATTTTGAGTATGAGATTTTAATGTTTCCAGAAATCCGCCACGACGATCAAGTAGATAGCGCTGTGCAATACCTTCAGTGGATGAGAGATAGTAGCTTCAGGGTTGCAGCTATACGAACATTGTGATCCAAGAGGTAATAATTTGCTACCCACAATTTCGATTATAAGCTCATTTAAAATAAATATTGATTTCTTATTTTAATTATTTAAAAATTAAAATAAATTATTTAAGATTAGGGTAAAAATTATGACAATAAATTATCAGCAGTGGCGGGAAATATTAAGTACGGTTAATAGTGATAATAAATTAGATAAAAGGAACGTAATTGAAAAAGTAAAAGAAGAGCTAAAGGCAAGCAATGAAGAGGTATTTAAACAGTGGGAAGAGAGTAATTTTTATGTAAATTATAAATTTGAAGTTGGAGATAATGAATTCACATTATTACATTTAACTGCTAAGTTAGGCTATACGAGCTTGACAAAGGCTTTAATAGTAACAAAAGGGATAGATGTTAATATAAAAGATAAAAATAAAAAGACACCTTTACATTTAGCTGCTGAAAATGGTTATAAAGAGGTAGTAGATGCTCTGTTGGAAAAAGATGAAATCAGGATTAATGAACAAGAAGATAAGGAGGGATGGACACATTTACATTTAGCTCTTATGAATGGCCATGCAGACGTGGTAGAATCTCTCGTAAGAAACGGTGCGAATATTAATATAAAAGATGACTATGGAGTGACACCTTTATCTTTGGCTATTCGAAGAGATTATGTATTTACTCCGCCAAAAAAACGTGAAGGCTCCTATGTTAATGTGAAAAATCATGCTAGAACTGCTTCTAGGAATTTAGCTAAAGAGGAAAAACAACTTACATCAGCAATTGCGAAAGGTTTTTTTGCCGGTAGTACAACTGCATTATCAGGTGTTTTAATAGCGAAAGCACTTTCTGCAACTGGAATAGTTACAGCTGAGTCAAAACCCTCTACACCAATAGCAGTGGTTGCAGTTATAGCAACAGGACTAGCAGTTGGTTGTGCTACATATATGATGTTAAAGCCCAGTACTAAAGTTGATGGAGTAGCAGTCTTAATGGATGGGCGTCAAGAAGCTGCTAGCACTACTAACCCCAGTTATGGATTAACCAACACAGTAAGGCTTAGAAATAGAAGGCTTTTTTGACTGCATGGAATATGAAATTAATGTAGAAAAATATGTACCAGAAAATTTATTGGCGATCTGTGCCGTGTATTTTCAAGCTCAAATTTATTTTTTAAACAACCAAAGACTGTCTCAATAATCGACCTTTTTCTCAATAAAGACTTCTCTTTTAGTGAGATTAGTGCGTTTTTCATGCCTTTTTTCACTTTAGTGACAAGCTTTAAACCTCTATCGAAGAGTTCCTCAAAGAGCTCCTTCTTGATATAGCCTTTATCTCCGAACAAAAGTCCTGTCAGTCTTTTAGTTATAGTTGGCACAGGTTTTCTGTCATCAACGTTACCTTTGGTTAGAGTAAGTGATTGAATTTCTCCAATTTCGTTAATCACCAAGTGCAATTTAAAGCCAAAAAACCAACCATACGTGCTCTTACCAATTTCTGCTAAACCATCAAAAACTTTGTTCCTAGAGATCCTTTTCTTGTGGCAAATGGCAATCGTAGAAGTGTCAATGTAGGAAGTACCTGTCATTTTCGCTTGTTCGCAGAACCATTGAAGAAGTAATGCTAAATACCGTAAAACTCTCGGCTTTAAGGCAATAAATCTGTGATATGAAGGCATCTTTGAAAATTCTGATCTATAGAGTAACTTAAGGTAACAAAGATAAAAAGCCTTGAAGTTTTTACATGGCGATTGGTGGTATAACAGGATTATGGTTAGCATTTCTGAGTGCGCTATTTCTGGTACTCTGGTTGGTTTTTTGCCATTTGATAAGAACTTATTTGCAAAATTTTCATCTACTACACGACAAAAATCCTCGACTCAGCAGTAAAGTTCTGTAATATCTTTCTTCATGGGTAACCTCTTAAATTATTGCTAAAATACTTGAGTTTACCCTATTTCCCTCTTTATTAATTCTACTTTTATCTGTTTTCTAATCCATAACTGGGGTTAGTAGGGTTACCTAGCGCGTATTCGACCTAGCTGCATAAACACTGATCATAGAAAATGACATTACAGGGACACTGGAATAACGTAGGAGAGAGCGCTGACAACTTTCGTTTAGGCAAGATTATATCTTGAAAAAATTAAGCTTTAGTGCTATTAAATAGTTGTAAATTTTGTCTCTTTGGTAGCTTTATGAATGTTGAAAGTAAGAAAATACATGATACTAAAATAAAATTACCAATATTTCTCGATTATCAATCTACTACTAAAGTAGATCCTCGTGTTTTGGAGGTGATGATACCTTATTTTGGTGAGTTTAGTAATGCACACTCTCGTAGCCATTCATTTGGTTGGACAGCTGAGGAAGCAGTAGAAAAAGCAAGGAAGTACATTGCTGATTTAGTGAATGCAGACAGCAAAGAAATCGTCTTTACCTCGGGTGCAACCGAATCAAATAACATGGCTATCAAAGGTGTTGCTCATTTTTATAAGAATAAGGGAAATCATATAATAACTGTCTGCACAGAGCATAAGTGCGTTTTAGATTCTTGTCGACATCTGGAAAATGAAGGCTTTAAAGTTACATATTTGTCCGTTAAGCAAAACGGAATTATAGATTTATTGAAACTTGAGGAGGCAATCACTGATAAAACAATTCTGATTTCAGTGATGATGGCAAATAATGAAATCGGAGTAATGCAACCTGTCAAAGAAATTGGTGCAATGTGTAGAAAGCATAATATATTTTTTCATACAGACGCTGCCCAAAGCTTTGGAAAAGTTCCAATAGACGTAAATGAAATGAACATTGATCTTATGAGCCTTTCTAGCCATAAAATTTATGGACCTATGGGAATAGGTGCATTATATGTCCGTAGAAAAAATCCTCGTGTTAGGTTGACGCCACTAATTAGTGGTGGTGGACAGGAGAGAGGCATGCGCTCTGGAACAGTTCCTACTCCCCTTGCAGTTGGTTTTGGTGAAGCGGCACGTATCGCTAAAGAAGAAATGGAAATAGAAGCAAGCAAATTAGAAGAGTTAAGAGATATTTTGTACAACAAAATAAAAGAGGCATTTCCTGATGTTGTTTTAAATGGTGACTACGAAAATAGGATTCCAGGTAACCTTAACTTAAGTTTTCCTTATGTTGAGGGTGAGTCTCTTATCATGGCAATCAAGGATTTAGCAGTAAGCTCTGGTTCTGCATGCACATCCGCATCTCTTGAACCTTCTTATGTCATAAGATCACTAAACAATGGCCACGATCTTGAGCATTCATCAATTAGATTTGGCCTTGGCCGATTTACAACTAAAGATGAAGTTCTATACGCAGCAGATCTTGTTACTAAAAATGTTGGACGGCTAAGAGAGATGAGCCCACTTTTGGAAATGGTACAAGAGGGAATAGATTTAAGCACCGTAAAATGGGACTCTCATTGAAGAATAAGACGTTAACCATTAGCAGAGTGATGGTTGTCTAAGCTCTTTCTATGGGTGAAATCGGAAACTTAGCTTTAAGTCCTTTGTAGATGTCACGGAACTAAGTAGCAATCCTATACATATTAAGCTCGCAGCAGTTGTGCTTCCACCATAGGATAGAAATGGAAGTGGGTCACCTATTATAGGTAATAGGCCTGTTGTCATTCCAATGTTTATAAAGAAATGAGCACCAAAAAAGGCGAAAACCCCGATAGATATTAACTTAGAAAAGTAATTTTTTGACCTGTAAGCAATGGAGAATATTATAGCAAGCAATGTGGTATAGAGTAAAATCAAAGCCATGCTGCCTAAGAACCCCCATTCCTCACTAAGTACCGCAAAAGCAAAATCTGTGCGTTTCTCTGGCAAAAATCCAAGTTGAGTTTGACTCCCATTAACAAACCCCTTACCAAACAAACCTCCTGAACCAATAGCTATTTGAGATTGCTGCGCATTATAACCTATTCCAAGTGGATCTACTGATGAATCCAAAAATGATAATATCCTTTGCTTGTGATAAGGGCGCAAAAAAGGCCAAATAGCTGGTATTGCAAAAATGCCAAGCGTTCCAAAAATTATTAAATGAGGTCTTTCCATTATTGCTGTGAATATAATTGATGCTCCTATAAACAATATTATTACAGCTGTTCCTAAATTAGGTTGCTTCAATACAAGGAATACAGGTAAGAAAATAATTATAAGTGGCTTAAATAAACTTTGAAATTTCATCATTTTATACACACTTTGTTTATTAAAATAACGAGCAAGTGCAAGTATTAAGCCCACTTTTACAAATTCTGATGGTTGTAAACTAATTGACCCAATTCTTATCCATCTCGTTGCACCCATTATATGCGAGCCAAAAAAATTTACTGCTAACAGCGCAATTACTGCTGCTATGTAAAAAAAATAAGCGTGCTTCAAATAAAAATCTAGCTCTATAAATGATATAGCTATAGCAAGCAAAAGGAAGAAAGAGAATATGACCAATTGGTGAATTGCAAATGGAGCCCACTTTCCTCCAGCAGAAGAATATTGAACAACAATGCCAACGCAAAACAGAGCTATTACGTTCATGACTAATAATAAGTGAATCTTCTTCAGCTTATCCACAGCGAAAACTTTACAGACTTTTAGATACAATAAAACATAAGAAAATCAAAAAGCAAATTTATTAATTACCAAACGAATTGGACTACTATATATCCCAGTTATTATCGTTAAAATTGCCATAAATAATAGACAAAAGAGCATAAGTAATGGTACCTCATTAAGTGTCATTTCAGTGTTTGATGCTGCGCTATTTTCAAAATACATTTTCTCTACCACCCTCCACATATATATTAGTGCAAGAAAAGAGCCAGCAGTAAAAACTGCAAGGGAAATCCATGCATGAGATTCAAGAATTGCTTGCATCATATACCACTTACTTACAAAGCCATTTGTCAAGGGTACACCGATTAATGCTAAACTAAGTAGAGTAAATGCGAGTGTTGTATAGAGCATTGACTTTTTTAGTCCTGACAAATTTTCTATCTTTGTCATACCAAATTTATAAGAAATACACCCTGCAACCATGAATAAAGACGTTTTTATCATGCTATGATTTACTATGTGAAGAACTGCTGAAAACAAACCTGATTTTGAATTTAAACCCAGCATTAAAAGTATATAGCCAATCTGACTGATACTGGAGTGAGCAAACAGTCTTTTTATATCTTTTTCGATTATTGCAGATATTGATCCAAATACAATAGCGCAAAGTGCGAGGATAATTATCACATTATGCAGTGGTAAGAAAAAATTTTGCTGAAAAACATTGTAAAAGATTCTGATAAAAACATATATCATCACTTTGGTTACTGTACCTGAAAAGAATACGCTAATGAAGCTTGGTGCTTCACTATACGCATTAACTAGCCATTTACTGAGTGGAAACAGTGCCATTTTGATTGAGAGACCAACAAAAATGAATAATGTACCAAGTCTTATGATGTTATTATCGTATAATGGTACTATTCTTTCAGCCATGTCAGACATGTTGAGCGTTCCAGTCATAGAGTATAAAAGGCCGATGCCAAACAAGTAAAATGTTGCTCCTACAGTACCACTAATGAGGTATTCAAATGCTGCAACTAAAGCTTTCTTATCCCTTCCCATTGAAACTAAAACATAAGAAGAAAGAGATGAAATTTCCAAAAAAACATAAAGATTGAATATGTCGTTTGTTACTAGAATCCCGAGTAGTCCGCTTAAGCACAGTAGAAATAGAGAATAAAAACCAGTGATCTTGTTTTTGCTAATTTCTTTTTCGTTAATATAAAAGCTATAAAGCACGCTAATAAGCGCTATAAAATTCACCAAAGTTAGAATCAAGGAGTTCAATATGTCGATTCTCAACTCTATTCCGTATGGAGGAGCCCAATCTCCAAGATAATAAGTTATAATTTCACCATTGTATGTTTTCACTAGCAACATTAATGAAATAAAGAAAGTAGCTGCCGTTGTAAAAAAAGAGATAAACCAGGACACCCTATGTTTCCTGGTAAGAAAGCAGAACATTGATGCAATTATTGGTATAATAACTTGTAGAATTGGTAATTGCATTAAACTGTTGTTAATACATCGTTAAAGTATTAGTATATATAATACTTTTTGTTTTAATACCTTTATGTTATCTAAAATTTATAATTCAGTAACAAACTTATTAAGGAGAAAAGGTAAACTTATAGGTAGGGATGAAAACGGAAATTCTTACTATGAGTCAAGTAAAGGGAAAAGATGGGTAATATATGGTAATGTTTCTGAGCCTACAACAATTCCTCCAGCATGGCATATATGGCTGCATTATACTGATAATGCAGTACCAATTAATAATAATACAAGAAAAACTCCTAATTTAACGGGTACAAAAGATGCATACTACCCAAATCAAAAGGTGAAAAACTACTATGAAAGCTGGAATCCTAATAATTAAAGATGCGAAGGTCAAATATACTTGAAATAATTGCTGGATCATTTGTATTAATTTTCACTATTTTTCTTGTCTTCTTCGCTATTAATAAGCTATCTTACATAAAGAGAAACTATAAGGATTGCTATAAAATACATGGCCTTTTTACTGATGCTAACGGTGTAGGGGTTGGTGATAGTGTCAAGATCTCTGGTGTAGAAATCGGAAGCATAACTGGTGTATCGCTCGACAAAGCTACCTACATAGCACGAATCGATATTTGCATAAGCAGAGACATAAAGTTGCCAATTGATAGCTCAGCTCTAATCGCTAGCAGTGGGGTTGTTGGTAGTAAATTTGTTAATATATCACCTGGTGCAGATCCTAAATTAATTTCACACGGTGGTAAAATAGCACATACTCAAGCTGGAGCAAATATGGGTGGAATAGTGGATAAAATTATTGGCATGTTTACAAAGTGAGAATAAGAACACATAAGCCAACTTGGCCTATGTACAATTAAGGGATTTTTCTATCAATAGCTTGAAGTTGTTCAGCGTTTGAATTATCAAGATTTCTGCTAGGTTTTACATTCCTAATAATCTCAATAAATGCTTGTACTTTCAGTATAGGAGTGTTTTTTTTTACGTACTTAGGGAAGTGTTAAATAAACTGTATCAAACCGAGAAGCAACAATAAAATAGAAACAAAAAATGGAGGTTTGACAATGAGTCAAGCAAACAGAACTACCGGTTTGGTAGACTATAAAGAATTAGAAACAAATATCTTATCGTCTATACGAGAAGGAAGACTATTGACGGAAAGAGATGGTGCATTAACACCGTTTGTAAAAAGGCTACTGGAAGCGATTCTGGAAGGTGAAATAAAAAATCACTTGTCGGCTTAAAAGCGAAGAAAATAACCGAAGAAATTGAAGAAATTCAAATACTTTACGGACAAGTGTAGGTTCATTTGAGTTATTGACACCAAGAGATAGGGAAGGAAGCTTTGAGCCACAAGTAGTCAGAAAAAGGCAAACAACCGAACTTGAAGCAAAGGTTTTAAGTACATATGCCAGTGGCATGGTATATAGAGATATAGCGTCGCATGTAGAAGAGATATAAAATATCTGTAGCAGAGATGTCAAGTATTACTGATAAATTATTGCCTGTAATCAATGAGTGGCTTAGTCGTCCACTGCAATCAGTGTATCCAATAGTGTTTATGGTTTTTTAAGGTCAAAGAAGACGGGCATTGCGTAAGTAAATATATGTAGAATATATTAGCAGAATGAAAGGAAAGAAGTTTTAGGCTTTTATATAGCAGAAAGTGAGGGAGCTAACTTTTGGCTAGGGATGTTAAATGACTTAAAAGAGAAAGGAGTAGAAGATATCCTGATTGTATGTGTAGATGGGCTAAAAAGCTTTCCTAAAACAATAAACAGTGTATTTCCTAAAGCAGAAATACAACTATGTATTGTACATCAGATAAGAAATTCACTAAAATATGCATCGAGCAAAGATGTGAAAATTTTCATGAATGATTTGAAAAAAATATACCGTGCTGCAAGTAGAGAAATTACCGAAAATTATTTGCTTAAGCTAGAGGAAAAATGGGGAGAAAAATATACTTTAGTTTTGGGAGAATAATTGAGAAAATCTGTCTAGTTATTTTAAATATTCCGGCCCTGTAAGAAAATTAATTTATACCACAAATCCTATTTAAGGGTTACATAGACAGATCAGAAAATTTACTAAAACTAAGGGCTCATTTACTAGCACAAATGCCTTGTATGAACAGGTATATTGTGCTATAAAAAAGGTAGGAGAAAAATGGGCTATGCCTATACATGATTGGGCTTTGACTATGTCTCAACTTGATATCTTTTTTTCTTGTAGGTTAAAAATTGAGTTGAATTAAAAATGCGGTTTGACACAGTTTATTTAACCATACGCGTCAAGTTAAGAAGAAGTGAGGTAAAGTTGGTGTAAAGAAAAGAAAAAGAAGATATAAGTTCTCCTAAATTTAACAAACAAAATGGAGAACTTATACAATGAAAAGAATAGTTTGCATCTCAAAAAAGCTCAAAGAATTTTTTAATGGAAAAGCAGATAAAATCTCAGCTACAACAGGATTCATAAAAAGAAAGAGGAAGCTAAAAGGCTCATCGTTTGTAAAAGCCATAGTCTTGGGTAATATAGGGGTTGATAATTGTAGTATAGAGACAATTTGTCAATTATTGAATGAAGACTCGATAAATATAACAAAACAAGGTCTGGACTTTAGATTTACCAAGGAAGCAGTAGAATTTATGAAAAGAATGTATAATGAGTCTTTAGTTTTATTTAAAAATAGCTTAAAGGTTGATTGCAGAATTTTGAAGCAATTTAGAAGTGTTAAGCTATTGGATAGTAGCTATATCAGCCTACCTAATGGTATGGAAAATATATATAAAGGTTATGGTACTAGCTACAGTGGTTATGAAAGCAATACTAAGTCTGAAATAAAGTTACAATTAGTTTTTGACTACCTAACCCAGACATTAGAGCAGCTTAATATAACTGAGGGAATAAGGTCAGATCAGGGGTATAGAAGACATTTAAGCAATATATCGAGCAATGATTTACTAATATCTGATTTGGGTTATTTTGTGCCAAGTTCTTTTAAACAAATCAATGAAGCCGGAGCTTATTTTATAAGTCGTTATAAATCTGATACCAACATATATGGTATAGAAACAAATCAAAAAATAGAGTTATTAGAATGTTTAGAGGATAAATTGTTTCTAGAAAATGAGGTGCTGTTAGGAAAAGAAACAAAAATTAAAGTGAGAATTATATGTCAAAAATTAACTGAAGAACAGTCTATAATTAGAAGAAGAAGGGCTAATAGGTTAGCAAAATCACATGGATATACATCTTCTCAAAAGAATCAAAAATTGCTGGATTGGTCGATATTCATAACTAACGTTCCAGAAAATAAAATTAGTGCTGAGCAGGTATTAATAATTTACCGAGTAAGATGGCAGATTGAATTATTATTTAAATTGTATAAGAATCACATCAGGCTTGACGAACTTAAAGGAAAACCATACAGAGTATTATGTGAACTATACGCTAAATTGTGCGCAATTCTTATATTTCATGGAATAGTTGGTTGTACAGAACTAAAAAAGGGTACAGAACTTAGTCTAACAAAGGCATTTATTGAGCTTAAAAGGCGAGTTAGAGAGCTATTCTTAACATTAAATTGTGTAGTCAGTAAGGTACAAATTTTCCTCAAAAAACTCGTCTCAACCTGGTCAAAATTCTCCTTAAAAGACAAATATAGAAAAACAAGAATATCAACTTTGAGTGCACTAAATTTGCTCATTTTCCCTTAACTTGACTCGTATGGTTTATAGAACACTCCCTTTTTGAAAGTTACAGATCGCTAAAAATATTTAAACAACTAATTTTTATAACTTTGTACCAATAAAACTATTCCCACCTTAATTATCAAACAGTAACGTATAGAACTACAAACTTTTGTATATTAAGAAATTGTTTAAATTGCATATCTGGCTACTATGTCCCCTACTTCCAAGATAAAGTACCTTTCACTAAAAAATATTGAATTTAATTTTTGTAATCACTTAAGTCTAGTATTATTTTGTTAATGTATCGTTCATTTGCATCCTTGATGATAAATTTTATACCATTTTTATATCTTATAACTTCATCTACAGAAGGTACCTTACCAGCAATTGAAAGAACCAAACCACTAAGTGTGGCATAATGCTCTTCAGAGTCACACAACTCTATTTTTAGATTTTCCTCTATATCCTTTATAAGGGCCCTTGCCGATATTTCAAACTTATTTTGAGATAATTCAGTAATGGTGTGTTCTGAATTTACCTCATTCTCGTTATCAATATTTGGTATCAATTCTTCTATAAGATCATTTATCGAAATTAAACCATCAGTTCCACCATATTCATCCAGTACAATAGCTAAATATGACTTGGAAGATTTCATTCTAACAAAAAGATTTGTTGCTTTCATTGAGGCTGGGACAAATATTACATTTTGTATAATATTTCTCAGATTAAAATCTTTATTCTTATTGAAAATGATATCTTTTACGTAAAAAAAGCCTATTACGTTGTCAAAGTTATTCTTATAAGTTGGTATCTTAGCATGGTAAGTGTTTTTCACCTTCTTTATTACCTCATCCTTACTCGATTCAATGTCTACTGCACATATCTCCTTACGTGGAGTCATTATATCCATGATACTACAATCACGGAATTTTAATAGACTATTAAGTATGTCAAGACCTGACAGATCACCCATCAATGCCTCAGTCGCACATTTTTTTAACACAGAAGTTTTGTTGAAGAGAAAGAGAAAAATTCTGTATGCTATTTTTTCTACTAAAGTTCTTTTCTTATTCAATTTATTCCCTTTAATGGTGAAAATATCTTTAGATAAGGTCTATCAAGAAAACTGTTATTAAATGTTTAATAAGCATGTGAATAATGTCAAATTAATTTGTGAATTATTTGTTGAAATAAAATACTAACAATTGATCAACAATTTTTTCAATGACATATACATAATTATATAACAATCCATGATAGTAAAGCTTTTTTCCATAAAAGAAAATTACTAACATTCTAGACATCTTACTTATACACATAAATAATAAAGGAAAATCAATAGTATAGAGAAGTTATTAACATATTTATCCACAAGCTAAGTAATACTAATTTTTACTGAATTTTAAGTTAATAACAATTTATTGATAGAACTACTACTACTGTTATACTTTAGTTTAGATAAAAAGTAGATAAAATAGAT